>NZ_CDBJ01000102.1 GCF_000820045.1 Aeromonas rivuli | reverse complement strand
TGTTGTTGCAAAGCCCGCAGGACCTGGCGCAAGCGCGGGAGATGGTGCGCGAGGCGGTAGATATTTACAACCTGGAGCGGCCGCATCATGCCTTGAAATACAGAACCCCCGATGCGGTGCATCGGGGGTTCTGAGTCGCGTGAAGCTAGACGAAAATGTGTAAACCTATTTCAGGACTAGACATGCAGTACTGCAAATACCTTGCAATTTGTTCCAAGTCTGCTATTATATTCTGGTCAGCGATTATTGCTGACCCTGTCGGCCGAGGTGCGTGGCCTGAGGATATGAAATGAACGACCCCATCCAAATATTTGAACAGATAGGCACTTCCTCTCGCGGGAAATGCTCCCTCTATGTAGTCCGCGAAGCCGTACAGGAATCGCGCCAGTTGCGCCCAGTTGCGTTTGCAATGACCGGTCGGACAGGCATCAACCGCCTCGACTTTACCTGTACCAATGCAGATCGCCTCGGTGTGCATTGGCAAGGGTTCTGCGAAAACAACCGCGACCGTTGCGGTGAGGTTAAGTGGTGCACCAATGGGTTCATTATCGAGGTGTAAGCGTGTAATTTGTGGGGCGAGCCAATCGCCCCACATCAGGGCTGAGAAGGACTGTTGCAATGAAAAAAATGACACTGGGTGATTTTTACCAAGAACATTGGGGGAGTGATCCGGCTCGTTTCCTTGAATCCCAATGGGGGAAATTGGCGAACCTGGCTGCAGCGGCCAATCTGGTCTGGGACCAGTGCAACATCACTGTCTCTCCATTTCCCAGGGAGAGCTTACGCCATCGAGGGGAGGCACTGAGTTACGCCTCCAAAGAAGACAAAGGGCGGGTCATTGTTACCGTATACACCTCGGAAGTTATGAACAAACTGAACCGCGCAGCGTCCGAAAGGTTACTGGTTCCGGTCGTGAGCTTTAGGAACTATAGGAACAGCGTGAACTTTGAAGGCAAGTGGAACGGATATGATGCGCTGTGGGATGAATTCAATAACTGGCGGAATGGGCATCCGATATCGAAGCCCGGTCATAAAGACAAATCCCCCCATCATGTTGGGTTAAGCACACAGGATGCACATGCCCAAGAAGTGGCCCTCTCCTCCTGCAAGGAACAGTTTGATGCATGGCCCTTGATGATGCCGTCTGAAAAATTCCCATACTGGTCCCGTAAAGGCCTCGATGGCCTGCATCGTGTACTCCCAATGCGCTGTGGTCATGCCAGGGTGAGAAAGGGAGAGGAGGTCGAGTGCCTGGCTGGTTGGGGTGGGTCAAGGATGGATTTTGTTGCAATCGCGACCACGGACATCGAGAAGAGATTTAGGGGATACACTCGAATTCAGGCCGATGGCGGAAAATTCCTCCCCAAAGGGCTAAACCCAATGGGGTCATATGTATCAATAGGGAGCTCGAGCCGTCCAGCCCCGAAACTGCTATGTGAAGGGGTTGCTACTGGCGGCGCTCTGCACAAGGCTACCGGCTGGCGTGTTGAAGCTGCGCTGTTCGCCGATAACTTGCCCGCTGTGGCTGAATCCTTTGCTCAACATGCGCCAGATGAGCTGTGTATTGTAGTGGCCGACAACGACCGCTATGTCCCTGAGCATGGCAACAAAGGGGTGCATAAGGCGTGTGAAGCGGCAGCAATCCTCAAAACAAAGGTGCTTGTGCCTCAGTTTTCAATGACCGAAGGGGAGCCTACGGACGGCGATGATCTTTACCTCTTGGGGGGGATCGATGAAGTCAGGCGCCAGTTGAGCGAAGGAACTTATCTGGACACCGAATTCTGCCAGAGCGTAGCTGGTATTTTCTGCCTAATATAACTTGTTAGTTGTGAAAAATCTGCTATTATATGTGAGTCGGTAAGTGATACCGAACCCGTCGGCCGGGGTGCGTGGCCATAGGAGATTTTGTATATGGAACAGCAAGCTGCAATTACTCTTTTTCACCGTGACCCTGAACAACCGCGCAAGACTTTCGATATGGACTCACTGCGTGAGTTGTCTAAATCCATTCTGCGCCATGGTCTTATTCAGCCGATCGTTGTGCGCCCCCATCCGAAGCGCGAAGGTGAGTACCTGATTGTCGCTGGGGAGCGCCGCTGGCGAGCAGCGAAGTTAGCCAAACTGGATGTCCTCCCCTTCCGTATGGTGAAAGAAGGAGATGCGGTCGATATCAGAGCGATCCAAGCTGCAGAGAACCTGCAACGGCAAGACCTTACTCCATTCGAATATGCTCAGGCAGCGCAAAACTGGCTGTCTGAAGCTAATCCTGATGGCTCTAAGCGAGTGCAGAAGGATTTGGTGGCGGCCTTTGGTCGAAATTCTACCTACTGGTCAAGAATCCTGCGACTCAACTCTTGTGATCCGCGGATCACTGAATTGACCAAGAACGGGGCCGTTACCAACATCAATACACTCTCTGCTCTCGTTGCAATCAGCCAGTTGGATCCTGAACGCTTCGAGCGGGTGGCCAGTGAGATTGAAGCCGGGACCGCGCCGAATAATCTCGAGCGACACACAGCCCGTCAGTTGGCTATTGCCAAGTGGGAGTCCGAGAAAGGGAAAAAGCTGCCCCTGCCGAATGCCCATGGTGTTTACAGCGAGTACGATGGTGAACGCCTTGTCCATTCCGCTCCTCCCGCTGGTAACGGAGCATATGGATATGGGTTGGTCTGTGTGATGGAAATTGAATCAGGCTGGATTTGGAAATGTAATGGCGGAAACTCTAGTGGCCCGTTAACGGATCATGAGAGCTACCGCTGTGCTACACGTGAGGAAGCGATCAAGAAGGCGGCTGAGATTCTTTACAAGCGCGCTTTAGACGAAGCAGTAAATACAAGGTCTAAAGTTGAGCTGCGGTGTTACAAAAGCCTCATGATGTGGGCTGCCGATCTTGCCGAGATAGAGCCTGCTGATTTGAATACTGAACGGTCAAGGGTTGAAGCAGAAAGACTCGCTCAAGCGCAAGCCCGTCTCGAAGAATCCAGAAGTTTGAACCAATCAGCAGAAGTGCAAACTGGTACCGGAACTGGGGATGAATCTGAGGAAGCGGGGGAGCGTGAGAAAACCACACAAGAACCCGCCAGCACCAACGTTGTCACCATTCTTCAGGGGGCGGCATCTGATATCAGCACCAAGGATGCCAGCAGCAATGAAGACCAGCCGCTGCCAGCTCCTCTCGTCGCGGTGCCGGCTTCTATCGCGGTACAAGCTGTACCGGATGGTGTTGAACTGGTGATCGATGGCGTGAAAAAAGTTCTGACGGTAGATATGGCCGATTTCCTATCAGACCAGCTGATGTCAGCAGTAATGACCATACGAGCACAGAAAACCTGTAACTTGCCTGCAATTCGGCACTGATTGCAGTACTGCAAAAGCCTCCCGCAAGGGGGGCTTTTTTCGTTTCATTTCGCAGGCGATCCCCATGGGTACCCGTGCCCCTGCCGGGCGCTCAGAGCGTTCCTGATAGCGCTGCAGGTGGGGGCCGCGCCGCGAGCTCGACCAGACCGCCTCCGGCGGCTGCCACGCGCTCGCCGCTGGAGATCCCCATCCATAGGTACCCGTGCCCCTGTCGGGCGCCTAGGGCGCTCTAGGTAGAGCTGCAGGTGGGGCCGCGCCGCGAGCTCGGCCAGACCGCCTCCGGCGGCTGCCACGCGCTCGCCGCTGGAGATCCCCATCCATGGGTACCCGCGCCCCTGCCGGGCGCTCAGAGCGTTCCTGATAGCGCTGCAGGTAGGGGCCGCGCCGCGAGCTCGGCCAGACCGCCTCCGGCGGCTGCCACGCGCTCGCCGCTGGAGATCCCCATCCATGGGTACCCGCGCCCCTGTCGGGCGCTCAGAGCGTTCCTGGTAGCGCTGCAGGTGGGGCCGCGCCGCGAGCTCGGCCAGACCGCCTCCGGCGGCTGCCACGCGCTCGCCGCTGGAGATCCCCATCCATGGGTACCCGCGCCCCTGCCGGGCGCTCAGAGCGTTCCTGATAGCGCTGCAGGTAGGGGCCGCGCCGCGAGCTCGGCCAGACCGCCTCCGGCGGCTGCCACGCGCTCGCCGCTGGAGATCCCCATCCATGGGGACCCGCGCCCCTGTCGGGCGCTCAGAGCGTTCCTGGTAGCGCTGCAGGTGGGGGCCGCGCCGCGAGCTCGGCCAGACCGCCTCCGGCGGCTGCCACGCGCTCGCCGCTGGATGGGGACCCGCGCCCCTGTCGGGCGCTCAGAGCGTTCCTGGTAGCGCTGCAGGTGGGGCCGCGCCGCGAGCTCGGCCAGACCGCCTCCGGTGGCTGCCACGCGCTCGCCGCTGGAGATCCCCATCCATGGGTACCCGCGCCCCTGCCGGGCGCTCAGAGCGTTCCTGGTAGCGCTGCAGGTGGGGGCCGCGCCGCGAGCTCGGCCAGACCGCCTCCGGCGGCTGCCACGCGCTCGCCGCTGGATGGGTACCCGCGCCCCTGCCGGGCGCTCAGAGCGTTCCTGATAGCGCTGCAGGTAGGGGCCGCGCCGCGAGCTCGGCCAGACCGCCTCCGGCGGCTGCCACGCGCTCGCCGCTGGAGATCCCCATCCATGGGGACCCGCGCCCCTGTCGGGCGCTCAGAGCGTTCCTGGTAGCGCTGCAGGTGGGGGCCGCGCCGCGAGCTCGGCCAGACCGCCTCCGGCGGCTGCCACGCGCTCGCCTGCCGGTGATCTACCCCATGGGTACCGGCCCCCTGCTGGGCGCCTAGGGCGCTCCAGGTAGAGCTGCAGGCGGTGCCGTGCTGCGAGCACTGCCAGACCGCCTCCGGCGGCTGTCACGCACTCGCCAGCCGGTGATCTACCCCATGAGCAGCTGTGTTTCGTTCACCCTCGCTGGGGCCCTGCTGCCTGATGCCATTCTGCAAGGGCCGAAATGAGCGCGCCGGGCTACGCCCTTCAAGCAGCTTTCGCGGCATATCCTCGTCGCGAGCGACTCGGTATTCCACGGTCTGCTTGACACGCTTTCGGCCCTTGCCTCGTGGCATCAGGCAGCAGGGCAAGCTAACCATTCCGGTTACTCCCGCGGCCTCATTGGACGAGGTGAGCTATGTCAAGAATGGTCTTGGGTGATTGCATAGACGTAATGGGGAAGATACCAACTGGAGCAATCGACTTTATCCTCACGGATCCCCCGTATTTAGTTGGATTCAAAGACAGAGCCGGGCGGGAAATCGCCAACGATAAAAGCGATGAATGGCTAGTTCCTGCTAGCAAGGAGATGTATAGGGTTCTCAAACCAAATAGCCTGGCCGTCAGCTTTTATGGATGGAATCGTGTCGATAAGTTCGTGAACGCTTGGAAAACTGCCGGGTTCCGAATTGTGGGGCACCTGGTGTTCACAAAGCCCTACTCATCAAAGGCCACTTTTGTCGGCTATAGACATGAATGTGCATATTTGCTGGCCAAGGGCAAACCACCGTTGCCAGAAGCGCCAATCCCGGATGTGCTTGAATGGGAATATTCAGGGAATCGGCATCACCCTACAGAAAAGCCGGTTTCAACCTTGGCGCCGATAATAGAGGCATTCACGAGACCAGGGGATATTGTCTTAGACCCATTTGCAGGTTCAGGTTCTACATGCGTTGCCGCCGCAGAACTTGGCCGCCGATTTATAGGCGTAGAGTTACTACCTCAATATCATAAAGAGGCAATTGGCAGGCTTTTACCATTCGCAAAAAAGCAAGCTGCATAGGTAGAACATATGAAACATTCGGATTCAGAAAAAATTAGGCGTATCACGAATTTATTTGGACTGCTTATTAATTAAATGAAAGCTTTCAACAAGGCTGATTTATCAAGCTTGGATAATAAGGAGCGTGTTATTGGTAATTTGTTAAGGCAACAAGTTGTGATAATCGAACGCGACATTACATGTGCCTACGAGAGAATTAGCATTCTTAGTTCCTGTCTGGATGAAAAAAGTGGGGGAATAAGAGGGGGCCCCTTCGGCTCGCGCTAAAGCGCTCGTCCGTCCCACTCGTCTATGCGGTCGGCTTCGCCGGCCGCAGACTCGCCGAGCCCGTTCCGGTCTCGGGCTATCGCTAGGGCCGGATGCCTAAATGAATGCAGCCTTAATATCGTTGTCCGCAAGCGGACCCACCCTCTCCGAAGTGGCGGAACGTTCCCGGGCCGCAAAGACGGTTTAGCAGGAAAGGGGGGGGGCAAGCCCCAGATAAACACTCCAAAGAAGTTTCGGCCGACCTACCACTTTCCCGAATATCGGCAACGTTGTGCGGCCTTATACTCGCTTGCGCTGCGCGCGCTCGTTTGCATATGTGAAAAACTAAGCATCATAATTTAATTGCAGCACTGCAATTAATTGCCACATATAACCACCGTGGTATAATACATCAAGTTGATAAACCGGCGCCGGGGCGTGGCGATTAGGAGATAATATGAATACAGTGCTTTCCACCTCAACTATGCCATCAGTTAATCTGAATAATAACACTGGGCTTTTGATTGCTAGTTTCAATTCAAAAAGAACGTATGTAGAGTTTGACGGTGATTATGAAACAGCAGTTGAGTTTCACAATACAAGAATAGAAGACACTTCATTTGATATTGAAATGTCATTGTACGGAAAGCTGAAGGTTCGTGTATCAAAGCAGCAGATGGAAACTGAAGTGTTATACACGTACTTGGAAAATAACGGAGAGGTTGGCTGCATCGGAACGAAAAAACACGAAGCAACTTATCATGTCTCTGTAATCGGTAGTTATGGATGTGACTATTCTTATGATATGGATTTAGAATATGATATTGGTTGGTGTTCAGATAATTATTGCAAAAGTGATGATGTGAAATCTGCGTGGGAACATATAAATAATCTATCTGTAAATCATGGGGATGAAATTTCAATCCCCTTGCCAAGAAAGTTGATAGATGAAATATTTAAATTCGCATTCGAGCGCTGGATGTGGTTCAGGCTTGAAGAAGAGAAATGAATTGAAAGAAATGCGGTTTTTAACCCCATTTTATATGTAAATACAACCGTCGTTGTTATATAATATATCTCGTCGAGACGGATTATCTCGAACCCGATGGCCGGGGTGCGTGGCCCGAGGATGAAGCAATGAATCAAATTATTTTTAGTATCAAGCCCCTGAGATCTCCAGAATTTCCTGATGTGAATTTTCCAACCGCAATAGATACCGCTCTGCTCAACGTTGCAAGCGCGGAACTGCTGTTATTTGAACTCCGCGAATCGAAACAACTCACTCACCCAATACCCGCTCACCTGGTGAAAGCAAGCGATAGTGCATTGAATATGATCATCTTTGCTGGTGAGGTGCTCGGATTCTATTTGGCTGCCGGAAAGCCGATTGCAGCACTGCATTGTTCGGTGCGCATGTCTCAAGCCAAGATAAGTTGTTTCAACGAGGTGCTAAAGCGGATAAGGGGTTTGGAGCAGGGTTGGAATACAATGGCCGCATGGGAATATGGACTAAGAACCGGGGAGGGAAAATACAACCAGATGTGGGGCACCACAAGAACAGAAGGGGCTCCCTGGAAGTGGGAGTAAATTTAAAGGGGCGCTAAGCCCCTTTTTTATTGCACGCCCTTCGTATCGTAACCACATCGTCCGACACTATCAGTAACGCACCATCTACCTTATCAGTCCGCCTCACCTCACCGAGATTAACAATTCTATAACCGCCTCCCTGTGTACCCGTTAGGTAGTTACCTAACTCCCGAATAAGCGAATCCGCAGCCTGAAACTGTTGGTGTTGCATAGGACTATCCCGAATTTTTATAAGTAGCCTCGATTGGGCTGTTATATTTTGCACGTAATACCATTTGATGCAAATAGTTTTTACACTCATTCGCCGCGTGGCTTTATTAAAACATTTTAACGCCGTTACACCCTTAAAAGCACTTAGAGGTACACCGTTCGACCCTGGAAGGAAGCCTCGCGGCAGGGGAGGAAAAAGGGCACACCCTACGCACCGGCTGGTGCAAGGGGTTCTTTCGGCTGAATCCCCTGCTACGTCTGGCCTAGAGGGCGGGTTACGCGAAAGTTACACTATAGCCCATGAGAACCCATGTATGGGTTGCGTTAAATGCATTATTGAGGTTACGATAGTGTCTTGGTGTGCTGATAATGCTATTATCGCGTAACGTGAGGAACGTTACGCGAGGTGATAAGTGAGGCAGAAAGACATCCAGGTTAGGCATCGTAGGTTCCTGGAAACCGAGGCGATGACAGTGAAGTTTAGGGGCTTGGCTCCTGAGATGATCCAGCACATGTCCAGAACGGACAGTGAGACCTTGAGTGACTGGATAAAGGACGCTGTTAGGTTCAGATTGCGGTATGACTTGAAAGGGGATTTGTCACTATCAGAGTTCATATCGCTCCAGCCTTCAATCCCATTTAAAGCAATTGAAGCCAATGCAGATGAGGTTGTTATTAGAGCCCTTGAGGATTTAAACGCTATGGCCGGTCGGGCGGATAGCGATATGGCACTTGTTATAAGGATGTTGTTCCAGATTACTCATTTCATGAGGGCTGGACTTGGCGATTTGATTTTTTCTAATCCAAATCTCAATACAAATGGAATCGACGGGCAAAGGGTTTTTGAGGAAGGAAAAAAGGTATCGCATGAATTCCTAAAGAGAGCAAGGGGGGAGAATGTCGGGTAATAATACCAGGTCGGAAGAGCTAGTTCGTGGTGGGCAGATTGTCCAGCATAAGTTCACGATGCTGGCTCAAGTTATAAAAACAGCAGCATTCTTTGGTGTGATAGTGTTTATAGCAACCGTCTATGCACGATACATGCTGGGAACTGACGACTATCAACGATACTTGTTTGGGACAGCGTTAAAGACTACGGTGTATTTTCATCCCAACCCTAAAGATACCATGGAGTTCATTACACCAAATGGAGACAAGAGAATAGTTAGAGTTGTTGATGTTATAAACAACAAAAGAGTGTCTGATAATTTTGATTACGTTATGGCGCTCATCGAAAGTGGAATGCTCATTGGGGCAGGTCTATTTGTTTTATTAGTGCTGCTACTCATATTTTATTTCATAAGATATGGTAGGGAAACAATGAGGCGTGAGGTGATTAATGGCATTCCCTTGGAGCCAGATTCTCGGAAAGTAATAAATCTTATTGAGGTGATGAATGCTAGGGTTGGGTATGTATCAAGATACCATATTGGTGGTATACCTTTCCTTCACAACACTGAAACTTTCAGCATTCAAATTACGGGTGCGCAAGGGCAAGGTAAGTCGCAAACTATTTGTGCCTTGCTTGATGAAATAAGGGCCAATGGGGACAGAGCTATCATTTACGATAAGCAGCGTTCCTTTATAAAGTATTACTATGACGAAAAGATAGATAGGATTGTCACTCCTTTTGATGAGCGGTCGGTTGGGTGGAATATACATGCTGATGCACATGCAATTCATGAATATGAGTCAATTGCACAAGCAATGATACCCATGCAGGAAGATTCCAACAAAGATCCATATTGGGTCTTGGGGGCAAGGACAATATTGGCGGTAACTGCGGCAAAGTTTAGACATGAAAACAGGTTGAAGACAAAAGATCTGCTACAGACTCTTTATAGCCTTTCGTTGGCCGATATTGCCAAGCTCCTCAAAGGTACACCTGCTGGTGCTTTAATTGACGAAAAGAACCCTAAAACATCTGAGTCAATTCGCTCCGTGCTTACTGCCTATATTAAGTCAATGAACTATGTCTTTGATGATGTGCCATATGAAGATCTTTTTAGTTTTAAAGAATGGGTGTCTGGTGGTTCTGGATGGTTATTTCTAACATCGAGGGGAGACATACATACAACGGTTAAGCCGCTTTTTACCGCAATGATTGAAGTGGTAATAAAAGCATGCATGATGCTTGATCAAGATAGAAATAGACGAATATTCATCATACTTGATGAAGTACAGTCTTTGAACTTCATACCGGCGTTTACCGATGGGCTTGCAGAATTAAGGCAGTTTGGCATTGTATTTGTAATTAGTTATCAGCTTCAGGCTCAATTAAGGACAATCTATCGGGAAACAGGAGCAACCACGATAAGTGGATTGCTAGGAACCAGGGTTGCATATCAAACACCTGATGAGCAAACAGCTTC
Organism: Aeromonas rivuli; assembly: GCF_000820045.1. Taxonomy (GTDB): domain Bacteria; phylum Pseudomonadota; class Gammaproteobacteria; order Enterobacterales; family Aeromonadaceae; genus Aeromonas; species Aeromonas rivuli. The sequence continues at coordinate 7,290 of NZ_CDBJ01000102.1, read as the reverse complement.
TTGGTTAAGTAAGAACTTCAGTGAGACTGAAGTAAAAGAAATGGAGACAACTAAAAGCTTTGGGGGGTCATCATTAAGAGATGGCGTTACGGTAAGCCCGGACACCAAAAAAAGAGAGGTCGTTCCTCCTAGCATGATTATGAACCTTGAACCACACAATTGCTTCGTAAAAATGGCAGGGGGGTCAATTCCAGTTACACAACTTTATATTCCTTACAAACATCGAGATGAGATTGCAAGCCCATTTAAAGAAAGAGATTTGTCTCACCTTGCATTCGGACATCTGACGTTCATTGATGATCAAAGCCACCAAAGTACAGAAAACAATGAACATGCCAGACAGCCCAAGCCTGTTGACGTTGAGGGTATTGTTCCGCCTCGAGCCAAGCAATTACCTAAGAAGCCTCAAACTGTGAGGAGGGACAAAACAGAAGTTGCAGAACTGCAAATGCAGAAGCCATTGTTTGACCCCAAATTTATGAGTCCATTTACCGAAAAAGAAAGTGTAAGTGGGAGTAGTGATAATGAGGCTTTGACGCTAGTGCTTACCGGTTCAGAAGCTGCGGAGATAATTGCACATGCCGATGGTCAGTATCTTGAGGTCACAACACTTGAGCCTCTGCATGAAGCTGAAACAGGTAATGATGAAGTGAGAAGCCTGGATGACAAGCAGACAAGATCACTTTCAGAACCGGACTTGGAGATATAGCCAATGCTATCTTTATCAAACATGACATCTGCATCCGGTGCCGCTCAGTATGCGGCATTAGGTGATGATTACTACATGGATGCCCCAGATATAATGCCAGAAGAATTATTGCCTGATGTAAGCACAGGCAAAACCCCAATTCTTCAAGAAGATGAAGTGATAAGTGGTGGTACTGGTAGTAGTAAAGATGAAAACCCAGCTGGAACTAAAAATGAAGCTGCTGTAGATAAGCAAACGGGTTCAGAAAGGGCGGCTGGTGTGCATCCTGATGACAAGGAGAAACCGGTCCCTGAGAAGAGTGATGGAACCACCGGCCGACCAGGCCTCAATGAGGCAGAACATCCTGGAAAGCAAATATACAACTCGATGTGGGTAGGTGAGGCTGCTGCGAAAATGGGGCTCAGTGGCCGCGTCAAAGTCGAGGACTATAAGCGACTTCTGGACGGAGTTACTCCAACGGGTGAGCAGTTAGGCAGGATCAGGAACGGGGAGGTAGAGCGGCGCCCAGGCATCGATTACACATTCACCCCACCAAAGTCAGTGTCGATTATGGCGCTTGTGGCTGGTGACGAGCGAATAGTGAAAGCCCATATGGAAGCTGTGATGGAGGTTATGGCCAAGGTTGAGAAAGATGCTACGACCAGGGTTTATGATTCGGGCATGAGAGTGCCCGTGAAAACGAGCAACATAGCCGCAGCTCTCATGACACACACAACATCGAGAGCAGGTGATCCAAACCTCCACACTCACAGCAACATCATCAATATGACACAGCGGCCTGACGGACATTGGGGGAGCTTAGACTTCACCAATCTCTGGGATGACAGTAAAGGGCGTTATGGCGAAGTCTACAGCATCATGCTTGCTCGAAAGCTGACAGAACTCGGGTATGTAGTAAAGGCAATCGGTAAGAATGCTGAGTTCGAGATCGCGGGGGTTTCTGATCGTCTGATAAACGCATTTTCAAAGCGCAGAGATCAAATCAAAGAGGCCATGGCTGAGCGTGGGATGGAAGGACCAAGGGATGCCGAGATAGCGAATCGGATGACCAGAGAAGCAAAATCAAAGCTCCCCTATCAAGAACTACAGCAAAAGTGGTACCAAGAAACCGGCCACGAACTGGGCTCTCTTCAAGCATTGAAGGAACAGTCACGCGTGCGTCAACGTTCAGGCATCGAGGTTGATCCTGTAATAGAAGCGCAAAAGGCCCTCAAGTTGTCTATCGAGCATCTATCACAGCGTGAGGCTACCTTCGAGATCAAAGACATCATCTCGTCTGCAAGGTCGATCGGCATAGGCATGCTGACGGAACGTGCTCTTCAAGAGGAATACAGCAAGTTAATCCAATCTGGAGATCTAATCCCAGGCCAAAGAGACGTTAGTCGAGTAACTACAAGAGAAATGCTCGCTCTGGAGCAAGACAATATGCTCAGAGTTGAAATGGCGAAGAACTCCGTGCACCCAATAGGAGGAGGGGAGCAGCTCGAAGGTGTCCAGGCACGCTATCGCCTGCTAGACGATCATGTTGCTGCTTTAAGCACCATTCTAAACGCTGAAGATTCTCTTGTTGTCTTGCAGGGGAACCCTGGGGTAGGGAAAACAGTGATGATGGCTGCCGGGAAGGAGATAATCGAGTCTAGGGGATTCAGGGTCAATGGTGTATCTGCTTCGGCTACCGCTGCGAAGCAGCTACAAGCCGACTCCGGTATAGAGTCAACGACTCTGCAAGCTTACCTACTGGAAAACCGCCACTTTTTGGAGCGAAATGCAGATAGAGACTTGGCTATCAGTGAGCTAAAACGCTCCCCAGATTTCAGGCCTAGTGTTTTGATCGTCGACGAAGGGAGCTTTGTGGACACACTACGGTTTAATGAGCTTTTGCAAATCGCGGAAGCAACCGAAACAAGATTAGTGCTATCAGGAGACAGAAAACAGTTAGAATCTGTTGATGCGGGAAAGCCATTCGCACAAGCACAAGACCATAGGGCAGAGAAAGCTGAATTAACCAAAATTCTTCGACAAAAGAACGAAAACATTAAACAAGCTGTTTATGATTTATTAGATCGGCGAGTGAGGCCAGCATTTGAAAAATCAGATGTTAGAGAAGTTCCAAGGGTCGGTCGTGATCCCGCAACACAAGAGGAAATGGTATCACACGCGGTAGACTTGTACTTTGAAGGAGATAAGCTTCAACGTGATAATACCTACCTGATTGTGACCACTAACAAAGAGGCTCAACAGGCAAATGCAGAGGTTCATGCACGAAGAATAGAGCTTGGAGAAGTGTCTGAAGACACCGTAAAAATGTCAGTATTTAAAGGGAAAGGTTTAACAAACGCAGAGATGAGACTCTCTCAAAAGTACAACCAGAACGATGTTATTAGATTTAACTTTAACGATAAAACAAATGATATAAAAGTGGGCAGCTACTATGTCGTGAGCAGAAACGACATATATGTTGAGGGTGAGAGAAAACTTTTGCTGACATCTCAAGATGGTAAAGGCCAGTTAATCATATCACCTGATAAATTCCCTGACCTAGGCGGTGGGATGGTTGAGATTTTTGAATCTCGCATGATCGAGGTGGGACAGGGGGATGTACTTCGCTGGAGGAGGAATGACCTGTCGCGCGGCATGGTGAACTCTGAGAAGATCGTGGTTCAGGGGGTTGAGGAGGGGGGGCTTAAGTTCCTAGATGAGGCCGGGGTGGAACGAAGCATAACGCTGACGGACTATAGGAACAGGCATCTTGATTACGCCTATGCGGCCACGACCCATTCTGTTCAGGGGGGTAAGGCAGATAAGGTGATATCGTGCATGCATTCAAACAACCGGTTACTGTCTATTAGTTTAGCCATGGTGCAGACATCTCGAGCTGTAAATGAACATATATTGGTTGTTAATGATAAAGACAAGGTTGTTAATCGTATTGAAAATACAAAGTATGAATCTGAAGCCGCTCTTGAAATGTTCGGGAATAATAATCGCCCGCTAAATATGACAACGTTGTCCGACCTAAGGGAACTGGTGGCAATGCATGGCGTAGATTTGAAAACCGTATATGTCTCGTTAGTGGCCGAACTCAACGGCGATAGAGCTATGGCTCAGAGGTATATTAGGGCAGTTGGCGAAAACCCGGATATAATCGAAGCGGCAATAGTATCTGCAAAAAATTCCGAGGCTAATCACAATAAAACAGACCTGGAGTTAAAAGGACAAGATCAGCATCTTAAGGACGTAACCGCTATGCTTTCAAAAGGGGATATGTCGCTTGTGGAGGCACATGAAAGGCTTATGGAAGTTGGGTTATCAAAAGAAACAGTTAATAAGAGTCTATCGCATTATTTTGCTGAGGAATTAATGAGTATGCCTGTTTCACCAGGGAATGATAAACCTATAGAGACTCAGAAGACTTATAGCTCACCAAAGCATGAAATAGACCTTGATATTTAACATTGGGCCGAAAGGCCCTTTTTCATTTTTAAATACACATTCTGGTTCCTGAAGTGGGTGATCGAGGGGAGGGGGCATTGCAGTGCTGCAACCGCTTGCGGTGCAGTGTCGGCCGGCGACGTTGCCGAGCTGGGGTCACCGGTGGGGCGCTGCTGGGCCACGGCCATGTCCCCGGGCGGGACGGCAGACAGGGGTCATCACCTGCTGGGCTACCCGGTCCGGCGGCCTGGCTCCCAGGGGCGGGTGATCGCAGGCAGGAGCGAGCTGCAGTGCTGCAACTGCTCGGGGCACCCCGCTGGTCAGCCCACCCCTACCTCTCCGCGGTGGTGCGAGATCTGATCCGGCAGGCGTGCTGCTGGGCCATGGCCATGGCCATGTCCCCGGGCGGGACGGCAGACAGGGGTCATCACCTGCTGGGCTACCCGGTCCGGCGGCCTGGCTCCCAGGGGCGGGTGATCGCGGACAGGAACGCGCAGCAGTGCTGCAACCGCTTGCGGTGCAGTGTCGGCTGGCGACGTTGCCGAGCAGGGGTCACCGGTGGGGCGCGGCTGGGCCATGGCCAAGTCCCCGGGCAGGACGGCAGGCAGGGGCCATCACCTGGTGGGCGGCCCGGTCCGGCGGCCTGGCTCCCAGGGGCGGGTGATCGCAGGCAGGAGCGCGCTGCAGTGCTGCAACCGCTCGAGGCACCCCGCTGGCCGGCAGCCCCAGCCTCTCCCAGGTGGTGCGAGATCAGATCCGGTGGGCGTGCTGCTGGACCATGGCCAAGTCCCCGGGCGTGGCGGTGCGCCGGGATCGACAGGAACGCGCAGCAGTGCTGCAACCGCTCGCGGTGCAGTGTCGGCCGGCGACGTTGCCGAGCAGGGGTCACCGGTGGGGCGCTGCTGGGCCATGGCCAAGTCCCCGGGCTGGACGGCAGGCAGGGGTCATCACCTGGTGGGCGGCCCGGTCCGGCGGCCTGGCTCCCAGGGGCGGGTGATCGCGGGTAGGAGCGAGCTGCAGTGCTGCAACCGCTCGCGGTGCAGTGTCGGCCGGCGACGTTGCCGAGCTCGGGTCACCGGTGGGGCGCTGCTGGGTGATGGCCAAGTCCCCGGGCGTGGCGGTGCGCCGAGATCATCACCTGGTGGGCGACCCGATCCGGCGGCCTGGCCCCCAGGGGCGGGTGAACGCAGGCAGGAGCGAGCTGCAGTGCTGTAACCGCTCGCGGTGCTGTATCGGCTGGTGACGTTGCCGAGCTCGGGTCACCGGTGGGGTGCTGCTGGGCGATGGCCAAGTCCCCGGGCGCGGCGGTGCGCCGAGATCATCACCTGGTGGGCGACCCGATCCGGCGGCCTGGCCCCCAGGGGGCGGGTGATCGCAGGCAGGAGTGAGCTGCAGTGCTGCAACCGCTCGCGGCGCTCTGTCGGCCGGCGACGTTGCCGAGCTGGGGTCACTGGTGGGGCGCTGCTGGGCCATGGCCAAGTCCCCGGGCGCGGCGGCACGCCGGGGCTAACACCTGGTGGGCGGCCCGGTCCGGCGGCCTGGCCCACCGGGGGCGGGTGATCGAGGGGAGGAGCAAGCTGCAGTGCTGCAACAGTTCGAGACACCCTGTTGGCCGGCGACGTTGCCGAGCAGGAATCACCGGTGGGAACACTGCTGGGCCGAGTACCCGGGTGGGACGGCAGGCAGGAACCATCACTTGGTGGGGGGGCCGGTTCGGAAAGCTGTGGCCCTGCTCGACAACGGGGCTCTAGGGGGCAAGGGGCGATTCTCTTTGCAGTCCTGCAATAATTAGGAAAATACTATTTTCGAGCTACGTTTAACACTGTATAAAATTACTATTTTGTCAAATTTAAATCTGCTATTATATTAAAGGTTAGATATTAATGGGAGGCCATATGTTGAGTAAGATAGAGATTGACCAGCAAATTGGTTATGGAAGCGACAGGGCTTTCCGCTATTACCTTCTATCATTTTCAGTTATGGCACTCGGATTTATATCAGTGTTTTTTGTGGGCGTGGGAATAATCATCCTACTCCTGTCAATAGCCAATGTGCACCATGAAGTAAATGATGCTTACGCTAAAAATAACGTGTTAATTAAACTGTCTGAGAAAGAGATAACTTCTGTTTCTAAAAATTTTGAAATCGCATTTTTAGAGACGGTGAATGACGTTCAAGACGATGATGTTGATGAACACAACACTGGGCCATCTTCTCTTTCTAGTAGAGCGGGGTGTGCAGGTGACCGTGTTTATGATTATTTTCATGAACAAACGCAGAGAAATCTTCATAGGTAAAGAACAAAAAACCCGGCCTTGGCCGGGTTTTCTTTATCTCTTAGGTAGTGGTGAGCCTTCTTTAACTATTGAGTCATGCGATATCTCTACTGCTGGTCTCGCATCGGATGTATGTTTAGAGTTATCCCCAAAAATATCAAACCCACTGTTTTCTGGACTGCTATTACGTTGTTGAGCTGCAACAGCTTGTTCGACCATGCCTCTAACATCTTGCTGCTGAGTAGGGAAGGCCGTGCTACCCATCTGGACCGGTTGATTAAACTGATCCGCGACAGAGACGGGGCTTACTGTTGGATGTACTTGTACCTGGTGCGCAGCAGCATGAGCAGTGCGTTCGGTCGCAGCTTGCTGAATGACCTCCTCTCGAGGAAGCGCAGGTGTCCCCGGCTCCTGCTTAGGGCGTGAGCCAAGCAGGTAGTCATACTCCCGCTGAGGTTTAGGTTTGGTAGGGACAAGAACTTTCTCTTCTGCATTGTGGTCAAGGTCAGATTTAAGCAAGTTAAATTTATCTGGATCTCTGGCTTCTTTCAATTTCTGTTCAATATCACTTTCTGTAGCCTTATCAGGAGACATTTTAAATATTGAACTGGTCTCATTTCTATCCCCTTCGCTTTTGTTCCTATCTCCCATCATGGGGGAATCGCTAAAGCTGCTCAGCTTATTTTCCCAATCTGTTTGCATTGCATTTCCTTTATCAAGAAATGCACGCTCACCATCAGTCTGTCCAGGCTGCCTAATTGCTGCCTGGGGCACGGCGAGTTGTTCGGTGCGGAGCTGCGGTGTGTCAATGGCCACCGGCTGCGGCTGACCGTTGGCGGGTACCGCAGGGGCGTGCTCGGCGGCCAGGGGCGC
>NZ_CDBJ01000101.1 GCF_000820045.1 Aeromonas rivuli | reverse complement strand
AGGCGGGATATATCCCGCCTTTTTCATGATGTGCGAAGCACTTATTCGCAGGCGACTTGCATCACCTTGATGGCCAGACCGCCACGGGAGGTTTCCCGGTACTTGGAGTCCATGTCCTTGCCGGTGATGTACATGGTCTCGATCACCTTGTCCAGGGAGACCCGCGGCTTGGAGGTACGACGCAGGGCCATGCGCGAGGAGTTGATCGCCTTCATGGAGGCGATGGCGTTGCGCTCGATGCAGGGCACCTGTACCTGGCCACCGACCGGATCGCAGGTCAGCCCCAGGTTGTGTTCCATGCCGATCTCGGCGGCTTCACACACCTGTTCCGGGCTGCCACCCATCAGTTCGGTCAGACCTGCGGCGGCCATGGAGCAGGAGACACCCACTTCGCCCTGGCAGCCGACTTCGGCGCCGGAGATGGAGGCGTTCATCTTGTAGAGCATGCCCACCGCAGCGGCGGCCAGATAGAAACGGGTGTATTCGTCGCGGCCAACCGGCTGGATGAACTTGTCGTAATAGGCCAGCACGGCGGGGATGATGCCAGCGGCGCCATTGGTGGGGGCCGTGACCACACGACCACCGGCGGCGTTCTCCTCACTCACCGCCAGGGCAAACATGTTGACCCAGTCGATGATGCTCATGGGATCGCTCGACAGGCTCTCGTTGGTGGTGAGTTGACGATAGAGGGGCGCGGCGCGGCGCGGTACCCGCAGGGGGCCGGCCAGTATCCCTTCGGTACGGCAGCCGCGCTCTATGCCTTCACGCATGGTGGTCCAGATCTTGCCAAGTTTCTTGTAGATCTCTTCCGGGGTGTTGAAGCACTTCTCGTTTTCCATCATCAGGGCGGAGATGGAGAGACCGGTCTGGCTGCTGTGGGCGAGCAGTTCGGCGGCGCTCTTGAACGGATAGCTGACGGGCATGTCACCGCTGTCGGCCTTGCCGAAGTTCTCTTCATCGACGATGAAGCCGCCACCGATGGAGTAGTAAGTCTTGCTGTAGAGCGCGGTGTCTTCGATGAAGGCAGTCAGCTTCATGCCGTTCTCATGCAGAGGCAGTGCCTCGTCATGGAACACCATGGCTTCGCGGGGGAAGCTGACGGTATGGCAGTGCAGGCCGATCGGCAGGCGGCCGGTCTGCTCGACCCGGGAGATGAACTCGGGGATGCCGTCGATATCGACGTTCTCTGGCAGGTTGCCGGCCAGACCCATGATGATAGCGGTATCGGTATGGTGACCCTTGCCGGTCCAGGAGAGGGAACCATAAACGTCAACCTGGATCCGGGTGATGTCGCGGATCTTGCCGCCAGCACGCAATTCATCCACAAACTGCTTGGCCGCTTTCATCGGGCCGACAGTGTGGGAGGAGGAGGGGCCAACACCGATTTTGAAAATATCAAAAACGCTGATCATCTAATAGTTACCTCTGGGTAGAAGCCGACGTGTTGCCAGCTTGCAAAAAGGGGGTGATCCATGGCGCTTGCGTCGTGACATCGCCCTAAGGTCCTGGACCTGATAACGGCAGTGTAACGCGACTCGCCTTAAAAAAAGTTGAAATAGATCTATTTTTGTTGAATCAAAGGCCGCGAGTATAAAATTTATTTTGATGCTTATCCATTTTGTTAAACGCTTCGCAAACGTTTTGCAAAAAAATACCCGGCCAGGCCGGGTATCGCAGGATAAATGAGGCTCGAATGGCCTTTTGTTAACACTCGGTGATGTTCACCGCCAGGCCACCCCGGGCCGTCTCCTTGTACTTGGTCTTCATGTCGTTGCCGGTTTCCCACATGGTCTTGATCACTTTGTCCAGGGACACCTTGTGCTCACCGGTGCCACGCAGAGCGAGGCGGGCGGCGTTGATCGCCTTGACCGCGCCCATGGCGTTGCGCTCTATGCAGGGCACCTGTACCAGGCCACCGACCGGATCGCAGGTCAGGCCCAGATTGTGCTCCATGCCTATCTCGGCGGCGTTCTCGACGATGGCCGGGCTGCCGCCGAGCAGTTCGGCCAGGGCACCTGCCGCCATGGAGCAGGCGACCCCGACTTCACCCTGACAACCCACCTCGGCACCGGACAAGGAGGCGTTCTTCTTATAGAGGATGCCGATGGCGGCGGCGGTGAGGAAGTAGCGTATCAGCAGCTCGTCATCCACGGTGCGCACGAAGCGATCGTAATAGTGCAGCACGGCGGGAATGATGCCGGCCGCGCCATTGGTGGGGGCCGTCACCACTCGTCCCCCCGCGGCATTCTCTTCGTTGACGGCCAGGGCAAAGAGATCGACCCACTCCATCACCATCAGCGGATCTTTATTGAAGTTGGTCTCGGCGCTGAGTTGACGAAGCAGCGCCGGGGCGCGTCTGCGCACCTTGAGTCCGCCGGGCAGCACCCCCTCCTGCTGGCAACCCCGCGTCACGCAGCCTTTCATCGCCTGCCAGATCTTGCGCAGGCCAGCGATGATCTCTTGTTCGCTGCGAAACACCTTCTCGTTGGCCAGCATGAGCCCGGACACCGAGAGACCGCTCTCCTGGCAGTGGGCCAGCAGCTGGGCGCCACTGTCGAACGGGTAGGGAATGGGGTGATCCGCCTCGAATTTGGCCGCCTCTTCGCGGGCGTTGGCGAAGTGGCTCTCTTCGATGATGAAGCCGCCGCCGATGGAGTAGTAAGTCTGGGACAGCAACAGCTCCTGACCGTCATAGGCGCGCAGGGTCATGCCGTTGGAGTGGGCAGGCAGGGTCTTGCGGCGGTTGAAGATGATGGCGCCATTGCGGGGGAAGGCGCTTGGCTGCTCGCCGGCCAGCATAAGGGTCTGACTCTGCTCGACCCCGGTCAGGAAGGCGGGGATCCCTTCGATGTCGACACTGTCCGGTTCAAAGCCTGCCAGTCCCAGGATGATGGCCTTGCCGGTGCCATGGCCTTTGCCGGTCTGGCCGAGGGAGCCGTAGCATTCTGTCTCGACCCGGCCGGTGCGAGCCAGCAGCTTAGCTGCCTTGAGCTGGGTCACGAAGGCATGGGCGGCCCGCATGGGACCAACGGTGTGGGAGGATGAGGGGCCTATTCCGATGGAAAACAGGTCGAAGACACTGATCATGACATCACTCCGATTATGGGTTTTGTCTAAACATTGTAAATTTTTTGTAGTCGATGGGAAGAGGGGGAGCTGAGGGATGTGATGGCCGCATGAAAAAGGGCTGCCGAGGCAGCCCTTTTGATCCCGTTATCCGCGTCGGCTTAGCCGAACAGCTGATAGAGGATGGCGGAGATGGCGATGAGGCCCATGGCGGTCACGAACAGGTTGCTGATCTGACCCTGATACTTGGCCATGGCAGGGACGCGCTTGATGGCGTACATCGGCATGATGAACAGTATGGTGGCGATGATGGGGCCACCCAGGGATTCAATCATGCCCAGGATAGAGGGGTTGACCACGGCAACGACCCAGAGGGTGATGATGAAGAAGCCGATGATGATCATGTCGATCAGCTTGTGGTTTGCCTCTTTACCCGAGCTGCGCAGCTGCTGGACGATCAGCCCTTTGAGACCTTCACGGGCCCCCAGATAGTGACCGAAGAAGGAGGAGACGATGGCCACGAACGCCACCAGAGGACCGAAGTAGGAGATGATCGGGCTCTCGTGCTGGTTGGCCAGGTAGGAGAGAACGGCGATGTTCTGGGCCTTGGCTTCAGCCAGCTGGGCCGGGCTCAGGCTCATGACGCAGGAGAAGACGAAGAACATCACGAAGCCCAGCAGCAGCATGGCGGTGCGCTTCAAGATGGCATCGGACTTGGCCACGGCATTGTCGCCGTGTTCGCGACGTTGCGCCAGGGCGAAGCTGGAGATGGCCGGGCTGTGGTTGAAGGAGAACACCAGTACCGGGATGGTCAGCCACAGGGTGGTGGCGAAATCCTTGCCGGAGGGAACCTGGGAGAGAGCGGCACCGCTCCACTCGGGGATCAGGTAAAGGGAGATGCCCGCCAGTATGGCGATCAGGGGATAGACCAGGAACTGGGTCACCTTGAGCATCAGCTTCTCACCGGCCAGCATCACGGACATCATGCCCATGATCAGCACGATGGAGAGGATCCAGCGCGGGGGCGGCGTCATCTGCAACTGGTTGACGATGAAGCTGTCGACCGTGTTGGTGATGCCCACACCGTAGATGAGGACGATGGGGTAGATGGCAAAGAAGTAGAGCAGGGTGATGAGCTTGCCAGCGCCGACGCCGAAATGCTCTTCCACGACTTCAGTGATATCTGCGTTCGGCTTCTTGGAAGAGAGCACGAAACGGGCCAGACCACGGTGGGCCAGATAGGTCATGGGACCGACCAGCAGCGCCATGCAGACCAGCGGCCAGAAGCCACCCATACCCGCATTGATTGGCAAGAACAGGATGCCGGCACCGACGGCGGTACCAAACAGGCTGATGACCCAGGTGGTATCCTGTTTTCCCCAACTACGAGATTGAACGGAGCTTGTTCCTTGCTCCTTGGCGACCGCAGCGTCCTGTGCGTGAGAGACGGTATTTGACATGTGTCTGACCCCAGATGTGTAGTTTTTATTAATCCGGCGCAAGGATACTGGCTTTGCAGGTAAAAATGTTGATCAAATTCACTTTTCCATCGTCGAAACCCGTACTTTTTTATGGAAACGTGATCAAAAGAAGATAATTTCAATTTTTGTTTATCATTTGCGGTGTTATTTGAATGTTAAATCCCGCATTTGCTTCGACATTATGTAACGAAAAGGTTATCGCGCTATCTGGGCGATGAGTTGCCGGATCATGCTGGCGGTGGCTCCCCAGATGTATCTGTGCTGCCAGGGGATCCAGTGGAGCTCATAGTGCTGGCCACGGCGCTGTACCGGCATGCTGACATAGTTGCCCAGGTCTTGCAGATGGGCGAGGGGGACCTCGAAGGCGGCGGTGACCTCATCGGCATTGAGTTGCAACCGGTAGTCGGCGTCGAGCAGGCCAACCACGGGCAGCACCTCGAAGCGCGATACCGTAGGCAGCCTGGGCAGATGGCCGAGCAGCTGGATCTGATTGGCGGCGATGCCTATCTCTTCCCGGGTCTCCCGCAGCGCCGTCTGGTAGAGAGTGTCATCGCCGGGGTCCTGGCGTCCGCCGGGAAAACTGATCTCCCCGGCGTGGTGGCGAAGGTGTCGGCTGCGTTCGGTGAGCAAGAGGTGCAGGCCATCGGCCCGCTCGACCAGGGGCATCAACACCGCCGCCGGACTCAGTGCCGGGGCTGGGGCGCGCAGGGGGGCGAGCGGCAGGCGTTGCAGCAGGAAGCGGGTCAGCAGCTCGGCGTGGGTCATGACGATGGCTGCTCGAGCAAAGGCAGGATCCGCGCCAATTTATCAAAGGTCTCCTGGTATTCGCTGTCGACCTCGGAGTCGGCGATGATGCCGCCCCCCGCCCAGCAGTAAAGGTGCCCTTCGGTGGCGAGCAGGGTGCGAATGCAGATGCTAGTGTCCATGCGGCCATGCTGGCTCAGATAGCCAATGCTGCCGCAGTAGCCGTTGCGTCTGTGGGGTTCGAGCTCCTCGATGATCCCCATGGCGCGGATCTTGGGTGCCCCTGTGATGGAGCCGCCAGGGAAGCAGGCACGCAGCAGATCCACCCCTTGCCAGGGGCTATCCAGCTCCCCATGAATGGTCGACACCAGGTGATGTACCGCCGGGAAGGATTCGACGGCAAATAGCTGCGGCACGCAGACGGTGCCCGGTCGACTGACCCGGCCTATGTCGTTGCGCAGCAGATCGACGATCATCAGATTCTCGGATCTGTCCTTCTCGGCGTTCGCCAGTTCCCGGGCGCTGGCGGCATCGGCCAGGGGATCGGATTGGCGGGGGCGGGTGCCCTTGATGGGTTTGGTCTCTATATGACGGCCATCGAGCAGCAAGAAACGCTCGGGGGAGAGACTCAGTACGGCGCTACCCGGCAGGCGCAAGAAGGCGGAGAAGGGGGCGGCGTTGGCGGCGCGCAGCCGCAGGTAGGCGAGCCACTCGTCACCCTGATAGGGGGCCTTGAAGCGCTGGGTGAGATTGATCTGGTAGCAATCCCCCGCGGCCAGGTAATCCTGAATGCGGGCGAATTTGGCGCCATATTCACTGCGACTCATGTTGCTCTGCCAGGGGCCACGCAGCTGAAAGGCTGAGGGCTCAGGCGCTCGTTGCGCATGCCACCAGGCGAGACGGCGGGCCAGCCCGGCGGCATCCCCCCAATGTACCAGCTGCCACTGCTGATGGGCCTTGTCATGAATGAGGGCCCAATCATAGATGCCGACCGCCATGTCGGGGATGGTCAAATCGGCCTCGGCCTGCACGGGCAGCCGCTCGAAGTGTCGACCCAGATCGTAACCAAACAGCCCCAGGGCGCCGCCGATAAAGGGGAGACTGCAACCAGGGGGCTCGCACTCCCCGAGCAGCGCTTCTTGGGTGCGGGCCAGCAGGCTGAGCGGGTCTCCCGTCAAGGTCTGTGAGGCGCCATCTTGCCACCGCTGAGTCAGCGCGTCCCTGGTCGTCAGGGTCGCCCGGGGATCGGCGGTGATGATGTCGAAGCGATTGTCCGGGCCCATGGCTCCCATGGACTCGAGCAGCATGGCCCAGGGCTGATGTTGCAGCCGGGCAAACAGGGTTGCCCCGTCAGTTGTGTCAGGGAGGGGGTGAATGTGCAGTGCTGGTTTCATTTTTTGTTACACAGGCAACAGTTTGCGCGCTGGTCCCTAGCCGGTATGGGGGGCTAAGCGTATCATAGTGGCCGCGAATGTTAGAACAGACACGCCGCGCCTCGACATGGGAAGGGAGTTGAATGTCTCTCCCTGGCGCGGCCAATATGGAAGCCCTTGCTTTGCTGCCGTTCGTGAAGACAAGGACCAGTGAGGATGATATGAGCATCATAAAAAAACAGGATTTTATCGATTCCGTCGAAGGCGCCCTGCAGTACATCTCCTACTACCACCCCCTCGATTTTGTCAACGCCATGAAAGAGGCCTATGACAAGGAAGCCAACCCGGCTGCCAAAGATGCCCTGGCCCAGATCCTGATCAACTCCCGCATGGCCGCCGAGGGACGCCGTCCGCTCTGCCAGGATACGGGTATCGTTACCTGTTTCGTCAAAATCGGTATGCAGGTGCAGTGGGAGTCGGATCTCACGGTGCAACAGATGGTGGACGAAGGGGTGCGCCGCGCTTACACCAATCCCGATAACCCGCTGCGGGCCAGCATAGTGGCCGACCCGGCCGGTAGCCGCAAGAACACCAAAGACAACACCCCGGCCGTGGTGCACATCGACATGGTGCCAGGGGACAAGGTTGAGGTGAGCGTCGCGGCCAAGGGCGGTGGCTCAGAGAACAAATCCAAGATGGCGATGCTCAACCCCTCGGACGATATCGTCGAGTGGGTGCTGAAAACCGTGCCCACCATGGGCGCGGGCTGGTGCCCGCCTGGTATGCTGGGCATTGGCATAGGCGGCACCGCAGAGAAGGCAGCGGTGTTGGCCAAAGAGTCGCTGATGGAGCACATCGACATTCAGGAACTCAAGGCGCGCGGTGCCCAGACCACGGAAGAGAAGCTGCGTCTCGAGCTCCATGACAAGGTCAACAAGCTCGGTATCGGGGCTCAGGGGCTGGGCGGCCTCACCACAGTGCTGGATGTGAAGATAAAGTCGGCGCCGACCCATGCGGCCTCCAAACCCGTGGTGATGATCCCCAACTGCGCCGCCACCCGCCATGTTCACTTCGAACTTGACGGCTCAGGCCCTGCCGAACTGGCCGCCCCCTCGCTGGCCGACTGGCCCGAGATCACCTGGGAAGTGGGTGACAATGTGCGCCGGGTCAATGTGGATACGGTGACGCGCGATGAGATAGCGACCTGGCAGAGCGGCGAAACCGTGCTGCTCTCTGGCAAGATCCTGACCGGACGGGACGCCGCCCACAAGCGCATCGCCGACATGTTGAAAAATGGCGAAGGTCTGCCAGAGGGGGTCGACTTCACCAACCGCTTCATCTATTACGTCGGCCCGGTGGATGCGGTACGAGACGAAGTGGTCGGCCCGGCCGGCCCCACCACCTCGACCCGGATGGACAAGTTCACCGAGATGATGCTCGGCGACACGGGGCTCATCGGCATGATAGGCAAATCGGAGCGTGGCCCGGCAACGGTCGAGAGCATCCGTCAGCACAAAGCGGTTTATCTGATGGCCGTCGGTGGCGCCGCCTATCTGGTGGCCAAGGCCATCAAGAAGGCGCGGGTCGTCGCCTTTGCCGACCTTGGCATGGAAGCCATCTATGAGTTCGAGGTGGAGAATATGCCGGTCACCGTGGCCGTGGACTCCAGTGGTAATAATGTCCACGAGACAGGTCCGGCCATCTGGTCTGCCAAGATTGCCGAGCTAGACGGCAAGCTCTCTTCCTGATTCATCAAAAGTGCCAACCCAGATCCAGACATGATCTGGCACGGCGTCAGCTCACACGGCGGCCCCAGGGCCGCCGTGTTGTTTTGGCAAGATGCTCCCGGGACTCCTCCCCATCACCCATCTGTTGCTCCTCTCTCCCTGAGAATGAAACATCGGCCCCTGACCGGGCAGACGAGGCGCTATACCGCCAAGCTTCCCCAACCCCATCGAAACGACCATCAACCTATGCGCCACAGAGCGATGGCTGCCACATGGGTCGCCTGCACGCTGCCCCCTGAAATCGGCCAAGCCGTCATGAACCTCAATCGCTAGCACCGATGGCCTCTATACGGTTGTCTCACCGCCAGGGGGGGTCAGTGGTTGAGGTAGATATCTTGCCCTGCATAGTGCACGGCCTTGTCGGTGGCGGCCTGAGCATGGAAGTAGTGGGTCAGCACCCCATGGTGCTGGCTCAAGTGATGGAGGCGGCCGGTGTCCAGACTGATGGTCTCTGGCAGCCAGGTCAGTACGGCGGCGCAGCGACTCTGGCTGAGGGCTTGTTCCAGGGTGCGCTGCCAGTTCTTGATCTTGTGGCCATGGACGACCAGCACATGGGCTGGATTGATGCCATTGGCTTGCAGTTGGGCCGCAATGGGCAGACCCGGGGGGGCGATCAGCAGGATCCAGCCTTTTGCCGCCTGGCTCGCCTGGCTCAGGGCGCCCAGCAGTTGCGAGCCACTGAACTCGGCCCCCGCGGCGGGGGAACTTGGCCGGCGACTCAGATAGCGGGTCGGCCAGGGTTGGGTCAGTCCGGCGATAAGGGGGGCAAGAGGGTGGCTCATTGGCTGGTTCATCTGCGTTTCCTGTATGAATTACCATGCTGTATGAACATACAGTAGTTGTATCTCCTCCATCAGACAAGCCGTTTATGCTCAAAAATGTGACGTTGGTTGCATGCTATGTTCATATATTATTGATATATATAGTTTAAATTTTTATCCAGGGCGTGTGCCTTGTGTGAAAAATGGACAACCCTGCGATAAGGGACCATGGTTATACAGGGTTTAACAGAGGAGCCGTACCATGGATGCCAGTACTTTGCAGCGCCTCGATGCCAATATCTTGCTGGGCATCGTCAATGAGAAGCTAAGGCTCGAATGCGACAATCTCGACGAGCTGCTTGCTTACTACGACATGAGCGAGGATCAGCTTGCCACCCGTCTGCAGCAAATTGGTTATCAATATGACGGAGTCAGCAACCAGTTTAAATCCAGGCTTTTGTGAGTCCGATTTAAGCTCGGTCAACTCGCCAGGATAAAACAGCCGCCTATCTGGCGGCTGTTTTACAATCGGTGACGGGATCATTGAGGAAGATTGAATTGAAAACGATTTCAAGGCGTTAACTATTTTCAGATATTTTCAAGCCATTTGAAATCCATGCAAGCGCTGAAAACCTATTCATAGTTTTTATTTTTAATTTAATTTATAACAGTATGAATTATAAGTATTTTGTTGTTCTTTTAGAAAGGGATGCAGGAAAGGGTTTTCATGGTAAAACTGTCATTTATATACGTTAAACTGTGACTTGCGTTAACTTTTCTGGCAACGTCATTAGCTAGTATGCCCACGCCGGAACATATTCTCAGATAACAATAACCCCGGTCCCTGGCGGGCAATCAAATTATTTAAGTAACGAAGGAAACAGCGTTATGGCTACCAAGAAGAAGACAGAACTGGATCTGCAACTGAACAAGGATCAGCTCAAGGCGAGCATAGTGCGCCATCTGCGCGCTACGCTGGGCACTAGCGAACAGAAAGCCTCACCTCAAGCCTGGTGGAAGGCGACCGCCGCCGCCGTCAATGAACAGGTGTACGAACGGCTGACCCGCACCCAGCAGACTCATTTCAACAAAGATACCCGAGCGATCCACTACTTCTCGGCCGAATTCCTGATGGGGCGACTGACCTCCAACAACCTGCATAACCTCTCCCTCTACAGTATCTGTGAAGAGGCGTTGCGCGAGCTGGGCCTGGAGCTGACCGATCTGTGCGAGCAGGAGCCTGACATGGCCCTCGGCAACGGTGGTCTGGGTCGGCTCGCCGCCTGCTTCATCGATTCACTCGCCACCCTGAACTACCCGGCGGTAGGTTATGGTCTGCATTATGAGCACGGCCTGTTTCGTCAGGAGATCCAGGATGGTCGCCAAATTGAGCGCCCGGACTCCTGGCGTGAATATGGCAACCCCTGGGAGATCTGCCGTCCCGAGTCGGTGCAGGAGATCCCCCTGTATGGTTACGTCGAGACGGTCTTTGGCGACAACGGTGGCCTGAAGAAGGTGTGGCATGCCGGTCGCAAGATCAAAGGGGTGCCTTGGGATATCCCCGTGGTCGGTTTTGGCGGTCACACCGTCAACATATTGCGGTTGTGGGAGTCCCGCGCCTCCGAGTTCTTCGATTGGGATGTGTTCAACGCCGGGGGCTATGTCGACTCCCAGGCGGAGAAGGCCCAGGCCGAGACCATCTCCAAGGTGCTCTACCCGAACGACGAGACAGATGCGGGCAAAGAGCTGCGCCTGATCCAGCAGTACTTCTTCTGTGCCTGCTCCATCAAGGACATCATGCGCCGCTACAAGCGGGTGCATGGCAGCGACTTCAGCAACTTTGCCGCCCAGATTGCCATTCAGCTCAACGATACCCACCCGACAGTGGCCATCCCCGAACTGATGCGGGTGCTGGTGGACGAAGAGGATCTGCATTGGGATGCGGCCTGGGCCATCTGCTACCAGGTCTTCTCCTACACCAACCACACCCTGCTGCCAGAGGCCCTGGAGAAGTGGAGCGTCAGCCTGTTCGAGAAGGTGCTGCCCCGTCATCTCGAGATAGTCTACGAGATCAATGCCCGCTTCCTTGGAGATCTGGTCGAGGTCAAGTGGCCGGGGGATGATGCCATCAAGGCCAAGCTCTCCATCATCGAAGAAGGGGAGGTGCGCAAGGTGCGCATGGGCAACCTGTGCGTGATCGGCTCCTCCAAGGTGAATGGCGTGGCCGAGATCCACTCCAAGCTGGTGAAAGAAGATCTCTTCCCCGAATTTGCCGCGCTCTGGCCCGACAAGATGTGCAACGTCACCAACGGGGTCACCCCCCGGCGCTGGTTGCTGGCCTGCAACCCCGAGCTCGCCGCCCTCTATGACGAGGTGGTGGGCAAGGAGTGGCCACTGCAGCTGGACAAGCTGCGCGGCGTGGTCAAGTTTGCCGACGACAAGGCGTTCCAGCAGCAGTTCATGACCATCAAGCGTCATAACAAGGAAAAGCTGGTCAAGGTGATCAAGGCCGAGACCGGGATCGAGGTGGATGCCAATGCCATCTTCGATATCCAGATCAAGCGCCTGCATGAGTACAAGCGTCAGCAGCTGAACCTCATCCACATCATGGCGCTCTATCGTCGCCTGCTGGCCAACCCCGATTATGACATGCACCCGAGGGTGTTCATCTTCGGATCCAAGGCGGCGCCTGGCTACAAGCTGGCCAAAGACATCATCTATGCCATCAACAAGCTGGCGGAGCGGGTCAACAACGATACCCGCATCCAGGGCAAGCTGAAGGTGGTGTTCATGCCGAACTACCGCGTCAGCCTGGCGGAGAAGATGATCCCGGCGGCCGATGTCTCCGAGCAGATCTCTACCGCCGGCTACGAGGCGTCGGGCACCGGCAACATGAAGCTGGCATTGAACGGTGCCATCACCATCGGCACCCTGGATGGCGCCAACATAGAGATAGTGGAGGAGGCGGGGGCCGAGCATTGCGCCATCTTCGGTCTGAACGTGGATGAGGTGAAGGCGTTGAAGGCGCGGGGTTACAACCCCTATGACTTCTACTATGCCAACTCCGAGCTCAAGGCTGTGCTGGACTGGTTCGATACCGACTACTTCACGCCGGGCAAGCCGGGGGAGCTCTCTTCCATCAAGCGCTCCTTGCTGGAAGGGGGGGATCCTTACCTGACCCTGGCCGATTTTGCCGCCTACTCGGACGCGCACAAGCTGATCGATACCTGGTATCGGGATCCGGCGCTGTGGGCCAAGAAGGCGATCATCAATTCGGCCACCATGGGCAAGTTCAACTCCGACCGCTCCATCCAGGATTATGTGGATCGGATCTGGAACCTGAGTGCCTGCAAGATCGGCTAATCCCCATAAGATCTCAAGAACCCCGCATTGCGGGGTTTTTTTATGCCATTGGCCAGGCAGCATGTTTCAACGCTTGTCGGCAATCTCGGTCTCTGTCGGCACGCGCTTCCTGCCGGTGATCATGGCCCTGATGAGATCGCCCCGGGTCAGGCGATCGAGGACGATGACCGCCAGCCCATGGATGAAGATGGCAATCTGCAGCGCCTTGGCAAAGAACTCGTGCAGCTCTTCCATGAGCTCCTCATTAAACAGCTGCTCGTACCCCGTCATGATCCCGGTGACGGCGGTTCCCACCAGGCAGCCCAACAGCAGCAGTACCATCAAGGCACCGAGCGGATTGTGGCCGAGATAATAGGGGTGTTTCCCCTGCAAGGTAGCCTGCAAGGTAGCCTGCAGGTAACGGGTGATGCGGGCCGGGGTGGGAAACCATTGGGCAAATCGAGCGTAGTCAGCGCCGACAAGGCCCCACAGGATGCGCAACAGCAACAAGCCAGCCAATGCGTACCCGACATAGCGATGATTGCGCTCTCCCTCTTCCAGAATGAACAGGTTGAGCAGGCAGAGCAGGACGGTGGCCCAATGGAAACCTCTGATCAGGGGATCCCATACCGCTATCTCATTGCGGCTTCCCATCGTGTTCGCCATTACATTCTCCTCTCGTTGTGATGCATCCAGATCCCTGGCGTGCCGCTGCCCGCATCATGAAGGCGCTTTCTTAAGGTCGCATTAAGGTCGATGGGAGACGGGTAGAAAGGAGGTAGCCAGGGAGCCGTCATCGGGGCTGACACGGCCATGACGTGGTAAGGGGAGCAATCGACAGGGTCGGGGATGCCATAAGCAAAGCCCCGACGATGCGGGGCTTTGCTGTTCGTTCAAGGGTTCAGGGACGCTACCCGACCCGCCAGTACTGGCAGGCTCATGAGGCTGATCAGTGCAGTATGTCCCCCATGAAGTACGCCAGCATGGTCAGAATGACGGTGAACACCAGGTTCAGCACCAGGCCGGCCCGCATCATCTCGCGCTGCTGGATATGACCGCTGGCGAAGACGATGGCATTGGGCGGGGTGGCGACCGGCAGCATGAAGGCGCAGGAGGCTCCGACGGCAATCAGTACCGACATGACGATGGGGGAGACACCCAGCGCCTCGGCCACGCCGGCGAACAGCGGCACCAGCAGGGCGGCGGTGGCGGTGTTGGAGACCAGCTCGGTCAGGAAGATCACGAAGGTGGCCAGACAGAGCAGGATGATAAAGATAGGCATGGTGGCGAGGGCGCTGGACAGGTGCTCGGCCAGGAAGGCGTTGGCACCGGTTTGCTTGAGGATCGCACTCAGGGTCAGGCCACCGCCGAACAACAGCAGCACACCCCAGTCGGTGTTCTGGTTGATGTCGTCCCAGCTGGCGACCCGGCTGACGGCGATGGCCAGGATGGCGCCCATGGCGATCAGGGTATCAAATTGGGGAATGCCCCCCAGCGCCTTGGCGATGGGTTGCGATCCTATCCACAGCAGCACGGTGGCCAGGAAGATGAACAGGGTGGTCTTGCGCTGGCCAGTCCACTCGATGGTGACCTTCTCGGCACTGACCTGGTGGGCGAGGTTGGGGCGCACCACCAGATAGAGCAGACCAATGCCCACCGGCATGAAGATCAGCACCACGGGGATGCCGAACTTGAGCCAGTCGGTGAAGCCGAGGCCCATCTGGGCGGCGGCGATGGCATTGGGGGGGCTGCCGACCAGGGTGCCTATTCCGCCGATGCTGGCGCTGTAGGCCACCCCCAGCAGGACGAAGACCAGGGTACGGCGCTCTTTCTGGATATCGATGCCCTTGAGCATGCCGAGGGCGAGCGGCATCATCATGGCGGCGGTGGCGGTGTTGCTGATCCACATGGAGAGGGCGGCCGTGATGGTGAACAGCACGAGGGCGCCCCAGCCGAGGTGGCCCTTGGCAAGTTGCATCACCTTGGCGGCTATCTGGGTATCGAGCCCCTGCTTGGACAAGGCGGCGGCCAGTGCGAAACCGCCGAAGAAGAGGAACAGGACAGGGTTGGCAAAGTCGGTCAACGACTTGCTCATGTCGAACACCCCGAGCAGGGTGGCGAGTACCGGAATGGCGATCGCGGTGATGGTGATGTTGACCGCTTCGGTCAGCCAGAGGATGGCGATGAAGATCAGGATGCCGATCCCCTTGTTGACCATGGGTTCAAACGGGAGCCAGGCGAGCATGGCACAGAGCAGCAGGACGTCCAGGATGACAATCCCGGCCTTGATGTCCAGCCAGCGTGATGGGGCGGAAGGGGCGGCAGAGGTTTGCATGTTATGCTCTCGGTTAATTTATGGTTGTTGTTGTGTTGCCGAGGTTACGACTGTTGGGGCGTTTCAAACAGGGGGAGATCCCCAAATTTTGGAGGGGCTCACAGAGCTGTTCGCATCCCTCACAAAAATGAAACACAGCTGAAACAAAGGTGCATCAATCTGTGGTGGTTTTCTCGGCAAGCCACTGCTTGAACACCATCTTGGGGAGCGAGCCTGATTGCCTGGCGATCAGCGCACCCCGATGAAACAGCAGCAGGGTGGGAATAGTACGAATGCCATAACGGGCAGCTATCTGGGGTTGCTGCTCGGTATCGAGTTTGACGAAGCGTATGTTGGGTTCGAGTTCGCGGGCCACCTCGGCAAAGACGGGGGCGAACTGCTGGCAGGGGCCACACCAGCTGGCCCAGCAATCGACCACGACGGGCAGATCGGACTGGATCAACAGATCGAAGTGGCTGCTGTCCCCCTCGACGGGGGTACGAGCAAACAGGGGCTGTTGGCAGCGGCCACATTTGGCATCGTTCTGCAATTTTGTGCTAGGCAGCCGATTGCGGGTCAGGCACTGGCTACAATAGGTGGTAATAGTTGTCATTGGGCGCTCCTCCTAGTCGTTATGTGTTGATTTAGCACATCCATTTCACTTTCAGGGCTCGCTGGCGCTAACATGGCAGCGCCTCGATATCTTCTGCCGGCGGGAGCACGTCATACATGAGAGTGAAAACGGGATGAATAGTAACACAAGGTCCAACCGCCTGATCTTATGTGTGGTCATCGCCACCCTGCTGCTGTTTAGCGGCTACTGCTGGCGCCTGCTCATCCAGCAGCAACGGGCTTTCGACTTGAGTGTGGCCGCCGAGATGATCCTCAATCGGGTCAATACCGACACCGTCTATCTGTTGGGGCACGAGCAAGCCAATGATGAACAGGTGCAACAACGCCTCGAGCAACTCTCGGTCAATCTGGACAGGTTTGTGCGCAAAGTGCAGCAGGATCCGGATTCTGCTGGCAACTCTTATGCCCAGGCGCTGCTTCAAAATGTTGAGCGCTATCTGCTCGACTTGACCCGCCTCTCCTCCATGGAGATGGGGCTGTCGTATATAGAAAGGCCCTTCCAGCAGCAGTTGCAGACAGTGCTGAGGGAGGCCGATGCCAGCCTGCAGTTGGCCTTGCATAGCCTGGCGCAACAGGTTCATTACCTGAAACGCAACTGGGATCCAGCCGATCAAAAAGCCATCAACCAATTGCTGCAGCAGTTGGAGACGCACAGCGACAAGGTGCCGTCCCTGCGCAGTCTGATCTCGCTCACTCAGGATGTGACCGAGCAAGTTGCCGCCTACCATGAGCTGCGCAATCAGGTGATCGACATGCACGAGCTCGAGGGGCTGGTCGACTGGAAGCAGAACAAGATCCGGCAAGCATCTGAGCTCAAGAGCCGCTTCTTCCTGCTGGTGTTGGCCGGTGCCCTGATAAGTTTTGCCCTGGTGGCCCTGACCCTGTGGCGACGCAACCAGCGGCTGAGCGAGCTCTCCCGGGAGACCGGACTGCTGGCCCAGGCCAAGAGTGATTTTCTGGCCAACATGAGCCACGAGATCCGCACCCCCATGAATGCCATCATCGGCTTCAGCACTCTGGCGCTGCAGACCCCCCTCAGCCAGCAACAGCGGGATTACCTTGGCAAAATAAAGTCCTCCTCAGACACCTTGCTGCTGCTCATCAACGACATTCTCGATTTGACCAAGGTGGAATCTGGCAAGCTGAGCCTGGAGGAGATCGATTTTGACCTGGCCGAGCAGATAGATTCCCTGGCGGGCATGTTCGCCGACCTGGCGGAGCGCAAGCAGGTCGAGGTGATCATCAACAAATCGGTGGCGGTGCCCGATTTTCTGCGTGGCGATCCCCTGCGTCTGGGGCAGGTATTGGTCAACCTGGTCAACAACGCCATCAAATTCACCGAACGTGGCGAGGTGGAGGTTGCCATTACCCTTGCCAGTGTCGATCCCATGCGGGTGCGTTTTAGCGTGCGTGATACCGGCATCGGCATCGCCGAGGAGAAGCAGGTTCAGCTATTCCAGCCTTTTACCCAGCTGGAGGCGGGCAATACCCGTAAATATGGCGGCTCGGGTCTTGGCCTCAATATCTCCCAGCGGCTGGTGGAGCTGATGGGCGGCAAGATCACGGTGCAGAGCAAGCCGGGGGCCGGCTCTTTGTTCCAGTTCGAGATCCCGATGCACAAGGCGCTCTATGGGGTTTCGGGGCGGCGGGTCTTCTTCGAGCAAGAGCCGCTCGTTCTGGTGATGGATGACAACGAGCTGGTGCTTGAGCTCATCAGCGGCATGCTGGGGCGCTCCGGGGCCAGAGTGATACAGGCCAACAGCGTCTCGCGGGCCCGGATGGTGCTGCGTGAAGAAGGTAATAACCTGCAACTGGCCATCTTTGACTGGCGAATGGGCCAGGAAGATGGCCTGGACCTGGCGCTGGAGATGAGTCAGCACAGTCAGTGGCGACTCATCCCCATTCTGATGACCAGCGCCTGGGCCAAGGAGGGGCTGCAGGTACGGATGGAGAGCATAGGCCTCAACCATTTCCTCGCCAAACCCATGACGGAGAACGCCTTGCTCGCCAAGGTGGATGAATTGCTCAATGGCAGCTCCTTCGACAGGCGGATGCGCCAGGCGGAGGTCCAGGGGGATCAGCAGAATTTCCATGACTTGCTCAAGGGCACCCGGGTGCTGTTGGCGGAAGACAACAGGGTCAATCAGCAGCTCATCCTCGAGTACCTCAAGCGGGTCGATGTGCAGGTGACTGTGGTCAGCAACGGGCGCGAGGCGGTGGAGCGGGTCGCCGAGCAGCCGTTCGATGTCATCCTGATGGATTTGCAAATGCCGGTGCTCGATGGGCTGGATGCGACTCGACAGATCCGCAAGATGGTCGACAAGCACGATGTGCCCATCATCGCCCTCACCGCCAGTGCCATGCCCGGCGACCGGGAGCGTTGCCTGGGGGTCGGCATGAATGGCTATGTCACCAAACCGGTCAGCAAGCTGGATCTCTACAACAATCTGATCCAGTGGCTCAAGCAGGTACCGAGTGGTCAGGCTGTGGTGGTCAAGCCCCCCGAAACCATGGATTTACTGGATTTGCCCGATGCGCTGCATCGACTCGATCAGGACAGGGAGGCCCTGCAGATCCTGTTCAAATTGTTCATGTCTGAGCATAAAGATGACCTGTGGGAGATCCGCTCAGCCCTGCGCCGGCCAGCACCCAAGGTAGCGCTGGGGCTGTTGCACACCCTCAAGGGGGTATCGGCCAATATCTCTGCCAGGCGACTCAATCTGATCGCCGCCGAGCTCGAATGGCGGCTGCATCAGGAGGAGGAGCTCAGTGAACAGGATGACGGCGAGCAGTTATAAC
>NZ_CDBJ01000100.1:289361-306544 GCF_000820045.1 Aeromonas rivuli | reverse complement strand
CCGCTCCGCCAATAAATAGAAAGGCCTTCCTAATCGGGAAGGCCTTTTTACTATGCATATTCAGTATCTGAGTCCAAGAAGCCCAGTCTGTCGATTGGGCTTTTCTCGTTGTGCTTTATCACAGCGGCGTGGAGATTCCTCTAGTAGTAGATGCAGAGCCAGACGGTGGTCTCGGTAGGATGAGTCCACTCCACCCTGTGCTGAAGGTGCGCCGGGATGTTGATGTAGTCCCCAGGTCCCAGATGGACGCGCTCCTGGGCCCCAGCTTCCGGTTCGAGAAAGAGCAAGATAGCTTCCCCCTGCACCACCAGTACCCATTCATGCTCATCCTGATCGAACCATTCACCGGGTGGGGTGTGCTGCCCCAGGGAGACAATGCGCTCGATACGGAAGTGATTGGTACTGACCAAGTCGCTGAACAGCTCGGTGGGCAAGGGAGAGGGAATGTGAGCAAGCAGGTTTCCTGTGTGCATGAGCCTGTCTCCGGCTGAAGTGGGTTCCCTCGAAGTGTAGAAGCTGGCGACGTCGGGCGACTCGTCAAATGTGGCTCTCAATGAGGCCTTCGATCGAAAAAATCGGGGAAATACGACCTTACACGCTGCAATCTCGCCAAATTCTTGCTATTTTGCGCGCCATCTACGCAAACGATTTCCTTCACACTTTTCAGGATGAGTTATGGCAACGCAAGAAATGACGGCCCGCACCGGCAAGAGCGGATTTCTCGACTCCTACTTCTCCATCTCCGAGCGTGGCAGCAGTGTGCGCCAGGAGCTGTTGGCCGGGATGACCACCTTCCTCGCCATGGTGTACAGCGTCATAGTGGTGCCGAACATGCTGGGTGCCGCCGGTTTTGAGCAGGGCCCTGTCTTCGTGGCGACCTGCTTGATCGCCGCTTTCGGCTCCCTGCTGATGGGCCTGTGGGCCAAGCTGCCGATGGCCATAGGTTGCGCCATCTCCCTCACCGCCTTTACCGCCTTCAGTCTGGTACTGGGTCAGGGACTGAGCATTCCGGTCGCCCTCGGCGCCATCTTCCTGATGGGTGTGCTGTTTACCCTGATCAGCGTCACCGGCGTGCGCCAGTGGATCCTGGACAACCTCCCCTCCGGCATCGCTCACGGCACCGGCATAGGTATAGGTTTGTTCCTGCTGCTGATCGCCACCAACGGCGTCGGTATGGTGATCAAGAACGAAGGGGCCGGTCTGCCGGTGCAACTGGGTGAAGTGACCTCCTTCCCGGTGATCATGACGGTGCTGGGTCTGGCCGCCATCTTCGGTCTGGAGCGTCGCAAGGTGCCGGGCGGCATCCTGATGGTGATCATCGCCATCTCCATCCTCGGCCTCATCTTCGACCCGAAAGTGACCTGGCAGGGCTTCTTCGCCATGCCGAGCCTGACCGGCGAGAAGGGCTCTCTGGTGGGCAGCATGGATCTGCTGGGCGCCCTCAATCCGGTGGTCATTCCGACCGTGCTGGCGCTGGTGATGACAGCCGTGTTTGACGCCACCGGCACCATACGTGCCGTGGCCGGTCAGGCGGGCCTCATCAACGAACGTGGCCACATCATCAGCGGCGGCAAGGCCCTGACTGCCGACTCCGTCAGCAGCATGGTCGCTGGCGTGGTGGGTGGTGCTCCGGCCGCCGTCTACATCGAATCCGCCGCAGGCACCGCTGCCGGTGGCAAGACCGGTCTGACCGCTGCACTGGTTGGCGTGCTCTTCCTGCTGATGATCTTCCTCTCCCCGCTGAGCTATCTGGTACCGGCCTACGCCACAGCACCGGCCCTGATGTACGTCGGTCTGCTGATGCTGGGCAACGTCACCAAGCTGGACTTCAGCGATTCGGTCGATGCTCTCGCCGGCATGCTGTGCGCCGTCTTTATCGTGCTGACCTGCAACATAGTCACCGGCATCATGCTGGGCTTCGTGGCGCTGGTCGTGGGTCGTCTGTTTGCTGCCGAGTGGAAGAAACTCAACGTCGGCACCGTCATCATCGCCGTGGCGCTGGTGATCTTCTATGCCGGTGGCTGGGCCATCTAAGGCTTCCGGTGATAGCGAAGGGCCCTGCGGGGCCCTTTTTCATGGCTGTGAGGCCGTTAACAGTTTCCCGCCCGTTTGCCCCGCACCGTTTCATATTGAAACGCCAATGACCCTTATCCTGTTTCAAATCCGAACCGAACAGGCCGTCATTTTCCTCCCGATATATCCCGTTAGACTGGCTCCATCAACCATTTGCCCACCCAAGGGTGGCAAGCCAAGGAGTGAGCCATGAAGAAGCTGATCAATGCCGTCGATGCCGTGGTCCGTGAACAACTGATGGGGATGGCAGCCGCTCACCCCGAGCTCAAGGTGCGTATCGAACCCCACTACATCACCCGCGCCGACTCCCCCGTGATGGGCAAGGTGGCGCTGGTCTCCGGCGGCGGCAGCGGCCACGAGCCGATGCACGGCGGTCTGGTGGGTAAGGGGATGCTGGACGGTGCCTGCCCCGGCGAGATTTTTACCTCCCCGACTCCGGATCAGATGTACGAGTGCGGTCAGGCCGTTGATGGCGGCGCGGGCGTGCTGTTTCTGGTGAAGAACTACACCGGTGACGTGCTCAACTTCGAAACGGCGGTCGAGCTGCTGCACGGTGACGGGGTCAAGGTGGGCTTCTCGCTGATCGATGACGACGTGGCGGTCAAAGACAGCCTCTACACCGCCGGTCGCCGTGGCGTCGCCACCACAGTGCTGTGCGAGAAACTGGTCGGCGCCGCCGCCGAAGCGGGCTATGACCTGGATCGTTGCGAAGCGCTGGCCCGTCGCATCAACAACCAGAGCCGCACCATAGGCGTCGCCATGCACGCCTGCACAGTGCCTGCCGCTGGCAAGCCCTCCTTCACCCTGGCGGACAACGAGATGGAGTTCGGCGTGGGTATCCACGGCGAGCCGGGCATAGCGCGCCGCCCCTTCACCGACCTCAATACCCTGGTGGACGACATGTTCGAAGAGCTCTCTGACAACAGCCCCTATGGCCGCACCCTGCGCCACTGGGACAGAGCCTCCGGCAGCTGGCAGGAAGAGCACAGCTTTATCGAGCCGCTGAATGCGGGCGATCGGGTCATCGCCCTGATCAACAGCCTGGGAGGCACCCCTCTCTCCGAGTTGTACGGCGTCTATGGGCGTCTCGCCAGCCGCTGTGAAGAGACTGGCATCCATCTGGTGCGCAACCTGATTGGCCCCTACTGTACCGCCCTCGACATGACCGGCATCTCCATCACCCTGCTCAAGGTGGATGACGAGCTGATGGCCCTGTGGGATGCCCCCGTCAATACCCCCGCCCTGCGTCGCGGCTGCTAAGGAAAACCCATGTTAAGCAAGCATCTAATCGTCAACTGGCTGCTCGACTGCGAGCCTCTGTTTACCAATGCGAGGGAGCATCTCACCGCGCTGGATACCGACATCGGTGATGGCGACCACGGCCTCAACATGCAGCGCGGCTTCGCCAAGGTGGCCGAGAAGCTGCCCGCGGTGGCGGACAAGGACATAGGTCAGGTATTGAAGACCACCGGCATGACATTGCTCTCCTCGGTCGGCGGCGCCAGTGGCCCCCTCTACGGCACCTTCTTTATCCGGGCGGCGGCCAGTACCGATGCCTGTCAGAGCCTCAGCCTCAGTCAGCTGTGCAAAATGCTGAGCGACGGGGTCGAGGGGATAGTCTCCCGCGGCCGCGCCGAGCCCGGTGACAAGACAATGTGCGACGCCTGGTGGCCTGCGCTGGCCGCCCTGCAACAGGCACAGCAGCAAGATCTGCCCCTCAACGAAGCGCTGGACAAGGCAGTCGCGGCTGCCGCCGCCGGCACCGAGGCCACCATACAGATGCAGGCCCGCAAGGGGCGCGCCAGCTATCTCGGCGAGCGCAGCATAGGCCATCAGGATGCCGGGGCCACCTCGACCCTGCTGCTGCTGACCGCCCTGCGTGACAGAGCGAGGTTGTAACATGATCGGCATCGTAGTGGTCTCTCATAGCGCCACCTTGGCAGCGGGTTTGCGGGAACTGGCCGCCCAGCTGGGCAGCCCGGCCCGCCTGCTGCTGGCGGCCGGGGTCGATGACCCCGACCACCCCATAGGCACCGATGCCATCGCGGTGATGAGTGCGATCGAAGAAGCGGACGACGGCAGCGGCGTGCTGGTGCTGATGGATCTCGGCAGCGCTCTGCTCAGCGCCGAGACAGCCCTCGAACTGCTGCCCCCCGAGTTAAGCGCCCGGGTGCGGCTCTGCCCCGCCCCGCTGGTCGAGGGCACCCTGGCCGCCGTGGTGGCGGCCGGTTCCGGCCTGACGCTGGATGAGGTGGCCGCCGAGGCGCTCGGTGCCCTGGGCCCGAAACAGGCCATGCTGCCCGCCAGCGTGGCGCAGACCGCCACAGAGACCGCCCCCGTTACTGACGACGGCTGGCTGCGCTGCGAGGTGGTGGTGGATAACCCCCACGGCCTGCATGTGCGCCCCGCCGCCCGTCTGGTGGCCGCCCTCAAGCCCTTTGCCGCTGAACTCAAGTTGCAAAAGGGGGATAAAGAGGCCAACCCCCGCAGCCTGACCCGGCTCGCCATGCTCAACGTGCGCCAGGGCGACAGACTCACCCTGCTGGCGCGCGGGGAGGATGCTGATGCGGCTTTGAGCTGCTTCCAGCAGCTGGCAGCGGAACGCTTCGGCGACTGAGGCTCATATTGCTGTATCAAGGCCCCGCCAGTGCGGGGCCTTGTCGTTTTTTTTTTGCAAGGGCGTTTCTGTGCGTGACAGCTATCCGTGGTAGTCGGCGGGATCGATCTCGAGCAGTTTGAGCCTCCGCCACAGGGTGGTGCGACTGATGCCCAGTTGCCGGGCCATCTGGCTCACCTGCCCCTTGCAGGCGTGGGCGCTGCGCAAGATGGCTTGGCGCTCCAGCTCCGCCAACGTGAGCAGCGGCTGCCCCACCACCTCATTCGCCACCAGTTGATGGCCGTGACGAATGGCGGCGGGCAGCGCCTCCGGCGGGATCTGCCCCTGACTTGCGTGGAGCAGCGCATGCTCGACCGCGCTGCGCAGTTCCCCCAGATTGCCGGGCCAGGGATAGGCGAGCAGACAGTCGAGGGCCGCCGGGCTGAACTGGCGCACCGGCTCGCGCCCCTGCGCCCCTAGTTGCTGGCTGATAAGGCCCGGCAGATCGGCAGTGCGCTCCCGCAGCCCCGGCAGCCAGAGCTCGCACGCCTGCAAGGCATAGAGCAACTGGCGACCGAACTGCCCCTCCTGCACCTTCTGCTCCAGCGGGGCGCTGCTGGTGGCGATGATCCGCACCTTGAGCGGCAGCACGCGGGCCGAATCGAAGCGCTGGATGCGGCCGGTCTTGAGCAGTTGCAGCAGCGCCGCCTGCATGGGAGCAGAGAGGCACTCCACCTGCTCCAGCACTAGGGTGCCGCCGTGGGCCAGCTCGAACTTGCCCGCCCGCTCCTGCCCAGCTTCGTCGGAGCCCATCAGCTCCAGCGCCATCCGCTCCCTCGGCAGCGCCTGACAGTTGAGAGTAATGAGGGGCCCGGCGGCCCGTTCGCTGCCAAAGTGGATGGCCTCCGCCAGCTGGGCCTTGCCCACCTCCTCTTCACCGCGCAGCAGGATCGGCCCCTGACTCTGGGCCGCCTGTCTGGCGTGGCGCAGCAGCTTGCGCATGGCGCTCGATTCCCCCACCAGCGCCGACAGCTCGGGCACCGTCTGGCGCAGCTGGTGAATGGCCCGCAGCCGGTCGACCGGATGGAGCAGGGCGATAAAGCTGACTCCCTCAGGCCCCGGTAGCGGCTTGAGGCTTATCAGGGCATTGATGAACTCCCCGGAATGCACCCCGAGCCGCTCCAGGGTCATCTCCACATGACTGAGTGGCGTCTGCCCCTTGATGGCCAGCTGCAACCGCTGGGGCAGCAGCAGGTGCTGCTCCAGGGGCTGGCCGAGGCAGAGGGCCGGATCTAGCCGCAGCCGGTTGGCCGCCAGTCCATTGAGGTAGCGCAGCCGGCCCTGGGGATCCCAGGCCAGCACGCCGTCATCCATGCCGTCGAGCAGGGCGTAAAGCTCGCTCAGATGGTGCTGGGACTCCTGCATCAGGGTTTCCATCTGCAGCAGGTGGGCCAGCTCGCGACCGGCGCTGACGGTGAGCGCCAGATCCCCGACCGTTGCCTCCTCCACCCGGCAGACCAGGGCCATGATGGCGACCTGACGGCCATTGCTGTTGTAGACCGGGCTGGCGCAGCTGTGCCAGGGGTGCAGGGTCTGGTTGAAATGCTGGGGGCCGCTGACGCAGAGCGGCACTCCCTCCAGCGCCGCCAGATTGATGGCATTGGTGCCGATGCGCCCCTCGCTAAAAAAAGCGCCGGGGCCAAAGCCCAGCGCTTCGAGTTCTGCCAGCGTCTCGCGATGGCCGGTGCGGGCCAGCAAACAGCCGCTCTCGTCGGTGAGCAGCAGGGCGCAGGGGCGCCCCTCCATGAATTCGTAGAGATCCTCGAGGGCCATCTCGCCTGTGGTGAGCAAGTCCCGCTTGCGCTGGCGCAGGCTCTGCAAGGTCTGCCCCTTGGCGCTGTGGGGCGGATGCCAGAGGGTGGCGCTGGTCTGGTGGGCGCAGCGCAGCCAGGAGGCCTGCAGATAGTCAGGGCAGGGCTGGGGTGGCAGGCGGTCAGATGGCATTGTCACTGTCCTGTCCGGCAAGCGCGCAGCCAGAGGGCATATAGATGCTCAGGCCAGGGCTGGGGTGGAAAACGGTCAGATGGCATTGTCACTGTCCTGTCCGGCAAGTGCGCAGCCAGAGGGCATATAGATGCTCTGGCCAGGGCTGGGGTGGCAGACGGTCAGATGGCAGGGTCACATGCAATATCCGGCATAGAGAGAGGCCGACCATTTAACCATGCCCGTTCGCCAGATTCAGTGACCTGCCTCAGAGGGCGGCAATGGCATCCTCCTTCCCGCCCGCCGCCCCCTCGGCAAATTGCTGGCCGAGCCAGTGGCAGAAGGCGCGACACTCCGGCATCCCTTCGCTCTCCTGGTGGATAAGCAGGCTCCACTGGGGCCCCTTGACCCTCAAAGTGGAGAGCGGCAGCAACTGCCCCTGCTCTCTGGCCGGTTGGGAGAGCCGTTCGCTCACCAGCGCCACACCGAGCCCGGCGCTTGCCGCCTCCAGCAGCAGGCCGGGGTCTGAGAAGTTGAGCCCCCGGGTCTGCAGTTGCAGATCCTCCCCCCCTTTGAGCGTCCAGTGGTGCCAGTCCAGCTCTCGCTCCCCATGGAGGGTGGTGCGCTGTGCCGCCGGTTGGGCCAGCACGGCAGGCGCGGCCACCGGCAGCAACCTGTCCGCCAGCAGTGGCTGATGGCGACACTCTGCCTGCGGCGCGAGATCCCAGCGAAGGGCGAGATCTATGGTCTGTTCGGCCAGATCGGGCTCTTCGTCGCTGGTGAAGAGCCAGAGATCGATGTCGGGGTGCTGGCGATGAAACGCCCCCAGTCGGGGCAGCAGCCAGTGGCGGGCGATGGCGGTGCTGGTGTTGAGCACCAGCTGGTTCGGCTTGCGGTACTGCTCGAGGCGCTGGATCCCCACCGCCAGTTGCAGCAGCACGCTCTGGGTGGTCTCCAGCAGATCCTGTCCCGCATCGGTCAGGGCGACCGAGCGCCCCTGCCGGTGAAACAGCGGCTGGCCGAGCAGCTCCTCCAGGGAGCGGATCTGCTGGCTGATGGCGGACTGGGTGAGGTGCAGCTCCTGGGCCGCCTGATGAAAACTGCCGAGGCGAGCCGCCGCCTCGAAGCCCCGCAGCACGTTGAGCGGGGGCCAGTGTTTGAACATCATTGATTAGCTCCACTTATCACTTGCACTGAAAATCGATTGTTTGTTCGCCGTGTTATGTGGGAATAGTCTATTCCCATCGTCAGCAACCTTAATAGTACCTAATCAGAGAGGGAATATGCGGGAACAGGGAATAGTGGCAAAGGGCTGGTTTATGCCCGCCGAATGGTGCCAGCACGCCGCGACCTGGATGGTCTGGCCTCACAACAAGGCGCTGTGGGAATCCGGCTGGGGCGTCACCCTGGCCGAGGTGCAGCAGGACTTCGCCCGGGTGGTCAACGCCATTGTCCGGTTCGAGCCGGTCAGGCTGGTGGTCGACCCTTCTGCGCTGGCCGAGGCGCGCGCCCTCTGTGACGGCAGGGTGACCCTGATCCCGCTCCCGGTGGATGACAGCTGGTGCCGCGACTCAGGCCCCACCTTCATCTGCCACCCCGAACTGGGCAGCGCCGGGGTGAGCTGGCGCTTCAACGCCTGGGGCGGCAAGTCGGTCCACCAACTGGACGAGGGGCTGGCTCGCCGCATCCTCAACAGTCTGGAGCTGGAGTGTATCGGCAGCTTTCTGGCCAACGAGGGGGGCGCCATCCATGTGGACGGCGAAGGCACCCTGATCACCACTGAGTCCGTGCTGCTCAACAGCAACCGCAACCCGGGCATCAGCAAGGGTGAGATAGAGCAGATCTTCGGTCGCCTGCTCGGCGTCGAGAAGACCATCTGGCTGCCGGGGGATCCCGACCACGTCACCGGCGACATGACCGACGGCCATGTGGACGGGGTCTGCGCCTTCAGTCGCCCCGGCCAGCTGCTGGTGGATGCGACCCGGGATGCCGCCTCGACCTACGGCCTTGTGGTGCGGGAGAACCGCCGCGCCCTGGCCCTGGCCACCGATGCCAGGGGGCGCACCTTCGAGCTGCAGGATCTGTACGACGCGAGCGAGGCCATAGACACGGAGGCCGAGGTGTTTTGCGCCTCCTACACCAACTTCTACCTCGCCAACGGCGCCGTCATCATGCCCGCCTACGGGGTGGCGAGCGACCGGGAGGCGGCGGCTGTGCTGCAAGGCGCCTTCCCGCAAAGGGCTGTGGTGCCGGTCTCGATCAACCGGCTGGCCCACGGCGGCGGCGGCATCCACTGCATCACCCAGCAGCAGCCCGCCTGGCCGCTGTTGGGCTGAACGTTGCACGGCGGCGACCAATCACAGGGGAGTAACCACATCATGATCAGGAAGATACTCGGGTGGATGGGCTGTCTGGCCCTGCTGCTGAGCCTTGCGGCCGAGGCCGGGGAGGCCGATGCGGCAACAGGGGAGGAGAAGGTGCTGCGGCTCTATAACTGGGCCGACTACTTCGCCCCCGATACCCTCAGCGCCTTTACCAGAGAGACAGGGATCCGGGTCATCTATGACGTCATGGACAGCAGCGAGACCCTGGAGGCCAAGCTGATGGCCGGTCGCAGCGGTTATGACCTCATCTTTCCCGGTGATACGGTGGCGGAGCGGCGGCTGCAGCAGGCCTATCCCCATTCACGGGATGCGGTGGTGCCCTACACCTGGGGCACCATAGGGCTCACCTTTAACGCAGCCATGATCCGGCAGCGGATGGCGGATGCCCCGGTGGGCAGTCTCGACCTGCTGTTCAAGCCCGAACTGGCGGCAAAATTTGCCGACTGCGGCATCTCCATCATCGACTCCCCCGACGAGGTGCTGGCTGTGGTGCTGCACTATCTGGGGCGGGATCCCCACAGCGGCAAGGCCGAGGATCTGGATGCCGCGCTGGCGCTGCTCAAGGGGCTCAAGCCCCATATCCGCAAGTTCCAGTCCCAGCCGGTGACCCAGCTGGTCAACGGCGACCTCTGCCTGTCGCTGGGTTACAGCGGCGACATGACGCAAGCCAGGCGGGCCGCCGCCGAGGCGGGCAAGCGCAGCGACTTTGAATACCGGCTGCCGAAGGAAGGGAGCACCATCTGGATGGACACCATGGCGATCCCGGTGGATGCACCCCATCCTGAGTATGCCTATGCCTTTATCAATTTCGTGATGCGCCCGGCCAACATGGCCGCTATCACCAACAGCACCGGTTATCCAACCGCCAGTGCCAAGGCAAGATCCATGGTGGATGCCACCATGACAGCCAACCCGGATATTTATCTGGATGAGGCCAGCTACGGGCGACTCATTCCAGGCCAGGACATTGCACAATCCCAGATGCGAGCCCGGATGCGAGCCTGGACTCGTTTCAAGAGCAGCCTCTGAATCTGAAGGAGTAAAGAGATGCCATCCCGACGCCAAGTATTGAAACAGCTGGTTGCCATAGGGGCGCTGGCCGGACTGACTGGCCTGCCACGGGCCCAGGCTGCCGCCACCGGGGCCTCGTCGGTCAGCGCCGCCGGTCACTACCAGATGCCGGACGAGGCTGCAGCCCAGACTCGGGTCTGGGTCGCCTTCGGTGCCAATCGCGAGATCTGGGGCCGTAACTACCAGGATGTGCAGGCCACCATAGGCCGGCTGGTCAAGGCCATGACCCCCCATACCGAGGTGAACGTGCTCTGCCATGGGGAGGAAGAGGGTCTGGCCCGTCAGCTCTGTGGCGAGCACAACACCCACTTCATCCCAGCCGAGCTGGATGACATCTGGCTGCGGGATACCGGCGGTGTCTTCGTGCAGGACGAGCAGGGAGAGCTCGCGCTGGTGGACTTCAACTTCAACGGTTGGGGTGACAAGCAGGAGCATGACTATGATGCCAGGGTCGCCTCCCTGGTGAGTCGGCAGGCGGATGCCCACTATCTGCAGAGCAAGCTGATTGGCGAAGGCGGGGGCATAGAGGTGGATGGCAACGGCACCGCCATCATGACCGAGAGCAGCTGGCTCAACAGCAACCGCAACCCGGGCCTGACCAAGGCGCAACTGGAGGCAGAGCTGAAAACCAACCTGGGGCTGCGCAAGATCATCTGGCTGCCGGGCATCAAGGGCAAGGATATCACCGATGCCCACGTCGACTTCTACGCCCGCTTCGTGCGCCCCGGGGTGGTGGTGATCAACATGGACAACGATCCTGATTCCTACGACTACAAGGTGACCCGCCAGCACCTGGCCATACTGCAGCAGGCCACCGACGCCGATGGCAACAAGCTGGAGCTGCATCCACTGCCGCCCCCGCTGGGTGGGCGAGACAATAAATTCAGCCGCAGCCGGGACTTTGCCGCAGGTTACATCAACTACCTGCCGATCAACGGGGCCGTCATAGTCCCCGAGTTCGGCGACAAGGCGGCCGACCGCTATTGCCAGGATCTGCTGACCCGCCTCTACCCGGGGCGCAAGGTGGTGGCCGTCAACATCGATCCGGTGGCGGCGGGGGGCGGCGGTATTCACTGCATCACCCTCCACCAACCCGCCTGAGACTCATCTACCCACTGATAACCCGGGGCGTTGCCACGCGCCGGGTTATATCGCCATGCCCATTTTTGTTAACCACGAGCCCCTGACCCGCCGCCATTCCACATCTTGGCCAGCGATGTCATATGTTTTGTCACCTCGATCACGCTCCTGACTTATTCAAGAAGCTGAGACTGGGTGTTGCTTTCCATTGCTGCTCCTTGGGTGTATTTTTGCCCGATGGCCAAAAATGGAGCCAAAGGAAGATGCTTGGCGAATGCGTTCAGCGCCAGAGATTGGTCGGTAATGTTGTGATTTAAAATGTATTTTCGTGGCCACAAACAGGGAGAACCGGAGTTATATGGAAGGCTCTATTAACGGATTAGTACCGCCTTCCATCTAATCACTGTTATGTGCTAAGGGTGGGTCATGGAAGTATCGGCTGAAGAAGAGATTAACCAGATCATTGTGGGAAAGCCCCACGTCGTAATACTTGGCGCAGGCGCTAGTTATGCGGCGTTCCCTGGTGGCGACAAGCACGGGCGAAAGCTCCCGTTAATGAATAATTTCATTGAGACGCTTGGTCTCCAGGATTTGATTGCCAGAACCGGGCTTCGTTTCGCTTCCTCAAATTTCGAAGACATCTATGCGTCGATCTACAAGGAATCGAGCTTGATAGACATACGGGAAGAGCTAGAGGCAGAAGTGTATCGCTATTTCGGCGAAATGGAGTTGCCAGATCATCCCACTATCTACGATCACTTGGTCTTGTCGCTGAGAAACAAAGACTTCATCGCAACCTTCAATTGGGATCCCTTTCTAGTTCAGGCGATAAGGAGAAATGGGAGCAGGTTTAAGCTGCCCCGGGTCTTGTTCCTCCATGGCAATGTAGAGGTCGCGTACTGCACCGATGGGCACATGATGGGGAACAACGGCGCCGCCTGTAGTCACTGCGGCTGCCTGCTTACACCTACAAAATTGCTCTACCCGGTTAGCGAGAAGAACTATCACGTGGACGAGTTCATATCGCGCCAGTGGGCTACGGTCGCAGATGTTCTAAAGCATGCCTTCATGGTGACGATCTTTGGGTATGGTGCGCCCACATCAGATGCAAGCGCAATTGAGCTGTTGAAGACTGCTTGGGGCGACATAAATGATCGCAGTCTGGAGGAGTTCGAAATAATCGATGTTCGGCAAGAGGATGACCTAAGGCGCACGTGGTCGCCTTTCATTCACACCCACCACTACCGGGTGGAATCTAATTTCTACGATTCGTGGATTGCGAATCACCCCCGCCGGACTGGAGAGGCCTATTGGAATCAGTTCATTGAGGCTAAGTTCATTGAAAATAACCCCCTACCAAAAGAGGCGGATTTTCCGGAGTTGTGGGAGTGGTATTCGAGACTGCAAGAGGTAGAAGATGCAGCCCGTAGGTTCGATTAGCCGCAAGGCGTAATCGGACGTTCGCGTAAATCAATTCCCCCGCTATAACGGCTACTCGAATTTCCCCTCTGGCAGATGCCGCTGACTAACGGATAAAACCGAGACAGCGGCATCTCGTTCGTCCGATTACGCTTCGCTAATCGAACCTACATGGGACGCTAATATGCGGTGAATGCAGGTTGGCGCGGATCAGCCAGCCTGACACGATCGCCATAATCGCAATCACCACAAATAACAGAGCCGCCTGATGGGCGGCTCTTTGTATCAGCGATGGATGGCTGAATCGTCTTGTTACTGAATCGTCACTCAGCCTTGGGCGGCGCAACAACGGCGGTCATCTCTGGCTGGAGATCGCCTTCCTTGATCCAGGCATCGAGCAGGGTGTAGCCCACCGCCAGCACCACTGGGCCGATAAAGAGCCCTATGATGCCGAGCGCCAGCAGGCCGCCGATGACACCGACCAGGATCAGGATCAGCGGCAGGTCGGCGCCGCGCTTGATGAGGAAGGGTCGCAGGAAGTTGTCCATGGTACCCGCCAGCAGGGACCAGACCAGCAGGAAGGTGCCCCAGGTGGTATCCCCGCTCCAGTAGAGGTAACCGACGCTGGCCAGCAGCACCGGGAAGGGGCCGATCTGGGCGACGATCAGCAGGAACATCAACACCACCAGGATCATGACGTAGGGAATGCCGGCAATCAGCAGGCCTATCCCGGCCACCGAGGATTGTACCAGGGCGGTCACCACCACCCCCATGGCCACGGCGCGGATGGCCTGGGAGGCCAGCACAGTGGCGTTGTCTCCCCGCTCACCGGCCAGCCTGTGGGCGAAGCGACGGATGCCGACAGCGACAGTTTCCCCCGAGTGATAGAGCAGGCCACAGATCCCCACGGTCAGCAGGAAGTGGACGAACAAGAGCCCCAGGTTACCGGCTTGGGAGGCGAGCCAGCGGGCGGTCTGGCCGAAATAGGGTGCCAATTTGGCGAACAGTACCTGACCACCGCTGGCCAGGATCTGCTGCCACAGCTCAAAGAGTTTGTCCCCTGCCAACGGTATCTGCTGGAGCCAGAGCAGCTCGGGGGGTGGGGATTTGCTGATGGTGGTGGCCAGATCGATCAGCATGGGGGCCTTCTCCGCCACATTGGCCAGGGTCATGAACAGCGGGATCACGAAGATCAGCAGCAGTATCAGGGTCATGACGAAGGCCGCCAGGGTCCGTTTCCCCCACAGCAGGCGCTGCATCATCAGCATCAGCGGCCAGGTGGCTATGGTGATCATGGTGGCCCACACCAGGGCAGGCAGGAAGGGGCGTAGCACCAGGAAGCAGGACGCGATCAAGATGCTGAGAAACAAGACTCCTAGGGTGAGCTTGGCCAGATCCGGTTTCTTAATAATCATTGTATTCCTTGCGTGGGGTTGCACCCCGATTGTGGTCGTCGGTCAGGGAGATCAGCCACCAGAGGCCCGAGCTCAACCAGAGTCCCAAGAGTCCATAGAGTATCCCTTGTCCGGTCAGGATCAACAGGGAACTGGTGATCAACAGTGGCAAGCTTGCGCTGAGTAGTCCCAGCAGCAGGCAACCCGCCAGGGCGACAAAGCCGGTCAGCCAGGGGCGGCGCCTGCTCCGTTCGACCCCGTATCGACTGCCGAGCAGCAGTGTCAGGCTGAGAATGCCGATGGCGGCGAGGGCGGGGGATTGCAGCACGGCAGCGGCGACACCGGCCAGGCTGGCGAGTAGCAGCCAGGGGAGCTGGCGCGAGGCAAGGGGTTGCAACCAGGGGAACAACAGCAGCAGGCCGAGGCCAAGCAGCATGCCGGCCACCACGTCCGAGATAAAATGCACTCCGAGCCAGACGCGGGCAAGGCCGGTGGCGCTTGCCAGCAGCAGGGCCAGGCATATTGCCAGCCAGCGCCGTCCCGGCCAGGCCCAGCCTAGCAACAGGCCCCAGCCGAGCATGGCCGTGGCCGAGTGGCCGCTCGGCATGCCAAAACCGGACACGGCGCGCAGGGCGAGTTCGGGCTGGAAGTTGAAGGGGCGTGGCCAGCCAATGCCCATCTTGGTGAGTTGCACCAGCAGACTCAGCCACAGCATGACAAACAGCAACTGCAGGGCTCTTTGCCAGCCGAGCAGGGGCAGCAGCAGAGGCACCAGTAACAGCATGAAGGGCGCAGAACCGGCGAGGTTGGCGAGCTGGAGCCAGAGGTTGTGTGGGCCAAGCAGTGCTTGCAGCTGGCGGATCAGCGGCAGTTCCTGACGGTGCAGCGCATTGGCCTCGGCACTGAAATCGGTTCGCCAACTCACCTCGCTATCAGGGATCCGGGGGAGTT
Organism: Aeromonas rivuli; assembly: GCF_000820045.1. Classification (GTDB taxonomy): domain Bacteria; phylum Pseudomonadota; class Gammaproteobacteria; order Enterobacterales; family Aeromonadaceae; genus Aeromonas; species Aeromonas rivuli. The sequence goes on along the minus strand of NZ_CDBJ01000100.1, from coordinate 291,593 downwards.
GCGGGATCAACCAGTCGAGCTGGGCCGGAAAGCGCCTCAGTTCATGGGGCAGGGCACTGGGGGGGATCAGCAGGGCGCTGAGCACCTCCCCATCCCGATTGGGGGCATGCAGCAGGGAGACGGCCCCCGAACCTTGCTGCGCCACTATGGGGGTCAGGGTCTGGCAGGCAAAGATGTCTGCCGATTGCCAGCGACCGAGGGGGGCGATGATGCGCCCCGCCAGGCCTGTCTCCTCGAACAGCTCGCGCAGAGCCGCCTGAGGCGGCGTCTCGCCGGGATCGATATAGCCGCCCGTCAGGCTGTAGCGGGACGAGACTCTGTCTTGCACCAGCAGCACCCTCTCCTGCTGTTTGATGACGCACACGGCTCCCCGTGCTTTGGATGGGGCGGCCCAAAGGGGCGTCGCGAGCATGAGGGCGAGCAGCAGGCAACAAGGGTATCTGAGCATGGGAGTCCGTTTCCAGGGGCGATATGAGAGCGTCACAGAAATCAGTGGCTTGGGCAACGATTTCCGTTGCGAAACAGGCCTGGGATCCTTGGTGGTTCTCCCGCCGAGATTGCTCTGGGGCGCGGCTGTGCCTACTATTGGCAGCTATCCTCACTCTCCATGCAGCAACTCTTGGGATCTCATATGAAACAGTTCGGCTTCTATCTCGGCATCGGCCTCGGCGTCATCCTGGTACTGTTTGGCAGTATCGTCATCTGCCAGGCTCTGCCAGCGGCGCTGGATGTACTAGAGATGCCAAGTCGTATCCCCTTCGTGCGCGAGGTCTACACCTGGCTGATGAGCAGTGCCAATGGCTTGACCGGCCAGCTGGAGCAGAACTTCCTGGAGGCATTCCAGACGGTGCTCAAGTTGATACTGCTGATCACCTTCATGTGGGTCTGCGTCAAGCTGGTCAACATGGGGGTGCTCATCATCCGCGCCGGGGTGGATCTGATCCGTACCGCCATCGAGCACAGCGGATCTGCGGCCAACAAGGATAACGAGCAGGACAACCTCTACAAATAACCCTGGTCGGTTCAACGAAGAGGCCACCCTGGGGTGGCCTCTTCGCTTGTGGTGGGTTGGCGGCCGGCCGGATTGAGCGTACCTCACTCTATTTCCGGCAGTCGTTCATGGGTGCTCAGGTTCAGCATATCTTCGTAGCGGGCCTGCAGGGCTTGAAAAGCCGGACCCTGGCGAACCCTGTCGAGGGCTTGTTGCAACAGTGCTACTTCGGCCGGATCCACGGCGGGATTGAAGGCGAAGCAGTTATCCTGCTCGGCCAATACGGCCACTGTGACGAACTGCCGTGGCTCATAGCCAAGCTGGCGGATCTGATAGCGCAACATGGTCTCGTTACCTGCGACCAGATCGGTGCGGGCAAGCAGCAACTGGCGTACCACCAGATCCATGCGCGGCACCGTCATCAGCTGGGCCGGTGGCATGCCGCGGTTGAGCAGTAACTGCTCGCCCACATCGGCCTGCATGGCTCCTATCTTCAGGGTGAGCAGGTCGGCCCTGTGGCGGATCCGGGGCAGGTGATCGGCCCTGGCCATCAACACGATGCGCGAGCGGCTGATGGGGCAGACCCATTGCAGGTGGTGGGAGCGGGGCAAGGTATGGGCCGTGGTGAGCAGTACGGCATCGGGCTGCTGGGTCAGCAGATACCAGGCCTTGGACCAGGGCAAGAATTGGATGGGCGCTTCCTCTTGCCCCAGCTCCTGCCACATCAAGCGCAATAACTCTATGCTGAAACCGCTACTGCGGCCCTGTTCATCGACGCCATTGAAGGGCAGATTCTGCTCGGAATAGTAAGTCAGCGCCGCGGCTGGCGTGCCAGCCAAGGCGGCCAGCAGCCCGAGTGAGGCAAACAGTTGCATCATGAGCGTCATCCCCGCGCCAGTTCCTTGACGAAGAGTGTAGATCCGGGCGCTGTGCTCTGGGGGTGAGTGCCAGGCTGCATCATTTCAACAGGTTTTCCAGCTCGGCTTCGGCGGCCGCGCGGGCAGCAGCCTGGGGATCCTGAGTCGGCAGCGCATTGCTGACGGCTTTGCTGGCACTGTCGGTCACGGCGTTGCTCTGATCGCTGACGGCCTTGCTGGCGCTGTCGGTGGCGGCTTTGCTCTGATCGCTGACGGCCTTGCTGGCGCTGTCGGTGACCGCCTTGGTCTGATCGCTGATGGCCTTGCTGGCGCTGTCGGTGACGGCTTTGGTCTGATCGCTGACGGCCTTGTTGGCGCTGTCGG
>NZ_CDBJ01000100.1:135085-289264 GCF_000820045.1 Aeromonas rivuli | reverse complement strand
TTGTTGGCGCTGTCGGTGACCGCCTTGGTCTGATCGCTGATGGCCTTGTTAGCACTGTCGGTGACCGCCTTGGTCTGATCACTGATGGCCTTGTTGGCGCTCTCTGTTACCGACTTGCTGGCACCCTGCACGGCACCATCGAGCGCCGCACTGGCGGAGCCGGTCATGGCCCCCTTGAGGGCATTTGCACTGGTATGCTGCCAGCCATCCATCTCGCTCGGCCAGCTTGGCGTCATCTGACCCAGTTGTTCGCCAAAGACCTCGACCACATCCCCCTTGAGCAGCTTGACCGCCATCTGGTTGGTGTCCGAGTTCCAGACCAGACCTGCCTTCTGAGCCATGTCGGGCACCGGGGTATAGCGGGATACCACATAGAAGAGCGGACCCTCTTGCTGCAGCTCGCCAGCGGTCTTGAGCAGGGCAACGGTGGTGTCATAGTTGGGGCCGAGCAGGGCCGTCATCCTGTCCTTGATGAGGGGCTGTTCGAACAGGTTGACCTCATTGGGATCGAAGCCAACCAGGGGTTTGAGGAGGGCCCACATCAGCTGGCTGGAGGGGCCCATCAGCAGCAGGGGGGCGACACAGGCGGATAACATCAGGCTCAGGCAAGCGGCCTTGAGGAAGGTCATGATACGCATTAGGAGAAAATCCAGATAACGATTTGATAACTAAGGTAATCTAGGCCTCGTCATGGCCAGGTTTCCAGGGGTTGTGGCGGCCACTTCCTGTACAGGCAAGCGGGGCGCTGGCAGGCTACCATAATGGTTCCGGAATACCAGCTGGCCCACTAGTTATTAATCAAGTTTTCCCCCGTTCTGGTCGCCTGCAAGGGGTAACCAAGGAGTCGTTATGAAATCAGTCGGCATCATGCTGGCCCTGTGGGGCCTGAGTACAGTGGCGGTGGCCGAGCCCTTGCGCCATTCGACCCGGGTGGGCACGGATCTGCTGCTGCCACTGGGCTCATTGCCGGAGCGAGTCTGCTGGTTTGCGGATCAGAAGTATTCCCTTGGCGCCCAGCTTGAGCAGGGGGGATCCTGGCTGGTCTGTGCCCCCATCAACAGTCAGGAGAGTAATGGCCCGCTGGCTTGGCGCTCCGTGCAACAGCAGCCGAGTGACGAGGCGCAACCCGATGCACAGATTGAGCGCATTCAGACCCCTCGCTGAGGCTTTTCTTGATCCAGTTAAAGACAGGGGCGGGATGGCTATCGCATAATGTGCCCTCGCTCACAATTGGCATGGGACCCAAGACTATGGCTCGTCGCTCTTCTAATATTCAACGTCGTCGCAATAGTTGGTGGTACAAACGCCTGTTGGTCAGGGAGCGGGAAGAGCGCGAAGCGCGGTCCGTTCGGGATTGAGACAGATTGATGAGAAACGGGAACCCCAGGGTTCCCGTTTTTTATTTATCTCTCGGTGGCATGGGCGCTGAATATTGGGCGTCATTGATGGAAGCGGGGCCTGCAGGCCCCGTTTTTACGTTGCTGCCTGCGGCTCAGCGTTGCAGGGCGGCCAGGGCCAGCTCGACCCGCTTGGCGTATTCGGGATCGGCCTGCTCGAAGTGCTTGAGCTGGGCCGCGACTATGGCGTCATCTTCCACATTGATGAGAGAGCGCGCCAGGTTGGCGGCGAGGCGAGCACGCTGCCCCTCGTCCATGATGCGGAACAGGTTGCCCGGCTGGCTGTAGTAGTCGCTGTCATGGTCACGGAAGTCATGGTGCAGGGCGGCCCCTTCCAGACTCAGGGCCGGTTCGTGCTGCTCGCTCGGTTGCTGGGTGCCGAAGCGGTTCGGCTGGTAGTTGGGGCTGGCGCCACCGTTGCTGTCGGAGCGCATGGCACCGTCACGATGGGCGCCGTGGTGGAACGGGCAGCGCGGGGCGTTGACCGGCAGCAGACCGTGATTGACGCCGAGGCGATAGCGCTGGGTATCACCGTAGGAGAACAGTCGACCCTGTAGCATGCGATCCGGCGAGAAGCCGATACCTGGCACCACGTTGGCCGGGGTGAAGGCCGCCTGCTCCACGTGGGCGAAGTAGTTGTCCGGGTTCTGGTTAAGCTCCAGTACGCCGACCGGGATCAGCGGGTAGTCCTTGTGCGGCCACACCTTGGTGAGGTCGAACGGGTGGATATGGTAAGTCTGGGCCTCGGCCTCCGGCATCACCTGCACATAGACCTTCCAGCGCGGGAAGTCCCCTTGCTCTATGGCGTTGAACAGATCCGCCTGGCTGCTCTCCCTATCCTGCCCGACGACATTGGCCGCCTCTTCATCTGTGTAGAAGCTGTGGCCCTGCTCTGTCTTGAAGTGGAACTTGACCCAGAAGCGTTCACCGGCCGAGTTGATAAAGCTGAAGGTATGGCTGCCGTAGCCGTTCATCTCCCGCAGGCTCTTGGGGATGCCGCGATCGCTGAACAAGATGGTGACCTGATGCAGGGATTCCGGGTGGCGTGACCAGAAGTCCCAGGCGGCGGTGGCGCTGCGCAGGTTGGTGCGCGGATCCCGCTTCTGGGTGTGGATGAAGTCGGGGAATTTCAGGGGATCGCGGATGAAGAAGACGGGGGTGTTGTTGCCCACCAGATCCCAGTTGCCCTGCTCGGTATAGAACTTGAGGGCGAAGCCGCGCACATCGCGCTCGGCATCGGCGGCGCCCTTCTCACCGGCCACTGTGGAGAAGCGCAGGAAGACAGGGGTCTGCTTGCCGACTGCGTTGAAGAGATCCGCCTTGCTGAACTGGCTGATGTCGTGGGTCAGGGTAAAGGTGCCGTAGGCGCCGGAGCCTTTAGCGTGAACCACTCGCTCGGGAATGCGCTCGCGGTCGAAGTGGGCGAGTTTCTCCATCAACCAGATGTCTTGCATCAGCACCGGGCCGCGGGGGCCGGCGGTGAGGCTGTTGTTGTTGTCGACGACGGGGGCACCGTTGGCGCTGTGCAGGGTCTTGTCAGTCATGGGGCATCTCCTTGTGATGATGGAGGCACGATACGGCAAGGGGCGCGAGCGGGGCCAATCGGTCAGTTCTAAGTGTTTGATAGGTGGCCCTAATGGAGTTGGCTACGGACACAAAGGGCGCTATTTTGGACGGACGTTCACGGATCAGGGAGGAGAGGGGATGGTTGAGATCAGGATTCGTCAGGCGGAGGCCGGGGATGCCCAGGGGCTGCGGGATCTCTATGCCATGCCAAAGGCTCAGGCAGGCACCCTGCAGATGCCCTATCCGACCCTGGCCATGTGGCAGCAACGGCTGGCCGAGCGTAGCGGCTACGGCCTGGTGGCCATAGTGGATGAGCTGCTGGTCGGCGATCTGGGGCTCTGGCTCGAGCCGAATCCACGTCGTCGCCATGTGGCTGGCATCGGCATGGGGGTCCGGGATGACTGGACAGGCCGCGGGGTGGGCTCGGCCCTGCTGGGGGCAGCGGTGGATCTGGCGGACAACTGGCTCAACCTGCAGCGGCTCGAGCTGACGGTCTACAGCGACAACACGGCCGCTATCGCACTCTACCGCAAGTTCGGCTTCGAGCAGGAAGGTTGCTCACCCGCCTATGCGTTTCGTGAAGGGCGCTTCGTCGATGCCCTGCATATGGGGCGGGTCCGTCTGTCATGATCGACTATCGCGAGCGCCTGATCCCCGTGCTGCGGGCGCTGGAGCAGGAGCCGGATCTCTCCATCGAGGAGCTGGCGAGCCGCGCCTGCCTCTCCCTCTATCACTTCCACCGGGTCTTCACCGCCGTGGTGGGGGAGGCGCCGGGGGAGATGTGCCGGCGGCTGCGGATGCAGCGGGCGGCCTGGCAGCTCTGCTACACAGACGCCAGCGTCACCGCCATCGCTCTGGGGGCGGGTCTGGCCAGCTCCCAGGCCTTTGCCAAGGCGTTTCGCCGTCACTATGGCTGCACCCCGGGGGAGTTTCGCCGTGACAAGGGCAAGAACGGACACCATGAGCGCAAGGATGGACACGCATGGGATGCCCCCCTCCCTTATGCTGAAGGCCACTCATCAGCAAGGAGCAACACCATGAAAACCGTCGAGATGGATGCCCGCACCCTGGCCTATATCCGGGTCACAGGCCCCTATGGCGAAGGCTATGACGCCGTCTGTAACCGCCTGCACCAGTGGGCCGCGCCCCGCGCACTGGAAGGGGGGGAGTGGATCTTCATCTACCATGACAACCCGCAAGTGACGCCGCCGGCCCAGTGTCGCACCGACATAGGTGTCACGGTGCCGGTGGGGACCCAGGGGACGGGGGAGGTGGAAACCCAGCTCATCCCCGCCGGGCGCTACGCCCAGTCCCGCTACCTCATCACGGATCGCAACCAGTACGGGCCGTTGTGGCAGGAGCACATAGGCGACATAGTGTCCGCCGGGCTGGAGTTTGGCAGCGGCCCCTGTTTCGAGCTCTATCACAGCGTGAGCAACGATCCCCTGCGCGACGATGTCAGCTTCTGCTCCAGCGTGCGATAGCGTGCGATAAGGGGGCGGCAATAAAACGAGGCGCCCAAAGGCGCCTCGTTTTATTGGGGGGGCCATCCCGTCGGCACCTTCTTTCCCGCGCCACCGATCAGCATGCCGCCCGTATCAGGGCTGGCTGGGCACCTTGTCCCGGCGGGATTTCCACCACCAGCGCAGTCTGATCTGGGAGAGAAGCATACCGATCAGCATCAGGATGCAGCCGATGACGGCGCGTTCATCGAGGATCTCGCCGAGCAGCAGCACACCACCGATGGCGGCGAATACTGTCTCCAGGCTGAGAATGATGGCGGCGTGGGCCGGATGGGCACCGCGCTGGCCGACCACCTGCAAGGTGTAGCCGATGCCGACCGAGACCAGCCCCGCGTAGAGCAGGGCCTGCCAGCCCGCCACGGCACCGCTCAGGGTCGGGGTTTCGATGACGAAAGCCGTGCCAAGACTGAGCAGGCCACACACCACGAATTGCACCCCGGCCAGGCGGATAGGGGCGACCCGGTTCGAGTAGTGATCCAGCACCAGCAGGTGAATGGCCCAGAACAGGGCACCGATCACCTGCAGCAGGTCGCCATAGCCGATGGTGAAATCATCGGTCACGCTGAGCACATAGAGCCCGACCATGGCGATGAGGGCGCCGACCCAGGTGTTGGCCCCCGTCTTGTGGCGCAGCGCCAAGCCGAGCACCGGCACCAATATGATGTAGAGACCGGTGATGAAGCCTGCCTTGGCGGCCGTGGTATAGAGCAGCCCCACCTGTTGCAGGGAGGCGGCGCAAAACAGCACGCCCCCCGCCAGGGTGCCGCCGATCAGCAGCAGGCGCGGGTTATCCTCAGCGCGAGGTTGCGTCGGTTGACGGGATTTTAGCCACCAGAGCAGGGGCAGGAGCGAGAGGGCCCCGAGCAGGAAGCGCAGGCCATTGAAGGTGTAAGGCCCCATGTGATCCATTCCCAGCCGCTGGGCGACGAAGCCCAGCCCCCAGATGGCGGCGGCCATCAGCAACATCATGTTAGAACGCATAAGGTTTCATCCCTGAAATCAAAAAGTTGAACTTCCTTCCTGTGCCACCATACCGACAGCCATGGCGTTTGTCTTGGCCGAGCTCAGACAGGCCCCTGTGACTGGCTGCGAGTATTGAATGGGTCAGGAGCTGGAGCTATGGGCCAGCAGCGGGATCAGCATCAGCAGCAGCAGGTCGATGCGCAGTATCCAGATCACCCACAGCTGCTGTTGCGTCGACACCATGGGAGCCCTGCCCCGCCGCAGGGATTGGCGCCAGCGATAGAAGAGGCGGCTCGGATAGCCGAAACTCAGCGCCATCAGCATGAAGAGCACCAGTTTGAGCCGGTAGCTGGGCAATTGCAGCAGTGCGATCGGGCCCTGAGGCTCTGCGTAGAGTTGCATCAGGCCACTGATGAACAGCAGCAGCAGGGCCAGCGCCGCCAGACCATCGGCGATCAGCAACTTGCGCACCTGCTCGATGGACATGCCGCGCCTGAACAGAAAATACTCGGAGGTGAGGGCGCCGGTGAGCAGGATCAGGGCGCAAAAATGCACCGCGATCCAGTTGTCGTGAGTCAGCATGGCAGCGCAGGTTGTGGGTCAGTGCACATCTCTCTCTTCCTTTGGACGCCGTCGTGACGGGCTGTTAATCTGGCTCAAATGTCCCTGTCACCGGAGTCAAGCTTGAGCAAGTCTCCTACCACCAAAAAGCACTGGTCTCTGGTGAGCCGCATGCGGCTGGGCCTGCTTGTGCTCTTTATTCCCGTGCTGGTGTTGGGGGGCATTTACTATCTGCACATGGCCCGTAGCCTGCAACAGGAGCTGGAGCAGCGGCTCAGCGCCAATAACAGCCAGCTGCGTGAGAGCCTGGTTGAGCCCTACCTGGCCGAGCTGGAACGACAGTTTACCCTTATCTATGACCAAGTGAAGGCCGGGGATGTCGGCGGCAGTGAACTCGGCAACACCCACAGCTACCGCCATGACTGGCAGCTCTACAAGGGGCTGGCCTCGGATATTATCGCCATCTACCTCGGCACCGAGCGGCGCCTGGTGCTCAGCTACCCGGACTGGGATCACAACCCGGCCTATGATCCCCGTACCCGGCCCTGGTATCAACTGGCCTTGGCGCACCCGGGGCAGCGGGTCTGGACCGAGCCCTATTACGATTACACCACGGGGAATTTGCTGATCTCCATCGCAAAGACGCTCACCGACGAGCAGGGCAAGATCCTGGGTGTCTTTGCAATCGACTCCCAGTTGCAGCCCCTCTCACTCCTGCTCAATCGGCCCGGTGAAGATGGCTATCAGAGCATCATCAGTGCCTCGGGTCGCCAGCTGGCCCACCCTGATCCCAAGCAGCTGTTCAAGATGATGCCCCATCCCGGTTGGCTCAGGCGCTTTACCGACGACAGGGGGCTCTTCTTCGACGAAGAAAATCGCCAGTTTGTCTCCTACAGCCACTTGCCGGAGCAGGGGTGGGTGCTGGTCAGTGTCAAGCCTGCGGCCAGCCTGAATCAGACGGTGGCCCGCGCCTCCCTCAACGTGCAGCTCATGGTGGTACTGGCCTCCGTGCTCTATCTGGTACTGGCCATCGTCTGGACCCGCTATTTCAGGCGCATGCTCAACGAGATTGCCCGGATGATCCGCTACAGCCGCCATGATCCCTCTGCGACCCAGGTGGGCAGCATACAGGAGCTGAAACATATCTATGCCGAGCTGGCCGCAACCAGTCAGGATCTTCATGAAGTACGCCAGCTGGCGAACCTCGACAAGCTGACCGGCCTCTACAACCGCCGTTTCTTCGATGACCAGTTGGCTGAATTGCTGAGCGAGAGGGAGCCCTTCTTCCTCGCCATGTTCGACCTCGACGACTTCAAAGGGGTCAACGACACCTTTGGCCACCACACCGGGGACATGGTGCTCAAGCGGGTTGCCACCCTGGCCATGGAGCAGTTGGGCGAGCGGGGCTGGGTCTGTCGCTATGGTGGCGAGGAGCTGGTGGCCCTGCTGACGGGGGAGGATCAGCGCATGATCTTCGCCCTGCTCGACGAGTTTCGTGAGCGGGTAGCCAGCCTGACGTGGCGTGAACCCGGGCTGCGGGTCACCCTGAGCGGCGGGCTGGTGGCCAGTGGCCAGGCCCGGGAGGCCAAGGAGTTGATCGTCGCGGCGGATGCCGAGGTCTATCGCGCCAAGCGGGCGGGCAAGAATCGCTGCTATCAAGCGGGAGAGCCGGCCTCTGACCCCGACCCCCTGCTCAGGCAGGTATAGTCAGGGCCTGGCTGTTTTCGCCGGCTGCTGGATGGAAAAAGGAGAGGAGAGCACTGGCCTCCTCTCCTTTTTATGGGGCGTCAGGCTGTCTCGGCCCCTGGCCGTTACGGCACCCTTGTCTCGGCGAGTTGCCACTGCAGGCAGGGCCAACCCGCCTGCTCGGCGGCTTGGCGAAGGCGGGGGGCGGGATTGACCGCATGGGGATGGGGCACGGCTTGCAGCAGCGGCAGATCGTTGTGGGAGTCGCTGTAACCAAAACTCTCCTGCCAGGGATCGTCAAGCCCGCCAAACAGCTGGTTGATGCGCGCCACCTTGCCCTCCCGAAAGCTCAGGGTACCCCGGGTCTGGCCGGTCAGCAGGCCTTCCTCTTCGTCGAGCAGGATGGCGATGCAGTGATCCATGCCCAACATGCGCGCCATGGGGGCGACCAGATGCTCGCCAGAGGCGGAGATCAGCACCAGGGTATCCCCCTGTTTTCGATGCCAGTCGATGCGGGCCAGCCCCTCCGGATAGATCCGCTCGCGCAACACTTGCTCGGCAAAGTGCTGGCACTGGCCATCGAGCCAGACTCTGGATTTGCCCGCCAGGGGTTGCAGGGTGAAGGCCATGTATTGGTGCATGTCCAGCTTGCCCTGATGGTAGAGGGACATCATGGCCTGCTCCTCGGCCACCATGCTCACCGGGGCCAGCTCCTGGGCCACCATGTACTCCAGCCAGAGGCTGGCGGAATCCCCGGCAATCAGGGTCTCATCCAAATCAAACAGTGCCAGTGCCATCTCGGCTCCTTGCTATGAATACGGGGGGCTGGCGGGGCGGCACCCTGGCCGCGCCACCGCTGAAAAGAGCATGCAAACCCTCGGCTTATGCTACCTCACACAGCTGATCCCGGGCCACCGCCAGGGTGACGGCGCTGCCGACCGGCAGCAGATCCCGGGCCGAGCGGTTGAGGACGTCCACCGTCAGCAACCCGGCCTCGCACGCCACCTGATAGCGGATGATGTTGCCGAGCAACTGCTGGTGGCGTATCACTCCCGGCAGATGGGGCTCGGGAGGGCAGGCCTCCTGAGGCAATAGCGCAATGGCCTCGGGACGCAGTGCCAGCTTGGTGCTGCGTGTTCCCCCCAGCCACTTGTTGGCCTGTTCGGGGGCCAGCAGGTTGTAATGGCCGATAAAGCTCGCCACGAACTCATCGGCGGGTTGGGTGTAGATCTGCTCAGGCGTGCCGCTCTGGACGATGGATCCCTTGTTCATCAGGAACACTCGATCCGACAGGGTGAGCGCCTCCTCCTGATCGTGGGTGACGAAGATGGTGGTGAGCTCGAGGCGCTGCTGGATCTCGCGGATCTGCTGGCGCAGGCTGCGGCGGATGCGGGCATCCAGCGCCGAGAGCGGCTCGTCCAGCAGCAGGATCCGTGGCCGCACTACCAAGGCGCGCGCCAGTGCCACCCGCTGGCGCTGACCGCCGGAGAGCTCCCCCGGATAGCGGCGCTCGAAGCCGTCCAGCTCCACCAGCGCCAGAGCCTCCTGCACGCTGGCCGCCAGCTCCCGTCCCGGCTGGGGCTTCATCTTGAGGCCGAAGGCGACGTTGTCCCACACCGTCATGTTGGGGAAGAGCGCATAGCTCTGGAACACCATGCCGATGCCCCGCTTCTGGGGCGCCTGCCAGGTGATATCTTCCCCGGCCACCCGCACCTGACCGCCATCCACCGGGGTGAGCCCGGCCAGCGCCCGCAGCAGGGTGGACTTGCCACAGCCGGAGGGGCCGAGCAGGGTCACCAGCTCCCCCTTGCGGATGCCGAATTCGATCCCCTCGAACACCTTGGTGTCGCCGTAGGATTTGTGCAACTGATTGACTTCTAAATGAAACATCTTGGATCACCGATGAAATCTGTTGGCCGCCCAGGTGAGCAGCAGGGTCAGCAGGAAGTAGCTCATCACCAGCGCGCTGGTGAAGTGGCCCGAGGTGGACCTCATGTTGTAGAGGTAGACCTGCAGGGTCTCGTAGCGGGTGCCCACCAGCATGTTGGCAAACACGAACTCGCCGAGCAGGAAGGAGAGGGAGAGAAACAGCGCCGCCAGCAGCCCCTTGCGCAGGCAGGGGATCACCACCAGCAGAAAGGCGCGGCCACTGCTTGCCCCCAGCAGGTGGGCAGCATCCATCAGATCTCTGAGCGGCACCCCTTGCAGGCTGTTGGCCAGCGCCCGGTACATGAAGGGCAACACCACGGTGAACCAGGTGCCGATCAGGATCCACGGCGTGCCGATAATGGGCAGCGGGCCGTCGGCGTAGATCTGCAACAACCCTACCGAGGAGACCACGGGCGGCACCGCGAAGGGGAGCAGGATCAGCAAGTTCATCCAGGGATCCAGTCTGGGGAAGTAGTAGGCCACCACCAGCACGGTTGGCACCAGCACCAAAGTCCCTAGCAGCAGGGTGGCGAAGCAGACCAGCAGGCTGCGGCCAAAGGCCGCGAGAAAGCGCGGATCCCCCCACAGCTTGAGATACCAGTCGAGGGTGAAGCCGTCCGGCAGCAGGGTCGCTCCCCAGCGGGTGGAGATGGAGTAGAGAAAAGTCGCCAGCAGCGGCAGCAGCAGGGTGGCGACCAGGGCCCCCAGCACCCAGCGCGGCCAGCGCGGCGTCAAATCATGCATGAGATTGCCCCCTGTTCACGTAGCTCTTTTTCAGCAGCCACTGGTTGGCGGCCGTCACCACCCCCAGCAGCACCATCAGGATCACCGCCAGCGCCGCCGCCAGATTGGGCTCGAGGAAGATGTCGCCGGAGACCAGGCTCGCCACCCGTATGGTCACCAGATTGAAGTTGCCTGTGGTGAGGGCGTAGGCGGAGGCATAGGCCCCCACCGCATTGGCAAACAGAATGATCAGGGTGCCGAGCAGGGCGGGGGTGAGCACCGGCAGCGCCACGTGCCACACATACTGCCTCTTGCTGGCGCCAAGCAGGGCGGCGGCCTGGGGCCACTCATCCTGCAGGGCATCGAAGGCCGGGTAGAGCAGCAGCAGGGCGAGGGGGATCTGGAAATAGGTGTAGATGAGGATGAGGCCAGCCCCGGAGTAGAGGTTGAAGCCGTCGATCAATCCCCAGGATTTGAGCAGCAGGGTGACCGCGCCGTTGATGCCGAGAATGATGATGAAGGCGAACGCCAGGGGCACGCCGCTGAAGTTGCCGGTCATGGTGACAAAGGCCAGCAGCAGCCGCTTGACCCGCTCGCCGCTGTGGCGCAGTGCGGCCGCCCCCAGGGTGCCGATGGCGAGCCCTCCTAGACTGGCGATGCCGGCGATGCGCAATGAGTTGGTGAAGGATTGCAGATAGAAGGGGGAACTCAAAATCTCCCGATAGTAGTCGAGGCCCCAACCATCCGGGGTCTGGAAACTGCCCACCAGCACCCACACCATGGGGGCGAGCTGGAACAGTATCATCAAGAGGACAAATGGGAGCAGCACTAGCGCGGGCAGCCAGTGGCGGCGCGCCTGGCGCCGGGTTGCTGCGGGTTGATCCAGCAGGATCTCGGTGGTTGCAGGCATCATCAGTGCACCTCGCGCATAAAGGCCGCCTTGAGCAGCGGGGGCGCTGCCGACTTGTCGTGAGGAATGCCCAGCAGGTCGGCCATCAGGGCGCAGAGCTGGGTCTGGGCGATCACCACCCCATCCGGCCAGCGCTCGACGAAGGAATCACCAAACAGCCAGAGCGGCACGGTGCGCTCCTCGGGCAGGGTGCCGCCGTGGCTGAGATCCTCGTTCATGCCGTGATCCGAGGTGATCACCACCTGATACCCCTCTGCCAGCCACTGGGGCAGCAGATCGGCCAGCAGGCTGTCCATCCGGCGCGCCTGATTGCGGTACTGGCGTGAATCCAGGCCAAACTTGTGGCCGGCGTCATCCACCCCCATGGGGTGGATCAGCAGAAAATCGGGATCATGTTGGGTTCTGAGCCACTCGCCATCCATCAGCAGATGGCTGTCGGGGTAGTTGTCATCCCAGTAGAAGCAGCCGTGCTGGATGGGCAGTTGCTCGTCATGGGTATAGCGATCCCGGGCAGCCAGCCAGGGGCTGCGGTTGTAGAGTTCGCTCACCCAGTAATAGGCCGCCGCTGCTGTGCCTTTGCCCGCCGCGCGGGCCAGATGGAAGATGGAGTCATGCAGACTGAGGCGACTCACCCCGTTGTGGGTGATGCCGCTCGCCACCGGCGGCACGCCGGTCAGGATGCACTCGTAGAGGGGCCGGGAGAGGGAGGGCAAGGCAGAGCTCAGGGTCGTATGCAGGCCGCGCCCCGCCTCCACCATGCCGAAAAGGTAGCCCATGCAATGGGCTACCTCGGCTGCCAGGCCATCCACAAGTACCACTATCACCTTGTGTTGCACTGGATTTCCTTACTGCATGTTGATCATGACGGTTTCTTGCCACTGGCGCGGCAGGGCCTTGGAGCTCTGCTCCCAGGCTGCATGATCCTGCACCGGCTTGGCATTGGCATACTGCTCGGCTGGCAGCAGCTTGGCCTTGACGTCATCCGGCAGGGTCACATTGCTGCGGATGGGGCGGGCGTAGCCACGGGCCAGGTTGATTTGACCGGCATCGGAGAGGATGTATTCACGGGCCAGCTTGGCGGCGTTGGGGTTCTTGGCCCACTTGTTGATGATGGTGGTGTAACCGGCGATGACGGAGCCGTCGCTCGGGATCACCACCTCAAACTTGTTGGGGTCGATCTGGTCGCGGTAGTTCAGGGCGTTGAAGTCCCACAGCACCCCCACCTCCACTTCGCCCTTCTCGATGTTGGCGATGGTCGGGTCGTTCAGGGAGAGGCGACCCTGCTTGGCCAGCTGGCCGAACAGATCCAGCGCAGGCTTGAGGTTCTTCTCGCTGCCGCCGGTGGCATAGGCCGCCGCCAGCACGCCGTTGTTGGCCTGGGAGGCCACGCCCACGTCACCCAGGGTCACCTTGTAGTCGCCACCCAGCAGGGATTGCCAGCTGGTGGGGGCGGCCTTGACCAGATCCTTGTTGATCAGGAAGGCGATGGTGCCGGTATAGGCCAGCATCCAGTGACCGTCCGCATCCTTGGCCCAGTTGGGAATGTCTGCCCAGGTGGAGGGTTTGTAGGGCTGGGTGACCCCCTGCTTGACCGCGACCGGGCCGAAGGCGCCGCCCACGTCGCCGATATCGGCGGTGGCGTTGGCCTTCTCGGCGGCGAACTTGGCGATCTCCTGCGCCGAGCTCATGTCGGTATCCTGATGCTTGATGCCGTAGATGCTGCCCAGCTGCTGCCAGGTATCCTTCCAGTTCGCCCAGCTGTCGGGCATGCCGATGCTGTGGAGCTGGCCTTCGCCACGGGCGGCCTTTTCCAGATCCGCGATATTGTCGGCGGCATAGCTATTGGTTGCAAAAAACGGCTGACTGATGGCCGCGATGGCCAGTGCACTTGCGATCAAGGTTTTCATCATCCCATCCCTCTGGACTAGGTCAGTTAAGGTTCGAGGACGATGCTAGGGGGGGAATGTGACGGTGGCGGGGCGCTTTTGTGGCGATTGGATGACATTTTCTTGCCTGAGCCACTGTCATGGCAGCTTCATCTGGGCGGGATATAAGCGTGGCATTCGATTCGTTGGACTATGCCAGGACAGGCTCGTGACCAGACCGCTCACCAAGAGTGAACAAATTTGCCAGACGCTGCACCGCTACATCGCGAGTGGGCAACTGACGGCGGGCCAGCAATTGCCCGCCGAGCGAGCCTTGAGCGAGCGTTTCGCCACCACCCGCATCACGGTCAAGGAGGCGCTCTCGACCCTGGAGGCCGAGGGGATCATCTACCGGGCCGAGCGGCGCGGCTGGTTCGTGGCGCCCCCCAGGCTCGTCTATGACCCGGTTCGTCACACCCACTTTCATCAGTGGATCGCCGAGCAGCAGCGCAGCGCCGAGACCCGCTTGCTCGGTCAGGGCAGCGAACTGGCCAGCAGCGATCTCTGTCGCTGGATGGCCATCACCCCCTTCACCCCACTGTTCGGGATCCGCCGTCAGCGCCTCATCGATGGCCGCCCCGTGCTCCACGTCAGCCATCATCTGCTGGCAACCCGTTTTCCTGGTATCGAGAGTCAACCGCTGGCGGGGTCGCTCACCGAGCTCTATCTGCGCGAATATGGCATGGGGCAGGGGGGCGCACGGCTGGAGGTGACACCGGTGGCGGCACGGGGAGAGATTGCGCGGGTGCTCAACCTGGCCCAGGGCAGCCCCGTGCTGCGGTTGGTGCGGGTCAACTATGACCAGGCGGGCGCCTTGATCGACTGTGATATAGAGCACTGGCGTCCCGATGCAATCTGCATCGCGCTGGATACCCGTCCTGTCCGCCATGGCTGAACGCTGGCGTTTGAGGGAAATAGACCTCCCCCCGCAGGGAGAGGTCTGCGCTAAGCCTCATCCGTCGATGTTGGGGATGAGATCGTCGAAGCTCTGGTAACCGCAGTCCGCCAGCTGCAGCGACATGGTGTAGGTCTTGGTGTCTTCCCGCTGGCCGATGGCGGGGCGGTTGAGCTTGAGCTCCTGATGCCAGTACTCCTTCATCCGCTCGATCAGGGCGAACGCCTCGCTCTCGTCCAGATGCAGCTGACAGAGCGCCATGTAGTTGTTCTGTTTGTGCATGTTTTCCACCAGATAGTCGCCAAGCACAGACATGGCCTGGCGTGCCTGCTGGCGGGCGAAGCGGCTGTGCTGCTCGAAGTTGATCCGCTCGCTGATGAGAAAATGGAAGCTGTTGTCGATGCCGAGCTGCAGGATGCCGAGCTTCTCCAGCTTGCGCAGATAGAGGTAGCAGGAGGCATCGGTCAGGCCGTACTCCCGCTTCAGGTCGATGAGGGTCTTGTCACGCCAGAAGATGTTGGCGAGGAAGGCGTAGAGGCCGGGCTCGTTGTGGAAGGACTCATCTTGTTCCTGGGTGAAGACGGCGCGGCGGCTCTGGGCCTCCTGAGTGCGTTCGAGCAGCTCCTCGAATGACAGACCCACCAGATGGCAGATCTCCAACAGGGTATCAAAGGGCAGTGATGGCTTGTTCATCATCCGTTTGATGGTCGCGATGGAGACATTCATCGCCTCCGCCAGGGTCTGATAACGGATCCCCTTGTCGATCAGCGTCTTCTTGAGGGTGTCGAGAATGTTAATGGCCAGGGTCTGGCTATAGGTCATGCGTCATTCCTTTATGTGCATTTGATGAACCGCCAAAAAGTGTACCTTTTCCATGGTTCGGGCTCAGATATTGACACTTTAAAAAACCAGGAGAAAGCAAGCGGCCGAAATAAGCGGGATGATCTGACCAGTTTGGGGCAAAGGTTGCAGAAAATGACACCGGGCGGTGCACATCCTTCAACTCTGCAACATAGTGCTGGCGAGGAATAACAGTTCGCGCATAATCGAACACGAATCGAATTCGAGACTTTCCTGGTTGCGAAATCGATTGTTTGCTTCCAATTTAAGGGTTTTTTTAAACCGAAAGGTTTTTATTCTTTCCTGGCAAATTGAGCGGATCCCGTCAGGGTTCCGCTTTTTTCTTTTCCCCTAATTTGCCCCTGGCGTCAAGTTGTGACGCATTACGCCTTGGCCACAAACAGCTTGGGGATCTCCCGCACCAGCCAGCTCTTGGCCTTGCCCATGCTGTCCCGCCGCCACGCCAGCACGACCTGGAGCTGGTGACGGTACTCCGGACCGATCACCTTGAGGCGCCCCGTCTTGATATCCTCTTCAATCCAGCTCAGCGGCATGGTGCCGACCCCGATCCCGGCCAACAGGGCATCGCGCTTCTCGGCCATGGTGCTGACGGTGAGTCTGGGTTGCTTGTCGAGCAGGCGATAGGTGAGGGCGGGCTTGCGCCGCGCCGAGTCGGCGATGGCAATGGCGCGGTAGCGGCGCAGGGTCTCGTCCGCCAGGGGCTCCGGCTCCTGATGCAGCGGGTGATCCGGGTGGGCGACGTAGAGCATCACTTCCTCTTGCAGCAGTTGGTGTTTGATGCCGGTCAGCATGAGATCGGGATTGAGGGAAGAGATAAGCAGATCGGCGCGGCCATCCTCCAGCGCCTCCCAACTCCCCGCCAAGACCTCGGCCCGCAGTCGCAAGCGGGTATCGGTCAGCTCGGCCAGGCGCTCCACCAGAGGGAATAACCTCTGCACCGGCATCAGGGCATCCACGGCGATGGTGATGTCGGTCTCCCACCCCCGCGCCAGGGCACGGGTCTCCCCCACCAGATGCTCGGCCGCCTGCAATAGCAAGCGACCCTGCTCCAGCAGCATGCGACCGGCCGGAGTGAACCTGGTTCTATGGCCGCTGCGGTCAAACAGCATGGCATCCAGTTCATCTTCCAGTTTTTGCACCGTGTAGCTCAGTGCCGAGGGTACCTTGCCCAACTCCTCCGCGGCGGCGGCGAAGCTGCCCCGTCTCTCTATGGCATCCAGCACCCGAATGGCTTCCAGGGTCAGTGCGCGCTCTTTGCTCATGGGTAACCTTCAAATATTTTGAATATGATAGCCAGATTATCTCGCTAACAACTTAAGCCATGCAGGTTTAATATTCAATCATCGCTTGAGCAGGATGGCTCAGTGGCCAAATAAGTGCAGTTCCAGGCTGTGACCCCTTCAAAATGAGGTGGTCAGCTTTCAGTAAAAGAACAACATAATATTTGACGTAGTCTCTTGCATGGAGGCATTGGCCCAGGCCTGACGGCCTATCAATGACATAAAAATCCAAGAGAGAATTGAACATGAAAAACGTAATCAAGATGTTGGCCGTTGCAGGCCTGATGAGTTCCGGTCTGGCCCAGGCCAGCGTGCCAGCTGATTTCAGCGCCACCCCGGGCTCCCTGCTCGTCAACTGGCAAGCCAGCGCTGTCATCGACGGCAAGTCCAACCCCATGCTGGAGGTGCGTGACGAGTCCGGCGATCTGCTGGCCTCTGTCCATGCCGATCTGATGGGCACCCAGCGGGTCAAACTGCCGAGTCGCACCCAGGGCAACCTGACGGTGAGCCTGGGTGACGAGTCCAGTGAGTACCGGATCCCCTTCGGTCTGGGTGACGGTCGCCAGCGTTAACCACAGCTTTATAGCGTAAGGAGCACACCATGATGCAATTGAGAGCCGCAGCAGATCGAGGTCACGCCAATTTTGGCTGGCTCGATACTCACCACAGTTTTTCCTTCGGTCACTACTACGACCCGGAGTGGATGGGGCACTCAGCCTTGCGGGTTATCAACGACGACATGGTGGCAGCGGGTGGCGGTTTCGCCACCCACCCTCACGCCAACATGGAGATCCTGACCTGTGTGCTCAAGGGCACCATAGAACACAGGGACAGCCTGGGTCATGCCGAGCAGATCCCGGCTGGGGATTTCCAGTTGATGAGTGCGGGTTCAGGTATTCGCCACAGCGAGTACAACCCCTCTCAGAGTGAACCGCTGCAACTGCTGCAGATCTGGATAGAGCCGAACGAGTTCGGTACGACCCCCGGTTATCAGCAGAAGCGGATAGAAAACCAGCCAGGCATGACGTTGGTGGCATCGCCGGATGGCGAGGCCGGATCCTTCAGCATTCGCCAGCAGGCCCGGGTATGGCGACTGCAACTCGCCGAAGGGGAGACCCTCAAATGGGCATTGCAAGGGCGTCATGGTTACCTGCATATGATTTCAGGGAGCTTGACCGCGAACGGTCTGGCGGCCCAGCCTGGCGACGGGGTACTCAGTCGTGATGAAGATAACTGGACACTGAGCGCCTCCCAAGGGAGCGAGGCTCTGTTGTTTGATCTGCCTTGATAAATAAATCTCGGCGAAATGAATGAGTTAGTAAATCGGTCTTACACTATTAACACTGTGAATTGGTAATCAAAGGAATCTGAAGATGGACAAGATGAGAGATGTGGCACTGCTGGTTGGTCGTATTCTGCTGGCCCTGATGTTTGTGGTCGCAGGCTGGGGCAAGATCGGCGGCTACGCTGGCACCCAAGGTTATATGGAGGCCATGGGAGTGCCCGGTGCCCTGCTGCCCCTGGTGATCCTGCTGGAGCTGGGCGGTGGTCTCGCCATCATGCTGGGCCTCTTTACCCGTAGCATCGCCGTGCTGATGGCCGGCTTTACCCTGATGGCGGCCTTCCTCTTCCATTACCAGCCTGCGGAGCAGATGCAGATGTTGATGTTTATGAAGAACGTTTCAGTGGCTGGTGGCTTCCTGGCCCTGGCGGCAGCGGGTGCCGGTGCCTTCAGTGTGGATGGCCGTTTGGGCAAGTGCTGGTAATACCCTGATACGTCATATTTTCCATAAAGTTCCCATGTTTTTAGCCGGCGCAGCAGCGCCGGCTTTTTTGTGTCCGTGATTTGCCACCGCCAATGTCGGTAGTGTGATGGCGGCCCGCTCTGCTGCTACAAGGGCCTTTTGCATCTTCCCCCCCGATCCCTGACAATCCAATGTCTGGTGAAGTGACGGGATTTGTTCATCTTTTCCTGCGCGCACCCCTCTTTTTAATTGGCGGGACTTGCCCATGTTTACCCTCTACCACTCCAATCAGCTGGATCTGCTCAAAGAGTTGCTGGTGAACCATATCCGGCAGGCGCCCCTCTCTCACCCCTTCGAGCACGAGCAGATCCTGGTGCAGAGTCCCGGCATGGCCCAGTGGCTCAAGCTGGAGCTGGCCAAGGCCTTCGGCATCGCCGCCAATATCGACTTCCCGCTGCCCGCCAGCTTCATCTGGGAGATGTTCACCCAGGTGCTGGCGGATGTGCCCCGCCAGAGTCCCTACAACAAGGGATCCATGAGCTGGCAACTGATGACCATATTGCCCGCCCTGCTGGACAGGCCCGCCTTCGCCCCGCTCGCCGCCTATCTGGGGGGGGATGAGCAAGATCCTGCCCAGGATCCCGAGCAAGTAAGGCTCTGGCAGCTCTGCCAGAAGGTGGCGGATCTCTTTGACCAGTATCTGGTCTATCGGCCGGACTGGATCGCCCGCTGGGAAGCGGGGGGGGGATTGGTTGATGGCAACAGCCAGGAGCTGGCCGGGGTGAGCGGTCAGGATTGGCAGCCCGAACTGTGGCGCGAGCTGGTGGCCCGCACCCTGGCCCTCGCGCCCAGCGGCTACCACAGAGCCAACCTCTACGAGGAGTTTATCCACGAGCTGGCGCGCACCCGTGAATTGCCGGGCAAGCTGCCCCAGCGGGTCTTCGTGTTCGGCATCTCGGCGCTGCCGCCGCGCTATGTGGAGGCCCTGCTGGCCCTCGGCAGCAGACCCGAGGTGGAGGTGCACCTGTTCGTCACCAACCCCTGCCGCTACTACTGGGGGGATCTGCTGGACAGAAAAACCTTGGCGCGGCTCGAAACCAGGCTCAAGCCCGGCACCGACATCGAGACCCTGCAAGGGCCCGCCAACCCGCTGCTCGCCTCCATGGGCAAGCTGGGGCGCGACTACCTGCATCAGCTGATGGAGCTGGAGGTGCCGCAAATCGAGGCCTTCGTCGATATCGACGAGGTGGATGAGCAGGGCAATGTCAGCCTGCTGCGCGCCATCCAGAAGGATGTGCTGGAGCTGGCAGAACGGGGCGCCGGTCAATTCGACCTCGACAGCAGCCATCACAAGAGCCCCATCAGCCCGGCGGATGGATCCTTGCAGATCCACGCCTGCCACGGCCCGATGCGCGAACTCGAGGTGTTGCACGACCGGCTGCTAGGGCTGTTCGAGCAGGATCCCTCTCTCACCCCGAAAGATGTGGTGGTGATGATGCCGGACGTGAACAGCTACGGCCCCTACATTCAGGCCGTCTTTGGCGCCCGTGGCCAGATCCCCTTCGCGGTGTCGGATCGGGCGGCGAGTCAGGAGAGCCCGCTGCTGCAAAGCTTCCTCGCCCTGCTGCACCTGCCAAATGCCCGCCTCGGTGCGGGGGAGCTGCTGGCCATTCTGGAAGTGCCCGCCGTGCTGCGCCGCTTTGAGCTCGATGACGACGAGTTCAACCAGCTGCGGGTCTGGGTGCAGGAGACCGGCATCCGCTGGGGGCTGGATGACGGCTACCCCGTCCGCTTCGATCTGCCGCCCATGTCCGGCAACAGCTGGCTGTTCGGCCTGCGCCGCATGCTGCTCGGCTTTGCCATGGGAGATGGGGAGCCGGTGGCGGGCATCTTGCCCTGTGCCGACAGCACTGGGGGTCAGCAGGGCCCCTTGGCCAGCATCTTGCCCTACGCCGAGATCGAGGGTCAGCAGGGACTGGCGCTCGGCAAGCTCGCCTGGTTCGTCGACTCCCTGGCGGAATTTTTGCCCCGGCTGCAACAGGCGCAGCCGCTGGCAGAGTGGAACGCCTGCCTGCTGGCGCTGCTGGAGCGCTTCTATCTGGCCGACGAAGATGAAGAGCGTCAGCTGCAGCTTATTCGCAGCCAGCTGGCCGACTGGCAGACCCAGCTCGGGGAGGCCCGCTTCGATCAGCCCATCACCGCCGACCTGTTGCAGGATTATCTCGGCAGCGTGCTGGGGGAGTCTCGCTCCAGCCAGCGCTTCCTCGCCGGTCAGGTCAACTTCTGTACCCTGATGCCGATGCGCTCCATCCCCTTCAGGCAGGTCTGCCTGCTCGGCATGAACGACGGCGTCTACCCGCGCACTCTGGCCCCCATGGGCTTCGATCTGATGGCGGTGGCATCGCGGCGCGGTGATCGCTCCCGCCGCGATGATGACCGCTACCTCTTCCTCGAGGCGCTGCTGAGCGCCCAGCAGGGGCTCTATATCAGCTATCAGGGCTTCAGCGCCCAGGACAACAGCGACAAGGTGCCCTCGGTGCTGCTGGCGGAACTGATCGACTATGTGCGTCAGGGTTTCGTGCTGGCGGGGGATGAGAGCCTGGATGACGAAACCTCAGGCCGGCGGCTGCTTCAGCACCTGATAGTGGCGCACCCGCTCACCCCCTACAGCCGCAACTACTTCTACCCGGAAGCAGAGTCCCGCCTCTTTACCTATGCCGCCGACTGGCTGCCCGCCCTCAATCCGGTGCGCGGCGCGGCCAACTTCCAGAGCGGCGAGCTGCCGCTGCCTCCCGAATGGGGCAAGGAGCAGGGGCTGGAGCTGGCGGAGCTGCTGCGCTTCTATCGCCAGCCCACCAAGTATTTCCTCAACCGTCGCCTCAAGGTGTGGTTCGAGCTGAATGAAGCCAACATCGAAGACAGCGAGCCGTTCGAGCTGGACGGCCTGCAGCACTATCAGCTCAAGGCCTTGCTGCTCGATGCCCATCTGGCACAAGGAGATAGTGCCGTGCGTCGCGAGCGGTTGCAGCTCACCGGCCTGCTGCCCCAAGGCTGGTTCGGCAGCCTGCTGCTGGAGGATCTGGACGCCGAGATGGGCAAGCTGGCGGATCGGCTGCGCCCCTGGGTTGCGGCCAATGAGGCAGAAAAACGGGCGGTGGAGATCGATATCTCCCTGACCCAGGGCCAGCTGCAGGGGTGGATAGACACCCAGAAGGGGCGCTTGCTGGTGGTGAAACCCGGCAGCTTCAACGGCAAGGATCTGCTGCTGGGCTGGGTTCAGCACCTCTGCCTCTCCCTGAGCTGTGCCCCCGGCGACACCCTGCTGTTCGATGCCAAGCAGAGTCTGCGGCTGCCAGCTCTTCCGGCCGAGGAGGCGCGCCCCAGGCTGGCTGCCCTGGTCTCCCTCTGGGCCCAGGGAATGAAGCGGCCGCTGCCGTTTTTCCCCAACACCGCCTGGGAGTGGTTCAGGGCGATCGAGAAGGATCCGGACAAGCCGGAGGCGGCCGACAAGGCGGCCCTCACCCGCTTCAACGGCGGCTACATGGTGACGGGGGAGGGGCAGGATCCTTATGTCGCTCGCTGCTTCCCCGAACTGGATGACGCCGTGCTGGGCCAGTTGCAGGCCCTGGCCCGCGAACATCTGACCCCGCTGCTGACCACCCTGGAGATGATGTGATCATGGCCAACCCGCTCAATACATTGCGTTTTCCCCTCCACGGTGAACGACTGATCGAGGCCTCTGCCGGCACCGGCAAGACCTACACCATTGCCGGTCTCTACCTGCGCCTGCTGCTGGGGCACGGCCCACTGATCGAAGAAGGCGCCGATGTGGGTCAATCCAGCGCCCACGAGCGGCCGCTCTCGGTGACCGAGATCCTGGTGGTGACCTTTACCGAGGCCGCCACCGCCGAGCTGCGGGGGCGGATCCGCGGTCGCATCCACGAGGCGCGGCTCGCCTTTATGCGGGGTGAGAGCAAGGATGACTTGCTGGCCCAGTTGCTGATCGAGGTGGAGGATCACGAGCTGGCGGCCCGCCGCCTGCTGGCCGCCGAGCGGCAGATGGATGAGGCGGCTGTCTTTACCATCCACGGCTTCTGTCAGCGGATGCTGAAACAAAACGCCTTCGAGTCGGGCGCCCTGTTCGAGACAGAATTTTTGACCGACGACAGCCAGCTCAGGCTGCAGGCGGTGAGCGACTACTGGCGCGCCGAGTTCTATCCGGTGGATAAAACCCTCGCCAGCTCGGTGCGCGCGCTCTGGCCTAGCCCCGCCGCCCTGCTGCGGGAGATGAACGGCTGGCTCGACAACAGCGAGCTGGAGATACACCCCGCCTTGGGGGATGAGACCCTCGCCGCCCGCCATCAGGCGGCCATGAGTCGCATCGCTGCGGTGAAGAGCGAATGGCTGGCGCAGGGGGGCGAGATCCGCCGCCAGACCGACGGCCAGATCAGCCGCTATACCGGCAAGAACTACGAAGGCTGGCTTGCCAAGATCGGCGACTGGGCGCAGGACGAGGACAGTGGCTACGCCATCCCCAAGGAGCTGGAGCGCTTCGGGCAACGCGTGCTGGAGGAGAACCTCAAGAAGGGGGGCGCAGTGCCGACCCTGCCGCTGTTCAGCCAGATCGACGAGCTGCTGGCGAGCCGCCCCGGTATTCGCGATCTTATCCTGCAACGGGCCGCCAAGGTGGTGCGCAGCCGGATGCAGGCGAGCAAGCGCCAGGCTCATCAGCTCTCCTTCGATGACCTGCTCAAGGATCTCGATGGGGCGCTCGGCTCCAACCTTGGCGAGCGGCTCTGCGATCGCATTCGCGCCACCTACCGGGTGGCGATGATAGATGAATTTCAGGATACCGACCCCCAGCAGTACCGCATCTTCCACCGGCTTTACGGCGGCCATAGCGACACGGCGCTGTTGATGATCGGTGACCCCAAGCAGGCCATCTACGGCTTTCGCGGCGCCGACATCTTTACCTACATTCAGGCGCGGCGAAATGTGAGCGCCCACTACACCCTTGGGCGCAACTGGCGCTCCAGCGGTGCGTTGGTGGGAGCGGTCAACGGCCTGTTCGAGCGAGCCAGGGATCCCTTTATCTACGAGGCGGATATCCCCTTCCTGCCGGTGGAGGCCCAGGGCAAGAGCAAGGCGCTGCTGCTGGGTGGCGTTACCGCTCCTGTGCTCCACTGCTGGCAGCTGACCGGCCAGCCCACCTTTAACCGGGGGGATTACCAGAGCAAGATGGCCCGCGCCACCGCCGCCGAGATCCACCGCCTGCTGACCCTGGCCCGCGAGGGCAAGGCACAGATAGGCGACAAGGCGGTGAAGGCGGGGGACATCGCCGTGCTGGTGCGCACCGGCGCC
This sequence comes from Aeromonas rivuli, assembly GCF_000820045.1. Taxonomy (GTDB): domain Bacteria; phylum Pseudomonadota; class Gammaproteobacteria; order Enterobacterales; family Aeromonadaceae; genus Aeromonas; species Aeromonas rivuli. Next base: position 265,939 of record NZ_CDBJ01000100.1, on the reverse strand, counting down.
GAGGGCAAGCTGGTGCAGCAGGAGCTGGCGCGGCTCGCCATCGCGTCTGTCTATCTGTCGAACCGCGAGAGCGTACTGGAGCAGGTGGAGGCGCGGGAGATACTGCTGATCCTGCACGCCTGCCAGAACCCGAGCGAAGAGCGCAGCCTGCGGGCGGCGCTGGCGACCGGCCTGTTCGATCTCGACGCCAGGGCACTCGATGCGCTGGCCTCGGACGAGCGGGCCTGGGAGAGCGCGGTGCAGGAGTTTATGGAGTACCGGCAGATCTGGCATCGCCGTGGCGTGCTGGCCATGCTGCGGGCCCTGCTGCACAGGCGCAATCTCGCCTCCTCCCTGCTGGCGAGCCCCTATGGCGAGCGGCGGCTGACCAACTTCCTCCATCTCGGCGAGCTGCTGCAACAGATAAGCAGCGAGCTGGATGGGGAATATGCCCTGCTGCGCTGGCTGGGGGAGGCGGTGAGCCGCCCGGGCGGCCAGGATGCTGAGCAGGTACTGCGCCTCGAATCCGAGCGCAAGCTGGTGCAGATAGTCACCATCCACAAATCCAAGGGGCTGGAGTACCCGCTGGTGTTCCTGCCCTTTATCTGCAGCCACAGAACCGCCGAGACCCCGCTCTATCACGAGGCGGACGAGGGGGGCAATCGCACCATTCTCGATCTGACCGGCGCAGACCATTCGCTGGCCGAAGCGGACAAGGAGCGCCTCGCCGAAGACTTGCGTCTGCTCTACGTGGCGCTGACCCGGGGCGTCTACGCCACCTGGCTGGGGCTGGCCCCGGTGCGCTCGGGCAACGGCAAGTCGGAGAAGACAGAGCTGCACCACACCGCCATCGGCTACCTGCTGCAAAAGGGGGAAGAGGGGGATGCCGAGACGCTGGCGACCGCCCTCACCGAGCTTGCCCAGGCGCTGCCCGGGGTGGTGGTCTGTGAGCCCTCGCTCACCCGTCCGGCCCCGTTGCCGCCAGAGGAGGAGCGGCTGGGGGAGCCCCAGGTGCGCCACTTTACCGGTCGGCTGGAGCGGGACTGGTGGATCAGCTCCTACTCCGGGCTGGCGGCCCAGGGGAACGGCCACGGCAAGGGGGTCTTGGCGAATCCCGGCTTCGATGACGAGGTAGTGACCGAGGCGGCTGCCGCTGCGCAGGAAGAGGAAGCGCCCCAGCCCTCCATCTTCACCTTCCCGAAAGGGGCGCGCCCCGGCACCCTGCTGCACAGCCTGTTCGAGACCATAGACTTCGAGAGCGCCGCTGGTGAGCCGCTGGCACAGCATATCGCCAGTTTGTTGCTGCAAGATGGTTTCGACGAGAGCTGGGCCCCGGTGCTGCAACAGCAGGTGGAGGCTGTGCTCGATACCCCCCTTGATACCGGCTTTGGGGAGCCGGTGCGGCTGCGGGATCTGGCCCCCGATCGCAAGCAGGTGGAGCTGGAGTTCTTCCTGCCCATGGGGCGGGTGACCGCCCCGGCGCTCACCGCGCTCTGCCAGCAGCACGACCCCCTGTCGCGGGCCAACAAGCCGCTCGGCTTCGCCACAGTGCAGGGGATGCTCAAGGGCTTTATCGATCTGGTGTTCGAGTGGCAGGGGCGCTGGTATCTGCTCGACTACAAATCCAATCACCTCGGCATGAGCCCGGCCGATTACAGCCGTCCGGCGCTGGAGCGGGCCATGGCGGAACACCGCTACGACCTGCAATACCAGCTCTACTCGCTGGCGCTGCACCGGCTGCTCAGCCTGCGCCTGCCGGGCTACGACTTCGACCAGCACTTTGGCGGGGTTTTCTATCTGTTCCTGCGCGGCATGCCGCAAGGGGGGGTATTCCATACCCGTCCGAGTCGTGAACTGGTGCTGGGGCTCGACAAGTTGTTTAGTAAAGGTGTAATGCCTGACGATCATCGTTTAGAAAAACCAAACAAGGCAGAGGCATGAGGGGCGAGATGAAGAGCGACGGTATGATCGAGCGGCTGAAAGCCCTGGCGCTAGGGGGGCGTATCCGCCAGCTGGATCTGCAATTTGCCAAACTGGTGGCCGATTTGGGCGGCGGCCCCGAGCTGGTGCTGGGGGCCGCGCTCGCCTGCTTCGAGCTTGGGCGCGGCCATGTCTGCCTGCCGCTTGACATGCTCGCTGCCGGATCCCTGCGCCCCTTCGGGTTGGATCCGGATCAGAGCCGGGATCTGCTGGGGGATCTGGCGGATCCTGCGAGCTGGCCCGCCCTCTTTGCGGCAAGTCCGCTGGTTGGCTCTGAACAGGATGACGGGCTTGCCCCGCGCTGGCCGCTGCGGCTCTGGCACGGGCGCCTCTACCTCACCCGCTACCACGATTTTGAGCTGGGGGTGACCCGCCACCTGCGTGCCTTAAGTGAACGCGCCGAATGGCCCGAGATAGCCCCGGCCCTGTCGCGCCTCTTTGCCCGCGACCACGGTCTGGTGTTCGGGGCGCTGCTCAAGGCCCGCCTCGCCCCGGATTTCTCGGCCCGCCACTTCGTCGAGAAGTATCTGGATCTGGTGTTCCCGAACGAGGTGGATTGGCCCGCCATAGAGGCGCTGCTGGGGAGCGCCCAGGCGGCGAGCGACTTGAGCAAGCTGGATGCGCTGGTGCCCGAGGCGCTCTGCTGCAACGGCCAGAAGCTGGCGGCGGCCACCGCGGCGGCGCGCCCCTTCGCGGTGATCTCCGGCGGCCCCGGCACCGGCAAGACCACCACTGTGGCCAAGCTCCTGGCCATTCTGGTGGAGACAGGCCTGCAAACAGGCAAGGCCCCGGCGATCCGGCTGGTGGCCCCCACCGGCAAGGCGGCGGCGCGCCTGACCGAGAGCATAGGCTCTGCCCTGCAGGCGCTGGACTTGCCCCCCGAGTGGGCCCAGGCCATCCCTACAGAGGCGGGCACCTTGCACCGGCTGCTCGGGGTGATCCCGGGGCGCAGCCAGTTCCGCCACCACGCGGGCAACCCGCTGCACCTCGACTTGCTGGTGGTGGATGAGGCCTCCATGGTCGACCTGCCCATGATGGCACGCCTGCTCGATGCGCTGCCGAGCCACGCCCGCCTCATCCTGCTCGGCGACAAGGATCAGCTCGCCTCGGTGGAGGCGGGGGCCGTGCTCGGGGATATCTGCAGCTTTATCGAACAGGGCATCAGCCCCGCTCAGGCGGATTGGCTCTCCCGCCAGACCGGCTACCGCCTGCAGGGTTCGCCTGCCGGTGCACCTGTGCGCGACAGCCTCTGCTTGCTTTCCAAGAGCTGGCGCTTCGATCAGCACTCCGGCATAGGCCAGCTGGCGCGGGCCTGCAACGCGGGCGATGCCGCCGCGGTGGAATCGGTCTGGAGTGCGGGATTCAAGGACATCAGCCTGCACCCCTGGGCGGGAGAGGCCTACGAGGCCCTGATTGCCCAGGGGGTGGCCGGTTACGGCAGCTATCTGAAGGCGGCCCGCGCCGGAGAAGAGGCGTCTGCCGTGTTCAAGGCGTTCAACGGCTTCCAGATCCTCTGCGCCCTGCGGGACGGACCCTTCGGGGTGCTGGGGCTCAACGAGCGGCTCGAACTGGCCCTGTCTCGGGCCGGGCTGATCCAGCGCGACGGCGACTGGTATGCGGGCCGCCCCGTGATGGTGGTGCGCAACGACCACGGGATCGGCCTCTACAACGGTGACATGGGGCTCTGCCTGCCCGATGAAACCGGCCGCCTCAAGGTGTGGTTCGAGCAGCCGGACGGCAGCCTGCGCGCGCTCTTGCCAAGCCGCCTGCCCCCCCACGAGACCGTCTACGCCATGACCATCCACAAATCCCAGGGCTCCGAGTTTGCCCATACGGTGCTGGTGCTGCCCGACACCCCCAGCCCGCTTTTGACCCGCGAGCTGGTCTATACCGGCATCACCCGCGCCAAGGCGCGCCTCGATCTCTACGGCGACCGCGCCCTGCTGGCCCAAGCTGTGCGGAAAAAGACCGAGCGTTATTCGGGGTTGGCGGAGCGGTTGGGGGAGTGATTTTAAATTGTAGGTATATCCAAGCTTTAAATGAGTAAAGCTATGAAGAATGAAATATTGTCATTTATGGGGTTAAAGGGGAATGAGATGGATAAAGCAGAGTTTAATAGAGAGAAAGATTATATATGGAAGAAAATCTCTGAAATAACATTGGAGATGGATAAAAAAGCTAATGCTGAAGAATTGAATAAGCTAGCAATGACTATTCCTGAAAGCTTGAAGGATGCAACACAAGCATCCAAGAGAACCTCTGAGTTTAGAAATAGAGCTAAAGAAGCTAAGGAGGAGGCTGAGAAAGCAAAAGGGTTAATTGATAAGTTTAAAGCAGACGCAGAATCTGCTTTTGGTCGTGTTACTGATATTGATCTACAAGCCTCAAATATCCATGATAATCTAAAGACGTTACTGAAAGATGCAACGTTAAAGCATGATGGATTAACAATAGCTTATGATGAGTCAACCGAAGTTATCGATAAAATAAAAGAGATAATTCAGGAGCATGATGAGCTTGTTAATACTGTTGAGTCGATTCAGGAATATAGAAAAGATAGTGAGTCAAATCATGGGAAGATAAAGTCGCTGTTATCACAAAGTGCGATGTTGAAAAGGGATATTGATAATATCCATGATGAAATATTTGGCTATGACAGTACTGCGGAAGGAAGTGAGGAAGAGACGCGGGTAGAGGGATTGTTAGATAAATTAAATAAGACATATAAAGAATTGCGAACTGAACTATCAAAAATGACAACAGATATTGAAAGTCATAAGTCTAACACTAGTGATTTTCTATCTAAATTAAAGTCAGAAGCTGAGGATAATTATGACAAATACATCTCAGGTTGCCATGATTCATATAATGAAGTACTGCATAACATAAAAAGATTGCTACCTCAAGCTATGACGGCGGGCCTCGCATCTGCATATAATGAAAAAATAGATAAAGAAATAATCGAACAGCAAAAGCATGAGAAATCATTCAATTGGTCAATTTTTTATCTTGTGTTAATATCACTTCTTCCATTCGCTATAAATGCATATAGACTGTTATCCAGTGGGGATAACTTAATTGTTATTATTAAAGACACTCCATATTTATTAAGCGCAATGTTGCCATTGTATATTCCTGTATTGTGGCTGGCCTATACAACGAACAAAAGTTATAAGTTATCTAAGAGACTAATTGAGGAATATACTCATAAAGGTGTTGTCAGTAAGACATTTGAGGGTTTATCTCACCAAATTGATGAGTTAGAAGATCAGGCAATATCTGAGGAGCTCAGAGTTAAGCTTCTCTTCAATATCGTATCTGTGAACACAGAAAACCCAGGGAAGTTGATTTCAAATTATGATAAATCAGACCACCCGCTTATGGATGCTCTCGATAAAAGTGCACAACTTGCCGATGCTGTAACCAAACTGTCTAAAATACCTGGTTTCTCTGCCATTGCTAAAAAGCTAGATGATCAAGCAAATCAGATTGTTGCCGATAAATCAGATAAAATTAATGCAGTTCTGAACTCTGATGTAGATGGCGCGGAAAATGAAGAGGCTAAAAATACAGCATCCAAAGATTCACGACCGGGGCAGGCGGCATAAAAACTGTCAAATTACATTTTTCAATACAACTAGGGAACGTCTTGTCACAAGACACCACTGATGCGGAGTTTGTTATGGAACAGAGCGTGAAATCTTCCCTCGCCCTCGGCAGCCTGCTGCTGGTCGGGCTGCTTGGCATGGCCTGGATAGGTGGCAACAGTCTGCTCAAGGCCAAGGAACTTGAGCGGCGGGTGTCGGTGAAGGGCTTGTCGGAGAAAGAGGTGCAGGCCGATATCGTGGTCTGGCCGATCCGTTTCTCCGGGGCCAGCAACGAGTTGCCTGCTCTTTATAGTGAGATGGGCAAGAGCGCCGCCGCCGTGCTGGCCTACCTCAAGCTCAACGGGGTGGCGGAGGAGGAGATACTGATTGCGCCCCCCGCGGTCACCGACAAGCTGGCTCAGCCCTATGGTGGCGCCGAGTCGGGCGCCTTCCGTTACACCGCGGCCCAGACCATCACGGTGCGGTCCGCTCAGGTGGAGCGCGTTCGCCAATTGATGAACGGCATCGCCGAGCTGGGTCAGCAGGGCATCGTCTTCGGGGGGCAGGATTACCAGCAGACCGAGTTTATCTTCACCAAGCTCAACGAACTCAAGCCGCTGATGGTGGAGGAAGCGACTCGTTCGGCACGGGAAGTCGCCGACAAGTTTGCCAAGGACTCCGACAGCCGGCTCGGCAAGATCCGTACCGCCAATCAGGGCCAGTTCACCGTGGAGAATCGTGACTCCAGCACCCCCTATATCAAGAAGGTGCGAGTGGTCTCGACGGTGGAATATTACCTCTCCGACTGATCCCGGCCCGGCGCCAGCCAGCCGTGGCTGGCTCATGTTCGACTAGCCGACGCCCTGGCTTGAAGCATGGGGTTGAAGTCTTGAATTGATTCAGTGGATGCATGGCCATGGCGAGCGCCGGGAGCCATCATGACGCCAGTTGTCTGTCCAGCGTCATATCGCGGCTCGCATCCCGCTGTCGATGGCCGGGAAGCCGCTTGCCACGCGCTGTGCCGTTCGAATCACACCGTCCCAAAAAAGTGTGATTTTGAGTATTCGGGGCGCCAGCGCAGGTATTTTTCACCCTGATGCCCCTACACTTGATCCCACTAAGTGGCCCCATGAGTGTGAGCAAGGATGGCATCATGAATGAGGACAGCTATCGACAGCAGTATCAACAACTGCCTGATGTGACGGACGATGTGGTGCAAGCCATCATCGATCTGGTCAGTGATGGCATCTGGGATTGGCACATAGACACAGGCTATGTCTATCGCAACTCGGGTTGGTACCGGATGCTGGGCTATGAACCCCACAGTCTGGACAATGACGTATTGACCTGGGAGTCCCTGATCCACCCCGAGGATCTGACCCGGGTCATGCTCCACTTCGATGACTATCTGAGCGGACGTTCGCCCTGCTATCGCATCGAGTACCGCTGCCGCACCAGTGGTGGGGATTATCTCTGGATAGAGGACTGCGCCCATATTGTCACTCGTCTGCCTGATGGCGCCCCGGCCCGCATGATAGGGGCGCACCGCGATATTCATGACAAGAAACTCTATTTTGAGACCCTGGTATCGACCAACAAGTCCCTCGCGCTGCTGGTAGACGAGTGTACTCAGGAGTTGCGCCACACCAACGAGGAGTTGCACCGCCAGGTGGAGGAGAATCGGCGCCTGGCCGAGACGGACTCCCTGACCCAGGTCGCCAATCGCTATCGACTGGAGCAGACCCTGCGCCATGAATGTGAACGGGCCAAACGCTTCAACCATGCCTTGAGCATAGTGACGCTCGATATCGATGAGTTCAAACAGATCAATGACTTGTATGGCCATTGCGCCGGAGATCAGACCCTGGTCGAGCTGGCGAATCAGGTAAAACACCAGTTGCGGGAGATAGACACCCTGGCGCGCTGGGGAGGGGATGAGTTCATCCTGATCTTGCCGAGCACCTCATTACAGGATGCGCATCGGGTTGCCGAGAAGATCCGGGCTCACATTGCCGAGGTGGGGCTACAGACGCCGCTGCCCATCACCCTCAGTTTCGGCCTGGCGGAATACTTGCCGGGAGAGGGTTCCCATCAGTTGCTCAATCGGGCTGATGGCGCCCTCTATCGGGCCAAGCGGCTCGGCAAGAACCTGATCAGCGAGTAGTGCCCCCAGACTCTCATGCCCATATCTGACCGCGGCAGCCATGCCGCCCGCTCTGCTGTGAAAGCGTGCGCCAAGGTGCGTTCTTTGGCGACAGGCTAAAGCCTGTGGTCTCTCGTTTAACCTCTTCTACTCTGCGGGGCGGGACACCTTGACCGGCGGGCGCCAATGGATGACATCCATCAAGGCCATGGGCCTGGCGAACACATAGCCCTGGATCAGGTAGACGCCCCGTTCGGCGAGATAGTCCAGCTGGGCCTGGCTCTCGACCCCTTCCGCTATCATCTCCATTCGGGATTTATGGCCGAAGGCGATGATGGCATCGAGCACGTTACGTTTCAGATCCTGGGTGCCTATGGTGTCGATAAACATCTTGTCTATTTTTATGCGGCTGATGCCGAGCCGTTGCAGATAGGAGAAGCCGCCGTAGCCGGTACCAAAATCATCGATCTTGAAGTGGTAGCCTCGCAGGCCAAGATTGGCCATCTCGCGGGCCGCCGTCTTCATGTCCGAGATGGGGATACGCTCGGTCAACTCGAAGGTGAGCCGGTCGGGATCCGGCCAGTGCAAGCGGGTCAGCAGCTCTTGCAGATAGGGGCGCTCGACGTGGGCTGCGACCAGATTGACACTGACCCATTGGGGGGCGGCCAGTTGCTTGAGATCTGCCACCACCTGGCAGACCAGCTGCTCCGTCATGGGGATGATCAGCCCCTGACGCTCCGCATAATCGATGAAGGCCCCAGGGGAGATGAAATCTCCGCCCCGTCGCCAGCGGATCAGGGCCTCATGGCCGACGACCTCATGGGTGCGGCTGTCGACAATGGGTTGGTAGAAAGGCAGAAACTCCCCCCGTTGCAGACCCAGCTTGAGCAGACCCTCCAGGGAGTTGCGGTAGTTGCGCAGCAACCAGTAACCCGCGGCCAGCAGCAGACCCAGGGGAAGGGTAATGAGCAGTCCGATATGACGGATTCGTTCGGCTGCATGCTGACGCAGGGCCGTGCCAGCCCACAGGGTCTGTTGCACCTGTTGGCGTTCATACAGGTGGCTGAGCTTGATTGCATGGGGCTGACTCATGATGTCGGCGTTGCCTCGCGGGAAATAGAGGTGAGCCAGGGCCGGGTCATGATGGGTTAATTCCAGATAGAAACACGCCTCGCAAGGGGTGCGTAGCAGTTCATGGGTCCAGCTGTTGCTGAGCACCCAATAGGCCAGGTTGCCTGAGCGTTTGACGTAGACCATCAACTCTTGCTCTGTGCCAAATAAACTCTCGGTGGCGGTGAGCCCGAAGCCTGAGGGCAGTGGCTTGCCTTCGATGCCTGTCAGCTGAGGGAGTCCCGCACCAAGAGTCGAACAGCTCTTGCCATCTGCGGACTGGAGCCCCGCGAGGCGGATAAGGCGACTGTAATAGTTTGGGGCGCGCAGCAGCGCCATGTCTTCTGCGCCACAGTCGAACTTGAAGTGTGCCAATTGGCTCTCCATGTCGTGTTCGAGTACTTTATTCAGCTCCTCCTGATAGGCGAGCAGCTCTCGCTCCTTGGCCTTGAGCAGCTGATGGGTGATCGGGCCGGTCAGTAGCGGACTGAGCAGCAATAGCAGCAGAGCAGGAGCACACAACAACCCCAGGCTAATCCACAAAGAGGTGAGTCGAGACATGAGTAACCCTTGCCATTGTCGAACCGTCAGGCTCGATTGAGTTTTGAACAGCATAGCGATTAGCTGTATCAATTTGAGTGACGCAGTTTGCGTTTTCAAACTAAGAAAGTAACTTGCTGATAATAGTTGAGTTTTTATCTACGTCAGCACAAGATTCAATCGATGACCTGTCAGAAATGACAATTGTCCAGCTTATCCGAACTCGGTAGAGTAGCCCTGCGGTTTGACTCACCGTGTGTTCAATACTCCTGTATCTGTATGTTTTGTCAGTAGCACAGAGTGTTAGTTTTGATATGAGTGTTTTGGTCCCCTCTGCGGGACCACTTTTCTTTCTGCTCCCCCTCATTTTTACCTTCCCGAATCACCTTGGTATTGGCGGCGCTATTGATTATGCTCGCGCCCTTAATCTCAGCAGTGGGATCCTCGTCCATAGGCGGGCTCGGATCCGGCTGTTACCATGAGTCCACACGGACGTTGGTGCAACGGAAGGCCCATGAAACTCACGACACAACTCGTCTCCTTCATCACCTTGTGCGTAATAGCGGCCATGACCATGGTGCTACTGGGCGGGGTATTCAGCTTTCGCCAGCTCGGGTTTGAGATGCAGGAGAACAAGATCAGTGCCCTGGTCGAGGTGATCGACAAGCAGCTGGAGGTGGCCGATGACCATCAGGATCTCACCCGCTGGCTGCCGACCCTGCTGCGCTCGGCACGGGTGGTCGAGCTGGAGGTACGCCAGGGAAAGCAGCGTATCTACTGGTTTCGCGACGTGCAGTTTCAGGAAGACGAGAGTCTGTTGATCCCCTACCGTCGGCAGCTTGACCGCCAGCCGGGTCTGGTCGCCGACTTTAAACTGGAACGCCCCTTCAAAGAGTTCGAGTACTCGATGCAGGCCATGTCCGGCATCTCCCTTGGCATATTGATAGTGGTGTTCGGGCTCTGGTACTCGATCCGCTGGCTGCGTCTGCAACTGCGGGGCGCCGAGCTGCTGGCCCTGCGGGGTCAGCTGATCCTCGATGGCAAGCTGGCCAAGCTGGCCCATGATCCGGCCGAGGAGTGGCCCGTTTCGGCCAGCAATGCCCTCGACAAGCTGATCGCCGAGCTGACCGATGCCCGCAAGGAGCGCAGCCGCTTCGATAACTTCATTCGCAGCAATGCCTTTGTCGACAAGGACATCGGCATCGGTAACCGACTCTTCTTCGACAACAGGTTGGAGAGCGCCATCATGGAGGCGAACGTGATGAGCGGCGGCATGCTGCTCATCGAACTGGCCTGCCTGGAAGAGCTGGACATCGAGGAGCAGGCTCATCAGGTGCGGGAGCTGCTGCAGGAGACGAGCGGCTCCATCGCCACCTTCGTGCGCAAGCACAATGGTGCCTTGCAGGCCCGCTACGCCGGTCAGGTCTTTGCGGTGCTGCTGCCCAACATGGCCGAAAACGAGATGGTGGACGGGGCCAGTCAGTTGCTCAAGAGCCTGCAACGGTTGCACTGGCCCGCGCAGGTCAACCCGGAAACGGCCGTCTTCATCGGTGCGGTCTGCTATCAGGCCAGCGACTCCCTGCTCAAGGTTCAGGAGGAGGCCGAGCTGGCCCTCAAGAGCGCCAGACTCCAGGATCACAGCGGCTGGTTCCTCTACGAGAAACAGCTGGATCTCGAGCCGAGCAGCAAGGGCACGGTACGCTGGCGCACCCTGCTCAGCCGCAGACTGGAAGAGGGGGGCATCGACTTCTATCGCCAATCGGTGCAGCAGGATCGCGGCGCCCTGGTGCTGCAACAAGAGATACTGACCCGGATCCAGGATGAGCAAGGCCGCACACTGCAGGCCGGTGTCTACATTCCCATGGCCGAGAAGACCGGGTTGTTGCTGCCCCTGGATCGGCTGGTGGCGGAGCAGACCTTGCTGCTGCTGCGAGCCGGTGGCGAGGCGAGCCCGCCCATGACCCTCAGTCTGTGCGCCCAGAGCATGCTCAATCGCGAATTCCAGCGCTGGCTCTTCTTCGCCCTGTTCCAATTGCCACGCAGCACCAATGAGCGGCTGGTGTTGCAGTTTTCCGAGGCCCAGGTGACCCGCCATTATGAGGCCCTCAAGCGGCCGCTGCGCTCCCTGCGCATGCTGGGCTGCCAGTTGGCCATCGATCATGCGGGTCAGGACGTGGTGAGCACCCAGTACATCAAGGAGTTCGAGATAAGCTTCCTGCGCCTGCACCCCAGTCTGGTGCGGGAGATCCAGAGCCGTCAGGTCAATCAGATGGCGGTACGCAGCCTGGTGGGGGGCTGTGCCAACACCCAGGCGCGGGTCATCGCCGTCGGGGTGGAGAGCCAGGAGGAGTGGAAGATGCTGCGCCACCTGGGGGTCTATGGTGGTCAGGGGCCCTGGTTCTCCGAGCCGGAGCCGCTCCCCTCGCCTCAGGCCTGAGTCACCGGGTCAGCCCGCCTAGGGGATCCCGGTCGATGAGCAGTGACACAGGGCCTGGGCGGCCCTGTGTCATTGGTGATGACGCTGCCCAGACTCAGATCCGGCCTTGCTCCCGCAACCCGGCCAGTCCCTGCAGGCCGCCGGTGTGGATGAAGACGATGCGGCTGCCTCTGGGGATGCGTCCGGCCGCCAGCTCGCGAAACAGCCCCCACATCGCCTTGCCGCTGTAGATGGGTTCCAGCGGCAGACCCGTCTCGGCGCTGAAGGCTTGCAGCCACTGCCAGAGCGCCGGGCTGAACTTGGCATAACCCCCATCGTGATGGTCGAGGGCGATGCGCCAGTGCGGATCCTGCTCGGCGGGCGGATAGAGGCGGCAGACCTCCTCGCGGATGAAGTCGCCCCCCTTGAGCACGGCGATGGCGAGGATCTGTTCCCCGGTGCGCTTGCCCGAGACCAGACCCGCCAGGGTACCGCCGCTGGCGCAGGGCAGCACCCAGAGATCCGGCGAGAAGGGCAGCTCATCGACCAGTTCCGCGACCCCGGGCAGGGCCAGGGGGGCGCTGCCACCCTCCGGAATAATCAGGGTATCTGGAGCCTCGAACTGCGCCAGCCAGCCGGGTTCCTGGCGGCGTCGATAGCTCTGCCGGTCGACAAAAATGAGATCCATGCCCCAGCCCCTGGCATCTATCAGGGTGGGATTGCTGACGGCACTCGGCTCACCACGTATGATGCCGGTAGTTTTCAGGCCAAATTGACGCCCAGCCGCCGCCAAGGCATGGATATGGTTGGAATAGGCACCGCCAAAGGAGAGCAAGTGGGTCTTGCCCTGTTCCCGGGCATGGGTCAGCTGGTACTTGAGCTTGCGCCACTTGTTCCCCGAGAGCTGGGGGTGGATGAGATCGTCGCGTTTGCACCAGAGCGTGACCCCGTACTCGTCCAGTAAGGGGTGGCTGATGGCTTGCAGGGGGGAGGGCAGTCTGCCTTGGGTATCCGTCATTTATCTAGAGGCTAATCCACTGTATATGTTAAGGTTTGATTCGTTTTTCGCGGCCAGGTATCGGCGAGCATGACATCCTTTTTTTCCGCAAAGCCCCAAGGGCGCCCGGTGGGGCTGCTGCTGGCCCAGGACAGGGTCATGCTGGCAGCGCTCAGCGCATCCCCTCTCTTCGTCACCCGCAAGGTCAACAGTCAGCAGGAGTGGCCTCTTGCCATCGCCGAACTCTTTCAGCGTCACGGTCTCGCCAAGTCGCGGGTGCGGGTCGCCCTGGCCGCCAATCTCTGCCAGCAGGTGCAGATAGACAAGCCCGCGGTGCCCGAGGCCGAGATGGCCGGCGCCCTGCCCTGGGCCGTCAAGGATTACGTCAATGAACCGGTAATGCAACTGGCGATGGATTATGTGGACCTGCCCACTCCGCCTGCGGGCCAGCCGCGCATCAATGTGATCTGCGTGCCCAAGAGCCGGATCCAGCTGGTGGCCGATGCGGTCAACGCCGTGGCCCACCTGGAGGCGATACAGAGCGACGAACTGGTGCTCACCGCCCTGTATGAGCGCGACCCTCAGGTGCGCATGCTGCTCTGGCAACCCAGGGGCCAGGATCTGCAACTGCTGGTATTTCGTCAGGGTGGACTCTGCTTCTCCCGCCAGCTGCGCGGTTTCTCCGCCCTGACCGCGGAGCAGGAGCCAGACAGCATGCAGCTCGACAGCCTGATGCTGGAGATACAGCGCTCCCTCGATTACCTGGCAGGTCAGCTCAAGTTGCCCGAGATCAGCGCCCTGCAGCTCGCCATTGCCTCTCCCTTCATGGGCACCCTGGTGCGCCACATGGAGCAGACTTTCGGCTTCCCCGTCTCGGCCATGGCCAATAAAGCGGTGCTGGCCGGGGTCGAGTACCTCTCAGCCTATGGCGCCGCCCTGGGAGGCCGCGCATGAGCCTGATCAGGATGAACAGTTGCCAGATAAGCCGTGGGGCCTCTGCTGCGGTTCCGGGAGGCCGGTCATGAGCCAGACCACGATGAAAAATGACCTGATAAGCCGTGGGGCCTCTGCTGCGGTTCCGGGAGGTCGGTCATGAGCCAGGGCGCGCAAATGAAGCATCAGATCAACCTCTACAGCGCCGAATTTCGCCCCCGTCGCCAGTGGGCCAGTTTGCCGCAGATGCTGCTGGCTTGGGGCCTGCTGGCCCTGCTGATGAGCGGCCTCGGCGCCCTCCATGGCTGGCAGCAGCAAGGGGTGAGCCGTGAGCTGGCCCAGGTGCGCCTGGCCCTCGATGTGCAGCGCAATGAGGCCAAGCGGCTCGACACGGCCCTGGCTCGTCATCAGGCCGATGAGGCATTGCAGCGCACCCTGGCCGACAAGCGTGACGAGTTGAGTGCCAAGCAGGGGCTGATGCGCCAGCTCGGCAGCCTCTCTTTGCAGAAATCCCAGGGCTATGCCGGTATCCTGTCGGATCTGGCCCGCCTCTCCAGCGACAAGCTGGCACTGGAGCGCATCGAGATCAACGAGGGCCACATCAATCTGGCCGGGGTGGCGCGCGCCAGCCAGGACGTACCGGCCTGGGTCAATCGCTTCAAGCAGATGCCGACCCTGGCGGGCAAAGAGTTTGGTGAGCTGACCCTGAGCCGTGACAAGGCGGGGCGGCTGCAGTTCCAGTTGAGCGGTATCGCCCGGGAGAAGCCCTGATGATCGCACAGTGGAAAATGGATGCGGGTGTCATGCCGCTCAAAGTGACCTGGCAACGCGGGGGGAACCCATGAAGGCCCATTGGCAACAATATGGCGAGCGGGTGGCGGCGCTGAGTCAGCGTGAGCGGGTACTGATCCTGCTGACCGGTCTGATCCTGGTGTTCGCCCTCTTCTATTACGGCTGGCTGGAAGGGGCCGCTGCCCGGCTGGATCAGGACAGGCAGGCGCTGGTCACGGCCCAGCGGGATCTCGAGATCATGGGACTGGAGAACCAGGGCAAGCAGGCCAAGCTCAACCGGGATCCCAATCTCGGGGTGCGCAGTCAGCTGGCGAGCGTCACGCAAGAGTTGGTGCGCATCGACGCTGACCTCAAGGCTCAGACGGTGGATCTGATCCCGGCCGACGAGATGGCCGCGGTGCTGGAGAGCCTGCTGGCCAGCTCCTCTCGTCTGCACATGCTGGCCCTGACCACCATAGCGCCGACCCCTCTGGTGGCGGGGGATCAGGCCGACAATCTGTTCAAGCACGGTATCCGCCTCAAGCTGGAAGGGGGGTATTTCGACGTTTATCAATATCTGAACGCACTGGAAGCCTTGCCCCGCCACTTCTACTGGCGGCTGTTCGATTATCGGGTGCAGGGGCATCCCAGTGCCGTGGTGGAGATGGAGATCTACACCCTGAGCACCAGCAAGGAGTTCATTCGTGGCTAAGTGGCTGATGTTTTTATTGTTGTTGGCACCACTTGCCCAGGCTGAGGTGTTGCGGGATCCGACCCAGCCGCTGGACGGGCTGGCGGGCAATGCCAGCCCTGTTCAGGGCGCCGGTCTGCCCAGACTGCAGAGCATCATGCTGGGCAATGGCCCGGCGCGCGCCGTGCTGGATGGGCAGAGTTACCGCATCGGTGACAGGGTCAACGGCTATCGACTGGTCGGCATAGACGCCGATGCGGTGCACCTCGACAAGGGCGGCAAGCGACTGCGGCTGGCCCTGTTCGCCGCCGGGGTATTGCAGTGAGCCGGGCCAGGGCTGCGAGGGACAGGGCAATGACGTCCTGTGCCGCCGCTCGCCTGGCCGTCATCCTCTCGGCGCCGTGCGCCAATCCGAATCGCATTTTATGTCAGGGCATCCTCATTTCATGAAAAGACATCGACTCTGCCTGCTCTCCCTCGCCGTATTGGCCGCAGGCTGTACCAGCTATCGTCACCCAGAGCCCACCGCCGCCAAGGATGCGTTGCGAGACGCGCAGCTCGAACAGCAGCGCAATGCCCAGGCTCAGGCGCTGGCAGTGCCGAGCGCGGTGCAAAGCGAGCTGCTGGCGCTCAGTCGTCCGGCCATGCCGACCGCCATGCCCGAGAAGCGGCTGCGGATCGCCGCCCGGGATGTGGAGGCGGTCGACTTCTTCGGCTCCCTGTTCAAGGGCTCCCGTTACAGCGTGGCGGTACACCCCGGTGTCGCCGGGATCATCTCCCTGGAGCTCAAGGATGTGACCCTGCCCGAGGTGCTGGCGGTGACGGCGGACATGTATGGCTATGACGTGCAGCGCAAGGGGTATGTCTATCACATCTACCCGGCCGGACTGCGCACCGAAACCATTCCGGTCAACTACCTGATGATGGCGCGCCGGGGCATGTCCCGCACCGCCATCAATACCGGGGGGGTGACCGCCAATGACCCCAATAGCGGCAGTAGCAACAACAGCTTCGACAACGGTAACAACGGCAACAATGGCAACAGCAATAACGCCGGGTCGAGTCGCAGCAGTGACAACCAGAATGGCACCCAGATAGAGACGGACACCAACACCGACTACTGGACAGATCTCAAGGAGTCCCTGCAGACCCTGATCGGCAAGGGAGAGGGGCGCGCCGTGATCACCAGCCCCCAGGCGGGACTGGTCACCCTGCGCGCCTATCCCAATGAGCTCAAGGCGGTGCGGGAATTCCTCAACCAGTCCGAGTCGCACCTCAAGCGTCAGGTGGTGCTGGAGGCGCGGATCCTGGAGGTAGCCTTGAACGAAGGCTATGAGCAGGGGGTGGACTGGAATGGTCTGTCCGCCACCTGGGACGGTAACAAGGGGATCACCGGCATTGGCAGTCTGGTTGGCAATACGGTCGCCGCCAGCACCAACCCCATCTTCAAGGCGTTGGGGGGCGGCGCCGGTTTCACCATCTCGGATGGCAACTTCGATGTGGCGGTCAGCCTGCTCAAGACCCAGGGGGATGTGAATACCCTCTCCAGCCCTAGGGTGACGGCCACCAATAACCAGAAGGCGGTGATCAAGGTCGGGACCGACGAATACTTCGTCACCGATGCCTCCACCACTGTCACCAGCAGCAACAATCAGGATCAGGTCTATCCCAACGTGGAGCTGACCCCCTTCTTCTCCGGCATTGCCCTGGACGTGACCCCGCAGATCGACGAACAGAATCGGGTGCTGTTGCATGTTCACCCCTCGGTGATCGACACCCAGGAGCAGCAGAAGACCATCAGCGTGGGCACCACCAACCCGCTGGTGCTGCCCCTGGCCAAGAGTTCGATCCGCGAGTCCGATACTGTGGTGCAGGCCAACGACGGTGACATCATCGTCATCGGCGGCCTGATGGAGACCAAGAAGCAGGAGATAGTGAGCAAGGTGCCCCTGCTCGGCGACATCCCCTGGGTGGGGGAAGCCTTCACCAACCGCAGCGAGAGTACCCGCAAGGTGGAGCTGGTCATCCTGCTCAAGCCGACAGTGGTGGACAAGGACACCTGGCAAAAAGAGCTGCAACGCTCCTCCGAGCTGCTGGATAAATGGTACCCGTCCCGGGATCAGTGAGCCGCGATGCGCGCTCGCGTCCCGCGCCCCTCGCCATCCGGCAAGGCAGTGCCATGTACCTGAACCACTTCGGTCTGCAGGAGCCTCCTTTCGCCCTGACCCCGAACACCGGCTTCTACTATGGCCTGCCTCCCCACGAGGAGGCGCTGCAGGTGCTGCACTGGGCCCTGGCCGAGGGGGAGGGCTTCATCAAGGTGACCGGCGAGGTGGGCACCGGCAAGACGCTGCTCTGCCGCAAGTTGCTGGTGGAGCTTGGCTCCGAACAGAAACCGGTGCGCCTCGCCTGGCTGCCCAACCCGCACCTGAATCCGGCCGAGCTGCGCATCGCCCTGGCCCTGGAGCTGGGGCTCGCGCTGCGGGACGGCAGCGAGCTGGACATCACGGACAGGCTCCATCGTCATCTGATCAGCCTGCATCAGCAGGGATGTCGGGTGGTGGTGCTGATTGACGAGGCCCAGGCATTACCCGATGAAACCCTGGAGGCGATCCGGCTGTTTGGCAACCTGGAGACGGAGTCGAGCAAGCTGCTGCAAGTGGTGCTGTTCGGCCAGCCCGAGCTGGATGCACGCCTCGCCATGCCCCATCTGCGTCAACTGCGCCAGCGTATCGGTTTCTCCTATGGCCTGCGCCCCTTGCGTCTGGACGAGGCGCGCGCCTACCTGGAGCACCGATTGCACATCTCAGGTTATCGCGGTGCCCCCCTCTTCTCCAAGGCGGCCCAGCGCCTGCTGTGGCGCGCCTCCCGGGGCATTCCCCGCCTCATCAATGTGTTGGCCCAAAAGAGCCTGATGGTCAGCTATGGCAAGGGCACGTCCCGCATTCTGCCTGCCCAGGTGCGGCTCGCCATTCAGGATACCGAAGATGCATCTCGCCCCTGGCGAGGTGGCTGGTGGTGCCTGCTGCTCATGCTGGGCGTCGCCCTGACCTATGGGGTCTGGCCATGAACCGAATCGACAGCGTACCCGGCCTCGGCGGCCGGGGGCGGGCTACAGACAGTGCTGAGCGGATGCGCCTTGGCCTGCATGGGGGAGCCGGGTCGTGAGCGTGATCAACAAGATGCTCACCGATCTCGAACGCCGTCAGGGCGGTAGTGACGGTGCCGCCATCTATGTGGCACCGGCGCGGGGCCAGGGCTGGTGGATGCTGCTGCTCACCCTGATCTGCGGCCTGGCCCTTGGCATATTGGGTTGGCGCAGTTGGGCCTATTGGCAGCAGAGTCATCAAGAAATGCCACCGCTCACTCAGGCCGCCGCCCCGGTGACGGTTGCCGAGGATGAGCCCGTGGATCTGGTGGTGGCGCTGCCGACTCCCAGCGTCCAGGCGGTGGCCAACGCCTTGCCCGAGCGGCAGAGCCCCTCCGGCTTCGCCCGCCGCGAGCCGACGCCATCGCCAGACGATATCGCCCCGGTTCAACAGCGCGAGACACTGGCGGCGGATCTTGGCGATCCGGTTCCGGCGCAACAGCTTGAGACACTGGGGCCGGACTATGCCGAGGCCGAGCCGGAACCGGAGCCGAGCGATGCACAGTTGCAGCCGGATCTCTATGCCGAACTGGATGCGGCCCGGGAGGCAGACGCCCAGCCGGTCGCTCCCGCGCCGCGTCGTCCCGCCTCCCTCAAGATAGAGACGGTGGAGCTGAGCCAGGCTGAGCTGGCTGCCCTGAGCGAGCGCAAAGCCACCGCGGCCCTGGCCAAGGGACAGCTGCGCGAGGCCGAGGCGCAGTTCATCGCCTTGTTGCGCCAAACCCCGGATAACGAAGAGGCTCGTCAGCAGCTGGCGGGCCTGCTCTATGGTCAGGGGCGCCTCGCCGAGGCCAGTGCCCTGCTCGAGGACGGCATTCGCCGCCAACCGGCCCAGGCCGATTTCAGGCTGCTGCTGGCCCGTCTGGCGTTGGCCGAAGGGGACAAACAGCGGGCCCTCGGCTGGCTCGGCGGCGCCAAACCGCCCCTGGCCAGCAATCTCGATTACTACGCAACCTGGGCCGGTTTACGTCAGGAGCTGGGCCAGAACGCCGAGGCGGCGGATCTCTATGTCCAGCTGCTGCGGGTCCAGCCGGATCAGGGGCGCTGGTGGCTGGGGCTGGGAATAGCCGAAGATGGTCAGGGCCACAGCCAGCGCGCCAAAGATGCCTATCGCAATGCCCTGCTGCACGGGGAGCTGGGCGAAGCCTCCCAGGTCTGGCTGAGCCAGCGCATGGCTCAACTCGGCCCCTGAATGAAGTGCGTAGGCTGCACTCGGTATCTCTGGGCGAAGCCTCCCAGGTCTGGCTGAGTCAGCGCATGGCGCAGCTGGGGCCCTGAGCGCTCCCTGGGCCGCCTTGGCCCGACATACATGAACAGTAAGATGGCACTGCCCACGGGTGGGCGGTGCCCAGCAACCTAGCAGGGATGCCGCTCGCACAGCGCACCCACAGCACCGGAGTTTTCATGGCACAACCGAGACTGAAGATGCGCCTCGGCGATCTGCTGGTTCAAGAGCAGATTGTCTCTGACGATCAGCTGCAACTGGCCTTGCAACAGCAGCGTCAGACCGGCCGCAAGCTGGGTACCACCCTCATCGACCTTGGCTTTATCAGCGAGGTGCAGTTACTTCAGTTCCTGGCCCGTCAGCTGGGGGTGCCCTTCTTCGACCTCAATAATCTCACCATAGATGCCAGGGCGGTCACCCTCTTGCCCGAGGTGCAGGCGCGCCGTTACCGCGCCCTGGCGGTGCATCAGAGCGAGCATGAGGTGACGGTGGCCATGTCGGATCCCGCCGACCTGAGTGCCCTGGATGCCATTGCCAATCTGTTGCGCCCGCGGGAGATGAAACTCGCCGTGGCCCGGGAGGGGCAGCTGCTCGACTATTTTGACCGCCTCTATCGCCGTACCCGCGAGATAGAGAGCTTCGCCGAGCAGTTGCATGAGGAGTATCAGGACGCCGGCTTCGAGCTGGGATCCAGCAATCTGGAAGGGGGCAACGAGGGGGAGGCGACGGTGGCCAAGCTGCTGCGCTCCCTGTTCGAGGATGCGGTGCAGGTCGGCGCGTCGGATATCCACATCGAGCCCGATGAGAAGGTATTGCGCATTCGCCAGCGCATCGATGGCGTGCTGCACGAGAATCTGCTCAACGAGGTGCGTATCGCCCAGGCGCTGGTGCTGCGCCTGAAGCTGGTGGCGGGGCTCGATATCTCCGAGAAGCGACTGCCCCAGGATGGCCGTTTCGCCATGAAGGTGCGGGGCCGGGACGTGGATGTGCGACTGTCGACCATGCCGGTGCAGCATGGGGAGTCCGTGGTGATGCGGCTGCTGGATCAGAGTGCCGGCATCCTCTCCCTCGAGGAGACCGGTATGCCGCCCGAGATACTGGCGCGCTTTCGCCGTCAGCTCAAGCGCCCCCACGGCATGATACTGGTGACGGGGCCGACCGGTAGCGGCAAGACCACCACCCTCTACGGCGCGCTGTCCGAGCTCAACCAGCCGAGTCAGAAGATCATCACGGTAGAAGACCCGGTAGAGTACCGATTGCCCCGGGTCAATCAGGTGCAGGTCAATCCCAAGATAGGGCTGACGTTCTCCCAGGTGCTGCGATCCACCCTGCGTCAGGATCCCGACATCCTGCTGGTGGGGGAGATGCGGGACAACGAGACGGTGGAGATAGGGCTGCGCGGCGCCATCACGGGCCACCTGGTACTGACCACGCTGCACACCAACGATGCCATCAGCAGTGCCCTGCGCCTCATCGACATGGGTGCCCCCGGCTATCTGGTGGCAAGCGCCCTGCGCGCCGTGGTAGCCCAGCGTTTGGTGCGTCGGCTGTGCGAGCACTGCAGCGAGCCCAAGGCGCCGGATGAGGGGCAAGGGAGCTGGCTTGCCACCCTGTCTGGGGAGACGCCGGGCCAGCACGATTATCACAAGGGCCGTGGTTGCCAGAGTTGCAACTTCACCGGCTATCGTGGCCGGGTCGGCGTCTACGAGCTGCTCGAACTGGATCAGACCATGATGGACGCCCTGCGCCGTGACGATACCGAGGGCTTTGCCCGCGCTGCCCGCCAGCATCCCCACTATCGCCCCCTGGCCCTGACCGCCCTCGACTATGCCCGCAGTGGCGTGACCTCGGTGGATGAGGTGCTGCGTCTGGCCGAGGATCTGGGTTAAGCCATGGGACATTTTGCCTACAAAGGCCGTGACAAGCTTGGCAAGGCGGTCAGCGGTACCCTGGAGGCGGCCAGCGAACTGGCCGCGGCCGACAGCCTGATGCGGCGCGGCATCTTGCCGACCGAACTGCGTGAGCGCCGTGCCCGGGGCGGTGATATCAATCTCTCCCAGCTGTTCGAATCCAAGGTGCGACTGGAAGAGCTGGTGGTGTTCAGCCGCCAGATGTATGCCCTGACCCGGGCCGGCATTCCCATACTGCGTGCCATTGCGGGCCTGGAAGAGAGTGCCCACAGCAAGCCCCTCAAGCGAGCCCTGCATCAGCTCGGGGAAGATCTGGGCAATGGTCGCCCGTTGTCGAGCGCCATGCAGAGCCATCCCAAGGTGTTCAGCAGCCTGTTCATCGCCATCATCCACGTGGGGGAGAACACCGGTCAGCTGGAGGAAGCCTTTCAACAGCTTGCCAACTATTTCGATCTGGAGCTGGAGACCCGCAAGCGGATCAAGGCCGCCATGCGTTACCCCAGCTTCGTGATGATCGCCATCGGCATCGCCATGGTGATCCTCAACATCATGGTGATCCCGGTCTTTGCCAACATGTTCGCCAAGTTCGGGGTCGAGCTGCCCCTGGCGACCCGGATCCTGCTCGCCACCTCCCACTTCTTCGTGCACTACTGGTGGCTGCTGCTGGCGGGGTTGATTGCGAGCGTGCTGGGTTGGCGCCACTGGGTGCGCACCCCGGCAGGCCAGCTGAGCTGGCACAGATGGCAGCTTAAATTACCCATAGTCGGCAGCATCATCGAGCGCTCCTTGCTGGCCCGCTTCGCGCGCAGCTTCTCCATGATGCTCAAGGCCGGTGTGCCCCTGAACCAGGCGCTGGCGCTGGTGGCCGATGCGGTGGATAACGCCTTCATGCGCGATCGGATCCGGGATATGCGCGGTGGCATAGAGCGTGGCGAGAGCCTGCTGCGCACCGCCGGTGCCAGCGGTTTGTTCACTCCCCTGGTGATGCAGATGATCGCCGTGGGGGAGGAGACGGGTCAGGTCGACGAGTTGCTGCACGAGGCGGCCGAGTATTACGAACGGGAGGTGGACTACGACCTCAAGAGCCTCACCGCCCGCATCGAACCCATCCTCATCGGCCTAGTGGCCATCATGGTGCTGATCCTGGCGCTGGGTATCTTCACGCCGATGTGGGACATGATGAGCGCGGTCAGGGGCGGGAAATGATTTGGGTATCTTCACCTCATCCGATGGTGGGACATGATGAGCGCGGTCAGGGGCGGGAAATGATTTGGGTATCTTCACCTCATCCGATGGTGGGGCATGATGAGTGCGGTCAGGGGTGGGGGATGATTTGGGTATCTTCACCTCATCAGATGGTGGGAAATGATGAACGCGGTCAGGGGCGGGGGATGATGAGCACGGTCAGGGGGTCTGGTGATCGCAGCCAGGTGGCAGGGGTTGATGAGTAGCCGTTGGAGCAGGTCATGAGCCGCCAGGGTGAACAAGATGCCCGCTGGCTGGCGGGCTACCGATTGGTGGCCGCCATCCTGGTGCTGCTGGTGATCATCGCCACCCTGGTCGGTGGTTATCAACGCCATCGCGAACAGGCGCTGGCGACCAGTCTGACCCTGCTGGGAGAGCAGTTTGCCGAGCGGGTGCAGCGCCTTCATGGTCGCTGGCTCGATGAGCGCAGGCCTGCACGGCTTCACGCCGAGGGGCAAATCTGGCAGTTCGATGAGCGCGGCTGGCCGCTGGGAATGGCGCCATTGATGAGCCCTTCCGCCGATTGCCAACAACTGTGGCAAGGCGCCATGGGGTCGTTGCAGTCGGGCAATCTGGCGCTGCAATTTCGGGGGACGACGGGGGGTTGTCTCATGGGCATCGAGTCGCACTGGCTGCACTATCGCTTCGCCGATGGCCGCGTGCTGCCTTGGCGGGTGCCGCAGGATGGGACTGAGCGAGGCTAATTATTCACCTCGTTCCCATGATTTTTTTATATCTACATGAAATAATACCGCGTCCGATGGAGGATCCATGGCATATAGCAAGCGCAGAGAGTTCACAACAGGCAGGAGCCTGCCCCGCGGGGCTGCGGGTTTCTCGCTGATCGAGCTGGTGATCGTCATCGTTATCCTGGGAATACTGGCGGCCACCGCCTTGCCGCGTTTTCTCGATGTGACCGACGAGGCGAAGAAGGCGAGCGTGGAAGGGGTTTCGGGTGGCTATGCTACCGCCGTCTCTCTGGTGCGGGCCCAGTGGGAGGCCGAAGGACGGGCCAAGCAGGATGCACAAAATACCGTGCTCTATGATGGCACCCGCTTCTATCTGACCACCCCCACCGACAGCCAGATCGACAATGGTGAGCTCTCTCCCGGCTATCCCATGGATACGGCGGGCGGGGCGACTGACATCGATCCGGCCAACCTGACAGCCCAGCGCTGTCTGCGAATTTGGGATGGATTACTGCAAAATCCCCCCAAGGCTACTGCCAGCTTCTCCGAGGTGCGCAGTAGTGGTAATGACCTGAAATACTATGCCACCGTATCCAGTAATGGCCTCGACTCCGTCTGTCGCTACTACCTGGTCAATAGTCTGAGTAAGGGTAGTGATGGGCAGTATCAGGACCCGCAAGGGAGCACTGAGGCGTTCATGAGTTTCAGTTACCGACCGGCCTCCGGCCAGGTAACCACCAATATCAACTGATTTCATTATCGACAGAGGACAAGAGATGAAAAAGCAAGCAGGCTTTACCCTGATAGAACTGGTGATCGTGATCATCATCCTGGGCATTCTGGCGGTCACCGCCGCACCCAAGTTCCTGAATTTGCAGGATGATGCAAATAAAGCTGCCGCCCAAGGGGTTGCTGCAGCACTGCAAAGTGGCGCTCAACTGGTTTATAGCCGTTCAGCTTTGGATGGTACTGAAAAAGCTCCCGACTCTTCTGTCTCAGCTGGTACCAGCACGGTCACCACTACATTTGGCTATCCGACAGCGGATAAGGCCGGTATTGGTGAAGCAGTTACCATCGATGGCGGTTGGTCGCAGAAAAATGATGATGGTGTATTCACCACAGATCAGGCCAACAGTTGTGCAGTTATTTACCAGGCTCCCTCTGTGGCCGGTGCTACGTTCTCGGTCTCGCTGAGTGGTGCGACTTGTAACTAAGTCGACTGACAATAAAGCGGGGCCCAATGCCCCGCTTTTCTTCGATGACCCAAGCGAGAGTGACAATGGCTTCGACTAGAGGCTTTACCCTGATTGAATTGGTCATCGTGATCCTGCTACTCGGGATTCTGGCCGCCTTTGCCATGCCTAAATGGCTGGGCAAAGGCGGCTTTGAAATCCATACCCTGCGCGACGAACTGGTCACCCGGCTGCGGCTGGTACAGACCCTGAACATGAACGAAGGTGAGGAGCGTTGCAGCCAGCTGGTGCTGGAGGCAAACCGCTTCGCTCACCTCACCCAGGCGGGCACCTGCAGTGCCCACCCCATCGCTGACTGGAGTGCGAACGAACTGACTCGGGGCCGCCCGGTGCAGGCTTCTGGCACTATTGTCCTCTCTCCCCAGACATCCCTCAGTTTCGATAAACGCAGTGGCCGCCCCCTGGGGGCCTGCAGCGCCGGTTGCGATCTGACGGTGACTGAGGGCAGGGAGTCTGTCCGGCTGCGCATCGAGGCCGAGGGTTATATTCATGCCCTCCCTTAACCCTTCCCGTGGTTTTACCCTGATAGAGCTGGTCGTCGGCATAGTGCTGCTCTCTGTCGCGTTGACCGGCATTCTGGGCTTGCTGGTCAATCAGGCACCCCAAGCCGTCGACCCGGTGCAGCAGGTGCGTGCCGCCCAGCTGGCCCAGCGGGTCTTGAATGAGGTGCTGCAAAAATCCTTCGATGAGCATTCTGATCATAACGGCGGCCGTTTCCGCTGCGGCGAGACGGCCGGTACCCCGCCCGTGCCCTATGCCGCCTGCACCCCAGCTGCCAGTTATGGCAAGGATGCGGGGGAGAGCGCCCCTTATACCTTCAACGATGTGGATGACTTCGATACGGCGGGTCAGTGGGTGGCCGCTAACCTGTTTACCCAGCAGGCGGCCGGTATCAGCGATGAGGAGTATCGCAACTATCAACTGAGGATCCGGGTCACGGCGGATGACCTGCTTGCCAGTGCAGGCAAGGGCGCCGCGTCCATCGGCAAGCGCATCGAGTTGACGGTGCGGCTGCCGGACAGCAGCGAAGTCGAGTTTGCGCTCTACCGGGGTAATTACTGATGGAGAAGCCGCATTCCCGTTATGCCGCGTCCGATGACGCATCTGTTACCACAACCTGTGACCGCGTCCGATTAGGCTCCGCTAATCGAACCTGCGCCCAGCCTGGGCGGGGGGGGGGCTTCACCCTGGTCGAGCTGGTGATGGTGATATTGCTGCTCGGCATCATGGCGACCTTCTCCAGCCAGTTTATTGGCATAGGCACCGAGATCTATGGGGACGCCAGCCGCCGTGAGCAGCTGATGAGCGATGCCCGCTTCGCCCTGGAGCGGCTCAATCGCGAAGTGCGCGATGCGGTGCCAGGTTCGGTGCGGGTGGAAGATGAAGCGGGCATCTCGGGGCAGCAAGGCAGTTGCCTGCGCTTCTGGCCCATCGTGACGGCCAGTCGTTATCTGAGTCTCAGCGGGAGTGGCGGGGTGAGCATAGTCACTCCGAGCGTCCTGCCCGAGCAGGATATTGACAGCGCCATTGTCTATCCCCTTGCCGACCCGAATATCCCTCTGGACGAGGGCTGTCTCCATGGCAATTGTGTCGCCAGCGTGACCTCGGTGGGGACATCCGTCTCGGGGGCCCTGTCGTTGACCGTCGATGATGGCTTTGCCAAGGACTCCCCGGGCAAGCGCATCTATTTTGCCAGGCAACAGGTGCGCTACTGCGTGGCAGGCACTACCCTGACCCGGGCCAGCGGCGCGATAGGCACCCATATCAGCACGAACACTCCCGCCCTGATGGCCGAGCATATCCGCCCGGCGGCCTATTACTTCTATCGGGAGCCCGCCGCCTTCAATCAGAGCGAGGTGGGGCTGCGACTGGGGTTCGAGCGCAGCGGCGAGCGGGTCATCTTCAACCACAAGCTGGAGCTGCTCAATGTTCCCTAAGCCGCCGCCCCTTGCCATGGCGGCCCAGCGCGGCAGCGCCATCATGATAGCCCTGTTTGTCATCGTCATCATGGGGCTGCTTGCCGCGGCCATGGGCCGTTTCTTGCTCGACAGCAGCGAGAAAAACACCCTTGAGGTGCGCAGTGTCAGGGCCTTGATGGCAGCGCAGAGCGGCCTGGAGATAGGCCTCTACCGCCTCTACCCCAATGATCATTGGGACGCGCAACAGTGCGCCGCCCTGACAGCTATCCCCTTTGCAGTCCCGGGGCTGGTGGATTGCAACGTGGTACTGACCTGCAAGCCGGTGGTGGTCAGTGCGGCAGGGGGCACCCAGACCGGTTACAGCTTCCAGAGCACGGGTGCCTGTGGCCATAGCGATGTGAACAGTCCCAATCCGGATTTTGCCGTCAGCCGCACCCTGGTGGCACAAGCCTTTGATGGAGTGATGCCGTGAGACTCTGGTGGCTGGTCTTAACAATGCTGTCTGGCATGGTTTATGGGTTTGGAACCTTCGACACTGACACCTATTTCCCGGCTGTGGTTCAGGGCCACCGCGGTAATAACAACGCGGTCTGTACTGGCCAGGATGCTGCCAAGCTGACCCAGAACAACCAGGCGAAAATCACGGGCACTGCAGGTGCTGCCTTGAATTTCTGCGACTCGAACCAGGGTTCCGGCATGCCATTGGATGGTTGTGACAACGCCAATGGTTCTCGCCGGCTCTGCACGATAACAGGTAGCACGATACGTGGATTGTCTACGTCGGGTGATAACAGCTTCCTGAGCAGTTCCGGCGGCGATGGTAGCTTGGGGTACTGTAACGCGGGGCAACAGTTGACCATGGGCAGTACCAGCCAATATCAGTTCGGTGCGATCAGTCTCTACAGCGCCTGTACCCTGACATTCTCCTCTGCCCGTAATGAATATCGGATTGAGAGCCTCGCCATAGGAGGAGGGGCCAAGGTCATTCTGCCTGCCGGGGATTACTGGATTGGCAGCTTGACTATCAACCAGGGAGGGGTGATTGAAACACAGGGCGCCGTGCGTATTTTTGTAAATGGGCAAGCCGCGTTGAACGATGGACGCCTCAATCCGGACAACCTGGGGTCAGTGCTGCTGTTTGGCTATGCCGATATCAATTTGAATGGGAATAGTCTTATCAATGGACTGGTGTATTCGGATAAGTCTCTGAGCATGAATGGCTCCAGCGTCATCAACGGCAGAACAACCAGCCGTTCCCTGTTCATGACAGGCTCCACGGCGATCAACGACAAGCCGTCACCGCCGGTCAATGCCCTGATCGATCACTTCGAATTTGACCACAGCGGCAATGCCCTGACCTGCAACCCGGAGACCCTGACCATCCGGGCCTGTGCCAATGCCAGCTGCAGCCAGCTGTTCACGGATCCGGTCAGTGCGACCTTGCTCCCTGCCACCACCACCGCGAGCTGGATTGGCGGTAATCAGGTGAGCTTCAGCAATGGCTCCACCACCTTGCAACTGAGGAGCAATACGGTGGGGGCCGTGACGGTTGGCGTCAGTGGTTCTACACCGGCCACCGGTTCCCCCGGCACTACTTTGTGCCGGGCAGGGGCAGGGGCGCTCAGTACCGCCGCTTGCACCCTCAATTTTGCCGACAGTGGTTTTGTGTTCGATGTGCAGGACACCCTGGCCAACAAGCCGCAGGATGTGGTGATGAAGGCGGTCAAGAAGGACAATGCGAGCCAGCAGTGTGTGCCCGGTTTTGCCAATGTGAGCAAGCCGGTCAGCTTCTGGAGTGGCTACGTCACTCCGATGAGCAACACCTTTGGCAGCAAGGTCATGGTCAACGGTAGCGCCATCGCCACGAGTCAGACGGCCGGACAGGCTAGCCCGCAGACGCTGACCTTCAATGCCCAAGGGGAGACGACTCTGACGGTCAACTATCCGGATGCAGGCAAGATGCAACTCAATGCCCGCCACGATGGCAGTGGCGATACGGCGGGGCTGCTGATGACAGGGTCAGATCTCTTTGTCAGCCGTCCGGTGGGGCTCTGCATCAAGGCTCCACAAGGGGAATGCGTCCCCAGTGCCAATGAGACCAATGCTGATTACGCCAGTTGCCCGGTGTTCAAGAAGACCGGCGAGGTGTTCCAGCTGGATATCAAAGGGGTGGCCTGGCAGTCCGATGATGACCAAGACTTGTGCCGCGACAATCTGGCGACCCCCAACTTCGCGCTGGCCAATATTGCCCTCGGCAGCACGCTGATGGCCCCCAAACCCGGGGTGGAGGCGGCGGTCGGCACACCCCGCTATGACCACTCCAATGTGAAGGGCAGCAATAACCTCAACGTCATCAGTCAGTCGGTCAACGAGGTCGGGGTATTCAGCATGGTGGCGACGCCGCCAGTGGCAACGTCTGCATCAACGGGCTATTTCGGCTACACCATACCCGCCGCCAGCAGCGTGCCGGTGGGGCGCTTTATTCCGGTGGATTTCAATCTGGTCAGCGGCGACATCCTGCCTGCCTGCGGTGATTTCTCCTATATGGGGCAACCCTTCAATACCGAGTTGCACATTCAGGCCCGCAATCAGGCGGGCGCCGTGACGCAAAACTATTGGGGGGACTTCGCCAAGGGGAATGCCTATCTGACCACGGCCAACAACAGCGATGGGGTCTCGCTCTCTGCCCGGCTGCGCAGCCTGGGGCCACTGCTCTGGGAGGCGGGGAAGGCCGACTTCATCGGGCCGACCGAGTTTGTGAGGCTGTCCGATACCCAGCCCGATGGCCCCTACCGCGCGCTGCTGTTTGGTCTCTATATGCAGGACGGCGATGGCGAAAGGACCCTGATCGCGGCCCCGGATTTCAATGCCCAGCAGGTGGGGCCCTGCAGCGGGTCGGGCTGCAATGCCCGGCTGATAGATAACCGGCCCATGGAGGCCTATTTCGGCCGGATACAGGCCGGTACGGTGCAGGGGGTCGCTTCGGCGCCGCTGACGGTGCTGCTGGAGCTGCAATATCATGAAGCGGGTAACTGGCACAGGCAGTGGGCTGACCAATGCACTCGGCTCTCTCTGCTGGATGAAGGGGTCGTGTTTACCGATAGTAGTCAGCACTTCGATGCAGGGAGCGGGGATCTTGACCTGGGGTCCAACGTCAAGATCCGGCTCGGACTTGGCGAAACGGCGCCGGGAGCCATGACGGCGATGGCCCACGAGGGTGAGATAGGTTTCCAGTTTGCCGCCCCGGAGAGAGCGGTGCGCATTCCTTTCCGTATCGATCTGAGCCAGCAGCCCGAGTCAGAACTTCAACCAGGACGGCGGCCGCTCTGGCTTTCCGACCCTGACAGTCTGGATGGCATGGCGATTTTCGGGATTGGTCGCGGTAATGACAGAATTATTTATCGCCGGGAAGTGATGCCCTGAAATGGATATGCGGGCGAGGATCGGGGCTGTTTGGCATGAGTGTGCGGCTTATCTCCTTGTTTCTTAGTGTTTGTCGGCTTGGGCCAGTGAGTGATGACTCGCATTTTTGTCGCGCTTGATTGATTGGTGACAGTTTGAGCGCTTGCCGATTGGGGTGGGCATTGGTAAAGTTAGCCGGTTTTCCGCACCTCCAAATTCTTAGGATTTCCCGTAGCCATGTTCAAAAAGCTCAGAGGCGTCTTTTCCAACGATCTGTCGATCGACTTGGGAACTGCCAACACCCTGATCTACGTAAAAGATCAAGGGATCGTCCTTAACGAACCCTCAGTTGTCGCCATTCGCCAAGAGCGCGGGAACGCCAAATCGGTCGCTGCCGTCGGTCATGCCGCCAAGCAGATGCTGGGCCGTACCCCAGGCAACATCTCCGCCATCCGTCCGATGAAAGATGGCGTCATCGCCGACTTCTACGTGACCGAGAAGATGTTGCAGCACTTCATCAAACAAGTGCATGACAACAACTATTTCCGCCCCAGCCCCCGTGTGCTGGTGTGCGTACCCTGCGGCTCCACTCAGGTAGAGCGTCGCGCCATCAAGGAATCCGCACTGGGCGCCGGCGCCCGTGAGGTTTACCTGATCGATGAACCCATGGCTGCCGCCATCGGTGCCGGCTTGCCGGTCTCCGAAGCGACCGGCTCCATGGTGGTCGATATCGGTGGTGGTACCACAGAAGTGGCCATCATCTCCCTGAACGGCGTGGTCTACTCCCAGTCCGTGCGGATCGGTGGCGACAAGTTCGACGAAGCCATCATCAGCTACGTGCGCCGCAACTACGGCAGCCTGATCGGTGAAGCCACCGCCGAGCGCATCAAGCACGAGATAGGCTCCGCCTACCCGGGCGAAGAGGTGCGCGAGATCGAAGTCCGCGGTCGCAATCTGGCCGAAGGGGTACCGCGCAGCTTCACCCTGAACTCCAACGAGATCCTGGAAGCGCTGCAAGAGCCGCTGTCCGGTATCGTCTCCGCCGTCATGGTGGCCCTGGAGCAGTCCCCGCCGGAACTGGCGTCCGACATCTCCGAGCGCGGCATGGTGCTGACCGGTGGTGGCGCACTGCTTAAGGACATCGACCGTCTGCTGATGGAAGAGACTGGCATCCCGGTCGTCGTGGCTGAAGATCCCCTCACCTGTGTCGCCCGTGGCGGCGGCAAGGCGCTGGAGCTGATCGACATGCACGGTGGCGACCTGTTCCACTACGAATAAGACCCAAAGCCGGCCGAGCGCCGGCTCTTTTTTGACGACACATGAAACCCATTTTTGGTAGAGGCCCTTCGCTTCAGTTACGGTTGTTTCTCGCCGTCATCATCTCGGTTGCTGCCATCGTTGCGGATTCCCGCTTCGGTGTGTTCACGCACGTCCGCGTCTATCTGAGCTCCCTCGTCAGCCCGCTGCAATATATCGCCAATGCCCCCAGCTCCCTGCTCGACACCATGTCGACCCAGGTGCAGACCCGATCCAGTCTCATCGAACAGACCAAGCAGCAAGAACAGCAGTTGTTCACCCTGCGTTCCCGTCTGCTCAAGCTGGATCATCTGGAGCATGAGAATCAGCGGCTGCGGGAATTGCTTGGCTCTCCCGTGCATAACGAGTCCCGCAAGATGGTGGCCGAGCTGCTGTCGGTGGATTCAGACCCCTTCAGCCATCAGGTGCTGATCAACAAGGGGGCACTGGATGGCGTCTATAACGGCCAGCCGGTGATCAACGATCAGGGGGTGATAGGTCAGGTGCTGCACGTGGGCTCGACCACCAGTCGGGTGCTGCTCATCACCGATACCAGCCACGGCATTCCGGTACGGGTGCTGCGCAATGATCTGCGCGCCATCGCTTCCGGCAGCGGCGAGCTGGACAAGCTGGAGCTGCGCAACCTGCCGCGCAACACCGACGTCCAGGTCGGCGATCTGCTGGTCACCTCGGGCCTGGGTGGCCGCTTCCCGGAAGGTTATCCGGTGGCGACCGTGACCCGCTCTGACTATGTGGAGGGCAAGCCCTTCGCCCAGATAGAGGCCAAGCCCCTGGTGGCGCTGGACAGATTGCGTTACCTCTTGCTGCTCTGGACTGACAAGAAGCCCGAAGTCCACGACGAAGAGGCCGCTGCGCCCGCGACCTCGGCCGCGGGGGCGACCCGCTGATGCTGGAACCCGCTAGCGGGCGACTCTGGATCTGGGTCTCGGTCATGTTGGCCCTGAGCCTCTCCATCATGCCGCTCCCTTTTCAGTTCGAGCCCTTCCGGCCGGACTGGCTCGCCATGGTACTCATTTACTGGGCGCTGGCCTTGCCCCACAGGGCCAATGTCGGCACCGCCTGGGTGGCTGGCCTGCTGCTGGACGTGCTGCTGGGCAGCACGCTCGGGGTGCGGGCCATGGCCATGGCCATCACCACCTATCTGGCTGCCTTCCAGTTCCAGAAGATCCGCAACTTCTCCCTCTGGCAGCAAGCCCTCATCATAGGTCTGCTCTCCCTGGTGGGTAAGGTCGCCATCTTCTGGTCCGAGCATCTGTTTGGTCGTGCCAGCCTCAATCTGGCCTATTTCTGGTCCACCCTCTCCACGATGTTAATATGGCCTTGGGTGTTTCTGGTGCTGCGTAAAGTGCGCCGCCGCTTTAATATCAAGTGATTATGAGCAAACATAACGAACTGCAACTCTATCTCGCCTCTGGCTCTCCCCGTCGCAGGGAACTGCTGACCCAACTCGCTTACCGCTTTGAGGTACTCAGGCTGGATGTGCCGGAACAGCGTCTCGAGGGGGAGAAGCCCCAGGATTACGTCTGCCGCCTCGCCCGTGACAAGGCGATGGCCGGTGTGGCAGCGGCCCCGACCGCATTGCCGGTGCTGGGTGCCGACACCATAGTGGTGCTGGGGGATCGGGTGCTGGAGAAGCCCTCCGACCTGCTCGATGCCAAAGACATGCTGGAGGCACTCTCCGGTCGGGTGCATCAGGTGATGACGGCGGTGGCCCTGGCGACGAAAGAGCGTTGTGACGTGCGACTGGTGACCACCAATGTGGCCTTTCGCAAGCTGGATGAGAGCGAGATTGAGGCCTATTGGCGCACCGGTGAGCCCTGTGACAAGGCCGGGGCTTATGGTATCCAAGGGATAGCTGGCAAGTTTGTCAGCCGCATCGAGGGCAGTTACAGCGCCGTGGTCGGCCTGCCCTTGCTGGAGACGGATCTGTTGATCAAGGCACATCTGGAACAGGCGGGCTGAGTCTCTCTCCGCGTTTACCCTGTTACCTCCGCCCCTGTTCCGGATGGGCTGCCCAGAATTCAAAACTAGAACAGACAAGGTAACTTATGTCGGTAGAACTGCTGGTAAACGTCACTCCCTCAGAGACCCGGGTCGCCTTGGTCGAGAATGGCTTGCTGCAAGAAGTGCACGTAGAGCGCCAAGCCAAGCGTGGCATAGTGGGCAACATCTACAAGGGCAAGATCAGCCGGGTGCTGCCTGGCATGCAGGCGGCCTTCGTCGACATCGGCATGGACAAGGCCGCCTTCCTGCACGCCTCCGACATAGTGCCCCACACCGAGTGCGTGGCGGTCAAGGAGAAGGAGCAGTTCCAGGCGGGCAACATCGCCGAG
This sequence comes from Aeromonas rivuli, assembly GCF_000820045.1. GTDB lineage: Bacteria > Pseudomonadota > Gammaproteobacteria > Enterobacterales > Aeromonadaceae > Aeromonas > Aeromonas rivuli. The sequence continues at coordinate 232,351 of NZ_CDBJ01000100.1, read as the reverse complement.
CTGGTCCGTCAGGGGCAGGACATCATGGTGCAGGTGGTCAAAGATCCCCTGGGCACCAAGGGCGCCCGTCTCACCACCGACATCACCCTGCCGTCCCGTTATCTGGTGTTTATGCCGGGCAGCGCCCACGTCGGTGTCTCCCAGCGGATCGAATCCGAGGCCGAACGTGAGCGCCTCAAGCGCACCGTGGCCGGCTATGTGGACGATCTGGGCGGCTACATCATCCGCACCGCCGCCGAAGGGGTGGGGGAGCAGGAACTCGAGCAGGATGCCGCCTTCCTGAAACGGCTGTGGCGCAAGATCCTGGAGCGCAAACACAAGTACCCCCCCTGCAAGATCCTCTATGAAGATCCCAGCCTCGCCTTTCGGGTGGTGCGTGACTTCGTCGGTGCCGAGCTCGACAAGATCCGGGTCGATTCCAGGCAGAGCTTCGAGGCGCTCAAACGCTTCACCGAGGAGTATGTGCCCGAGCTTGCCAGCAAGCTGGAGTCCTATGCGGGGGAGTCGCCCATCTTCGATCTCTATGACGTGGAGAACGAGATCCAGCGCGCCCTGGAGCGCAAGGTGGAGCTGAAATCCGGCGGCTACCTCATCATCGACCAGACCGAAGCCATGACCACGGTGGACATCAACACCGGCGCCTTCGTCGGCCACCGCAATCTGGAAGAGACCATCTTCAACACCAACGTCGAGGCCACCGCCGCCATCGCCCGTCATCTGCGGCTGCGCAACCTCGGCGGCATCATCATCATCGACTTCATCGACATGCAGTCCGAGGATCACAGGCGCCGGGTGCTGCACAGCCTGGAGCTGGCCCTGGCCAAAGACAGGGCCAAGACCAACGTCAACGGCTTCTCCCAGCTCGGCCTGGTGGAGATGACCCGCAAGCGCACCCGGGAGAGCCTGGAGCATGTGCTCTGCTCCGAGTGCCCCGAGTGCAAGGGGCGCGGCCGGGTCAAGACGGTGGAGTCGGTCTGCTTCGAGATCCTGCGGGAGATCATCCGCGTCAACCGTGCCTACGATGCCGATCAGTTCACCGTCTATTCGGCCCCTGCCGTGGCGGACTATCTGCGCGGGGAGGAGTCCCACAGCCTGGCCGAGCTGGAGGTGTTCATCGGCAAGCAGGTGCGACTCATCAGCGAGCCGCTATGTGGTCAGGAACAGTTTGATGTGGTGATGATGTAGTGATCCACCGCTGGTTGAGTCGGGGCTGGCTGGCCCTCGGAGTCTGCTTCGTGCTGCTGGCGCTGCTGGTCAGCCTGGTGCGCCTTGGCGGCCCTCTGATCAACCAGCATCGCCAGGCCCTGCTCGATCATCTGCTCGCGGGCAGCCAGCTGGAGGCCAGCGTCGACGCCGTCGGCCTGGACTGGACCCAGAGCGGCCCCGCCTTGGCCCTGACCAACTTCACCATAGCCCCGGATTCGGGGCGTTTTGCCATTCGCCTCGGCAAAGTCTGGGCTCACCTCGATTTCTGGCAATCTCTGCAGCGGCTGAGGCCCGTGTTTGGCGAGTTGCAACTGAGCGATGGCGATATCCACCTTGATCTGAGCCAGCCCGCCGTGGAGCAGAAAGAGAAGCCCCATGACCAGCAGCGGGCCCTGCTGCGTTTCTTGCTGACCCAGCTCGACACCTTCGATGTGCACAACACCCGCGTCAGCATCACCACTGCCCTGGGCGCGGTGCGGGCGCTGGATGTGGCCAACTTGCGCTGGCGCAACAGCGGCAAGCGCCACCAGGGGGTGGGCAAGGCGTATCTGGTCAACGGGGTGGGGGATAGCACCCTGGATCTGATCCTGGATGTCACCAACCCGGCACGCAGCTTCGACAGGCTGGAGGGGCAGCTCTACCTTGGCGCCAAGCAGCTCGATCTGGGCCCGCTGCTGGCCCGCATCCATACCGGTGAGCCCAAGGTTGACGGCCAGCTCGACTTCCAGCTCTGGAGCAGCTTCGCCGGTGGCCAGATTGGCGACTCCCTGCTCGCGTTTGGTAACAACTACCTCATCTGGAAAGATCCCAAACAGGGCGAGACGCACCATCTGGGTCTGCAGGGCGGTAAAGTGCAGCTGCGTCGGGACGGGGATGACTGGCAACTGGCCAGCCACGAAATGACCTTCAAGCTCGACGGCAAACCCTGGCTGCGCAGCAGGTTGCAACTCGAGCGCATCGGCGACCGGATCCAGGGTTATGTGCCCGCCGTGGATCTCAAGCAGGCGGCCAGCCTGAGCCAGCTGGTCTCTGGCCTCTACCCCGCGTTGACCGAGACCCTCAAGCAGACCCAGCCCGAGGGGGAGATCAAGGAGCTGTTTTTGCAAGCCGCCGGAGATTGGCAGGGACTCTCGCTGCGGGGGGATCTTGCTCACCTCAAACTCAAGGCGTGGCAGGATGTGCCCGGTGTGCAGGATCTGAACGGCGAGTTCTGGCTCACTCCGACCGGCGGCAGCGCCCGACTGCGGATGAGCAAGGACAAGCTGGATCCGGCCCGTCACTTCAAGCGCGTCATCCCAATCGATGACTTCTCGGCCCGCCTCGACTGGTGGCGCGACCCGGAGGGTTGGGTGCTCTACGGTCAGGATATTCTCCTCGATAACCCTGACTTGAGCCTGAGCAGCCGTTTTCGACTCGATTTGTTCGAACATCCCTTCCTTGCCCTGACCGGCCATGTTGACGTCAAGAATGCGGCCCACGCCGATGGCTACTTCCCCCTTGCCGTGATGGGCAAGAGCCTGGTCGATTACCTGAGCGCTGCCATTCAGGGCGGTCAGGCCAAGGGGGCCGACCTGCTCTGGTATGGCGAGTTCAAGGACTTCCCTTATGCCAAGGGAGAGGGCATCTTCCAGGCGGCCGTGCCCCTCGAGCGGGCGCGCTTCCAGTTCGATCCCGGCTGGCAGCCTCTCACCGACTTGCAGATAGACTTGCTGTTTCAGAATGCCAGCCTGGATATGCGCAGCCACGCTACCCGGCTCGGCAAGGCGGGATCGGACGATGTCCATGCCTGGATCCCGGATCTCTACCCCGGTGCCCATCTCTACATAGACGCCAAGGTGGCGGGGGAAGGCAAGGCCATCAGCGACTACCTGCAAGCCTCGCCCCTGAAGGACTCGGTCGGTCAGGCCCTGGGCGAGCTGGAAGTGCGCGGCCCGCTCAAGGGGACGGTCAAGCTCGACATTCCCCTGGATGGCAAGGGGGAGGTCAAGGCCGAGGGCCACGCAGATTTCGATGGCAACAAGGTGCGGGTTGCCTCCCTGAACCTGCCTCTGGAACAGGTGCAGGGCCGCCTCGAGTATGACAATGCCCAGACCCGCTTCAAGGGGCTCAAGGCCAGACTCTGGGACCAGCCCTTGACTCTGGATTATCACGGCAGGCAGCAGCCTGGGGTCTATAAGGTTGACCTTGATTTCAAAGGGAATTGGGACAGCGCCCGCCAGCCAAAGCAGATAGGCGACCTGGCCATCTTGCGAGGACGCAGCGACTGGCGCGGCAAGCTGGCGCTGAACCTGCCAGGGGGTAAACCCTTTAACTTCCAGCTCGAACTCGATTCGGATCTGCAGGGCATGGCCCTGGAGTTGCCTGCCCCCCTCAACAAGGCGGCTGGGGCGCGCCAACCCCTTAACGTCACGGTACGAGGGCAGAGCGGGGTGGCCGAGATCCATGGCGCCCTGGGCACAGATGTCGCGCTGCAAAGTAGCCTGGTCTATGGCGAAGCCAGCCCCTATCTGAGCCGCTTGCGGCTGGACGTGGGCGGCGCCGGTAGCAGGGCGCTGCGCGACAAGCCCATGCTGATCGCCATCAACCAGCCCAATGCCGATGTGGCAGGCTGGCTTGCCAAGCTCAATCGCTGGTTACCGGAGCACGGAGACCAGAGCCCGGCCCTGGTGGGGCCAGCCTTCTTGCCGTCAGATTGGTGGGTGGATGGCCAGCTGGCACAGGCGAGTCTGGGCAGTGCCCTGCTCAAGGCCGTGCACTTCACGGTCGGGCCCGTCGCCGGGGCGACCGAGGTGATGATCGACAGCCCCGATGTGATGGGGGTAGTGCGACTCCCCCTGGCGGACAGTCAGCCGGTCGATGCCCAGTTTGCCCGTATTCACTGGTCCGGCAATAGCCAGGACTTGCGACCCGGTGCCGATGCCAGTCAAGACAGGGCCATCATGGACGCCATGCCCTGGCTCAGGTTCAGCTGCCTGGATTGCCGTTTTGGCAGCTTGCCCCTGGGAGCGGTCAAGGGAGAGCTGGTGCCAGCCCCCGGCAAGGTAAGCCTCAAGGGGCTCGACATGCGACTGGCGAACAGCCAGCTCAGCGGCAGTGCCGACTGGATAGCGAGTGCCAGCGGCATGCAGACCCAGGCCCGGCTGGAGATAAACAGCAAAAACAGCGAGCTGCTGCTCAAGCGGCTCGGTTACACCTCCCCCATCGGCGATGCACCCGCCAAGGCCAAGGCGAGTCTCAGCTGGCAGGATGTACCTTATCGACTCAACCTGGCAAGCCTGAACGGCACGGCCGAGTACCAGCTGGAAGGCGGCACCCTGCGTGAGGTGAACGACAAGGGCGCCCGGTTGCTCTCTCTGCTCAGTCTGGATTCGATCCTGCGCAAGCTGCGCCTCGATTTTCGCGACGTGTTCGACAAGGGCTTCTATTTTGAGTCCATGTCCGCCACCGCCAAGATCGACAAGGGCATAGTGCACAACAATGACTTCTACATGAAGGGCGCCGCGGGTAATCTCAGAGGCGAAGGGGTGCTGGATCTGGTCCGTTGGCACATCGATTATGAGCTGAGTTTTTCCCCCAACCTGGGGGGCACATTGCCGGTGGTGGCGGCCTTCTCGTTGACCCCCATCACAGGGCTCTACGTGTTGGCGCTCTCCAAGCTGCTCGAGCCCGTGGTAGACGTCATCACCCGCATCGATTTTCGGGTCTCAGGTCCCATCGACGATCCCAAGCTTATCGAGGCGGGACGGGACAGGGCCATGATCAAGCTCAATCAGGATCAGAAGCAGGCGGTGGAGCAGGTAGCGCCAACCCTGCCCCCCAACGAGGTGAGCCCCTTCCTGCTCAACCCCAAGCATGATGGCCCGTCCCAGCGTTGAGACCCCATCCGGATGATGAACAAGGAGTGAGTCATGTGGCTATGCGCAATGCAGTTGATCTCGGGACGACACTGGGCCGATAACAGGGCGCAGATTGCCCGCTTGCTGGCCGAGCTCCCCCCGGCGCGCCCCTTGCTGGTGCTGCTGCCGGAGAACTTCGCCCTGTTTGGCGAACGGCAGGGTTATCTCGATGGGGCCGAGCGCCTTGGCGAGGGGCCCATTCAGTCCCAGTTGGCCAGCTGGGCTCAGGAGCATGGCATCTGGCTGGTGGCTGGTGCCATGCCGACTCGGATCCCGGGCTCGAGCCATATCCACACCAGCTCCCTGGTGTTCGATCCGGCGGGGGCCCGCCGAGGTCACTATCACAAGATCCATCTGTTCGATGTGGATGTGGCGGACAACCATGGTCGCTACCGGGAGTCCGAGACCTTCAGCCCGGGTCGGGAGGTCAGCCTGACTGACTCGCCCTTTGGCCCCCTCGGCCTCTCTATCTGTTATGATCTGCGCTTTCCCGAGCTCTATCGTCGGCTGAGCGCCCAGGGGGCCCGGGTGTTGCTGGTGCCTGCCGCCTTTACCGCCGTGACGGGGGAGGCGCACTGGGAGCCGCTGCTGCGGGCCCGCGCCATCGAGAACCAGTGTTATGTGGTGGCGGCCAATCAGGGCGGCAGCCACGAGACGGGCCGCCAGACCTGGGGCCATAGCATGATCATCGATCCCTGGGGGCGGGTGTTGGCCTGCCAGGATGCGGGCCCCGCCACAGTGCTGGTGAAGATGGATCCCGGGCTTGTCGACGAATTGAAACGCACCATGCCCGTGCTGCAACACGCCCGCTTGCTCTGATGGTGTGGTGAAGAGGTGAAGAACTAAAACGCAGTCGTTTGCCGATAGTGCACCACGCCCGGTTGCTTGATTGACGTAGGGTGCAACAAGCGAAGCGCATTGCACCTGTGTCTATGTTTGGGTTGGCGATGCAGTTCACTTTGTTCATTGCACCCTACGAATACGAACTTGTCACCGGGCCACACCGGATGAATTCACCGTTACGACGTCTCGCATCGAGAGTGGAGAGAAAGATTGAGTCTATTGAATCAGGTGAGTGCCTCCCTGCTGGCGCCCAATGGGCTGGATGAAGGCCGCTTGCAACAGCTGCTCGGCAGCCTGATGAGCCACCAGGTGGAGTTTGGCGATCTCTATTTCCAGCGCAGCTGGCATGAGTCCTGGATGCTGGAAGATGGCATCGTCAAAGACGGCAGTTACAACATCGACCAGGGGGTCGGGGTGCGTGCCGTCAGCGGTGAGAAGACCGGCTTCGCCTACTCCGATGAGCTGAGTCTGCGCGCTTTGGAGCAATCCGTGACCGCCGCCCGTGGCATCGCCGCCGCAGGCAGTCAGGGCAAGGTGAAGGCCTGGGCCAGAACCTCGGCCAACCTGCTCTATCCCGCCCTGGATCCTTTGCAGACCCTGGACAAGCACCAGAAGATTGCCCTGCTCGAGCAGATGGACAAGTTTGCCCGCAGTCTGGATCCGACGGTGACGCAGGTGATGGCCTCCATCAATGGGGTCTATGAAGAGATCCTGGTGGCGGCCACTGATGGCACCCTGGCCGCCGACATTCGCCCTCTGGTGCGCCTCTCGGTAACAGTGCTGGCGGAACGGGGCGAGCGCCGCGAACGGGGCAGCGCCGGTGGTGGTGGCCGCTTTGGTTATGACTGGTTCCTGGAACTCGATGGCCTTGAGAGCCGGGCTTTCGGCTTCGTGCGCGAAGCGGTACGCCAGGCGCTGGTCAATCTGGAGGCCATCGATGCCCCGGCCGGTACCATGCCGGTGGTGTTGGGTTCCGGTTGGCCCGGTGTGCTGCTGCACGAGGCGGTGGGCCACGGCCTGGAGGGGGACTTCAACCGCAAGGGATCCTCCGCTTTCGCCGGTCGTATCGGTGAGCAGGTCGCCTCCAAACACTGCACCATCGTCGATGATGGCACCCTGCAGGGGCGTCGCGGCTCGGTTAGCATCGATGATGAAGGGGTTCCCGGCGGCTACAACATGCTGATCGAGAACGGGATCCTCAAGTGTTATCTGCAAGACAAGCAGAATGCCCGCCTGATGGGGGTCGCGCCGACGGGCAATGGTCGTCGTGAATCCTATGCCGCCCTGCCGATGCCCCGCATGACCAATACCTACATGCTGGCGGGTCAGTATGATCCTGCGGAGATCATCGCCTCGGTCAAGAAGGGCATCTATGCCCCCAACTTTGGCGGCGGCCAGGTGGATATCACCTCCGGCAAGTTCGTCTTCTCCGCCTCCGAGGCCTATCTCATCGAGGATGGCAGGATAACCACCCCCATCAAGGGGGCCACCCTGATTGGCAATGGCCCGGAAGCCATGAGCCAGGTCTCCATGGTGGGCCGGGATCTCGCGCTGGATCGCGGGGTTGGCGTCTGTGGCAAGGAGGGGCAGAGTGTGCCGGTTGGGGTCGGTCAGCCGACCCTCAAGCTGGATCAGCTCACTGTGGGCGGTACCCAGTAAGTCTGGATGCTGGCGCTCATGACCATAAAAAACCCCGGCTCAGGCCGGGGTTTTGCATTGGGTAACACTGACGATCATGGTTTGGCGGGTAGCCGCTCCGACAAGGGGGCGGGAGCCTGCTGGGCGGAGGGTGCCGAGTGGAATACCGGATCCTGGGCGACCTCCTTGATGCCGTTGATGCAGAACTGCATCCCCATGCAGACCAGCAAGAAGCCCATGATGCGGGTCATGGCATCGATGCCTGTTTCACCCAGCAGCTTGCAGACGGGATCCGCCAGCTTGAGCACGGCCCAGCTGAACAGACTCATCAGGGCGAAGGCGACCACAACCCCGCCGTAGATGGGGAGGCGGGGAGTCTCTGTGGAGAGATCCGCAATCTGGGCGGCGCCACTGATCACCAGCGCCATGGTGCCAGGGCCGCACATGCTGGGCATGGTAAGCGGCACGAAGGCGATGCTCTGATTGGTGTCCGTCTCACCGGCCTGGGGCGGGGCCGGAAACAGCATGCGAAAACCGATGAAGCCGATGATGAGGCCGCCGGCCAGGCGCAGTCCCGGTATGGAGATACCGAACAAGTCGAGGATGGAAGAGCCGATGAAGAAGCTGACGCAGAGGGTGGCAAACAGATAGATGGCCGCGAGATTGATCTGGCGGCGTACATGCTCCCGGGACATGCCCTTGCTCAGACCCAGCAGCAGGGTCGCCGTGGTCGGCGGGTTTACCATGGGCAACAGGGCCAGCAGGGTCAGCAGTACAACCTGAAAAAACATGAGTAGCCTCGTTAGGATGGTGGTGGCGCGGGACGAAATGGCCTGCCCCGGCATCAGAAGTGCTTATATTATGCCGCTTTCACTCGATGGACACAGCATAAAGAAGCCCCGCCATGGCGGGGCTTCTGGCGTTCTCCAGGAGGCTTTATGCGACCTGGGGGGCACTCTGACGCGCGCTGCGATCTCGTAGCCAGAGGAAGAGGCCGAGCAGGAAACCCAGGAGTGACAAGGCCACCACATAGTGAGAAGGAGCCAGCACGTCATCCTTCATCCAGAGGGTGACCAGCATGGGGGTCAGGCCGCCGAAGATGGCGTAGGCCACATTGTAGGAGAACGACAGCCCGGAGAAGCGCACCACGGCCGGGAAGGCATTCACCATCACATAGGGGACAGCGCCGACAATGCCGACCGCGAAACCGACCAGGGTGTAGAGAGGGATCAGCTGTTCAGTCCCGCCCAGCAGACCGTGATAGAAGCTGTAGCTGGCCACCGCCAGCAGCAGGGAGCCCAGCATGAAGGTGGGGCCGCTGCCCAGGCTGTCGATGAGACGGCCATAGCAGATGCAGCCCAGAGTCAGGGCGACGATGGCCAGGGAGTTGGCTGACAGCGCATCGGCCGGACTGACCCCATGCAGCTTCTGCAGATAGGAGGGGGTCATCAGGATCACTACCACTATGCCGGCGGAGAGCAGCCAGGTCAGCAGCATGGAGATCAGCACGCTGCCTTTGTGCTCACGCAGCACCGTCTTGAGCGGCAGTTCGGCGGCCAGGGCCTTGTTGGCCTGCATCTCGGCAAATACCGGGGTCTCGTGCAGCCAGCGGCGCAGGTACATGGCGACGATGCCGAACAGACCGCCAAGGATGAAGGCCAGGCGCCAACCCCAGTCGCTGACATCGCTCGGGCTCATACCGCGGTTGATGGCGGTGGCCACCAGAGAACCGAGCAGTATGCCCGCGGTCAGGCCGGCGGTGAGGGTGCCACAGGCGAGGCCAACCCGGCGGGCGGGCACGTGCTCGGCCACGAAGACCCAGGCCCCCGGCACTTCGCCGCCGATGGCGGCCCCTTGCAGGATCCGCAGCAGCAGCAACAGCAGCGGGGCTGCAATGCCGAGGGTGGCATAGGTAGGCAGCAAGCCGATCAACAGGGTCGGCAAGGCCATCAGCAGTATGCTCAGGGTGAACATGCGTTTGCGGCCGATGAGATCGCCAAAGTGCGCCATGATGATGCCGCCGAGAGGGCGGGCCAGGTAGCCAGCGGCGAAGATGCCGAAGGTCTGGAACTGGCGCAGCCACTCGGGGATATCGGGTGGGAAGAAGAGCTCGCCTATCACCACGGCGAAGAAGACGAAGATGATAAAGTCGTAAAATTCGAGGGCGCCGCCCAGCGCCGCCAGGCTCAGGGTCTTGTAATCCTGCCGGTTCAGTGGGCGGGTGTGGCCATCAGCATGCGTGGCTGTTGTCATATCCTTATGTTTCCCCATCATTTTTTTAGTTATTGTTCCCCGCTCACGGGGATACGCTCAGCGTCGAGAGTATGCTTTTGTGTCCCCAGCTGTAAATCGCACAATGTGCAATACAGTCTTGCAACCTCGTGTTGACCATGAAGAGAGAAGCGAATGAACGAAATGGATAGGCCCCCTACACAGGTCCTGCTCTCCTGGAGCAGCGGCAAGGACAGCGCCTGGGCCCTGCATCGACTGCGTCAGGATCCCGACTTTGAGGTGGTGGGCCTGTTCTGCACCCTGAATCAGGCATTCGAACGGGTGGCCATGCATGGGGTGCGGCGCGAATTGCTGCAGCGCCAGGCGCAGTGCGTCGGCCTACCGCTCACCGAGATCATGCTGCCCTGGCCGTGCAGCAACGAAGAGTATGCCCGCATCATGGGGGAATTTGTCGCCGGGGTGCGGGCTCGGGGCATCACCCACATGGCGTTTGGCGATCTCTTTTTGGAGGACGTCAGGGCCTATCGTGAGCAACAACTGGCCAGTACGGGCATCACGGCGCTGTTCCCACTCTGGGGCAGCGATACCCGTCTGCTGGCAAGGGAGATGATGGCGGCCGGGCTCAGGGCCCATATCAGCACGCTGGATCCGGGCAAGTTGCCTGCCAGCCTGGGGGGGCATGGCTTTGATGAGGCGCTGCTGGCGGCACTGCCTGCGGATGTGGATCCTTGCGGCGAGCGGGGGGAGTTTCACACCCTGGCGGTCGATGGCCCCATGTTCCTGCGGCCCCTCGAGATCCTGGTCGGTGAGACGGTGATCCGGGACGGCTTCGTGTTCACCGATCTGCTGCCCGCCGATGCCATCAACCCTCCGCCTGGCTAGTTCGCCCGAGCGGGCTCGAGATGGCAAAAGGGCCGGATCCTGGCGGGATCCGGCCCTTTTTTCCATCCAGTCAGCGATTGGCGAAGGTGTTGCAACGACCAGGATCGCCGCTGTCGAAGCCGCGCTTGAACCACTCTAGGCGCTGGGCCGAGCTGCCATGGGTGAAGCTGTCTGGCACCACGCGCCCCTGGCCTTGCTGCTGCAGGCGATCGTCCCCAATGGCCTGGGCGGCATTGAGCGCCTCTTCCAGATCACCGCGCTCGAGTATCTGCTCGCGTTCCATCTGATGTCCCCAGACCCCGGCGAAGCAGTCAGCCTGCAACTCCAGCCTGACCGACAGCTGGTTCTGCTGAACCTGGCTCAGCCCCTGCTGCTGTTTGCGTACCTTGGTAGAGATACCGAGCAGATTCTGGACGTGATGACCCACTTCATGAGCGACCACATAACCCTGGGCGAAGTCGCCATCGGCCCCCAGCTTGGTCTTCATGTCCTGATAGAAGGAGAGATCGATATAGACGGACTTGTCAGCCGGGCAGTAGAAGGGCCCCATCACCGACTGGCCCTGACCGCAACCGGTGCGAGTCGCGCCGCGATAGAGCACCAGCTTGGGGGGCTGATACTGGCTGCCGGATGCCTGGAAGATCTGCTCCCAGGTATCTTCGGTCGAGGCCAGCATCACCGAGGTGAAACGCGCCAGCTCGTCATTGGCGGGGGCTGTGCCCTGCTTGTTGGGAGCGGGTTGCTGCGCCACCGACTGACTGGGATCCGTGCCGTTGAGCAGCGGGCTGAGATCCACCCCGTAGTAGCCGGCAACCATGACCACCACCAGCAGGATCAAGCGTCCCTTGCCGCCGATGGGCAGCCCCCCTCCGTTGCCGCCCCCCTGTTGGCGGCGATCCTCGACATTGTTGCTCTCACGACGGTTTTGCCAGCGCATGTTCACATCTCCTCAATCCGGTGGGAGTAATGATAATGGTTGCGGGGGAATTCTACCTGGTTGCCGAGCGGATGCTCCCCTGGGCCTGGCTGATGTTTGGCCCAGGCAAGAGACTATTCGGCCCAGGGCATCTCGGGCAGGCTGTCCAGGAACTGGCCATAGCGAACCAGGTTAAAGGGTCCCTGATCTGCATCCATCGCCATCAGCTCGGCACCGAGGGCACAGGCGATATATTGCAGCGCCTCTTCCCGGGCCATGCCCTTCATGGTGAGGCGCATCAGGGTCGCCTTGACCTGGAGCGGATTGCCCTCGGCCAACTGGTTCTCCACTGTTTCCAGCAGGGTCTGTTCGTCGAAAAATTCGGTGGCATCTTGGTTATGGTCGGTCATGGTCTGGCTCTTGGCGCCCGGCGTGGGCAGGGTAGAAAACAAGGGCCGCTATTATAGCCTGCCTGAGATGCCGAGTCCGGTCCGCGTGGCGAAACCCAGGTCAAGGGGCGAACTGGGCCAGCAGGAAACCCGATCCAGGCCAGGATTTCAGGGTGTGCTGCTTGTCATCTGTCCCCCTCGGGTGCAGGCTTGAGGGCCTCAATTTCTGCCTTCAAGCCACGAGAGAACCATGATCCACACCGATCGCCTGTCCCTGCGCGAACTCGATGCCAGTGATGCCCCCTTCATTCTTGAACTGCTCAATGATCCCGACTTTCATCGTTTCATCGGCGATCGCGGTGTGCGCGATCTGGCGGGGGCCGAGCAATATATTCAGCAGGGGCCCAGGGTGAGCTATGGCCAGCATGGCTTTGGCCTCTACCTGGTGGCGCGCAAGAGTGATGGGGCCAAGCTTGGCATCTGCGGGCTGGTCAAACGCGATACCCTGCCCTGCGAAGACATAGGTTATGCCTTCCTGCCTGCCTATCGCGGTCAGGGGTATGGCATAGAAGCGGCGAAGGCGGCCCTGCAGGATGGTCGGGAAAGGTTGGGGATTGTGCGAGTCATCGCCATCGTCACGCCGGGCAACCAGAGTTCACTGGCACTGCTGGCCAAGCTGGGATTGGTGCAACGTGGTCTGATCAGATTGAGCGAGGATGCTGACGAGTGCCTGCTGCTCGAGCCTGCCGGCTGAAAGTAGCAGATTCGATACGCAACAGGCCACCCCTGGGGGTGGCCTGTCTGTTTCGGCTGGCGGCTATATGAACCCGGTTAGTCGAGGTCTTCGATGGAGAACTCGGCAGGGAAGCCGTCGCACTGGATGGCAAAGCCACCGCTGAAACGGGTATTGAACTGGATCAGGTAGCCGGGGCTCGGATCCATGGGTGGCAAGTTGATGGGCTTGCTACGACGCAGGGGTTTGTGTGTGTGTATGGCTTTCATCATGGTATTTCTCTATATAAATTAAGTGTTTGCTCCTTGTGTTGGCAAATGTCAGGTTAATGGACGCGGTCGGCAGCGTGGTCGACAAGCGCGCAGGAATACCCAGCCCTGATGAGGGGCGTCTGCACTTTTCAAGGAATGCGCAAAAGAGTATGCGGATGCATAGTTCATTTGGGTGGGCAGATCGGGTCTGCACCGTGAGAGCCGGGCAACGCAGGCAGACAGCCTGACGGTTCTCAAGGCGAGTAAATCAGAAGAAGGTTATGCGGATACTGACAGGGTTCATCGTGAGGTGAAGCATTGCAGGGTAAACATAAACAGGGCTGATTAACTAGCCGGCGCGTACTATGTCGCTAACTTGTGCAAAAAGCAAACATTTATTTGGTGGTCTAGGGATAAATCTGAATTTACCTTCATCTAGCCTGACACCGGCCGCCTGCATATGGCCACGACCCTGAAGGGTGACCAGGCGTCTTCTGCGTTGTGTTTAGCTCGGTTGTCGGGCAGAGTTGGAGCAATTTGATCGGTTCAAGGAGTAGAGATGAGAAACCTGGATCAGCTGGATCTGGATATCCTGGCACACCTGTTTCGTGATGCTGGCATGACCAACAAGGACTTGGCGGCCCTGGTCGGGGTGGCCCCCTCCACCTGTCTGGAGCGGGTGCGTAAATTGCAGCAAGATGGGGTGCTCAAGGGGGCCCATTGCGAGGTCGATCATCAGGCCCTTGGCGGGCATATCCAGGCCATGGTCTCTTTGCAGCTGGCGCGTCACAGCCGCCAGATCATCGATGAGTTTCGCGATGCCATCCTGCTGTTGCCCGAGGTGATCAGCCTGTTTCACATGGGAGGCAAGGATGATTTCCTGGTGCATCTGTGCGTTGCCGATACGGAACACCTGCGCAACTTCGTGTTCGATCACTTCACCTCCCGGGAAGAGGTGGTTCACCTCGAGACATCCCTGGTATTCGAACACAGGTTCAGCCGCTCTTTACCCTGCTTTCTGACAACCTGAGCCAGCTCGGGTCAATAAAAAACCCGCCAGTTGGCGGGTTTTTTATTGATGGGGGCCATGGCCCTCCTGACTGCTATTTCTTGAGCGTCGTCTCAGCCTCAGGTGCGGTGCGATAGAGTCCTTTCTGATAGGCCATGCTGCCCCACAGCGCCAATCCCAGAGCCTGTTCTTTCAGGGTATCGGGTTGAGGCGTCGGGGTCAGGGTCTGCCTGGTTGCGTCATAGACGAACCCCTCGGCCGGTTGCTCCGGTTGCAGAATCACCACGTCCTTGCCCCGCATCAGGGCGAAGTTTTTGTCGTATTGCATGATGGCTCGCCCGGGCCAGTCGTCTGGCGTGCGGGTCAGATCCTGCCCCAGCATGGGGTAGCTGGCGCTGACCCCCATCAGGGAGAGCAGGGTCGGCGCCATGTCTATCTGGCTGACGATGCGTGCATCTTGCTTGGGCGCCAGGCCGCCACCCACTATGACGCCCGGAATATGGAAGCGAGGGATGGGAACCAGGCTGGCGCCCCCGACCCGGCTGTCATGGTCTGCGATGATGAGGAACAGGGTGTCCTTCCAGTAGTCGGATTGCTTGGCTCGCTTGAAAAACTCACCGATGGCGTAGTCGGCATATTTGGCGGCGTTGTTGCGAGTCGCCTTGGGCAGCTCAAACAGCTCGATGCGGTTGTCCGGGAACTCGAAGGGATCATGGTTGCTGGAACTGAATACCAGACTGAAGAAGGGTTTTCCTTCCTTATGCAGGGCCTCGAACGTGTCATTGGCCTTGGCCATCAGATCTTCATCCGACGCGCCCCATGAACCTTCAAAGACGGGGTTCAGGAAGTCTTTCTGCTCGACGATTTTACTAAAGCCATTGCCGAGGAAGAAGCTGCGCATGTTGTCGAAATGACTCTCACCCCCATAGATGAAGCTGGTGCTGTAACCACGCTGTTTGAGCAGATCCGCCAGGGTGAAGAAGTTGGTCTGGCTCTTGCCCAGCTTGACGACGGCTTGAGCCGGGGTAGGGGTAAAGCCGGTCACCACCGCCTCTATGCCGCGTACCGAGCGGGTGCCGGTGGCGTAGAGCTGGTTGAAGGCCCAACCCTCTTTGCTCAGGGCATCGATATTGGGGGTGAGGGGCAGGCCACCGAGGGAACCCACGAACTGGGCACCCAGACTCTCTTGCAGCAGTATGACCAGATTCTTCGGTTTGCCCTGGTGGCTGGCCAGGTTGAAGCTCTGGCTCGGCAGACTGGCCGAGTCGAAGGCGGCAGCAGAGCGACGACTCTCGGCGCGGACCAGCTCGATGACCCGCTCATCCGGCAGCTTGCCATACATGCTGGCCGCATCTTCCTCGTTGCCTAACTGCTTGATGGCGAAGAACAGCGAGTAGGAGGAGTTGACAGTCAGGGCGTTGACCAGGGGGTCGTCAGCGAAGGCGACCATGGCCGGATTGAGGGCGCGGTGGCCCAGACTGGAACGAGCGCCAAGGAAACCTATGGCCAGGATCAGCAAGGCGAAGGCAGGACGCAGGTACCAGCGGGGCAGCGCCAGATCCTTGAGCAGATGCCCGGCCAGGCGCCAGCCTCCCCAGAGGGTCAACAGGCTGATCAACAGAGAAAGCAGCAGTTCTGCCTTGCGGCCGGCCCACAGCATGGAGAGCACCTCTTTCGGATAGATGAGGTACTCGATGTAGAGACGGTTGGGTCTGACACCGTATTCGGTGATGAAGGAGGGCGTCGAGATCTCGAGAAAGACCATCAACCACAATCCCAGAGTCAGCCAGACACGCATCAGCCCGAGCCAGGCGCGACCTATCCCATGGGGACCTGCCAGCAGCATGGTGAACATGGCGGGGACGCCCCACAACCAGCAGAGGGTGGCGAAGTCGACCCGGATCCCCTGCAGCAGCATGGGACCCCAGCCTGCGACGGCATTGACGCGATCTTCCTGCCAGAGGGCCAGTCCCATTCGAGAGAGGCTGAGCATGGCGAGAGCGAGTAAAGAGAAGCAGGCAAAAGGCCAGAAGGGGCCTAGCCACTGTTTGAGCTGTTTCATTAAGGGTTCCTGATATGAGCCTGTATATGCCTGTTTCCTCAGGCATTATTTTATTGTCGTCGGTAAGACACTGCAGAAGGGCAAAGGTTGCAATCGAGGAGGCGACACAGTGGTTTATTCGCATTTTCATGCTACCCCCATCCTCCGGGTCAGGCTTGCAGTTACACATCCCTGCGCGCTCGCCACCATAGGGGAAAATACCCTCCATGCCCAGTGTTCATGGTGGGGATAAAGTGACCGGGGGAAGTGAACGGGTTTGCATCCTCGGGATGCAGGGGCGGTTGCCGGTATATGCCCGTGCGGGGCGCAATGTGAGAGCGGACAAATTCTGGCGTTGGAGGGATAAAAAAGGCCCCATAAGGGGGCCTGTTTCAACCTGGGGTCATCGCAACCTGGCCATGGGAGCCCCGAGGCGACTCAGCAACAGGCTGTCGAGTAGCCAGATGACCAGCATGGAAGCGCCGACCAGAGGGAAGGCGAGACCGAGCAAGGCCAGCAAGAAGAGGGCTCCGCGTAGGGAGGGCAGGGGAGTGGGCAGGGGAGGTACCCCGAGTCGGCCAGCCGGGCGGCGACGCCACCAGATCCAGAGGCCGCTGACCGCGCTCAGCAAGACCATCAGGCAGATGAGCAGCATGGCCAACTGATGGGGCCAGCCATACATCTTGCCCATGTGCAGCATGACGCCAGTTTCCACCGTCTTGGCGATCAGGTTGTAGTCCTGCCAGCGTACATCTGCCAGCACCTTGCCACTGTATTGATCCAGGTGGAGGGTGGCATCGTGACGGGGATCATCGGCAAACAGCGCCAGAGTGAAGACACCCTTGGAACCTGAAGGTGGCGTAATGCTATAGCCGGGTTGCACCTGGCGGCCCTCGGCGGTTGCCAGCACCTGCTGCCAGCTGATGCGACCGGGCTCGGCCGGGCCGCTCGCATGGCTCATGGCGCTATGATCGTGGGCGGGAGACTCCTGCATGGCGGCGTTCTGTGCCTGGTTTACATCCTGGTCGTGAGCAACCGATGTCGGCATCGGCTGGGTTTCCACCGCCCAGGGAACCGTCTGTTCGTGAGCGTGATTCAGGCTGCGAGCCAGCGGCGTTGAGCTTGGTACCTGATCCCACATCTGGGCCGGGAAGCTATTCCATGCCCCGGCGAACTTAGCTCCCCAAAAACCTGTCCAGGTCATGCCGGTCAAGAGTAGCAACACGAGGAAACCCGCCCCCCAGAAGCCGACGACTGCGTGCATATCCCGCCACCAGAGACGGCCTTGCTGATCCCGCCTAGGCCAGAGCAAGCCCTGCATGCCGGGTCCCTTGCGTGGCCACCACAGGTAGAGACCTGTGCCAAGCAGTACCAGCCCCCAGCCCGCCGCCAGCTCGATCAGTCGATCGCCTATGGTGCCCAGCATGAGCTCGGCATGGAGAGCCCGGGCAATGGTCTGCAGGTTATAGTGATTATCTTGGGTACCGAGCAGGGTGCCACGAATGGGATCGATGAAGACAGTCAGTTCCCGATCCTGTTGGCGTACCACCAATTGGTCGCTGCGATCCGGAGCCGGGGCCGGGATGTACTTCACTATCTGGCTATCAGGCAAGGAGCCATGGGCCTTGTTGACCAGAAAGTCTGCATCCATACGGGGTTCGCCCGGCACGACAACGAGTTGCTCGGAATACATGAGTCTATCCAGCTGGGGCTGGAACAGATAAATGATCCCGGTCAGGGAGAGCAGGATCAGAAAGGGGGCAACAAACAGACCTGCGTAGAAGTGCCAGCGCCAGATCCTTTGGTAATGACTCACGTCCTTATTATTCACATGACACTCCTCGGCAAAAAATAGAAACCTTCTTGCTGGTGGAAGGTTTGGCGCGCGCATGATAACAGCAATATTTTGTCGGTCGCAACTGTACAGATTACCGCCGGGTCCAGGCCGCGAGCCGAGGCTCTACCTCAGGCTCTGAATGAGGGACTGATTTGCTGGGGATGCCTGGCAACAGTGGAAAAATTCAAAGGAGTTCGGGGACAGGTATCTGGCGGAGCAATGGTTTGGCAGATCAGGCCAGCTTGATAAACCATTTGTCCCGTTCGTCGACACAGTCGGGCTCACCCATTTCGAACTCGCGGCAGATAAGGGGGCGAACTTCATAGATGCGGCACATCATGGTGTTACGATCCAGCGCCGCGCACCAACCATCTTCCAGGCGGTGCATCACGGGCACCTGTCCTTCTATCTCGTCCACATAGCGATCCGGCACGCCGGTGTCGGTAAACAGCATCACTTCGAGGCGACAGCAGCAGGCCTCGCAGTTCTGACAGCTGACTTCGGGTGGATTAGCGTGGGACATGGGTTATCTCATGGGGGCTGGTTTGGTTGAAGATGACACAGGCGCCTGCAACGGGCGCCTGTGTTCTATGGGGCTGACGACAATCTGAACCTTAACCCAGCTTGCGAGCACGGTAGGTGCGGCCTTTGATCTTGCCCTCTTGCAGCTGCTTGAGGGCTGCGCTTGCCACCTGGCGCTTGACGGCCACATAGGAATACTGCTCGGAGACCTGGATTTTTCCGACGTCACTACCGGCTATGCCGCCCTCACCGGTCAGGGCGCCCAGGATGTCACCGGCCCGCACCTTGCTCTTGCGGCCCGCATCGATGGAGAGGGTCACCATCTGCGGCGCGATCGGCTTGAGTTCGCGGCCAATGCTGGCCAGATCGCCATGGGGGATAGGGGCCTGTTGGTACTCTTCGATGAAGTTGACGCGCTGGGCTTCGTTCCCCTGATAGAGACTCAGGGCCAGGCCTTGCTGACCGGCGCGACCAGTACGGCCGATGCGGTGCACGTGGATCTCGGGGTCATAGGTCAGCTCGAAGTTGATGACGGCGCCCAGCTCCTTGATGTCCAAGCCACGGGCGGCCACGTCGGTGGCAACCAGGATGGAGGTACTGCCGTTGGCGAAACGTACCAGCACCTGATCCCGCTCCCGCTGCTCCAGATCGCCATTCAGCGCCAGTGCCGAGAAGCCCTTGGCGGCCAGATGGTCGGCCACGTCGTTACAGGCGCGCTTGGTGTTGCAGAACACCACGCAGGAGCTTGGCTGGTAGTGGCTCAGCAGCCAGCTGAGGGCCTCGAGTCGCTGACCGGCGGGCACTTCATACAGCTTCTGTTCGATTGCGCTGCCTTCGTGGAGAGATTCCACGCTGACTTCGACCGGATTGCGCTGCACACCGCGGCTCATCTGGGCGATCCCCTCCGGGTAGGTGGCGGAGAAAAGCAGGGTCTGGCGGCGCTCGGGGGCATAGCTGATGACTTTATTGATGTCTTCGCCAAAGCCCATGTCCAGCATGCGATCCGCTTCGTCCAGCACCAGGGTTTCCAGGCTGGAGAGTTCCAGAGTGCCCTGCTCCAGATGCTTGAGAATGCGGCCAGGGGTGCCGACGGCGATGTGAGCACCAAACCCCAGGGTGGCGGATTGCGGTGCGGTCGGCGTGCCGCCGCACAGGGTCACCAGCTTGATATTGGGCAAGGTACGGGCCAGTCGACGGATCTCCTGAGCCACCTGATCCGCCAACTCGCGGGTCGGGCAGAGCACCAGCCCCTGCACGTCGAGACGGTTTGGATTAAGTCGGGAGAGCAGGCCAAGGGCGAAGGCGGCTGTCTTGCCGCTGCCGGTTTTGGCCTTGGCGATCAGGTCTTTGCCATCGAGCACCAGGGGCAGGCTCTGTGCCTGGATCGGGGTCATCTGCAGATAGCCCAGGCTGGCGAGGTTCTCAAGCAGGGCAGGAGAGAGGTTGAGGCTGCTAAATTCGCTGTTGTTCACAAAAGGACTCTATTTCGGAAAAATGGGGGGCGCGTGGCGCTAAGGGCGCGCATTGTACCAGAAGTGGGCATGAAATGTGGCGGATTTTTGAACATTCAATAGCGAGGTTTAAGGGGATGGCAGTGAGGCGATGAGGATAAAAAAAGGGCTCCATCACGGAGCCCTTTGACGGAGTTGTGACGACGGTTAGTTACAACCGCTGAGGGCGGTAACAGTACCAGTCATACCATCTTTACTGGCGACATAGACGATGTTATCGCTCAACAGCACCGTTCTGGTAGAGCCAAGGTTGATGCCAATCAGCGTACCATTCTCGGTCCAGCTCGCCACGTTGGTGAGATCCTGACTGGAGCCGTTGTTGTAGTTACCCGTGGCCCGCAGGGTGATCAGATTGGCAACCGGGATCCCCAGCACCTCGACGACCAGCCCCTTGGTACAGGTCACCGTCAGGCTACTCAGTGAGGCGGCCGACACGGTAAATACCTGGCTACCACTGACGCCAGAGTAAGTGCCTGTGACGGTGGCCGTGCCCGTGCCAACGGCGGTGACCAGGCCTTGCTGAGTCACAGTCAAGACAGCGGTGTTGCTACTGGTCCAGCTAGTCAGATTGGTGACATCTTGCGGACTGCCCACTCCGCTCAGGGTGGCCTGTGCCGAGAGTTGCACACTGGTGCCTGTCACCAGCGTACCGGAGGCGCCTCCTTGAATCGCGACCGAGTTGACCGTAGAAGGCGCTGCCGTGATGGGTGCAGTCGGCTGGCTGTTGACGCCATTGAGGCTGGCACTGATGGTGGCCGTGCCACTGCTGGCTTTGGCCTCGATCCGCCCCTTGTTCAACAGATTATCAACGGCAATCACACTCGCGTTGCTGCTGCTCCATAGAGCCTGATCGGTGACCTCAACCGGTGTTGCCGAGTTGGAGTACTTGGCAAAGGCTTTCAGCTGGCGCTGGATCCCAAAGGGCAGGGTACTCAAGTCCCCCTGTACCGTCAGGCTATCGAGGCTGGGGTTGCTCACGTTGAGAGTCACCGTTTCATCGATAACCCCCAATTGGGCTGTCAGGGTAACCGAGCCAGGCAACAGACTGGTGACCAGGCCATTGACCACAGTCGCCAACAGTGGATTGCTACTGCTCCAGGTCACTTGACTGGTGACATCCACGACCAGACCATTGTCATAGACCGCATTCACCTTGAGCTGGGAGAGCAGTCCGGCAACCAGGTTGGCGGGCACATCCAGGATCTCGAGGCGATCCAGAGTGGGCGAACTGATATCCAGCTGAGCCAAGTTGCTATTGACGCCAGTCAGCGTGGCCTGAACCGTGCCTCCTGCCGTTGCGAGCAAGGCGGTCAGCAGACCATCGGCACCAACCACGGCCGCATTAACGGGTGTTACAGTCCAGGTCACCAGATCGGTGATGTCCGAGGTGGTGCCATTATCGAACAGGCCTATGGCCACTAAAGGCTGGGTCAGCGTCTCAACCAGACTGATGATGGGTGGTGTGATCTGGATGCCGGTTAGTACGGTCGGGGTGACTGTGATGGTCAGTACCTTCGATTGGCCGCCATAGCTGGCGGTAATGCCTGCCGTACCCGGTGCCACCGCGGTGATGAGGCCGCTGGGTGAGACAGTAGCGACCCCTGTGCTGTCACTGACAAGTGCCGCCGATGTGGTCACATTACTACTGGTACCATCGGTGAAGGTGGCTGTGACCGTCAGTTGGGTCGTAGTGCCCGCCGGCAGGGTATTGAGCAGGGCGCCAGTGGTGAGATCCAGGCCACTGTTGATGAGTACGGCACTGGTGACAGTCACCGGCAGGGTTGCGGTTTCGCCATTCAGGGTACCTGTGATGGTGGCGGTGCCAGGGGCAACGGCGGTGACCAGACCAGAGGGGCTGACGGTGGCAACCGCCGTATTGCTGCTGGACCAGTTCACGGAGGTCGTGACATTTTGACTGCTGCCATCGCTATAACTGCCAGTCGCTGCCAGTTGACCTGTGAGGCCCGCAGCCAGGGTCAAGGGGGAGGTTGTAATCACCAAACCATTGGGATTGAGGGTGGCACTGGTGACAGTCACCGAGACAGTCGCTGTTTCTCCACCCAGGGTGCCAGTGATAGTGGCGGTGCCGGGGGCAACGGCGGTGACCAGACCAGAGGGATTGACGGTGGCAACCAGCGGGTCGCTGCTGGTCCAACTGACACTGGCAGTTACATCCCGGCTGCTACCATCGTCGTAGCTGCCGTTAGCTGCGAGCTGAGCTGTCAGGCCGGCGGCCAGGGTCAAGGGAGGTGTCGAGATCGACAGACCGTTCGGGTTGAGGGTGGCGCTAGTGACTGTGACCACCAGGGTGACGGTTTGCCCGTCAAGCGTCCCGGTGATAGTTGCAGTGCCAGGGCCGACGGCAGTGACCAGGCCGGTCAGGCTGACGGTGGCGACAGCGGGATCGCTGCTGACCCAGCTGACGGAGGCAGTGACATCCACAGTGGTGCCATCGCTATAGCTGCCGGTAGCGGCGAGTTGAGCTGTCAGGCCTGCGATCAGGGTCAGAGGCGGGGTGGCAATGGTCAGGCCGCCCTGATTGAGGGTGGCGTTGGTGACGGTGAGACTGAGACTCTTTGTGACGCCGAGCAGGCTGGCGGACAGAGTGGTACTGCCAGTCGCCACGGCGTTGACAAGGCCCAGAGTGCTGATGGTGGCGATGCTGGTATTGCTGCTCAACCAGGCGACCTGGCTGGACACATCCTGAGTGCTCTGGTCGCTGAGAGTGGCAATGGCAGTCAGCTTTTTCGCCATCCCTTTGGCCAGGGTCAAACTGGCGGGGGTGATCTGGATCTGACTCACGGTGGCATTGGTGATGGAGAGACTTATCTGCCCCGTCGCTTCTTGCAAGTGGGCAGTAACAATGGCGGTGCCGCTTGCCTTGCCGGTGACTTCTCCTTTGGCATCGACTGTCAGCAGGGTCGGCTGATTGCTGATCCAGCTGGCTTGAGAAGAGATATCCTTGCTGCTGCCATCAGAGAAGGTAGCCATGGCTTTTAGCTGCAGTTTGAGCCCTTTGGCCAGCTTGGATGCGGGGGCTGTGATCTGAATATTGGTCACGATGGCGCTGGTGGCTTCAAACATAGAGCTGTTACTCGTGACTCCTTGATAGCTGGCGGTGATGGTGGATTGTCCCAACGCCATCGCTTTAGCCAGCCCACTCTCATCTATGGTGGCCACTGAGGGGACAGAGCTGCTCCAGCTCACTTTAGTCGTGAGATCCTCCGTGCTGCCATCGCTGTAGGCGCCTGTCGCCTGATATTGGGTGTCGATACCGAGGGGTATCTGGGGATCTACCTCGGCCCGAGCCTGGGTGCCAACGGGGTTGGTGGTGATTTGGATACTGGCTAATTTCTTGGCAGGACCTGGATTGGGAGCGTTGCTGTCATCTCCGCCACCACCCCCCCCGCCACAGGCGAATAAAGCCAGCGTAAATAATATCGGAAGAAAAATATTAAGCATCCTGCTCATGGAATTTCCCCTTATACACCCTTCGTTTGCATGGATTAAATGGTTAATATGCGTTTAGTAACACGTGAATAGCCGTATAATAAGGTTGGTGATGTCGCACATAACTCTTAATGGTTATGACGTTGATTTATAATGATAATTTTTGGTTTTTGATGACGCTGCCATTGGTTTTTTATGCCTTGAATGGTTATTTCTCATCATGTCCCAACATATCTATCAGGAGGGTTTAACTCGGAGGGTAAATTAATAAATCGGTCTGTCTTGGTATCTAACTTCTTCTATTGATATTAAAAACATTAATTTGTTTTATATGTTTAGGCGAGGTCTTCGAATATCGCCACACGCTACTGGTAGAATAAAAAATAGTGGTTTTTGAAAAAAAGTGCCGTCATTAGTTATATCAGTGGTGGGTATCCTCTTCGGGACAGGGCTGGTTTTTAGGCGTGATTGTGAGACTGCCCGGGGATCACGGGAGCGCTGTTTTGCTGTAGAGGAAGGCCAGTATTGCTGGCAGAGGTAGCGATCAGCACGACCGGAGGGCCACGACGGAGATGGGTTTCAGTAGACCCAATAACCAGCGATCAGCAGGCTCAGGGTACAGAAGCTTGTTTCAATGGCGCCACCGCTCTGGAGTGACCAGCCGGGAAGGCGGTAGCGCTGTTTGAGTGGCCAGAACAGGGGGATACCGGCAGGGGTTAGCCAGTCGCCAAGCAAGTGGCTCAGATAGCCAATGATGAGCGCATCCTTAACCGCGATAGGCACCTTGCCTGCCATCGGGTCGCTGCTCAGTCCCCAGACGCATAATGCCACCGCCAGCAAGCTGTGAGTGAAGCCCCTATGCCCCGTCAGACGGGAGAGGGGGATAGAGATCCAGCGCAGGCGCTGACCCAGAACCGAGTTGGGGTGATCCAGATCAGGCAGCAGCGAACTAACCAGTGCGGCAAGCACCGTCTGGGCCAGATGTGCATCGGCCAGGGCTGGAGTGAGCGGTAGCTTGTGAGCGAGCAGGGCGCAGGTGACGGAGAAGATCAGGTGCCCTTGGGCTGTCATGGTAACCGGGGTGCGAGGTGAGAGGCGGCGCATATTAGCAGCTCAACAGTGTTTGTCGGCAACTATTTGAACCCAGGCGCGGCTCGGATCATCGAGTGCTCGAATCATGAACCATCGCTGACCGGTTTCTGCCCTCCTATCTAGCCAGTCATGGGGTGATCAATCCAGCGTGGCTGGCGATGACTCTCATGGCTGCCGGCTTAAGCCCCTGTCAGCCGAGGCGTCCCTTCTGCAACCAGCGGTCGAGGGCATTGGCGAAGTTCTGTTTGTCCGCTTGGTTGAAAGGTGCGGGGCCACCGGTCTGAACCCCGGCAGATCGCAGCTCCTCCATCAGATTACGCATGCCGAGCCGGGCCTTGATGGTCTCCTTGGTATAGATTTCGCCCCGTGGATTGAGCGCCTCGCCACCGGCATCGATTACCCATGAAGCCAAGGGGATGTCCCCGGTGATCACCAGATCCCCCGGCACGACTTGCTGGGCGATGACGTGATCCGCCACATCAAAGCCCTTTTCTACCTGCTGGGTCTTGATATAGGGAGAGGGGGGGACCCTCAGTCCCTGATTGGCGACCAGGGTGGTCAGCATCTTGGCGCGATGAGCGGCGCGGTAGAGGATCTCCTTGACCGGAGTGGGGCAGGCATCGGCATCGACCCAGATGGGCATGGTTTGGTATCCAGAATATGAAGATGTCTCATCTTATCATGGCTTGGGGCAAAGCTGAGTCGGGGCCCGCTTTGGTGTAAGCTGGGCGACTGCCGCCATGCTGCGGCAGAGGCGAACAATGTCATCCGGCGCAATTGAGAGGAGGTGTCGTGGATCTGGTACCCAATGATGTTATCTATGGTCTGGCCCTGGACGGTAAGGGTGGCCAGCATCCGCTGGGGGCGGGCGCCGAGTTACCGGCCCAGCAACCGAGTTGGTTGCACCTGGATTACGGTAACCCTGAGGCGGCCCGCTGGCTACTGCAGACTCCCTTGCTGGGGGATGTGGCCCGCGAGGCGCTGCTCGGCCAGAGCAATAGGCCCAAGCTGGTGCGGATGGGGGAAACGGTGCTGCTGATCCTGCGCGGCATCAACCACAACCAGCATCACAAACCCGAAGAGATGGTAGCCCTGCGTATTTTCATTACCCCGGACCTCATCATCAGCAGCCGTCGTCGCCCTCTCTTGTCTGAAAAGGATGTGTTCGAACAGTTGCAGCTGGGTGGCGGACCGGATAACCCGGCTGACTGGTTGGTGGAGATCTGCGATGCCCTGACCGATCGCGCCGGCGAGTTCGTCGAAGAGCTGCACGATCAGATCCTGGAGCTTGAGGAGCAGGTGCTGGAGCGGGATCTGCCGACCACGGGGAAGCTGGCCCGCATTCGCAAACAGCTGATCATGATCCGCCGCTACCTCTCCCCTCAACGGGATCTCATCGCGCGTCTCGCCAGCGAGAAGATCAGCTGGTTCGAGGAGGACGACAGGCGCCGTCTGCTCGATATTGCCGACCGCTTGCGGCGCTGGTTGGACGATCTGGATGCAGGGGTCGCCCGCACCGGTGTGCTGGCGGACGAGATCAACAACATGGTGGCGGAGGCGACAAATCGCCGCGCCTATCAGATGTCGGTCATGGCACTGCTGTTTCTCCCTGCCAGCTTCCTGACGGGCCTGTTCGGCATTAACCTGGGGGGCATTCCGGGTGCCGAGAGTCCGCTCGCCTTCTGGGTGTTCTGCGCATCTCTGATCAGTCTGGCCGTGGTGCTCGCCCTCTGGCTCAAACATCGACGCTGGTGGTGACCA
Source organism: Aeromonas rivuli (assembly GCF_000820045.1). Taxonomy (GTDB): domain Bacteria; phylum Pseudomonadota; class Gammaproteobacteria; order Enterobacterales; family Aeromonadaceae; genus Aeromonas; species Aeromonas rivuli. Next base: position 206,142 of record NZ_CDBJ01000100.1, on the reverse strand, counting down.
TGACCCTTTGGCAATCTTTTGGGCTGACCCTGCTGGTATTGCTGGCTCATGGCCTGATCCGGCGCATCATCAGGCGCAGCCTGTTGGTATTGGGGCGCAGCAAGCAGGTGAGCGAGAGCCGGGTCGGCTACGTTGAGCATGTGTTTCACTTCCTGCTTGGCAGCGCCACCCTGCTGGTGCTGGCCGGGGTCTGGGGTCTCGACTTTTCCCGGTTGGTGGTACTGGCTTCCTCCTTCTTCGCGGTACTCGGGGTTGCCATGGTGGCCCAGTGGTCGATCCTCTCCAACATCACCGCCAGCATCACCATCTTCTTCGCCTTTCCATATCGGATCGGAGACAGGATCCGTATTCTCGACAAGGATGATTCCGTTACGGGGGTCATCCTGGAGATAGGACTCTTCTATGTGCAGGTGCGCGATGATCAAGGTGATCTGGTCACCTATCCGGCCAATCTGTTCCTGCAAAGACCGGTACGCAGACTGGAGTCCTCTCCTCATCCCCAAGTGCCTGACCAACCGGAATAGGGGCAGAGCCCTTATCCATTATCTGCAACCTCCTCTTCTCCCTGAGGCTGACGAAAAGACCCCGCCGTGGCGGGGTCTGGGTCATGAGGGGCTGAGTGCCTTGGTTCAGCGCTCAAAGAAGTGATAGAGATGTTCGACCTGGATCGGGCAGTCGGCGACCTTGTGGATGTGATCCCGCGCTTCGTCCACTGTGCCGAAACTGAGCGGCAGGCCGAAGCTGTCGGTCAACTCGAACAGGCGTCCCCCCTCCCCGCGAAACTCGACAATCCAGCCAGGCAGCATGGCATCGTGTACGATTTCTGCCTCCTGTATGCCCTGTTGTCGATAAAGCTGGCGTAGTTCACTGACTGTCATATCGACCTCCTTCTGAGCGACGCGCCACCATGACAAGTCTAGTCTCTGCCGGGATTGGCTTCGCTTTTCACCCCATTTTCCTTGGGGGGTTGCAGCGCAATGACCAACTCCCCCGGCACGGGCGCTATGTTGCCAATGACCACTCGCGGATGCTGTTTGGCATCCAGAATGAACATGGGGACTGCGCCTGGGTTGGCCGTCTGGTACGCGCTCCAATCGAAGGTCTCCGAGAGTCGGGTCGCCTTGATCTGGCCACCCCGGGCCAACATGCCGCTCAGTCGGGCAAAGTTGACGTCGCTGCCAAACAGCACCTGGCGTGCCCGGAAGGTGGCACTCTCCCGGTTGGCTTTGCCATGTTGATCGCTCGAGCGCAGTGAATAGATAGTCTCCTCGCCAAACTGGTGGGAGAAATGCAGCACCCCCAGGGCATTGTTGTGGCGGCTGGGGGAGAGCGCCAGCACTGTGCTGATGCTGGTGAGTGGCAGATGCAGTTCAGCATGCTCGGACTGGGGATTCCCGAAGTAGCAGGGCAGGTTGCTCATGCGGGCCAGCTTGCAGTTCTCCCAGGCCGGATCCGACAGATAGACGGGCACACCCTGATCCGCCAGGGCCTTGCCGATGGCGCGCGCCACCGAGTTGGCGCCGATCAGCAGCCAGGTGTTGGGAGTGGGTTGGCGCATGCCGAGAAGGCCAGCCAGCGGCGCCGAGGTGAGGCTCTGCAGTACCACGGTCGAGATGATGACGGCGAATACCAGAGGTACCAGCTTACCCGCATCCGGGATCCCGGCTTCACTGAGGCTGATGGCAAAAGAGGCGCTGACCGCAGCGGCAACGATGCCCCGTGGCGCTATCCAGCTGAGCAGGGCGCGGGCTCGCCAGGGCAGGGTCGAGTTGTGGGTCGAGACCAGGATACAGAGCGGGCGGGCCACGAACTGCACCACGCACAGCAAGACCAGCACCATGGGGCCGAGCTGCCAGAGCTGGGCCAGGTCGAGGCGCGCGGCCAGCAGGATGAACAGGGTAGAGATCAGAATGACGGCAAGATCCTCCTTGAAGGCCAGCACCTCTTCCAGATCCAGACCATCCTGGTTGGCGAGCCAGATGCCAAAAACCGTCACTGCCAGCAGGCCGGATTCATGACTGAGCCAGTCGGACAGGGTGAAGGTGGCGAGTACCAGCGCCAGCACTCCGAACTTGTGCAGCGTGACCGGCAGCCAGTCCTTGCGGATGATGAGAGTGGTGATCCAGCCTGCCGCCACCCCGATGAAGGAACCTATGCCGACGGTCTTGGCCAGGGCCCAGAGGGTATGGGTCACCATCTCCTCCTGGCTGCCGAGCAGTACAGCCTCGAAGATCAATACCGCGAACAGGGCACCGATGGGATCGATGACGATCCCCTCCCAACGCAAGATCTTGTCCACCTCCTTGACCGGGCGGATCACGTTCAGCATGGGCGCGACCACGGTCGGTCCCGTCACCACCAGCACGGCACCGAGCACCATGGCGACGCGCCAGTCCAGACCGAGCAGGAAGTAGCTGGCCGCCCCTATCACCGCGAAACTGGTCAGCATGCCGATGGAGCAGAGATTGCGCACCACCTTGCCTATGCCCTTGAGCTCGGCCAGATGCAGGGTCAGGGCTCCCTCGAACAGAATGATGGCCACCGAGAGGGAGACCAGGGGAAATAGCAGCTCGCCGAGCAGCAGATCCGGGTTGAGCACGCCGGTCACAGGGCCAAGCACCAGGCCGGTCAGCAGCAGAAACAGTATGGCGGGGACCCGCAGGGCCCAGGCCAGCCACTGGGCAAGCAGGGAGATCAGCGCGATCCCCGCTAACGAGAGTGCGGTCATGGTTACCTCATATAAAGGGAGTAGAAAGGGAATGACAAGATGACTATATGTCAGCCTGACACCCTAACTCGAATGAGACAACTGGATCCGTGATAAGAGGAGGGAGTCCTGGGGATGGGGAGCGGATGTCAACGCGGTTAGATCGGACTCTCCTTGTGGAGCTCGCCGACGCAGTGGGCGACGGCCAGCACCAGGGAGGAGCGCACCATTTGATCCTGACGGGCGAGCTGCATCTGATAGAAGGCCCAGTCCTCTTCCGAGGCGGGAGGCTCCAACTCGTGGAGGCCTGCGCGGTTGATGCCGTGCAGTCTATCGAGCAGATCGCGCACGGGTTTGTCGCTAAAACGGTAATCCTTGGGGTCGCGTACCAGAAAATCGCGGATCTTCAGGTAGACGTCTATGTCCTGATAAAGTTCGAGGGAGACCAGACCGAGGGCAAAAATGAGCTTGAGGCGCACCTCTATCTGGCCGAGAGGGCCACTCTGGTTGAGCAGGGGTTCGATGGCGTATTTGACGGCATACTCTTCCTGGCGGAAGGCTCGGCGCATCAGAGAGTCCACCGCTTCTTCCAGGAGGGTGACGACCTCGAGAAAGAAGCCGCGCGGGCCATCCTGCTCGTTGAGCCGTTCCAGTACCTCATCTTCCTGGTGTGTGGTCATAAATCGATAGGGTCCAGCTAGTCATGAGCAGAGAGGGAGGATTCCCTCTCTGCGAGTCCGGTCAGAGTGCCTGGTAGCGGGCCGTGATGGCGGCGATCAATGGGCTCTGCGGGTCCAATCCCGACACCCTGGCCAGGGTGGCGGCAACGCCATCGGCGATAATGGCGGCCTGCAGTTCGACGGCTTGCGGGTCTTCGTCATTGTGATAACGCAGCGCCGCCGCAATCCCTTCCTGCAATCCCTCATTGGGAAGGCCGTATTCCAGGGTACCGAGCAGGGGCTTGATCAGTCTGTCGTGCTCTCCCAGCTTGCGCAGGGGCTGGCGGCCGACCCTGTCCACCTCGTCCACCAGATAGGGGTTGGCGAAGCGGGCCAGTATCTTCTCGATATAGGCGGCGTGCAGGCGCGGATCGAAGCCGTAGCGTTGCACCAGCACGGCCCCGCTCTCCTCCATGGCGCGGCGCACCTTGCTGCGGATCACCGGATCCTCGATGGCCTCGCGAATGGTGTGATAGCCCATCAGCTTGCCGAGGTAGGCGGTGATGCTGTGACCTGTGTTGAGGGTAAAGAGTTTACGCTCGACGAAGGCCATCAGGTTGTCCGTGGTCTCCATGCCCGCCACCTGCGGCAGTGCTCCCTTGAATTGGGTCTGGTCGACGATCCACTCGCTGAAGCTCTCCACCGTCACTTCCAGCGGATCATCGTTGGCGGCGGCGGGAGGCACGATGCGATCCACCGCCGAATCCACGAAGCCGACACAGGATTCGAGGGTGGCATGATACTCGACCGGCAGGTACTTGAGTACCTCCTGCTTGAGGTGAGTGGTACCGCGCACCATGTTCTCGCAGGCAATCACGTTGAGCGGGCTGAGATTGCCTGCCACGAAGCGGGCCTCCAATCCCTTGGCCAGGGTGCTGGCAATCTTGTCCAGTATGTTGGGACCCACCGCGGTGGTGACCAGGTCGGCGGTGACGATACGGGCGATCACCTCCGGGCCTGAGGAGCTGACCGCCGCGACGTTGCGCACTGTGTCCAGCTTCTGATCCGCACCCACCACATGCACCTTGTACTCCTGGCGGTGGTTGAGCTGGTCGATCAGGGTCTCGTTGACGTCGGCGAAGGTGACCTGATGGTCGGCGTCGGCCAGCAGTTTTCCGATGAAGCCACGGCCTATGTTACCGGCACCAAAATGTAATGTTTTCATAAAATCAACCTCTTAAACCAATGATGTGGGCGGGATCAGGCAGCTTGTTCGCCACCCAGCAGGTCCAGGAACTCCTGAGGATCCAGGGTGCTGGCCAGGCGGTCGATAAGACCGGGCTCATCCAGTGCATTGGTCAGGCGGGTTATCACCTGAATGTGTTCATCGTTGCGGGCGGCGATGCCAATCACCAGGCGGGCCACCTCGTCCGCGGCTTCACCGAAGGCGACGCCAGCCGGGTATTGGCAGATGACGATACCGGTACGGATCACCTTCTCCTTGGCGGCTATGGTGCCGTGGGGCACGGCGATGGACTCGCCAAGATAGGTGGAAACCAGCTGCTCGCGCTCCAGCATGGCATCCACATAGCTGGCCTCGACATAGCCGCGCTCGGCCAGCAGGGCACCGGCGGCCTTGATGGCAGCCTCTTTGCTGTCGGCCATGAGACCAAGCTGGATATCCTGGCGGCTCAGGGTGAACACCTGGGCATCCTGCGGCTCATAGTTGTCGTCGTTGGCCGCAACCAGCAACTTGGGGTGGGCCACATCGTCGTTGGCGGCCTGGCTCAGCTCCTGCACCATGGCCTGATAGAGGCCGTTGTCGAGGAAGTTGGTCAGGGAGATATGGCGAGCATTCGGTGCGTGGCGACGAGCGCGCTCGGTCAAGTCCTGGTGAGTAATGACCCAGTCCACCTGATCGTCGAGCTGGTCGATGGCGCGATTGGTGACACTGATGTCGAGGCCGGCGGCCTGGACCCGCTTGCGCAGCATGCCGGCGCCCATGGCGCTGGATCCCATGCCCGCATCGCAGGCGACCACGATATTGCGTACGGTCAGCAGCTCACCACTCGGGTGCTTGGCGGCGACGGTGTCGGTTTTACCGCCCTTCATGGCTTTCATTTTACGGGTGGCTTCACCCAGGGCGTCGGCCTCGTCGGCTTCTGGCTGCTGGGCGCGGACAAAGACGGCGGCAACCAGGAAGGAGACCAGGGTGGCGCTGATGATGGAGAGGGCGACCCCGATCAGGGAGGCTTTCGGCGTCATCAAGAGCACGGCGAAGATGGAGCCCGGCGAGGCAGGGGAGACCAGACCCGCATTGAACAGGGTCAGGGTGAATACCCCGGTCATGCCACCGGCGATCACCGCCAGGATGAGGCGCGGGTTCATCAGCACGTAGGGGAAGTAGATCTCGTGGATGCCGCCGAAGAAGTGAATGATGGAGGCACCGGCAGCGGACTGCTTGGCCGCGCCACGACCGAACACCATGTAGGCCAGCAGCACGCCCATGCCCGGGCCCGGGTTCGCTTCGATCAGGAAGAAGATGGACTGGCCATGCTCGGTTGCCTGCTGAATGCCCAGCGGCGAGAAGATACCGTGGTTGATGGCGTTGTTGAGGAACAGGATCTTGGCCGGTTCAACGAAGATGGAGGTGAGCGGCAACATGTGGTTTTCCACCAGGAAACCCACACCACCCGCCAGCAGGCCGGAGAGCACCTTGACGAAGGGGCCGATCACGAAGAAGGCGAGTATGGCGAGCAACATGCCGATGATGCCTGCGGAGAAGTTGTTGACCAACATCTCGAAGCCGCTCTTGACCCGACCTTCCATTGCCTTGTCGAAACGCTTGATGGACCAGCCACCGAGCGGGCCGACCATCATGGCACCCATGAACATGGGGATGTCGGTACCCACGATCACACCCATGGTGGTGATGGCGCCAACTACGCCGCCCCGTTCACCGCCAATCAGCTTGCCGCCGGTATAGCCAATCAGCAGTGGCAGCAGGTAGGTGATCATGGGACCAACCAGCTTGGCCAGTGTCTCACTGGGCAGCCAGCCGGTAGGAATGAAGAGGGCTGTGATGAAGCCCCAGGCGATGAATGCCCCTATATTGGGCATGACCATATTGGACAGGAAGCGTCCAAAATTCTGTATCTTGACTTTGGTATCCGGTGATAACATGACGGCACCCCGTTTTGAGCCAGTGTGATTAAAAGTGGTAGTCGGGATAACGGGTTTTGCCGAACCCTCATCCCTGTCGTCTAAGCAACTTCAATCTACCACTTCATGATCTGATTGGGCTGAAAACGGGGTGTCTTGTGACCCACCTCTCAAATACCTGGTCTACCCCCCTCCCATGGCAGTGATGTCGATCACATCTCTTCGCTGTACCTTGGCTACATTTCGATCTTTTCTGCCATGAGTGGCTTTTTAATGTGACCTGCATCACTTTATCTCGTTTGCGCAAACCTCATGTCAATGTGATTTTGGTCACATATCCATGATTTGTATTCAATCGAGACAGTGTGTGCGGTGCGTTATCTCGTGTTCACACCGATGGATAGATCGGCATTAACTGCTAATCACCAATGAATCACTTATTTTGTAACCCACTTTCAGTTTCTCACGCTGGCGTTCGGCCAAACCCGTCGCACATTGGGGGACTGTTTGGATCTCGCGTGAGGCGTTCAGCCCCGGTCAGCGAGTATGGGCTCAAGGGGCGTTGCCCCCACTGGCCCTGGATGCCGCATTCATCAGCTGGCCGCCGAGCGTTGAGGCCATCGTCATCGCGGCGATGGGTCTATCGCGGCCATAGAAAAGCCCGCAGGGTTGCGGGCTTTGGGGATCGAGCTGTTGGCTTCGCGTTTATTCGGCCTTGGGGGCTGTCTCTGCCGGTGCTTCCGTACTCTCGGTGACCACAGCCACCGGGGCCGGGCCTGGCACCAGCGCGACGGCGGGCTTGGCAATGAGGGAGCGGGTCTCTTCCACTGCTTCGGTCAGCTTGACCTCGATGACCTGGCCCAGCTCATAGACCACCTCTGTCTTGTCGAGGTAGACGCGGCTGTTGTCCCAACTGCACTCCAACCTCTCCTTGTTGTCGAGGATATGGCGGGCGGGCATGAAGACCACGGCGCCATTCTCCTGCAACCTCAACTTGAGCCCGGCGCGCATCACATCGATGATCTCGGCATTGAAGATCTGCTCGGTACCCGCGGCGCTCTGCAGGAAGCGGACATAGAGCCAGTCGCCGATACCGCGCTCCACCATGCGGTGCAGACGGCGGCAGGCGGTCAGGTGCTCGGTCAGCTCCAGACTGGGGCGCGGGCCCGGGGTCTTGCCTGCGATCACGGCCTTGAGCAGACGGTGGTTGACCATGTCGCCGTACTTGCGAATGGGCGAGGTCCAGGTGGCATAGGCATCCAGCCCCAGGCCGTAGTGGGCACCTGGCTCGGCGGACATCAGTGCGTAGCTCTGGAAGCGGCGGATCTTGCCATCCAGCCAGCGGGTATCGAGGTTGTCTATCCAGCGGCGCAGGGCGCAGAAACCGGTGAGGCTGGCGATATCTTCCTTCTCGAACGGCGCCTCGGCTGTCTTGAGCAGCTCCATGGCGCCATCGAGTGACTCCTCATCGAAACCGGTGTGGACGTTGAAGATGCCGTAGCCAACCTGCTTGCCCAGTACGCGACCGGCACAGATGTTGGCGGCGATCATCGACTCTTCGATCATCCGGTTGGCGATGCGGCGCGGTTCGACGTGGATGGCCAGCACGGCGCCGTTTTCACCCAGTTCGAAGTCGTAGTCGGGGCGGTCCGGGAACACCAGGGCGTGCTCGGTACGCCAGGCGATGCGCGCCTCGGTCATGGCCTTCATCAGCGGCAACTGGGCCATGACGCCAGCGTCTATGGTCAGCTCCTTGCCATGTTCGGCCCAATCGGAGACGTCGTCGTAGCTGAGGCGAGCATGGGAGTTGATGCGAGCGGCGAAGAACTCGGTCTCTTCGAGCAGCAGGCCATCTTCGGCGATCAACAGGCGGGCGCACAGGGTATTGCGCTCCTCGCCCTCTTTCAGGGAGCAGAGCTCATCGGAGAGGGTGCGCGGTATCATCGGCACGTTGCGGCCCGGCATATAGACGGTGAAGGCGCGCTGGGCGGCTTCCTTGTCCAGTTCGCTGCCTTCGGCCACATAGGCGGTCGGATCGGCGATGGCGACCAGCAGTTCCCAGCCGTTGTCCAGTTTGCGGATGGCCAGGGCGTCATCCATGTCCTTGGTCTTGGCGCCATCTATGGTGAAGAAGGGCACTTGAGTCAGGTCGGTGCGCGGCAGCTCTTCCTCTTCAATGACGTTCCACTCGGGCAGGTCGGCCGGTTCTATCTGGGCCAGGCTGTGACGGGCCAGTACCACCCACCAGGGCACATTGTGATCGTCCTTGTCGGCGATGAGCTCGGTGATCTCGGCGGAGAAATTACCGTCGGCCAGGGCATGGCGCTTGAGGGTGGCGACCACCCAGTCCCCTTCCTTCAAGGATTTTTCGTCCAGTCCCTTCTTGGTGCGAGCCTTGATGGCATCCTTGATAAGGGGGTGATCTGCCACCACGTTGAGGCGGTCGCGGAACATCTTGACGCGGCCGACGAAGCGGGTCACCGCCTGCTCCAGCAGGGCATCCGGCTCGGCCACTTCCTTATCTTTTTCGGTGCGGATCAGGGCACTCACGCGATCCCCGTGCATCACCTTCTTCATGTAGGGGGGCGGCACGAAGTAGCTGGTCTTCTCATCCACCTCCAGGAAGCCAAATCCCCGATCGGAGGCGCGGATCACCCCTTCTTTCTTGGGGATGTTTTCGCGGATCTGTTGTTTGAGCTGGGCCAGCAAGGGATTGTCTTGGAACATATGTGAGGAACCTGAGTGAAAACCTGATGAAGAATCGCCCAGCACTATACGTTTTTCACCCCGCAAAGCCAAGGTGACTGGGCCGATCCCGGGTTGGTCAGGGGTTGGCCGGGCTCAATTCAGGGCGGCCTGCCCCTGGCTTATCAGACGTTGGGAGATCTGTTTGTGCAGGCCTCGCTCCAGCAGCCAGCGGTGCCAGTAGAGGGTCTCTATCAGGTGACGGTCCGGGCAGAGATCCAGCAGGCGGCCTGACTGGAGCTGGGCGCGGATCTGCAACTCCGGGATGAGGCAGTAGGCCAGCCCCTGCTCGGCCATGGCGACGAAGGCCTCGGAGGAGTGAACTATGTGGCAGGGATAGCCGCCGGGTTCGAGGCCAAACTCGCGGCGCAAGAAACTGATGTGCATGTCATCCCGGGGATCGAAGGCGACCCCGGGGGCCTTGGCCAGGGCTTGAGGGGTGAGGCCTTCTGGAAAATGGCGAGCCATGAAGGCCGGGCTGGCTGTCAGGACGTAACACATCTGGCCGAGCGCATCGACGCTGCAGCCAGGCAGTGGCTGCGGATGCAGGCTGACGGCACCGAATGCCTGGCCCTCGCGTACCTTGTCCAGGGTGCGGCTCTCATCATCGACCAGCAGGTTAAGCTCGATGGGAAACTGCTCCAGCAGGGGGGCCAGGGCCGGTAGAAACCAGGTGGCCAGGCTGTCGGCATTGACCGCTATGCTGATGCGGATCGGGGCCTGGGGGCTGGCGGGGGTCAGTTCGCTGCTGAGCTCCTGTTCGAGCTGACGTACCTGACGGTAGTGAGCCAGCAGCTTCTGCCCCAGTGGCGTTGCCTGTAGCGGCTGGCTGCGGATGATGAGAGGCTCGGCGAATTGCTGTTCGAGCTGCTTGATGCGCTGGGAGATGGCGGATTGGGTGATGTGCAGGCGCTGGGCGGCACGATCGAAGTTCTGCTCCTGCATCACGGCATCCAGGGCCAGCAGCAACTTGTAGTCCAGAGCCTTCATCAATATCCCTTATCAATATGACGATTCAGAAGTCACTCTACTATCGGCATCGAGGGGGAGGCAAGCAGACTGTGGTGTTCGGCCCTGCCCCATGGTGGCCGCATTTAACACTGTTAAAAGTGACAGTAGCTGTCAGGGATCCAAAAGAAGATACTCCTTTGTGTCCGCTTCTGCGTGGGGTGGGATCGGACCTAGCGTGAGTGCTTTATCCCGGGATCTTCCCGGGATTTTTTATGGGGTCGGAATGGGCCGCCGTGCCCTGGTCTGCATAGAGGCCGCGTAGCGGACGCGCGACGGCAGCGGCGAAACGTTCGTCGAGCAGGAAGCGGATGCCGACGCCGCGCACGGCACCCAGATCAACGGCTTGCCGGTGGCCGAGCCGCTCAATCGGCAGGCCGAGTCGACGAAAGATGCGCTCCACCGGCAGACTGACCACGGCGACCAGCTCACGGATCTGCTGGGCGAGGGCGAAGGCATACACCTCACGGAAGATGACGCAGGTGAGTTCGCTCACCCCATTGTCGAGTCGCGGCGCCCGGCTGGCATCGATGGCGAGCCGAGTCAGCTCCCAGACATCCTGATGACGAGGTGGGGCCTCACCGGCGAGGGCGGCGGGGAAGATAGTGGGCAGCATGTAGTCCTGGGCACAGCTGAGCAGGCGGATGCAGCCGCACAGACCCTGTTCATCTTCGATCAGAACCCAGTGAGTGTCAGGACCATCGAAATTATCTCGCTCCAGGCCGGAATGGGATTCGACATCCCACTGAAGCCTTTCGTTGAAAACTCGGTTTCTAAAGGTATATAGGGAATTTTCTACGGATTTATCTCGATGTTTGCTCAGTTTTCCCTTGAAAACACGCATTCTGCTCACTCCATATCCAGGAAGGGCGTTATACTCACGGACTCGGGAAGGGGATTGAAATGAAACAGGCTCAACTGCTGGAATACCTTGAACTGTTCACCAGGGTCATGGATGGAGATCAACTGTCTGAGCTGATTGGGCGTTTCGCGCTCGGCATGGGGTATGACTATTATCGCTTCGCGCTGATCCTGCCGATGTCGATGCAGCGTCCCAAGGTGGTGCTGTTCAACCGCTGCCCCGACTCCTGGATCCAGGCTTATACGGCCCACCATATGCTGGCTCGGGATCCCATCATCCAACTCGCCCGCCATCAGACTCTGCCTATCTACTGGAACCAGCTCGACGAGAAGGCGAGCTTCCTGCAAGCGGGCAGTCTGGATGTGATGAGCCTGGCCGCCGAATTCGGTCTGCGCAACGGCATCTCTTTCCCGCTCCATGGCCCGACTGGTGAGAGCGGCATTCTCTCCTTCATCACCCGGGAGCGAGCCTCCAGTGACCTGTTGTTGGAGTCTTCCCCGGTGCTCTCCTGGATGTCGACCTACATTTTCGATGCGGCGCTGCGCACCGTGCGACTCGGATTGCCGGCAGGGGCCCAGCAGGAGGTGTTGACGGGGCGCGAGACCGAGTGCCTCTCCTGGGCCAGCGAGGGTAAAACGTCCGGTGAAATCGCCAGCATCCTCGGCATCACCGAGCGAACCGTGAATTACCATCTCAATCAGGTGACCCGCAAGACGGGTTCCATCAATCGCTATCAGGCCATCGCCAAGGGCATGAGCAGCGGCATACTGGTGCCCAATCTGGAAGAGGTCGTGGTCACCAATTTTCCGCGTCAGCTGCAATAACCCGCATTCAGCAGAGCTCATCTCTTTCTCTTCCATAGGGCCCAGGCGGCCTGCATTATCGGGAGGGATCTCGCCCTCGACCATTGTCAGATCTGGCAATTGACAGCCAGAAGCCGATCGCCGTCACGTTCAGGTCGGAGCCCTTTTATTAAATTTTTGAATCAATGAGAAATTTAATGAATTTCTCTTAAATAACCCCATCTCGCATACTGCCGCCATCTTCACTGAGAGACCTTGAACCCATGATGGCGACCAGCTTGCAGGGCTTTGTATTAGGCCTTGCCATGATAATCCCAATCGGAGCCCAGAATGCCTTTGTGCTGAGCCGGGGCATTCACCGCAACCACCACCTGCTGACGGCGACCCTCTGCTGCCTGTGCGATCTCGTGCTGATCGGGATTGGCGTATTCGGCGGCGCCAGCTTGCTGGCGGCCAATCCACTCGGACTGGCGCTGCTGACCTGGGGCGGCGTGTTATTCCTGAGCTGGTTTGGTGTGCGCTCCCTGCGCAGCGCCTGGCGCGGGCAGGGGGCGGCCCTGGCGGATTCGGCCCAACTGATGGGGGTCAGGAGCGTGCTGGCCATGACCCTGGGCGTTACCCTGCTCAACCCCCATGTCTACCTGGATACCCTGATGCTGCTCGGCTCCCTCGGCAGCCAGTTTGCCGAGCCGTTGCGGCCCGCCTTCGCCGCGGGCGCCATGCTGGCATCCCTGGTCTGGTTCTATGGTCTGGCCTTTGGCGCGGCGGCACTTTCCCCTTGGCTTGCCCGGGGAAAGGTACAGCAAGCTATTGATGTTGTTGTGGGTTTAATCATGATTGCCCTGGCACTGCAGCTGGCGATTGGCGCACTGACGGCCTCATAAGGCTATTTTTGTGTCGAGCTTCATAAAAATGAGTCCAGGTTCCATCTGCTGACATATTCGTCTGTTAAATTCCCGTTGCTGGTAAAGCAATACTCATAATAAAAGGGAAAAACAGTGAATAAAGCCACGAAGCTGGGCGCTATCGCAGCCATTGTGCTGTTGTCTGCCTGCAGCAATGAAAATGACAGCAAGGCGCAGCCGGGAGCCGTCTCCCTGCGCCTGATCCAGACCTCCGACATCCACTCCAACGTGCTGGGGTATGACTACTACCAGAACAAGGAAGACCGCAAGTTCGGCCTCTCCCGTACCGCGCTGCTGATCCGCGCCGCCCGCGCCGAAAACCCCAACAGCCTGCTGCTCGACAACGGTGACCTGATCCAGGGTACGCCGCTGGCGGATTATATCTTCGAGCAGTCCGGCGCCGGTTACCTCGACAAACAGGCCCACCCGGTGTTCAAGGTCATGAACGAGCTCGGCTATGACGCCGGCAACCTCGGCAACCACGAGTTCAACTACGGGCTGGAGTACCTCGGCAAGGTGTTGGCGGGGGCCAACTTCCCTTACGTGAACGCCAACGTGTTCGAGGCGGGTGCCTTCAAGCGCGATGCCAAGGGGCAGATCGACTGGAGCGGCAACAGGTTCACCCCTTATCTGCTGCTGGATCGCCAGGTGACCGATGACAAGGGTCAGTCCCAGACCATCAAGGTCGGCATCCTCGGGCTGACGCCACCCCAGGTGCTGCAGTGGGACAAGCGTCATCTGGAAGGCAAGGTGGTGGTGGCCGACATGGTCGAGACCGCCAACCACTATGTGCCCGAGCTGCGCGCCAAGGGCGCCGATATCGTGGTAGTGGTCGCCCACACCGGTATCAACGCCAGCAGCTACGAGGCCATGATGGAGAACTCCGCCTGGCATCTGGCCAAGGTGAAGGGGGTGGATGCCCTGATGCTGGGTCATGCCCACAAGAACTTCCCGGGCGACTTCCCGGACTTGCCGGAGGTGGACAACCAGGCCGGTACCCTGAGCGGCATCCCGACCGTGATGCCCGGCTATTGGGGCAATCATCTGGGCATCATCGATCTCAAGCTGGAGCAGGTGAACGGCAAGTGGCAGGTGAAGCAGAGCCAGGCCAGCCTACGCAAGATTGACTCCAGCGAAGACAGCGCCGTGGATCAGCGGGTGGTCGATCTGGTGCAGACAGACCACGATGCCACCAACCAGTGGCTGGACGAGCCGCTGGGCAAGATAACCTCGCCCATTCACAGCTTCTTCGCCCTGGTGCAGGACGATCCTTCGGTGCAGCTGGTGAGCGATGCCCAGCGCCAACATGCCGAGCAGTTGCAACAAGACGGTCTGCTCAAGGAGTCCTACCCGATCCTGTCGGTGGCGGCCCCCTTCCGCGGCGGGCGTAACGGCATCAATGACTTCACCTATGTGGCCCAGGGGGACATCTCCCTGCGCAACGTCTCGGATCTCTACATCTACCCGAACACCCTGCAGGTGGTCGAGGTGAACGGGGCCACGGTCAAGGAGTGGCTGGAGATGAGTGCCGGCCAGTTCAACCGGATCGACACCGCCCAGAGCGGGGTGCAGTGGCTGGTGAACGAAAGTTTCCCCACCTACAACTTCGACGTGATCGATGGTGTGAACTACGAAGTGGATATCACCCAGCCGGCCCGTTACAGCAAGGAGGGCGCCAGGGTGAGTGACGGTCAGCGCATCAGCGGCCTCACCTTCAACGGCCAGCCGTTGGATCCGGCCCAGAAGTTCTACGTGGTGACCAACAACTACCGCGCCAGCGGCGGCGGTCACTTCCCGGGGATCGATGGCAGCAACATAGTGCATGAAGATCCCTTCGAGACGCGGGAGATCATCGCCCAGTACCTCAAGTCCCAGTCTGCTGCCAATCCGGCGGGCTTCAGCCCGGCAGCCAACAACAACTGGCACATGAAGGCGTTACCAGCGGGGGTTGACGTGCGGCTCTACTCCTCGCCGAGCGATGAGGCCAAGGCCCTGGCCGGTGCGGATCTTGAGTACCAGTCCACCCTGGCGATGGACGATGCCAAGCATCCCGGTTACGCCATCTACCGGCTGATCCGCCAGTAATTCAGGCGCGGTCGCAGACCCGTAAAAAAGCCCTCGCATGCGAGGGCTTTTTCTTTTGGAGCCACAGGCGGCTCCTCGGATTGCATCAGGGCACCACAGCCACGTTGACGCTGCCGTTGCCCTGGGTCAGCCGCACCTTGGCACCAGGCTGGAAGCTGGGATCGGCCTTCTGCACCACGACGATGGAGCCGCCGTTATCTTGCTTGATCTCCAGCTCGACACCATCGACCTGATTGAGCTTGTCACCGGCGGCCTTGCCCGCGGCGGCACCCGCGATGGCCCCCCCTGCGGCAGCGATACTACGCCCGGTGCCCCCCCCAATGGTGCTGCCGAGCAGGCCGCCGACCACACCGCCTCCTATGGTGCCGAGGATGGAGTTCTCCTCCGCCTGGATCTTGACCGGACGGGTGGAGACGATGGTGCCGTAGTTGACGGTCTGCACTTGCTTGGCCCTGTCTTTGGTGTAGACATCGCCAGAATAGACATCGCTGTTGGCACAACCGGTGATGGCTGTGGCCAGCAGGGCGATGAGGGTCAGTCGTTGCAACATAATGGTTCTCCTGAATTTGACTACAAATTGGGCATCCTGGGTCACTCTACCCCTCTCTTCACCATGATGGCACCCTCAAAGTGTAACCAAGTATGTTGTATCCAAGCTGGCTCACTCCGAGGTCTTGGCAGGGTTTTGGCATAGCTCCGTCAGCCTCTGTCGGATCGCGCTCTACTGCCTGTTATGGGGAGGGTGATGGGACTAGCTGGTGCTCGAGCAGGCACCTATCCTCCCCCGGTCCGAAGTAGGCGGGCTCCAGCGCCAGCTCGCGATAGCCGAGCCGCTCATAGAGGCGCCTGGCCGGATTGGCCGGATCGACGGTCAGTCGCACCTGCAGGCAACCTTGCGCCAGCAGTGCTTGCTCCAGACTGTCGATGATGGCTTTGGCCAGTCCGAGCCCGCGGGCCTGGGGCAGGACCGCCAGGGAGAGCAGCCAGCCCTGGGTTCTGTGCTGTCCCACGCCCCCCAAGCCGTAGCCGAGCAACTGCCCCTCGCGTTCGGCGACCAGCAGCAGTTCGGGCCACAGATCCATGGCCTGGCGAAAGAAGAAGTCGGGGTAGACGGCGTCGCCGAATACCTGGGATTCAATCTGCCAGATGGCATGCATGTCGGCCGGGGTGGCAAGTCTGAGGGTCGGGGTCACTGGGGCTCCGCTGGTTGGCGAGTGCGCGAGAAATGGTCGGCAAGGGTAGCCCTAGTCGAGAGGGGATTCAAGCGGTGGCGAGGTGGCGGTAAGTGTGGCGTTGTCTATGTGGCTGCCGGGGGCAAGAAACGAAACAGGGCCATGAGGCCCTGCTTTTATGAGGCTGACTGCAATCAGATGAGGTCGGTGGCCTGCTCCAGCCAGGCGAGATCCTCGCCTTCCAGCAAGGGGCTCAAGCGACGATAAACCTCGGCATGATACTCGTTTATCCAGCGGAACTCATCCTGGCTGAGCAGGCTGCGATCGATCAGGCGAATGTCGAACGGCACATAGGTCAGTCGCTCGAAGCCCAGCATGTCGAGCTCACCCTGACGGGGCAGTTCGATCACGATCTCCAGGTTCTCGCAGCGAATGCCGAACGCATCTTCCCGGTAGTAGCCGGGCTCGTTGGAGAGCACCATGCCCGGCATCAGCGGTACCAGACTGCCCTTGGGCGCGATGCGCTGGGGGCCTTCGTGCACGCTCAGGAAGTGGCCCACACCGTGGCCGGTACCATGGTCGTAGTTATACCCGGCCTGCCAGAGCGGCATGCGGGCCAGCACGTCGAGTTGGATGCCCGAGGTGCCGCGCGGGAAGCGAGCCTGATCCAGGGCGATATGACCCTGCAGCACGCGGGTGAACATGGCCTTGTGCTCCTCGGTCACCTCACCCACCTTGACGGTGCGGGTGATGTCGGTGGTGCCGTCCAGATATTGAGCCCCCGAGTCGACCAGATAGATGGCGTCCTGACCGAAGCCGCGCGGCACCCCGTTGGTATGGCGGTAGTGGCACATGGCGGCGTTGGGACCGAGCGCCGAAATGGTGTCGAAGCTGGGTTCGACATAGTGCAGCTGTTCCTTGCGAAACCCTTCGAGCTGATCCGCCAGGCTGGCTTCATCGACCCCGTCGAACTCACCGGAGACGATCAGGCGATCCAGCCAGGCGAGGAAACGGGTGACGGCCACGCCATCGCGCAGGTGGGCGGCACGCATGCCCGTCAGCTCAGTCTCGTTCTTGCAGGCCTTGGGCAGCATGGTGGGATCTTGACCCGCGACCAGGATGGCACCCGCCTCTTCCATGGTCAGTTGGGCCCAGGCGTTGGCGGTGTTGGGGTCGGCCAGGACTTTTTGTTGATCTTCACCGATGCGCTGGAGCAGGGCTCCCAACTTGTCGGTGGGGTAGACGGAGACATCCTGCCCCACATGCTGGCTGAAGGCGATGCAGTCGAGCTTGTCGGTATCGACGAAGAAATCCATGCTGGCGTTGGCATAGAGCACACCGAATCCCAGTACCACGGGCAGACGCTCGACATCGCGACCGCGCAGGTTGAGCAGCCAGTTGATGGGCTCGGCCTGGGTCAGCAGCACGGCGTCCAGACCACGCTTGCGCAGGTCGCTCGCCAGCAGCTCGCGCTTGGCCTGGCTGGATTGGCCGGCCAGCTCTTCGCTGTAGAACATGACGGGGTGCTTGCCGGGGGCAGGACGGTCCAGCCAGTGCTGGTCGACGGGATTGTCGGTGATGGCGACGAGGGTGATGCCGCGCTCGCCCAGTTGGGCATTGGCATGCTGGTACCAGGTCAGGCTGTGCAGACGGGGATCGAAGCCGACCCGGTTGCCCGGCTCAAGCTGATCCGCCAACCAGCTGACATGGGGATCCTCATTGAGGTGCAAGAAGCTGAAGAGGTGGGCCGGGGTCTGCATCCGGGCCTGGACAGTGTAGCGACCATCGACGAAGAGCGCGGCCTGCTTGGCCAGGATGATGGCCAGACCCGCCGAGCCATTGAAGCCGGTCAGCCAGTCCAGGCGCTCGGCGTGGGCCGGAATGTACTCCCCCAGATGTTCGTCATCGTGGGGCACTATGAACGCGTCCAGTTCCTGCTGGGCCAGGGTGGTCCTGACTTGGGCGACGCGGGTTTCAATGATCTCGAAATGGTTCATGTCGTAATTGCCAGATAGTTGTTCGATGAGCGGTTCAGCCGGGCTGACCGTGGCTGAGGATCTGTCCGATGGACAGGCCTGCCGCCTGTATATGCTGCTTGAGCAGCACGGCAGCCTCGTGTTTTCGCCTCGCCCGGCACAGGGCCAGCAGTTCGGCATGTTCGCGCTCCGCCTTGTCTACACCACCTTGGGCAAATAGCAGCTCGAAGCGCACGTAACGGTCGCAACTCAGATTGATTTGGGCGATCAGCTCCATGGCCTGGGGGCGATTGGCGGCCTGATAGAGGGTGGCATGGAAGCTGTGATTGAGCTGGGCCCAATGCTCGACCCGGGTCCCTGACTCGAGTGCGGCATCGAACTGATCGAGAATGGCCTGGGCGTTGACGAAGGTCTCCTCCGTCATCAGATCGACGGCGTGAAACAGGGTATCGGCTTCCAGCAGGGCTCGCAAATAAAAGAGCTCGGCCACGGACTCGCTATCGAGTCGGGTGACCACGGCGCCGCGATGGGGTTCGAACTTGACCAGCCCCTGAGCCTCCAGCTGCATCAGGGCCTCCCGCACCGGAATGCGGCTGACCGCCAGCTCCTTGGCGATGGCGTCCTGGCGCAAGGGGGCGCCGGCCGGGAAGTCTCCGCGCAGTATCCTGGCTCTGAGGTTGTCCATCACCATCTGGGTGCGGGTCTTGTAGATAGGCGTCATGGTTGTGTCATGGGGGCAGGTTGCAAAATTGTATATTGTATAAAGTTTGGCTGAATCTAACGCGCTCGCGCCGGCAAGGCAAGGTGGCGCTGGACCAATTGCCAGATGTTGGTCAAAAAAATACCGGCCAGCAGAGCTGACCGGTATGGCAGTGCGGTGGGGCTGTTACAGCTGAGGGCCTGCGGCTACCAGCTGTTTGCCTTCGTCGTTATCGGTGAAGCGTTCAAAGTTCTTGATGAAGCGCATCCCCAAGTCCTGAGCCTTCTCATCCCACTGGGCGACCTCGGCATAGGTATCGCGAGGATCCAGTATGGCCGGGTTGACGCCGGGCAGGGCGGTCGGGATTTCCAGGTTGAAGATGGGCAGCATCTTGGTCTGTGCCTGCTCGATGGAGCCATCCAGGATGGCGTCGATGATGGCGCGGGTGTCCTTGATGGAGATGCGTTTGCCGGTGCCGTTCCAGCCGGTGTTGACCAGGTAGGCCTCGGCGCCGGATGCTTCCATCCGCTTGACCAGTTCCTGACCGTACTTGGTCGGGTGCAGGCTGAGGAAGGCCGCACCGAAGCAGGAGGAGAAGGTCGGGGTCGGTTCTGTGATGCCACGCTCGGTACCGGCCAGTTTGGCGGTGAAGCCGGACAGGAAGTGGTACTTGGTCTGTGCCTTGGTCAGCTTGGAGACCGGGGGCAGCACGCCGAAAGCATCGGCCGTCAGGAAGATCACCTTGTTGGCGTGACCGGCCTTGGAGACCGGCTTGACGATGTTCTCGATGTGATAGAGGGGGTAGGAGACCCGGGTGTTCTCGGTGCGGGAACCATCATCGAAGTCGATGGTGCCGTCTTCGGCCACGGTCACGTTCTCCAGCAGGGCGTCGCGACGGATGGCGTTGAAGATGTCCGGCTCGGCCTCCTTGGAGAGCTTGATGGTCTTGGCGTAGCAACCCCCTTCGAAGTTGAACACGCCGTCGTCATCCCAGCCGTGCTCGTCATCGCCGATAAGCGCACGCTTGGGATCGGTGGAGAGGGTGGTCTTGCCGGTGCCGGAGAGGCCGAAGAAGATGGCCACGTCGCCCTCCTGACCCACGTTGGCGGAGCAGTGCATGGAGGCGATGCCGCGCAGGGGCAGGAAGTAGTTCATCATGGAGAACATGCCCTTCTTCATCTCGCCACCGTACCAGGTGCCGCCGATGAGCTGGATCTTCTCGGTGAGGTTGAAGGCGACGAAGTTCTCGGAGTTGAGACCCTGCTCCTGCCAGTTCGGGTTGGTGCATTTGGCTCCGTTCATCACCACGAAGTCAGCCTTGAACGTCTTCAGCTCGGCCTCGCTGGGGCGGATGAACATGTTTTTGACGAAGTGGGCCTGCCAGGCCACCTCTGTGATGACACGCACCGCCAGACGGGTGTCCGGGTTGGCACCGCAGTAGCCATCGATGACAAACAGACGCTTGCCACTGAGCTGTTTGGTCACCAGGGATTTTAGATGTGACCAGACTTCCGGGCTCAGTGCCTTGTTATCGTTCTTGCCCTGGTCAGACCACCACACAGTATTCTGGGTAGTGGCGTCCTTGACGATATATTTATCTTTCGGGGAGCGGCCGGTAAAGATACCGGTATTGACATTGACGGCGCCCAATTCAGTTACTGTACCGCGTTCGAATCCTTCCAGGTCTGGGCGAGTCTCTTCTGTGAAAAGCTGCTCATAGGAGGGGTTACGCAGGATTTCTACGGCGTTATGGATGCCATATTGCTCCAGTTGTAACTGTTGGGCCAGGGTGGGTTCTGCCACTATTGTCATTGTATTCTCCTGGGTTCAGAGGTGTGTAGGGTTCTATCTGGCATCAACTCTACCACTTAGGTAGTAGAATTTAGCGACCTTCATCAAACTTTATAAAGTAGGGTATTTTTTTGTTATTTAAGTTAAAGGCGGGTTTCCCCGCCTTCATTTAGTGTAACTGGTTTGTATCATTACCGGGAGCCCCGCTGAACAGGGTTTCGACATCGATCGCATCAAAGGGATACTGGGCGCCGCAATAGTCGCAGTGCATCTCGATCTTGCCCTGCTCCTGCAGCATCTCCAGCACTTCAGCCTTCTCTACCTGCAACAGGGCACCCTCGCAGCGCTCCCGCGAGCAGGTGCAGCGGAAGGCGACGGCCTGGGGATCGAACACGCGTACCTTGTCCTGGTGATAGAGGCGATAGAGGATCTCTTCGGCCTCCAGACCGAACAGCTCTTCATCCTTGATGGTGCTGGTGAGCTGGGTCAGGTGGTCGAAGTCGATGCTGTGATCCTCACTCTGGGATGGCAGCTCCTGCAGCAGTATGCCGGCGGCGCGGGGTTGGCCCTCATGGTGTCCGGTGCGGATCCAGAGCTTGGTGGCGAGCTGTTCGGATTGGGCGAAATACTGCTCCAGGCAGCCGGCCAGGGTATCGGCCTCCAGGGCAACGATGCCTTGATAGCGCTCACCCTGCTCGGGGGTGATGGTGATGACCAGCTGGCCGTTACCTATCAGGCTCTGCAGTTTGCCATCGCTGGGCAGCTCCCCTTCATGACGGGCGACACCGCGCAGCTGCTGGTTGTTGTCGCCATTGATGACGGCCAGACGCACCGGGCCATCCCCTTGCAATTGCACGGTAATGGAGCCTTCGAACTTGAGGGTGGCAGTGAGCAGGCTGGTGGCGACCAGCAGTTCGCCCAGCAGCTGTTGTACCTGAACCGGATAGCTCTGCGCCTCGATCACGTGGCGATAGGTGCTATCCAGCTGGACCAGCTCACCCCGCACTTCGTACTCTTCAAACAGATAGCGATACAGCAGATCTTGGTGACTCATCTCATCTTCCTTCGGGGTGGTAATAGGTTGGGCACCCGGCATCTTGGGTCGGGTGTGAACTTTCTGGCGTACATGTCGTCATACAGGGGTCATGGACTCAGGTCAGTATTGCTTTACCCGGATCAGCTGGCGGCGCTCCTGCTTGTCGGGGCGACGCTCGGGGCTAGGCGCAAACTGGCTGTTGAAGCGGCGCGCCTCGGCATTGTCGGCCCGGCGTTTGAGGCTCTCGGGGGTCTCTTCATACATCAGTTGGGCGAGGGGGGCCGATTTGCGCTGCTCGCTCAGGGTGAGCACTCGCACCTCCCGCTCATCCTGACCCTGCCAGAAACGGATCAGGGCGCCGAGCTCGACCGCCTTGCCGGGTTTGCTGCGCTGGCCGTTATAGTGCACCTTACCCCCTTCGATCTGCTCCCGTGCCAGACTGCGGCTCTTGTAGAAGCGGGCGGCCCATAGCCACTTGTCCAGACGCAGGGAGGATTCGGGCGAAACGGCTTTGCTCATGACGGATTCCGACGATGTGACATGGTGACCGATTATACCAGAGCCGGGGCCCTGGGTTGAATCCGGGCTGCATTGGAGTGATGGCACGAGCATTTTTGACCATCTTGCCCTTTAGGTCAGTTGTCTCAGGCGCCATTGCCGTACACAATGGCTGACCGACTTGGATAGAAAATTATTTTGAGAAACATGACGCTACCGTTCAGGGATGACTTGCTGTCTGCCTTGCTTGCCCAGGGCAAGCGGCTGCCCCTTGCCCGTCTCAGCCACTGGTTGTTCTGGGGACTCTTGCTGCTGCTGGCTCACCAGTGCGCCGGTTTGACCTGGCGCCTGTTCTCTTTGGCGAGTCCGGAGCCGCAGACGGCCTGGCAACCCCGCACGGGCGTGGCGGAGACGGCGAGTCAAGGTACAGACCTGGCGCCTCTCACTCGCCTGGGTCTGTTTGGTCGTGCGGAGCAAATCCAGGCCCAAGCCCAGGTGGCGGCCGATGCCCCCAAGACCCAGCTCAATGCCCAGCTCAACGGGGTACTGGCGAGCTCCAATGCCGCCAAATCCATCGCCATCATCGCCCATAACGGCACCCAGAACTCCTACGGTATTGGTGACTACATAGATGGTACCCAGGCCCGGCTGCGACAGATTTTTGCCGATCGCGTCATCATAGCGCGCAACGGTCGTGATGAGACCCTGATGCTCGATGGTGAAGAGTACGGCAAGCCGTTGCCGGCCAAGGGCAACGCGACAGACAAGTTGGGCGAGGTGCGTGGCGAGCTGATGAGCAATCCGGGCAAACTCACCGATTACCTCAATATATCCCCGGTCCGGGTCGATGGCCGCATGGCGGGCTATCGCCTCAACCCTGGGCGGGATCCCGAACTCTTTAACCAGCTCGGCCTGGTCGCCAATGACCTGGCCGTCAGTATCAATGGGCTCGACCTGCGCGACAATGCTCAGGCGATGCAAGCAATGCAGCAGGTGGCGAGTGCCACCGAGATGACAGTGACAGTCGAACGGCAAGGACAGCTGTATGACGTCTATGTCGGCTTGTCAGAATAATGATCCGGAGTAGTGCACGCATGAGAAATAAAGGGAAAGGCTGGCGCCTGGCGTCTGTGGCGGCGGCCTTGCTGATGACGGGATCCGTCTGGGCGACCGAGTATTCGGCCAGCTTCAAGAATGCAGAGATCGAAGAGTTCATCAACACAGTTGGTAAAAACCTCAACAAAACCATAATCATAGAGCCATCAGTGCGCGGCAAGATCAATGTGCGCAGCTACGATCTGCTCAACGAGGATCAGTACTACCAATTCTTCCTGAGCGTGCTGGATGTGTACGGTTTCGCCGTGGTGCCCATGAACAACGGGGTGCTCAAGGTGGTGCGTGCCAAGGACGCCAAGACCTCGGCCATTCCCGTGGTCGACGACCGTAACCCCGGGATTGGCGACGAGATGGTGACCCGGGTGGTCCCGGTGCACAATGTCTCGGTGCGCGAGCTTGCTCCCCTGCTGCGTCAGCTCAATGACAACGCGGGCGGCGGTAACGTGGTGCATTACGAGCCCTCCAACGTGCTGCTGATCACCGGCCGCGCCGCCGTGGTCAACCGCCTGGTCGAGGTGGTGCGCCGGGTCGACAAGGCGGGCAATCAGGATGTGGACATCATCAAGTTGAGATATGCCTCCGCTGGCGAGATGGTGCGCCTGGTGAGCAACCTCAACAAGGATGGTGCGGCCCAGGGGGGCAACGCCGGCTACCAGCTCACTCCCAAGGTGGTGGCGGATGAGCGCACCAACTCTGTGGTGGTGAGTGGTGAGCCCAAGGCGCGGGCGCGTATCATACAGATGGTGCATCAGCTCGATCGGGATCTGCAGAGTCAGGGCAATACCCGGGTCTTCTACCTGAAATATGGCAAGGCCAAGGATCTGGTGGATGTGCTCAAGGGCGTCAGCTCCAGCATCGAGGCCGACAAGAAGGGCAATGCTGCAGGTGCCACGGCTGGCACCAGCATAGGCGGCGGTCAGCTGGCCATCTCGGCGGATGAGACCACCAATGCCCTGGTGATCACCGCTCAACCGGACGTCATGGCCGAGCTGGAACAGGTGATCGCCAAGCTCGACATCCGCCGTGCTCAGGTGCTGGTCGAAGCCATCATCGTCGAGGTGCAGGACGGCGATGGCCTCAATCTCGGGGTGCAGTGGGGCAATGCCAATGGCGGCGGTACCCAGTTTACCAATACCGGCTTGCCGATAGGGCCTGCCATCATCGCGGGCAAGGATTACCAGGACAACGGCAATACCGAGGGGCTGGAGAACCTGCTGGGTGGCTTCAGTGGCATGGCTGCCGGTTTCTACAAAGGGGACTGGGCCATGCTGGTGACGGCGCTCTCCACCAATACCAAGAACGATATCCTCTCGACCCCGAGCATCGTCACCATGGACAACAAGGAGGCGTCGTTCAACGTGGGTCAGGAGGTGCCGGTACAGACCGGCTCCCAGAGTTCCACCTCGGGAGACAACATCTTCAACACCATAGAGCGCAAGACGGTGGGCACCAAGCTGGTGGTCACTCCCCAGATCAACGAAGGGGACTCCGTGCTGCTCAACATCGAGCAGGAGGTCTCCAGCGTCGCCCAGGCTCAGGCCGCGGGTACGGCCGATCTTGGCCCCACCTTCGACACCCGTACCGTCAAGAACGCCGTGCTGGTGAAGAGTGGCGAAACCGTGGTGCTGGGTGGTCTGATGGATGAGCAGACCAAGGAGCAGGTCTCCAAGGTGCCCATCCTCGGCGACATCCCAGTGCTGGGTTATCTGTTCCGATCCACCTCCAACACCACGGCCAAACGCAACCTGATGATCTTCATCCGGCCGACCATATTGCGGGATGCCAATGTCTATTCCGGCATCTCCAGCAGCAAGTACACCCTGTTCCGGGCCGAGCAGCTGGATCGCGCGGCGCAAGAGGGCTACCTCACCTCGCCACCGCGCCAGGTGTTACCCGAATATGGCCAGGACATCATGGTCTCCCCCGAGGTCCAGAGGCAGATCCAGGCCATGAAGAGCCAGCAGCAGGCCACGGCAGCGAGCGTGCAACCCTTCGTGCAGAGCAAGCCCTGATGGCGGCCTATCAGCTTGATGGCAGCGAACTGTCGGCCCCCCTGCCCGAGCTGCCCTTCGCCTTTGCCCGCAACTTCGGGGTGATCCTGACCGAGCGGGCCGGTGCCCCCGTGCTGATCTGCCGGCCCGGGGTCAGCCCCCAGACCCTGCTCGAGGTGCAGCGGGTGGCGGGTGCCACTTTCGCAGTCGAGCAGATAGAGGGTGAGGCGTTCGAGCAGTTGCTGATGGCCCACTACCAGCGCGACTCCTCCGAGGCGCGTCAGCTGATGGAAGATCTCGGTAACGAGATGGACTTCTTCGCCCTGGCCGAAGAGCTGCCCCAGAGCGAGGACTTGCTCGACGCCGATGACGACGCGCCCATCATTCGCCTCATCAACGCCATGTTGAGCGAGGCGATAAAAGAGGAGGCGTCCGACATCCACATCGAGACCTTCGAGCGGGTGCTGGTGATCCGTTTTCGCATCGATGGCGTGCTGCGGGAGATCCTGCGTCCCCATCGCAAGCTGGCCTCCTTGCTGGTGTCGCGTATCAAGGTCATGTCGCGCATGGACATCGCCGAGAAGCGCCTGCCTCAGGATGGCCGCATCTCATTGCGCATCGGTGGCCGGGCGGTGGACGTGCGGGTCTCGACCATGCCGTCCAGCTACGGCGAGCGGGTGGTATTGCGACTGCTCGACAAGAACAACATCCGCCTCGAGCTCAAGCAGCTCGGCATGACGCTGGCCAATCGCAACATCATCAGCGAGCTCATTCGCAAACCCCACGGCATCATTCTGGTGACGGGGCCGACCGGTTCGGGCAAGTCCACCACCCTCTATGCGGCGCTCTCGGAGATCAACTCCCGGGATCGCAACATCCTCACTGTTGAGGATCCCATCGAATATGACCTGGAAGGGGTCGGCCAGACCCAGGTCAACGCCAAGGTCGACATGACCTTCGCCCGTGGCCTGCGCGCCATCTTGCGTCAGGATCCGGACGTGGTCATGGTGGGGGAGATCCGGGATCTGGATACCGCCCAGATAGCGGTACAGGCGTCCCTCACCGGCCACCTGGTGATGTCGACCCTGCACACCAATACCGCCATCGGCGCCATCACCCGGATGCGGGACATGGGCATAGAGCCCTTCCTGCTCTCCTCCTCCCTGCTGGCGGTGCTTGCGCAACGATTGGTACGTACCCTCTGTCCCGACTGCAAGGAGGCGCGTCCGGTCACGGAGCAAGAGCTGGCATTGATGCGCATCGAGGGCCTGGACAGGGCCAGTCAGCTCTGGCATCCGGTGGGGTGCGAACAGTGCAACCACACCGGCTACCGTGGCCGGACCGGCATCCATGAACTGGTGGTGGTCGATGAGGCGGTACGCGAGGCGGTCCACAGTGCGAGCGGTGAGCTCGCCATCGAGCGGTTGATCCGCCCCCACACCCCCAGCATTCGCCGCGACGGTATCGACAAGGTGCTCCAGGGGCAGACCAGCCTGGAAGAAGTGCTGCGTGTGACTCGGGAAGATTGAGGATAGGACGTGGCAGCATTCGAATATAAGGCCCTGGATGACAAGGGGCGCCAGAAGCAGGGGGTGACCGAGGGTGACTCGGCGCGCCAGGTGCGCCAGCAACTGCGCGAGCAGGGGCTGACCCCGCTCGAGGTGAGTGAAACCACCGAGAAGGCCAAGCGTGAGGCAGGCCAGTTCCGACTGTTTCGCCGTGGCGCCAGTACCGCCGAGCTGGCACTGATCACCCGCCAGCTGGCGACCCTGGTGGGGGCCGGTCTCACCATAGAGGAGGCGCTCAAGGCGGTCTCCCAGCAGTGTGAGAAGGCCCATCTCAGCAGCCTGGTGGCGACAGTGCGTGGCCGGGTGGTGGAGGGTTACAGTCTGGCCGATTCGCTTGGCGCCTTCCCCCATGTGTTCGATCAGCTGTTCCGCTCCATGGTGGCGGCCGGGGAGAAATCCGGCCACCTGGAGAAGGTGCTCAACCGGCTCGCCGATTACACCGAACAGCGCCAGCATATGCGCACCAAGCTGATGCAGGCGATGATCTACCCCATGGTGTTGACCCTGGTCGCGGTGGGGGTCATCTCCATCTTGCTGACCGCCGTGGTGCCCAAGGTGGTGGCCCAGTTTGAACATATGGGGCAGCAGCTGCCCGCCACCACGCGCTTCCTGATCGGCACCAGCGAACTGATGCAGAACTATGGCCTCTGGTTCCTGCTGCTGATCTTCCTGGGTGGTTTCGTTTGGCGTTGGTGGCTGGGGGATGCGCTGCGCCGTCGCCATTGGCACGGGATCCTGCTGCGTCTGCCGGTGATTGGCCGGGTCAGCCGCGGCCTAAATACCGCCCGTTTTGCCCGCACCCTGAGCATCCTCAATGCCAGCGCCGTGCCGCTGATCGAGGGGATGAAGATCTCCGGCGAAGTGCTCTCCAATGACTTCGCCCGGGCCCGCATCCTCGAGGCCACCGAGCGGGTGCGGGAGGGGACCAGTCTGCGCAAGTCTCTGAATGAAACCAAAATATTTCCGCCCATGATGCTGCACATGATCGCCTCCGGCGAGCAGAGCGGCGAGCTCGACAGCATGCTGGAGCGGGCGGCGGACAACCAGGACCGGGAGTTTGAAAGCCAGGTCAACATCGCCCTTGGCGTGTTCGAACCCATGCTGGTGGTCTCCATGGCCGGGGTGGTGCTCTTTATCGTGATGTCGATCCTGCAGCCCATCCTCGAACTCAACAATATGGTCAATATGTAACGGGATCCGCCCGCCGGGTCTCACTGTGGTCAATCGCTGATGGTACAGACCATCTTATTTTGTGAGGGAGTAAGTCATGCATAAGCGTCGTCAATCGGGTTTCACCCTGCTGGAAGTCATGGTGGTCATCGTCATCCTGGGGATACTGGCCAGCCTGGTGGTGCCCAATCTGATGGGAAACAAGGAAAAAGCCGATCAGCAGAAGGCGGTCTCCGACATAGTGGCGCTGGAAAACGCCCTCGACATGTACAAGCTGGACAACAATCGCTACCCGACCACCGAGCAGGGTCTGGATGCCCTGGTCAATAAACCGACCTCGGCCCCCGAGCCGCGCAGCTACCGGGAAGGGGGCTATATCAAGCGCCTGCCGCAAGATCCCTGGAGCAATCCTTATCAGCTGCTCAGCCCAGGCCAATTCGGCAAGCTCGACGTCTTCTCCATGGGGCAAGATGGCGAAGCGGGCACCGATGACGACATCGGCAACTGGAATCTGAAGGACTTCCAGTAAGTGCTTGTACTGCCATCCAGGTGCTGTGGATGAGACTGCCGTGATCGGCGCGTCGTCTCGTCATCGCCAAGCCGGCTTCACCCTGCTGGAAGTGTTGCTGGTCGCCATGTTGATGGGACTGGTGGCCACCGCCGTTACCCTCAGCATGGGCGGCGCCAAGGGGGATCGCGAGCTGGACAAGCAGGCGCGTCGCTTCATGGCCGTTCTGCAACAAGCCCAGGAGCAGGCCGTGATGGATGGTCGTCTGCTGGGCTTGCGCCTCGAGGATCACGGCTGGCAATTCATGGTGCGCCAAGGCAAGGATCGCAACTGGACGGCTCTGGGTGATGACAAGGTGCTGGGGCCGGTGCAACTGCCGGAGGATATCCAGCTCGGCGTCGAACTGGGCGGTTTGGCCTGGCAGCCGGATGAAGACGAACGAGGGGAGGACGACAAGGTGGCCAGCCCCCAGGTGTTTATCTTTCCCGGTGACGAGCTGACCCCCTTCGTACTGACCTTCACTCAGCAGGTCGATGAGGAGCGCTACTTCCGTGTGGTGTGGGCCGATGAATTTGGCAACCTGAAACTGGATAGCGATCGGCCTGAGGAGGAGCAATGAGAACGCCGCGCATGGTGCTGCGCCATGGTGGGCTTCGCCAGGCCAGGGGCATGACGCTGCTCGAGGTGATGGTGGCCCTGGTGGTGTTTGCCATCGCCGGGCTGGCGGTGATGAAGACGGCGAGCGAACACCTCTCCGGGCTCAGCTATCTGGAACAGAAAACCCTGGCGACCTGGGTTGTCCAGAACCAGCTGGTGCAGCAGCGACTCGAAGGTTCCTGGCCGAGCGACAGCTGGGTCGAGGGGGATGAAGAGATGGCGGGACAGCGCTGGTATTGGCGTTATCGCGGTGTCGCTACCGCCGACAGCAACTTCAAGGCACTGGATCTGGAGGTGCGTACCGCCCCCAAATCCGAGAGTCCCGTGGCCATGATGCGCACCTATGTCAGCCGCTAAACGACCCGCTCGCGGTGCCATGCCGCTGGAGACACCAATGAGGTCATCGTCCGCGCCAGGGCCGCAGGTCCGGCATCTGAGCAAGCAGGGGGGCTTTACCCTGCTGGAGATGCTGGTGGCGATCGCCATCTTCGCCGGCCTGAGTCTGGGTGCCTATCAGGTGTTGCAGGGGGTGCTCACCAGCGATGAGGTGGCCAGGAAGAAAGAGGTGCGTCTGGCCCAATTACAGCGCGCCTTCGATGTGCTGGAGCGGGACGTGAGCCAGATGGTACCGCGTACCGGCCGCATCGAGGGTGAAAATAACCGGGTGTTGCTGGCTGCCAGCCAGTTTGGCCAGCAGAGTGATGATTGGGGCATGGCCTTCATCCGGGGGGGCTGGCTCAACCCGGATGGTATCTTGCCGCGATCTGGCCTGCAGCGGGTCGGTTGGCGGCTCAAGGATCACCAGCTGGAGCGGCTCAGCTATCTCTACCCGGACCCAGTGATAGGCACCGAGCCCAGGGTGCAAGGGTTGCTCGACCGGGTGACGGGACTGCGCCTCTTCTTCTACAGCGAGGGGGGCTGGAAGTCGGAGTGGACCCAGGAGGAGCGCTTGCCTGACGGCTTGGCGGTGGAACTGGATCTGGACGATTACGGCACCATACGTCGCCAGTTTCTGATTGGGGCCGGCGGCCAGAGGCTCGAAGATGCACCGACACAATAGAGGCGCCGGGCCGGGCAGAAGCCGGGGCATGGCACTGCTGGTGGTGTTGTTGATCCTCTCGGTCATGGTGATCATCGCCAGCAACATGAGTGGCCGCTTGCAGCTTGAGCTCAGGCGCACTGCCAACCTCAGCACCGGCAAGCAGGCATGGTGGTATGCCATCTCCACCGAGGCGCTGGTCAGCAAGATACTGGCCCAGGACTTCAAGGATGACCCCAAGGTGGTCAGCCTGAGCCAGTACTGGGCGCGCAAGGATGTGATATTTCCGGTCGAGGATGGCACCCTCAAGGGAGAGGTGCGTGACCTGCAAAGCTGCTTCAACCTCAACAGCCTGAGCGTAGGGCAGCAGGAGGACAGTGGGGACGATCTGGCCAACCAGCCTTATCCCGTCAAGGTGTTCCGCACCCTGTTGACCCAGCTTGAGATCGACGAATACGAGGCAACCCAGCTGACGGATGCGGTGCGTGACTGGACCGACAGCGATACGGTACTGGTCTCCAGCTATGGGGCCGAAGACGCTTATTATGAAGGGCTGAGTCAGCCCTATCTGCCCGCCAATCAGAAGATGCTGGGGGTGGATGAGTTACGGGCGGTGCGTGGGGTCAGCGGCAAGCTATATGCCAGGCTGGCACCCTATGTCTGCGCCCTGCCAAACGACAAGTTACTGGTGAATATCAATACCATATCCCCGGATCAGCCCGAGCTGCTGGCGGCGCTCTACCTGGGAAAGATCAGTGTGGATGACGCCAAGGGCGTGCTCAAGGATCGCCCCAGGAAAGGCTGGCAAAGCAAGGCGGAGATGACGAGCCTGCCTGCGCTGGCGGCGGGCTCCGGCATCAAGGGGTTGAATGAGGCGATAGACGTCAAGAGCGATTACTTCGTGGCTTATCTGCTGGCCGAGGTGGCCGACACCCGGGCCAGGCTGGAGACCTATTTCCAGCGCAGTAAAGAGAACAAGGCGGTGGTGCTGCGGCGGGTCAATGGGGGGGCTGAGTGAAGCTCGCCTCGACGCGCGACGGTATCTCGCCGTCCATATCAAGGGTCAGCCGTCGACAGGATTCGGCCAAGGCCAAGGAGAGAGTGTGTTGAACGAGAGTCTGGTCATCCGTCTGGGGACGACCCAGGAAGAGCCGGTCGAGTGGCTGGTCTGGTCGAAGGGGGAGGAGGAGATCATCGCCTCCGGGACCCTGGCCTCGGCCCATGAACTGCATGAGCTGCGTGAACGGGCCGGAGGTCGTCCCGTGGTCGTTCTGGTGCCGGGCAGCGCCGTTATCTTCCGGCGAGTGCGGCTGCCGGGCAAATACAACCGCCAGTCGGCGGCGGCCCTGCCTTATCTGCTTGAGGAGCAGATCGCCTCCGATGTGGAGTCCCTGCATCTGGTCGTGCTGTCTCATCAGGGCCAGGAGGTGGATCTGATGGCGGTGGACCGGCAGCAGATGCTGCGCTGGCTCGGCTGGTTGGAGGCAGCGGGGCTCAAGAGCCTGCAACTGCTGCCGGATGTGCTGGCCTTGCCGCAGGCGAGCGACGGCTGGTCGGCGCTGCAGCTGGGCAAGGTCTGGTTGTTGCGCCAAGGGCCTCACCAGGGACTGGTTGCGGACGAAGTCTTGCTCGGCCTGCTGCTGGGCGCGCAGCCCGAGCCTGTCACCATTCACAGCCATACGCCCCCCCCCGCCCTGGCGGGAGCGAACTGGCAGGGGGCCGATCCCGAACTGCCCATGCTGCTGCTGGCCCGGGAGGCGCTGCGCGGTCAGGTGAACCTGTTGCAGGGGTCCTTCCGACCACAGACCGAGTACAGTCGTCACTGGTTGCAGTGGCGCAAGGTGGTGGCGGTGGCGGTGGCCTTGTTGCTGGTCACCCTGGGGCAGCGCGGCCTGGCCCTCTATCAGCTCGATAAGCAGGACAAGGCACTCAAGGCCGAGATCCGGGAGGTCTATACCCGTATCTTCCCGGGAGAGACCCGGATAGTGAATGTACGCAGTCAGGTGGAGCAGCATCTGAGGCTGCTTGGCGGTGCGCCCCAAAGTGGCGTCTTGCTGTTTTTGACCGAACTGGCCCCCACCTTTGCCGAAGTGCCGGGGCTCAAGCCCGAGGTGCTGCGCTTTGATGTGGAGCGGGGAGAGCTGAGGCTGCAAGTCACGGCCCCCGGCTTTACCGAGATGGAGCGATTCCGCGAATTGGCGGGCAAGGGTTTCGAGGTGCAACAGGGCGAGGTGCGCAGCACGGAAGGTCGGGTCGAGGGGGCACTGGTGCTCAAGGGTAAATCATCATGATGACAAGATTCGAACTCTGGTGGCGCGGCATCAGCGCCCGGGAGCAGCGACTGGTGGCCATTGGCGGTACTCTGCTGATCATCGGTCTCTTCTATTGGCTGGTGTGGCAACCCCTCGGCAATCGCATCGCGGAGCGGGAGCGACAGGTGAAGAACCAGCAGCAGACCCTGGTCTGGCTGAAAGAGAAGGGTGAGCGGATCTTGGTAGCCCAGGCGGGCAGCGGTCGCAACATCGATTTGGGGGGCACCCTGGATGGGGTTGTCAACCGCACCGCCTTCAACCACAAGATCAAGATCACCCGGCTGCAACCCCAGGGTCAGGAGCTGCAGGTATGGATAGACGCAGTCCCCTTCGATGGGCTGCTGATGTGGCTGGCCGAGCTGTCGGACAGATACGGCGTCCAGGTCAAGGTGATTGAGGTGGCCCGCGAGCAGTTGCCCGCCGGCATGGTCAAGGTGAGACGCTTACAGGTGAGTCGCCCGCAATGAAACGCAAGATCTGGATAGTCGTCGTCTTCATGCTGGCCTGGCTGGGCTTCTTGCTGACCAGCGTGCCCGCCAGTCTGGTGGCTCGCCATCTGCCGCTGCCGCCCATGGTCAAACTGGAAGGGGTGAGTGGCACCCTCTGGCGGGGGGAAGTGGCGCGTCTGCAATATGCCAGCGAGTCTGTGACCCGGCTGCGCTGGGATCTCAATGGCTGGTCGCTGCTGCGCTTTGCTCCCGAGCTGGCGGTGCGTTTCGGCGAGCGGGATGGCCTCAATGGCCAAGGGGTGGTGGGTTGGGGCAGCGCCGCCTTTGGCCGTGACCTGACCCTCAACGCTCCCGCCCCCTGGTTGCTGAGCCGGCTGCCCCTGCGCCTGCCCTTCCCGATCACGGCAACGGGCCAGTTACAGCTCAAGATCGATGAATTCAGTCAGGGTCAGCCCTGGTGCGATAGCCTCTATGGCAACCTCCATTGGTACGATGCCGAGGCCGACACCCCGGCGGGCAAGTTGAAGCTGGGGGATCCCGAGGTCAAGTTGACCTGTCTCGACTCCAAGCTGGTGGCCGAGCTCAAGCAGGGGTCGGAGGCGGTGCAGGTACTGGGCAAGCTGGAGTTGCAGGCCAATCGCCAGTACCTGTTCCAGGGCAGTCTCAAGCCCGGTCCCGAGTTGCCGGAGCAGATGAAACAGGGGCTGCCCTATCTCGGTCAGCCAGACAGTCAGGGTCGCTTCCCGCTGCGTTATCAGGGCCGCATCTGACCCGCAGCAGTATGAATAGACAACACCCCGCCTCGGCGGGGTGTTTCGTTATGGCGCTGATCAGGCCGTCGATTCGCCGTCGCCGGGCGCCGTGATGAGATGGTTCAGAAAGAAGCTGAACAGCTCGGCGCGCGAGCCGAGCCGCAGCTTGCCATAGAGATGTTTACGGTGATTCTTCACGGTGCCGCTGCCAATCCCGAGCGCCGTGGCGATGGCCTCGGTATCCAGCCCTTGCAACAGCAGGCGGGCAACCTGGCGCTCCCTGGGGGTGAGCTGATCCCCGCCGACAGTGTCCATCGCCAGCTCCAGCGCGGCCTTGACCGTGGCGCCGTCAGCCGACGTGGTGCTGGTTGCCATCAAGGGCATGGCCTGTGGCCAATGCTGGCGGCACAGAGCGTGCACCAGCGGAAACAGCTCTTCCAGCTTGACTCGTTCGCCCTGACTCAGGGGGTGGCGCTTGCCGAGACGCCCGAGAAAGAGCACCAGGGTCAGCCCGGCATGGATGGGCAGGATCAGCCCCACCTCCTCCTGCCAGCCGGTGGCCTGATAGAAGCGTTGCTGATAGTCCGGATCCAGCTTGCCCTGTGATACTTGTGCCAGGGTCCAGACCCCTGCGGGCAACCCGGCGGCCAATGCCTGCATGAAGGGATCCTGACCGAAGTGGCTGGTGAGGTAGCGATCAAACAACAGGGCTCGCCGGTGCTCCAGATTGTCATAGAGGTAGACGGGGCGCTGCCCCATCCCGAGCAGCAGGGCGCAGTCGAACGCCACTTGCCGCTGGATGAGACGCACCAGCATGGCCGGGAAGGCACTGGTGTGCAGGGCATCCAGGGTGGCGGTCAGATCGGGGGTGAGGGTGGCGTGGGTCATGACGGGCTTGGCTTCCTGGGGAGGGGCTGAGTCACTTGAGCAGAGATGCTAGCACGGGGTGAGAAAACTGTCCCCTGAGGGACATGGCCGTCGGGCTGTCAGAGGGGGAGGATAGCAACCTTTCCCCCCGTTTCGGAGATCCCATGATAGACCCCAGGTTGCTCGATGAGTTGACCGAGCGTGGCCTCATCGCCCAGCACTCAGACATGGCGGCCCTGCGAGATCACCTCGCCACCCCGCGCACCCTCTATTGCGGATTCGACCCCACCGCCGGCAGCCTGCACATCGGTCATCTGGTGCCGCTGTTGATGCTGCGCCGCTTCCAGCTCGCCGGGCACCGCCCGGTGGCCCTGGTCGGCGGCGCCACCGGCCTCATCGGCGATCCCAGCTTCAAGGCGACCGAGCGCAGCCTCAACAGCAATGAAACCGTACAGGGCTGGGTCGCCAGCCTGTCGGCTCAGATAACGGCCCTGTTACCTGCCGCTGAGGGGCTGGCGGCGGCCACCCTGGTCAACAACGGCGACTGGCTGGGGCAGATGTCGGCCCTGGATTTCTTGCGGGATGTCGGCAAGCACTTCTCGGTCAACGCCATGCTGGCGCGGGAGTCGGTGCGCCAGCGGCTGGCCCGCCCGGATCAGGGGATCTCCTTCACCGAGTTCTCTTATGCCCTGTTGCAATCCCTGGACTTCGCCGAGTTGCACCAGCGGCTCGGCTGCACTTTGCAGATTGGCGGCAACGATCAGTGGGGCAATATCCTCAGCGGCATGGATCTCACCCGCCGCCGCCATCAGGCCCAGGTGTTTGGCATGACGCTGCCGCTCATCACCAAGGCGGACGGCACCAAGTTCGGCAAGACCGAGGGGGGCGCCATCTGGCTGGATCCGGCGCTCACCTCGCCCTATGCCTTCCATCAGTTCTGGCTCGGCACAGCGGACGAGGATGTCCATCGCTTGCTGCGCTACTACAGCTTTATGGCGCTGACCGAGATTGATGCACTGGAGGCAGAAGACGCCAGCCGGCAGGGACGCAAGCTGGCCCAGCAAGTGCTGGCCGATGAGCTGACCGAGTTGGTGCACGGCAAGGGGGCGCTGGCGGCGGCGCGGCGCATCGGTGAGTTGCTGTTTTGCGGCGATGCGGCTCGCCTTGGGGAGAGCGATCTGGCCCAACTGGCCCAGGATGGCATGCCGAGCTGCCAAGTGCAGGGGCCGCAGGATCTGCCGAGCCTGCTGGTGGCGTGTGGCCTGGCTGCCTCAAAGCGTATCGCCCGCGAGCTGCTAGGGGCGGGGGCCATCTCCCTCAATGGTGCATCGAAGCAGGATGAGTGGCTGGCCCCTGGCGATCGGCTGTTTGGCCGCTACCTGCTGCTGCGCCGGGGCAAGAAGCAGTACCGGTTGGTGGAGTGGCTGGACTGAGCCGTCCCTGATAGACGCCACGGGGGTGACATGGTGCTGACCGTCCGTCACCCTCAATCGCCAGCGCGACTCATGGGGCAGCTCGCGCCATGATGGAGAGGAGGGGCTCTGCCCCATCTTGCGCTGAGTCAGCCCGCTAGCGGCAACAGCTCGGCATAGTCGTGTATGGCCGGGAAGGCGGTGATCCGCTGCGCGGGCTGCTGACTGTCCGGGGTCTGGATGGCAAGCTGATAGCCGATGCCAAAATCGGCGGCGGCCTGCAAGATGCGCTCGCTGTCATCGACGAACAGGGTACGGGCCGGATCGAACGCCAGCCGCTCTGCCAGGGCCTGCCAGCAGTGCTGGCTCTCCTTCGACCAACCCAGTTCATGGGTGCTTATCATCAGATCCAGATGGTCGGCCAGTCCGAGTCGCGCCTCCTTGACCGAGAGGCTGGCGGGGTGGGCATTGGTGAACAGCACCAGCTGCTTGCCCGCCGCCCGCAAGGCGGCCAGGAAGGGGAGAGCATGAGGCCGCCACTGGATCTTCTCCAGAAGCTCCTGCTTGAGGGCGCGAATGTCCAGTCCCAGGGTCCGGCTCCAGTAATCCACGCAATACCAGTCGAGGGTGCCGGCGACCGCCTGATAGTGGGCATCGATCTGCGCCCTGGCCTCGGCCAGCGACAGCGCGCGCCGCTCGGCATAACACTCGGGCACCCGCCGTTGCCAGAGGTAGCTGTCAAAATGGAGATCGATCAGGGTGCCATCCATGTCGAGCAGGACTGTATCTATCTGGTGCCAGGGAAGCGGGGTCGGCATGGGGTATCTCGGTGTTGAAAGGGCGCGCCATTATAACGGATTTTTAGGGTCGCTTTCCCGGCCTTGGCCCGTGGTGTTCGTCTTGCGACTCGTTTACTCTTGAGTCATGACTCTCGCCAGTGGCCCGGCTATGGACCCCAACAAGCGCAAACCCGACATCATCAAGGCTGACATCGTGGCCGAAAGCCGCCTGTTCAAGGTGGAATCCCTGCATCTCAAGTTCTCCAACGGCGAGGAGCGGGTCTATGAGCGGATGCGGGGCGGCAACCGGGGTGCCGTCATGGTGGTGCCCATGCTCGATGCCGACACCCTGCTGCTGATCCGTGAATATGCCGCTGGCACCCACAGTTATGAGCTGGGCTTTCCCAAGGGGCTGATCGATCCCGGTGAGGATGCCCTGACCGCGGGTAACCGCGAGCTGATGGAGGAGGCGGGCTTTGGCGCCAACAGCCTGACCCCCCTCAAACAGGTCTCCCTGGCCCCTGGCTATTTCGCCAGCAAGATGGACATCTTGCTGGCCCGGGATCTTTTCCCCGAACAGCGGGTCGGTGACGAGCCTGAGCCCCTGGAAGTGATCCCCTGGCCACTCAATCGCATCGACGAACTGCTCGAGCGGGAGGACTTCACCGAATCACGTAGCATCAGCGCCCTGCTATTGACCATCAAGTGGTTGGCAGAGCAGGAAAAATAACGCCAGAGCGGCGAGTGACACAGAGGATGACAAGATGCAGGAACTACTGAGCTGGGTTCCCGGGGTCAAGGAGATCGCCCGCGAAGCGGGGCGTATCCTTCACGACATCTATCAAGGCGGCCAGTTTGAGCGCGAGCTGAAGGAGGATGCGACCCCGGTCACCAGTGCCGATCTGGCCGCGGATGCCTACCTGAAACAGGCGCTCGCGGCGCTCACCCCCCATATTCCTGTGTTGACCGAGGAGGCGGCGGATGTCCCCTTCAGCCAGCGATCGAACTGGCGGCAGTACTGGCTGGTGGATCCCCTGGATGGCACGGGGGAATTCATCGCCGGCAGCGGTGACTTCGCCACCCTGATAGCCCTGGTGCGGGACAATGTGCCGGTGCTCGGCGTCATCTATGCCCCGGAGGCCGATCTGCTCTACTGGGCGGTGCGTGGTCATGGCGCCTTCAAGGAGGTAGCCGGTGAGAGCAAGCCCATCCGCGCCCAGCACCATGAACATGATCTTCCCAGCTCCCTGGTGATCGCCATCAGTCGTCGCCAGCAACAGGCGAGCCTGACGCGTCGTCTCAACCCGAGCATCCATTACGATCTGGTCCCGCTGGGATCCAGCTCCCTCAAATCCTGTCTGGTGGCCGAAGGGGCGGCCGACTGCTATGTGCGACTCGGCCCTACCGGTGAGTGGGACACCGCAGCGGCTCAGTGCATCGTCGAGGCGGCGGGAGGGCGCATCCTCAGCCTGGCGTTGCAGCCACTGAGCTATAACGAGACAGAATCCCTCGGCAATCCCGACTTCATCGTGATGGGGGATCCTCGTCTGGCTTGGACCCAGATAGTGCTGCATCGCGACTGACCGTATCTTGCATCGGCATAAAAACGGCGACCTCAGGGTCGCCGTTTTTGTTGATATCGCCAGCGGGCGGGGAGCTCGCCTGCCATCAATCAAGAGGCGGTTCTGCGGCGGTTTGCTGCTGGCGCAGCCACTGGCCAGGGGTCAAGCCACAGGCTTTGGCGAAGGCGCGGGTCAGGGCGGCGCTGCTGCCATAGCCCACCGTCGGGGCAACCAGCTTGAGGGGCTCCCCCGCCAACAGATGCTGCTGGGCCAGGGTCAGCCGCCACTCGCTCAGATAGCGCAGTGGCGTCTTGCCTATCAGCTGATGGAAGTGGGCGGCGAAGCGGGCGCGGGACATGCCCGCCAGCGCAGCCAGCCCTTGCAGCGTCCAGGGATGTTCGGGTTGTTGCTGCATGGCGATGATCGCCTTGCCCAGCCTCGGATCGGCCAGCCCCGCCAGCACGCCCCCCCGGTAGAGCCCGGCATCGAGCACATGGCGCAACACCAGGATGAGCAGCAGATCCAGCAAGCGATCCATCGCCTGACTCTGGCCATAGCCGGGTTGAGCCGCCTCCTGAAACAGCAGCTCCAACACGGGAGCCAGGCCGGGGGCGCTGGCCAGGGGAATGATCAGGCGGCTCGGTAGCGCAGCAACCAGGGGGTTGCTGTGGGTGCGGCCGAAGCGGACGTTGGCGCAGACCAGATCGCAGTCGAGCCGACTCTGCATGCGGTGACCGCAGCCCGCTGGAAACAGGATCAGGGTCGGCTCATCCAGGGTGACGCTAGCCTCCCCGTCACTGCTCAGTCTGAGGGTACCCGCGCGAAGCAGGTGCAGGTGGCCACCAGGGTCCGAGTCCTGATAATCGACCCGACCACACAGGCTGCCTGCGTAGAAGAGCCGGGCCCGGGGCGCGTATTGATGGAGCAGTACCGACAAGGAATCCATGATTGATACGATAGGTGACTATTTTTGGACTGTTGGTGATAAATCGTATCATGCTTTTTGAAATACTCTCTCTCGTTGACCAGCCAATCCATTAACACGAGAGGACAATGTCCATGGTACGTATCCATCCCCTGACCATAGCCCAGGCCAAACCCGCCGCCGCCACGACCCTCACCGCCATCAAGGGCAAACTCGGCATGGTGCCGAACCTGTTTTCCACCCTGGCCAACTCCCCCACGGTGTTCAAGGCCTATCTGGCCTTTGCCGAGACCCTGGGCCAAGGGCGACTCAGCGTCCGCCAACGGGAGCTGCTGGCACTGGCCATCGGCCAGGAAAATGCTTGCCAATACTGCCTGAGCGCCCATGTGCTGGGCGCCAACAAGGCCGGTTTTTCCCCGGCGCAGATCCGCCAAGCCCGTCTGGGTAAGGCCGAGGATCCGCTGGATCAGGGGCTGATCTCGCTGGCAATCCAGCTGGTTCGTCAGCGGGGCGTCATCGATGACGGCCAGCTGACCGCGGCCAGAGCCGCCGGGGTGGACGATGAACTGCTCATCGAAGTGTTGGGACAGGTCGCCCTCAACACCTTCACCAACTACAGCAACCATGTGGCGGGTACCGAGATCGACTTCCCCCTGGTTGAGGTGCAGCCATGAGGGACGGCTGGTTGGCACGGGCCAAGCCCGTGACCCGGGAAGAGAGCGGTTATCTGGTGGGATTGGCGGGGGTGCTGCTCATCCTCGTCTGGCTCGGGATATTCAAGTTCACTCCCACCGAGGCGGAGGCGATAAGGCCGCTGGTAGCGAGCCATCCACTGATGAGCTGGCTCTATGGCATCTGGTCGGTGCAGGGGGTCTCCAATCTGGTGGGGATCGCCGAGTTGGTGGTCGCCCTGGCCCTGCTGCTCTCCCTGCGCTATCGCCTGGCGGGTGTTTACGGCGGTTTGGGCGCCTGCATCATCTTCCTGATGACGTTGAGCTTTATCTTTACCCTGCCCGGCGCCTGGCGTTGGGTGGATGGCATGCCGATAGTCGATTTCTTCCTGCTCAAGGATCTGGTGCTGCTAGGGGTCTCGCTGACCGTGATCAACCGTAGCCGGGCCTTGTAATTTCAAGCTTTCACCTACTGTTTGCGCCTCAGGATGAGGCGCTTTTTTATGGTTGTCGCCAGCGCCTGGCAATAAAAAAACGCGGCCTGATAGCCGCGTTTTCGTGAGCCGTTGAGTGAAAACTCACTCGGCGTCGTAATCTTCAATCTCTTTGCCGAGCGCTGCCATGACGGAGAGCCGCGGGCTTCGATATCCAGACAACAAAAACGCGGCTTGATAGCCGCGTTTTCGTGAGCCTTCGAGTGAATACTCACTCGGCGTCGTAATCTTCAATCTCTTTGCCGAGCGCTGCCATGACGGAGAGCCGCGGACTTCGATATCCAGACAACAAAAACGCGGCCTGAGAGCCGCGTTTTCGTGAGCCGTTGAGTGAAAACTCACTCGGCATCGTAATCTTCAATCTCTTTGCCGAGCGCTTCCATGATGGCTCGGGCTTCAGCCGGAACGCTGTCCGGGTGATCCTTGCGCAAATCGTCGTCGCCGGGCAGTGGCTGGCCGGTGAACGCATGGAGAAAGGCCTCGCAGAGCAGTTCGCTGTTTGTCGCATGGCGCAGGTTGTTCACCTGGCGACGGGTGCGCTCATCGGTCAACACTTTCAACACCTTGAGCGGGATCGAGACGGTAATCTTCTTGACCTGTTCACTCTTCTTACCGTGTTCCGCATAAGGGCTGACGTAGTCGCCGTTCCACTCTGTACCCATGATTCACCTGTTCTCATTTGGCCTTGAGCGCGGATTTTAACCCTTAAGGAAATCAATGGCAATCCAACAGCAAAGCCATTTAGACGTCTAGAAGTGTTGACGGCTTTATTGGGGTGGCGTAATGTCTTGTGCAATGGCGAGGATGGACTCGCACAAGGATGAGGAGAGAGAGATGACCCATAAGGCAACCCTGACGGTACGCACCGGCATAGAGACAGATACTCAGCATGGTGCCGTAGTGCCGCCCATCTATCTCTCCAGCAACTACACCTTTGCCGACTTCGGCGTGCCCCGTCAATACGATTATGCCCGCTCCGGCAACCCGACCCGTGGCAATCTGGCGGACGCGCTGGCGGCCCTGGAAGGGGGAGCGGGCGCCGTGGTGACCGGCACCGGCATGGGGGCCATCCATTTGGTGACCCAGGCCCTGTTGCAGGTGGGGGATCTGCTGATTGCCCCCCATGATTGCTACGGCGGTACCTGGCGCCTGTTCGAATTCCTGGCCGCAAAGGGCAACTACAGGGTCAAGTTCGTCGATCAGGGGAATGAGCAGGCCCTGGCCGCCGCCCTGGCCGAGGGGCCCAAGCTGGTCTGGGTCGAGACCCCCTCCAACCCGCTGTTGCGGGTAGTGGATGTGGCCGCCATCTGTGATGCCTCCCATGCCGTGGGCGCTCTGGTCGCGGTCGACAACACCTTCCTCTCTCCGCTGCTGCAACAGCCCCTGGCCCTCGGCGCCGATCTGGTGGTGCACTCCACCACCAAGTACATCAATGGTCACTCGGACGTGGTGGGGGGGGTGGCCATCGCCAAGGAGCAGGCGCTGGCCGATAGCCTGCTGTGGTGGGCCAACTGCCTGGGGCTGACCAGTGGCGCCTTCGATTCCTATTTGACCCTGCGCGGCCTGCGTACCCTGGGGCCCCGTCTGCGCACCCATCAGGAGAATACCCAGAGTATTCTGGCCTTCCTGCAGACCCAGCCCCTGGTGAAAACCATTTATCACCCCAGTCTGCCGACTCACCCCGGCCACGAGATAGCGCTGCGCCAGCAGTCCGGCTTCGGTGCCATGCTGAGCTTCGAGCTCGATTGCGACGAGGCGGGTCTGCGCGCCTTCCTCGGCGCCCTCAACTACTTCTCGGTGGCCGAGTCTTTAGGGGGGGTGGAGAGCCTGGTGGCCCACCCGGCCAGCATGACCCACAGGGCCATGAGCGCCGAGGCGCAGCAGGCGGCGGGGATCAGTCCCCAATTACTGCGGATCTCGGTCGGCATAGAACACGGCGAGGATCTGGTCGCGGATCTGGCCCAGGCCCTGGCGGTCGCCGGGCAGGTGGCCGCGCAATGAGTCAGAGCAGTCAAGCCGCCGTCCTCGGTGGCCAAGCCACAACGGGTAGCACCAAGATGAGTGAAATGGTCAAGGAGGCCGAGGTGACGGTCAACGTTAAGCATCGGCAAGTACACAAGTTCGGTGGCAGCAGCCTGGCGGATCCCGTCTGTTATCGCCGGGTCGCGGCCATCGTCGAGCAACAGGGCAACGGCAGCGAACTGATCGTGGTCTCGGCCGCGGGCAAGACCACCAACCGGCTGATCCAGCTGGTGGAGCTGGCCGAGGCGGGGGACGAGGCGGCCGGTGAGGCGCTCAACGCCCTGCGTGCCTATCAGCAAGGGTTGATCGACGGCCTGCTGGAAGGGGATTTGCACCAGAGCCTGACCGCTCAGCTCAACGGCGATATCAGCAGTCTGGGCCTGATCCTGGAGGGGCAGTTCGATCGCTTCGAGCGCAACGGCCTGCTCGCCTTCGGGGAAGTCTGGTCGGCGCGCCTCCTGGCCGCCTTGCTCAGCAGCCGTGGCGAACCCGCCATCTGGCTCGATGCCCGCAGCTTCCTGCGCGCAGAGGATGGCGCCCTGGTCAAGGTGGACGAGGTGCTCTCCCGTGAGCTGCTCAAGGCGCGGCTCGCCGAGCATGCGGGTCGCATCGTGGTGACAGGTTTTATCGCCGCCGACATGGAGGGGCGCTCCCTGCTGCTTGGCCGCAATGGTTCCGACTACAGTGCCAGCCTGCTGGCCCTGCTGGCCGATGGCGACTCCACCACCATCTGGAGCGACGTGGCCGGGGTTTACAGCGCGGATCCGCGCCGGGTCAAGGAGGCGCGCCTGCTGGAGCGGCTCAGTCTGGCCGAGGCCAACGAACTGGCTCGCCTGGGATCCTCCGTGCTGCATTCGCGTACCCTGCAACCGGTGGCGGACAGCCGCCAGCGGCTCACCCTGCGTTGCAGCTACAACCCCGACGAGGGCTGCACCCATATCTTGCGCCGCGCGCCGCGCAGCAACGGTGCCCGCATCGTCAACTCGGTGGATCAGATTGCGCTGATCGAGCTCAAGGTGTTGCCTCAGGGTGATTTCGAGCAGGCGGTCAAGACCATAGAGGCCCATCTGGACCGTCATCGTCTCAGCCCGCTGACCCTGCAACGTCAGCCGGACAGGCGGGTGCTGCGCCTCGCCTATACCCTGGAAGTGGCGGTCGGCGCCTACGACCTGCTGCGGGACTTCCAGCTGCAGGGGGGCTTCACCGGCCTTATCCAGAAAGAGGGTTACAGCCTGGTCGCCCTGGTGGGAGCCGGGGTGACGGACAACGCCGAGCAGTGTCATCGCTTCTATCAACTGCTCTCGGATCAGCCCCAGGAGTTCGTGCAGGTCGCCAAAGATGGCCTGAGCCTGGTGGCCGTGCTGCGCCAGGTGGTGCTGGAGCCGCTGATGATAGCCCTGCACAGCGCCCTGTTCAGCCGCCCGACCCGGGTCGGCCTGGTGCTGTTTGGCAAGGGCAATATCGGCAGCCAGTGGCTCAACCTCTATGGCCGTGAGCAGGCTCGTCTCGAGCGCGAACTGAACGTGGCGCTCACCCTCTATGGGGTGTTCAACTCCCAGGGGGGGCTGCTGGACGAGGAGGGGCTGGATCCCGTCAAGGTGCAGCAGCACTTCGAGCCCAGCCCGCTCATCTGGCCAGAGCTGCTAAACCAGCTCGAACAGCACAGTTTCGACAGTCTGATCGCCCTGGATCTGACCGCCAGCGAGACGGTGAGTCGCTACTATCCCGACTTTGCCCAGCTCGGCTGCCACATCATCGCCGCCAACAAGTTCGCCGGTGCCGCCGAGAGCGAGTTCTATCAGCGCATCAAGCAGAGCTGTCGGGATCATCAGGTGCAGTGGCGCTACAACGCCACCGTCGGTGCCGGGCTGCCCATCCAGTCCAGCATCCAGATGCTGCGCCAGAGCGGGGATCGCATCCAGGGCGTGTCCGGCATCTTCTCCGGTACCCTGAGCTGGCTGTTCCAGCAATATGACGGCAGTCGTCCCTTCTCCGAGCTGGTGGACGACGCCTGGCAGCAGGGGTTGACCGAGCCGGATCCGCGCGAGGATCTCTCCGGCCAGGATGTGCGTCGCAAGCTGCTCATTCTGGCGCGGGAAGCGGGCTTCGAGCTGG
Source organism: Aeromonas rivuli (assembly GCF_000820045.1). Lineage (GTDB taxonomy): Bacteria > Pseudomonadota > Gammaproteobacteria > Enterobacterales > Aeromonadaceae > Aeromonas > Aeromonas rivuli. Next base: position 161,624 of record NZ_CDBJ01000100.1, on the reverse strand, counting down.
ATTCTGCCGATATCGAGCTGGAAAATCTGGTGCCAGCGGCCCTGCGCAAGCTGTCGGTCGAGGAGTTCATGAACAGGCTGGGCGAGCTGGACGGCCCGCTGCAGGCGGCGTTCGAGGGGGCGCATCGGGTCGGCAAGGTGCTGCGTTTCGTGGCCCGTTTCGAACGAGGCGGCAAGGCGCGCGTCGGACTGGAGACCCTGGTGCCGCACCACCCCTTCGCCAATCTGCTCCCTTGCGACAATGTGTTCGCCATCGAGAGCGACAGCTACCGCAGCAATCCCCTGGTCATTCAGGGGCCGGGGGCGGGACGGGAGGTGACCGCCGGTGCCATCCAGTACGATCTCTGGCAGATCTGCGCCGAGCTGTAAGGCTATGACGGTGAACGGTGAACGGTGAACTGGCAGCAGCCACACCTCAGTGAGATCTCCGACAGCGCTGCGTCAGCCTGTAAGGTGATGGTGGCGAGCTGATCCCTTGCAACCAGCCAACTGACAACCAAAGAGGCGCCTTCGGGCGCCTCTTTGCATGGTGCTAACCGGCTGGCCTGACTCACCACAGCAGGTGGCCGAGCAGGGGAGCGAGCAGCACGGTTACCATGCCCGCAATCATCATCACCATGCTGGCCACCACTCCCTCCTCGTTGCCCAGCTGATAGGCCTTGGCGGTGCCTGCCCCGTGGGCCGATGCGCCAAAACCCGCCCCCTTGCCGAGCTTGCTGCGGATGGCGAGACGGCTCAGCACCCCATCCCCCACCGCCATGCCTATCACCCCGGTCAGTACCACGAACAGCGCGGTCAAGTCGCTCTGACCCCCGACGCTCTTGCTCGCCTCGACGGCGAAGGGGGTGGTGATGGAGCGCATGGCGAGGCTGCGTTGCAGCAGATCCGAGAGCCCGAGCCAGCGAGCCAGCAGCACTGAGCTGCCCACCGCCATCACCACGGAGGCCAGGACCCCGATGGAGAGGGACAGCCAGTGTTTGCGCATCAGGGCCTTGTTCTCATACACGGGGATGGCGAAGGCGATCGTGGCCGGGCCCAGCAGCCAGAGCAGCCAGTGACTGTCGGCCATATAGGTCTCATAGGGGATGTGGCACGACAGCACCAGGGCGATCAGGAGTGCAGGGGCCAGCAGCAGGGGCATCAGCGGCAGTATGCGTTTGCGGCCATAGAGCCATTTGCTGAGGTAATAGAACAGCAGAGTGAGGGCCAGGCAGAGCAGGCTCAGGGTCTGGTTAGTCATGACGGCGCTGCCTGCGAGCCAGTTTGAGCTCGAGCCGGTAGACCCTGTCGACCACCAGGGCCGTGGTGCCGAGCACCAGCACAGTGCTGAGGCTTATCACCAGCAGGATGCGCAGCCCCTGATGCAGCAGCAGATCTTGATAGTTGACCACGGCCACCACGGCGGGCACGAAGAACAGCAGCATCTCGGCCAGTAGCCAGCGCGAGCCTGCGCTAAACCAGCGGGTCTTGACGACGCCGGTCAGGATCAAAGCGAGCAGGACCAGCATGCCGGTGAGATTGGCGGGCAAAGGCAGATGAAAGAGGCGCACTGCCGCATCGGCGAGCCACCAGATGGCGGCCAGCAGGGCGACCTGCAAGGGGGTGATAAACCAGAGGGGCAGAGCCATGAGAGAGGGCCATTCGGTAAGAAGGCTTTCAGTCTACCGCCGGACTAAACCTGCAAAAAATGAATTTAAATTATGAAATTCATGCCAAATTGGCATGATATGACCTTGCCCCTGGAGGAGGAATCATGGATATCCGTGCCTTGCGTTACTTCGTCGAACTGGTGCGGGAGCAGAGCTTCACCCGCGCCTCCGAGAAGCTGTTCGTCACTCAGCCCACCATCAGCAAGATGATCCGCAGCCTGGAAGAGGAGCTCGGTCAGCCGCTGCTCAACCGGGAGGGGCGCCGCTTCACCCTGACCGACAGCGGCCAGGTGCTGTTCGCCCGTGCCCAGGAGATATTGACGCAGATGCAGCAGCTCGAGACCGAACTGGCGGATCTGCAGAGTCTCAAGGGGGGGCGCCTGGCGCTGGGCATGCCCCCCATGGTGGGGCATGTCTATGCCGATCTGATCCGTACCTATCGCCAGCGTTACCCGGCCATAGAGCTCTCCATCGTGGAATATGGCGGGCGTCGTATCGAACAGGCGGTGCTGGAGGGGGAGCTGGACTTGGCCATCACCATGTTGCCGACCCGGGAGACGGGGGCACTCAACGCCCTGGTACTGGCCAGCTATCCGATCCAGGTGGTGCTGCCAGCCGAGCCGCGCTGGCGCGAGCGGGCCTGCGTCCGTTTCTCGGATCTGCGTGACGAGCCGCTGCTGCTCTATACCCAGGCTTTCACCCTGAGCGATCGCATCGAGCAGGCCTGTCTGGATGCAGGGTTCAGCCCTCAGGTGGCGGCCCGCAGCAGTCAGTGGGACTTTCTCACCGCCATGGTGCGCAGTGGCATGGGGGTCGCCTTCCTGCCAGAGCCCGTCTGTCGTCGCCTGAACCCGGAGGGTCTGCTGCTCAGACCCCTGTTGCCGGAGCTGAGCTGGCAACTCGGGGTGATCTGGCCCCAGGGCCGCTATCTGTCACGCAGTGCCGAAGCCTGGCTGGCGCTCTGCCGTGAGTTCCAGGCAGGCTAAGGCTGGGTGTTGGATCCGCAGGGTTGAGGCTCTCTTGCTCGGCCACTTCGCTCTCTACGCCGCTATCCATCAGGACTTGTCCCGATCTGCTGTGTCCATCAATCCATATGACGCAGTGCGCATCAGGGCCCCGAGTCGTCGGCAGAGTTGGCGCAGGGTCTGATTGTCGAGGCAGCCAAAGCCGAGCAGCCAGCCCTCCAGCCTGGGCTCCCCCAGATAGAACTGACGCAAGGGGCGCAGCCCCAGCCCCAGGGCATTGGCAGCCTGGGTCCAGCGGGCCTCGCCGCCCGGGGGCAGCAGCACGGCGCACTGCAGGCCGGCGCCGCTGTGGATGGGGGTCAGTTGGGGGCAGTGTTCGGCCAGTTCGCTCAGCAGCAGATCCCGGCGACTCTGGTAGAGCAGGCGGCTCTGGCGCAGATGGGTGGCGAAGTGGCCGGCCCGGATAAAGTCCGCGGTGACCGCCTGCTGCAACTGGTTGCTGTGGCCATCGAAGGCGGCGCGGGCCCGGCTGAAGGCCTCCATCAGCGGGCGCGGCAGCACCAGATAGGCGAGGCGCAATGAGCCGAACAGCACCTTGCTGAAGGTGCCCACATAGATGACCCGCCCCTGGCTGTCGAGCCCCTGCAAGGCGGGCAGCGGGCGCTGATCATACTGATACTCCCCGTCGTAATCGTCTTCCAAAATCCAGGCGCCGTGCCGCTCGGCCTCGGCCAGCAATGCCATCCGCCGTGGCAGGCTCATGGGTACGCCGAGGGGATACTGATGGGCCGGGGTGCAGTAGATGAGCCTGGGCTGCGGATGTTCCCCCGCCGGGTCGAGGCCCTCTTCATCCACCGGCACCGGGTGAATGCGGGCGCCGGCGCTCTCCAGTGCGGTTCTGGCTCCCGGATAACCGGGATCTTCGACCCAGACGGTGTCGCCGGCGTCGATGAGCAGCTGGGTTGCCAGCAAGATCCCCTGCTGGGAGCTGGTGAGGATCAGGATCTGATCCGGCTCGCACTGCACCCCCCGCGACTGCACCAGATAGCTGCTGATGGCGGCGCGCAGCTCCCCTAAGCCTTGCGGATCCCCGTAGTTCATCCACTGGCTGGCGCGCTGGCGCCACTGCTGTTGCATCAAGCGGCCCCAGAGCGCCTGGGGAAAGATGCGCGGATCCGGCTGGCTGGAGGCAAAGGAGACGCCGACCTCGGGGGCATCGTGACAGGCACCGCCTGCCGCCATCTCCTGACCGCGACGGGATAGTCCGGCCGCCGACTGGGGCGGCCTTGGAGTGGGCCGCACCGCCGCCAGGGCGACGAAGCTGCCGGCCCCCACCTTGCGCACCAGATAGCCCTCGGCCTCCAGTCGGCCATAGGCCAGCTCCACCGTACTGCGGGAGATGCCGAGATCCCGGGCCAGCATGCGGCTGGCGGGCAGCCGACTGTGCTGGGGCAGGTGACCGGCCAAGATGGCGCTACGCAGAGTGCGCACCAGCTGTTCGTGCAGTGGCAGATCGTTCTGTTGCTGGTCGGCAAACAGGGTAGGCAGGGCGGTCATGGCAGTCTCCGGACAGGGCTGTCAGCCCATCAAAATTGGTCTGCTTATATTGGCAAAATTGGTCGGCGTGGCAAGGCCATTATGACGCTACATTGAGGGTCAGAGAATGGAGTGCAACCACCACAAGGAGTCGGGATGTCAGAGTTCAGTGCCCTCATCAGCTGGCAACGGGGGGCCGGCGAGCCCTTCGTCGATCAGCGTTACAGTCGGGCCCATGAGTGGGAGTTTGACGGCGGCGTCAGGGTGCCCGCCTCCTCCTCCCCCCATGTGGTGCCCTTGCCCTTTTCGGTGGCGGAGCATGTCGATCCGGAGGAGGCCTTCGTCGCCTCGCTCTCCAGTTGTCACATGCTGACCTTCCTCTGGCTGGCGGCCAAGGCGCGCTATCTGGTGGAAGACTACCGCGATAAGGCGGTCGGGGTCATGGAGCCGGACGAGCGGGGCCGCCAGTCGATCACCAGGGTCACCCTGCGCCCCCGGGTACTGTTTGCTGGTGAGCGCCAGCCGAGCCTGGTCGAACTGGAGCGGCTGCACCATCAGGCCCACGAGCAGTGCTTTATCGCCAACTCGGTGAGAACCGAGATCACCACAGAAGTCGCGCTATATCAGGAGCCGGTATGAGTCATGTATTGAGCACGGGAGTGGCCAGCCCGCAGGAGGCCAGCGCCTTCTTCGAGGCCCAGCTGAAATTTCGCACCGACCCGGCCGATCTCGCCGCCGATCTGTTAAACGCAGAGGCGGGTGAGGAGGGGCGCATCGTCGTCATCGACACCCGCTCCCCTGAACATTATGCCGAGGGCCATATTCCGGGGGCCGTCTCTTTTCCCCATCGCACCATGAGCCCGGTCACCACGGCCGGGCTGGCGCGAGACAAGGTCTATGTCTGCTACTGCGATGGCATCGGCTGCAACGGCTCGACCCAGGGGGCCCATAAGCTGGCCGCGCTGGGTTTTCAGGTCAAGGAGCTGATCGGCGGCCTGCATTGGTGGCGTCAGGACGGTTTCGCCGTCGCCACCGGCAGCGAGGCCGGTGTCTTGCAAGAAGGAGGGATAGCCTGTGGCTGCTAACAACGTTACCTCTCATATCACTAACGAATTCAATCAACCCCTGGGCGCTGTGGTGCCGGATTGGACGGGGGCCGAGTTTCCCCCTCATCAGCTGATGAGTGGCTGGGGCTGCCGGTTGGAGCCCCTTGACCCCGGGCTGCACGGCGGCCCGCTGTGGCAGGCGTTCAGTGCCGATGATGGGGCCATGTGGACCTACCTCACCAGCGGCCCCTTCGCGGACGAGTCGGCCATGCTGGCCTGGTTGCAGCAGTGCGCTGCCAAGGTCGATCCCCAGTTCTATGTCATTGTCGATGAGCCGAGCGGCAAGGCGCTGGGGCTCGCCAGCTACCTGCGTATCGATCCTGCCGCTGGCAGCATAGAAGTGGGCTGGCTGCACTTCTCCCCCGCCATGCAGCGCACCCGCCTCTCGACCGCCGCCATGGCACTGATGATGGGGCGGGCCTTTGCCCTGGGCTATCGTCGCTACGAGTGGAAGTGCAACGAGCTCAACCTGCCCTCCCGCCAGGCGGCGCTGCGGCTCGGGTTCAGTTACGAGGGCACCTTCCGCCAGGCCAGGGTCGACAAGGGCCGTTCCCGCGATACCGCCTGGTTCTCGGTGATCGACAGCGAGTGGCCCGCACTGGCGGCCAGTTTCGAGGGTTGGCTGGCCGATGACAACTTCGATGGGCAGGGGCGCCAGCGGCTGCGGCTCTCCGACTTGACGGCGGCCTGCCGCGCTCAGGCAGATAAAATGCCCTGAGCGTCGGTTGGCGTCCTGGCTGGCAACACCCGATAAAACCAAAGAGGCCCCGGATGTCGGGGCCTCTTTGCTATCACCTCTGCGACCTCATCATGGTGCTCGTCCCTTAGTGTTCACCTATGGGCGCGGCTAGCCATTTCAGAAGGCGAAGCATGTCTCGGGGCGCCACCCCGACCGAGAGGCCGCGCTTGCCGCCGCTCACCAGGATCTCATCAAACTGCAGGGCGGAGTCATCGAGCACTGTGGGCAACAGCTTCTTCTGGGCCAGCGGGCTGATGCCCCCCACCTTATAACCGGTCAGCTTCTCGGCCTCCGCAGGCTTCATCATCTCCACCTTCTTGAGGCCCGCCGCCTTGGCGAGCTGCTTGAGGCTGCACAGGCCCGATGAGGGCACTATGGCCACCACCGCCTGCTTGTCGTGATGGGCGATCAGGGTCTTGAACACTTGCGCTTCGGGCAGGCCGAGTTGAGTCGCGGCATGCTTGCCAAAGTCGTCGTGGGCCTCGCACTCATAGGGGTAGAGCTTGTGGGGGATCTTTAGCTTTTTCAGCAAATTGATAGCGGGGGTCATCAGATTTCCTCGAGCCTTGGCAAGGTCAAATAGTCTGCTCCTGCGTGGCGAGGGATGCAAGCCGGAGGGCCACCGTTGAATGCCGGGAAGAAATCGTGTCTTTCTCCTCGACCGAACAAGTGGTGCCCCTAAACCCAGCTCATCACGATGGCAAGCATCATCACCTAGATTGGCTACTAAGGACGAGAAACATCCAACACAAACACGTCAATTAGCCCTAATAACTCGGTGGGGAGTTTTTTCTCAATATCTGATTTCAGCATCTCGGCAGATTCAATTCTGTGCTTCTTTCGTCCTGCAACATCTTCATTCGCACCAAACCAGATAACCAGGAATATGCCTTGCTGTTCAGCATCTGGATGAATGGAGTAGCGCTCATAGAGCTGGGTGGATGCGGCCGTGTAAAGTTCTCGATGCCATTGTCCCTTGACCTCAGTCACCAAAAGCCGTCTCTGGCCACCCATCATCTTGGTGACAGTGAAATCACTACGATTTCGATCTTTTAGCTGATGTTCCGGTGTGACAGTGATATTTTGCGGCTCAAGGCGCAACTTGATACGTTCAGCAATGATCTCTGTTGAACTAACTTCATCCAGCCTTTCACCTTTCTCGTAATAACGAGCTGCTGAATTGAACTCTCCCCCATGGATATCTTGTTGATATTGTTGCAACTCGTAAAGAACCAGCTTGCGCAAGCCTTCCACTGTAACAACTTCATTACCATCCAGCAGCTTGAGAATTTCTTGTGGCAGCGGAGGAGTGAAATCCCGCAATGCCCTCCGCCTTAGCTGGGTCGCATAGATGCTCTGCAAGTCCATATGAAAATCGGAAATGCGGGAGTTTTTAAGCAGACGGTTAAGGACTGGTAGAGCATGACTAGAATCATCAGAGTTAATAGACCAAATCACCTCACTCAAAAATCTGTATGCTTTCTCCTCTTTAGGGCTCCCAGTACCATAATGATTCGGCAGCACTACCTTAGGCCAGTGGTCTATAAATGCTTCAAGAATAGCCTCAATCTTATTTGATGTGAGCATGGGCCAATATTGGCGATCGCTGCGGTTTATTCGCCCTGATAGCTCATATAGTATAAATACTGTATTCTTATCGATCCTCAACCAACTCCAATATTCCTCATGTATATCGGTCAAAAAGTAGAAAGCACGTACTAACCAGAATGTACGTCTCTGTTCTATCTCTTCGTCGCCAGTTAATATAGGCCACTTTGACATCAGTTCTTCACAACGCAGTATAATAATTTCGTTCAATTCATAACGATTACCATATTGAGCTGCAATCTCAAAAAGTGAGTCCAGTGGTAAAATAGCCAACTCTGGAAAACGGGCAAGCCATTCTATAGAAAGAGTGGGGCGCAGATGGCTAAAGGCCTCATCACGCTGAAGTAACCATATATCTGCAGTCATATATCCTGATTGAGCTAGTTGTGGCTCAATATATTCCCTTAGAAAACGCTCCGCGCTTCCGAGATCGGGAAATAGCTGGCGATCTACCTCTGATTTAAGTCTATTATTCTCCTCTTCCGAAATCGAGTCATACCCCCGATAGATACCTACACGAAGAGCTTGTAGAAGTCGATATTCAACAGAATTAAGATTCCCTTGAACACGCATCGTCTCTATGCTCGCTGCATAAAGTACCATTTCAACAGTTAAGTCTGATGAGATAGCCAGCCTATCTAATGTAGGTATTCTTGGAGACAATATTTCAAAACAGTTTTGCAACAATTCATGAAGCTTATTACCACAACCAAACTCAGCCTCTACATTCTCTGGCTCCATCAACATGAGGAAGGCAAAATGCGAAAACATTTCAAACCCACGAATACTTTCAAGAGAAAATGCATCGTCATGTATGAACTTTAAATTTTCAGAGCGAACTTCAAACTGCCGCCGACGTTCACGGCGGAGTTGCTTTCTATCCAGCCGCGCATATGGTTTATTTCTTTCTTGATAGGCTTGAGTTGCAGCAGCCCAATTACGTCTCATCCATTCGCGCATAAAGGAAGGTTTTAATAAAGCGTGCCTGCGCATATGCCGTCTTATTGGATCTCTCTCTTTCGCTTCTGCTAATGAATAAAAATCATGAGTTTTGATGAAAAAACCCCATAGGACATGGTTGTTTATTTCAAAAGAAAGATCGACTATAAACTTATAATCTTCAGGTTGAAACACTAGGCCTGAGTGAGAAAACCGACCAAATTTATGTCGTAGCACATAGGATATGTCTTCAACTTCGTACAGTTTTGAAAAAAACATGTAAAATTATACCTTGCCGTAAGCCATTATTTTTACAGAGCACTTGAACAGCGTGGCTTTCATCCTGGCGTTTACTCTTGTGAAATCTCAAATTTTCAATCCATCCCCAGACCCTCACAGGATTAAATGGTGCCAGAGCCATTTTAAAATAATGATCCAGAAGTAAACCGACAACTTTACTTATACCATTTAGACAATCACAATCGTAGTATTTTTTGCCACAATGGCAGGCAAGGTCTCTGGTCAATTCATCCAACAACCACTCGATAGTTAACAAATCAATTTCGGCAATGAATTTTTTTATAAAATAGCGAGCACCTATGGTACGTTCTCGCACTTGGTGGCCAGGATAGAGCGTTGCGCATATACAAAGAAATTCAGATAAATATTTCCTTTCAAAGGTTTGATAACCCAGCGTTAGAATGATTTCTGCCGCGATCTCCAGCGAGACCTCACTCGCTTCTGCAATGAAACGGGCCAAGTCTGCGTGGTGATCGCGGCCTGTTATCTTGAGCAAGCATCTCGTTGACAGAATGCGTGTATGGGCGCTTTCTTGCGCAGCAAAAGCGAGCTGGCACAACTCTTTTTGTAGAGATTCAATTGCCGCAGATCCCGCCAGCAATTCAAGAATCAAGTCGCGCAAATGCCCTTCATTACCAGTTGCTAGTAGTGGCTTTAGTTCGTCTGCCACATCCTGCGTGAAGAAACCAGCGATACTGAACCTGCGCCAGTAATCACCCCGCCTGAAGTAGGGATCTTGAGCTGCAAATTTCCTCAACTGCTCCAGCAGCATTCGTTTTGAGCTAGGAAGCAATTGGGAAGGATCACCGTTGGCCAGCACAGCATAAGGGTCGATCCTGATGGCCTCTTCCTGTATAGCGCGGTTACCCAGTGCCGCCATCCAGCCCAATAGCCCCCGTAATTCATCTCGCACCGTATTGTTGGGCGCGATGACGGCGAAACAGTTTGCAAGCATCAGTGGCTTGGTTGGATCAGCAATCCGTTGAGTCAGATAGTGCGCCGCGCAATATTCAGCAACGATCTTATGCACTGGACGATGTTGATCCACTCGGTCACCCGGTTTAAAGAGCCGGGTTGCCAAAATATCGTTTCTTGAAGCGATAGGGTGAAGCAATGATGCCAGCGTCGGGTAGATCCGGTCTGCCGTAGCATCCTGAGTACTAACCCCCTCAGCACCAGACAACTGTAGCTTGGCGAATACTTCCGATGCCAAGTCAATCTTTTGCTGTGATGTCAGAGAGTGGGCAGTGCTCCTGACACTGGAGTTGGCCTCTTTGGCCAGACGTTCTACCGCAGTGCTAAAAATGGAGCGCTTGTCGATGAAGTGTCTTTCGCTCTCGATATAGGCGCCAGCAAACAGTTGCAGGAACAGTGGATTGGGCAGTAATGGTTCCAGTTCAAATCGAGCCACTTCAGAACGGAAGGCGACGAAGTCCTCTTCTGGATAGTGGTGGAGGAAAATAGCTTGCTGATCGTTCTCTCCAAATTCACACAGCCTGACGACCAGAGGCTGAGCACCAAGAAACTCTTGAAATGACTGGGTGTCTGCATTGCTCCATTCACTGGAACGGCTTGAAATGATGACTCGCGTTGCTTTTGCCTTACAGGCATTAGCTAGAAGTGAGTGAATTCCTGACTGATCTATCTTGGCCAGCTCATCAAATGCATCGATCACTAGTGGGCTATTTTCTTCCTCTGCCCCTATATGCCGGAATCGGGTTGCGGTTACGGCTTTTGTCCCCAACTGCCGCGCAAGACTTTCCATCAGCTCGGTTTTTCCCCCACCAGGCTCGGCCAAGACGACAACAAACTTCGAAGCAGCCAATAGCTCTGCTTCCGTGTATATCTGGCTATCACCAGAAAGCTTGCGCGGGAGGTAAAACATAGAAGTCATAGGTACAAGGAACCGATTCATTGGAATAGCTGTAGAGTCTTTCTTCACTAGTGTGAAAGTCTCATCCGAGGTCAGTAATTTTCCGATACTACGCTATTTATCAAATAGTTGGAGTGATTTCCCCGTAAATGTTAGGAGGAGTCACATAAGCCAGTTCGGCATTGCCCCCCCCTCTTATTCGCAGAGGAGAGTCCGCTTGTCCAGACCGCGAGACAGGATGTCGAGCGAGCGGCGCCGGGCCATGGATGGCCCGTCGGCGCGTGCCGTCGGACAAGCGGGTGAGCCGAAGGAACCCGACGTAGTCGGGCGAATAAGCGGGGGAAGGCCTTCTTGGTGACTTCTTGGGCCTTCAAGAAGTCACTCGCCCCGGCCCGAAGGGCGGGCGAAACCCCGTCGAGGCCAGCGGCCTCGTGTCCTGCACGGCGACGCCGTGCCATTCCCTTCCAACCCGCGGAACGGACGATTACGCCTGACGGCTAATCGACCCTACGATTGCACGGCAACGCCTAACGACCAATGTTCCTACGACAACATGCATCCAGAGGAGAGGCTGCATCAGGCGAGACAATTCGTGGAAATAAAAAGGGCGCCACTGTGGCGCCCTTTGTCATTGCGGGGAGCTGGATAGCCCCGTCTATCAACCGGTATTGCGCATGCCTGCGGCGATACCGGCGATGGTGACCATCAGCGCCTGATCGATCTCCTCGTGCAGGGATCCCGGGTTGCTGCGCGAGCGGTTGAGCAGCTCGGCTTGCAACACGTTGAGGGGATCCGTGTAGGGGTTGCGCAGCTTGATGGACTCCTTGATCCAGGGTTGATCGTCGAGCAAGTCTCCCTGGGGACGCAGAGCCAGCACCAGTTCGGCGGCCGCTTCCAGTTCGGCGCGCAGCTGCTTGCCCAGCGGCCAGAGGCTTTCGGGCACCAGACGGGTGTCATAGTATTCCGCCAGCCAGGTATCGGCCTTGAGGAACACCATCTCCAGCATCTCGAGGCGAGTGCGGAAGAAGGGCCATTGACGGCTCATCTCTTCCAGCACGGACTGGTGACCGCTGTCGATGGCTTGCTTCAGGCCCTCATGGGCACCGAGCCAGGCCGGCAGCATCAAGCGGTTCTGGGTCCAGGCGAAGATCCAGGGAATGGCGCGCAGGCTCTCGACGCCGCCATTGGGCTTGCGCTTGGCGGGGCGGGAACCGAGCGGCAGCTTGCCGAGCTCCATCTCGGGGGTGGCGGCGCGGAAGTAGGGCACGAAGTCCGGGTGGCCGCGCACTATGCTGCGGTAGTGTTCGCAGGAGGCCTCGGCCACCTGTTCGATCACGGTGCGCCAGCTCTCTTTGGGCTTGGGCGGCGGCAGCAGGTTGCCCTCCAGCACGGCGCTGGTGTAGAGGTTCAGGCTGTTGATGGCGACTTTCGGCAGGCCGAACTTGAAGCGGATCATCTCGCCCTGTTCGGTGACCCGCAGGCCGCCGCGCAGGGATCCTGGCGGTTGAGACAAGATAGCCTGATGGGCGGGGGCGCCACCGCGACCGACGGTACCGCCACGGCCATGGAACAGGGTGAGCCGTACCTTGTTGGTTTCGGCCAGGGCCACCAGAGATTCCATGGCGGCGTACTGGGCCCAACCGGCGGCCATCATGCCCGCATCTTTCGCAGAGTCCGAGTAGCCGATCATCACGTACTGGCGACCCTGGATGTAACCGCGATACCAGTCAACCGACAGCAGGCGATCCATCACCTGGGTGCCTGCCATCAGGTCTTCCTGGGTTTCGAACAGGGGGGCAACCGGCATGCGGAACTTGCAACCCGCTTCCTTGAGCAAGAGTTGCACCGCCAGTACGTCCGAGGGGGCACCGGCCATGGAGATGATGTAGATGCCGAAGGCGTCCGGATCATGGGCGGCGATCACCTTGCAGGTGTCGATGGTCTCCTTGGTCTCTGCGCTCGGCTCCCAGTCGACGGGCAGCAGCGGGCGGCGCGAGTTGAGTTCATTGAGCAGGAAGGCCTGCTTGTCGTCCTCGCTCCATTCGGCGTAGTCGCCCATGCCCAGATAACGGGTCAGTTCGGAGAAGACCTGACCGTGACGCTCGCCATCCTGACGGATATCGAGCTTGACCAGATGGATGCCGAAACAGGCCAGCTTGCGCAGCACGTCCAGCAGCATGCCGTCGGCGATGTTGCCCATGCCGCAGGCGTGCAGGGAGTGGTAGCAGAGCTCCAGGGGCTCGCGCAGCTGGGCCGTGGTCTTGACCAGATCCCGGCTCTCGCTCGCCTGATCCTGCACCTTGGCGGTGAGGAACTCCTGGGTCTCGCGCAACTGCTCACGCAGCTCACGGATCAGGGCTCGGTAGGGTTCGGCGCTGTCGCCAACGCGCTCGCGCACGGCCTGGGTGCAGTCAGACATGGAGAGCTCAGAGGTGAGCTCCTTGATGTCTTTGTAGAACAGGCTCACCGCCATCCAGCGGCCCAGTTCCAGTACCTCGGCGGTCACCTTGGCGGTGACGAAGGGGTTGCCGTCACGGTCACCGCCCATCCAGGAGGTGAACTTGACCGGGGCGGCGTCCAGGGGCAGGCGCACCCCCAGGTGCTGCTGCAGCCGTTCGTCCAGGTTGCGCATGAATTCGGGGATGGCAGGCCAGAGGCTGTTTTCCACCACGGCGAAGCCCCATTTGGCTTCATCGACCGGGGTCGGACGCTGCACCCGGATCTCGTTGGTGTGCCAGGCCTGATTGACCAGCTGTTCGATGCGGCTCTGGATCTTGTCCCGCTCGCGGGGCAGCAGATCGGACAGCTCAAGGGCTTCCAGGCAGTCGTTGAGCTGCACATGCTTGTGGATCAGGGTACGACGGGTCACCTCGGTCGGGTGAGCGGTCAGCACCAGGTCGATATCCAGCTCGCGCACGGCCTGGATGATGGCTTCCTGGGAGAGGTTGGACGCCTTGAGCTTGGCGAACATCTCCTCCAGGGGATCCGGGGTACAAATATGCTCTTCGCAATGGCGGGAGATGGTGTGGAACTGTTCGGCCACGTTGGCCAGATTGAGGAATTGGCTGAAGGCGCGTGCCACGGGCAGCAGCTCGTCGTCCGAGAGATTGCGCAGGATGTCGAGCAACCGCTCACGGTCTGCTTCATTACCCTTGCGAGAGGACTTGGCCAGTTGGCGAATGGTCTCGATCTTGTCGAGGAAGGCTTGGCCCTGATGGTCCTTGATGGATTTGCCCAGCAACTGGCCCAACATGCCTACGTTGGCGCGTAGTGCTGCGTAAGTATCGTTCATTCCACATCCTTATTTTTGTTGGTGCCCGGCCGCCGCTCCTCGGCATGGGGCTGCCCCACTTATTGTTGTGCGATTACAACATATGCTCCGTCATCTTAGGGGGACAATCTACCCAGATTGTCTGCGCAAGGTCAAATAACAAGCCAATTAAGAACATGTATTTTCGATAGTTCCCTGGCATGGCCGACTCCTTTCGTCCCCCTCGTTGTCATGTAACTTTCCTACATATCCGGTTGCGCCTCCCTGCGCTCGGTTGCACCTGTTGCGAATGAATCGCTAGCCGCATCAGCAAGGATGCCATGCACACTTCGCCATGGGTACCGGTCAGGGCTAGACGCAGAAGCGGCGGACCAGATGTTGCAGCACCGCCTTGGTGGGCTCGACGAAGGAGAGATCCAGGTACTCGTCCGGCTGGTGCGCCTGGGCGATGTGACCAGGGCCCATCACTATGGTCTGACAGCCGAGCTGCTGGATGAAGGGCGCCTCGGTGCAGTAGTTGACCGATTCGGCGCGCTTGCCGCTCGCCAACTCGGCTTCGCGCACCAGCAAGGAGGCATCGTCGCAGGCGTAGGCGGGGATGGGCTCGTGCAGGTGTTGCAGGTGCAGGCAGCCCGGCTGGTGGATTTCGATGGGGGCGAGCGCCTCTTTGAGCAAGCCCAGCAGCTCGTCGGGACCGACCTGGGGAGTGGGGCGCATGTCGATGTGCAACTCGCAACAACCGCAGATGCGATTCGGGCTATCGCCCCCCTGGATGTACCCCAGATTCAGGGTCGGTTGCGGTACTTTGAAGCGGTGATCTGCATACTTATCCTTGAGGCTGCGTTGCAGCGCCAATACCTGACCCATGGCCTGATGCATGATCTCCATGGCGTTGATGCCGTTGGCGGGATCCGAGCTGTGACCGCTCTTGCCCGTGATGCGGATGGCTTCCGACATATGGCCCTTGTGGGCGACCACGGGCACCAGGCCGGTGGGTTCGCCTATCACCGCATAGTCGGGTTTGAGCTCGGCGGCCGCGGCGATGGCGCGAGCCCCCGCCATGGTGGTCTCCTCGTCGGCGGTGGCCAGGATGCGCAGGGGCTTGTTGAGGGTCTTGAGATCGATCTCCTTGAGCGCCTCGACGATAAAGGCGAAGAAGCCCTTCATGTCGATGGTGCCCAGACCATAGAGGCGATTGCCCTCTTCGGTCACCTTGAAGGGATCCTTGCGCCAGGCACCCTGGTCAAACGGCACCGTATCGGTATGGCCTGCCAGCAGCAGACCGCCTTCTCCCTGACCATAGGTGGCGACCAGATTGAACTTGCCGGGCAGCTCCGCCAGTGGCGTCACCTCACAGCGAAACCCGAGTTGGCCGAACCAGTCGGCCAGCAACCGGATCACTCCTTCGTTGCTCTGATCCCACTTGGGATCCGTGCTGCTGATAGAGGGTATTGCAATAATATTCTTATAAAGTGAAAAAAAATCCTGATTGGCCACTAGCTCCTCCTTGCACCCTCGGAAGGTTTCTGTTAGAAAATACAAATGCAAACTGAGTGAATGAATATTCTGTTCTTGCGCTCACCGATAAGGCTCTAGTTGTAAGGGAAAGTCAATGTTCTGTCACCTGATCTATCACCGACGACGCAACCCCGCCTGAATTGCCTCCGCATGAGCTGACCCGCTCGTTGCACCCTTGCTACGCAAGAATGGAGAGGCGATTCACGGCCTCTTAATCCTTATGCAGCATCATGCTGTGAACCCAGACCTCATATTTTGGAATTGATCAATGCTTAACACCGTTATCGTCGGTGCCAGTGGCTACGCGGGAGCAGAGCTGGCCGCCCTGGTGCAGAACCACCCTGACCTCAAGCTGTTCGGCCTCTATGTCTCCGCCGGCAGCCAGGATGCCCACAAGCGTTTCTCCTCTCTTCATCCCCAGTGGGTCGGCGAGCTGGATCAGCCGCTGCTGCCCCTGGATGAGGATGGCATGACCCGGATCCTGACCCAGGCCGATCTGGTGCTGCTGGCCACCGCCCACGAGGTGAGTGCCGAATTGGCGCCCAAGTTCCTGGCCAAGGGGCTGCCGGTATTCGATCTCTCCGGCGCCTTCCGGGTGCAGGATCAGCAGTTCTATCAGGATTACTACGGCTTCACCCACGCCAATGAACAGTGGCTCGCTCAGGCGGCCTACGGTCTGGCCGAGTGGAACAGCGACGCCATCGCCGCCGCCCAGCTCATCGCCGTACCCGGTTGCTACCCGACCGCCTCCCTCTGTGCCCTCAAGCCATTGCAGCAGGCGGGCCTCATCAAGGCGGAGTGGCAACCCATCATCAATGCGGTGTCCGGTGTCTCCGGCGCGGGCCGCAAGGCATCGGTCAACACCAGCTTCTGCGAAGTGAGCCTGAGCCCCTATGGCACCTTCAGCCACAGACATCAGCCGGAGATCAGCCATCACCTCGGCAAGGGCGTGCTGTTCCAGCCCCACCTTGGCAACTATGTGCGCGGCATCCTGGCCACCATTTATGTGCAGCTGGCCGAAGGGGTGACCCCGGAGCAGGTGGACAGAGCCTACCTCGCCGCCTACGAAGGCAAGCCGCTGGTGCGTCTCACCGGCCAGATGCCTTCCATCCGTGGCGTGGCGAGCACCCCTTATTGCGATCTGGCCTGGCAGCAGCAGGGCAACATGCTGGTGGTGGTGTCCGCCATCGACAACCTGCTCAAGGGCGCGGCCTCCCAGGCCATCCAGTGTGTGAACATCAAATTTGGTTTTAAACCGGCCACCGGCCTGATTTAAGGAAGGATCGAGAAGATGGACAAACCGACATTAGTCATCAAATTGGGTGGGGCGCTGATCGAGAATGATGAGGCCCTGACCGCCCTGTTCGCGACCCTGAAGAGCTTCCTGGATGAGCAGCACAGGCCGCTGGTGCTGGTGCACGGCGGTGGCTGCCTGGTCGATGACCTGCTCAAAGGGCTGGGGCTCACTTCTACCAAGAAGAATGGCCTGCGGGTGACCCCCTTTGACCAGATCCCCTTTATCGCGGGCGCCCTGGCCGGTACCGCCAACAAGCAGATGATGGCCAAGGCCATCGCCTGTGGCATCCCGGCCGTGGGTCTGTGTCTGGCCGATGGCGGTCTGTGCCAGGTGGTGCAGCTGGATCCGGATCTCGGCGCGGTCGGCGACTGCTCCCCGGGCAACCCGGCCCTGGTGCAAGGGATCCTCTCCCAGCAGTTCCTGCCGGTCATCAGCTCCATCGGCATCACCAGCGAGGGTCAGCTGATGAACGTCAATGCGGATCAGGCGGCCACCGCCATTGCCGAGGCGCTCGGCGCGGATCTGGTGATGCTGTCGGACGTGAGCGGCATCCTGGATGGCAAGGGCAAGCTGGTTCCCCAGCTGGACAAGGCCACCGCTCAGGATCTGATGGAGAAGGGTGTCATCACCGATGGCATGGCCGTCAAGGTGAAGGCCGCGTTGCACGCCGCCGAGACCCTGGGCCAGCCGGTCTGCGTCGCCAGCTGGCGCTACCCGGATCAGCTGCTCAAGCTGCTCGGCGGCGCCGCCATCGGCACCCAGGTTACCCTCTAAGCGCGACAAAAGGACGATTCGATGCAACACCTGCTCAAAGACAGCGACCTCGACAAGGCCCAGATCCTGGCCCTGATTGCCCTGGGCAAACAGGTCAAGGCAGACCCGAAAAAGTACCGTCAGGCCCTGGCGGGCAAGGCAGTGGTGACCCTGTTCGAGAAGCCATCACTGCGCACCCGGGTCACCTTCGACATCGGCATCGCCAAGCTGGGTGGCCACAGCGTCTATCTGGATCAGCAGAACGGGGCGCTTGGCAAGCGCGAATCCGTGCAGGATTTCGCTGCCAACCTGTCCCGTTGGTGTGATGCCATCGTCGCCCGGGTATTCGATCATCAGACCCTGGTCGATCTGCAGAAGTACGCGACAGTGCCCGTGGTCAACAGCCTGTGCAACCTCTACCACCCCTGCCAGGGGCTGGCGGATTTCATGACCATCGCCGAGCACTATGACGACCTGTCCAAGGTCAAGCTCGCCTACCTGGGGGATGGCAACAACGTCAGTCACTCCCTGATGCTGCTGGGGGCGACGCTTGGCACGGACGTGACCCTGATCTGCCCGAAAGGCCATGGCCCCGATACCCAGATCTTCAAGCAGGCCGAGGCGCTGGCGGCTCAATCTGGCGCGCACATTCACATCAGTGACGACGTGGCCGACATCGAGGGCTTCGATGTTGTCTACACCGATACCTGGGTCTCCATGGGTGACAACACCCCAATGGAGCAGGTAAAAGAGATCTTCATGCCTTATCAGATCAACCAGGCCCTGCTCGACCGGACCGGCATCGCGCATGTGCTGCACTGCCAACCGGCCCATCGGGAGCTGGAGATCACCTCGGAAGTGATGGACGGCCCCGCCTCCCTCATTTTGGACGAGGCAGAGAACCGGATGCATATCCAGAACGCCATCTTGCTGACCCTGATGGGCCACAACTGAGCGACCGACCCTGTTTTTAATGTTTTCAAGATTGATCATGGAGAGAAGTAAATGAGCGGAATCAACAAGATAGTACTGGCTTACTCGGGCGGACTGGATACCTCGGCCATCATTCCCTGGCTCAAAGAGCACTACAACGCCGAGATCATCGCCTTCGTGGCCGATGTCGGTCAGGGTGAAGATGACCTGGAAGGGGTGGAAGAGAAGGCCCTGGCTTCCGGTGCCACCAAGTGCATCGTCTATGACCTGAAGGAAGAGTTCGTCAAGGAGTACGTCTATCCGACCCTGAAGACGGGCGCCATCTACGAAGGCACTTACCTGCTGGGCACCTCCATGGCCCGTCCGGTGATCGCCAAGGCCATGGTGGAAGTGGCCAAGGCCGAAGGGGCCGATGCCATCGCCCACGGTTGCACCGGCAAGGGCAACGATCAGGTGCGTTTCGAAGGGGCCGTGGCTTCCCTGGCACCCCAGCTCAAAGTGATCGCCCCCTGGCGCATCTGGGACATGCGTTCCCGGGAAGAGCTGCTCGCCTATCTGGAAGCGCGCAACATCCCTTGCAAGGCGACCCTGAAGAAGCTCTACAGCCGCGATGCCAACGCCTGGCACATCTCCACCGAGGGTGGCGAGCTGGAGAGCACCTGGAACGAGCCGTCCGACGCCGTCTGGCAGTGGACCGTCTCCCCGGAGCAGGCACCGAACGAGCCTGAATACGTCAAGCTGACCGTCAAGCAGGGTGAAATCGTCGCGGTCGATGACCAGGCCCTGAGCCCCTACCAGGTGCTGGTGACCCTGAACGAGCGCGCCGGCAAGCACGGCGTCGGTCGTATCGACATCACAGAGAACCGTCTGGTGGGCATGAAGTCCCGTGGTTGCTACGAGACCCCGGGCGGCACCGTCATGATGGCGGCCCTGCGTGCCATCGAAGAGCTGGTGCTGGACAAGCCGACCCGCTCCTGGCGTGAGAAGCTCGGCGCCGAGTTCTCCCATCTGGTCTATGACGGCCGCTGGTTCACCCCGCTGTGCAAGGCAGTACTGGCCTCTGCCAACGCCATCGCCGAGGATCTGGACGGTGAAGTGGTGCTGAAGATGTACAAGGGCCAGGTGAGCGCGACCCAGAAGCGTTCCGCCAACAGCCTCTACTCCGAAGATTTCGCCACCTTCGGCGCCGACGAGGTGTACGACCAGAGCCATGCCGAAGGCTTTATCCGCCTCTACACCCTGGCCAGCCGCATTCGTGCCCTGAAAGAGCAGAATCTGGCGGTGGGCGGCGACCATACCCACGGTTGATCGTCACCTTCATGACCAGATAAGCGAGGGGGCCTGGCCCCCTCATTTATCAAGACGCCGTGATGGCTAAGGGTCAGCCCTTAGCCATCGGGGTGGGAGAGTCGGCAGACCGACCCTCAAGCGTGACGAAAGGGGCGCCAGCGCGCCCCTTTTTATGAGATAACCCTTCATCGAGATAACGAGCGGCGGGCGCAAGTGGCGCCACCGACAACAGATTCAAGGAGAGCAGTATGGCACTTTGGGGTGGACGCTTCAGTCAGGGGGCAGATAGCAGGTTCAAGCAGTTCAATGACTCCTTGCGCTTCGATTACCGGCTGGCGGAGCAGGACATTCAGGGCTCCATGGCCTGGGCCCGCGCCCTGGTCTCGGTCGGTGTCCTGACCGCCGATGAGCAAGGAAAACTGCAACAAGCGATGGAGGTGCTGCTCGCTTCGGTGCAACAGGATCCCCAGCAGATCCTCAGCTCCGATGCCGAAGACATCCACTCCTGGGTCGAGGGCGCGCTTATCGCCGCCGTCGGCGACCTCGGCAAGAAGCTGCACACCGGCCGCTCGCGCAACGATCAGGTCGCCACCGATCTCAAACTCTGGTGCAAGGCCCAGGGGGAGCTGCTGGCTGCCTCTATCACCGCCCTGCAACAGGGGCTGGTCGCTTCCGCCCGTGCCAATCAGGCCGCGGTGCTGCCCGGTTACACCCACCTGCAGCGTGCCCAGCCGGTCACCTTCGCCCACTGGGCCCTGGCCTATGTGGAGATGCTGGAGCGCGACCACTCCCGCCTGCAGGATGCCCTCAAGCGCCTCGACACCAGCCCGCTCGGCTGCGGCGCCCTGGCGGGTACGGCGTACGCCATCGACCGCGAGGCGCTGGCGCTGGACATGGGCTTTAGCGGCGCCACCCGCAACAGCCTGGATTCGGTCTCGGATCGGGATCACGTGGTGGAGCTGATGCACGTGGCGTCGCTGTCCATGGCACACCTTTCTCGTTTTGCGGAAGATCTCATCTTCTACAACACCGGCGAGGCGGGCTTCGTCGAGCTCTCCGATGCGGTCACCTCGGGGTCGTCGCTGATGCCCCAGAAGAAGAACCCGGACGCCCTTGAGCTCATTCGCGGCAAGACTGGCCGGGTGGTCGGCGCCCAGATGGCCATGCTGATGAGCCTGAAGGCGCTGCCGCTGGCCTACAACAAGGACATGCAGGAAGACAAGGAGGGGCTGTTCGATGCCCTCGACACCTGGCACGACTGCCTCGACATGGCGGCGCTGGTGCTGATCGATCTCAAGGTGAACGTCGAGCGCACCAAGGCGGCGGCCCAGGGCGGCTACGCCAACGCCACCGAGCTGGCGGACTATCTGGTGGCCAAGGGGATCCCCTTCCGCGAGGCGCACCATATCGTCGGTGAAGTGGTGGTGCAGGCCATCAAGTTGAAGAAACCCCTGGAGGAGCTCTCTTTGCCTGAGTTCCAGCGTTTCAGCCCTGTGGTGGGGGAGGATGTCTATCCGAACCTGGAGCTGGAAGCCACCCTGGCCAAGCGGGTCGCCAAGGGCGGCGTCGCCCGCGAGCTGGTGGATGCAGCCCTCACCGCCGCCGAAGCCTGGCTGGCCAAGCGGGCGGGTTAAACTGCGGCGACCCTCATTCCAAATAGAAAGCAAAACGGCAACCCTAGGTTGCCGTTTTATTGCTCATAGGTTCACTATCCAGAAGCCTGCCGTGGTTATTCTAAACCAGAAGATTATCGCGTAGGGTTGGTTAAAATTCCGGATAGAAAGACATTATTAGATTTTATATAGCACTTATAGGTGAGGGTTAAACAATGAAGATTTATCTGATGGCGACGCTCATAACACTCACGTCGAATTCTTCTTATGCTAATGAAATATATCGCCATCCGGCTTCCGGAGATAGTGGTACATATTATGTTTTAAGTAATGAAAAGCTTAACTCTAGTGTAAGGAAGGTATTAACTAGCCGAGTAGGAAAAAACAGTGAGTACACTGATTTTACGGAGGTTAAGGTAAATTGCTTGTCGAATCAGTATTTTGAGCTGGCAGGTAGCAGTGAGGATGGTTTACAGAATAAACCCACAAAGATACTTACAGACTGGTCTAAAAAATCTAAATGGGTTCCGCTCGTGACGGGATCTAGCAAATATGACTTGGTTCAATTTATTTGTAAAAATAAATAGCTTAAATTATCGAAGTTACAGATCTTAATTTAAAGTGCAAAAGGAAACTTGCCACATGAAAGTGCTGATATTGCCAGGGATAGGAAACTCGGGGCCGGATCACTGGCAGAGCCATTGGGAGCAAACCAACCGTGGCTATAGCCGGGTTGAACAGCGAAATTGGGACAGCCCGGCGTGCAGCGACTGGGTTGCATCGCTCGAGGCCAGCGTCAAGCACCATGGCGAGGAGACGATCCTGGTCGCTCATAGCCTGGCGTGCCTGCTGGTGGCCCACTGGGCGGCGCGCACCGAGTTGAAGATCAAAGCCGCCTTGCTGGTGGCGGTGCCCAACCCCCAGGGACCGGTATTTCCGAGCCAGGCGACGGGATTCGCGCCCTTGCCCATGGCGAGCCTGCCATTCAAATCCATATTGATTGCCAGCGCCGATGACCCCTATGGCGACATCGTCCACTCGGAGCAATGTGCGGCCAGCTGGGGCAGCACCCTGGTGAACATAGGCGAGGCGGGTCACATCAATGGCGCCAGCGGCCTGGGTGCCTGGCCCGCAGGCCATCAATGGTTGCACGCGTTAGCCATGGCCTGATGGACCTGGGTTGAATCGCGGTGCTCGCCGAGGCGAGCTCTTCCCGAATGGAACTCGGGTCTTGCCACTATCCAAGGAGTGATTATGTATCTGCCAACCCATTTCGCCGTCACCGAGCCCGAGGCGCTGCACGCGCTTATACGGGCCTATCCGCTGGGGGCCCTGATCACTCATTGGGAAGGAGGGCTGGATGCCAATCACCTGCCGTTCGAGTTCGATGCCGGGGAGGGGGAGCATGGCGTCTTGCGGGCCCATGTGGCGCGCAACAACCCGCTCTGGCAGGAGGTGAAGGAAGGGCAGGAGGTGCTGGTGATCTTCAGGGCCGCCGAGGGCTATGTCTCCCCCAGCTGGTATCCGAGCAAGCAGGTACATCATCAGCAGGTGCCCACCTGGAACTATGCGGTGGTGCATGCCCACGGTCGCATCCGGGTGCGGGACGACGCCCGCTTCGTGCGCCGCCTGTTGACGAGCCTGACCCGGGTCCATGAGGCCGCCGAGCCCGCGCCCTGGAAGATGGCGGATGCACCCAGAGACTATATCGAGGCCATGGTGCAGGCCGTGGTGGGCATCGAAATCGAGATAACCGGGTTGGTGGGCAAGTTCAAGCTGAGTCAGAACAAGGAGGAGGGGGACCGGCTGGGGGTCGTCGATGCTTTGCAGGCCAAGGGCCAGACCGCGCTGGCAGCGGCGATGCAACAGTCACCACTCTCGCCGCGATAGCGATACATTCCGCTATGTGGAGAGATTGCAAAACGGCAACCCATGGGTTGCCGTCGTTGATGGTGCGTCCGTTCAGAGCATCATTGGCCAGGCGGCTGGCGTCATAGCGTCCATTTCGCGACCAGCCATGGGGCTGGCTGCCTGGACTACAATTTCTTTCGCATCAATGCATTGGGGATCATGACGCCGCGGCGGACTGGATACCTTCGCTCCTCCACATGAAAGCCATGCAGTGCGAAGAAGGGTTCCGCCGACTTGCTCACATCGGCTGTCAGTTCGCTGATCCCCAATAACCTGGCCTCTTCATGAAGGCGCATCATCAAGCGGGTGCCGACCCCTTGTCGTGCATGAGAGCCAGCCACGAAAAAGTGGTCGATATAGCCATTGGGCTGAACGTCAGCATACCCGGCGATGTCACCATCAATGTCAGCGACAAAGGGGCGTAATGTCCTGATATGGTCAGCCCACAGCGTCGGGGAAATATCCTCGGGTGCCCATGCCTGAATCTGCTCAGCTGTGTACTCTGCCGATGCAACTTCATGCACTGCCGATAAAAAAACCTTAAATAACGCGGCTTCATCCCCGATGTTGAATCGTCGAATGTTCATTGTTTCCTCTCTGGATAACGGAGACTGGGTGCCCGGCTCAGAGATCTCTGAATGGCCGGCGCTTCTCTTCCTCGATGACGATGGCCTCCAGATTGGCGACCCGCTCCTGCAACTCCTTGATGATGAGATCCTGCTTGCCGAGGCGGTCGGTGATTCGGGCATCCCCCAGCTGGTAGCGGGCGCGCTTGCCGAGATAGCCAAACAGCAGGCTGATCAGGACAATAAGGACGATGGCGGTCCACAGACTCATGTTTGCCTCCCTGGCAGCAGGACTCCGGTCTGGGTCAGTCCGGCCATTTTGACAGCCCCACCCCGTCTTGCCCAGCGGGGGATCCCATCTTGGCTGATTTGTAAGAGTTTGGTTACAAAAAGCCTGCCAATTGCCTCGACCCTGGCGCGCCAGTGCTGGTAAGTTAGGCCGATCTTCGTAGCCAGATTGATAATGCCATGGACAGTAAAGTCATTCTCATCGTCGATGACAGCCAGGCGCTGACCGATACCCTCACCGAGTATCTGGGCCGCGCCGGTTTCGAGGTACGCACCGCCTGTGATGGTGAGGCCATGTGGCAGCAGGTGCGCCAGGGCATGCCGGATCTGGTGATCCTGGACGTGATGCTGCCCGGGGATGACGGCTTCACCCTCTGCTCTCAGCTGCGCCGCCTCTCCAACGTGCCCATCATGATGCTGACCGCCGTGACCGAGGATGCCGATCGCATCGCCGGGCTCGAGATAGGGGCGGATGATTACCTCACCAAGAGTTTCAATCCCCGGGAGCTGCTGGCCCGGATCAAGGCGCTGCTGCGGCGCAGCCGTCTCACCCAGCAGGCGGCGACTGCCCGGCGCATCAGCTTCGGCCCCTGGACCCTGGACAGCGTGACCCGTCAGCTCTCCCGTGCGGGGGAGGTGCCGCGTCAGCTATCGGGGGCCGACTACACCCTGCTCGGCCTCTTCATTCGCCACCCCAATGAGCTGCTCAGCCGGGATCTCATCTCCCATGAGATCTGGGGGAGGGAGAGCGACCCGTTCGAGCGGGGCATAGACGTACAGGTCTCCCGGCTGCGCCAGGCCCTGGATGACAAGGATCGCACCCTGATCATGACGGTGCGCAACAAGGGCTACATGCTGGCGACCGAGACCGTCTATGAGGCCTAGCCGTGGCTGGGGGCCCCGCTCCCTGGCCAGCCGCACCAGCCTGTTCCTGCTGTGCGTCATCCTGGCCGCCGAGCTGTGCGCCGGTTATTTCTGGTATCGCCACAGCAACCAGGCTCAGGAGCAGGGCTTGATCAGCACGGTGCGCAGCATGGCCCTGAGCGCCTCCTCCACCATCGCCTTCTTTCGCAAGCTGCCCCAGGATTACCGCCATCTGGTGCTGGAGCAGCTGCGCAACATGGGGGGCACCCGCTTCTTCGTCTCCCTCAACAATCACCCGCTGCCGGTGACCCCCATCTCGGGTTCGTCCCGCCGCGAGCACATGGTGACCGAGGTGCGGCGCGTGCTGCAGCAGGAGCTGGGCAGCGAGGTGACCACCCGGGTCGAGTTTACCAATCGCGCCGATCTGCGGGTGTTCAACACCGAGCTCCCCATCGACGACTTGCCCCTGAACTGGGCCCACTACAGCCTGGCACTGGGGGAGCTCAATCCGCCCATTCTGGTGATACAGATCGCCGTGTCGCCCACCGCCTGGTTCTATCTGGCGGCTGCGCTGCCCGCCCCTTATGACAGCCTTGATCCCCGCTTCTTCACCCTGAATCAGCTCGGCTTCATGCTGGGCTCGGCGCTCATCATACTGATCGCCACCTGGTGGGTGGTGCGCAAGGAGATAAGGCCCATCCGCAACCTGGCGCGGGCCGCCACCCTGCTCGACAGCAAGCGGGAGGTGCCCGAGGTGCAGGAGGAGGGGAGCAGCGAGACCCGCGCCGCCATCCACGCCTTCAACAAGATGCAGCGGCGCATCAGCAGCCACCTGCATGAGCGTGATCTGCTGTTCAGCGCCATGTCCCATGATCTAAAAACCCCGCTGGCCTGCCTCAAGCTGCGTACCGAGATGCTGGATGATGCCGAGGTGCGGGACAAGTTCGCAGCCCATCTGGACGAGATGGAGCTGATGGTGAAGGGTGCCTTGCAGTGCATGAAAGAGACCCATATCCACGAGGAGATAGAGGCGCTGGATCTGATGGGCATGCTGCGCCGCTGTGGCGAGCTCCATAACCACGATGAGCTGAGGATGACGCTGCAAGGGCCCTCCAGCCTGATGCTGGTCGGCAAGCCGCTGGCCATCAAGCGCTGCCTGCAAAACATCATAGACAACGGCATCAAGTATGGAGAGCGCCTTTCGGTGCAGGTGGCGCGCCAGGGGGACAAGGTGAGGATCGCATTCAGTGACCAAGGGCCGGGCATCAGTCCGGCGCTGATGGAGCGGGTGTTTGATCCCTACTTCAGGGTGGCCTCGACCCGGGCCCTGCCCGGCAGCGGGCTCGGCCTCACCATAGCCCGCCACATCGCCCGCATCCACGGCGGCGACATTCATCTTCACAATCATCAACCCCATGGTTTGACCCTGGTACTGGAGCTCAACCTTGACTAATTCCCTGCGGGCCCTGCCCGGCAGCTCACCATCGTCCGCATCCACGGTGGCGACATTCATCTTCACAA
>NZ_CDBJ01000100.1:0-134992 GCF_000820045.1 Aeromonas rivuli | reverse complement strand
ACTGGAGCTCAACCTTGACTAATTCCCTGCGGGCCCTGGCCTGGTTGCTGGCCCTGCCGCTCCATGACGCCCTGGCCGGCGAGGTGGAGATGTTGCACTGGTGGACTTCCCCGGGGGAGCAGGCTGCCTTCGCCGTGGTGACGACCCAGTTGCAAGGGGCCGGAGTGGAGCTCAAGAATGCCGCCATCCTTGGCGGCGGAGGCAACAGCGCCATGGATGTGCTGCAGGCCAGAGCCATCGCGGGCAATCCCCCGGCCCTGGCCCAGCTTGAGGGGCAGGCCATCGCCTCCTGGACCCTGCTCGGTTTCATCCAGCCCCAGGATGAGGTGGCAGTCGAACAGCACTGGGATCAGCAACTGCTGGGGGTCGCTCCCCAAGTAAACAAGATAAAGGGCCACTACATGGGGATACCGGTCAACGTGCATCGCCTCAACTGGATGTGGGTCAACCGCGCCCTGCTGGCCCGGCTCGACATTGCGCCGCCCACCGACTGGCCCGGCTTTCTCGATGCGCTGCGGGCCCTCAAGGCCAAGGGCATCAAACCGCTGGCGCTCGGCAACGACCCCTGGCAGGTGGCCCTGCTGTTCGAGAGCCTGGCGCTGGGGATGGGGGGCAAGGAGTATTACCAGAAGGCCTTCGTCGAGCTGGACCCGGTGGCGCTCGGCAGTGATACCAGTCGCCAGATCCTGGACCGCTTTCGCGAGTTGAGCGAGCTGGTGTTGCCGACCCTGAGCCAGCAGAGCTGGGATCAGGCCACCGCCGATCTTGCCGAGGGCAAGGCCGCCTTCCAGTTGATGGGGGACTGGGTTCTGGGAGATCTGCTGGCCCGAGGTGTGGCCGTGCCCGAGCAGATCCAGTGCCTGCCGGCACCTGGCACCCAGGGGCTCTATGTCTACAACATGGACAGCTTCGTGATGTTCAACGCCAACCTGCCCAAAGACCATCTCGGGATTGCCAGGGCGCTGGCCAGCCCGGATTTCCAGCTCGCCTTCAACCGCGCCAAGGGCTCGATCCCGGTGCGCCGGGATCTCTCCTTGGCCGATTTCAATCCCTGTGCCCAGTTGTCGCGCATCGACTACGACAGGGCCGAGGCCGCCGGCAATCTGATGCCGAGCGTGGCGGATTCCATGGCGTTGCATCCCCTCTATCAGAAGGCGGTCGAGAGCGAGCTCTATCGCTTCTTCAATCAGCCCGATCTCGACAGGGAGGGGGTGATCCGCCGCCTCGGCGCCGTGGCACGCACGGCCTCCGCCAAGGGGTGAACATGTCGGCTTTGTAACCGTTTCATTACAATCCGATAGCCTATTGATACTCGCGGGCCGCGCCGACCCGGTAACATCTTCCGGACAACCATCAAAAAGGAATTGAGCCATGTCCGGATCGTTTTTCTCCCAGGCGCAGCGGGTCGGCCGCAGTCTGATGCTACCCGTGGCGACCCTGCCCGCCGCCGGCCTGATGCTGGGCATAGGCAACTTTGGTGCCCAGGGGCACCTCTTCCTGCCGGAGTCCTTCTGGAGCGTGCTGATGGTGTCGGGGGACTGGATCTTCGGCAACATGCCGCTGCTGTTTCTGATCGGCATCGCCATCGGCCTTGCCCGCAACAATGACGGCACGGCCGCCCTGGCCGCCGTGGTGGGCTTCATCACCATGAACGCGGCCCTCGGCAAGACGGTGGTGTTGCGCGGCCTTGAGACCAACACAGAGGTGATGAGCATTCCCACCCTCAACATGGGGATCCTCGGCAGCATCTTGATGGGATCCCTGGCGGCCTATTTCTTCAACCGCTTCCACACCTTGAAGCTGCCCGAATACCTGGGCTTCTTCGCCGGCAAGCGCTTCGTGCCCATCATTACCGGCTTTAGCGGCATCTTCCTCGGGGTCATGCTTGGCTTCATCTGGCCCGTGGTTGGCTCCGCCATCTTCGAGTTCACCGCCTACCTGGGCACCTTGAACAAATCGATCACCTTCGGCATCTATGGTCTGGTCGAGCGCGCCCTGATCCCGACCGGTTTGCACCACATCTGGAACGCCTTCTTCTTCAACGAGCTGGGCAGCTGGACCAACCCGCAGACCGGGGAAGTGGTAACGGGGGAGCTGGTGCGCTTCTTCAAGGGGGATCCCAATGCCGGTGGTCTGGCCGGTGGCTACATGTACTCCATGTGGGCCCTGCCTGCCGCGGCCCTGGCCATCTATAGCTGCGCCAAGCCCGAGAAACGCAAGCTGGTGGGCGGCCTGATGCTGTCGGCGGCCTTCACCTCCTGGCTGACCGGGATCACCGAGCCGGTGGAGTTCGCCTTCCTGTTCGTGGCGCCGATGCTCTATGTGGTTCACACCCTGCTGACCGGGGTCGCCTTCGCACTGACCAACTACCTGGGCATAGTGCACAGCACCGACTTTGCCCATGGCGCACTGCAGTTCTTCCTCTACCTGAATCTGCCCCAGACCCACAACACCTGGTGGTTCCTGATCATCGGGCCGCTCTGGGCGCTGCTCTACTTCTTCCTGTTCCGCTTCTTCATCCTGAAGTTCAACCTCAAGACCCCGGGGCGGGAGAGCCAGCCGCTGCAGGCGGTGGACATCAAGGAGCAAGACGAGTTGGCGCTGGATCTGGTCGAGGCCATGGGGGGGGCGGCAAACATAGAGCACCTGGATGCCTGCATCACCCGGCTAAGGGTCACTCTGCATGACATCAAGCTGGCCGATATTGCCCGCATCAAGGCCCTTGGCGCCATCGACGTACTGGTGGTGGGCAACAACCTGCAGGCCATCTTCGGCACCCGATCCGACAACATCAAGACCGAGATGTCGGCGGCGCTGGCGGTGTAAGCGCCTCAGGATCAGAGTGATGTACGCCGGGGCCAGTGTGCTCGTCGCTCAGGCCATCTCAAGGCCGGGATGGCGGGGATTGGCGGTGTGATCCGCCCCATGGAAAGGTCTGAAAAAAAGAGAGGGCCCCACCGCTGGTGGGGCCCTCTCTTTTTGGTGCAAGTGATGGGTCAGGCTAGCCAGAAGGGGCGGCTGAGCCAGAGCCCGAGCAAGAACAACTGGCCCCAGACGATGGCCCAGAATCGGAGGCGGTAGCTCCCCTTCTGGGTCTTGTGGCGCAGCCAGTGGCGGGCCACCAGGGCGCCGGGCCAGCCGCCGAGCAGCTCCAGCAGGTGCAGGCGGGATTCCGGGATGCGCCAGCCGCCGCGCACCGCCTGGCGCTTGTCCCAGGCGTAGGCGGCCAGGGTCAGCAGGCTCATCAGCACTATCAGGCCAAGGGGCCACCAGAGGCCGCTCTGCACGCCAAGCCAGCTGGCCCAGCCAAGCGGGATCAGGGCCAGCCCCATCATGACAGCAGCGCCGGATCCCGGGGCTCGTCCTGGCTCAGGGTGCGGATCACCCGGGCCGGGTTGCCCACCGCCAAGGAGTCCGCCGGTATGTCCCGGGTCACCACGGCGCCTGCGCCTATGATGGAGCGCGGCCCTATGGTGACGCCGGGGCAGATGATGGCGCCGCCGCCAATCCAGCAGTCATCGCCGATGCGCACCGGCTTGTTGTAGGCGGTCCAGTTGCGGCGCTCCAGATAGTCCATGCTGTGGGTGGCGGTGTAAATCTGCACGTTGGGGGCCAGCAGCACATGGCTGCCGATGTGCACCTCGCCCACGTCCAGTATGGTGACGTTGAAGTTGAAGAAGGTCTTCTCCCCCAGATGGATGTTGCGGCCAAATTCGCAGATGAAGGGGGAGCTTATCCAGCAGGAGTCGGGGCAGTGGCCGAACAGCTCGGCGCACAGGCTCTGGCGCCCCTGGTGATCCCCCGCCGGTGTGGCGTTGAGTCTCGCCAGCAGCGCCTGGCCGCGAATGCGGTCGTTTGCTATCTCCTCGCTCTGGCTGTTCAGGGCGCCTCCCGCCAGTACCTTGTCCCAGTCGCTTGCCATGCTCACCTCCTCTCATGTGCCAAGAGGCGCCAGTATACGTGACGGGCAGGGCTGCGTCAGGGGATCCCTGATGACCAGGTCAGCCCAGCCAGAGCAGGGGCAGGATCAGCAGCGCCGAGACCAGGTAGGGCAGCATGACCCGCAGCCCCAGCCGGCGCCCCCCTATCACCAGGGCCAGCAGCCCCTTCACCAGGGAGTTGATTAGGCCGGCCAGCAGAATGGCCCGGGCCGCCACCTCCAGGGCCAGCTCCTTGTGGGAGAGCTGGGAGAGAGACAAGGTGATGGCGTCCACGTCGGTGATGCCGGAGACCAGCGCCAGCAGATAGACCCCGGAGTTGCCCACCTTGCTCTGCAGCAATGTCGCCATGAAGCCGATCAGCGCCAGCAGCAGGCCGAACTTGATGGCGGTCGCGAGATCCAGCGGATTGCTGGTCTCGGGCTGCACCGGGTTGTCGCTCATCTCCTCGCGCTGGCGCCAGAACCAGAAGGCGAAGGCGTAGACGGTGGCCGCCAGCAGCAGCAGGGGGAGGGCGAGGCGCAGCGCCAGCTCGTTGTGAATGAGCAGCACCAGCACCAGCAGTCGCAGCCACATGGTGGCACCGGCCAGCAGTATGCCGGTGGCCAGCAGCCGCTCCAGCCCGGGCTGCTCCTTGTTGAGGCGGGCAAACTGCAGGGTGAGGGCGGTGGAGGAGGCGAGCCCCGCCAACATGCTGGTCAGCACCAGGCCGGCGCGGGTGCCGAGCAGGCGCACCGCGAAGTGGCCCGAGAAGGAGATGCCGGCGATCACCACCACCATCAGCCAGATCTTGAAGGGGTTGAAGGCGTTGAGGGGGCCCATCTCGACGTCGGGCAGCACCGGCAGCAGCACCAGGGATATGAGCAGGAAGCGCAGGGTGGCGTGAAATTCCGTCTCGCTCAGAAACAGCATGCCCTGCTAGATCTGGCCCTTGAGCCCCATCAAGAGTGCCGCCAGCACGGCGCAGGCCACCGCCTCGCGCGGGCTCTGCAGCACAGACATCAGCCCCAGCAGGTAGGTGAGCACCATGGCCACCGAGCTGGTGAGGCCAAACTCCCCCTGCCAGCGCTGGGCCAGCCAGACCGAGAGGCCGCAGCCAGCCACCACAGTCAGCAGGCCGAGCAGGGCCAACCAGGCTCCCAGGGTTGGCAGCAGCCAGCCACCACAGTCAGCAGGCCGAGCAGGGCCAACCAGGCTCCCAGGGTTGGCAGCAGCAGGGCGCAGACGCCGCCGAGCAGGCCGATGAGACCATAGGTTCGCATCCCGGCGATGCGCTGGTTGTCCCCCAGCTGGCGCACCTGCCAGCCCCGCTCCAGTCCTATGATGAGCCCTATGGCCAGTGACACCAGAGCGCCGTAGACGGGTTCCGCCTCGATCCACATGGGGTTCTCCTCCTGATCGTCTGACCCTCATGGCCGCTTGTGCCATCGCCCTGTGCTGAGGATGGCACAAGCTGATGCCGGGGCCTGGGCGCTGTCTCACAGAGTCCGGAGAGAGGGCGAGGGAGCGGACTTGATATGAGTAAATGAGATAAGCAAAGCGTAATTTCTTGGTTCTTGGCATAACAAATCATGGGCATGCTGAATGCATCCCAGATAAAGGAGTATCGCCATGACATTAACCAAGACCGCCTTCACCCTCTTCTCTTTGCTGACCCTGAGTCAGGCCCAGGCCGCCGAGATCCGGCTGCTCAACGTCTCCTACGATCCGACCCGGGAGCTGTTCCATGAGTACAACGCCGCCTTCGCCAAGCAGTGGCTGGCCAAGACCGGGGACCAGGTGGTGGTGAGCCAGTCTCATGGCGGATCCGGCAAGCAGGCTCGCGCCGTGACGGAGGGGCTGGAGGCCGATGTGGTCTCCCTGGCCCTGGCCTACGACGTCAATGCCATTGCCAAGGAGGGGTTGATTGCCACCGACTGGCAGAGTCGGCTCGCCAATAACGCCGCGCCTTACACCTCCACCATCGTCTTCTTGGTGCGCAAGGGCAATCCCAAGCAGATCAAGGACTGGGACGATCTGGTTCGCCCCGATGTCGGCATAGTGACCCCCAATCCCAAGACCTCGGGTGGCGCGCGCTGGAACTACCTCGCCGCCTGGGGTTATGCCCTGAAGAGCACGGGGAGCGAGGAGGGGGCCAAGCAGTTCGTCGGCGAGCTGTTCAAGAACGTCAAGGTGCTCGATTCCGGTGCCCGGGGCGCCACCACCAGCTTCACGGAGCGGGGGCTGGGGGATGTGCTGCTCGCCTGGGAGAACGAGGCGCTGCTGGTGCTGGATCAGCCCGGTAACGGCGACAAGTTCGAGCTGGTAGTGCCGTCGGTCTCCATCCTGGCCGAACCGCCGGTGGCCGTGGTCGACAAGGTCGCCAGGAAACATGGCACTGAGGCGGTGGCCAAGGCGTATCTCGAGTACCTCTATTCCGACGAAGGGCAGCGCCTCATCGCCAAGTATCACTACCGCCCAAGCCAGCCGAAGGTTCAGCAGGAGACGGCGGCCCAGTTCCCCCAGTTGACCCTGTTCACCGTCAAGGAGCTGGAAGGGGATTGGGAGAAGGCGCAGAAGAGACACTTTGCCCAGGGCGGGCTGTTCGACCAGATCTACCAGCCGGGCCGCTGAGCAGCAGCCGCTGGTGCCTTGATACCCTGGGGCGAGCAAGCAGAGGAGCGACATGATGAACAAGATCCTACTGGTTCCCGGCCTGCACGACAGCGGCCCGGATCACTGGCAGAGCCGCTGGCATCACGACTTTCCCCACTGGCAACGCATGGTGGGGCTGCCCTGGGATAAACCGGATCTGACGGTGTGGAGTGCCAAGCTGGCGGGCAAGCTCAGGAGTCGGCGCGGCAAGGCCCATCTGGTGGCTCACTCCTTCGGCGCCCTGGCGGCTATCCGCGCCAGCCAGTTGCAACCGGACAAGGTCGCCTCGCTCTTCCTGGTCGCGCCCGCCGATCCCGCCCGCTTCGGGATTGCAGATGAGTTGCTGGCCGGGCCCCTCGGGGTCTGCGCCCAGCTGGTAGCGAGCCGCAGCGACCCCTGGATGAGCTTCGAGCGAGCAAAATATTGGCGTCAACAGTGGCAGCTTCCCCTCCATGATGCCGGTGAGGCGGGTCATCTCAATGCCCAATCCGGGCATGGGGAGTGGGCTTGCGGTCTGCAACTGCTCGGCGAGCTCTATCGCCGGGCCGAGCTGGTCGCCGACACGGTTTGAGAGCCGGGATCCCCCCTTTTGAAGGGCGTTGATCATGGTGGTGGTCGTTGCTATCGGCAGAGGAGAGATAAAGCGGTGGGCATGGATAGCCCGCTGGCAGGCGATTTTTGATAGTGCTTGGCAAGCTCCTTTCTGACCCGCATCTGGACGATGCGGGTCTTTTTTATGGACGGGGGTCGCTTAGCCAAAAAAGTGCTTAGCAAAGCCGTTATTGGCAGTTTGTTGTGGGGTCTGGAGTGCGCAGAATCGTCTTATCGAAAGCGACTTATAACAAACGGACTCGTTATGCGTTTTAGTTCTTACTCCGTCCTGCCCGGTCTGGGCACCACCCTGGGGTTCAGCCTGCTCTATCTGGGCCTACTGGTCCTCTTGCCCATCGCCGCGCTGCTGCTGTTTGCGGT
This sequence comes from Aeromonas rivuli, assembly GCF_000820045.1. GTDB lineage: Bacteria > Pseudomonadota > Gammaproteobacteria > Enterobacterales > Aeromonadaceae > Aeromonas > Aeromonas rivuli. The sequence continues at coordinate 127,448 of NZ_CDBJ01000100.1, read as the reverse complement.
CAACCATATGAGCGCCGCTGAGTTCTGGCAGGTGATCAGTTCCCCCCGGGTGCTCGCCTCCTTCAGATTGAGCTTCGTTGCCGCCTTGGTCGCGGCCCTGCTCAACACGCTCTTTGGCCTGATCCTGGCCTGGGTACTGGTGCGCTACCGCTTCCCGGGTCGCCGTCTGGTGGATGCCCTGATCGACCTGCCCTTCGCCATGCCGACGGCCGTCTCCGGCATCGCCCTGTGCGCCATCTTCGCGCCCAACGGCTGGATAGGCCAGCTCCTGGCCCCCCTCGATATCACCCTCGCCTACAACCCGGCCGGGGTGGTGATAGCCCTGACCTTCATTGGCCTGCCCTTCGTGGTGCGCACCTTGCAACCCGTGCTGCGCGAGGCCGAAGCAGAGCAGGAGGAGGCCGCGGCCAGTCTGGGGGCCGACCGCTGGCAGACCTTCCTGCGGGTGCTGCTGCCGACCCTGGTCCCGGCGCTGATCACCGGTTTTGCCCTGGCTTTTGCCCGTGGGGTCGGCGAATACGGCTCCGTCATCTTCATCGCCGGCAACCTGCCCATGGTCTCCGAGATAGCCCCCTTGATGATCATGAGTCACCTGGAGGAGTACGACTATGCAGGGGCCAGCGCCATCGCCCTGGTCATGCTGCTCATCTCTTTCGTCATGCTGTTGCTGATTAACCAGCTGCAAGCCTGGAGCTGGGCCCGCATAGGAGGAAGTCGAGCATGAACTCATCCGCCATCGCAGTGAATGCGGCCACCCATGCCCCCATGGTCGCCGACCCGTCCCAGTCACCCACCCGGGATCCGCGCTGGGTCAAGTGGCTGCTCATAAGCCTGGGACTGGGCTGGTTCAGCGTCCTGCTGCTGTTGCCCCTGGCCACCATCTTTATCCAGGCGCTGCGCCCGGGGTTGGCCTTCTTCTGGCAGGCGATCAGTGATCCCGACGCCTTGAGCGCCTTGGGCCTCACCGCGCTGGTGACCCTGTGCTCGGTGCCGCTCAATGTGCTGTTCGGCCTGGCTGCGGCCTGGGCCATCGCACGCTTTCGCTTCCCGGGGCGCCAGTGGCTCATCACCCTCATCGACTTGCCCTTCTCGGTGTCGCCGGTGATAGCGGGCCTGATGCTGGTGCTGCTGTTTGGCAGCCGGGGCTGGTTTGGCGACTGGCTGAGCGAACATGACATCAAGGTCATCTTCGCCACCCCCGGCATCATATTGGCGACCACCTTCATCACTGTGCCCTTCGTGGTGCGCGAGCTGTTGCCGCAGATGGAGGCGCGAGGCCCGGAAGAGGAGGAAGCCGCCATCATGCTGGGGGCAAGCGGCCTGCAGATGTTCTGGCGCGTCACCCTGCCGGGTATTCGCTGGAGCCTGATGTATGGCGTCCTGCTCTGTACCGCCCGGGCCGTGGGGGAGTTTGGCGCCGTCTCAGTGGTCTCGGGCCACATTCGCGGCCAGACCAACACCCTGCCGCTCCATATCGAGATCCTCTACAACGAGTATCAGACCGGTGCCGCCTTCGCGGTGGCCAGCCTGCTCGCCCTGTTTGGCATCTTCACCCTGGTGGGGGAAACCCTGCTGAACCGGCTGCGTAGCCGGACTCCATCATCCCATAGCACGTCGTAAGAGGCCGTCATGAGCATACAGGTGCAACAGTTAACCAAGAGCTTCAACCAATATGCGGCGCTCAGTGACATCAACCTCGACTTCAAGGATGGTGAACTGGTGGCGCTGCTCGGCCCCTCCGGCTGTGGCAAGACCACCTTGCTGCGCATCATCGCCGGCTTGGAGCAGGCGGATTCGGGCCGCATAGTGATCCGGGGCGAGGACGCAGGCGCCCTCCATGTGCGTGAGCGCAATGTGGGTTTTGTGTTCCAGCACTACGCCCTGTTCCGTCACATGACGGTGTTCGAGAACGTCGCCTTCGGCCTGCGGGTGAAACCCAGAAGCGAGCGTCCCGGCGAGCCGGTGATCCGCGCCCGGGTCAGGGAGTTGCTGGATCTGGTGCAGCTCAGCCATGTGGCGGATAGGCACCCGACTCAGCTCTCCGGCGGTCAGCGCCAACGGGTTGCCCTGGCGCGGGCCCTGGCGGTACAACCCAAGGTATTGCTGCTCGACGAGCCCTTCGGCGCCCTCGATGCCCAGGTGCGCAAGGAGTTGCGCCGCTGGCTGCGGGAGTTGCACAACGAGTTGCACGTCACCAGCCTGTTCGTCACCCACGATCAGGAGGAGGCGCTGGAAGTGGCGGATCGGGTGGTGCTGATGAATGCCGGCAAGGTGGAGCAGATAGGTACCCCGTCCGAGGTCTATGACAAGCCGGCCAGCGCCTTCGTACACAGTTTCCTCGGCAGCGTGAATCTGTTTCATGGCCGGGTGGCGGCTCAGGGGTTTGGGGTCGGCGAGCAGTTGCTTGCCGGTGGCCGTGCCGATCTCAGTCAGGGCAGTGCGGCCATCGCCTATGTGCGTCCCCACGAATTGGAACTGCATCCCCTCGAAACCCAGGGAGGGGTGGAGGCCACCATCAGCCGGTTGCTGCCGATGGGGCCGCGCATCCGAGTCGAACTGCGTGGCGGCGGGGAGACAAATGGGGCACTATTCGAAGCCGAGTTGAGCCGTGCCGAGGCCAGCCACTTCAGTGCCGGTCAGCGAGTTCGGTTAGTGGCCAGACAGGCCCAGCTCTACCCGGATTATCAGATCTGAGGGCGCTGACAACGAGTTACGAATGGGGCGCTGTTTCGCAGCCGAATTGAGCCGTGCCGAGGCCAGCCACTTCAGCGCCGGGCAGACGGTGCGGCTGGTGGCCAGACAGGCCCAGCTCTACCCGGATTATCAGGTCTGAGGGGGCTGACAACGCGTCACGAATGGGGCGCTGTTTCGAAGCCGAATTGAGCCGTGCCGAGGCCAGCCACTTCAGCGCCGGGCAGACGGTGCGGTTGGTGGCAAGACAGGCCCAGCTCTACCCGGATTATCAGATCTGACCTTGGCATCGCAAATGGGGCGCTGTTTCGAATCGAAGCCGAATTGAGCCGTGCCGAGGCCAGCCACTTCAGCGCCGGGCAGACGGTGCGGCTGGTGGCCAGACAGGCCCAGCTCTACCCGGATTATCAGATCTGAGGGCGCGATGACTGACCCCTGAATGTGGCGTCCCTCCAGGTTGGGCAAGGCAAACACAAACATGGGAACCGTAACGGTTTCATCACGGATAAGGGGCAACCCTTGGCATGGAGGAGGCGAGGGTGAATTTTCAGCAGTTACGGATCATCAGGGAGGCGGCCCGGCGCGACTACAACCTGACCGAGGTGGCGAACGCCCTGTTCACCTCTCAGTCCGGGGTCAGTCGCCATATCCGCGAGCTGGAGGAGGAACTCGGCATCGCCCTGTTCGTGCGCTACGGCAAGCGGTTGCTTGGCATGACGGAGCCGGGCAAGGAGCTATTGGTGATCGCCGAGCGCATCCTCAATGATGCGGGCAATATCCGCAAGCTGGCCAGCGCCTTCGCCAACCGCGAGTCGGGGCGGCTGCTGGTGGCGACCACCCATACTCAGGCGCGTTACGCCCTGCCCAAGGTGGTAAAGGCGTTCCGTGAGCGCTTCCCCGAGGTGCAGCTGGAGCTGCGTCAGGGGGGGCCGGAGGAGATAGTGCGGCTGTTGCAAACCGGTGAAGTGGATATCGGCATCAGCAGCGAGCAGCTCGATCGCAGCGAAGGGGTGGTGGCTTTTCCTTATTACCGCTGGCATCACAACATAGTGGTACCAAGGGGGCACCCCCTCAGCGAGGAGGCCGAGCTGAGTCTGGGGGCCCTGGCCCAGTGGCCCATCATCACCTATCAGGCGGGTTTGACCGGACGGGCCAGGGTCGATGAGGCCTTTGCCGCTGCGGGGATCTCGCCCCAGATCCTGTTGACCGCCCAGGATTCGGATGTCATCAAGACCTATGTGGAGTTGGAGATGGGGGTGGGTATCCTGGCGGACATGGCGTTCGATCCTCAGCGCGATCTGGGGCTCCACCAGCTCGACGGCAGCCGGTTGTTCGCCCCTCACACCGCCTGGATTGGCCTCAAGCAGGGGCAGTTCCAACACAACTTCGCCTGGCAGTTCATCCAGCTCTGCAACCCCGAGCTGGCGCTGGCCGACATCCAGGCCCGGGCGCTCCATGGTGAGCCGCTCATCGATTATCAGATCTGAGCACTCAGGCTATCGGTGGCGCCAGTCACCTGATGAAGAAGGGGAGCCATGGCTCCCCTTCTTCATACTCGTATCAGGCCATCACTGCACCAGCAACCAGGCCTCCTGCCAATGGCTGCCTACCCCAGGCTCATAGTGAGTGGCGTTGCTGCTCCACTGGCTGCACCAACCTTCGGCGGGGAAGGGTTTGCATTGGTAAATCTTGCCATCTTTGGGCTGCAGCACCTTGACCCCACCCTTGTAAGAGGAGAGAGAGGCCGGGAAAACATACTGGTAGTCGCCACTGACAGGATCCTGAAGCATCAGGTCATGGGTCTGTTGCAACAGGGCGCCGCCTCCTTTGGGGGTGCCTGCGAGCACCAGCTGGTGATGACCGGCGCTGAGGCCGGTCAGGGCCAGGCTCAGGCTCTGGCTGGCGTCCTTGATGTCGGTCTTGACCTGACCCTTGGCGGCGCCGCCATGGTCATAGAGGGTGGCCGTTACACTCAAGTCCCCCTGCACTGCCAGGGTGAAGTCGAGCTTGAGGTTGCCGCCATCGAGCGGGTAGCTATCGGCGAGACCACTCACCACCAGGCTGTCGGCCACGGGGGCAGGTTGCTGCTCAAGCTGGATCTCGACCCGGGCCAGGCCACTGCCTGCCTTCAGGTAGACGGGGTTCTGGCCATAGACGGGGTTGAAGCTGTCACCGCTACCCGGTTGGCCGGCACGGATCTCGCTCTGCTCGGCGTTTATCTTGCTGGCCAGCGCCTGGGCCCAGTTATTTTTGAGCCCCTGCTCGTCACTGGCGACGGTGAGCACAGTCTGCAACTCGGGGCGCTCGCCGTTGGCATCGAACACCCGGGTCATGGCTCTGTCTCCGGCCTTGAGATCCACCGAGGGGTAGATGGTACCGCTCTGGCTCCAGGCCAGCGGCGGCAGCTCGCCATCCTGGAAGCGGGCATCGATCAGGTTGTAGAAGCTATTGGGGGTATCCCCCACCTCCCAGACCCCCAAGATCAGCTGATAGCCGGTGCGAGCTGGCAGGGTACAGCTGTGGGTCATCTGCTTGGGGGGTTGTACCATGCCGCCGTCAATGACACAGAAGGGGGTCAGATCGAAGCTACTGCGGCTGATGGGCTGATTGGGATCCCAATCTTGCCTGGTGAGGTAGTAGCGCCAGTTGCGGGTGACGTGGTTGGCGGTAAAGGTCCAGCTGATATCGATGGCACCGGCACTCACTGTGCGCTTGGTCCAGCGATCGCTGGTCTGGGCATTCAACTCGGCGAACTGGGCATGGCCAGCCGAGGCTATGTCGCCATCGGCGGGCCCGCCGTTCGGGAAGCCGGACGGCGCTTCCAGGCTCTGGGGTTCCCACTGGATGGCGCCGCAGCCTATGTTGCCTCCGTTCTTGCAAAGGGTGTTGCGGGCTTCCGGGCTGCTGATGTAGCCGTGGGCAAGGGCGCCACCACTGGCCAACAGGGCGGTGATGACGGCAAGACGATGAAGTGGTTGATTCACTGCCATAGATTCCTTGTGTTGAGTCTGTCTGGGCAGTCAGCTTGGCGGGGAGCCCCCGAACACCTGCTGCAACCCCGCTATCCCGTGCTTGATCCCGGGACCGGAGGCTTTGCGTCCTGGCCTTTCGACCGGTTTGCCAAATGACTGTGTCTGGGTGTCGGTTTCACTCGACGACTTATCATGGCTAATTTTGAACAAAAAATTAACATTAATTTCAAAAAAGGGACTGAACTGAGCTGCCAGCCACCTTTTTGCGACAACGGGTGGCTTGCCAGCGGCAGAAGAGTTGCTGGCCAGAGCCGCGCATGGTGTGACATCACAGTCACTGTTCAGAGGTGATGGTGGGCGCTGACAGAGGGGTTGGCTTCTGCTAGCGTGGAGCTGCGCATCCCAGCGCACATAGCAACGGGGTCAACCTGGATTGGCCCTATAACAACAAGAGGGAACTTATGAATTCCATTGCCAGGAATTACTTCAACCGGTTGAATCAGGACTATCTGGCGCTGCACAGGCGCAAGGAGGATCTGTTCTGGTCGACTTATATGGGCACCAGCGATGATCAGGCGGGCTTCACCGCAGCCGAGCAGGCCTACAAGGGGTTCTGTGCCAATCCGGCCCGGTTGCCCGAGCTCAGGGAGATGCTGGGCCAGGCCGAGGAGGCGAGTCTCAAGCGAGGCTTGTCGGGGTGGCTCGCCTTCTTCGAGTGCAACGTCATCGAGGATCCGGCCGCCGCTGCCCTGATGGACGAGCTGGTGGCCGCGGAGGCCGCGCTCTTTGCCCGTCGCAAGGAGCTCAAACTCGAGCTGCTGGATGAGCAGGGTCGGACAGTTCCCGGCAGCTTGCCCGCCGCCAGCGCCTCCCTGGTCGCGAGCCCGATCGAGGCGGTGCGAGCCAGCGCCGTAGCACTCTTCCATACCCTGGAGCAGTGGGCCCTGGACTCGGGCTTCCTGGAGATCGTTCAATTGCGCAATCGCTTTGCCCGCACCATGGGTTATCGCGACTATTTCGAATACAAGGTGCGCAAGAACGAGCAGATGAGCCCAGAGCAGCTGTTCGTCATTCTGGATGACTTCATCGCCCGCACCGAGGCGCGTACCCGCCAGAGCTTGGTCGAGCTTGAACAGGCCAAGGGGGAGGCCGCGCTGCTGCCCCATAATCTGCGCTTCTCGGTCAGTGGTGACGTGACCCGTCAGCTCGATCCCTATGTGCCCTTCTCCCGCGCCTTGCAAGACTGGGTGCAGAGCTTCCGCCGTCTCGGCATTCAATACCGAGATGCGGTGCTGACCCTGGATCTGCTGGACAGACCCGGCAAGTACGAGAATGGTTTTTGCCATGGTCCGGTGCCGAGCTTCTGGCAGGAGGGGCAATGGGTGCCCGCCGTGGTCAACTTCACCAGCCTGGCCAACCCGGGTCAGGTCGGCAGCGGCTGGAGCGGGCTCAACACCCTGTTCCACGAAGGCGGCCATGCGGCTCATTTTGCCAACGTGACCGGCAATGCCCCCTGTTTCTCCCAGGAGTTCCCGCCCACGTCCATGGCGTATGCCGAGACTCAGTCCATGTTCTGCGACAGCCTGCTCGAGGATGCGGACTGGCTGAAACGCTATGCCAAGGATGAGCAAGGCCGTGCCATCCCGGATGCGCTGATTGAGGAGATGATTGCGGCGCGCCAGCCGTTTCGGGCCTTCAACGAGCGTCATATAGCCCTGGTCGCCTATTTCGAGCGGGATCTCTATGCCATGAAGGATGAGGCGCGCAGCCCGGAGGCCGTGTTGGCCCTGGCTCGCCAATGGGAGCGGCAGATCCTGGGGGTCGAGAGTCCCCGTCCCTTGCTCGCCATTCCCCATCTGCTCAATCAGGAGTCGGCCTGTGCCTATCATGGTTATCTGCTGGCGCTGATGGCGGTGGAGCAGACTCGCAGTTATTTCCTCAAACGCGACGGTTATCTGACCGACAATCCGCGTATAGGCCCGGATCTCGCCGCTCACTACTGGGGACCGGGTAATGGCATGAGCCATGATCAGACCTTGCAGAGCCTGACCGGCGAGGGCTTTAGCGCCAGACCCCTGGCCGATGCCTGCAATCTGGATGTGGCCCAGGCCTGGCAGCAGGCTCAGGCTTGCATGGCCGCGGCCCGCGAGCGGCAACCGGCCGGAGAAGGCGCCCCCCTCAATGCCCATATTCGTGTGGTGCATGGGGACAAACTGGTGGCGGATAACAGCCAGTCCGAAACCCGGATGCTGACCGATTTTGCTGCCTGGATCCGTGGCCGGGAAGCCGAGAGTCAGAGTGCCGTGGCCGACTCGGCTTGATAGGGTCAACCCGTCTCACCTTAGGTGATCGCGAAACCGCTAAAAGAGCCCCAAAAGGGGCTCTTTTTATGGAAGCTATCATGAGAAGTTGGGGTCATTTGGGCTATTTTTATCCAGGCTTACCTGGCCTGAGTCAGTCCCGGTTCAGTTTCCACAGGTAAACTGAATTTTCACAATTGCTTCTCATTGAACAAAACAGGACGTTTGTGATGGCAGGTATTGGGCGATAGCTAAAAATTAGAATTAAATTCGCAATTAAACAAAACGTGTATTTTATATTTCGTTTGTTGGATTTCTTACATTTTAAATGTAGATTTTTTCTGTTCAGGATCAGAGCATATTAACGCCACCCTCGGTGTGAACCGGGCTCGGAAAGTCACAGATCTCCCTCTCGAGATGGCTGGGCTGCCTGTGACGAGGGTTCGACGATCTGCCGCTATATCTCGTTCCATATCCATTCATGATGATGGCCGACTCCGCAAGGGTCGTGCGAACAGGGTGCTGTTGTAGAGACAAGTACCCGCCTGACTCATGGCATCTGGATATCTATCGGGCGAGCATCCGTCGGATGAGTAAGCCCCATTGACTTGCTTGACCCTCCCTAGAGACTTGTAATCTATTGATATTATCCGGCAGTGAGTACGAACCAATGACATGTTGGTCGTCTAGACTCCTGCTGTGATGTCAGTCTATGAACGGAGTTCGTTGCGATGAAAAAGATCATGATGGTATCGGGTACTCGCCCGGAAATAATCAAGATGGCCCCCCTCTATCATGGGCTCAAGCAGGCACCCTGGGCCGATGTGCGCTGGGTTCACACCGGCCAGCACGACAGCATGGCGACTCAGCTCCTCGATTGCTTTGATATCACGCCGGATTGGAGCTTGACCCGCCAGGGGGCCAGCCTGTTCGAATTCAGCCAGGGCTGCCGTGGTCAGCTTGAGGCCCTGATGGCGCAAGCGCAATGGGACATGGTGATAGTACAAGGGGATACCGAGAGCGCCTTCCTCGGCGCCTTGACCGGTTTCTACCATCAGGTTCCCGTGGCCCACGTGGAGGCGGGACTGCGCACCTACCGCCTCGACAGGCCTTTCCCCGAAGAGGGGCTACGTCAGATGATTGGCCGCATCGCGAGTCTGCACCTGGCTCCGACCGAGGGGGCCAGCGCCTGCCTGTTGGCCGAGCAAGTACCGGCAGAGCGGGTACATGTGACCGGCAACACCGTCATCGATGCCCAGCTGTGGGCCGCAGAGCGTCATGGCCTGAACCGGCACAAACCTCAGCCCGGCCATCTGCTGGTCACGGTGCACAGGCGAGAAAACTGGGGTGATGAAGTGGCCGGGATTTGCCGTGCCATCGCGCGTCTCGCCCAAGCCAATCCCGAGATGCAAGTGCTCTTCCCCGTGCATCTCAATCCCGTCATCAAGCAGGTGGTCTATCCCCTGCTCGGGCACTTGCCCAATGTCACCCTGACCGAGCCGCTCGATTACCTGGCCATGCAGCAGGCCATTGCCGATGCCTGGCTGGTGATGACGGATTCTGGCGGCCTGCAGGAAGAGGCGCCCACCTTCGGGGTCCCCTTGCTGGTATTGCGCGAAGAGACCGAGCGGCCCGAGGCCGTGGCGTCGGGTTATGCCGAGCTGATGGGCACGGACGAGGAGCGGATCGTCAAGCGGGTGACCGAGTTGTGGCAGGCCGGGGATTTTGCCCCCCGTGCCATGGCGAATCCGTTTGGGGATGGTCAGGCCTGTGCACGTATCGTCGCCATCATGGCTGACGCCTTGCTGGGGTAATGATGATGCCGGAATTTTGGTTGGTTGATGGTTTTGCCACCTATCTCTATGGTCTGAAACTGATCGCCATAGTGGTGGCTGTCGCCATGTTGATAAGCGGGGTGGATGATCTCTTCATCGACATCATCTACTGGCTGCGCACCAGCTGGCGCCGCTTGACTGTCTATCGTCGCCACGATCGGCTGGAGTATCAGGCACTCTACGAGCGGGAGGAGCAGCCGCTGGCCATCATGGTGCCTGCCTGGCACGAAACCGGCGTCATCGGCCAGATGGCTGAGCTGGCCGCGACGCGCTTTGATTACGAAAACTACCAGATTTTCGTCGGCACCTATCCCAATGATCCCGATACCCAGAAGGACGTGGATGAGGTCTGTGCCCGCTTCCCCAACGTGCACAAGGTGGTCTGTGCTCGTCCCGGCCCGACCAGCAAGGCGGATTGCCTCAACAATGTGCTCGATGCCATCTTCCAGTTTGAGCGCAAGGCCAACCTGTCGTTTGCCGGTTTTATCCTGCACGATGCCGAGGATGTCATCTCCGACATGGAGTTGCGGCTGTTCAATTATCTGGTGGAGCGCAAGGATCTGATCCAGATCCCCGTCTACCCCTTCGAGCGTCCCTGGTACAACTTCACCAGCCTCCACTATCTGGACGAGTTCGCGGAACTGCACAGCAAGGATGTGCCGGTGCGTGAGGCCGTCTCGGGGCAGGTGCCGAGTGCCGGGGTCGGCACCTGCTTTAGCCGCCGCGCCATCATAGCCCTGCTGGAAGATGGTGACGGTATCGCCTTCGATGTGCAGAGCCTGACCGAAGATTATGACATCGGCTTTCGCCTCAAGGAGAAGGGAATGGAGGAGGTGTTCGTCCGCTTCCCGGTGATCCGGGAAGCCAGGAGCACCCCGAATCAGCGGTGGCGATTCGGGATGCACGAGCGGGACACCAATGTCATCTGCGTGCGCGAATATTTTCCCGATACCTTCCAGACGGCGGTGCGCCAAAAGTCTCGCTGGATCATCGGCATCGTCTATCAGGGGTTCAAAACCCACAAGTGGAGCAGCAACTGGCGGCTCAACTACTTCCTGTGGCGGGATCGCAAGGGGGCGCTGACCAACTTCCTCAGCTTCTCCGCCAGCCTGATCCTGCTGCAGCTGCTGGCGCTGATCCTGTATCAGTGGCTGGCGCCCGATCCCTACTATTTCCTCTCGATCTTCGAGGGCGACAGCTGGCTGGTGACCCTGCTCTGGATCAATATGTTCCTGATGCTGAATCGCATGTTGCAGCGCCTCATCTTTGTGACCCGCTACTACGGATTGATGCAGGGGCTGATGTCCTTACCCCGGCTGTTTTGGGGCAACATCATCAACTTCATGGCGAACTGGCGTGCCCTCTCCCAGATCATCGCCCAGGGGGACCCACGCCGGGTCGCCTGGGACAAGACCACCCATGATTTCCCAAGCCTGGGAGAAGAGAACCGCGCCCGTCGTCCCCTGGGTCAGATACTGGTGAGCCAGGGAGTCTTGAGCCAGGTCCAGCTGGAACAGGCGCTGTTGAACCGCGAACCCGGCCTGCGTCTGGGCAGCAGCTTGGTACACCAGGGTTGGATAGACAGCGAGCAGCTGGCTGCCGGGGTGGCCGAGCAGAGCGGGGTGGCCTGGGAGCATGTGGATGCCTATGCCCTGCCCAAAAGCCTGCTGCAGAAGGTCTCCCCCAACGTTGCGGTGCACTACAGTGTCTTGCCGCTGCGTATCGAGCACGGTGTCTTGATCCTCGCCTGCGAGACCTATCTCGACCCGGTTTCCCTCGGCGCCCTGTCCCGCAAGCTCAAGTCTCCGGTTTCCTATGTGATCGCCTGCAAGGGTGAGGTGACGGTGGGGCTGCGGCGCTGGTACGTGCGTGGCCAGCGTCAGGATCCTAAGCGGTTGCTGCAAAAAGTGCTGGCCGATGGCTTGCTTGACGACGCTCAGCTTGGCGAGATCTGGACCCGCTATCTGGCGAGCCAGGTCATGCTGCCCGAGATCCTTATCTCCCTCGGTCACATCGACGAGGCTGCGCTGCGCTCCCTGTTGCTGCGGCATGAGCGCAGTGAGGCCACCCTGGCCCATTTCCTGGTCGAACAAGAGGTGATCAGCGAGCCGGTGTTGAGCCAGGCTCAGGCCTTGCAACAGGTGTATCAGCACGATCTGGCTGAGCTGCTGCGAGAGGCTGGCATCGACGATCAGTTACTGTGTCACTACCAGAAGGAAGTTGTCTGATGCGCCCTGTTGTCTTTGCCTTATGTGGCATCTTGCTGGGTCAGGGGGCCTTGGCGGCCCAGGTCGACTACGATCTGGGGCCCGATGTCAGCAGCTATCAGCGCTTCGTGCTCTATCCCCATCTGCAGAAGGGCTTCTCTGCCCTGGAGCGGGGCCATCGTGAGCGTGCTATCGCCGAGTTCGAGCAAGCCCGCAAGCTGCAGCCCAAGAATCCCGTGATTGCCCTCTACCTGGCGCGAGCCTACGAAAAATTTGGTCAGGATAAACAAGCCGCGGCAGTGATAGCGCAGCAGCTGGCCATCACCCCGCAAGATAGCGAGTTGCTCGCCTTCGCCGAGGGGTTGCAGCGCAAGGATCCACTGGATCCGGCCTGTGGCCTGCTCGAATGCAAGGTGGCCCGTGCCGAGCGATCCTTGCTCGGCGATGACTTGAACGGATTGGCGGCTGCGCTGCAAGAGGCGGAACTGGCCAACAGTCCCCAGGGGTTGAGTCTGCGTCATGACTTGTTGCAACGCGCCTTGGGGGAGCAAGAGTGGCCTCTGGCCGCAGAGCAGTTTGCCTGGCTCGATCGGGCAGGCAAGCTGGGTCAGGGTGAGCAGAAGCAGTGGGTCACCATGCTGCTGACCGAGGGGAAGGTAGAGCAGGCCGTCGCCCTGCGTCGCCGGCTGCCCATGCAGGATGGCGAACTCGACCTTGCCATCGCCCTGGCCCTTGGCAAGGGGGGCAATAAAGAGGCGCTGACCCATTATCAGCAGGCCCGCACGCCGAATTTTGCGCGTGCAGCCCAGGAGCGTGAATGGCTGCAGTTGGCCGCCAATAACGGCACCCTCAAGAGCGATCAGACTCTGCAATTTACTGAAAATCAGGATTTTTATATCGGCTTGATGCTGCCGGTCCTGCGACGTGAGGGGCGTTGGCAGGAGATGGAACATCTGCTCGCCAAGTCGCCAGGGCAAGCCAGCGCCGAACTTGGGTTTGAGCTGGCCCTGCATCAGCGGCAGTGGGATAAATTGGCGCGAGATGGGCGCAAACTGGTGCGTGAGGCGCGCCAGCCCATGGCCGCCCTGGAGCGGGTGAGCTACCAGCTGCAACAGCGGGGTCAACTGGCGGCGAGTCGTGCCCTGCTCATCGATTACTGGCCCTATAGGGGCGCCAGCCAGGCCGGGCGAGAGACCCTGATCAGGCGTCTGACCCTGCTGCAGGGGCAGGCTGGGGCGCCTGCACTGCCCGCACGCCTGTCTGACCCACTGCCGACCCCGGCCTTGCGCAGCCTGCAAGCGACTCTGCTCGCCCAGTCGGGTCAGTGCGATGGGGTGGTGCGGGTGCTGGGGGATCTCAGCGCTGATTATGATGCCGACAGCTGGCGTGCCCTCGGTAGTTGTTATCGCCAGAGTAAACCAGGGCTGGCCGAATATGCCTTCGCCCGGGCGGCCAGCTTCGGTTTGCCCCAGGACAGGCGTCAGCTTGCCTATCAAGCCTATGAAAACCGCCATGTTGATGCGGCGCTGCAGGCTTGGCAGCAAGTGACACTGGCCCGGGATGAGCAGGAGCAGATGGCCGCGATTCGCTCGGCGCTGGAGGCAGGGGATCTGCCTCAGGCACGGCAATGGCTGAACCAGTACCAGCAGGCTGGTTTGCCCCAGGATGCCGATTACTGGCGCGCCCTGGCCCGTACCCAGCAAGATGAGCAAGCCATTGCCAGCCTGGGTCGGGCCATCGCCCTGGCGCCCGCGGCGCAAGACTATGCCGAGCTGGCCCAACATCAGCAGCAGCTCGGCCACAGGCCCCAGGCCCGTGATGCGTTGCGGGCGGCCAATCGACTCGAACCAGACAACAGGGAATACCAGCTCGCCTATGGCTATGCCTTGCTCAACAACGATGAGCGGCAGGCAGCCAGTGACTGGCTGGAGCCGCTCTACCGGCCCGGAGACACCGAACTTGCCGAGCAGCTGACCTACATCAACCAGTCGCTGGCTCATAACCAGAAGGCGCGGGACTATGCGGCCAAGGCGATCGACGGCGAGCAATCGGCGCAACTGCGGTATGACCTGAGGCGGTTGCACGAGGATCTGGGCCGGCGCTGGACCATGAGTTTCGATGCCTGGACGGGGAACGGTCAGGGTACGGTGAGCGGCATTGGCGCCAACAGCGTGGCCCAGAGTTATGCCCAGACCGAGGTGGAGTACCGGCTCGGCGAGGAGCCCATTCGCAATGGCAAGATTCTCTCCGTCTATGGCCGTCTCTATGGCAGCAGCCAGAGTCAGCGGCTCTACCACCCCGATGAGGATGGCGGGGAGAATGTTACCTATGTAGAGGAGAGCAATAGTAATCCGCTCGACTTCCGGGATCCCACTCTGGGGGTGGGGCTGCGCTGGAAGCCGCTGGGTGACCAGACCCTCTTCCTGGCGGCCGAAGAGTTGCTGCCGCTCAACCGCAGCCAGGGGGGCGAGCATGACACCCTGCTCCGGGCCAGTGCCTCCTTCCTCAACGAGGGTCAATACAGCGACGAATGGCATCTGGGGGAGAGCGGCTGGTGGGCCCAGAATCTCTATCTGGATGGGGCCCGCTATCTGCGCTCACAACAGACCAGTCTGGTGGCCGACTACCGGCTCAGCTATCACCACAAGATCCGTTGGGGGGATACCATCGAGCCTTACGCTCACCTGCAAGGGCGCCTGTATTGGAATGACAAGAGTCCCGACAAGGATTATGTCAAAGATGACGATGGCAGTATCCAGGAGTTCTCCTCGGGCTCTGATGACTACAAGCTGCTGATGGGCGGGGTTGGTGTGCGCTGGAATCACTGGTTTGGGGAGACGACATATGACGCCTGGCCCCACAAGCTGAGTCTGGGGCTCGAGTACCAACGGCGGTTGAAGAGTGATCAAGACCTGAAAGAGTTAGAGACCGGCGAGGAGTATGACAAGGGCACCCTGATGATGACCATGGGAGTGAGGTGGTAATGAGGCAATTGATAAAGGGTATGACGCTGCTCCTGATGTGGATGGTGCTGCCAGCCCAGGCCAGCCAGGGCATTTTCTATCAACCCCAGCTGCGGGATGCCGCTCTGAGCGAAGCCCGTTGGGATCAGATAGTGGCCAAGGTGAAACAGCATGGCTTCGATACCCTGGTGGTGCAGTGGACCCGCTATGGTGATGCCTTCGAGCAGCCTGAACAGAGCGACTGGTTGGCGGCCCGGCTACAGCGTGCCCAGGCAGCAGGTTTAACTCTGATCCTGGGGCTCTACTCGGACCCTGAGTTCTTCCAACGTCAGGATCAGAGTGGCGGTCTGCTCACGGGTTATCTCGGGCAGCAGGAGAGCCGCAATCTGGCCCTGGCCAAGGTGTGGCAAGAGCGCCTTGGCAAGGATCGCATCGCCGGCTGGTATCTGCCGGCCGAGTTGGATGATCTCAATTGGCGCGACCCCCAGCGCCAGCAGTTGCTGGCTCAGCATCTGGCTCGCTCGGTCAAGGGGTTGCGCGAACTAAGCACAGCCCCCGTTTATATCAGCAGCTTCTTTACGGGCAAGATGAGTCCGCAAGCTTATCGGGAACTGCTGACTCGCCTGGCAGACCAGGGGGTGGATCTGATGGTGCAGGATGGCAGTGGTACCGGGGTCTTGAGCCCCGCAGAGCGAGGGCTCTACCTGAGTGCCCTCGAACCCTGTGAGGGGCGAGTGGCGGGTCTGGTTCATGAGCTGTTTGTCCAGCAAGGTGAGAGCGGTACCTTTCAGGCCGAGCCTTTGCCTGAACAACAGCAACGGGCACTCTGGGCGGCCCCCACTCGCTGCGGCAGCCAGCGCTGGTTCTTCTCATTGCGCTACCTGCCCGGCCTTGATGACATGCGCTGACATCGGCATTGCGACTATTCCTGTCGCAATGCTTTTACTGTAAGTTGTTAATTGTTATAACAAACTATTTGTTCAATGGGATGCATTTTGAGAGGGCAACTCCAATATCCCCAGTCATGGCACTGTATTGTGGCGAGGGGCAATTTCTTCATCCTGAAAATAAACCCCCTCTCTCTATCCGGGGTCATGGCAGGGAGATTGCCCCGTCCCATTGACTAATTCCCAGCCAGACTCAAAATCGGCCACCTCGCCACCCCCGATGTGAATCGGGTTCGGAAAGCTTCAGATCTCTTGTCCTCGAGATGGCTGAGCCGCACATGAAAATGGCGTCAGCTCTCAACCCTTCCAGTGCGTCCGCCTGTTTCATGCTATCTGTCGAGAACGTTGACAATCCTGCCGATGCTGCACCGGCCAGGGTAATACCCATACCAGCGGTATTGCCCTGGCCTTGATGGTGACAGCCAACAGGTCGTTCCGTTTATTGACTTGGTCTCTAATATGCCAGCGAATGGAAAGAGGGTATTTCCCAATGATGATCATGAGTGAACAACCCGGCCAGATTGCGCTGCTGGGAGGCACGGTGGATCGTGTTACCCAGTCTCTCCTCGATCTCTCCTTGTGGGATCCGGCACGGCAACCTGTGCTGCTGCTCAATCTGCCTGCCGATGAGCAAGACCGGGTGCTGCAGGCGGTTCGCCGGGATCCTTCCCGCTACCTCTATCCCGTGTTCTGCGTATTGCAGAGTCCGCTCTCTCCCATGCTGGCGGATGGTCTTATGCCACAGCTGGATGAGCGGGTGCCCGACATGCTGGAACGTTTGGCGCTGCTGACGCCGCGTGAGCATCCGGATGACATGGAAAAGCTGGCCTGGTACAGCTGGCCCCGTGCGTGGTTTCGCCTGCTGCCACGCTGGCAGGCCGGTTGTCGTCAGGGATACAGCTATCCGCTGCTGGATTGCTTGTTGGGAGCCGATGCCGGGGCATCCTTACCACAACTGGTTTCCGAACGGTTGTTGCAACATGAGCAACTGGTTGATCGGGTGCGCTTGTGCAACAGCTGCAACTCGGCTCATCTCAATTTCGTCGATGTGTGCCCGGAGTGCTCCCATATCGCCATTCAGGCCAAGCCAGCGGTGCACTGTTTCACCTGTGGCCATGTGGATGATCAGGATGCCTTCATGCAGCAGGGTGTCATGCGTTGTCCCAAGTGCGTGACAACCCTGCGTCACATCGGGGTCGACTATGATCGGCCACTGGAGAAGTACCGCTGCCTCTCTTGCCATGCCCGTTTTATGGAGGCCGCCGTTCTGGCGCGATGTCATGAATGTGGCCAGGCCCACAAGCCAGACGATCTGGTGGTGGCGCCCATTTATGAGTATCGCATCGGCAAATTGGCTCGCCATATAGCCCGCGAGGGTACCCAGCAGTTACATATTCCCCTGACCTGGGGGACGCCCATGGCAATGGATCATTTCCCCTGGCTGTTGCAGTGGAGCAACAGCCTGCTGCAGCGCCATGGCGGTCACCATACCCTGCTGGCAATCCGGGTCGAACATCTTGCTGAGCTGCGCGCCAAGTTGGGCCTGTTGAAAACCCAGCAGCGGTTGGCTGCCTTGCTGGCCCGTCTGCAGGCACTGTTCCGGGATACCGATGTGGTGTGCCAATATGCCGACGATCAGCTGTTGCTGCTGTTGCCGCACACCAGTGTGGAGGATTGGCAGATCCTGCAAGGACGGATCCTTGCGCTCAACAACGTCGAAGGACTGGATGCGCTGACCCTGAATGTGAAGGTGCAGTCGCTGCCTACCGCCCTGGGTGAAGAGACTGGCGTCTGGCTGAGCCACTGGTTGGATGGGAGCCTCCCGGATGCCTGAGTGGATGAGTACTATCCGTTACATCCTGACCGAGATCCTGGGTAGCCTGCAATTTTCACCCAGGATGATCCTGCTGCTGCTGCCCATGCTGCTGTTGATGGAGGTGCCCCTGATGGCATTGACGCTGACCGGGATCCTCAAATGGTTTGCCCGTCAGGTGCCCAAAGCCTCCGATCTGCCGTTGTCACGTCGTTGTCCCAAGGTCTCCTGCATCATCACCTGCTATGGGGAGGGGGAGGCGATCCGGTCCACCATCCTGACCCTCAAGGAGCAGCTTTATCGCGGTCATCTGGAGATTATCGCGGTGATCGATGGTGCCAAGGCCAACGCTCATACCTATCAGGCGGCCTTGAACTGCATCGCCGCATTTCAGGGATGCGAGACGCGTACCTTGGTGCTGTTGCCCAAGTGGCAGCGTGGTGGGCGGGTATCGACGCTCAATGCCGGCTTGTCTGCGGCAACCGGCGAGATAGTGATGAATGCCGACGGGGACACCTCCTTCGACAACAACATGATCGACGAGATGGTGGCCTGTTTCGATGATCCGGATGTGCCGGCCGTCGGCGGTGCGTTGAGGGTGCGTAACTTGCGCGATGGCCTGCTCACCCGCATGCAAGGGATCGAGTACATGATCTCCATGCAGGGAGGCAAGACGGGTCTGAGCGAATGGAACCTGATCAATAATATTTCGGGGGCGTTCGGGGCATTTCGCCGCGACTTCCTGCGCCAGATTGGTGGTTGGGATACCCACACGGCGGAGGATCTGGATCTGACGGTGCGGATCAAGCACTACCTCAAGCGTCACCCCAACCTGAAGATAGGGTTCGCCCCCAGGGCCATAGGTCACACGGATGCACCTGCGGATCTGATGACTCTGGCAAACCAGCGTCTGCGCTGGGATGGGGATCTGCTGTTTCTTTACCTGCGCAAGCACAAGTTGTCGCTGACGCCACGCATCTTGGGATGGAAGACCTTCCTGTTCACCCTGGTCTATGGGGTGGCGCAAAACGTGGTGCTGCCCCTGCTGGTCATGGGATACAGCTGGTGGCTGGTGTTCAGCTATCCGGGCCAGTTTGTGACAGCCTTGATGCTATGTCTCTATCTGGTCTATCTGTTCCTCACCCTGGTCAATTTTCTGGTATTTCTGCTCGCCATATCCGAGCGGCCCAACAGGGATCTGCGCATGCTGCCATGGTTGTGTCTGTACCCTGTCTATACCCTGCTGATGCGCCTGTGGTGCGCCGTGGCTCTGCTCAATGAAATATTCCGACGCGGTCATGAAGAGAGCAGTATGGCGCCTTGGTGGGTATTAAAACGAGGAAACAAATTCTGATGAAAGTCACGTTCAATCCCCCCAAGAAACGGGATGCCACCTCGGATGAAGGGATCCGGGTGTTGTATGCCCCCGCCAAGCGCATCGCATTTCGGCTGCGCTGGTATCTCATCCTGCTGCTGGCATTCAGCCCCGTTATCATACTGCTCTGGTATCTGGGACGAGAGTGGTGGCTGACCCAGGCGCCAGCCATCATCACTACCGAGCCCCAGCTGGTGGTCGCCAATGGTGATGGTTTCATCCGCAGCATCTATATGTCTCCCGGCCAGTCCGTCTTGCAAGGGGATACATTGATGCGGTTCGAGTCACCGACGCTCATGGCCAACATCGAAGGGCGCAAGGCCCGGCTGAAAGCGATCGAACTGGACAAGGGGAGTGCCGAGCAGGCGATATTGCACAACCTGGATGAGCAGATCGCCATCGCCGATCGGGGCACCCGTGAGCAGGAGGGGATTTACAAGGAGTATGCGAACTACAGGAAGGAAAAACTGGTCTCCAGTGCCGAGTATGCCAGCTCTCTGTTGAGTTGGACTCAATCGCGCATTTTTCTGCAGAAGGCCAGGTCAGAAAAGACGCTGCAAGAGTTGCAGATCCAAGAGGATCACCTGACGGGGCCATTGGCCAGCGCTCGCCACTCTCTGGAGCAGGAGCTAACGGAGATGGAAGCCACGGCAAGGCAGCAACAGCCCCAGGCTCCGGCAACGGGAAGAGTTTCCGATGTGCTGGTGCAAGAGGGTGACTGGGTCTTTTCGGGCGCACCGCTTGCTCTGATCTCCAAGCATGAGGATCCCCTGGTCATCGCGTATGTGTTGCCAAAATACCTCTCCTCGATGGAGACGGGCCACAAGGCGATCGTCAAGTTGCCAAGCGGAGAGCGTTTTACAGCCAGGGTTGCCAGACCGGTAGAGCTGGCCGACAAGTTGCCGGCTCAACTGGCCGCCCCGTTCGAGGGGGAGAAGGCGACACTCAAAGTCGCCTTGTCACTGGATGAAAAGCTGCCTCAGGGTTTGCTGGTCGAGGGACTGCCAGTCACGGTGTTGTTTGATTGAGCCAAAGTGCTGTGTCCCTCGGGGGCACAGCGCTTTCATCTGGGGTCAGCCGCCAAGGAGGGAACAAAGTGCATGTTTCTTATCTGACCTGATCGACCAATGCATCCGTATTGCCAGACTCTTCCTCTGCCCATGCCCGCCCTTGGGATCCTCTGCACACCTTCAGGTGCACAGGCCACTGGCACCCTTGCTCCTCCGGTCGGCCTTGCATCCATCTGCGGGTAGGTCGCCGGACCCACTGGCGATATCTCCTGGCTACCCATCTGATTTGATTATGGTTTCCAATCTGGCACTCATTATGGCGCCTGATATGTTTCTCTGGGTATATTGAGTATTGATGGCGATCCAATATGATGACGCACGCCAGCCAGCGCTGGTATTCAGATGATGTACTGTCAAGAGCCCGCAACAGAGGCTCGTCGAGGGATGGAATGAGAGCCGTAATATTATGTGTGCTGGGCCTGTGGCCCGCGTTGAGTTTCGCCAGTCTGGGCATGAGTGCCGACATGGTCGTCGTGAACAAGTCCTCCTATAGCCTGAGCCTGATGAAGGATGGCAAGGAGTTGAAACGCTACTGGATAGCCCTGGGACCAGCCCCCAGGGGACACAAGCAGCGAGAAGGGGATCAGCGTACCCCCGAGGGGCGCTATACCCTGGATTACAAGAAGAGTGACTCGAACTTCTATCGTGCCATCCACATCAACTACCCGAGTCTGGACGATATCAAGACGGCCAACGAGTTGGGCGTCAGGCCGGGTGGCATGATCATGATCCACGGCCAGCGCAACGGCAATGGCTCCAGCTTGCAGCCGTCCAACTGGACCAATGGTTGCATCGCCATGCTCAACAAGGACATGGATGAGGTGTGGAGCGCCATCGAACCGGGCACCCCCATTATCATCAACCCCTGAGGGGCAGGATGAATAAAAACGGCAGGCCATTGGCCTGCCGTTTTTATTGGGGTGCTGGTCGTCTCAATCCAGTTTGAGCTTGTCTCTTATCTGGGCCTTTATCAACGCCTGCAGCACGGCCATCAGCGCGGCCCCCGTCATGCCAAACATCAGCACGCCATTGGCGGCTTCGAGCGGGCCCAGCATCTTCCAGTGATGACTCATCACTATGTCGCCATAGCCGAGAGAGGTGAAGTTGACCCCGGAGTGGTAGATGGCGTCATAGAGCTGGGTAAATTCCCCCAGGGTCAGGAACAAGGTGCCCCAGAGCGTGATCTGGATGAAATTACCCAGCATCAGCAACACCATGACAACCAGCAGGGGGCCGACACCACGCCCCAGCCAACCCGGATTGGTGTTGCTGTGAACCTGGTTGATATAGAAGCGCACGGCCCAGAAGGTCACTGTGGCTTGCAACGAGAGGCAAATGAGCATGGTGGGCAAGCCCACCAGCAGGTTCATCAAGATCATGGCATTGTCTCGTGGTTGAGTGTCTGTGGGGATCGCCTGCTCGCGCGCCAGCGCTCAAGTACCCAGACCGCCCCCCAGGCGTAGCAGGCGACGAGCAGGAAAAGGCCCAGTCTGAACAGGGATGCCTGCAGTACATCCTTGCCGTTGGCGCTGTCCTGAATGGCCGGGCCCAGCAGTATCATCATGGTCATCAAGGCGTTGCTCCAGAAGGAGGGGGCAACCCGGCTCATTCTTATCCTGAATAGTCGCACGCCGAGCCAGAGGCTGGTGGCCATGATCCATAGCATCAGCATCCACAGATTGGGCCAGAGTGCGAGCCCGGACCAGGCAATGGCGGCGACCAGGGCGCCGGCCAGGGTCGAGCCTATCAGCTCCTTGCCTGCATTGCGGGCATTGGTGGTACAGGCCTGCTGGCTAAGGGCGACCGTCTTCATGATGGCGGCCAGATAGTGGGAGGGGTCTTGCAGCGCCAACACCAGGACCGGCAGCACTATGATGACGGCCCGCAGTGCGACCCAGCCTGCGTTCTCCGGGCTGAGGTAGCCAGGCTTGGCCCCCTGATTCGGTTCATCGGGAAACAGATTGTGAGAGACGGTGCCGATGAAGGCCCCCAGCATGACCCCGGTTGCCAGCGCCTGGATCACCATGAAGGCGAGGGCCTGATCCGCCACCCCGGCTACCGGGATCAGGGTGAAGGTGATGACCAGTAGCGTCAGCAAGGGGTTGCCGCTCTTGAGACCGGAGTAGAAGAGGCCAAACAGTATCAGGGCAATCAGCAGCAGGGCGCTGACCCCATAGTGTTCAAGCAGGGGAACCATCAGCACGCCGCTGGCCATCAGCACCATGAGCACCCCTCCCATCAGCAACCCCTTGAGCAGGGGCAGAGGAGGGCCCGGTTTGCACAGCAGCAGTATCACCACCAGACAACTCAAGTGAGGCTGAGGCAGGGCCAGGCCGTAGGTCACCATGACACTGAGGCCCATGCCCAACGTGAGTCGCAGTACTGCTTTGTCGGCCCTGTGCATCAGGGTGTCGCTCCGTATCGCATTCGTTCGCCGCTCAATAGAGGTAGGAGAGCAGGCTCATCAACTTGATGAAGCATACCCCCAGGCCATTCATCAGCCAGTTGTCGCCGCTGTATACCAGCACTTCGGCCTGGCCGCCGACCCGGATCCCTTGAATATCCTTGAGCTCATCTTTTTCAAACTCGATGGCGACCGGGAAACGCTGAGCCTGGCGTAGCCAGTCACGGCTGTTTTCCACCGTGGGCAGACTGCCAGCCGCACTCTGCGAACCCGAACTGACCCCGTTGCCCAGACTGCGGATCTTGCCCTTGAATACCCGGCCCGGCATGACGTCCAGCACTATGGCTACCTCATTGCCGGGAGCCAGATTACCCAGGTTGTTCTCCGTCATGTCGGCGCTGATCCAGACGTCATGGATGGCGATGAGCGTCATGGCCGGGGTGCCGGCCGAGGTGAACTGACCGGCATCGGTGCGCAGGTCGGTGACCAGGCCGCGGGAGGGGGCCAGCACCCGGGTGTGACTGAGATCCAGCTCTGCTTTTTCGATGGCGGAGCGGGCGCTGATGAGCTGGGAGTTGTTGTCGCCACTGTTGCCGGCGGCTTCCTTGGCCTGGATCAGGCTGGCTTCGGCGGCCTTGACCTGACTCTGGGCCTGCACCCGAGTGGCGCGGGTCACTTCGAGGCGACGTACCGAGATGGCTCCGGGATCCTCGGCATAGAGCCGCTCCTGGCGATTGGCGTCTTGCTCGGCCTTGAGGCGATTGGCCTTGGCGGCCTGCAAGGAGGCTTCGGCGGCAATGACACCGGCCCCCGCCGCATTGACCGAGCGCGACACCGAATCGTAGTCGGATTTGGCCCTCTGCAGGGCTATCTGATACTGACTGGGATCTATCTCGAACAGCGGCTGACCGAGCGCGACATCCTGGTTGTTCTGCACCAGTACCTGCTGCACCTGACCCGAGACCTGGGCGGCGATGGGCACCACGAAGGCCTGCACCCTGGCCTGGGAGCTATAAGGGGTCAGACGATCGGCGGTGAAGTACCACAGCAGGCTGATGGCGATCAGAGCAAGCAGCAGCAGGGTGCCGATACGGCTCCCCTTGCCCGGCTGAGGGCTGGGCGGCGACGCTGGCGGATTGGCGGGGGGCATGGGGGTATCTTGGCTCATGGTCTTCTCGTCATCTTGTTAGGGGGCATCGGCAGTGGGCAGCGGATCGGTCAACAATGGACCCCAATCACTGCGCGATTGCATCTCTTGCTGGCTCTGTGCATCGAGCAGTGGACGATTTCGCCCTTGCTGCCAACCTCCCCCCATTGCCTTGTAGAGGGAGATCAGGCTGAGCATCACATTGCCGCGGCTGCTGACCAGACGCTCTTGCTGGCTGAACAGGGCCCGCTGGGAGTCGAGCACCCGCTGGAAGTCCGCCATGCCTTCCCGGTAACGGATATTGGCGATGTCGAGGGAGCGGCGGGCAGCCTGCTCGGTCTGCTCAAGCAGCGCTATCTGCTCTTCATTCTTGGCAAACCCTATGGCGGCATCGTCGATCTCGCGCGCGGCGCCGAGCAGGGTATTCTGGTAGCTCTCCTTGAGCTGCTGGAAGCGGGCATCTTGCACCAGCACCGCATTGCTGAGCAGGCCATGGTCAAACACATTCCACTTGAAACTGGGACCTATGCCCCAGTCCAGGGTAGAGCTGCTGCCCGACAAGGAGGTGGCCGACAGGCCGACCGAACCGAGCAGGGTGAGGGAGGGGTAGAGCTCCGCCTCGCTCACGCCTATCAGGGCGGATTGTGCCGCCATCAGCCGCTCAGCACTGCGCACATCCGGTCTGCGGCGGATAAGATCCGCTGGCAAGTCTGCCGCCAAGGTAAGTTTGGCGTGAGGGATGATGCCAATGTCGGCACTCATCTCCGGCAGGGGACCGGGGGCGCGGGCCAGCAGGGTGCTCAGGGCGTTTTGCCCCTGACGCAGACTGGCCTCAAGGGAGGGAATACCGGAGAGCGTACTCAGGTATTGGGTCTTGGCCTGCTGTACGTCCAGCTCATCGCTGTTGCCGCTCTTGAACAGCTTCTCGGTGATCTCCAGGCTGCGCTTTTGCAACTGGGCGTTGTCCCGGGAGATCTGCAGGCGCGACTCCAGGGTGCGGATGTTGACATAGAGGCTGGCCACCTGGGCCGCCATCAACACCTGCACATCATCATATTGCGCGAGGGTCGAGAAGTAGCTGGCGTCGGCCGCCTCTATGCTGCGCTGGAATTTACCCCAGAAGTCGATCTCCCAGCCGAGATTGGCACCCAGGCCATAGCTCATGAAGTGACTGTCGGGTCCGTCCCGCACCTGCCCTGTCTGCAGGGCGCTGCCGCTCACCTGTTGCAGCTGGGGATAACGACTGGCATCGGCGATGCCAAGTTGTGCCCTGGCTTCCAGAATGCGCAGGCCTGCGATCCGCACATTAGGGTTCTTGGTCAGGGCCTCCTGTACCAGGCTATTGAGCACGGGATCCTGAAGCTGGGTCCACCACTCATCAAGCGCTACAGCTGATTTTTGGGCCTGGGTCTGGCCGAGGGATCCTCCCTGCCACTGGCTAACGGGACCACCCTCGGGCCTGACATAGTCGGGCCCGAGGGTGGTACAAGCACTCAGCAATAGACTACCGAACAGGGCGACCCCTAAGGGCGCCCTGCGGTAACTGATGCTATCTGTGTTGGCTGATGATGGTTCAGGGGGCATCTTGCTGCTCTGTCTCCTGGGTGTTGCGGCTCAGCGGAGTGAGATGATCCCCTGCTACCCAGGTCATGAAGATCTGGTAGCCGATGGCGAGCAGGGCAGCCCCGACGAACATGCCGAGTATGCCGCTTGACACCATGCCACCCAGGGCGCCCAACAGAATGATCGGCATGGGCGCATCGACGCCGCGACCGAGCAGCAGAGGCTTGAGCACGTTGTCGGCCAGACCTGAGATCACCAGCAGCACTGTGTAGGCAACGGCTGGGGCAGTCGCGTAGTCGCCGCTGCTCCAGATATAAATGACGCAGGGAATGAAGATGACGGCGGCCGGGATCTGGGCAATGCCCAGGATCAGCGCAATCAGCGCAATCACGCCAGGGGCTGGAATACCGGCGATGGCGACCGAGAGACCGAGCAAGATGGCCTGGATGAAGGCGACCCCGATGACCCCTTGTGCCACGGCGCGTATGGTCGCGGTGCAGAGGGTGGCGAATTCGTCACCACGATGCTCACCCATGATGCGGGCCGAGATGGCGCGCGCGCTCCGTTGACCCGGCAAGCCGTAGGCCATGATGATGCCAGCGACCGCGAAGGAGAGGATAAACTGGAGCATGCCGGTGCCCATGCTGGCCACCATGCCGAGGGCTGTCTTGGCCAGGTTACCTATCTTGGGCTGCATGCTCTGAATAAAGGCGGGCAGATCGGTCGCAGCCTGATGCCAGACGGCGTAGACCTTTTTGCCGACGATGGGCCAGGTGCCCACGGATTCAGCGGGCATGGGGATCACCAGGCTGTTGGCCTTCATGTCATGGACGAAACCCGTGATGGTATCGGCCAGGGAGCTGGTCAGTACCGCCGTTGGCCCCACGATCAGGACTATGCCGCACAGCACCAGCAGGGTGGCTGCCCGCCCCTGGCGGTTACCCAGTCGCGCCGCCAGCTTCTGGTGGAAGGGGTAGAGGGTGACTGCCAGGATCAGGGCCCATAACATCAGGGTCAGGAAGGGGGAAAAAATACCGTAGCAGGTGATGACCAGCGCCAGGATCAGACCAGCCTTGATAAGCACATCCAACAGCTTGTTAAACAAGCGGCGTTCCAGTTCGGGGTTAGTATCTTGTTGCATATCAGGCTCTCATGATGGAAGTGAGGTTAGGTCATCAAGTATCGGTAATTTTTAGGAGGGCATTCTTTAATTATTTACCTGTCCCCAGGCTTAACCACTTGTCTTTTTTCGGGTAATGGATGAAAAAGGTCGTTAAATATCAATATATTGTTTTATATAAGATTAATAAAGAAGCTATTTACGAGTTTGTAAAGAGGGTCACGGGGCGCGTGCTCGTTTGTTTATGGTGCACAAAGGTGACGGATTGATGAACGCTGGCAGGCACACCTATTCATAGGAGCAGCTAAAGCGACGTTATACCAGCCATCGCTGGCGGCCTAGATATCTGTCATGGCGCCCGGGTGTCTTCAAATATGTCACCGTCGTGAACGCAGTGCGCGAGCAGCCTTAACCAGCTGTGCTGCCAGGGGCTAAGCCGGGTGATGTATCAATGGCTTGAATGACGCCCGCCGGGTTAGAGTTCATCCCTTGACTGTGGTAGTTTGCTTGCTCCTTTTTATGCAGTGGAATACAGATATGGCCGTCAATTCCGCGCAGCACGCAGCCAGCGCCTCTCGCTTCTCCCGCCCGCTCCTGGTGCGGGCCAGTCTGGATATATTGCCGCTCTCGGTGTCCGTGGTGCCCTGGGGGATCCTCTGCGGCGCCCTGGCGCTGCAGGTGGGGCTGAGCCCCCTGCAGGCACAGCTGATGTCACTACTGGTATTCGCCGGGGCGGCCCAGCTCTCTGCCAGCACCCTGATCGGGGCGGGAACCCCTCTGTTGCCTATCCTGGGCTCTACCTTCGTCATCACCTCCCAGCACTTCCTGTATGGCTTTACCTTCAGGCGCGAGGTGATAGGGCTGCCGCTGCGCTGGCGTGTCGGGCTCGCCTTCTTTCTCACCGATGAGATGTTTGCGGTGGCCCTCAAAGACAGGGAGCATCAGGGGGTATTCAATCCCGCCTATGCCCTGGTGGCCGGGGTGGTCTTCTACCTGTTCTGGAACCTGGCGACCCTGGTCGGCATCGCCGCTGGCCAATACATTCAGGGGTTGGAACAACTCGGCCTCGACTTTGCCATCGCCGCCACCTTTATTGCCATGACGATCCCGGCCATGAAGAGTGTGCCCATGGTGGCCGCCACCCTGGTCAGCGGCGGTCTGGCTGTCATCACCAAGCACTGGTTTGCCGAGGTGTACATCATCATCTCCTCCCTGGCGGGCATGCTGGTGGGCTATCTGTTGCAACGGGCGAGGGATTGACGATGAAGAGCTTCATAAAGGGGCTGTACAGTGCGTCGCTGTGCGGCAATGGGGAGAGATATTGAAATGAGCTGGCTCATGATAGGCCTGCTGGCCATGATCACCTTCTTCAACCGTTTTGCCTTTTTCTCCCGCCTGACTCGCTATCAGCCGGGGGAGGAGATGGGCACCTTCCTCAGCTTCTCCGCCCAGTCGGTGCTGACGGCCATCTGGTTGCCCATAGTGTTCAGCTACGAGCCTGCGGCGGGGCTGAGCTGGGATCTGGATTACCTGCTGGCCGCCGTGCTGGTGACGTTGCTGACCCTGCTGCGGCTGCCGACGCTGGCAGTGGTGGTGATCGGCATGGGCGGCTTCTTCCTGCTGCGCTGGCTGGGTGGCGCCCATGCCTTGTGGGCAATGCTGCCCTGAGCGGTGAGCGCGGAGGCCGTCATCCATAGAAAGAGCCCCGCCATGGCGGGGCTCTTTCGTGAGGATTGTCAGCGGCAATGAATACGCGGGATCTTAATCCTTGAGCACGGCGGCGAAGGCGTCGGCTACATATTCCACATTGCGGCTGTTGAGCCCCGCCACGCACATGCGCCCCGAGCGCACCAGATAGACGGCGAACTCCTCGCGCAGGCGATCGACCTGGCTTGGGGTCAGGCCGGTATAGCTGAACATGCCGCGCTGGCTGATGAAGTAGCTGAGATCCCGGCCTGGCAGTTTGGCGCTGAGCACCTCAAACAGCTTCTGGCGCATGGCCTTGATGCGGGTGCGCATCTCGGTCACCTCATCGAGCCAGAGGGCGCGCAGCTCAGGCTGATTCATCACCGCCGCGGTGATTTGACCGCCGTGAGTGGGCGGGCTGGAGTAGTTGCGACGCACGGTCGCCTTCATCTGACCCAGTACCCGACTCGCCTCTTCCACATCTTTGCAGATGACGGACAGGCCGCCACAGCGCTCGCCGTAGAAGGAGAGGTTCTTGGAAAACGAGTTGCTGACGAAGAAGCTGACGCCTGCGTTCAGCATGGCGCGGATGGCGTAGGCATCTTCCTCCAGACCGTCACCGAAACCCTGATAGGCGATGTCCATAAAGGGAATCAGCCCTTTATCCACGATGAGGGCGATCACCTGATCCCATTGGGCGCGGGAGAGGTCCACGCCGGTCGGGTTATGACAGCAAGGGTGCAGCAGCACTATGCTCCTGGCGGGCAGCGCGCTCAGACAGTCGATCATGGCGCCGAAGTTCAGACCGCCACTGGTTTCGTCATAGTAGGGGTAGTCGTGCACCTTGATGCCGGCTCCCTCGAACATCGCCTTGTGGTTGTCCCAGGTCGGATTGCTGACCCACACCTCTGAGGCAGGGAAGTAGCGCTTGAGCAGATCGGCGCCGATCTTCAGCGCGCCCGAACCACCTATGGTCTGGATGGTGGCGATACGACCCGCCTTGACGGCGGCGTGTTCGGCGCCAAACAGCAGATGCTGTACGGCGCTGCGGTAGTTGGCGGCACCCTCCATTGGCTGATAGGGGCGCGGCGCCGGCGCGGCGGCCCGCTGGGCTTCGGCCTGCTGCACGGAAGCCAGCAGCGGAATGCGGCCCTGCTCGTCGTAATAGAGGCCGATCCCCAGGTTCACCTTCTGCTCGCGGGTGTCTTTGTGAAAGGTCTCGACCAGGGTCAGTATGGGGTCGCCAGCGTAGGCATCGACGTGTTCAAACATGGGGGATCCTTGCGAAGTTGCATCCAGAATTCGGAGATCAATGATCGGCAGCCATCATGGCGTAAAGCGGACGAGGGCTCAAGCCTGAAACCGGCGGTAAATCATGCTGCTGCCAAGTTGGCCGTATCCCAGGGAGAGGCTCGTTATTTCAGATAGGAGCGCAGTACCCGCACCACCTGATCCAGATCCTCCAGCCGCTCGGCCGGGGTAGCCTCTTCGGCGCCGAGGTGTTCGCGCATATGCCCTTCCAGTACCTCCAGCATCAGGCCGTTGACGGCGCCGCGGATGGCGGCAATCTGCTGCAAGATGGCAGTGCAGTCGGTCCCCTGCTCCAGGGCGTTCTCCAGCGCACCTGTCTGCCCCTTGATGCGTCTGACCCGGGCCAGCAGCTTCTTCTTGTCGTGAATGGTGTGTGACATGGAAAATCCTGATGATCTAAAAAAACTATACTGGGGTATAGTATATTGCATCAAAGCCCGCAGGAGAAATCCATGTCATCCGTCGCTACCCATCAGTGTCATCAACCCGTCTTGCATCAGGGTAATCCCCTGGCCGAACAGAAGACCCGCTGGGCCGTGCTGCTGACTCTCATCATGATGGTGGCGGAGATCAGCGGTGGCTGGGTATTCAACTCCATGGCGCTGCTGGCCTATCGCGCCGCCCGCCACTTCGCCCGGGATCATCGCTTCAGCTTCGGCACCTGGAAGATCGAAGTGCTGGGGGGCTTTACCAGTGCCCTGCTGCTGGTGGGAGTGGCGGGCTTGATGCTATTCGAGTCGGTGGCTCGGCTGCTGGATCCCAGCCCCATTCACTACCAACAGGCGATCGCCATCGCCTTGCTCGGTCTGTTGGTGAACCTGGCCTGTGCCTGGTTGCTCAAGGAGGATCATCACCACGGCCATCATGACCGTCACCATGGCCACGATCATCACGATCATCACGATCATCACGATCATCACGATCATCACGTTCATCATCACGATCATCATCAGGATCATCATCAGGATCATCATCATCACGGCCATCAGGATCTGAACCTGCGTGCCGCTTACCTGCACGTGCTGGCGGATGCGGCGACTTCGGTGCTGGCCATCTTCGCGCTGGTGGGGGGCATGCTGTGGGGCGCCGACTGGCTGGATCCTCTGATGGGCATTGTGGGCGCCGTGCTGGTGGCCGTCTGGGCAAAGGGCCTGCTGCGCGACACCGGGCTGGTACTGCTGGATGCCGAGATGGATGCCCCCCTGGTGGCGGAGATCCGCGAGCTTATCGCCACCCTGCCCGGCGCCGAGATCCGCGATCTGCACGTCTGGCGAGTTGGTCAGGGGCAATATGCCGGGGTGCTGTCACTGGCCATGGCGGATCCGGTGCCGGCCCGGCAGATCCGCGAGCAACTCGCCATCCACGAGGAGCTGGTGCATCTCACCATCGAGATAGCACAGGCCTGATGCTCCAGGCTGGGGCGGTGCTCTCCTCTTGCTCTTGGGCGATCTCATGGGGGAGGGGGCTCATCAGCCCCTTGTGCAGAGGCGAGCAGGGGGTGTCCATCGTTATCTGACGATCCCTCTTAGGGGTGAGGGTGGTGTTCCTCGACGGCGCTGTGTTGCCAGACGGCCCCCAGCAGCAGCTTGAGGAACAGCTTGGGTGGATCGTCCAGCAAGTGGCCCGATTCCAGTTGCAGCTGACCATCGGCGCGAAAACTCAGGCTGGCATGGACTGTGCCGGTCTCATCCAGGATCTGGAGCAGGCCGTCGAGGGCAGGGTGCTTGGTGGGCTGGCAGCGCAGCCGCAACTCGCGGGGCTCTCCCAGCAGGGTGAAGGCTCGGCACAGGGGCGGTGTCTCTTCATAATCGGGCCAGCTGAAGAAGTGATACTGCTCCGCCAGGGCCCCCGCCAGCTGGCAGAATTGGTTAAACAGCTGGTTGAGGGCCTGATATTCCCTGTCCAGCTGCCTGGCGTGCTCCTCGATCCTTGTCATATGGCATACCCTCTCTATCTATTTGATCCTAATTTGGTTTTTCTGAATCTTGTCGCCTTGTCCCAGTTGTGAGGCTAAATAGTCCCCCGGTCTGTGAGCCCGATCCAACTTCTGTTATGAAAACGTTATCTTGTTGAAAGTGTATGACTTTTATGCAAAACCGCTCACGTTTGCATCCCAGGCCGCTGATTAATATGGTTCTGCTCGGCACTGACCGGGCCTGAACGTCTCGACCGTCGGGACTCACACAGCGGGAATAATAAAAAACATGGATATGAAAAAGACCAAGGTGGCGCTGGTAACAGCCTCACTGTTGACCCTATTGTCCGGCTGCAATGGCAGCGGCTCCGATAACGACAGTGGTAGTGGCACCGATCCGGTCGCCCGGCTGCCCAAGATGGATCCTCCCAAGGAGTTGCTGGTAGCGGGACCGAATGAGGCGGTGATCGCCCTGGTAGACACCCAGTCTGCCGCGGCGCGCGGGGTGGATGGCCCCTTCGCCAGTTACAGCCTGCACCTGTGGAACAACGATGCCTGCAGCGCCACCGCCGCCAGCGGCCTGAATGCGAGCTGGGATGATGGGAGCAAGACGCCAGCCAGTGCCGACAGCGTCGGCCCGGCCTGGGTGGTGCCCCTCGACAAGCTGGAAGGCTGCATCAACTTTATCGCCCGGGATGGTTCCCTCGGCAACCTGACGGGCAGCGACATGAAGGTGATCTTCCAGGATCACCCGGATCGCACCGTCGCCATCCTGGCAGGCAAGGGGGATGTCTATGGCAGCCGGGCCGAGGCGTTCAACGCCGCCTTCGGGGTGTCGGGGGCCAGTGCCCATCTGATCGATGGCAATACCCTGATCTGGCAAGGGGGCAAGGACAAACCCCATGTGCGTCTCTACTACACGGAATCAGGCACCATCACCGCCAATGGCGAGGGGGTGTTTGACTTCCCCTACCTCAAGCTGACCCCGACCAGCCTCTCGGCCTCGCAGCAGGCCAAGTATCCGCACCTCAAGGACGCCGCCGCGTTCGCTTTGCCTACCGGTAAGGACCTCAAGCCCTTGCTCAAGGGGGAGTTGGTGGCAATTGGTACCGACCAGGAGGGGATCTTGCAAGCGGCGACCCTGGTACAGAGCGCTGGCGCCCTGGATGCTGTCTATGCCGAGGCCGCCACCAAGCTGGCCTACGGCGCCATAGCGGAAGGGGGCAGCGTCAGCTTCCGGCTCTGGGCGCCGACCGCCAAGTCGGTCAAGCTGGCGCTGTTCGATGAGCAGCACCAGCCTCTGGGCGAACGCGCCATGACGCTGGATGAGGCGAGCGGCAGCTGGAGCCTGCAGGGTGGCAGCGAGCTGGTGGGCAAGTTCTACCGCTATGCCATCGAGGTCTATCACCCCCTCAGCCGCAAGCTGGAATCCTATCAGGTGACCGACCCCTACTCCCTGAGCCTGGCCATGAACTCCGAGTTCAGTCAGGTGGTGGATCTCGACGATCCGGCCCTCAAACCCGTGGGTTGGGATAGCCTCAAGGCCCCCCACAGTCAGGTCAATCCCGCCGACATCGTCATCTATGAGGCCCATGTCCGGGACTTGACCGGCAACGACGACTCCACTCCGGCCGAGCACCGCGGCAAGTTCCTCGGCCTGACCGACAGCGACAGCGTCCCCGTCACCCACCTGAAATCCCTGGCCAAGAGCGGCGTCAGCCACCTGCACCTGCTGCCGGTGTTCGACATCGCCACCATTGACGAAGATCCGGCCAAGGTTGCCAACCTCCAGGATGACTTCAGCAAACTGTGTCAGGTCAACCCTGAGGTGCAAAACTCCAGGTTTGCCAGCCACTGCGGCGGCGGCCAGACCATAGCGGCCGTGCTTGGCGATCTGCAGATGAGCGACAGCAAGGAGAACCCTGTGGTGCAGGAGCTTTACGGTTATCTGCGCGGGGTGGACTCCTTCAACTGGGGTTATGACCCCTACCACTACACCACCCCGGAAGGCTCCTACGCCACCAACGCCGAGGGCTCGACCCGGATCAAGGAGTTCCGCGAGATGGTGCAGGCCATCAAGCAGAACATCGGCATGAACGTGGTGATGGACGTGGTCTACAACCACACCAACGAGGCGGGGCTGGGCTCGAAATCCGTGCTCGACAAGATAGTGCCCTGGTACTACCAGCGCCTCAATCCCGAGACCGGCTCGGTGGAGAACTCCACCTGCTGCTCCAACACGGCGCCGGAACACGCCATGTTCGCCAAACTGATCGACGACTCCCTGGTGACCTGGGCGCGGGACTACAAGATCGATGCCTTCCGTTTCGACTTGATGGGTCACCATCCCAAGGATCAGATGGTGCAGGCCCTGGCGGAGGTGAAGAAGGTCAACCCCGAGATGTACTTCTACGGCGAGGGCTGGAACTTCGGCGAGGTGGAGAACGACAAGCGCTTCGTGCAGGCCACCCAGCAACACCTGGCCGGGACCGGTATCGGCTCCTTCTCCGACCGGTTGCGGGACGCGGTGCGCGGCGGCAGCCCGTTCGACGGCGGTGAAGGCATTCGCAAAGCCCAGGGCTTCGGCAATGGCGCCTTCGTGGCTGCCAACGAGCTGGACGGGGTTGAGCTTGCCACCGCCCTGCATCAGTCCGATCTGGTGCGTCTGGGCATGGCCGGCAACCTCAAGGCGTTCGTGCTGACCGACAAGGATGGCGTGGTGAAGAAGGGGGCGGAGATCGACTACAACGGTCAGGCTGCGGGTTATGCCCAGGATCCGACCGAAGTTCAGAACTACGTCTCCAAGCATGACAACCAATCCCTGTTCGACAACCTGGTCTACAAGGCGCCACAAGGTGCCGATCTGGTACGGATGCAGGGGGTGTCGCTGGCGACCGCCATGCTGGGGCAGGGCATTCCCTTCACCCACGCTGGCAGCGAACTGTTGCGTTCCAAGTCCATGGAGCGCGACAGCTACGACTCCGGTGACTGGTACAACAGAGTCGATTACACCCTCGGCGACAACAACTTCGACAAGGGCTTGCCACGCAAGGATAAAGACGGCGACAACTACCCGTTGATCGAGCAGGTGCTCGGCCAGCACGCCACGCCGGGCTCGGCCGAGATGCAGCAGATGGTGAGCTTCTACCAGGAGCTGGCCGAGTTGCGTCAATCCTCCCGTCTGCTGCGTCTTGGCAGCGGTGCCGAGGTGATCAAGCGGGTCGACTTCCGCAACACCGGGCCGGATCAGATCCCCGGTCTCATCGTGATGTCGGTGGATGATGGTGCGGGTGCCGGGGCGGATCTCGATCCTGCCATCGATGGTCTGGTGGTGATGATCAACGCCACCAACACCAGCCAGAGCATCGGCGATTTGCGTGACGGCAAGGATCAACCCATCGATCTCTCCGGCATGGTGTTGAGCGGCAAGCATCGCGGTAGCAACAGCATCGCCAATGGCGCGGCTGCTGGCAGCGGTCAGCTCACCCTGGGGGCCTGGTCCGCCGCCGTCTTCGTCAAACCGCAAGCCGGTGCCCAGGGGGCGGGTCTGCCGCTGGGCAAGAAGGGGTAGGCCAAGGTGCCATGAGCTGGGGGCAGGGCGGTAGCGCCCTGCCACCTCAGAAAATAAAAGCCAGCCCGAGGGCTGGCTTTTTCATGTCCGGCATCTGCGGGGCAGTGCCGTGGCCGGTGATATTGCTGCTTAGCGCTTGCGCAGCAGGCGCAGGGCGTTGGCGGTGACCAGGGCGGTGGCGCCGGTATCGGCCAGCACCGCTATCCAGAGCCCGGTGATGCCGAGCAGGCTGGTGACCAGGAAGATGGCCTTGAGCCCCAGCGCCAGCGCTATGTTCTGGTGGATGTTGGCGAGCGCCGAACGCGACAGCCGGATCATGGCGGCGAGGCCGCCGAGCTGGTTGTGGGTCAGGGCCGCATCGGCGGTCTCCAGCGCCACGTCGGTGCCGCCCCCCATGGCGATGCCGATGCTGGCCCGCTTCATGGCGGGGGCGTCGTTGATGCCATCCCCTATCATGGCCACCTTGCGGGTCTTTGCGAGCCTGGCTATCTCCTCCACCTTGCCTTCGGGCAACAGGCTGGCGCGCCACTCCATGGCGAGCTCGCTGGCGATGGCCTCGGCGGCGTTGGGGTTATCCCCGGTCAGCATGATGTTCTGCAGCCCCAGCGCCCTGAGCTCCTGCAGTGCCGCGGCGGCCTCTGGCCGGATCTGGTCGCGCAGCGCCAGCAGGGCGACCGGTGTGGTGAGAGCAGTTCCCTCTCCCTCTGGGAGAGGGTGGGGTGAGGGTGCCTGACAGAGCACCACCACCGTCTTGCCCTGGCGCTCTAAGGCGGCGATCTGCTGGCTGATGGCCTCGCTGAGATCGGGGATCCGGCTCGGGGCCAGCAGCTGCCAGAGGACGCCGTCGATGCGCCCCTCTACCCCCATGCCGGGGAGGGCGCGCAGATCCCGGGCGTTGGCCAGGGTCAGCCCCTGCTCGCTTGCGGCAGCCACCACGGCGCGGGCCAGGGGATGGTGGGAACCCTGCTCTATGGCGGCGGCCAGGGCCAGCAGTTCGGCCTCCGGTCGGCCATCCAGGCTTGTCAGCTCGGTCAGCTGGGGCTTGCCCAGGGTCAGGGTGCCTGTCTTGTCAAAGGCGACAGTGTCTATATGGGCCAGTCGCTCCAGGGCCGCACCGCCCTTGATCAGGGCCCCCTGGCGGGTTGCCGCCGCCAGCGCCGAGGTAACCGCCGCCGGGGTGGAGATCACCAGGGCGCAGGGGCAGCCGATGAGCAGCAGCGCCAGGGCGCGGTAGATCCACTCGTCCCAGCCCTGGCCGAAGGCGAGCGGTGGCACTATCACCACCAGCAGGGCGACCAGCATCATGGCCGGGGTGTACCAGCGGCTGAAGCGGTCGATGAAGCGCTCTATGGGGGCGCGCTGGCTCTCGGCCTCCTCGATGAGGTGCAGGATGCGATCGATGGCGTTGTTGCCGGGTTCTGAGACCACCTCGAGGCGTAGCACCCTATCCGCCGCCAGGCTGCCGGCGGGCACCTTGTCGCCCTGGCGGCGCTCCACCGGGATGGACTCGCCGGTCAGGGCGCTCTCGTCAAAGGCGCCGAGGGGATCCAGCAAACGAGCGTCCGCAGGCAGGCGGGCACCGGGGGCGATTTCGATGATGTCGCCCGGGCGCAGCGCGTCGGCGGCCACCTCTTCCCGTATTTCACCTTCTGCGGTGGTACGAATGCGCAGCGCCTGGTCGGGCACCAGGGCCATCAGGGCGGTGACGCCGGCGCGGGCACGACCGGCGGCGTAGGCCTCCAGGTGTTCCCCCAGCATGAAGAGCAGCAGCACCATGGCCGCCTCGGCGGTCTCGCCGAGGAAGAGGGCGCCGAGCGCCGCCACCGTCATCAGGGTCTCGATGGCGAAGGGGGAGCCGCTCTTGGTCAAGGCCCAGGCCTTGCGGGCGACGGGCCAGAGCCCCCAAAGTGTCGCCAGGGTAAAGAGCGGCTGGCCAAACTGGGCCGGCAGCAGGGCCGCCACCAACATCAGGGAGGCCAGGGAGAGGGGTTGCCCATATTTGCCAAATAAGTTGCCGATCAGGGTCAGCAAGGGGCTGCGATGCTTGTCATCGGCGGCTTTTGTACTGGCCTCGCCCTTGAGCCGGAAGCCAGCGGCCAGCACGGCGGCGGTGACGGGGTCGGGGGAGAGGCCGGGGGCGAGATCCACCACCAGCTTCTCGGTGGCAAACAGCACTCGGGCCTGCTGCACGCCGGCCACCCGACCGACGGCGGTCTCTATCTTGCGGGCGCAGCTGGGGCAG
The DNA here is from genome assembly GCF_000820045.1 of Aeromonas rivuli. GTDB lineage: Bacteria > Pseudomonadota > Gammaproteobacteria > Enterobacterales > Aeromonadaceae > Aeromonas > Aeromonas rivuli. Next base: position 90,316 of record NZ_CDBJ01000100.1, on the reverse strand, counting down.
TCCATGCCCAGCACCTGCCAGCTGTGGCGGCGACTGTTCTGGGTCGGCGAAGCCAGGGGCTCGGGGCTGTCGGCGACCGACTGATGATCATGACCAGCATGGTCGTTATGGTCATGAGCCGGCTGCGAGTCACAGCAACCCTGACTCTGACAACTTCCTCTGGGGGGCTCTTCATCCCCCGGTGATTCGTTTACCTCCTGCTCCTGATGGGCATGGGAGGCCGTACTGGCGCAGCAGCTGACCGGGGCCGCATTGTCGCAGCAGTGGCTGTCGTGCCCGTGTTCGTGTTGATGGGGGGCGGCCTTGCCGATGGCCTTGATGGGGGCGGCATGGGAATGGCTGCAGCAGGATTTGCTCATGATGAGTCCCTCTTGAGTGGATCCCGCCCCTGCGGGATCCCTTATGTCTGAGCCCAGTGTAAACCTTGGTGTTAAGTCCAAGGTCAAGCCCCTCTTTGCACCCTCTCAGCGGGACGGGCGAGACAGGGCGGCAACAAATCCCTCTTGTTAGCGGGTGTTTGTCCCCTGCCGCTGGGCCTATACTGGGAACCCTGGATCCCCCATCGATAATCAAGGACCTAACATGAGCAATACCGTCACCCTGCAAGGCAACCCCGTCTCCGTCTCCGGCCACTTCCCCGTTGCCGGTGAGCAGGCCAAGCCCTTCTCCCTGGTTGCTGGCGATCTGTCCGATGCGACCCTGGCGACCTTCGCCGGAAAGCGCAAGATCCTGAACATCTTCCCGAGCGTCGATACCCCGACCTGCGCCACCTCAGTGCGCAAGTTCAACGAGCAGGCCAGCGCCCTGAACAACACAGTGGTGCTGTGCATCTCCGCCGATCTGCCGTTCGCCCAGGCCCGTTTCTGCGGCGCCGAGGGTCTGGACAAGGTGGTGAACCTCTCCACCCTGCGTGGCGTCTCCTTCCTGCAGGACTACGGTGTTGCCTTCTCCTCCGGTCCCCTGGTGGGCCTGGCTGCCCGTGCCATCGTGGTGCTGGATGAAAACGACAAGGTGCTGCACAGCGAGCTGGTGGCCGAAGTGGCCGACGAGCCGAACTACGCCGCCGCCCTGGCCGCCCTGTAAGTTTCGTCTTGCCCTGATTGCCGACGGCCTGCTGATGCAGGCCGTTTTTATTGCGGGCGCCGTGGCCCTCAGGGTTGAGGTGAACAGACTGGCTGGCCCATATCCCCCCACTTCTTCTCACCGACCTTTTACTTATGGGGTCAGGCTGGCTAGACTTCGCCTCCCACTTCTTCCTGCCGCGTAGCCCCATGACCTTTAACGAACTCCACCTCGATCCCGCCCTGCTGGCCGCCTTGCCTGCCGAATTGCATACCCCGACCCGCATCCAGCAGCTTGCCATTCCGGCGGCGCTGAAGGGTCAGGATCTGCTGGCGCTGGCCCAGACCGGCAGCGGCAAGACACTGGCGTTCGGCCTGCCGCTGCTGCAACGGCTGGACTCGGCCTCCGATCGGGTACAGGGGCTGGTGCTGGTGCCGACCCGGGAGCTGGCGACCCAGGTGAGCGCCGCGCTGCAGGGCGGTGCCGAGGCGCTGGGGCTGCGTCTCCTGACCCTGTGCGGCGGCGTGGCCCAGGAGCAGCAACAGAGCGAGCTGGCCCTGGGGCCGCAACTGCTGGTGGCGACCCCGGGGCGACTGCGGGACTTGCTGGCCCAGCGGCTGCTGGGACTGAGCCACCTGCGCACCCTTGTGCTGGATGAGGCGGATCGCCTGCTGGAGATGGGCTTCTGGCCCGATATTCAGTGGCTGATGAACGCCATGCCGACCGAGCGGCAGAACCTGCTCTTCTCCGCCACCCTGCCAACCGAGCTCGAGACCCTGGCCACCGGCCTGCTGACGAACCCGGTGCGCATCGAGGCAACCCCCCTCAACAGCCTGGTGAGCGAGATCGAGGAGCGGCTCCATCTGGTCAACAAGAGCAGCAAGGTGCCGGCGCTGATCAGTTTGCTCAAGGAACAGGATTGGCCTCAGGTGCTGGTGTTTATCAGCGCGCGGGACGATGCCGACGCCGTGGCCAGAAAGCTCGCCAAGGCGGGCATAGCGGTGGCGGCCCTGCACGGGGAGAAGGATCAGGTGGTGCGGGAGCAGGCGCTTGCCGATTTCAAGGCGGGCAAGGTGCGGGTACTGGTGGCCACGGATCTGATGGCGCGCGGCATCCACGTGGAGGCGCTGCCTGTGGTGATCAACCTGGACCTGCCCGCCAATGCCCCCGTCTATGTGCATCGCATCGGCCGCACCGCCCGCGCCGGGCGCAAGGGGCTCGCCATGTCCCTGGTCTGCCACGGCGAGACCGAGACCCTCGCCGCCATCCGCACCCTGACCGGTCGTGAGCTGGCGCTGGCCGAGCTTGAAGGCTTCCCGGTGACCGACCAGCCTGCGAGCGGGGAAGGCAAGCGAGCCCCCAGGGACAAGCAGGCGAATCGCCGCACCGCCAACAAGCGCAGCGTCAAGCAGTTCAAGGGCAAGGCGTGATCGCCCCCTTCGCCGTCTGAGGTGGGGCGGCCCAGCTGGTCAGTATGAAAAGGGGTCTGTTTCGCTATGCTGCATGGGTGAAATCATGGAGGGATAAGCGATGACAACTTTGGTAATGGGCCCCCTGCTGGGGCTCGAATCCGACACACAATACAGCATCTGTTTTCTGGCGGGAGCGGAGTGCAAGGGGGCTGACGTCAGGGTCAATGGCAAGCTGCTGGCCGCCAGCAAGCAGGCGGATACCCCCAAAGGCGGCTTCTGGCGAGCGCTCTGGTCGGCCCCCGCCAAGGCCAAGACCAGCACCATAGGCTACGAGATCCTGCTGGACGGGGTGCCCGCCCAGGATCTGGCCGGGGCCAGCCAATGGCAGTTTCATCTGCCTGGCCTGAAGGATCAGGTGCTGATTGGCTATGCCTCCTGCAACGGTTTCTCCGACTTCAAGCTGCTCACCTCCACCCCCCAGCCCTACGCCATGTGGGACAAGCTTGCCGCCGAACACCAGGCGCACCCCTTCTCCCTGCTGCTGATGGGCGGCGATCAGGTCTATGCCGATTCCTTCTGGACCCAGGTGCCGACCCTGAAGGCCTGGAACGAGCTGGACAGAACCGAGAAGGTCAAACGCAAGGCGACCCGCACCATGGAGGAGCAGCTCGACCGTTTCTATTGCGAGCTCTACTGCAAGCAGTGGGGCCGCCCCGAGGTGGCGCGCATGCTGGCCCGGGTGCCCAATGCCATGATGTGGGACGATCACGACATCTTCGATGGCTGGGGCAGCTACCCCGCCGACTTGCAGGGCTGCGAGGTCTATCGCGCCATCTACGCCGCCGCCGCCAGGTATTTCCGGCTGTTCCAGCTGCGCTCCGGCGCCAATGGATCCTTGCTGGATCCGGCGGCCCTGAGTCACCACTCCTGGCGTCTGACATTCCGGGGTTACCAGATCCTGGCGCTGGACAACAGGGCAACCCGCACTCAAACCCAGGTGATGAGCCGGGGGCAGTGGGATCAGGTGAATAGCGCCCTGGCCGCCTGCAGCGAGGGGCACCTGCTGGTGATGGCGGGGGTGCCGGTGGTCTATCGGGACTTCTCCTTCACCGAGGCGGCGCTGGATGCCACCCCCTGGGAGGAGGAGCTGACCGACGATCTCAAGGATCACTGGCGCGCCAAGGCCCACGAGGGGGAGCGGGCCCGCCTCATCATGCGACTGCTGGACAACGCCCAGCAGCGGCGCAAGGCCGACAAGGGGGCGTCCAGAACCCTGATCCTGTCCGGGGATGTGCACGTGGGTTGCCTCGGGGTGATCCAGGACCGGCGGGTGGGCAAGGGGGTGATGAATGTGCACCAACTGGTCTCCTCCGGCATAGTGCATCCCTGCCCGACCCAGTTCCAGTGGATGGGGATCCTCGCCATGACCAATGACGACCCCGAGTATCTCGACGAGAGCCGGCTGATCCGCACCGAGCTTATCAAGCCGTTCGGTGCCCCCGTCTACCTGCGCACTCGCAACTTCGCCACCCTGCAGATGGGCAGCGATGGCAAGCTGTGGGCCAACTGGCATTGTGAAAATGGTCTGGCGGCCAGCTACCCGCTGGCCTGAGGGAGTGGAGGGGGTAAATAGGGCCGATTGGGGCCCTTTTTTTCATGGCTTAGCGACTGGCCAGGGGGTAGGTAAAGAGAGCCAGGTGGGCGAAGTTGAACAGGAAGTGGACTGCGATGGCGATGCTCAGGCGACCACTCCAGTGAAACGCCAAGCCGTAGCAGAGCCCGGCCAGGGTGGCGAAGCCGACCAGCAGCGGGCCGCCAGCCAGATGGGCCATGCCAAAGAGCCCGCTTGCGATCAGCAAGCCCGTCAAGGGGGTGAAGCGCTCACTCAGCCGCTGTTGCAGGCAGCCGCGAAACAGCGCCTCTTCCGAGACGCAAGTGAGCAGCAGATTATTGAGGGCAAACAGCCACCACCAGCTGGGCAGGCCCACCTCGGGTTTGAGGGCGCCCACTCCCCAGGCCGTCAATAGCAAGCCCGCAAGGGGAAGGGTGAGCAGGAGCAGCGGCCGCCAGCGTATCAGGCCTCCCGGCCCCAGCAGATCTCGCCAGGCGAGCAGCAGGCCGAACAGGGCCAGGGGCTTGTCCAGATTCAGATAGAGGCTAAAGGGGACGCTGGCCGGTCCCGCCTGCACCTTGTCCAACATCTTCAAATTGTCGAAGCCGGGGAGCTGGTGGAGCATGAGTGCCAATGCCCAGAGCAGCACCAGCCCCCGGGCGGCGGGGCGACAGGAGACGGGCAGGCGATGCAGGTTGCCCGCCAGAGTGAGTCCCATCACGACCAGACTGAGGGCGAGGGGGCTGAGTCGCCCCATCAGCAGGGCGGCCAACAGACAAAGTACGAGTAGCAGAGCGCCCGCGTGCCACTGCCTGGCCAGGGTGAGCCCTGTGCTGGCAGCCAGCAGGGCCCAGACAAGCATATCGATAGGGAGAGACAAATCCGGGCTCCGGCGCACTAAAAGGGCGCAGAGCATAGCAAGGGATGAAGTGGGAAGACAACAATGACTCCTTCTGCATCCGGGTGGCAAACGGATGGAAAAGGTGGGGTGAATGGCGTGGCGGTCGTCCGAGCTGGCCTGCCTATCTGGCCGAGAAGCGGATGTCTCCGTACCAGGCTTGGGCCAGGCCGCCCCCGTTGTCGCTGTCTGTCATGATGGCGATGGAGTCTATCTGGTCGATCGGCTCCCCCAGCAGACGGGCGAGGTCGGCGCGGACATCACGGCGGTAGCTGACCCATTGCCCCGCATGAGCCGGGCCGCTCTCCACGCTCAGCATGATGGCTTGCTCGGTGAAGGCATTGGGCCAATGACTGCCCAGGGGCTGATGGGCAGACCACACATAGTTGATGGCCTTGCTGGAGAGGCCGAACAGGCCGCGTTTGACCACCAGATAGAGGCGAGCCGGATAGTCATCCCCCGCCTTGCTGCGCTCGTCAGCATGCCCGTCGGCGACGGTGGCCACCTTCCAGCGCCAGCTCAGAATTGGGGTCTTGTTCAGATCGATGGTGTGATCCAGAAACTTGCCGGAGGCACTGCCATCGGCCTCGGCCCGCAGCACTATGCCTCCTGCTTCCTCGACGTCGCTGTAGCGGGTGTGCCCCTGAAACGATTTTTCGGGCCAGCCAATAAGGGGAGAGGGCAGGCCGTTCTCAACGATCAGGCTGGCGGCACCGGCGGTGGCCGAGAGGGTGCACAATATCAGGGCAAAACAGGGGGAAATACCGGGCATGGGGAACTCCTCTGGTGATCCTGGCAATCAACAACACAGAAACACAGACCGGGGCAGAGGGGTTTTGGTTACAGGGGGAGAGACAGGGGGCACGGCTGCCCATAAAAAAACCGGCCTGAGCCGGTCTTTTTATGGGTGAAGGCAGGGGGCGGCTTAGCGGCCGGACTCGGCAATCACACGGGCTATGATATCGGCCCGCTTGGTCGGCGCCAGCTCGCCCAGGGCGATGAGGCCCGCCTTGAAGATGACGTTCTTCGGCAGGCTGACATCGTCCAGGGTGGAGATGGCTTCGATATGCATGCCATTGAGGCGGCTGGCATCACGGGGGCTCAGGTTCACCTGGGTGTTCATGACCTGCTTGCCCTTCTTCTTGGCAGGAGCGGCAGGCTTCTTGCCACTCTCTTCCTGATCTTCTTCTTCCGGCAATTCGTCATCAAAATCGTAAATAGACATAGTCAATCCTGTTGGGTTGCGAAGGGCATGCTCGCCCTTGATCGGTTTGTTCAGCCCATATCTTCGTTACGGATAAAGGCGCGCCAGGAGCTGAGCACCTGGGCAAAATCTTCCAGCCCGCACATGGCCAGCTGTTCATCATCGTAGTAGGCCAGGTCGTCGAGATCCTCATCCAGCGCTATGTTGAGGACATTGGCCTTGACCTCGGCTTCCTCTATCGTCAGCAGCAGCGAGTAGTCGCCGCCCAGCATCTTGTACTCCATCAGGGTGCGATTGGAGAGCTGGTCGATGACGCCGAAGAGCTCGTCGAGCTTCTCTTCATCCTTGCCCACTTCGTCGATCAGCCACTGGCCTATGGCCTCATGGCCCATGGAGAAGCGGGCGCGATAGCCACCGAAGGGATCGCGTCGAAATTCATAGTCCATAAAAGAGGTTCTCGTCAGCTTGGCGCTCGGATGGAGACCAGACAGGAGCCCGAATTGGGACACCACCTCGAGGCTCACATCGAGTAAAGTGGCCTATTCTAGCGATCCCCCCCTCGCTTGTCTTGATGATGTGACAATGGATGCAGCCAGACCATCCTTCCGGGGGAGCCATCCACAGGAGCCTACCGTGCAATTGAATGAGCAGCTCGCCCGCCAGATCGTGACCCGGGCCATGAAAATTCTCTCTTTTTCCGTCAACGTCATGGACGAACAGGGCTTGATCATTGCCTCCGGTAACCCGGAGCGTCTGCATCAGCGCCATGAAGGGGCCGTGCTGGCCCTGACCGACAACAGGGTGGTGGAGATCAGCGAGGCGACCGCCCAGCAGCTCAAGGGGGTGAGGCCTGGCATCAACCTGCCCATCGCCTATCAGGGGGCGCTCATCGGTGTCATCGGTATCTCCGGTGACCCGGACATCGTTCGTGCTTATGCCGAGCTGGTGCGGATGACGGCTGAGCTGATCCTCGAACAGGCCGCCCTCACCGAGCAGCTGCAGTGGGACAAGCGCCACAAGGAGGAGCTGGTGCTGCAACTCATTCGGGGGGAGGGGCGGGTGGATCAGTTGCAACAGGCGGCCCATTTTCTCGCGCTGGACCTGGCCAAGCCGAGGGTGGTGGCCGTGTTGAGCCTGGAAGAGGCCGATCCTGCCCGGCTACGGGAGCTGGTGCAGCTGCTCGAATACCCGGAGCGGGACAACCTGGTGGCCATCAATGGTCTGGACGAGATAGTGGTGCTCAAGCCCGCTCAACTGAACGATGGGGTCTGGCAATCGAGTCAGGAGCGGACCCGCATCAAGCAGCTACTGGCGCGGATCCCGGACTTCAAGGTGCGCATCGGGGTGGGGGATTACTTCCCTGGCATCGAGGGTCTGGTGCTCTCCTACCAGACTGCCCGGGATACCCTGCGCCGGGGTCGCCGTCAGGCGCCGCGCAAGCAGGTCTACTTCTTCGAGGATTACCGCCTGCCGGTGCTGCTCGGTAGTCTGGCGGACTCCTGGCAGGCGACTCAGCTGCTGGCACCCCTGCGCACCCTGGCGAAACAGGACAGCAAGGGAGTCCTGCACAAGACGCTGCGCCAATATTTCTTGCAGGATTGTGATCTGCATCGTACTGCGGAATTGTTGTTCATTCATCCTAATACCCTGCGCTATCGGCTGACTCGGATTGAGCAGATAACAGGTTTAAATATCAACAAGTTAGATGATAAGTTTTTACTCTATCTCGGTTTCAGTCTCGGAGAGTGAATTTGTCGTAATGTACAAATAAGGCCAATGTAAAACCGTTGTCTTTGTCTTTTTTTACAAAGTATTTCCGGTTGATTTCCCGATAATGACGACACCTGAACCCCACACATAAAAAAGGTGCCTGTCATGATCCCAGTTACCGCCATCGGCGCCCTAGCGGCGCTCGCCATCGCCATCTTTCTCATCCTGAAGAGGGTCCCGCCCGCCTACGGCATGATAGTGGGAGCCCTGGCGGGGGGTCTGATCGGCGGCGCCGACCTGACCCAGACCGTCGCCCTGATGATAGGCGGCGCCCAGGGGATCACCACAGCGGTGATGCGCATCCTGGCCGCCGGTGTGCTGGCTGGCGTCCTGATTGAATCGGGGGCGGCTACCACCATCGCCGAAACCATCATCAAGAAACTGGGAGAGACCCGGGCCCTGCTGGCCCTGGCCCTGGCGACGCTGATCCTGACCGCGGTCGGCGTCTTCGTGGACGTTGCCGTCATCACCGTAGCGCCTATCGCGCTGGCCATTGCCCAGCGCGCCGACCTCTCCAAGCCAGCGATACTGCTCGCCATGATAGGCGGCGGCAAGGCGGGTAACGTCATGTCCCCCAATCCCAACGCCATCGCGGCGGCGGACGCCTTCCATCTGCCCCTGACCTCCGTCATGGCGGCTGGCATCATCCCCGGTATCTTCGGTCTGGTCATGGCCTACTGGCTGGCCAAGCGTCTGAACAACAAGGGTACCAAGGTCACCGCCGAGGAAGTGGTCAGCGTCGATCAGGCTGCTCTGCCCGGTTTTGCCGCCGCCATCAGTGCGCCCCTGGTGGCCATACTGCTGCTGGCCCTGCGTCCCGTGGCTGGCATAGTGGTGGATCCCCTCATCGCCCTGCCCCTGGGTGGCCTGGTAGGCGCCCTCATGATGGGTAAATTCAGCAAGGTGAACCAGTTTGCCGTCTCGGGTCTGGCCCGTATGGCACCTGTGGCCATCATGCTGCTCGGTACGGGTACCCTGGCAGGCATCATCGCCAACTCGGGGCTGAAGGATGTACTGATCAGCGGCCTGACTGCCTCGGGTCTGCCCTCCTACCTGCTGGCCCCCATCTCCGGTGCCCTGATGTCCCTGGCGACCGCCTCGACCACCGCCGGGACTGTGGTCGCCTCCAACGTCTTCAGTTCGACCCTGCTCGAACTCGGCATCAGTGGCTTGGCGGGTGCCGCCATGATCCACGCCGGTGCCACAGTGTTCGACCACATGCCCCATGGCTCCTTCTTCCATGCAACGGGCGGCAGCGTCCACATGGGCATCAGCGAGCGCTTGAAGCTTATCCCTTACGAAACGGCAGTCGGTTTGACCATTACAGTTGTCTCTACCCTGATGTTTGGCGTACTTGGTGTTGCCTAAGGAATTGATATGAAAATTGTAATTGCCCCTGACTCCTTCAAGGAAAGCCTGAGTGCCATGGAAGTGGCCGACGCCATCGAGGCGGGTTTCAAACAGGTGTTGCCCGATGCGACCTACGTCAAGCTGCCCATGGCCGATGGTGGCGAGGGCACGGTGCGTTCCCTAGTCGATGCCACCGACGGTCGCATAGTGACCGCCGAAGTGACGGCCCCGCTCGGTAACAGGGTCGAGGGATTCCTCGGCCTGCTGGGGGATGGCAAGCGCGCCGTCATCGAGATGGCAGCCGCTTCCGGCCTGCATCTGGTGGCGCCCGAGCAGCGCAACCCCCTGCTGACCTCCAGCTTCGGTACCGGTGAGTTGATCCTGGCCGCCCTGGATCTGGGGGTGACTCACCTCATCCTCGGCATAGGGGGCAGCGCCACCAATGATGGCGGCGCTGGCATGATCCAGGCGCTGGGCGGCAAGCTGCTCAAGGCGGACGGCAGCGCCATTGGCTTCGGGGGCGCCGCCCTCGCCGAGCTGGCGACGATCGACTTGAGTGGGCTGGATGCGCGTTTGGCGGATCTCACCATAGAGGTGGCCTGCGATGTGAACAACCCGCTCTGCGGTCCCAAGGGGGCCTCGGCCGTGTTTGGTCCCCAGAAGGGCGCCAACTACGAGATGGTGGTGCAACTGGACAACAACCTGAGCCACTACGCGGATTGCATCGAGGCGGCCCTGGGTTGCCAGGTGAAGGACATTCCGGGGGCCGGTGCCGCCGGTGGCATGGGCGCCGCGCTGGTGGGTCTGCTGGGCGCCGAGCTCAAGCCGGGCATCCAGATCGTCATAGAGGCCCTGGATCTGGCCAGCGTGCTGCAAGATGCGGATCTCGTCATCACCGGCGAGGGGCGCATCGACAGCCAGACCATACATGGCAAGACCCCCATGGGGGTGGCGCGCTGCGCCAAGCAGTTTGGCAAGCCGGTGATCGGCATCGCCGGTTGCCTGACCGATGACTGTGGCGTGGTCCACGCACATGGCATAGATGCCGTCTTCGCCGTGGTCAACCGGGCCATGTCGCTGCCGGAGGCACTGGAAACCGCCAGCACCAATCTGACGCTGACCTCCCGTAACGTGGCGGCTCTTTACCAACTGAAGCTCTGATCCCGTCGCCATATCTCCAGGTATGGCGCTTTTCAATGCCGGCCCCTGGCCGGCATCTTTTTATCCGCCCTTTCCCTTCTCAATCCCCCACGGAGCCGACGGCTGTTTCTATAGGCCATCAGGCCCGTTTGCGTCATAGTGTTCCCAGACATTCAAGGAGGTCGCCATGCTATTGCTGATGCTGGGAGTGCTGCTGTTCGCCCTGGTGCATCTCTACCCCTGCTTTGCCCAGGCCCACAGGGTGCGGCTCAGAGCGCGTCTGGGGGAGAGTCGTTATAAGGGGATGTTTTCCCTGCTGCTGCTGGTCGCTATCGGCTGCATCGTGGCCGGTTGGCGCAGCCTCTACCCGATGCCGCTCTACTTCCCGCCCTCCTGGGGGCCGGCGGCCGTGCAGGGGCTGATGCCCCTGGCGATGATCCTGCTCTGCTCGGGCCAGGGGGCGAACCATTTCCGGCGCTGGTTGCGTCATCCCCAGCTGCTCGGTGTCCTGATCTGGAGTGGCGCTCACCTGCTGGTCAATGCCGAGGCCCGCTCTCTGATCCTGTTTGGCGGCCTGGGGCTCTGGGCGCTGGTCAGCATCATCTGGATATCGATCCGTGACTGGGGCAGGGTGGCGCGTCCCGAGGCAAGCTGGCAGGGGACGCTGACTAGCCTGGGTCTGGGCCTGGTGGCCACAGTGGTACTGATCTTCTGGGGGCACGGCTGGCTGACCGGCATGGCACTACGCTGAGTCATGGGTGGATTGAGCCAAAGCCCCGCCTGCTGCGTAGAGAGTTCAGAGGCTGACCATAACCACTGACCCACTCTTGGTGAGCAGCCCGGGGTCAGATGAAAAAAGGAGAAGAGCATGAAGGGAATCGCACTCATATTGCTGCTCTGGGGTCACTCTGCCCTGGCTGGCTGCCCCGACTATTTTGCCGGGGAGCAGCGCGAGCTCAACAGCACCCAGCGCCACAACCTGTGCCAGCTCACCCAAGGCAAGGTGGTGCTGGTGGTCAATACCGCCTCCTATTGCGGTTACACCAAACAGTTCAAGGGGTTGGAGGCACTCAACCAAGAGTATCGTGACCAGGGGTTGCTGATCCTCGGCTTCCCTTCCAATGACTTCCAGCAAGAAGCGGGGGAGGAGGGGGAGACGGCCGCAGTTTGCCAGCGGGACTATGGGGTCACTTTCCCCATGTTCAACCGGGTCTCGGTGCGTGGCGATCAGGCTATCCCTCTGTTCAAGGGACTGGCGCTGGCGGCCAGGGAGGCGCCAGCCTGGAATTTTCACAAGTATCTGATCGGACGGGATGGCCAGCTGTTGGCGAGTTATGGATCGCGCCAGCGCCCGGATGAGGATCCTCTGCTCGCGCAGCTACGGCAGGCACTCGCCGCTACCCCCTGAGCGGCGGCTCTGGAATAATGGTGCCCCGCTCCCTTGTTCAGGTCATATCGTGCTGCACCGACTCCCGCAAATGTTGATCTTCGATGCCCTGGTCCGCGAACAGGGCATCTCGGCCGCCGCCCGGCGGCTCGGCGTCTCCAAGTCCCACATCAGCAAGCAGCTGGCCCAGCTTGAGGCCGATCTCGGTGCCCAGCTGGTGCAGCGCACCACCCGCCGTTTCGCTCTGACCGAATTGGGGCAGGAGTATGCCCGCCACTGCCGCGCCCTGGTGGCGCAGGCGCAGGAGGCGGAGTCCATGGTGGCGGACAGACGCGGCAAGGTGAGTGGCGTACTGCATCTAGGGGTGGGTCAGTCGTTTGGCCGATTGCATGTGATCCCCCGCCTCAAGGCCTTCCAGCAGCGCTATCCCGAGTTGGAGCTGGAGGTTTCCCTGTTCGATCACCGAACCAATCTGGTGGATGAGGGACTGGATCTCTGGATCACCACCTATGAAGACAAGCCCCTGGGGCTGATAGGCCAGCGCCTGGCCGATATCGGCTTCGTGTTGGCGGCCTCCCCCGATTACCTGCTCGGCCACGGCACGCCGCTCACGCCGCGAGATCTGCTAGGTCACAACTGCATCACCTATCAGAGCCGGGAGCGACGCTATCAGGAGTGGCACTTTCGCAAGGAGAAGGAGCGCCAGAGCGTGCAGGTGGCGGGCAACTACAGGGTCGATCTGGCGGAGGCAGTACGCGACGCCGCGCTGGCCGGGCTGGGGGTGGCCTATATCGCCAACTATCTGCTCGACAAGGAGCTGCAATCGGGCGCCCTGATCCCGCTGCTGCCCGAGTGGCGTCCGAGCCAGAAGATGGCGGTCCATGCCGTGTATGCCCGCCGAGAACATCTGGATCCCAAGATCCGCCTCTTCATCGATTTCCTCAAAGAGGGATTCGGTACGCCACCCTATTGGCAACAGCGTCTGGCGCCCTGGTTGGGACAAGCATTGTCCGGCCTGGAGGAATGATTGTTTCCATGCGTAAACAGTTGTGGGTGGGAGCGAAATAAGACGAGGGGAATCAAGTGCTTGGATCCGGGTGGTTGGCGCAGAGGTGGTTGGTAACAGACTGATAACCTTGCTAGCTTGCAGTCATCAGGGGAGGGGGGCAGAATCCGCGCCCATCTGAAATCCCCCCGATGGAGTCCCCATGATAGCCCTGCTCGGCATGCTCTGCATACTGGCGCTCGCCACCCTCTGCTCTGACAATCGCCGTCGTATCCCACTGAGAACAGTGGGCGGTGCCCTCACCCTGCAGATCGTATTCGCCGCCTTGGTGCTCTGGCTTCCCGCCGGTCAGCGGGTATTGAATGCCGTCAGTGACAGCGTGAGCAGCGTCATCGGTTACGGCCAGGAGGGGATCGCCTTCCTGTTTGGGGACCTGGCCAAGTTCAAACTCGGCTTCATCTTTGCCTTCAATGTGCTGCCGGTCATCATCTTCTTCTCGGCGCTGATCGCTATCCTCTATCACATCGGCTTGATGACCAGGATCATCGCCCTGCTCGGCGGCGGTCTGCAAAAGCTGCTCGGCACTGGCCGGGCCGAGAGCCTCTCAGCCACCGCCAATATCTTCGTCGGCATGGTCGAGGCTCCGCTGGTGGTCAAACCTTACCTTGCCAAGATGTCCGACTCGCAATTCTTCGCGGTGATGAGCTGTGGCCTCGCTTCCGTGGCAGGCGGCACCCTGGTGGGGTATGCCAGCCTGGGGGTGGAGCTCAAGTATCTGATCGCGGCGGCCTTCATGTCTGCCCCGGCCGGTCTGGCCATGGCCAAGATATTGGTGCCGCCGGCAGCGGATGAACAGGATCATCATCAGGATGTGGAGATCCCTCGTGCGACCAACGTGATTGAAGCCGCCGCCGATGGTGCCATGTCAGGTCTGAATATTGCGGTCGCCGTGGGAGCCACGCTGCTGGCCTTCGTCGGTGTGATAGCCCTGCTCAACGGCTTGCTTGGCTGGGCCGGTGGCTTGCTGGGTTGGGAGCTGAGCTTCCAGCTGATCCTGGGCTGGCTGTTTGCCCCTGTCTCCTGGCTCATCGGTGTGCCCTGGGATCAGGCTCAGGCTGCTGGCGCTCTGATTGGCACCAAGGTCGTCATCAACGAATTCGTGGCGTTCATCGCGCTGGTGCAGGATCAGACCCTGGACCCGTCGAGCAAGGCCATCGTCACCTTCGCCCTGTGCGGTTTCGCCAACATCTCTTCCATGGCGATCCTGATCGGCGGCCTGGGATCCATGGTGCCGGAGCGCAAGGCGTTCATCTCTCGCTACGGCATGCGGGCCATACTGGCCGGGGTGCTCGCCAACCTGATGAGCGCCGCCCTGGCGGGTCTGTTCCTCGCTATCTGATTGACCCCCGAAGTTAGCACCTTCCGGTCATGGCCCGCCTCGGCGGGCCTTTTTGTTCCCGGATGTTGCCCATGTCATGAGGCGGGTTAGCCAGGGAGGAGGGCACAAAAAAAGCGCCCCAGGGAAGAGGCGCGAGAAAACAGATTGGAAGTGTCACATGGGTGCACGTGCATGGGTGATGTCCATCCAGGTACGCACTCATCATGCCCCCGCTCTTCTGAAGCACTTCTGAGAGTGGCCTTCATCTGATGTTCATCTTTTCGCCGCAAAGCCCTCTCTTTTGGAAGGGAGATCACTCCTCACTCAGCCAGCCTGTGTCAATCCAGGGCTATCTTGCCTCGTCCGGATTTGATGTCGCCCTTGCGCTTCTTGGCTTCGACTCGGCGGCGCTGGGAGCCCTTGGTCGGCTTGGTGGCTCGGCGGGCTTTGGGTCGCCAGGCGGCCTTGGTCAGCAGTTCCACCAGTCGGCTCATGGCCTCCTTGCGGTTCATGTCCTGGCTGCGATGGGTCTCGACCCGGATCAGGATGAAGCCGTCATGTACCCGGCTGTCACTGAGCCTGTCCAGCCCCTCTTTATAGAGTTCTGGCAGGCTGGGGGAGCCTCGGTAATCGAAGCGCAACCAGACCGCCGAGTCTGTCTTGTTGACGTGTTGCCCCCCGGCGCCCTGGGCGCGCATCGCCTGAAACTGCAACTCATGCCAGGGCAGGGTGACGTGTTCCGAGATGACTAGCATGGAGTGACTGAACCAATTTGGTGCATTTTTTAACCTTGTTTAAGGATGGTGCCTCATCGTGGGGCGCTCTGCTCCCCCTTGGAGAGTCTGCGGAGAGGGACTAGGCAGTGATTATTTTATCTTGTTGAAATATAACAATAAAAATTCTTGGCACAAGAATTGATTGCACTATATCGACACACCATGGATTGGGAGCAACCAGATGAAATTGATTACTGCGATTATCAAGCCCTTCAAGTTGGACGATGTGCGTGAAGCCATTGCCAATCTCGGCGTCGAGGGATTGACCGTCTCCGAGGTCAAAGGGTTCGGCCGTCAGAAGGGACATACCGAATTATACCGTGGCGCCGAGTATCAGGTCGACTTCCTGCCCAAGGTCAAGCTGGAGATTGCCACCATCAGCGACAACGTGGAGAGCGTGATCGAGGCGATCTGCAAGGCGGCCTACACCGGCAAGATTGGGGACGGCAAGATTTTCGTCTATGAGCTGCAGCAGGCGGTGCGGATCCGCACCGGCGAGACAGACGACGAAGCGCTGTGAGTCATTGGAATTAGGGAAGCTGTTAGGAGATTGTCATGGAAGAGTTAGCCAAGAGTGTCAGTGAGCTGCGTTTTGCGCTGGATACCTTTTATCTGTTGATGTCCGGGGTCCTGGTCATGTGGATGACCGCCGGTTTCGCCATGTTGGAAGCGGGCCTGGTGCGCGCCAAGAACACCACGGAGATACTGACCAAGAACGTCCTGCTCTATACCATCGCCTGCGTGATGTACCTGCTGATCGGTTACAACATCATGTACGTCGACAACGGTGCCGGTGGCTGGTTGCCGAGTGTTGGCACCTTGCTCGGTACTCAGGCCGAGGGGGCAAGTCACTCGCTCGAGTCTGATTTCTTCTTCCAGGTGGTGTTCGTGGCAACGGCGACCTCCATCGTCTCCGGCGCCGTGGCCGAGCGGATGAAACTCTGGTCTTTCTTGCTGTTCTGCGTGGTGATGACTGGGGTCATCTACCCGGTCGAGGGTTACTGGACCTGGGGTGGCGGCTTCTTGAAAGAGGCTGGCTTCTCCGACTTTGCCGGCTCTGGCATAGTGCACCTCGCGGGTGCCGCCGCCGCCCTGGCCGCCGTACTGGTACTGGGGGCGCGTCGTGGCAAATATGGCAAGAATGGCGAGATCTACCCCATCCCCGGCTCCAACCTGCCGTTGGCGACCCTGGGCACCCTGATCCTCTGGATGGGTTGGTTCGGCTTCAACGGTGGTTCGCAGTTGATGTTGTCCGATGCGGCCAACGCCAGTGCCATCGGCAAGGTGTTCGTCAACACCAACGCCGCCGCCGCCACCGGCGCCCTGGGCGCCCTGCTGGTGACCAAGCTGACTTGGGGCAAGGCTGACCTGACCATGGTATTGAACGGTGCGCTGGCCGGTCTGGTCGCCATCACGGCCGACCCTGCCTCACCCAGCCCGCTCTTTGCCAGCCTGATCGGTGTCCTGGCCGGTGGCCTGGTGGTTTATGCCATCGTCAGCTTCGACAAGCTGAAGATTGATGATCCGGTCGGTGCCTTGTCGGTGCACGGCGTCTGCGGTTTCTTCGGCCTGATGGTCGTGCCCTTCAGCAATGCAGCAACCACCTTTGGCGCTCAGTTGCTCGGTGCGGCTGTCATCTTCGGTTGGGTGTTCCTCGCATCTCTGGTGGTGTGGCTCCTGCTCAAGGCGACCCTGGGGATCCGGGTCAGCGAAGAGGAAGAGATGATGGGTGTCGATCTGCACGAGTGTGGTGTGGATGCTTATCCGGAGTTTGTGACGGTGAAAAGCAGCCATTAATTGACGGTTAACTCAGCTGAAAGGGCCGGATGGGATTCCATCCGGCCCTTTTATTTATCATTGAGTAAATTTGTGATGCAGATGCGGTAATCGGCTTGCGATATGGCAATTTCCTCAGGCAGAATGCAAACAACAATAATTCTCACTATTCGCGTTCATCCCAAGGAATTGACTCCATGATCAAGAAGACACTATTGGCGCTGGCATTGACGGCCATTTCTGCTCCCGCCGCCATGGCTGCACAGGAAGTAAATGTCTATTCGAACCGTCAGGATGAGCTGATCAAGCCCATCATCCAGCAGTTCGAAAAGGAGTCAGGGATCAAGGTCAATGTGGTCTTTGCCAAAGAGGGGCTCAACGAGCGCCTGGAGCGTGAAGGCAAGCTCTCCCCGGCGGATCTGATGCTGACCGTGGACATCAGCCGTCTGACCGATCTGGTCGACAAGGATCTGGTGCAACCGGTAGACAGCAAGCTGCTGCAGGAGAATATCCCGGCCGCCTACCGCGACCCGGATAATCGCTGGTTTGCCCTGACCACTCGCGTGCGGGCCATCTACTCCAGCAAAGAGCGTCTGGGCAAACTTGCCGAGATCAGCTACGAAGATCTGGTCAAGCCGGAATTCAAAGGCAAAATTTGTACCCGCAGCGGCAAGCATGAGTACAATGTCGCCCTGATCTCCTCCATGATCGTTCATCACGGCATGGCGGATACCAAGACCTGGCTGGAAGGGGTCAAGGCCAACCTGGCGCGCACGCCTCAGGGTAACGATCGGGATCAGGTCAAGGCGATCAAGGATGGCATCTGTGATGTCTCCCTGGGCAACAGCTACTACCTGGGCGCCATGCTCAAGGATCCGGAGCAGAAGGCCTGGGCTGAGGCGGTCGAGATCAACTTCCCGAATCAGACCAATCGTGGCGCCCACGTCAACGTGAGCGGTGTGGCCATGACCAAGTACGCCAAAAACAAGGTGCAAGCGCAGAAGTTGATGGAGTTCCTCTCCGGTGATCAGGCTCAGCACATGTATGCCGAGGTGAATGCCGAGTATCCGGTCAAGCCGGGTGTTGAGCCGTCCGCCATGGTCAAATCCTGGGGCAGCTTCAAGGTCGATGCCCTGCCGGTCAGCGACTATGCCAAGCACCGTAAGGATGCGCTGCAGCTGCTCGACGAAGTCAAGTTCGATCTGTAATCAGATGGGGCCAGGGGCCCCATCCATTTTTGTGGACTCATGAAAAAATTTGGTTGGATAGCCAGCGGCTGGGCCTGTGCCCTGCTGCTGGTTTTGCCCGTTCTGGCACTGCTGTTTTCTGCGCTCTCGGCGGATGGGGATCTGTTCGCCCATCTGGCCGATACCGTTCTCTCCACCTACCTCGTCAATACCCTGCTGCTGGTGCTGGGCGTCGTCTCGCTCAGCCTGCTGTTCGGGGTACCGACCGCCTGGCTGGTCGCCATGTGCCAGGTGCCGGGTCGCCGGGCCTTGCAGTGGGCGCTGATGCTGCCCATGGCCATGCCTTCCTACATCGTTGCCTACGTCTATACGGACTTGTTTGATTACTCCGGTCCGGTGCAGGCGGGGCTGCGCACCCTGTTCGACTGGCAGGGGCCTGGCGACTACTGGTTCCCGGCTATCCGCTCTCTCGGCGGGGCTGCCTGGGTGCTGGCCCTGGTGCTGTTCCCTTATGTCTATCTGCTGGCGCGAGCCTCCTTCCTGGAGCAGTCGGTCAGCCTGATCCACTCCAGTCGGCTGCTCGGCAGTTCGCCCTGGCAGAGCTTTCGCCGCATCAGTCTGCCCCTGGCCAGACCCGCCATCATGGTGGCCGTCTCCCTGGTGGCCATGGAGACCCTGGCTGACTTTGCGACCGTGCATTTCTTTGCCATCAATACCCTGACCACCGCCGTTTATGATACCTGGCTCGGCTATGGCAGCCTGGCCACGGCGGCCAAGCTCTCCTGCCTGATGTTGCTGGCGGTTGTCTTGCTGATCGCCTTTGAGCGCCGCTCCCGGAGCCGTCAGCAGGTCTTCCAGAAATCCATGGGCCATGAACCGCCGCTGCGCTACCCGCTCAAGGGAGGGCTGCGCTGGTTGGCCGGGCTCTGGTGCTGGGGCCTGGTACTGGCCGGTTTTGCCTTGCCATTCGCCATACTGCTCGACTACGGGGTGCGCTATTTTGCACTGTCATGGACTCCGGAGTTTGTGCGCTTCGCCGGTAACAGCCTGCTCATCTCGGCCCTGACGGCGCTGCTTGCCATGGGGGTGGCCCTGCTGCTCGGTTTCTTCCGCCGCCTCGATGGCGGGGTCAAGAGTCTGATCCCGCTGCGTCTTGCCGCCCTGGGCTATGCCATGCCGGGGACAGTGCTGGCCATCGGTGTGCTGGTGCCGCTCACGGCCCTGGATTTTGGCATCAACGATCTGGCCGAGTGGCTTGGGCTTCAGGGGCCAGGCCTGCTGCTGACCGGCACGCTCACCGCCATCGTGTTCGGCTATCTGGTGCGTTTCGTCGCCATTGCCATCGGTTCGGTGGAGAGCAGCCTCGGCAAGGTCTCCCCCAGTCTCGACATGGCGGCCCGCTCCCTGGGGCAGGGGGCGGGCGGTATGCTCAGACGGGTGCATTTGCCCCTGGTGCGACGGGGCCTGTTCGCCGGCGCCATGCTGGTCTTTATCGAATCGATGAAGGAGCTGCCCGCCGCCCTGCTGCTGCGGCCGTTCAACTTCGAGACCCTGGCGACCCATGTCTATCAGTTCGTCTCGGACGAGATGCTGGAGCGCGGGGCGCTTGGCGCCATCGTCATCGTACTGGTGGGCTTGCTGCCGCTCATCTGGGTCAACCGCAGCCTGGATAGCCAGGGCCATTGAGCCAATTTGAATGAGGTGCCCTGGCCACTCTCACACAAGAGGATTTGAGTCGTGTCTTGCTTGCAAATAGAGAAAGTGAGCTGCCGTTATAACGGTCATAACGTGTTGGAGCAGCTCTCCTTGTCAGTGGCTGACAACGAAATAGTTTGCTTGCTGGGGGCCAGTGGCTGCGGCAAGACCACGCTGCTCAAGGCCATCGCCGGCCTGCTGCCCCTGGCAGAGGGCGAGATCCGGCTCGGGGAGCATCTGCTGGAGGGTCCCGGGGTGAGCGTTCCTCCCGAGGCGCGCAACATCGGCATGATCTTTCAGGATTATGCCCTCTTTCCCCATCTGACCGTGGCCGAGAACATCGGCTTCGGCCTGGGAAGGCAAGCGCGCAGCGAGCGCCGCCAGACCGTGGAGGAGTCGCTCCAGCTGGTGAATCTGCAAGGGCTGGGGGAACGCTACCCTCATCAACTCTCCGGCGGCCAGCAGCAGCGTGTCGCCATCGCCCGGGCGCTGGTGTGCAAGCCGCGTCTCATGCTGCTCGACGAGCCCTTCTCCAACATTGATACCCAAGTGAGAATGAAGTTGATCCTGGAGATCCGTGCCTTGCTCAAGGGGCAGGGGATAGGGGCCGTCTTTGTCAGTCACAGCAAGGAGGAAGCGTTCGCCTTCGCCGATCGGCTGGCGCTGTTTCGCGCCGGTCACATCGAGCAGGTGGGCGAGCCGGAGCAGCTCTATCGTCGCCCGCAGAATCCCTTCGTGGCCGAGTTCCTCGGTGGCGTCAACTACCTGGCCGCCGAGGTGGTGGATGCCGATAGCGTACAGACCGCCATTGGCCTGATCCGCGGTAGCGAGCCCCATGGGCTGGCCCAGGGGGAGCGGCGTCAACTCATGCTCAGACCCCAGCAGCTGCAGCTTATTGGGGATGAAGAGGGGCCGCTCAGGGTGGTGGATCAGCAGTTTCTCGGCCATCACTGCCGGGTGCAGCTGGCCTGTGGCGAATTGACACTGGAGGCCAGTATCAGCGAACCCCTGATCCCCGCGCAGGCCAGGGTGCAGGTGGCGCCACACCCTCTGGTACTGTTCGCGCTCTGATGCGCCAAGGTGCCGGGTCACATCAAGGATCCCATCGGCCATTGCTTTATAATCAGGCGACTTTATGATCGACCAATGCTTACACATGGGAGAGATGAATGAATGCCCAAACCGGGATCTGCGCAGAGCCTAATCTGCATGCCCTCTATCTGATGTTCAACCGGGTCGGTGACAGTGCCGAATTGGTTCGCCGCCTCGCCAAGGTGCCAACGCTGTGGCAATCCGTCACCGCCGACTTTCCGGACGCCGGCTTCTCTGGTTTGCTGGCGGTGGGATCCGAAGCCTGGGATGGTCTCTATCCCATGGCGCGCCCTCCCCAGTTTCGCAGTTTCCTGGCCCAGGAGGCCAATGGCCAGCAGGCGCCCCATACCCCCTTCGATCTCTTCGTGCAACTGCGTGCCGACCGGGTCGATGTGCTGCATCATGCCGGTCAACGGCTGATGGCGCTGCTGGGTGGCCAGGTTGAGCTGGTGGAAGAGGTGCGGGGTTTCCGCAATCAGGATTGCCGTGACTTGACCGGTTTCGTCGATGGCACCGAGAATCCTCAGGATGAACACAGGGGAGAAGTGGCGCTGCTGGCCGGTGGCGAGTTTGCGGGTGGCTCTTATGTCCATGTGCAACGTTGGCTACATGCCATGAGCGACTGGGAGCGGCTGTCACTCAAAGAGCAAGAGGACATCATAGGCCGCACCAAGGTCGACAACCTGGAGTATGAGTCTGCCGCCAAACCACTCACGGCTCATATAAAGAGGGTCAATCTCAAGACCCCCAAAGGGGAGTCCATGGAGATACTGCGCCAGAGCATGCCCTGGGGCACCATGCGTGAGCAGGGGCTCTACTTCATCTCCTGTTGCCGCACCCCGCTGCACTTCAATGCCATGCTGGCCAGCATGTACAAGGGCGAGGGTGGCCACTTCGATCACCTGCTGCGCTTCACCCGCGCCGTGACCGGGGCTGCCTTCTTCGCCCCCTCGGTGGAGTTCCTGCAGGGCCAGGGACAATAAGCCCATCGAGGAGCATGCCGGCAAGGCATGAACAAAAATCCCGGCCGAGGCCGGGATTTTTCGTTCCATTGTTCGTTCAGGGAGCCCAGCCGTAGCTGAGCTTGCCGGATTACGGGGTCTGTTCGAACAGTTCGAGGGCGGAGAGGTATAGCTCTTCGATATCGGTATCGCTGGTCGGGGTGATGAAGATGGTGTCATCCCCGGCGATGGTGCCGAGGATCCCTTCGGCCTTGCCGAGGGAGTCGAGCAGGCGGGCGATCAGCTGGGCGGCACCGGGGCTGGTGTGGATGACCACCAGGGCGCCGTTGTGGTCGACATCCAGTACCAGGTTCTTGAGGGGGCTGGAGGTGGTGGGCACGCCGAGTTCGACCGGCAGGCAGTAGACCATCTCCATCTTGGCATTGCGGGTGCGAACGGCGCCGAAACGGCTCAGCATGCGCGATACCTTGGACTGGTTGATGTTTTCAAAACCCATCTCTTGCAGGGCCGTGACTATCTCTGCCTGGGAGCCAAATCTTTCTTCTTTCAGCAAGGCTTTAAAGGCCTTCGCCAGTTTTTCTTGCTTGTCGTTATGCTTCATCTTGGACTCACGAATGAGGGAGGGTGGCGGCCTGTGGTACGCAGGCGGCAGCTGTTCAGCATGGCCATTTTGCATTCGTATGCCTTTTTTGGCAAGGAACTGCGGTTTGTACTGCATATCGATGCAAGTTTAGCTTGCATATACCCATGTTGAGATTAAAATCAGGACGAAATTTTGAAAACTTATTCAATCGGGTTGTATGGGTATTGAATTAAACGCTATCGACAAGTCCTGGCACAAACAGCAGGTTCTGCAACAGGTATCCTTTTGCACCAATCCCGGCGAGACCTTGGTATTGCTGGGCCCAAGCGGTGCGGGCAAGAGCTCGTTGCTGCGCATGCTCAACCTGCTCGACACCCCGGATGCCGGTACTTTACGCATCGGCAAGAGTGAATTTTCTTTCCCGTCGACCCTCTCCAAGGGGGATTTTGCCCGCGAAGCCCAGGCGCTGCGTCGCAAAGTCGGCATGGTGTTCCAGCAATACAACCTCTGGCCCCATCTCACCGTGCTGGAAAACCTCATCGAGGCGCCCATCAAGGTGCTCGGCATGGGCAAGCAGGCGGCCATCGACAAGGCCGGCTACCTGCTGACCCAGTTGCAGCTCGCCGACAAGCGCGATGCCTGGCCGGCCCGGCTCTCCGGTGGCCAGCAGCAGCGTGTGGCCATCGCCCGTACCCTGATGATGGACCCCGAGGTCCTGCTGTTTGATGAGCCGACGGCGGCGCTGGATCCCGAGATAACCAAGGAGGTCGCCCAGATCATTCGTGGTCTCGCAAAGACCGGGATCACCCAGGTGGTGGTGACCCACGAGGTCGATTTCGCCCGCAAGGTGGCCAGCCAGGTGATCTACCTGGAGCGGGGTCAGATTGTGGAATCCGGCTCCGCCGAGATCTTCACCTCACCCCGAACCCGTCGTTTTGCCGAGTTTCTGAATCACTGAATCCCTTCATTTTGACAAGGACAATCACATGAAAAAGAGCATATTGCTGGCCGTGGCCATGGGACTGCTGAGCACGACCGTTGTGGCCAAAGAGATCAAATTTGTCACCGAGGCAACGTATGCCCCGTTCGAGTATCTGGATGACAAGAACGAGTTTCAGGGCTTCGACATCGACTTGGCCCGCGCCATCTGCGCGCAGGCCAAGCTGGAGTGCAGCTTCCATAACCAGGCGTTTGACAGCCTGATCCCCAGCCTCAAGTTCCATCGCTTCGATGCCGCCATCGCCGCCATGGACGTGACCCCGGAGCGTGCCGCCCAGGTCGATTTCTCCGACATTTATTACGAGAACTCCGCCGTATTCGTGGCCAAGAAGGATGCCTTCAAGGGCCCGGAAGAGCTGGTCGACAAGACGGTCGGCGTCCAGAACGGCAGTTCCCATCAGTCCTATCTGGTGGATAACTGGGTCAGCAAGGGCCTGCTCACCGTGCCTTACGCCAGCTATCAGAGCGCCTTCCTCGACATGATGAACGGTCGTACCGATGCCGTCTTTGCCGATACCGCCGTGGCCGCCGATTGGCTCAAACAGCACAAAGAGTATGTGGTGATGGGCAAGCCTGTGACCGATGCCAAGTACTTCGGCACGGGTTTTGGCATCGCCGTAGCCAAAGGCAATAAAGAGCTGCTGGCTCAGCTGAACAAGGGGCTGGCCGAGATCAAGGCCAATGGCACCTATCAGCAGATCTTTGACAAGTACTTCGCGCAGTAAGCCATGCTGAGTCTGCTGCTCGACGCAACCTGGATGACCCTGGGGCTGGCCCTGGCCTCTCTGGTTGGGGGTATGGTGCTGGCGCTGGCATTCAGCGCGGCTGAACTCAGCGGCAAGCCCTGGCTCGGCTGGCCCGTTGCCACCCTCACCACCCTGATCCGCGGCCTGCCCGAGCTGCTGGTGGTGCTGTTCATCTACTTTGGCTCGACCCAGGTGCTGTTCCTCATCACCGGGGAGTATGTGGAGTTCAGCCCCTTCGCTTGCGGTGTGCTGGCACTCTCTCTGTTGTTTGCCAGCTATGCCTGCCAGACCCTGCGCGGCGCCCTCAATGCGGTGCCGATCGGTCAGCGGCAGGCCGCCGAGGCGCTGGGATTGGGACGGGGGCGGACCTTCTTTCGCATCGTGCTGCCTCAGGCCTGGCGTCACGCCCTGCCCGGGCTGGGCAATCAGTGGCTGGTGCTGCTCAAGGATACCGCCCTGGTCTCCCTCATCGGGGTGAACGAGATGATGCGTCAGGCACAGATGGCGTCGGCCAGTACCTACCAGCCCTTCACCTGGTATGCCACGGCGGCCCTCATCTATTTGGCGATCAGTCTGGTCAGTGAATTCGGGCTCAAGCAGGCGTCCCGTTATAGCCGGCGCTACGGAGGTTAGGGATGCAAGACTATCTGATGACTCTGCTCGGTGGACTTGGTACCACCTTGCAGCTGACCGCCCTGAGCCTGCTGCTCGGGGTGGCCATGGCGGCCCTGATGACCTGGGTGTTGGAGCGCCGCATCCCGCTGGCGACTCAGCTGGTGCAACTGTGGGTGCTGGTGTTCACCGGTACCCCTCTGCTGATCCAGATTTTCCTTATCTATTACGGGCCCGGCCAGTTCGAGTGGCTCAAGAGCGGGCCACTCTGGCCCCTGCTCAAGCAACCCTGGTTCTGCGCCGTGTTGGCCCTTGGCTTCAATACGGCCGCCTATTCGACCCGCCTGTTCAAGGGGGCGCTGGAGGCCATTCCGGCGGGGGAGGTGGAAGCCTGTCGTGCCCTGGGCTTCACGCCGGGCCAAACCCTGTGGATGAAGGTGCGTCACGCCGCCCGTCGCCTGGTTCCTGCCTACTCCAACGAGGTGATCCTGGTCCTCAAGGGGAGCTCCCTTGCCAGCACCATCACCATCATGGATATCATGGGGCTGGCCCAGCGTCTCAATGCCCAGACCTATGACACCCTGGCGGTGTTTACCGTGGCGGGGGCCCTCTACCTCTGCATGAATGGTTTGTTAACAATTGGCTTTCGCTGGTGCGAGCGCCGAGCCCTGGCTTTCCAAGGCTAAACGCCAGATATTGACCCTCTGATGGAAGGAGAAACACAGAAAATCTGTGCTTCTCCTTCCACTTTTCATATTTCCCCCCCGCTTTCGGCGCTGGCTGTTCCGTAGCTCACAGAACGTGTTATCGCAACTGTTATCAGATTGTTTTTTAGGGGGGGATCCTTTAAGGTTGGGCGCACAACAAGAAACAACCTTAAACCTGCTTAAACATGGAGTTGATCATGAAAGTTGCCGTTCTGGGTGCCGCCGGTGGGATAGGCCAAGCCCTTGCCCTGTTGCTGAAGAATCGCCTGCCTGCTGGTTCCGAATTGAGCCTGTATGATATTGCCCCCGTGACCCCGGGTGTTGCCGTCGATCTGAGCCACATCCCGACTGACGTGAAAGTAAAAGGATTTTGTGGCGAAGACCCGAGCCCGGCTCTGGTTGGCGCCGATGTCGTGCTGATCTCCGCCGGTGTGGCGCGCAAGCCCGGCATGGATCGCTCCGATCTGTTCAACATCAACGCCGGTATCGTCAAGAACCTGGTCGAGAAGTGTGCCGCATCCTGCCCGCAGGCGCTGATCGGCATCATCACCAACCCGGTCAACACCACGGTCGCCATCGCCGCCGAAGTGTTGAAGAAAGCCGGTGTCTATGACAAGCGTCGCCTGTTCGGGATCACCACCCTGGACGTGATCCGTGCCGAGACCTTCGTGGCCGAGGCCAAGGGGCTGAACGTTGATAGAGTGCGCGTCAACGTCATTGGCGGCCACAGCGGCGTGACCATCTTGCCGCTGCTGTCCCAGATTGAGGGTGCCAACTTCTCTGCCGAGGAAGTGGCTGCCATGACCAAGCGCATCCAGAATGCCGGTACCGAAGTGGTTGAAGCCAAAGCCGGTGGCGGTTCAGCGACCCTCTCCATGGGTCAGGCGGCTTGCCGCTTCGGCCTCTCCCTCATCAAGGGTCTGCAGGGCGAAGCCAACGTCATCGAGTGCGCCTATGTGGAAGGCGATGGCGAGCACGCCAGCTTCTTCGCACAACCCATACTGCTGGGCAAGCACGGCGTCGAGACCATACTGGACTACGGCAAGCTGAGTGCCTTCGAGCAGGAAGCGATGGATGGCATGCTGGCCACCCTGAAAGCCGACATCCAGCTGGGCGTCGACTTCGTCAAGTAAGACGTATGACGGTTGAAAAGGGGAGCTCAGGCTCCCCTTTTGTCATCCTGGCGGCGGCCATTTTCCATCCGGATTTCATCCTGACTTAAGGGATTGCCCCTGTGGCCGATACAGGAGAGCAGCAGGAGAACCCATGATGAACCTCTTCCCCCTCATTATCTTTACGTGTTTGCTGGCCGCTCAGGCTGATGCAGAACCCATTGACACCGGTGCGACCGATCCCATGTTGGCGGCCGCATCTGTACCTGCGCCGGTGCCTGAACCAGTCAAGGGGGCGGTGCAGCCTGCCGAGATAGCTGCGGCATCCAACCCAGGGTTGCCGGCCACCCAGGCCAAGGCTGCCACGCCATCCGCTCTGCCCGGTGCGGGCCTGCCCCAGTGGCCGACACCCGCAGGCCAGGTGTCGGCGGCGCCCGCTACCCTGGTCGAAGTGGTAGATCCTGCGGTCCAGCTGCCCCCGGTCTCGGTGGCACCCCTGCAGGTTGTCCCCCTCTATCGTCAGGACGAGCTGCTCGACTGGATTGAACAGGGCCGTCACCTCAAACAGGTCAAGCAGGACAGGTGCCAGTTGACTCAGGACATAGAGGCGCGGGCCAATGTGATGAAGATCCCTTCCTACCAGTTTCTGTGGGGGGACATGCTGGCCTGGGGCGTGTGCGTGAAGCCCGATGCCGAGCAGGGGGTCAAGTACCTGTGGGCTGCGGCGGATCAAGGCCTGGCGCCCGCGCTGGAACAACTGGGCCGCTACTACTGGAAGGGGATATTGGTGCAGAAGGATCTGCTGCGTGCCGAGACCCTGATGCGGGAGGCGGCGAGCCAGGGTCTGCTCAAGGCGCAGTTGGAGTGGGTCGAAATGTTGCTGGCGGGACTCGGCAGCCCTCTCGATTATGAAGAAGCCTACCATTTGCTGCACGGGGCCGTGATTGGCGACAAGGCGCTCCATGGTCGGGCGGCCAGCCTGCTGTCGCGTCTTGCCGGTCGCATGCCCGCCAATGCCGTGGCGCGGGCCAAGGCCATGGGTTGATGCCTTTTGCCCAGTGATGAGAAGAGGGCCCCTGTTTGCAGCAGGGGCCCTCATTTTATGGGGAGGTCAGCCGCCGTGCCGTGCAGGCTGTTTCCCCTTCATTGGTATGGATAGCCGGTTGTTATAGATCTTGATGAGGGCCAAATACTTCGTAATGAAGGCGCTCGCCACTCACCCCGAGGGCCAGCAACTGCTGCTTGATACTGGCCATGAAGGGCAGGGGGCCACAGCAGTAGTAATGCGCGTCAACGGGCAACAACTCCTGCACCTGCGCCAATACCATGGTGCCGGTGAAGTCATAGTCCTCCCCCTGTTGATCCTGCTCGGTCGGGGCGCGATACCAGACCCGGCTGAGCAGTCGCTCATGTTGGCGAGACTTGGTATGAATATCCTGTTTGAAGCCATGCAGCGCGCCCTGCTCGCAGGCGTGGAGCCAGCGGATATCGGCGCCATGACCCATCGCCAGCAGCTGATTGAGCATGCTGAGCATGGGCGTCTGGCCCAC
Source organism: Aeromonas rivuli (assembly GCF_000820045.1). Lineage (GTDB taxonomy): Bacteria > Pseudomonadota > Gammaproteobacteria > Enterobacterales > Aeromonadaceae > Aeromonas > Aeromonas rivuli. The sequence continues at coordinate 62,300 of NZ_CDBJ01000100.1, read as the reverse complement.
ACCGGCCGAGATGAGCACCACGGCCTGATCGGGCCTGGCCGTCAGTACGAAGTCCCCCGCCGGCGGCATCACCTCCAATCGATCCCCTTGCTGCAGTTTGTCATGGAGCAGATTGGAGACTTGTCCCCGGGACTCACGTTTGACGCTGATGCGGTAACTGTGCCCGTTGGGCGCATCGGAGAGGGAATATTGGCGGATCTCCTGATAGCTCAGGTCAGGATGCGCCAGCTTGAGGCTGAGGTACTGACCTGGTTGGAAGTCGAGGACGGGCAGCCCATCGACAGGCGTCAGGACAAAGGAGGTGATGGTGTCGCTCTCGGCTTGCTTGTGTGTGATGACGAAGGGGCGGCTACCCTGCCAGCCACCGGGCTGCTCGGCTTTCTCCTGGTAGATCTCGCTCTCCCGGCCGATAAAGATATTGGCCAGCACCCCGTAAGCCTTGCCCCAGGCGGTCAGTATCTCCTCGGTGACCGCTTCACCACCCAATTCTTTGAGGGTGGCCAGCAGATGACTACCCACAATGTGATATTGTGCTGGCTGGATCAGGAAACCCGTGTGTTTGTGAGCAATGCGTTCCACGGCGCCAGCGAGGGCACCCAGGTTGTCGATGTTTCGGGCATAGGCCGCCACGGCATTGAACAGTGCCAGCGGTTGGCCGCCACTGCGCTGATGGGCCAGGTTGAATACATCCTTGAGTTCGGGGTTATCGCGAAACATGCGCTGGTAAAAGTGCTCGGTCAGGGCAGGCCCGGCCGATTCGAGCAGGGGAATGGTGCTTTTGATGACGGCGATGGTGGCTTGATCTAACATAGGACCTCTCTAATTGAGCATTCAGAATGTCATTTAATAAGTGGCATCCTAGATGTTTATTTGATGAGGATCAATCCTCCCTCTTTCGCTTTGCGCTAAACAGGCATTATGAGACTGACAAGTTATACGGATTTTGGATTAAGAGCCTTGCTCTATCTGGCAACGCTGCCGGAGGGTGAGTTGTCGAGTGTCGCCAAGGTATCTGCCTTGTATGGCGTCTCCCGCAACCACATGGTGAAGGTGGTCAATCAGCTGGTGAAACTGGGTTATCTGCAATCCCAGCGGGGCAAGCATGGCGGCATACGGCTGGCCTGTGCCCCCGATACCATCAACATCGGTCAGGTGATCCGCGAGCTGGAAGGGAACCTGGATGGCATCGACTGTCATTCGCCCGTCTGCCACATCATCTCGGTTTGCCTGCTCAAGGGGGCGTTGAAGGATGCCATGAATGCTTTCTTGGCCGTGATGGATGGCTATAGCCTGCAGGACTTGCTGGCCAACCGCGACGAGTTGGAGCAGGTGTTCGGCCAGTTGATCCCGACCCTCAACATCCCCGCCGACGACAACGACTTCTGAGTCGCTCTCCGGAATGAAGAAGGGCTGCCTGCGGGCAGCCCTTCTTCATTTTGGCAGTCAGGGCGCGGCTGGCATCAGTCGTCGTCATCCTCGTCCGATGCGGTGCTGCGGTAGAACTGCGGCATGATGCGCGCCATGGTGACCATGTTCTGCTCTACCTCGAGGATCTCGATGGGATAACCCGCCAGCCGTATGCTGATGTTGGGCTGGGGGATCTCTTCGAGATACTCCAGAATTACGCCGTTGAGGGTGCGGGGGCCGTCGGTCGGCAGGTGCCAGTTCATCTCCTTGTTGAGCTCGCGGATGCTGACCGAGCCCTCGACCAGGAAGGAGCCGTCTGGCTGAGGGTGGACTTCGTCACTCGGCGTGGGCGTCATGGAGGTGGTGAAGTCACCGACAATCTCCTCGAGTATGTCGTCCAGGGTGATCAATCCCTGGATGTCGCCATATTCGTCGACAATGAGGCCGATCCGCTCCTTGTTGCGCTGGAACTTGGCAAGCTGGACATTGAGAGGAGTCCCCTCCGGGATGAAATAGATCTCCTTGACCGCCCGCAGCAGGCTCGATTTGTTGAACTGATCCTTGGCGATGAGGCGCAGGGCATCACGGGCATGCAGGAAACCGACCGCATCATCTATGCTGCCCCGGTAGAGCAGGATCTTGGTGTGGGCGCAGTGCACCAGCTGACGGAGTATGGTTTTCCAGTCGTCATTGATATCGATGGCATAGATCTCGTTGCGCGGCACCATGATGTTCTCCACCGTCATCTTGTCGAGATCCAGGATGCTGAGCAGCATGTCCTGGTGACGTTGGGGGATCATGCTGCCCGCCTCGTTGACTATGGTGCGCAGCTCCTCCGTGTTGAGGGAGTCGCGCTGCTTGGGAGCAATCTTGAGCAGCTTGAGCAGGCTGCTGGTGATGCCATTGATCAGCCAGACGAAGGGGTAGAGGGGTACCATCAGCCCCTTGAGGATCCAGGACGCCGGATAAGCAATCTTCTCCGGGTACATGGCCGCCAGGGTCTTGGGCGTCACTTCGCCGAAGATCAGCACCACTATGGTCAGGCCGAACGTGGCAATGGCTACCCCGAAGTCACCAAATAGCCGGATACAGACGATGGTGGCGATGGCCGATGCCAGGATGTTGACCAGGTTGTTGCCAATGAGAATGAGGCCGATGAGGCGATCCGGACGCGCCAGCAAGCGCTCTACCCGACGGGCAGCCTTGTGCTTGGTCTGTGCCAGATGCCGCAACTTGTAACGGTTGATCGACATCAGGCCGGTTTCGGAACTCGAGAAAAACGCGGATAGTAAGATCAGAATAACGAGAACAATCAATAACGTGCTCGTTGATATGCTGTCCAAAAAGGGCTCCTAACAGGTGCTGGTTTATGAGTGATTCAGTTGAGCAGAACTTCTTTGACGAAGCGGCTGCCAAAATAGGCGAGGGTCAGTATTGCTGAGCCGACGAGGCTCAGACTGATGACCCGGCGGCCGCGCCAGCCACGGGTATGATGACCCCAGAGCAGAAACGCATAGACGCACCAGGCCAGAATGGAGAGCACTGCCTTGTGGGACTTGCCCTGGGCGAACATGTCTTCCAGGAAGAAGAGGCCGGAGGCGATGGAGAGGGTGAGCAGGAACAGGCCGGCGGAGATGAGCTGGAACAGCCGTTTCTCCACCGTCATCAGTGGCGGCATGGCCGGCAGCTGGCTGAGCTTGCGGGACTTGAGCTGGCGGTCGAGGCAGGCCAGCTGCAAGGCAAACAGGCAGGCTATCATCAGCACCGAATAGGCCATCAGCGCCAGGCCGATGTGCAGCAGCAACTGGGGATGGGCTTCCAGATGGGTGATGTAGCGACTCGGGATCAGGGCGCTTGCCGTGAGCAGCAGCGCGGAAAAACCATAGACTACGGGCAGCAGGATCCAGCCGTTGAAGCGGCGAGCGGCGCAGGTCATGAAGGTACTGATGATGAGGCTCACCAGCGAGGCCACGTTCAACATGCTGAGATTCTGGCCTGAGTTGGTCTGAGTCACCTCGGCACCCAGGGTGATGCCGTGGGCGAGCAGGGCGAACGCCACGCAGGCGAACAGCTTGTGCTGCCCCGCAGGCTTGGCGCTCAGCAACAGATGCAGAGAGGCGATGATGGCCAGCAGGTAAAACGCCAGGGCCAGAACAGAGATCACGATCATAACCAGGTCGTTGTTGAACAAGCAGTTAGGTGAACAAGAGAGGCAGTATACCCTGCGGGTGAGGTGCTCGCCAGTTGTGCAATCGGCAATCTGCCCATATATAGGGAGCAGGTCGTCGCAGTCGCTGCGGCGAATAATCGTCCTCAGGCAATGGCTGAGGTATAATGCCGCCATTTACCATGCCAAGAACCGGAAAGCGTCATGTTTGAGAATTTGACAGAACGACTCTCGCGCACCCTGCGCAACGTCAGTGGCCGTGGGCGACTGACCGAAGAGAACATCAAAGAGACTCTGCGCGAGGTGCGCATGGCGCTGCTCGAAGCGGACGTGGCGCTGCCCGTGGTGCGCGATTTCGTGGCGCGGGTCAAAGAGAGAGCCGTTGGCCAGGAAGTGGCCAAGTCCCTGAGCCCGGGCCAAGCCTTCATCAAGATAGTGCATGGGGAGCTGGTCTCCGTCATGGGCGAGGCCAACGAGCAGCTCAACCTGGCTGCCCAGCCGCCAGCCATCATATTGATGGCCGGTCTGCAGGGCGCCGGTAAAACCACGACAGTGGCCAAGCTCGCCAAGCTCCTGAAAGAGCGCAGCAAGAAAAAGGTACTGGTGGTCAGTGCGGACGTCTATCGCCCTGCCGCCATCAAGCAGCTGGAGACCCTGGCCGGGGACGTCGGCGTCGACTTCTTCCCGAGCGACGCGACCCAGAAGCCGCTGGCCATCGCCACTGCCGCCATCGATCAGGCCCGCAAAAAATTCTATGACGTGGTGATCGTGGATACCGCCGGTCGCCTGCACGTCGACGGCGCCATGATGGACGAGATCCGGGATCTCCATGCCAGCATCAAGCCGGTTGAGACCCTGTTCGTGGTCGATGCCATGACCGGTCAGGATGCCGCCAATACGGCCAAGGCGTTCAATGAGGCGCTGCCGCTGACCGGCGTCATTCTCACCAAGGCCGATGGCGATGCCCGTGGTGGTGCCGCGCTGTCCGTGCGTCACATCACCGGCAAGCCGGTCAAGTTCATCGGTATGGGGGAGAAGATCGACGCGCTCGAGCCCTTCCACCCCGATCGTCTGGCGTCGCGCATTCTCGGTATGGGCGATGTGCTCTCCCTCATCGAGGAGGTGGAACGCACCGTCGACAAAGAGAAAGCGGCCAAGCTGGCCAGCAAGGTCAAGAGTGGCAAGGGCTTCGATCTGGAAGACTTTCGCGAGCAGCTGGCCCAGATGCGCAACATGGGCGGCATGATGGGCATGCTCGACAAGCTGCCGGGCATGTCTGGTCTGCCGGACAACGTGAAAGATCAGATGGATGACAAGCTCACCATTCGCATGGAGGCCATCATCAGCTCCATGACCCCGAAGGAGCGAGCTCATCCCGATCTCATCAAGGGATCCCGCAAGCGCCGCATCGCCGCAGGCTCTGGCATGCAGGTGCAGGACGTGAACAAGCTGCTCAAGCAGTTCACCGAGATGCAGCGCATGATGAAGAAAATGTCCGGCAAGGGCGGCATGCGCAAGATGATGGGCCAGATGAAGAACATGCTGCCGCCGGGCTTCGGTGGCGGTGGCCGCGGCCCCTTCTAATCGGTATCATCCCCTCTGCTGCAAGAGGCTCCTCCCGAGGGAGCCTCTTTTGTCTGCAAGCTGCGCAAAAATTGGCTGGTTCAGTTGCAATTAGCATGAATTCAAGTAGTATTACGCGGCTTATTTTAAGCTAGGGTTCGCGTGTTTGCGGGCCCTGTTCATTAGATGTTAATGAGGACGATATGGTAACCATTCGTTTACAACGTGGTGGCGCGAAAAAGCGTCCGTTTTACCAGGTAGTAGTTGCTGACAGCCGTAACGCCCGTGACGGTCGTTTCATCGAGCGTGTTGGTTTCTTCAACCCGGTTGCTTCTGGTTCCGCTGACAAGCTGAATCTGGACCTGGCTCGTATCGAGCATTGGGTTGGTACTGGTGCCACTGTTTCTGACCGTGTTGCCAAGCTGATCAAAGACGCTGCTAAAGCTGCTTAATCAGTCAAACGGTAGGGAGTTAAGGTGGATAAACCTATAGTTCTGGGCACCCTGGGTACCGTCTACGGCATCAAGGGCTGGCTGAAAGTGAACTCCTTCACCGATGTTGCCGAAGCGATTTTCGATTACAAACCCTGGCTGATCAATCAGAACGGGGAGTGGCGTGAACTCAAGGTTTCGGCCTGGAAGCGTCACAACAAGGGTCTGATCTGCAAACTCGATGGTATCGATGTGCGCGAGGATGCCCTGGCATTGACCAATGTCGAGATTGGCGTACCCGCCGATCAGTTGCCGAGTCTGCCCGATGGTGAGTTCTACTGGCGCGACCTCATAGGTTGTGCAGTAAAGACCACCACAGGATATGACCTTGGCAAGGTGACCGAATTGATGGAAACCGGCTCCAACGATGTGTTGGTGGTTGAGGCCAATGTAAAAGATGCCTTTGGCGCAAAGGAGCGGTTGATTCCGTTCCTGGAAGAGCAGGTGGTCAAGCATATTGACCTGACTGCTCGCACAATCGAAGTTGATTGGGATCCTGGTTTCTAGTTTCCCGCGGTAACAGAGTATCGGAGGTTTCTTATGTGGATTGGGGTGATTAGCCTCTTCCCGGAAATGTTCCGAGCCATTACCGAACACGGGGTAACGGGTCGGGCCGTCAAGAGTGGCCTGCTGCAGATTGAGTGCTGGAACCCCCGGGACTTTACCCACGACAAACACCGTACGGTCGATGATCGTCCTTATGGTGGTGGGCCCGGCATGTTAATGATGGTTCAGCCGCTGCGTGATGCGATTCATGCGGCCAAGCAAGCGGCGGGAGACGGGGCGAAAGTCATCTATCTCTCCCCTCAGGGACGCAAGCTGACTCAAGCGGGCGTAACCGAGCTGGCAAGGGATCAGAAGCTTATTCTGATCGCAGGTCGATACGAAGGTGTCGATGAGCGCGTGATACAAACCGAAGTCGACGAAGAGTGGTCTATCGGCGATTACGTGCTAAGTGGTGGCGAGTTGCCTGCCATGACCCTGATCGATGCGGTTTCGCGTCTGGTTCCAGGGGTATTGGGGGATCAGGCCAGTGCCGAGCAGGACTCCTTTACGGATGGCTTGCTGGATCATCCCCACTACACTCGGCCAGAGGTGTTGGATGGATTGGCGGTGCCGGAGGCGCTGACAAGCGGCAATCACGAAGTGATTCGACGCTGGCGGCTCAAGCAATCGCTCGGACGAACCTGGCAACGTAGGCCGGAACTTATTAACAACCTAGCTCTGACTGACGAGCAAGAGTCACTTCTTGCCGAGTATGTCCGCGAAGTGCGTGACAACGTTTAGTAGAGTTTTCAGTTTATCCTAGGTAAGGAAAGACAATGAGCAAGATTATTCAGCAGCTTGAACAAGAGCAACTGCGTAGCGACATCCCGGCTTTTGCCCAGGGCGATACCGTACGTGTTCAAGTGCGTGTTAAAGAAGGTGGCAAAGAGCGTCTGCAGGCTTTCGAAGGCATCGTTATTGCCAAGCGTAACCGCGGTCTGCACTCTGCTTTCACCGTTCGCAAGATCTCCAACGGCGAAGGTGTTGAGCGTGTATTCCAGACTCACTCTCCGCTGATCCACAGTGTAGAACTGAAGCGTCGTGGTGATGTTCGTCGCGCCAAACTGTACTACCTGCGCAACCTGTCCGGCAAAGCTGCTCGTATCAAAGAGAAGCTCAACTAATTCGATTCGAATTGGTGTCGATTTATCGACGGATAGTGAAAAGGCTCGCCAATGGCGAGCCTTTTTTGTTGCTGGGGTGCGGCCTAGGCGCTGACTCGTACCACCGAGTTGTCACGCCCGAACGGGCCTGGCACATAGGCATCCGCCGCCCAGTCGTTGTCGTAGCGACTCTCTCCATCGGAGTGAACCAGCTGATAACAGTACTCGAAGTGGCTGGGACCATCGGTGGGCAGATTGAGGGTCGCCTTGAACTCGCCGCTTTTCATGCGCTTGAGCTCGATCGGTTGCCACTGGTTGAACTCCCCCAGCAGTAACACCTGCTCAGCCCCCTCTGCGGCGGCTTTCTCCACTTCGAAGGTGACCTTGACTTCCGGACGGGACTTGAGGAACTGCTTGTTGATAGGCATGACGCCTCCTTGTCATTGGCTACGAAGAAACCAGATTGGTTATTTTTATACCAATTCATGACAAGACGATAGATAAAGTCTCATTCGGGCAAGGCGAAATGGCGCATCAGCAGGGCGTGGGTGAAGGGGATCTTGAGATAGAAGCCCCTGGGCAGGGTCATGATCGGCTGGCCAGCTCTACCAATGGCGCGGGTCAGTGCCTTGTTGTTGGCGGCCTTGGGGCGCAGTTGCATCACTTGGCCGTGACGAGCGCTGATCTGTTCCACCTCTCCCAGCACTATCATGTCCATCAGCTCCTCCCAGTCCTGGCGCAGCAAGGCATCCTCCTCGGCACTGGGGATCCACAACAGCGGCATGCCAACCCGGCGCTCTCCTATCGGGATATCGCGACTGCCTTCGACCGGGATCCAGAGCACCCGGGAGAGCTTGTTGCGCACATTCGATGCCTCCCAGTGCTGGCCATTGATGCCAACCAGCGGCGCCACGCAGACGAAGGTCGTTTCCAGCGGCTTGCCTCTGGGATCCACCGGTATTGTCTTGAGCTCTATGCCCAGTTCGGGGAAATCCTGCTCCGGTCTGCTGCCAGCACTGGCGCCCAACTGCCACTCGATGAGTTGACCTACCCAGCCCTTGTCCCGACGCAGATCCCGGGGCACCTTGATGCCGGCCTCAGCTGCCAGTTGGGCCAGGGTGAACCCGGCGATGGCATGAGCACGGGTCAGCAGCTCCTGCTCTGACTGGGGTGGCATGGGCATAGGCATAGCTTCTCCTGTGGTTGAAAGGGTTGGGATCAGCGACCCGGATCTGGATCTGCTGATTTTATCAGCAGTGGGCTGAACGGGAAAAGTGGGGGACTCTTAATGGGACGCTGTTACTTATCACCATGATTTTAAATGATTTTGATGAGGAAATCTGGCTTTGTTGTTATCAGGATCCTCAGGCCTTGAACTTGTCCAAGGGTTTGCCCTGCTTGTTACACATAGTTATCCACAGAAAACTTGGATAACTGATCCCCATGGGGATCAGTTCCCACTTTGGGAGAAAAAAAATGTGATCTGACCGCTTTTTCAGCCGGGATCCTGGTGAGAAAGAGCTCAGGCCTTGTGGATAATTTCCTCTTGATGGATCTTTGAGCACCCAGACTTGTTCACAATCTGGATCCGGGATCCTGAGGCGATAAAGTCATGGATCTTGATCCAGTTGTTTATGGTTATTTGTATGTATTTAAAGAAGTTATTCTTAACTGTTCCAAGATGGATATGACTGTTCGTTCGGGATCTCGTTTGCTAGTATGTGGGGGTATACCCGTTTGCTCACAGTGTTATACACAGTTAGCGTGAGCAACTCCTGGATGAGGATCCCTGAGTTTGTTTATAACTTGGGTTGAAATTGAAAGTTATTCATGATTCGCGGAATGTAACCGCCGTTTGCTGCCAAGGGGTGAATGTGGAACAATCTCCTTATAGATTCAGCCTTTATAAGGTGATCACGTGATAGATGGTGACGGGTTTCGTCCCAATGTCGGCATCGTGATCTGTAACCGCGAAGGACAAGTTCTGTGGGCTAAGCGCTATGGACAGCACTCCTGGCAGTTTCCCCAGGGGGGAGTGGATGAGGGTGAGACACCAGAGCAGGCCATGTTTCGGGAATTGTATGAGGAGATTGGCCTCAAGCCCGAGGATGTGACCATACTGGCTATCAGCCGTAACTGGCTCAAATATCGCTTACCCAAACGTCTTGTCCGTTGGGACAGTTCACCGGTCTGTGTTGGCCAAAAACAGAAATGGTTTCTGCTGCAGTTGAATGCTGGTTGCGAGTCGCACATTCAATTTGGCTGTTATGGTCATCCTGAGTTTGATGACTGGCGCTGGGTCAGTTTCTGGTATCCGGTGCGGCAGGTCGTCTCCTTTAAACGGGAGGTGTATCGCAGGGTGATGAAGGAGTTTGCTCCGCTGGCTATGCCAGTGGTGCAGCAGGTGAGTAACAAGAAGGAAGGACGGCGCCACCGTTCTCGCTAAGGAGCAGAGTATTTGCTGACGGAATTGAGGCGTATCGTCGAGAGCATGGCCCAGGCCAACACCCTCGAACAGGCACTGGAAGCATTGGTGGGCCAAACCCGGCTCGCCATGCAGGTATCCTGCTGTTCTGTTTACGTCTCCGAACCCGAGGCTCGCTGCTACCGGCTGGCGGCCACTGACGGCCTGGCACAGGCTGCGGTAGGCAAGACCACGCTGCCGTTCGAACAGGGTATCGTCGGTTTGGTGGGTCAACGCGAAGAGCTGATCAACCTGGCCGATGCCCCCTCCCACCCCAGTTTCAAGTTTCTGCCCGATGTGGCCGAGGAGGCATTTCGCTCCTTCCTCGGCGCTCCCATCATGCATCAGCGCCAAGTGGTGGGCATCCTGGTGGTGCAGCAAAAAGAGAGCCGGCTGTTTGATGAGAGCGAGGAGTCCTTCCTCGTGACGCTGGCCGCTCAACTGGCGGCCCGGATCGCCCATGCCCAGACCAAGGGCTGGTTGCAGAAAACCGACTGGAGCAAGCCACTGCGCGGCATCGCTGGCGCCAGTGGCATTGCCATCGCCAAGGCCTGGGTCTGGCGCCCGCGCAAGGCGCTCAATACCATCAATCCACGCAAGGATGAGGATCACCAGGCTCAGTTGGTCCGTCTCGATGAGGCGGTCGAAGAGGTGCGTCACGATCTGGAGAGTCTGGCGCTGCGCTTTCGCGAGAGCTACAGCCAGGATTCGGTCGCCATTTTCGACATCTATCTGCATCTGCTCGATGATCCCAGCTACATCAAGCCGATCCGTCATAAGGTCAGCAAGGAGCACTGGACTGCGGTCTCGGCGGTCAAGCTGGTCAGCGATCGGCTGATCGATCAGTTCCGGAGCATGAAGGATCCCTATCTGCGGGAGCGCTCCACCGATGTGAAGGACATAGCCCAGCGGCTCATCAGCCGTCTGGTGCAGAATGAACCCGAACATTTCACCATAGGTGAACCCGTTATTCTGGTGGCGGATGAGGTGACCGCCACCATATTGGCCGAGATCCCGCGAGAGTTTCTGAGCGGAGTGGTGTCGCTCAAGGGGGGAACCAACTCCCACGCCGCCATATTGGCACGGGCCATGGGTATTACCGCCATCATGGGGGTCGAGCTGCCCCTCGGTGACATTGGCGGTCGTCCGCTCATCCTGGACGGCTACAGCGGCGATCTCTTCATCGAACCCAGCGCCCTGCTGCTCACCGAATATCGCCAGTTGCTCGATGAGGAGCGGGCCCTCGATACCCTGGTGCGCAGCGTCGATAGCCTGCCGTCCGAGACGGCGGATGGCGTCAAGGTCTCCTTGCTGCTCAACGCCGGCCTCAGCGCCGACACCGAGATATCCCTCAATCAGCTGGCCGACGGGGTGGGACTCTATCGCACCGAGATCCCCTTCATGCTGCAAGACAGTTTCCCCTCGGAAATGGAGCAGACGGCGCGATATCGCGGCATTCTCGAAACCTATCGCGATCGCCCCGTCTGCATGCGTACCCTGGATGTCGGCGGCGATAAACCCCTGCCTTACTTCCCCATCGTCGAGGAGAACCCCTTCCTCGGCTGGCGAGGGATCCGGCTCACTCTGGACCACCCCGAGCTCTTCCTGGTACAGCTCAAGGCGATGCTGCGCGCCAGCGAGGGCTTGGACAACCTCACCATCATGCTGCCGATGATCAGTAGCGTGGGGGAGATAAAAGCCTCCCGTCGTCTGCTCGATCAGGCCTGGCGGGAAGTCTCGGAAGAGGCGGCCACCCGCGGCGCCACCATCAATTATCCCAGCCTTGGCGCCATGATAGAGGTGCCTTCCGCCCTTTACATCCTGCCGGAGATGGCCCCCCTCATCGACTTCTGGTCGGTGGGCAGCAACGATCTGACTCAGTATCTGCTGGCGGTAGATCGCAACAATGCCCGGGTGGCCAACATCTATGACGCCTTCCACCCGGCGGTGATCCGGGCCCTGCAACTGCTGGTCGATGCGTCCCATCAATACAAGAAGCCGGTGTCGGTCTGCGGCGAGCTGGCTGGGGATCCGGTCGGCGTGCTGCTGCTGCTGGCCATGGGCTATCGCCGCTTCAGCATGAATACCCACAACATAGCCCGCATCAAGTATGTGTTGCGCCAATCAAGGCTGAGCGAGCTGAGCAGCCTGTTGGCCGAGGGGCTCAAACATGACAACCCCCATGTGCTGCGCGGTCTGTTCGCCCGCTATCTGGAAGAACAGGGCCTGGGTGGTCTGCTGCGAGCCGGTCATAAGCCTTAACTGATTAACATCAAACCTTGTCCCCCTGCGAGATTCATCGCAAAATGCGGCTTTTCGTTTGACAGAGACGCTTATGCAGCACGATGGATATTGGGTTTTCTCACAGATTGATCCCGTCGCATTCAGCCTGGGGCCGTTGTCGGTACGCTGGTATGGCCTCATGTACCTGTTCGGTTTTGCCTTCGCCATGTGGCTGGCTGGCCGCCGCGCCGACAGTCCCAACAGTGGCTGGACTCGTGATGAGGTCTCGGATCTGCTGTTCTACGGTTTCCTCGGGGTGATCCTGGGGGGACGAGTCGGCTACGTACTCTTCTATAATTTCGACCTATTCCTGGCCGATCCCCTCTATCTGTTCAAGATCTGGACCGGCGGTATGTCGTTCCACGGTGGCCTGATTGGTGTCATCACCGCCATGGTCTGGTTTGCCCACAAGACCAAGCGTCACTTCTTCACGGTGGCAGATTTTGTGGCGCCGCTGATCCCGTTCGGACTGGGGGTTGGCCGCATCGGCAACTTCTTGAACGGCGAGCTGTGGGGCCGGGTCACCGATGTGCCCTGGGCCATCATCTTCCCGGAGGCTGGCCCCGAGCCGCGCCACCCATCTCAGCTCTACCAGTTTGCCCTGGAAGGGGTGGTGCTGTTCATCATCCTCAATCTGTTCTGGCGCAAGCAGCCGCCCCGTGGTGCCATTTCGGGCCTCTTCCTGTTCTGCTACGGTCTGTTCCGCTTCCTGGTGGAGTTTGTACGCCAGCCGGATGCCCAGCTTGGTCTCTATTTCCAGGAGATCAGCATGGGACAGATCCTCTCTACCCCCATGATACTGGCCGGTGCCCTCATGGTCTGGGCCGCTTACAAGCAGCCTCGCCTGTTTGGTAATGCCCCCAAGGAGGCTAAATGAGGGCCTATCTTGACCTGATGCAGAAAATCCTGGATGAGGGCACGGTCAAATCTGATCGTACCGGTACGGGGACTGTGTCTCTGTTCGGTCATCAGATGCGCTTCAATCTGGCCGAGGGTTTCCCTTTGGTCACGACTAAGAAGTGCCACCTGCGCTCCATCATTCACGAGCTGCTCTGGTTCCTCAATGGCGATACCAATACCGCCTATCTCAAGGAACATGGGGTCAGCATCTGGGATGAGTGGGCCGATGAGCATGGCGATCTGGGTCCTGTCTATGGTGCTCAGTGGCGATCCTGGCCGGCGGCCGATGGCACCGTGGTCGATCAGATCCAGAAGGCCATCGATGACATCAAGCACAACCCGGACTCTCGCCGCATCATCGTTTCGGCCTGGAACGTGGGTGAGTTGGACAAGATGGCGCTGGCCCCCTGTCACGCCTTCTTCCAGTTCTATGTGGCGGACGGCAAGCTCTCCTGCCAGCTCTACCAGCGCAGCTGTGATGTGTTCCTGGGTCTGCCGTTCAATATTGCCAGCTATGCCCTGTTGACCCACATGGTGGCCCAGCAGTGCGATCTTGCGGTAGGCGACTTCGTCTGGACCGGCGGTGATGTACACCTCTATTCCAATCACATGGAGCAGACGGCGCTGCAACTCTCCCGGGAACCACGCGCACTGCCGCAACTGGCAATCAAACGCAAGCCGGGCTCCATCTTCGACTACCAGTTCGAGGATTTCGAGATCCTGGGATACGATCCCCATCCTGGCATCAAGGCGCCCGTCGCCATCTAATACTCAGGCGCCTGCGGGCGCCTTTTTCATCTCTTCTTTATATGCAAAATATGCAAATATGAAGGTAACTATTCATTGATAGAGTGCCGGTTCGACCTAGTGCCCAGTGGCTTGATATATGCTTATAGCCGCTCATTAAGATTTTGCCTTCGGTTTTTCCGTTGGTTTAGGCTGTAAGAAACGATTTTTCATTGTTCCCATCCCTGTCTAGACTGAATCCAATAGGATTTTTGGGGGATAGCTTGACCATGAGTGATGTATTAAAACGCTTTCTGAAACTGGAGTCCGCTTCGGGGATTATTCTTATCCTCGCGGCACTGGTTGCTATCTTGCTCGCCAATTCCAGTTTGGCTGATGCCTATCAAGCCTTTCTCAACACCCCGGTTCAGGTGCGTATTTCTGCACTGGATATCCACAAGCCCCTGCTGCTCTGGATCAACGATGGCTTCATGGCCATCTTCTTCCTGCTGGTCGGCCTGGAGGTGAAGCGGGAGATGATGGAAGGGGCACTCTCTTCCAGGGAGCAGGCGACCTTCCCGGCCATTGCTGCCGTGGGGGGCATGTTGGTGCCTGCCCTGCTTTACTCTTTCTTCAACTATTCGGACGACGTGACCCGGGCAGGTTGGGCCATACCGGCGGCTACCGACATCGCCTTTGCCCTCGGTGTCATGGCGCTGCTCGGCAAGCGGGTACCGACCAGTCTCAAGGTGTTCCTGCTGGCGCTGGCCATCATGGATGACTTGGGAGTCATCATCATCATTGCCCTTTTCTACACCCAGCAGTTGTCACTGACGGCGCTGGCAGTGGGTCTGGTGGCCACGCTGATCCTGGTGTGGATGAATCGCCGGGGTGTGGATCGCATCTCCCTCTACATGCTGGTCGGTTTGGTGCTCTGGGTTGCCGTGCTCAAGTCAGGTGTCCATGCGACCCTTGCCGGGGTAGTGGTTGGTTTCCTGATCCCCCTCAAGGGGGAGCGCCATGTATCGCCGCTCAAGCACCTGGAACATCAGCTCCATCCCTGGAGTGCTTATCTGATCTTGCCGCTGTTTGCCTTTGCCAATGCTGGCGTCTCCCTCGATGGCATAGGGTTGGATACCTTGCTGAGCCCTGTGCCAATGGGCATCATGCTGGGTCTGTTCGTGGGCAAGCCACTGGGCGTATTCACTATCAGCTGGTTGTCGGTGCGTCTGGGCATAGCTCAGCTGCCACCTGGGGTTAACTTCCGCCAGATCTTTGCGGTCAGCATTCTGTGCGGCATAGGCTTTACCATGTCGATGTTCATTGCCTCCCTGGCATTCGAGCACGGCGGCATGGATTACGGCAGCTACTCGCGTCTGGGCATACTGGTCGGCTCTACCCTGGCCGCCGTGGTGGGCTATGTCGCCCTGCGCTTGTCCCTGCCCAAGGGGATCGCCAATCAGAGTACGGAGGGGTTATGAGGAAGATTGTGGTGATGTTGATGCTGCTTGGGCCGACCATGGCATGGGCCAGCGGGTTGGAACAATGCAAGCAGGATGCCGTTTCGCCTGACTGCTCCGCCTATCTCGATGGCGTAGTGGATGGCGCCCTGGGCATGGGGGATCAACAGGCCCGCGCCCGCTTTGGGGAAACCTTCCAGGAGCGAGCGCTTCGCAGCCGGGTCGGTGAGCGACTCAAGCATGACAACAAACGCTACTGTGACCAGCGTCGACCCGATGCCGTCAAGTTGAAACAGACCCTGATTAACCAGTTCGCGGCAAACAAGGTTGACTCGGTCAGCGACATGTATGACATTCTGGCGGTTGAACTCAGCTGCTACCGGAGTCCGCGCAGCGCGGAAACCCCATCGGATGTCACACCTTAACTACAATCACCTCTACTATTTTTGGATGACTCAGAAGAAGGGCTCCGTCACTCAGGCGGCGGAGGCACTCTTCCTCACTCCCCAGACGGTCACAGGCCAGATCAAGCTGCTGGAGCATCGACTGGGGGGTAAGCTGCTCAAACGCAAGGGACGCTCTCTGGAGGCCACCGAGCTGGGCCAGCTGGTGTTTCGTTACGCCGACAAGATGTTCAGCCTCTCCTACGAGATGCTGGATATCGTCAACTACCGCAAGGAGAGCCAGATACTGTTCGACGTCGGTATCGCCGATGCGCTCTCCAAGCGCCTGGCTAGCCGGGTACTGCTCTCTGTCATTCCCAATGATGGCTCCATCCATCTGCGCTGCTTCGAATCGACCCACGAGTTGCTGCTCGAGCAATTGAGCGAGCACAAGCTCGACATGATCCTCTCCGACTGTCCGGTGGACTCCAGCCAGCATGCCGGCCTGCTCTCCAAGCGGCTCGGCGGCTGTGGGGTCAGCTTCTTCTGTAAGGCACCACTGCCTGAGAAACCCTTTCCCGCCTGTCTGGAGGAGCGCAAGTTGCTCATTCCGGGTCGCCGTACCGCCATGGGGCGTCAATTGACCCAGTGGTTCGAGCAGCAAGGCATCTCCCCCAGCATTTTGGGCGAGTTCGATGACGCGGCGTTGATGAAGGCGTTCGGTTTCTTCAACCAGGGTATCTTTATGGCGCCCACCATCTACCGGGAAGAGATACTGGAAGGGGAGGGGGTCATGCTGATCGGCGAGACCCAGGACTTGATGGAGGAGTATTACGTCATCTTTGCCGAGCGGATGATCCAGCACCCGGCGGTCAAGCGGGTATGCGAGAGTGACTTCTCTTTCCTGTTTGCCGGGCAGGAGAACTTTTCCACCATACAGCCCGCGACCCTGTCGTTTTAAATTGAGGCCAATCAAGCTATTATCGCCATTGACGTCAGAGGAGAGCGCCATGGTAGTGGAGGAGATTGAGGCGAATGCAGGCAGGGCGGTAGCCTTGCTCAAGGCGCTGGCCAACGAGAGAAGGCTGTTCATTCTTTGTCAGCTGCTAGACAAGGAGTTGTCGGTGGGCGAATTGAATGAAGTACTTGGCTTGAGCCAGTCTGCGTTGTCACAACACCTGGCTGTACTGCGGCGGGATGAGTTGGTGGAGACGCGAAAAGAGGCCCAGACGGTCTATTATTCGCTGCGCAGCCATGAGGTGCGCGAGATGATAGGTTTGTTGCATAAACTTTACTGCACGACAGATAAATAAAAAACCGGCACAGAGGCCGGTTTTTTTGCTTTATTCAGCCGAAGCTGATTAAGCCATAGCTTTGATCTGGGCAGACAGGCGGCTCTTGTGACGAGCAGCTTTGTTCTTGTGGATCAGGCCTTTGGTAGCCATGCGATCCATGATCGGCTGAGCGGTAGCGAAAGCAGCAACGGCAGCAGCTTTGTCGCCAGAAGCGATGGCAGCAATTACTTTCTTCAGATAGGTACGGGTCATTGAACGACGGCTGGCGTTGTGTTGACGACGTTTCTCTGACTGAATCGCGCGCTTCTTAGCAGATTTGATATTAGCCAAGGTAAAACTCCTAAAACTGTCTTAGCGAGTGTATTGAAAAGGCCCGGAAATATGCCTTCTCAACCACATATTGTCAAATGATTTGTGCAAATAAACACCGCCCCCCGGTGGTGTGTCAGTTGGGAGGCGGTTAAACTGTCGGCCGATTCTAGCAGCATTCTTTCCATTCTGACAGTTCCAGAGGCCTCGTCTTGAGTAAGAAATTGATCAAATCCGGTATGATAGTGTCCTCAATGACACTGGTATCCCGTGTGATGGGCTTGGTTCGCGATGTGGTTATCGCCAATCTGCTCGGTGCAGGCGCGGCTGCCGACGTCTTCTTCTTTGCCAATCGTATTCCCAACTTCCTGCGACGGCTCTTTGCCGAAGGTGCTTTCAACCAGGCGTTCGTCCCCGTCATGACCGAGTACAAAAAAAATGGCGATGAGCGGGAGGTACGCGAGCTGCTGGCGGCGGTGGCGGGGACCCTTGGCGGCATAGTGACCATAGTGACTCTGCTCGGTGTGCTGGGCTCCGGTGTGCTGACGGCGCTGTTTGGCTGGGGCTGGTTCTGGGACTGGTTACATGGTGGTCCGGCCGCCGAGAAGTTCGAGCTGGCCAGTTTGATGCTCAAGATAACCTTCCCTTACCTCTGGTTTATCACCTTTACCGCCATGGCGGGGGCCATACTCAACACCTTCGGCCGTTTCGCCGTCTCCTCTTTTACCCCCGTCTTTCTCAACATCACCATGATAGCGTCGGCCTGGTGGATAGCGCCGCTGATGGAGAGGCCCGAGCTCTCCCTGGCCATCGGGGTCTTCTTGGGCGGCTTGGTACAGTTTCTATTCCAGTATCCTTTCCTTCGCCAAATCAACATGTTGGTATGGCCAAAGTGGGGCTGGCATCACCCCGGGGTGGTCAAGATCCGCACCCTGATGATCCCGGCGCTGTTTGGCGTCTCGGTCAGCCAGATCAACTTGCTGATCAACACCATGCTCGCTTCCTTCCTGGCCACCGGTGCCATCAGTTATCTCTACTACTCGGATAGGCTGCTGGAATTCCCGCTCGGGCTGTTTGCGGTGGCCATCAGCACCGTCATCTTGCCTGCCCTGGCCAAAAAACATGTGGATTCAGATCCTGCCGATTTTTCCCGCACCATGGATTGGGGGGTGCGCATGGTGATGCTGCTCGGCCTGCCCGCCATGATCGGGATTGCCATGCTCCGTGAGCCCATACTGCGGGTGCTGTTCATGCGTGGTGAGTTCGGTCTGCATGAGGTGGCGATGTCCAGTGCCAGTCTGCTGGCCTCTACCACGGGCCTGTTGTCACTGATGCTGATCAAGGTGCTGGCCCCAGGCTACTATGCACGCCAGGACACCAAGACTCCGGTGCGGATCGGCATCATGGCGATGGTGACCAACATGGTGTGCAACCTCATTTTCATCTACCCCCTCGGCTATGTGGGATTGGCGCTGGCCACTGCCTGTGCCGGGACCCTGAACGCCGCCTTGTTATTCAAAGGCTTGTATCAACAGAGCGTCTATCGCCCATCCCGTCAGACCGGGTTCTTCTGCCTCAAGTTATTGGCGGCGACCCTGATGATGGGGGGGCTGCTTGGCTACCTGTCACCGGATCTCGCTCAATGGGGGGCCTGGAGCATGGCCAAGGCCAGTTGGGAGCTGACGCTGCTGCTGCTGACAGGGGGCGGCGTCTACGGGATCTGCCTGCTTGTGCTCGGAATTCGGCCACGACACCTGAAATCCAGCCGCGAGGGCTGATCCAGACCGCCGCCTGATATATAATCCGGCGATTTCGACAGCAGCAGAACACAAGGCACTGATGGAGCTTATCCGCGGTATTCACAATCTCAAGCCCCGTCACCAGGGCTGTGTGTTGACCATTGGCAACTTTGATGGGGTCCATCAGGGTCACCAGGCTGTGTTGACGCGCTTGCAGGAGAAGGCTGCGGCGCTTGGGCTGCCAGCTTGCGTCATGCTGTTTGAGCCTCAGCCTCTGGAGCTGTTTGCAGGGGATGACGCACCCGCCCGCCTCTCCCGCCTGCGAGAGAAGGTGGAGGCGCTGGCGGCGCTGCGCATAGACCGTTTGCTTTGCGTGCGTTTTAGCCGCGAGTTTGCCGCCCAGTCCGCCGACACCTTTATCAAGCAGCTGCTGGTCGAGAAACTGGGTGTTCGCTACCTGGTGGTGGGGGATGATTTTCGCTTCGGCAAGGGCCGGGAAGGGGATTTTCAACTGCTGCAACAAGCCGGACGCCGTCACGGTTTCGAGGTGGTCAGCACCCAGAGCTTCCAGCTTGCCCGCCAGCGGGTCAGCAGCACCCTAGTGCGGGAAGCCCTCAGCGCGGGGCGCCTGGCCGAGGTGGAACTGATGCTCGGTCGTCCCTATGCCATCACTGGCCGGGTGGCTCATGGTGACAAGCTGGGGCGCACCATAGGTTTTCCGACGGCCAACCTTGCCCTCAAGCGCCGGGTCAGCCCGGTCGGTGGCGTGTTTGCGGTGGAAGTGGTATGTTCCGGCAATCTATTCCCCGGTGTCGCCAATGTGGGTGTGAGGCCGACGTTGAGCGGCTCGCAGGCCAGATTGGAAGTACATTTATTTGATTTTTCTGGCGATCTCTACGGTCAACAGGTCAAGGTGCTGCTTCGCCACAAACTGCGCGAAGAGCAAAAATTTGCCTCTTTCTCCGCCTTGAAAGAGCAGATCGAACGAGATGCCCAGGCAGCCCGAGCCTGGTTTGGGCTGCCGTTATTCAATTTACCCAGCACTCTTTTAGAAAAGAAGGGAACCCAGGACTGATGAGCGACTATAAACACACCCTGAATCTTCCGGAAACCGAGTTCCCGATGCGTGGCGATCTGGCCAAGCGCGAACCCGGTATGCTCAAGCGTTGGTACGATCAGGATCTCTACGGGGCGATTCGCCGCGCCAAAGCGGGCAAGCCTTCATTCATCCTGCATGACGGTCCTCCCTATGCGAACGGCAGCATTCACATCGGTCACTCGGTCAACAAGATCCTCAAAGACATCATCATCAAGTCCAAGGGGCTGTCCGGTTTTGACTCCCCCTATGTGCCGGGTTGGGACTGCCATGGTCTGCCCATCGAGCTGAAAGTGGAAGGCAAGGTTGGCAAGCCTGGCGTCAAGGTTTCCGCTGCCGAATTCCGCGCCGAGTGTCGCAAGTACGCCAAGACCCAGATTGAGGCCCAGAAGACCGACTTCGTCCGTCTGGGCGTGTTGGGGGATTGGGATAAACCCTACCTGACCATGGACTTTGGCACCGAAGCCAACATCATCCGCTCCCTGGCCAAGATCGTCGACAACGGCCACCTGCACAAAGGCTCCAAGCCAGTGCACTGGTGTACCGACTGTGGCTCCGCCCTGGCTGAAGCCGAAGTGGAGTATTACGACAAGGACTCCCCCTCCATCGATGTGCGTTTCAGGGCCGTCGATGAGGCTGACGTGGCGGCCAAGTTCGACTGTGCCGAGGGTCATTTTGGCCGTGGCGCGCTCTCCGTCGTTATCTGGACGACCACCCCCTGGACCCTGCCGGCCAACCGTGCCGTCGCGCTGCATGCGGATCTGGACTATGCCCTGGTCCAGGTTGAAGGTGAGCACCCGGAGCGCCTGATCCTGGCCGCCGATCTGGTCAAGGACGTGATGGATCGTGCCGGGTTCGAGAAGTTCCACAATCTGGGCTATGCCAAGGGCGCAGCCCTCGATCTGCTGCGCTTCAAGCACCCGTTCTACAACTTTGATGTGCCCATAGTACTGGGTGATCATGTCACCCTGGATGCTGGTACCGGCGCCGTGCACACGGCACCTGGTCACGGTCAGGAAGACTTCGTGGTCGGCCAGAAGTACGGTCTGGAAGTGGCTAACCCGGTTGGCAGCAACGGCGTCTACCTGCCGGATACCCAGCTGTTCGCCGGCCAGCACGTGTTCAAGGCCAATACCGCAGTGGTCGAAGTGCTCAAGACTCATGGTGCCTTGCTCCATCACAAGATGTTCAATCACTCCTACCCCCATTGCTGGCGTCACAAGACCCCAATCATTTTCCGTGCTACTCCCCAGTGGTTCATCAGCATGGAACAGAAAGGGCTGCGCAAGCAGGCGCTGGCCGAGATTGAGCGCATCGAACAAGATGGTATCGCGCAGCAGGGTCAGAGCGGCTGGGTACCGGCGTGGGGCAAGAACCGCATCCAGGCCATGGTCGAGAATCGCCCGGACTGGTGTATCTCCCGTCAGCGTACCTGGGGTGTGCCCATCTCTCTGTTCGTCCACAAAGAGACCCAGCAGCTGCACCCGGAATCCGTGCGCCTGATGCACGAAGTTGCCAAGCGGGTCGAGCAAGAAGGCATCCAGGCCTGGTGGGATCTGGACAAGGCCGAGCTGCTCGGAGCCGACGCCGACAACTACGACAAGGTGCCTGACACCCTGGATGTCTGGTTTGATTCGGGCTCGACCCACTCCTCTGTGGTCGCTGCACGCCCCGAGTTCAACGGCCACTCCGCCGACCTCTATCTGGAAGGTTCGGATCAGCACCGTGGCTGGTTCATGTCTTCCCTGATGATAGGGGTGGCCATGAATAACAAGGCGCCCTACAACCAGGTTCTGACCCACGGCTTCACCGTCGATGGTCAGGGTCGCAAGATGTCCAAGTCCATCGGTAACGTGGTCAGCCCGCAAGATGTGATGAACAAACTGGGTGCCGACATACTGCGTCTGTGGGTAGCCAGCACCGACTATACCGGCGAGATGACGGTCTCCGACGAGATCCTCAAGCGCAGCGCCGATGCCTATCGCCGCATCCGCAACACAGCCCGCTTCCTGCTGGCGAACCTCAGCGGTTTCAACCCGGCAACCGACATGGTGGCACCCGCCGACATGGTGGTGGTGGATCGCTGGGCCGTGGGCCGTGCTCAGGCTGTCCAAGCCGAGATCATCGAAGCGTATGAGTCCTACAACTTCCATGGGGTGACTCAGAAGCTGATGCAGTTCTGCTCCATCGAGATGGGCTCCTTCTATCTGGATGTGATCAAGGACCGTCAATACACCGCCAAGGCTGATGGTCTGGCCCGTCGTTCCTGCCAGAGTGCGCTGTATCACATCGCCGAGGCTATGGTGCGCTGGATGGCGCCCATCATGAGTTTCACCGCCGATGAGATCTGGGCGCTGCTGCCGGGTGAGCGTAGCGAGTTCGTGTTCACCGAAGAGTGGTATGACGGCCTCTATGGCCTGGCTGCCGGTGAACAGATGGGGGATGAGTTCTGGGCCGAGATCCTGACCGTGCGCGGTGAGGTGAACAAGGCCCTGGAAGCCGCCCGTGGTGAGAAGCGTATCGGCGGTTCTTTGCAGGCCGAGCTGACCCTGTTCGCCAAGCCTGCTCTGGCCGAGCGGCTCAATGCCCTGAGCGACGAGCTGCGTTTCGTGCTGCTTACCTCCAAGGCCAACGTAGTCCTGGCAGACAGCATGCCGGAAGGCAGCGTTGCGACCGAGCGTGACGATTTGTGGCTGAATGTAGCCCAGTCTGCGGCCGCCAAGTGCGATCGCTGCTGGCACCATGTGGAAGACGTGGGCACCATAGCAGGTCACGAAGAGATCTGTGGCCGCTGCGTCAGCAACGTTGAGGGTGACGGCGAAGCTCGTCAATTTGCCTGATGAAGATGACTCATGAAAAGAGTGGCCTGCGCTGGCTGTGGCTGGCGGTTGTGGCCTTCATCCTTGACCAGGCGACCAAGTTGGCTGTGGTCAAGATGCTGCCGTTTGGCTACCCGGGGGTGGAGATCGCCCCCTTCTTCAATCTGGTGCATGTCTACAACAAGGGCGCGGCATTCAGCTTCCTGGCCGAGCAGGGGGGCTGGCAGCGCTGGTTCTTCGCCCTGTTGGCCTTCGCTATCTGTGGCCTGCTGATACATTGGCTGCGTAAGCAGCCGGTGACCATGCGCTGGAGCGGTATCGCCTATTCGCTCATCATCGGCGGGGCCCTTGGTAACGTGTTCGATCGGTTGGTGCTGGGCCATGTAGTCGATTTCCTCGATTTCTACTGGCAGCGTTCCCACTGGCCTGCGTTCAACCTGGCCGACAGCTTCATCTTCATCGGTGCGACCATGATAGTGCTGGAAGGTTTTCGAAGCGAAAAGGCGGCGAACAAGCACGGCAAGGAGTCGGTATGAGCAAGCTCATCAGCCATGACAGCACTGTGCTGTTCCACTTCACCATCAAGCTGGAAGATGGCTCCGTCGCCGACAGCACTCAGTTGCACGGCAAACCGGCCCGTCTGACGATGGGGGATGGCAGCCTGACCGATACCTTCGAGCAGTGTTTGCTGGGCCTGCGGCAAGGGGAGGCCAAGAGCTTCACCTTGGCGCCGGAGCAGGCATTTGGTCTGTCCAACCCGGACAACATCTACCATCTGGACCGAGCCAAATTCGGTGCGGATGTGGAGCCCAGCGTCGGCGCCATCATCGTCTTCGACCAGCCCAATGGCGGCGAGCTGCCCGGCATAGTGCGGGCGGTGGAAGGCATGTCGGTCACGGTCGATTTCAACCACCCCCTGGCCGGTCATACCGTCACCTTCGAGGTGGAGATCCTGGCCGTCGATGACGTAGAAGAGGTGCATGGATAGTGGATATTCTACTGGCTAATCCCCGTGGCTTCTGTGCTGGTGTCGATCGTGCGATCAGCATCGTCGAGAGTGCGCTGGAAAAATTCGGTGCTCCCATCTACGTGCGCCACGAAGTGGTGCATAACCGCTATGTGGTGAACAAGCTCAAGGATGCAGGGGCCGTCTTTGTCGAGGAGCTCGATGAGGTGCCCGATGACAGCATCGTCATCTTCTCCGCTCATGGCGTGGCCAAGACAGTGCGCGAGATGGCCAAGTCCCGTGCCCTCAAAGTATTCGATGCCACCTGTCCGCTGGTGACCAAGGTGCACATGGAAGTCCACCGTGCTAGCCGCAAGGGCTCAGAAGCCGTGTTGATTGGCCACGCAGGCCATCCTGAGGTGATCGGCACCATGGGGCAGTATGAGAACCCTGAGGGCGGCATGTATCTGGTGGAGACGCCGGACGATGTGGTCAAACTCAAGGTGAAGAACCCGGATGATCTCTGTTTTGTCACCCAGACCACCCTGAGCGTGGATGAGACCTCGGATGTCATCGATGCCCTGCGCAAGCAGTTCCCCAAGATCCAGGGGCCGCGCAAGGACGATATCTGCTACGCCACCCAGAACCGCCAGGATGCGGTACGGGAAATGGCCGGGCTGGTGGATGCCATGCTGGTGGTCGGTTCGCGCAACTCCTCCAACTCCAATCGCCTGCGCGAGCTAGCCGAGAAAGTGGGGGCCCGTGCCTACCTGATCGACGACGCTACCATGATAGAGCCAGTCTGGTTGGAGGGGGTCAAGACCATAGGTGTGACGGCGGGTGCCTCGGCGCCTGAGGTACTGGTGAAGAATGTCATCGCCCGGCTGCGTGAGCTGGGGGGCAAGATCGTAGCCGAACACCCGGGCCGCGAAGAGAATGTGGTGTTCGAAGTGCCGCCTGAACTGCGCATCATCTGACAAAAAGCCCATCCTGGTGATGGGCTTTTTTCATGGCGCAGCAGGGCTATTTCCAGCAGGCTGCGGGTGTCTTGGCATCAGCCTTGGTGAGGGTCAAGGTGTTGCAGCTGGTCGCCCCGCTATTATCCCCGCTCTGGGCCCCCTTGGCGGTAGCAATCAGGGTATAGCCGGTTGCAGAGGCGCCCGATATGCTGAAATTGTAATAGTCGCTGGCAGGATTGCCGACGGCACTGAGGGTTGGACTGTAGCTGCTGTTGCTGACCCTGTACTCCTCCTGCTTGAGCTGCATGGTCAGCAGGCCCTTGAACCCTTCTGCGCGGCGAGACTTGCGCAAGCCGTCCGTGAAGCTGGGATAGGCGATGGCGGCTATGATGGCCACTATGGCTACTGCCACCATAAGCTCAATCAATGTCATTCCTCTGGCGTGTTTTCTCATAGTCGGCATGGTTTGGGAGGCGGGTTGATACTATAGAATAGTATGGGCTGTTTCCTCCACATGGATGAAGGCACACAGACAGGGAGTCTGGACAAAAATGGTGATGCAAGGGAAAGGATCCCGTGGTTTTACCCTGATTGAGTTGATGGT
The DNA here is from genome assembly GCF_000820045.1 of Aeromonas rivuli. Lineage (GTDB taxonomy): Bacteria > Pseudomonadota > Gammaproteobacteria > Enterobacterales > Aeromonadaceae > Aeromonas > Aeromonas rivuli. The sequence continues at coordinate 37,040 of NZ_CDBJ01000100.1, read as the reverse complement.
CGCCACTCTGGTGGTTGCGTTGCTATTGGTGGTCGCCATCCCCAGTTATCAATCACTGCGTCAGGAGCAACTGGTCAGGGCTGTTACCCAGGCCATCTATACCGATGTCATGCTGCTTAAGTCAGAAGCTATCAAGCGCAACCAGACATTGAATCTCCTCATCTTCAACAGCGGCACCAGCAACTGGTGCTATCGCATTCATATCGATGATTCCTGTACCAGCTGTGCCGATGCGTGTTCTTCCATTGAGGGGCGCAAAGGGGTTGATGCTGGCGAGTTTCCAGGCATCAGTCTGGTTGGCAGCTACAGTGAGTCAGCCACCAATATCAGACCCCTCAATATATCGCCCCGGCGAGGCACACTGACGGCTGGCAATATAGCCATTACGCTAGGGTCGTACGCCATGCAGGTGAAAACCAACAATGTTGGACGAGTGCGAACCTGCGCCGTCAGCAACATTAGCGGGGTGACGGCATGTTGAGAAGGTCAGCAGGGTTTAGCCTGGTTGAACTGATGGTGGCCATGGTGGCAGGTCTGATCCTGGTTGCGGCTGTGACAGCCCTGTTTGCGACAGTGCTCAGGGCCAACAGTACCGCCATGAAGGTCAGTCGCCTCAATCAGGAAATACAGGCGATCACTGACATGATGGCACGTGACATTCAACGGGCCGGATTCGACGCCAGTGCCGCGACGGCGACACGATTGGCGTCCGGCGCAACACAGTCACCTTTCTACTTCGATGTGGCAGCTGATCTATTGGACGAGACGGCGACAGGATCCAAGATTTACCGCTGCATCAGGGTGCGTTATGACGACAATGGCAATGGCGTACTCAACAACAGCGCCTCCAGCAGTTTAGAAACCCTGGTCTACAGCTACAGTGCTGCGAGCAAGGGGGTTAAATTGGCAACCGGGGCCACGGCAGCCTGCAATGGCGGCAGCCTGATCTCAACCGATGACACCCTCGAAATTACCTCGCTGACGTATAACTTGCTATCCAGTAGCCAGGCAAGCGGTGCCAGAGCCATCCAGCTCAATATCTCGGGTCGCTACAAGGATAATACGGCGCTGACCTTGAACCTGCAGCGTGATATCAAGCTGCGCAACGATGGTTACTAGCATGAGAACTCAGTCCGGTTTTACCACCTTCACTGTGACCCTGATCCTGCTGCTCATCTTGCTGGCAGTCTCTTTGCTGGTGGGCAAGTTGCTGGTCGCCGATCGTCGGGTGACCTTGAATGAGGCGCTGTATCGTCAGGTGATGACATTGGCTGAACAGGGGATCTCCTATGGGTTTGGCCGGATCAGCAGCGTTCCAGCCTGGCGTGGCAACATTACGGTGTCACCGTCTGGTGCAGGAGGCAGCTATACCCTGCTCGCAGAGGAGATGACGCCTTTCCCCGTGGTATCAGGTAGCAGCACATTAGTGACCCCGATACGGCTGCGTGCCCAGGCAACGCTTGCCAATAGTCAGGCGCAAGCTGTTGTCGAAGCGCAATACGTGCAGACCAATGTGCTGGCCGGTACGCCGGCTGCGCCGCTCACAGTGGCAGGGGGCATGGCGGTGGGAGGGAATTTTACCGTAGTTGCCAATCCCAATGGTGGCGGGCCTGGGGTACCACTCTCCATCTGGACCGATGATTATGTCGATCTCAACAATGGTTCGGGTCAGACCTGCCATCAAGGTGATTATGCTGGCGGTTGCAGTGCCAATATCAGCCAGAAAGGGGATAAGCAATCTGATATCAAGGACAGCGATCCTGCTTTCCCAACCGATCTGGTTTGGTATCTGTTCAATGAAACTGATGATGCTGCCGGTTGGGCCAACATAGAGTCAAGGGCCAGCCAGATAGTCAATAACTGCAGCAGCCTGGGACCAACCTCCACCGGACTCATCATCGTCAAGGGTGATTGCAGCCCTGGAGCCAATATTGGTACTCAAGCCGCGCCTGTGGTGCTGATCATCAAGGATGGCAGCTTGAGTATCAACGGCAATAACCAGCTCTATGGCCTGATTTTTGCCTACTCCTCCCATCCCGCCACGGCAACCACAGACATCAAATTAAATGGGGGGGCCATCGTCAATGGTGCCCTTGCCGCCAATTTCAAGCTGGGTAAGGCCAATGGTACCTATGATGCCAAGTATGATGAGGCCGCCTTGAGCAACATAAAAACGGGGGCTGCCTTTCAGACCCTGAAACAGATACCCGGTAGCTGGCGCGACTGGTAGAGGATATGCAGATGAAAAGGCAAAAAGGATTTGGCCTGCTGGAGATTCTGGTCACCCTGGTGGTGTTGGGGGTCGGTGTTGTGGGGTTGATCTCCTTATCCAAGTCGGCGCTGACGGCCTCTCAGGATGGGCGCCGCTATGAGATTGCCATGCGGCTTGCCGAATCAAAGCTGGACGAGTTTCGCAACTTCAATAATCTGGTAACGGCCACAGCCCCCCTCACCGCTTATAGCGCCATCGCGAGCGGTACCGCAAGCAAGAGCCAGTCAGGCGACAATTATGCATTGGCATGGACTGTGGCCAATCAGTACTGGAATAGCGCCACCTCCGCGTGGCAAGCGACAGCCCCGGTGGGCTATCTGTTGAATTACCCCGGACGCAAAGAGATCAGGGCCGTGGTCAGCTGGACCAACAGCGAAGGGGCGACTCCCAATATCACCTTGGTGGGCTACGCCTCCCCGTCTCAGTCGCTGACTCTCAGTCAAATCGCTGGCGGTCTGGATGTCACTCGGGCAGGCCCCAAAATCAGCTATACCCCCGGAGTGGCTCCCGATGTCATCTCGATAGACCTTGGCAATGGCAGCAAGCAGGAGACCAGCAAACCCTCACCGACCGTCAGCGCCAAGAACAGTACCATTGGCAAGGAGGTTCAGTTTGAAACCATGACCTATCAGCCTGTCGGGCAGGGGAATACCCAGCAGATCCAGCAGGATATTGCCTCGGTCAGCTGTGCCTGTACCTCTGGCTCTACTGCGAGCACGTATCTGCCTGGGCAAGTGTACAAGACGGCGACGGGTCAGCTTTATTGGAAAGTCGGCGCCCTGCAGAGCAAGCCAAGTGGCACCGTCAGTGGCAATAATCAGCCAGCATTGTGTGCCAGTTGCTGCACGGATCACTTCGACGGAACGGGGACGGGATTCACCAACTACTATGCCCCGCTCAACACCAGCCGCAAGCGCTATAACAGTGCACTGGCGGAGGCTGTCAGCGGTAACTATGTCGATGCTTGCCGCTTTGTGCGACTGGATGGTTATTATCGCCCCATTCCAGATTGGAATCTGATCAAAGTGATAGTGACTACCTCGGATTTTCTTGCCACAGCAGCCAATCAGATAAGTTATGAGAATTACATCAAATATGTGGTCAAGGCTTATGTTGACTGGCAGAAGCAGACTCTGAACTGGACCTCCAACCCCACGGCAACGGCTCCGACCATCAGCGAATTTAGCGACTGGCTTGCTACCAATGCGGCTGGTGGTGGTGATACGGCGACCGCCATTACTGTCAATACCGGTACCCGGCAGCTGATCGCCCGCGGCATTTATGTCGACATTCTCGATCCGACTTATTTGAGCGGTATAGATACCAGTGTCGCCGGTTATCTGGCCAAGGTGCCTTTTCAGGATATCAACCTGACTATGCTGGCGGAATGGTCCATGACGCCACTCAGTGGTCAGCTAACGGGAGCGGTGACCGATTACGGTACCATCAGCAATGAGCCGATCGATACCATAGTCGATCTCAATAACTACTATTTTGGCAGCTACAGTCGTGGCTATCTGACGACCAAGAAATCAACCAAAGACAGCAGTCAGGTACTGCAGAGTGTGAAGGTCAAGGCGACGGTTTATCAGGGCAATTCTGGGGTGACGGCGACGCTTATTTCCCCCAGGGATCAGAGCTTGGCACTCAGTACCGAGTTGGCGGTCAAAGTTGACAGCACAGTAGTGGCTCAACCGACATTGACGGTGACCGGCAAGGTGCAATGCCTGGAACAAACCAGCAAACAGAATCCAGCACCAAAAGCTTGTAATAAAGATTATTTCAAAAACTTGGATATTTACCCCTCTTCCTCTTGCCATATTGATGAGCCTGCAAGTACCAACCAAGTTGGTATATATGTTTGCACGGCAGAGCAGAATAGTACTTTGGTGGTTAGTTTCTCGCATTCTGGGAGTGGTAATATCAACTTCCTTCTGAGGCCGAGCACGTTAAGCATTCCCATGGCTCCGCCAGCGGATGGTTCTCAGGTCATCAATGGCCCCTGCACTCTGTTGGTCGACAATGGCGTCACCAACGCAGCCAACTTGACCTGCTCCTCCCCCTCCCCTTAAGGTCCGTCGCGGGAGCCAAGGCGCTGGCACAGCCAGCGCCTTTTCTTTATTATTCCCCATCATTTTCGAATTCAAGATGCATCGCCATGGCAAAAGCCCTCTCCCTGATGCTTGCCCAGTTAAACCTGACGGTAGGCGCCATCGAAGATAACTGTGACAAAATTCTGGCCGCTGCCGAGCAAGCCTCAGCACAAGAGGCCGATCTGCTGGTCTGCTCCGAACTGGCCCTGACCGGCTATCCGCCGGAAGATCTCTTGCTGCGCGCCGATCTCATGATACGGGTCGAGGCGGCCCTGGCTCGCATTGCCGCCTGGCAGGGCTCCTGTGCCATCTTGCTGGGCCACCCCTGGCGCAAGGATGGCAAACTCTACAATACCGCTTCCTTGTACGATAACGGTGAACTGCTGGCCCGCTATTTCAAGCAAGATTTGCCCAATTACGGGGTCTTTGACGAGAAGCGTTACTTCAGCGCTGGCAACGAGACCTGTGTGGTGAATTTGCGAGGCCATCAACTGGGCCTGCTTATCTGCGAAGATCTGTGGCAACCGGGTCCGGCCATGGCCGCCAAGGCGGCGGGGGCCGAGCTGCTGCTCACCATCAATGCCTCGCCCTATGACAAGGACAAACCCTGGATCCGTCGCGAGCTGATGGCGGAGCGCTGCGGCCAGACTGGCCTGCCGCTGGTCTATCTCAATCAGGTATGCGGTCAGGATGAGCTGGTGTTCGACGGCTGTTCCAAGGTGTTCAACGGCCAGGGGGAGCTGACTCACCGATTGGCTCCCTTCGCAGAGGAACTGGCGCTGGTTCATTTTGACAATGGTCAGCCCCGCAAAGAGCGCGAGCCTGCGGCGCCTCTGGCTCCCTTGGCTGAGGTCTATCAGGCTTTGGTGCTGGCGGTACGTGATTACGTCACCAAGAATGGCTTCCAGGGTGCCGTGCTGGGTCTGTCCGGCGGTATCGATTCGGCATTGACCCTCGCTATCGCCGGCGATGCGATTGGCAATGACAAGGTGCAGGCGGTGATGATGCCGTTCCGCTACACGGCTCAGATGAGCGTGGAAGATGCCAAAGAGCAGGCCGAGCGAATGGGAGTTGAATTCAACATCATCTCCATCGAGCCCATGTTTGAGGGCTTCATGACTCAGCTTGCCCCCCTGTTCGAGGGCACCGCCCGGGATACCACGGAAGAGAACTTGCAGGCGCGCTGCCGCGGTGTGCTCTTGATGGCGATCTCCAACAAGCGGCGCCGCATCGTGCTGACCACCGGCAACAAGAGCGAGATGGCCGTGGGTTATGCCACCCTGTATGGTGACATGGCGGGCGGCTTTGATGTGCTCAAGGACGTACCCAAGACGCTGGTGTTCCAACTCTGCGAATACCGCAACAGCGTCAACTATGTGATCCCACAGCGGGTCATCGACAGGCCGCCTTCGGCAGAGCTGGCCCCTGACCAAGTGGATCAAGACAGCTTGCCCCCCTATGAGATCCTCGATGCCATCTTGCAACGCTATGTGGAGCAAGATGCTTCGGTCGCCGACATGGTGGCAGAAGGGTTTGAAGAGGCGGTAGTGCGCAAGGTGATCCGGCTGGTGGACATCAACGAATACAAGCGCCGTCAGGCCGCGGTGGGGCCACGTATCTCGCCCCGTAATTTTGGTAAGGATCGCCGTTACCCCATCACATCCGGGTTTGGCAAACAGAACTGGTAAGGAGTCACCATGAAGAAGATTGAAGCCATCATCAAGCCATTCAAGCTGGACGATGTACGGGAAGCCCTGGCCGAGATTGGCATCAACGGCATGACGGTCTCCGAGGTCAAAGGCTTCGGACGCCAGAAGGGTCATACCGAGCTGTATCGCGGTGCCGAATACATGGTGGATTTCCTGCCCAAGGTCAAGGTTGAGCTGATCGTGCAAGACGAGGAGCTGGACGCCTGCATCGAGGCTATCCAGAACACGGCCCGCACCGGCAAGATAGGGGATGGCAAGATCTTCGTGTGTGAGGTTGAACGGGTGATCCGCATCCGCACCGGCGAAGAGAACGAAGACGCTATCTGATGTGGAAGCGCCTCGTGCTTGGGAGCCTGTCGTTGGGGCTCGCCGCTTGCAGTAGTTCGCCGCCGGCCCAGCCGGAAAATCTGTGTCAGATCTTTCGTGAGAAGCCTGACTGGCATGAGGCGGCCCTCGACATGTCGAAACGTTGGGGCACGCCGGTCCAGGTGGTGATGGCCATGATGTATCAGGAGTCCTCCTTCGTACATGATGCCCAGCCACCTATGGGGTATTTCCTCTTTATCCCCACGGGACGTGCCAGTTCGGCCTATGGCTATGCCCAGGTCAAAGATGATACCTGGGATGATTATCAGCGGGAGACCGGCAACAGCTGGAGCAGCCGCGATGACTTTGCCGACGCCATCGATTTTATGGGCTGGTACACTAACAAGGCTCAGAAGCTCAATGGCACCTCCAAGTGGGATGCCTACGGCCAGTATCTGAATTATCACGAAGGCTGGGGTGGCTATCGCCGTGGCAGCTACCGCAGCAAGGGGTGGCTGATGAAGGTCTCCCGCAAGGTAGAGGCCCGTGCCCAGCGCTACGGAGCCCAGTATCGACAATGCAAGGATCAGCTCTCCAGCGGGGGCTGGTTTTCGTAACTAATCAGGAGTTCAGACATGCCGTTATTGGACAGTTTTACCGTCGACCATACCCGTATGGAAGCCCCTGCCGTGCGGGTGGCCAAGACAATGCAGACCCCGAGCAAAGACACCATTACCGTGTTCGATCTGCGCTTCTGCTTGCCGAATCAGGAGATCCTCTCCGAGCGTGGCATCCATACGCTCGAACATCTCTTTGCTGGCTTCATGCGCGATCACCTCAACGGTGACGGGGTCGAGATCATCGATATCTCCCCCATGGGTTGCCGCACCGGCTTCTACATGAGCCTGATTGGTGCGCCGGATGAGGCGCGGGTTGGCAAAGCCTGGCTGGCGGCCATGGCGGATGTGGTCAAGGTGCAGGATCAGTCCCAGATCCCCGAGTTGAACCTCTATCAGTGCGGCACCTATGCCATGCACTCTCTGGATGAAGCTCAGGATATTGCCCGCAACGTGCTGGCTCGTGGGGTGGGTGTAAACCACAACGATGCGCTCGCCTTGCCGGAAGAGCAGCTCAAATCCCTGTAATAGGGGAAGACAAATACGAGAGGGGCCGCTGATAGCGGCCCCTCTTTTTGGTGGCGGGTAAGCAGACAAGACCGTCAGAGTGCCAGTGGCATCACCCGGTTACGACCCAGTTCCTTTGCCTTGTAGAGCAGCTTGTCGGTACGTTCTACCAGGGTATCCCCCGTCTCCTGGCTGTTGAACTCACCGACCCCGAACGACGAGGTGATGTGATCGATGCGCTTGCCAGACTTGCGATCCAGGATCGACATCTTCTCTATGGCTCGACGCAGACTCTCTGCCATCTGACGGCTAAGGGAGAGGTTGCGGCCAGGCAGCAGCAGGGCGAACTCCTCACCGCCGAGGCGGTAAGCGGTGATGCCATCCCGGCAGCCTTCGCGCATGCGTTGGCTGAAGGCGCGCAACACCTGATCGCCAAGCAGGTGGCCGTATTCGTCGTTGAAGCTCTTGAAGCGATCGATATCGGCCAGGATCAAGGAGAAGGGATGACGGCTGCGGATCAGGCTCTCAAGTTCCAGTCCGAAGGCGCGTCGGTTGAGCAGGCCGGTCAGCGCATCCTCATTGGCGAGCTTGCGGGTCTCGTTGAGCATCTCCCTCAGCTCCTTGATCTCCTTCTCGGCATTGCTTAGCTGGCTGCGAAAGTGCATGGTCGACATGCGCACATCGCGAGACTCGCGCACCAGATCCCGTAATATACCCATGGTATCGTCGAGGCTGAGCCCCTCATCCTCGATCTGGCTCAGTCGATCGAAGCTGCGATCCAGCATGGTCTGAAAGGCGCCGGTGTCTGACAGTGCATCCTGCATGGTATGGCCAAGTTCGCTGGTCATGGCCGCGAGGCTTAGCTTCATGGTTTCGATCTGCTGTTCGTCCTGAGCCGCCAGATGCTGATGGAACAGGCGCTCACAGGTCGTCAACGAGCAGGTGCCCTGCAATTTGATGGCCTGATCGATGGCGTGATTCAGCTCGGGCATGCTGGCCGACACATAGCTGTACCAGAGGGTATAGTTGGCAGGCGTGGTGGGGATCTGATACTTGATCATCAGAGGAACCGCCTGCTTCAGGTAGGCGGCGGACTGCGCGAATGAATCCTTGCTCATGAGTTCCATGTCTTATGGGGCACACAATTTCGGCCAGTATGACAGAGAGATGTTGTAAAAGGCAGCAGGTGGATGCCATTAGCTCCCCCCTCCGATATACTAGCCGAGTCATTACTTATTCTAAGGCCTGCTTATGTCTGAAAAAGATCCTTTCCTCCAACGAGAGGCCGAGAAATACGAGAATCCCATCGCCAGCCGCGAAATGCTGCTGGAGCTTATTCGCGGTCATGAAAAACCCATGTCCCGTGAAGAGCTGGCCACAGTCCTCAAGCTGACTGAAGAAGAGCCGTTGGAAGCCCTTCGCCGTCGTCTGCGCGCCATGGAGCGTGACGGACAACTGGTCTTCACCCGCAACCAATGTTATGCCCTGCCGGATCGTCTGAATCTGGTGAAAGGCTATGTGCTCGGCCATAAAGATGGATTCGGTTTTCTGCGCCCTGAAGGTGGTGGATCGGATCTGTTCCTGAACAACCGCGAGATGCAAAAGCTGATGCACGGCGATTACGTGCTGGTGCAACCGACCGAGATCGATCGCAAGGGCCGCCAGGAGGCGCGCGTCGTGCGTCTGCTCAAGGCGCGTGAGGCTGACATCGTCGGGCGTTACTTCGTCGAGAACGGCATGGGCTTCGTGGTGCCGGACGACAGCCGCATCGGCCAGGACATCGTTATCCCTGAAGGGGAAAACAAGGGCGCTCGCCAGAGCCAAGTGGTTGTGGTGCGTGTCACTCAGCGTGCCACGGCGCGCATCAATGCGGTCGGTACCGTGCTGGAAGTGTTGGGCGAGAACATGGCCCCCGGCATGGAAATCGACATAGCCCTGCGCACCCATGGCATTCCTCACACTTGGCCCGATGAAGTGACCAAGGAGATTGCTGGGCTGGGCGAGCAGGTGCCGGAAGAAGCCAAAGTTGGCCGCATCGACCTGCGTTCCCTGCCGTTGGTGACCATAGATGGTGAAGATGCCCGCGACTTTGATGACGCCGTCTTCTGCCAGGCCAAGAAGAGTGGTGGCTGGCGCCTCTGGGTTGCCATTGCCGACGTCTCCTCCTATGTTCGCCCAGGTACCGCCCTGGATGGTGAGGCTTATCAGCGTGGCAACTCCGTCTACTTCCCCGAGTACGTGGTGCCCATGTTGCCTGAGGTGCTCTCCAACGGCCTCTGCTCCCTGAACCCGCAGGTGGACAGGCTCTGCATGGTGTGCGAGATGACCATCTCCTCCGGCGGCCGCATGTCCGGCTACAAGTTCTACGAAGCCGTGATGAACTCCCACGCTCGCCTGACCTACAACAAGGTGGCAGCCATGCTGGATGGCGATGCCAAGTTGCGCCATCAGTATGACCCTCTGGTGGGGCATATCGAGGAGCTCAACAACCTCTACAAGGCGCTCAAGCATGCCCGCCATCAGCGCGGTGCCGTGGAGTTCGAGAGCGAAGAGACCCGCTTCATCTTCAACGCCCAGCGCAAGATAGATCGCATCGTGCCGCTGGTGCGCAACGATGCGCACAAGATCATCGAAGAGTGCATGATCATGGCGAACGTGGCTGCGGCTCGCTACATCGAGAAGAACGAGGCTGCCGCCCTGTTCCGGGTGCATGACCGTCCGGGTGAAGAGCGCCTGACCAACTTCCGTGGCTTCCTTGCCGAACTGGGCCTGGAGCTCAAAGGCGGTCTGGAACCCGAGCCGAAAGATTTCGCCGAGCTGGCTGCCAAATTCGAAGGCCGTCCGGATGCCGAGCTGCTCTCCACCATGTTGCTGCGCTCCATGCGCCAGGCGGTCTATCAGGCCGATAACATAGGTCACTTCGGTCTGGCATTGAAGTCCTATGCTCACTTCACCTCGCCGATCCGCCGTTATCCTGATTTGATCCTGCACCGTGCCATCAAGTTCCAGGCGGCCAAGGAGCAGGCGGCCCAGCGTAACAAGTGGACCCCGAGTGGCGGTTACCACTATCAGCTGGCAGAAGTGGATCCCATGGGCGAGCACTGCTCCATGACAGAGCGCCGTGCCGATGATGCCACCCGCGATGTGGCCGACTGGCTCAAGTGCGAGTACATGCTGGATCACGTGGGTGACGAGTTCGACGGCGTCATCGCCAGCGTCACCGGCTTTGGCTTCTTCGTGCGTCTGGCGGAGATCCACATCGACGGTCTGGTGCACATCAGCTCCCTCGACAATGACTACTACCAGTTCGACCCCATGCATCAGCAGCTGATCGGCGAGAACTTCCGCCGTCGCTATCGTCTGGGTGATCGGGTGCGGGTCAAGGTCATGGCCGTCAATCTGGATGATCGCAAGATCGACTTCACCATGGTGGAGGAGCCCCTCAAGGCGACCGGCAAGAATGCCAAGGAGATGGCGCGCAAACAGGCCGAGATCAAGAGCGAGAAGGCCAAGAGCAATCGCCGCCATGAGCGTCGTCAGGAGGGCAAACCCCTGAAGACCACGGCCGCCAAACCCAACAACCGCCGTCCGAGCAAGAAGGCGCGTGACAAGGCCAAGAGTACGAAATGAGCAGTGAACTGATATATGGCATCCATGCCGTGGCCGCCCTGCTCGAACGTGAGCCAGAGCGTTTCATTGAAGTGTGGGCCCTCAAGGGGCGCGACGACGACAGGCTGCAACCGCTGTTGGATGAGCTGGAATCCCTGGGCCTCAAGGTGCAGAGCGTGAACCGCAAGACCCTCGATGATAAAGCCGAAGGCAACAATCACCAGGGCATCATGGCCAAGGTGATCGAGGCCCCCAAGCTGGCCGAGCATGACTTGGCCAGCTTGCTGGACCAGCTTGAGCAGCAGAAGGCGCAGCCCTTCCTGCTGGTGCTGGACGGGGTGACGGATCCCCACAATCTCGGTGCCTGCCTGCGCAGCGCCGATGCGGCTGGGGTGCATGCGGTGATAGTGCCACGGGATAAGGCCACCGGCCTGACTTCGGTGGCGCGCAAGGTCGCCTGTGGCGCCGCCGACGTGGTGCCGCTCATCCAGGTCACCAACCTGGCCCGCAGCCTGCGCGAGTTGCAGCAGCGCGGCATCTGGCTGGTCGGCACCGCCGGCGAGGCGGATCACGACCTCTATCAGGCCAAGTTGACCGGACCCATGGCGCTGGTGATGGGCGCCGAGGGCAAGGGCATGCGTCGTCTGACTCGTGAGCATTGTGACGAGCTGGTCAGCATCCCCATGGCCGGGGCGGTTTCCAGCCTCAACGTCTCGGTGGCCACCGGTGTCTGCCTGTTCGAAGTGGTGCGTCAGCGCCGTGGTTGAGTGAACGCCATGGAGCGACCCCTGTTTAGCTGGGATCCCCACATCGATGAGCAGGAGGCCAATGGCCTCCTCTCTTTTGCCCGTTTGCAGCATCTGGCGCCGCGAGAGTGTTTGTGGCGGGCAGGGGAGAGCCCTGACCTGCTCGTGAGGGTCGAGCAAGGGCTGTTGCGAGCCCGGGTCGCCCTCGATGACGGCCGCGAATACATCAAGGAGTTCTACTGGGAGGGGGATGAGTTTCTCGATTTCCATCATCAGCTCAGTGGTCAGCCCGCCCGCTACAGCGTGGAGGCATTGGAGCCGTGCCGTCTGCGGGTATTTCCCCTCGCCAGCTTGCGTCAGCACCGCCTTTGGCCCGCCTGGTACCAGCATCTGATCGCCGTCCAGCTGCGCATCAAGGAGGAGAAGGAGCTGTTGTTGCTGACTGGCACCCCGGAGGCGCGTTATCAGCACTTCCTGACCCATTTCCCCGCCCTCGATGCCCGTCTGCCGGATCATCAGGTGGCGGCCTATCTCGGCATCACCCCCATCAGCCTGAGCCGGATCCGGAAAAGACTGCGATCTCGCTAAGGCGTCTCGCACTTTCCCTGCATGAAAATCCCTACCGTCCGTTAACCAAGGTTAATGCGGGGCCGCTGGCGGGACGCTATGCTGGCGGCTTCTTCCCAAGGAGTCAGTTATGGATTGGACCCTCAAGGGCTTCGACGCCCTCTCGTTACATGAACTCTATGACCTGCTGGTACTGCGCTCGCGGGTGTTCGTGGTGGAGCAGACCTGCCCCTTCCTCGATCTGGATGGGCTGGACAAGCGCGGCGATGTGTTGCACCTGCTGGGGTGGCAAGACGGTGAGCTGGTCGCCTATGCTCGCCTGCTGGCACCCGATGTCGTGAAGCCGGGCCATGCGGTGATAGGGCGGGTGGTGACGGCGCCTGAGGCCCGTGGCGGCGGTCTGGGCCATCAGTTGATGGAAACGGCAAGCGCCGAGTGCGAACGGCTCTGGCCCCAGGCGCCCATTTACCTGGGTGCCCAGGCGCAGCTGCAGGGGTTCTATGGCCGTCACGGCTATCGACCCGAGGGGGAGGCCTATCTCGAAGATGACATACTGCACATCGGCATGGTTCGCCCCTGAGGGTGAGCGACCTTGTGCGCAACCCTCAGGACCTCTAATGCCTTTTTGGCATAACAATGAAATTATTATGTCTTGAGGTAGTAAAAAAAACGGATGCCTCTCTCGGACTTAGTCCGTATTCTTTGAATGATTAATCGACAATATTCGGCAGAGGCATCCTAAAGTGGCAAATCTTGCGATAAATACTGAACAAGATCCGAAAGCCTTGCTGCTTCACCGATTTATGACTGCCCCTGTCCTGAATGGGGAGGGGCGATGGAGCTGATCCGCAAGCGCTTCGCCCTCGATCTGCAAACCTTCGCCATCATCACCCTGGTGCTGGGCAATCTGGCCCAGGCCTTCTCCGATGTGCTGGTCAAGCTGATCGGCCCCGGTTTCAGTCCCTTCCAATACATGTTCCTGCGCCAGCTGCTGACCCTGCTGGTGTTGCTGCCTTTCATGCTGCGGGTGCCGAGAGCGGCCTGGGGACTGGGGGCCTGGAAATGGCACCTGCTGCGCGGCCATCTCTGTCTGATCGGCGGTGGGGGCATGATGCTGGCCCTGACCCAGCTGCCGCTCGCCACGGCCAACGCCATCTTCTATGTCTCTCCCCTGTTGACCCTGCCGCTGGCGGCCTGGCTGCTCAAGGAGAAGATCAATTCCCGGGTCTGGCTGCTGGGAGGGATGGGGCTGCTCGGGGTGGTATTTGTACTCAAACCGGGGGACTTCCATCTGGCCGGGCTGGGGGCGCTGGTCACGGCTTTTACCCTGGCACTGTTCAATGTCACCGGTCGCAAGCTGCCAGCGGGTATCTCTGTGGTGGCGACCCTGTTCTGGGCCAACCTGCTGGCGCTGCCGCTGACGGCGGGGCTGGCGGTGCATCAGTGGCAGCCGGTGGATTGGCGTTTGCTGGTGCTGATCGGGGGCAGCGGCGTGATGCAACTGCTCTACCATGCCAGCTGCATTTATGCCTATCGGCAGGTCGAGGCCAACCGCATCGCGACGACCGAGTACTCCGGGCTGATGTTCGTGGTGCTGCTGGGGGTCTGGCTGTTTGGCGAGATCCCGAGCTGGAACCTCTGGGTCGGCGTGGGTTTCATCCTGCTGGCCATCCATTGGCAGCGTCGCCTGCGCTAGCGCGCTCTGTGTTCCTGCCAATGAAAAACCGGCCGCTTGCCGGTTTTTCATATGAGCAGCTTATGAGGCCGATCCCGGTTGTGGCACCGAAAATAGGGTAGCCTGCCTCGCTCATAGTGACAGGAACTCCGTCGTGACATCCACCCTCTTTGCGGCCATCTTGCTGGCCGCGCTGCTGCATGCCCTCTGGAATGCGCTGGCCAAGCGTCAGGCCGAGGGGCGGGTCAGCGTCTTGCTGGTCTCCCTCTGCTCCGGGCTGTTTGCCGCCCCCTTCTTGCCGCTGGTGGGGTTGCCAGCGCCTGCCGAATACCCCTGGTTGGCACTCTCCATCCTGCTGCATTGCGGCTACTGCCTGTTTCTCGGTCGTGCCTATCGGCTGGGAGAGTTTGGCCAAGTCTATCCCCTGGCCCGTGGCAGTGCCCCCCTGGTGACCCTCTTGCTCGGGGCTCTGCTGCTGGGGGAGGTGCCCGGTGGGATGGCGATAGCGGGTGCCCTGGTGCTGATCAGCGGGGTGTTGCTGATGGCCTGGCGCGGTGGTGTCAGACTGGCGCCTGCGGCCCTGCGTGCCGTGCTGATCACGGCGCTGTTCACCGCCGCCTATACCCTCTCCGACGGGGCTGGCGCCCGCTCGGCCGGAGAACCGGTGCGCTATACCCTCTGGCTGTTTGCCCTGACGGCCTTGATGATGCCGCTGCTGATGGGTTGGCAGAGTCGCACCGCCTGGCGCGCGCTCAGTCTCGCGGCATGGCGCACCGGCGCCCTCGGCGGCGTCTTGTCACTGCTGGCCTACGGCATCGTCATCTGGGCTATGACCCAGGCGCCCATCGGGCTGGTGGCGGCGCTGCGCGAGAGCAGCGTGCTGTTTGCGGTGCTGCTCTCCTGGTGCTGGCTGGGGGAGAAACTGGGTCGGGTACGGCTGTGGGCCGCGCTGGTGATCCTCTGCGGTATCCTGTTGATCCGCCTCGGCTGATGGGTGACTACATCAGGCCGGTATGCTACCGGCCTGATGTTTGGCTTAAGGAGTGACCCGGGTGATCAGGGTAAAGCCCTCCTCGCAGGGGGCGAGCTGCACCCGCACCTGGCCCAATTCGGCCAGATCGGTCACATGGGTACCCCCGCAGGGGATAGTCACCTCCTGGCCTTCGAGTGCACAGTGCCAATAGCGCGAGTCTATGATGGCTTCGCCAGCCCGGCTGCGACGGATAGCCCCTCCAGCCGCCAGCCACTTCGCCAGCTGATCGTTGACCTTGCCTTCAATCTGTTCGAGTGCTGCCAGCAGTGCCTCGCCGTTGATACCTTTCTTGCGCAGACTCTTGCCGATCCGGTACTGCTCTTGGGAGCCCATGGACTCGACCCGCGAGGTCTGGATGGCGAGGCGGTCAAAGTCGGGCTGATCCAGGGCGTCGCGCTCGCTCACCTCCTTGCGCCAGTAAGGGACGAGTGTCCGGTTGAGGGCCAGCGCCGCCAGGTGGCAGCCGCTGTGGCCCAGGCTAAGGGCGAGGCGTCGCTCGCTATCCACCTGCAGGCTTATCTCGGTGCCGACTGCCAGGTCATATCGACCGGACAAGGGGTGAACCACCACGAACGCCCAACCGGGCTCACCCCGCTTCACGGGTATATCGAGATCGACAAAGAGTTCACCCGCAGGGCTGATAGCCCCCATGCGACAGGGGGCCACCTTGGCCTCACCCCCCTCCCAGCGCACCCTGCCCATATCCCCCGGCTGATCGGGCCAGAGATGACTCTGGGGGTGAAAGGGGCTGAGGTCTGTCACCAGCAGGGTCGGTTCACCGACTTGGCAATGGATCACCTTAGCCAGCTCGTTGTGATGACCCAGCACGAAGCTGGCGCGGGTATGGTGCATGGGACACTCCTGCAATGGGATTGAAGGGCAGGATAGCGCAAAGGGGGCCCAGGCTCATTAACTTGGGTTAATGAGCCTGGGGGAGATCAGAGCAGGGAGACCAGCAGGTAGGCGTTGAGGCCAATGACCAAGGCGACGATGAGACGCCCCAGCGCCTGGGTGACAGGATGATTGCGATATTCCCCCATCAGGGCCCGCTCCCCGGTCAGCATCAGCAGCGGGATCAGCGCCAGGGCTATGCCAAAACTCAGGATCACCTGGCTCAGTACCAGGACTTCGGTGGTGTTGAGGCCCATGGCAATCACGATGAAGGCCGGAGCCATGGTGATGAGGCGGCGCAGCCAGAGCGGAATGGTGAAGCGCACGAAGCCTTGCATCACCACCTGGCCCGCCAGGGTTCCCACCACGGTGGAGGAGATGCCTGAGGCGACCAGGGAGAGGCCAAACAGGGTGGCCGCCCCCTGACCCAACAAGGGGGTCAGCGTCTGGTAGGCGGACTCCAGTTCGGCCACGTGCTGGTTACCCGTGGCATGGAAGGCCGCCGCGGCCATGGCCACCATGGCCAGGTTAACGAAACCGGCGATGGTCATGGCAATGGCCACATCGACCCGGGTGCTGTGCAGACGCTGGTCGACCGAGCCTTGCCCTTCGCCGTGCTGGGTCAACGCCGAGTGCAGATAGATAACATGGGGCATGACTGTCGCGCCCAGGATGCCGGCGGCCAGGTAGATGGCCTCACTGTTGGGCAGACCGGGGAAGAGGGCCCCTTCCAGCAGGCTGGGCAGATGGGGGCGGGAGAGCATCAGCTCGACCAGATAGGCGGCTGCCACGAACAGCAGCAGGCCGCCGACCACACACTCCAAGGGCTTCTGGCCGCGGCTCTGCAACATGAGAATGCCCCAGGTGATCACCGCCGTCATGCAGGCCCCCTCCATCAGGGTCACGCCGAGCAGCAGCTTGAAGCCCACCGCCGCCCCGATGAATTCGGCGAGATCGGTCGCCATGGCGATGATCTCCGCCTGTACCCAGTACGCCCAGACCGCCGGTCTGGGCAGCCGGTCGCGAATGTGTTCGGCCAGGTTCTTGCCGGTGACGATACCGAGCTTTGCCGAGAGGGTCTGTACCAGCATGGCCATCAGGTTTGCCCAGACCACCACCCACAGCAGTTGATAACCGAAGGTGGAGCCCGCCTGGATATTGGTGGCGAAGTTGCCCGGGTCTATATAGCCGATGGCGGCGATAAAGGCGGGGCCCAACAGGCTGAATCTGAGTTTGCGCTGGGTCACTATGGCACTGACTGCGGGTTGCATAACGGCACCCTCCATAAGGATATAGCCCTAGCATAGCTGTAACTGATAACTATTATCAATTGGGTTTTTGGATGGGATCGATAGGAAAGAGCCGTTATTTACTCGGCCAGTAATGCCTGTGGCTCTGGCGTGGGCAGAAGGGGGCGGCAGGAGAAACTATCGGCTATCAAAATCACAACGGCCAGTTGCAGTCGGTGTGTCGATTTCGTACAATACGCCGCCCTATGAAAGCAGCGTCTAAACACCATACGTTCCTTGCCTCCGAGGTCTGGCTGCACCTGGGCGGAGGCTGAATTAATCCGTAAGGAGCTAAAATGCGTCATTACGAAATCGTCTTCATGGTTCATCCGGACCAGAGCGAGCAAGTCCCCGGCATGATCGAGCGTTACACTGGCGCCATCACCACTGCCGGCGGCACTATTCACCGCCTGGAAGATTGGGGCCGCCGTCAACTGGCTTACCCGATCGACAAGCTGCACAAAGCCCACTACGTTCTGCTGAACGTAGAAGCAGAGCAAGCCGTTATCGATGAGCTGGAAACCAACTTCCGCTTCAACGATGCCGTTATCCGCAACATGATCATGCGCACCAAGCACGCTGTGACTGAAGTTTCTCCGATGGCCAAGGCCAAAGAAGAGCGCTTCCCACGTCGTGACGACGAGCGCCGCGAAGAAGCGACTGAAGCTTCTTCCGAAGAGTAATTCTTAGATCACTGACATAGAGGATAAAGGCCATGGCACGTTATTTCCGTCGTCGTAAGTTCTGCCGCTTCACTGCCGAGAACGTTACCGAGATCGACTACAAAGATATCGTTACTCTGAAAAACTACGTCACTGAATCTGGCAAGATCGTACCGAGCCGTATCACCGGTACTCGCGCCAAGTATCAGCGTCAGCTGGCACGCGCCATCAAGCGTGCTCGTTACCTGGCTCTGCTGCCGTACACCGATCTGCACAACAAGTAAGAATCGGTCCGGCACTTAAGCCTAACTCAACTCTCATAGAGGAAAGGTAATGCAAGTTATCCTGCTCGACAAAATCGCCAAACTGGGCGGTCTGGGTGATCAAGTCAACGTTAAAGCTGGCTACGCCCGTAACTATCTGATCCCGCAAGGCAAAGCCGTTATGGCTACCAAGGCCAACATCGAGACCTTCGATGCTCGCCGTGCTGAACTGGAAGCCAAACTGGCTGCCGGTAAAGCTGCCGCTGAAGAGCGCGCTGCCAAGCTGGGTGAACTGGCTGCTGTTGTTATCGCCTCCAAATCTGGTGACGAAGGCAAGCTGTTCGGTTCCATCGGTACCCGTGACGTGGCTGATGCCATCACTGCTGCCGGCGTTGCTGTTGCCAAGAGCGAAGTCCGTATGGGCAACGTTCTGCGTAACACCGGCGAGTACGAAGTTGTTGTTCAGCTGCACGCTGACGTCAAGGCAACCGTACAGATCCAGGTTGTTGCTCTGTAATAGCGATTCGCTTTTGCAGAAGAAAACCCGCGCCTCGGCGCGGGTTTTTTATTTTGGGGCACCGAGTTAGAGTAAGGGACTGTTGCAACGAGAGAGGTTTCCATGGCGGCTTGGGTAGAAGGGCATGTCATCGAGCGTATCCAGTGGACGGATACCCTGTTTTCCCTGAAGGTGGAAGCGCCGCTGCTCCCCTATCAAGCGGGGCAATTCACCAAGCTGGCCCTCGAGCAGGGCGAGCGCCGCATTCAGCGCGCCTACTCCTTCGTTAACCCGCCATCATCCCCCTATCACGAGTTTTATCTGGTCGAGATCCCGGGTGGCGAGCTGACCCCCGCGCTGAGCGCCCTGGCCGTGGGGGATCCACTGCTGGTGCAATCCCAGGCGACCGGTTTTCTCACCCTGGATGAGATCCCGGCGGGACGGGATCTCTGGCTGCTCTCCACCGGCACCGCCATCGGTCCCTTCCTTTCGCTTTTGACTGCGGGGGAGGCCGAGCTGCGCTTCGAGAATCTGATCCTGGTGCACGGGGTAAGAAAGGGGGAAGAGCTCAGCTATCAGCCGTTGATCGCCGCGCTGAAGAGTCAGCTCGGCTCGCGGCTTCACTATGTGCCCTTCGTCAGTCGTGAGCCCTGGCCGGATGCCATGGCGGGTCGCATTCCAGCGGCCATCGACAGCGGCGCCCTGCAAGAGCGAGTGGGGCTGGGCTTTAGCCCCGAGCAGAGCCAGGTACTGATCTGCGGCAATCCCGAGATGGTCAAGGCGACCCAGCTCTCCCTGATTGAGCAGGGCCTGACCAAAAATCTGCGCCGTACCCCGGGTCAGATCAGCTCGGAAAACTACTGGTAACAGGGCAATGAGGGGGCTTAATTGTGCTTACCCTTGCCATTATTACCTTTGGATTTGTTGTGACCCTGGCCCGGATTGTTGTCACCGTGGACGCTGCGATTGTAGTGATCGCGGTATTTGCCATCCATGTTGCCGCAGTCAGTCTTGAGGCGACTGTCCCCTATGCGGATATCCAGACAGTTGTGCTGCCACCAGTCGTACTCCTTGGTGTCAAAATCGACATTGATTGCGCCGCCCGACAGGCTGACGCCACCATCTTTGTTACTGGGTGGTGCGGCCTGGGTGGTGGCGCTCAGGGCAAGCAGGGTGAGCAGCAGTGCGCTATGTCGCATGATAGATCCTCGATGTGGTGATGACTGGTGCCAGTATAGTGTCAGCTAGCTGGATCCCAGCCTAATGAGCCTGGGGAAAGTGGATTTAGGTCGAAAATCTGACCGAACTGGTCATCCCCTGTCCGAACGTCGGTAATATCTTGCCATTTCAGAGTGATAGCCTTCAATCTTGGCGGAGCGACTCTATAATCGGCGGTCTGATATTCCAACCGCCAGCGCAGCATCATGCAGACAGCCATCTCCTTGCCCCCAGCGTCTCCCTCATCCCAGTTACGTTACCCCAAAGGCTGGTTCGCACTCACCACCGTCTATGGTTTTACCGGGCTGGCCATCTTGGCCTCCATCGTTTTCTCTTTGTTGCTGTTTCTCTCCATCGACGACAACCCCTTGATGAAGTGGTTGTTTGGCGGCCTTGCCATCATTTTTGAGCTCGGCAAATTCTACATCTGGTACGAATATGGCGAGCGCCGGGCGCGGCGGGAGCTAGGTGGTGCCTTCTGGTCACTGCTGTTCTACGCCGTGCTGGCGGCCATCTCCATCGGCGGCAGCATAGGGGGCATCAACAGCGCCACCAACACCGTGCTCGGCATCCAGGCCAAACATGAGCGGGAGGTCGCGCGCTTTGATGAGCAGATCGACAGCATAGAGCGCCAGATCCGCCTCAATGAGGAGGCGGCGCGCAAGTACATCGAAATGGCCCGCATCTCCAGTGGGGTGAGTGGTTTGCAGCAGGCCAATACCCAGCTCAGATTGAAGCAGGATGAACTGCGCCTTGAGCGTGATGCCAAGCCGCTCAATGAACAATCTTCGATGCTGGGGCTGATGAGCAGTCTGGCGGAGGGGATGGGGGTGAGCATAGGCCAGGTGCAATTCTTGCTGGTCTGTTTCCTCTCTGTGCTGCTCGATGTGTTCGGAGCCTTTTTCGTCTCCCTGATTGGGGATGAGACCCGTTTTCGCCGCCACTGGCAGGCTCAGCGCAGCAGTGGGTGTGTCGTCTCCCGGGTCTCAGGGGAGAGGGGGCGCATGGATCAGCATGACCATGATGAGGGGCAATCTGAGCCAGCCCCCCAGCTCACGCCGCTGGATGCGGTACGCCAGGGTCTGCAAAGCGGGCGACTCAAATGTGGTAAACGGGCGGTCGCTCAGGCGCTCTCCTTGCCCCTTGAAGAGGTGGACAAGATCTTCGTGCAGTTGATGCGCGAGGGGGTGCTGACCCAGGGCAGCAACCGTCACTATGCCCTGCAAGAGACCGGGCAATCCGAACCGGGTCAATATCAGACTGGGCCCTGACAGAGAGGCTCGCCCAGGGCCTCTTGGATGGGCAAGTTAGCAGCGTCAATGGCAGTGCCAGCTGACATCGAGGCTCCGACGGGAGGGGGCTAAGCCCGGTTAGCATGGGGTTTTCTAGTGGGTGAGTATCATCATCAGGCTGAGGAAGGCGGCAAGGGCGCCACCCAGCCCGATGATCCAGTAAAAGCCCTTGGCGCCCCGCTTGATGGGGATGCGAAAGTAGAGCAGAAACAGCCACCAGGCCAGGGCCAGCAGCAGCGGGATAAGAAACATTCGAGCCATGGTGTCCTCACTGTTATCCTGTCGCCTCACCGTCAACCATAAGGATGGAATCTGCAATGACGCAACTACAGATTACCGCATTCGGCCCCCCCTCGGTACTCAGACTAAACCCCTCTCTGGATGGCATGCCCGCCGAGGGTGAGGTGCGGGTGCGCATCTGTTACGCCGGGGTCAACCCCATCGACGCCAAGACCCGCGCCGGTCTAGGGTGGGCCGCCGCCGAAAACAAGGACAAGCTGCCCTGGACACCAGGCTATGACATGGCCGGTGTGGTGGAAGCCCTTGGCCCTGGGGTAGAGACCCTCAAGGTGGGCGACAAGGTGTGTGGCATGATCGGCTTCCCGCTGCAGGGCGGCGCCTACGCCGAGTCTGCCCTGACCCCGGCCGAGCTGCTGGTGCCGCTGGAAGAGGTGAGCCTCAAACAGGGTGCGGCCCTGCCCCTGGCAGGCTTGACCGCCTGGCAGGGCCTGTTCGACCATGGTGAGCTCAAACAGGGGCAGCGGGTACTGATCCTGGCCGGGGCGGGCGGTGTCGGCCACCTGGCGGTGCAGTGGGCCAGGGCCTATGGCGCCAAGGTGACCGCGCTGGCCAGCCCGGATAACCATGGTTTCCTGCACGGCATAGGCGCCGAGCGGCTGGTCGATTACCACGATGCCGATTGGGCTGCTCAGGTCGGTCAGGTTGAGCTGGTCCTGGATTTGGTCGGTGGCGAGAGTGGCAAGGCGGCGCTGGCTTGCGTGGCCAGCGGCGGCCGCCTGATCACAGTGCCGACCATCACGGCGGAGGCGATCAAGCTGGCGGGCAGCGAGCGCGGCATCGAGGTGCGCGGCATGCTGGTGCAGCCCAATCCCAAGCAGCTGGCCCAGATGCTGACCCTGCTGCGCATCGATGAGGCGCAGATCTGCATCAATCGCGAGTTCGAGCTGGCCGACGGGGCCCTGGCCCACACCGCCATCGAAGCGGGTCACACTCGTGGCAAACTGCTGCTGCGCATGCCCGCGAGCGTGGATGACTAACCACAGGCCGCAGGCTGACCGAGCGCATCAGGCTCGGCTTGCGGGCCGGGCGGCGCCCCTCTCATGGAGATGAGTCTCGGCTGGCTGTTTCTGAGCGCCTTTGGCTCGGCGACGCTCTTGCCCGGTGGCTCCGAGCTGCTGCTGGGGGCCATGGCGAGCCGGGGGGAGTGGAGCCCGGCCAGCCTGCTACTCTGGGCCACCATCGGCAATACCCTGGGATCCATGACCAGCTGGTGGCTCGGCTGGCTGGCGACCTTCAAGAAAAAACCCGAAGATTTTC
This sequence comes from Aeromonas rivuli, assembly GCF_000820045.1. Lineage (GTDB taxonomy): Bacteria > Pseudomonadota > Gammaproteobacteria > Enterobacterales > Aeromonadaceae > Aeromonas > Aeromonas rivuli. The sequence goes on along the minus strand of NZ_CDBJ01000100.1, from coordinate 14,238 downwards.
AGGGACGTGGGGAACAAAAGGCGCTTGGATGGCTCAAACAACATGGTCATTGGTGTCTGCTGCTCGCCTGGACGCCCATTCTCGGCGACGGGCTCTGCCTGTTGGCCGGCTGGCTGCGCCTCTCATTCTGGCGCTCGCTTATTCTCATCGGTCTCGGTAAGTTAATCCGTTATGGCCTGGTCCTGTTGCTGGCGATTCAATTCTTCTAGCCGGTGCCTTTCATCTACGAGGTAACAGTGAACAAACTCATCCCACTCGGCATATTGCTCGGGTTCAGCCTGCCACTTCTGGCCGCGCCAACCCTGGTATCCCAGCAGACCAAGACGGCGGGCCAGCTCGCCATTCCCTACCAGATGTACAAGCTGGACAATGGCCTGACCGTGATCCTGGCGCCGGACAGATCGGATCCCCTGGTGCACCTGGATGTGACCTATCACGTCGGCTCATCGCGCGAAACGGTCGGCAAGTCCGGCTTCGCCCACTTCTTCGAGCACATGATGTTCCAGGGCTCCAGGCATGTGGGGGATCAGGAGCACATGCGCATCATCAACGAGGCCGGTGGTGACATGAATGGCACCACCAACAAGGACAGAACCAACTACTACGAGACGGTGCCAGCCAATCAGCTGGAGAAAGTGCTCTGGCTGGAGGCGGATCGCATGGGCTTCCTGCTCGATGCGGTCAGCCAGAAGAAGTTCGAGATCCAGCGCGCCACCGTCAAGAACGAGCGCGGTCAGCGGGTCGACAACCAGCCCTACGGCCTGGTGAGCGAGCGGGTGGGCGAGGCGCTCTACCCGCGCACTCACCCCTACTCCTGGCAGCCGATCGGCTATGTGGAGGATCTGGACCGCGTCGGGGTGGATGACCTCAAGCAGTTCTTCCTGCGCTGGTATGGCCCCAACAATGCGACCCTGACTCTGGGGGGGGATTTTGACAGCAAGCAGGCCCTGGCCTGGATTGAGCAGTACTTCGGCACCATTCCCCGAGGGCCCGAGGTTGCCGAGCCGACCCCCGAGCCGGTGAGTCTGCCCGAGACCCGCTACATCACCCTGGAAGACAAGGTACACCTGCCGCTGCTCTACATCAACTATCCGACCGTCGCCCTGGGGGATCCCCAGGAGCCTGCGCTGGACATGTTCGCCGATGTGCTGGGCGGTTCGGCCAGCTCCATGCTCTATCAATCCCTGGTCAAGACCGGCAAGGCGCTGGAAGTGGGGGCCACTCACTATTGCGAGGAGCTGGCCTGTACCCTGACCGTCTACGCCTATCCGAACCCGGCGGTGGATGGCAGCCTCAAGAGCCTCAAGGCTGAGGTGGACAAGGCGATCGGCGACTTCGCCCAGCGTGGCCTCAAGCCGGAGGATCTGGAGAAAGCCATCAGCAAGTATCGCGCCTCCACCATCTGGGGACTCGATAGCGTCGAGGGCAAGGTCAGCCAATTGGCCATGGGCCAGGTGCTGGCCGGTGATCCCAACTACGTGTTCAAGAGCCTGGATGCCATTGGCAAGGTGACCCCGGAGCAGGTCAAGGCGGCCTATGACAAGTTCATTGCGGGCAAGCCTGCGGTGGTGATGAGTGTGGTGCCCAAAGGCAAGAGCCAGTGGCAGGTGGCTCCCCCCAACTTCACCCCGGCCAAGCGTGAGCTACCCGATTACAACAAGCATGAAGCGGCCCTGCCGCTGCGCCCGGTGACCGACAGTTTCGATCGCGGTGTGCAGCCCAGGGTGAGCGATGCGGTCAGTGCCAAGGTGCCGGCCATCTGGCATGGCAAGCTCGACAAGGGCATCGAGATCATCGGCAGCCAGAGTGACGAGATCCCGGCCGTCTCCATCATGATTGCCCTGCCCGGTGGCATCAGTGCCGAGAGCAAGGGGGAGCTGGGACTGGCCAATCTGACCGCGGCCATGATGGAGCAGGGGTCGGTACGCCTCTCCGAGGCAGCGCTCAGCGACGAGTTGCAAAAGCTGGGGGCCAGCATCGAGTTTTCCAGCGCCCAGTACAACAACCTGATCACCATCAGCAGCCTGACTGACAAGCTGCCCCAGACCCTGGCACTGGTGAAGGAGCTGTGGCTGCGCCCCGGCCTGCGTGAGGCAGACTTTGAGCGCACCAAGGCGCAGTTGCTGCAAGGCATGAAGCAGAGCGAGCAGCAGCCTGAATGGCTGGCGGGTCAGGCGTTTCGCGAGCTGATCTATGGCAAGGGCAGCCGTCTGGGGGAACCGGCTGAGGGTCTGCCCGCGGATGTCGCCAAGCTGACCCTGAGCGATGTGAAGCGCTTCTATCAGCACTACTACGACTCGAGCCATGCCAAGGTGGTGGTGGTGGGTGACGTCACCCAGCAGCAGGTGGAGGATCAGCTCGGCTTCCTGACCGAATGGCAAGGCACGGCCCCTACCCTTGGCGACCTCAAACCCAAGGTGGCGCAAGCCAAGCCGGGCATCTATCTGGTGGACAAGCCGGGGGCGCCCCAGTCGGTGATCCGCATCGGTCGCCGCGCCATGGCGTTTGATACCACGGGGGATTACTTCACCGCCGGTCTGATGAACTTCAACCTGGGGGGCAATTTCAACAGCCGGATCAACCTCAACCTGCGGGAAGACAAGGGCTACACCTATGGCGCCAGCTCGGGTTTCTCCGCCAATCGTGATGTCGGTGTCTTCGCCACCGGTGCCAATGTGCGGGCGGATGCCACCGTGGATGCCATTCGCCAGTTCCTCAAGGAGCTGGAAGGGTATCAGGGGAGCGGCCCCACCCCGGTGGAGCTGGCCTACATGCGCAGTGCCGTCTCCCAGCAGGATGCGCTCTCTTATGAGACCCTGAGCCAGAAGGCGGGCTTCCTGCTGCAGATGATCATGTATGACCTGAAACCGGATTTCGTTCAGGCCCAGAGCCAACTGATTAAAACGGTTTCACAAGAGACTCTAAAGCAGAGCGCGGCCCACTGGCTCGATCCCAAGCAGATGGTAATAGTGGTGGTGGGAGACAAGCAAAAGCTTGAAAAACCCTTAAGCCAGCTTCATCTTCCTATCTATCCGCTGCAACTTCCCTAGAGAAGCGTGCGGCATGCCTGAGTGCCGCCCCGACTGGGGCGGCCAACAATGAGTCTTGAATATGACCACATCTAGCTTGTCACTGCGCGAGTTACTGGCGGCGTTGGGAACCCCGGAGCGTCTCTCTGCCCTCAAGGGGATCCGGCGTGGCCTGGAGCGCGAGACCCTGCGCATCACCCCCGAGGGTGGCCTGGCCCAGGGGGATCACCCCCGCAGTCTGGGCTCGGCCCTGACCCATGCCAACATCACCACCGACTACTCCGAGAGCTTGCTGGAGTTCATTACCCCGGCCACCGACTCTATCGAGAGCCTGATGGAGCAGCTGGGCGACATTCATCACCATGTCAGCCAGCACATCGGCGAAGAGCGCCTCTGGCCGCTCTCCATGCCCTGCTTCGTCGGTGACGAGGAGAGCATACGGCTTGCCCAGTACGGCAGCTCCAACATAGGCCGGATGAAGACCCTCTATCGCCAGGGCCTCAAGAATCGCTATGGCAGCCTGATGCAGGTGATCGCCGGCATCCACTTCAACTTCTCCATGCCGGACAGCTTCTGGTGTGAATGGCAGGATCTGGCGGGGGAGCCCTGTTGCAGCCAGCGCTTCATCTCCGAGAAGTACATGGGGCTTATTCGCAACGTCTACCGCTTCGGCTGGCTGGTGCCTTACCTGTTTGGCGCTTCCCCTGCCATCTGCCAATCCTTCCTCAAGGGGCGGACCAGCACCCTGCCGTTCGAGAAGATTGGCAAGGGGACTCTCTATCTGCCCTATGCCACCTCCCTGCGTCTGTCCGATCTCGGTTATACCAGCAGCTCCCAGAGCATGCTCAATATCAGCCACGACAACTTGCCTGCCTATGTGGCCTCCCTGCGCCGGGCCATCAGTACCCATGACCCCGAGTTTGCCAAGATAGGGGTCAAGGTGAACGGCGAGTATCGCCAGCTCAATGACAATGTCTTGCAACTCGAAAACGAGTTGTATGCGCCTATCCGCCCCAAGCGTACCCCCCGCAGCGGCGAGAAGCCGTCGGATGCGCTGGAGCAGCGTGGTATCGAATACATAGAATTGCGCACCGTGGACGTGAACCCCTTCACGCCGCTCGGTATCGACGTGGAGCAGGTACGTTTCTTCGACGTCTTCCTGGTGTGGTGCCTGCTGCGTCCCTCTGCCCAGCTGTCGGAAGAGGAGATCGCCCGCAATCGTCGCAACATGAACAAGGTCGTGCTGGAGGGGCGTCGCCCCGGCCTGCAGCTCGAAGATGAGCAGGGCACAGCCCTTGGCCTCAAGGAGTACGGACTCAGCCTGTTTGACGAGCTGGACGAGGTTGCGGCCTTGCTGGACCGTTGCTGTGGCCGTAATCGCTATCGTGAGACGGTGGCGACGCACAGAGCCAAGCTCAACAACCCCGAACTCACCTACTCGGCCCGCCTGCTCAAGCTGCTCAAGGAGAGCGACCTGGATAACGGCTGCTTCGGCGACGCCTTGGCCAGTCAGTATCGCGAACAGTTGCTGGCCGGTGAACTGCAGTACTGGGATGAGGCTTACTTTGCCGGTGAGGCGCGGGAGTCCCTGCTCAAACAGCGGGAACGGGAGCGGGGCGACAGCCTGAGTTTCGACGACTTCCTGGCCGACTACTTCGGCCGCACAGTGCCCGCCTGATCGTCTCCTGATACAAAAAGCCGCTCCTCGGAGCGGCTTTTTCATGGCCGCGGGTCGTCTTCCTGGCTGCCCTGTTATCGGGAAAAGAAGTGTGAGTCAGCCTTCACTTCAGCAAGCCCATTGACGTCTTTATTGTCAAACGGCTCACATTTCCCCCTTTTGTCCCTTGAGTCTGGTGCGTCAGGCGCCTAGTTTTCGATCACTGAAACGATTCAGCTTTCACGAAAACCACTCACAAGAACAAGAGACACGAGGATAAAGCCATGTTGAAGAGACTCTCCATTGCCGTGTTGCTCGCCCTGGGCGCGAGCTCTGGCCAGGCCGCCGAATTCCTGCTGACCGATTCCCAGCAGGGGCTGGATGTGGGGGACTGGAAGATCACCAGCGACAAGCTGAGGATCAAGAGCCCGGTGCCCTTCTCCATCGAGAAGAAGCGCCTGCACGGCGGGCGCCAGGAGGGGGTGGACTTGCTCATCGTCGACAACGGGGTGATGAAGATCACCCTGGTGCCGACCCGTGGCATGGGGATCAAGGAGGTCAAGGGGGCCGATGTGCGCCTCGGCTGGGATTCCCCGGTCAAGGAGGTGGTCAACCCGGCCTTCATCGATCTGGAGAGCCGCGCCGGGCTCGGCTGGCTCGATGGCTTCAACGAGATGCTGGTGCGCTGCGGCTATGAGTGGACAGGCCACCCCGGGGTGGATGACGATGGTCGCCTCAAGAGCCTGCACGGCCGGGTGCAGAACATACCGGCGTCCGTGGTCAGCGTGACAGTGGACGAGGAGCCGCCCTACGCTATCCACGTGCGGGGCCGGGTGGACGAACGCACCTTCAAGATGAGCGAGCTGGTCACCTGGACCCAGCTGAGCGTAGTGCCCGGTCAGGCGGAGTTTGCCTTGCAGGACAAGCTGACCAACCACGCCGACTACGAGAACGAGTACCAGATCATCTATCACGGCAACTTCGGGGCGCCCATCCTGGAGGAGGGGGCGCGGGTCAGCACCCCGGTGAAGCAGATCTCCCCGTTCAACGACTACGCCAAGGTGGGGCTCAAGGGGTGGCAAACCTACCTGGGGCCGACCAAGGGCTTCGACGAGATGGTGTTCAACCTGGTGCCCTACAGCGATGCCGACGGCAATACCCTGGCGGTGCTCAACAACAAAGCGGGCAATGTCGGGGTGGCTGTGGGTTACAACACGCACCAGCTGCCTGTGCTGACCCTGTGGAAGAACACCGACACCCGGGCCCAGGGCTATGTGACCGGTATCGAGCCCGGCACCAGCTATGCCTACAGCACCAAGTACCAGCGTCCGCTGGGGCTGGTACCCAGGATCCAGCCGGGGGAGACCAAGACTTTCGATCTGACCTATCGCCTGCTGCGCAATGGGGAGGAGGTGAAGCAGGCCCTGGCCCAGGTGGATAAGATCCAGGCCGGCCGTCCCACAGAGCTGCGGGAGCAGCCCCTGGTCAAGCTGCCCTGAGTGGCAAGCAAACAGCAAAAAGCCGCTCCTCGGAGCGGCTTTTTCATGGGGTGGAGGCCATGAGCGGGCGTCAGTGGCGCACAGGCACTTGAAGGGGACACTGCTTAATCTGTTGCAGCAGATAGTCGCGATAGCCTTCCCCATGCAGCTTGCCGGGTTTGAGGGTGGCCGCCAGGATCTGCTGACGAGCCTTGGCGCCAGAGGGCAGGCGACGTACATGAGTATCAATCCAGATGATCTCCCCCATGGGATCAATCATCAGATTGCCAAAATGGAGATCCCGGTGGCAGTAACCGTGGCTGGCCAGGGTGGCAATCTCCCTGGCGAGTCGGCGTAGCAGGGCGAGGCGCTGTGCCTCGTCGGCGCCGAGAAAGTAATCCTCCCCCGAAACGGCATCTTGCAGGTACTGCACCGCCAGGAAAGAGGCGAGGGGATTGAGAGGGTTGATGGCGATCCCGGCTGCCTGGCAAGGCACCACATTGAGACCGACCTGGCGCAGTATCCGGTTACTGCGCCATTCACGCAGGGCGTCGATGTGACCGATCAGCCGCTTGCCGAGTTGATCGCGGCACAACCAGGCCAGCGACCAGCGTGGATGCTTGTCGGCAACCAGCTTGCACAGGGAGTGACTGGCGTCGTGGCGGCGAAACAGACTGCTGCCGATCTGTTCGAAGTGGGCGGTATCCTGGGTCTTGTCCAGGGACCAGCGGGGCAGTTGCAGTTGATCATGAAACAGCAGGTAGTGATGGGTTTGGCCATCGAATTCGAGTGAAGTCAGCTTCATAAGAGAGTCGCTCTGGGAGTGGTGCGAGCCTGACTTGACGGGATGGCAAGAGGGGCTCATCTGCTATGAAGCCATGGTGCGACTCTGTTGCTGACATCAGCTGAATGACGGGACGAAAACACTGCTTTCAATATGAAAAACGCCGCAGGACCTGGTGATCCTGCGGCGATATCGGGGGATTGGCAGTGAGATCAGAGGTGGCTGTACATGGCCTCGATCTCGCTCTGGTACTTGGCCTCGATGATCTTGCGGCGCAGCTTCATGGTGGGGGTGATCTCCCCCAGCTCCATGGAGAAGGCGCTCGGCAGCAGGGTGAACTTCTTCACCTGCTCGAACTTGGCCAGCTCCTGTTGCAGACCCTGAATGCGCACCTCGAAGAACGCCATCACCCGGGAGTGGCGCAGCAGCTCGGTCTTGCACTGATATTGCAGGTTGATGGAGCGGGCGTACTCCTCCAGAGACTCGAAGCAGGGCACGATCAGCGCCGACACGAAGTGGCGGGCGTCGGCGACGATGGCGATCTGCTCGATGAAACGATCCTTGCCGAGGGTGCCCTCCACCAGCTGCGGCGCCACGTACTTGCCGTTGGAGGTCTTCATCAGCTCCTTGAGGCGCTCGGTGAAGTAGATATTGCCCTCGCCATCCAGCTCGCCCGCATCGCCGGTGCGCAGGAAGCCATCCTCGGTCATCACTTCGGCGGTGGCCTCCGGCTTGTTGTAGTAACCGCGCATCACAGTGGGGGAGCGCACCAGCAGCTCGTTGTTCTCGCCGAGTTTGACCTCGATGCCGTCCATGACGGTACCGATAGAGCCCAGCTTGAACTGGCTGTCCTCGTAGCAGCAGACGGTGGCCGTGGTCTCGGTCATGCCGTAACCGTACTTGAGGTTGAGCCCCATGGCCTGGAAGAAGAGATTCACATCGTCGGCGAGGCGGGCGCCCGCCACCGGCAGGAAGCGGGTGCGGCCACCGAAGCGGGCCCGCAGCTTGCGAAACACCAGCCGCTCGGCCAGGGCCAACTGCAGGTAGAGCAGGGGGGAGGCGGACTTGCCCGCCTGGCGGGTGGCGACCATCTGCTTGCCGACCCCGGTGGCCCAGCCAAACAGGGCGCGGCGCAAGGCCGGGGCCTGGGCGACCTTGGCCTGGATCATGGCGTAGGCCTTCTCGTAGAGGCGCGGCACGGCGCACATCACGGTCGGCTTCACTTCGCCAATCACCTCCATCACCTTCTGGGGATCGCGGATATAGACGTTCTCGGCGCCGCAATAGAGCACGTAATAGCTCCAGGCGCGCTCGAACACGTGGCTCAGGGGCAACATGCACAGAGACACATCCTGCTCGCTCAGATCCAGGCGGCTGTCATGCATCTCGAAGCAGGCGGCGATGTTGGCGAAATCGAGCATGACCCCCTTGGGCTCGCCCGTGGTGCCCGAGGTGTAGATCAGGGTCAGCAGATCATCCATCCGGTAGTGCTGTTCGCGTGCGCGCAACGTCTGTTCGCTGGGCTGATGGTTGCCGGAGGAGAGGAAGGTCTGGAAGTGGCTGGCCTGCTCGCAGCCGCGTAGATCGACACCGCCATCGAGGGCCACAATCTGGCGGATCTCGCCAGCCTTCAGCAAGTGGAGCGCCTGATCGAACTGTGGCTGCTCCCCCACGAACAGCAGCTGGATCCCTGCATCGCGCACTATGTAGCGCAACTGATCTAGGGTGCTGGTGGGGTAGATGGGCACGCTGACCCCGCGAGCGGCCAGGATGCCGAGGTCGGCCTGGGTCCACTCCGGCATGTTGCGGGCATAGAGGCCGACCATGTCACACTCCTGGTGACCGGCCCGGATCAGCGCCTGGGCGCAATAGTCCATGGCCTGTCCCAGGGTGCGCCAGCCGATGGCACGCCATTGGCCATCCTGTTGCACCCGCAGGGCGGCTTTATTACCCAGACGGGCGATGCGTTCGCGAAGCAGATGAAGCAAATGAAGCTGTGACATCCGTAGATCCTCAATGACAGAGAGACGCCCGGCAGGGGCGTGAAAATCGGGCTGGAGTGTAAACTCTAAGATTACGGCTTACAAGTGTGCGCTGTTTTGTTCCTGATCAGGGAGAGCGGATTTTGCTGCGAAATTAATCAAAATCGGCGATAACTGGGAGAGTCGGTCGTCGGAGGCTAGATCAATGAAAAATCTGGGGAAATGGTTAGGACTTCTGTTGGCCTTGCTGTTGGTGGCCGGGGGCGTGGGTTGGTATGCATGGAATCAACAGGCGCTGGCTCGTGGCAACCCTTGGCTCAAGGGCGAACAGGGGGCGGCACGGGCCGGGCAGCTCGCCCGGGAATCCGGCATGGCGGTGCTCTATGTGATCGAGTCAGACAAGTGTCGGCGCTGCAAATTGCTCGACAAGGCGCTGTGGCAGGATCCGGCGCTGACATCCACCCTGGCCGGGCTGATCAAGGTGCGCCTCAACCCGAGTGCGGGGGATGGCAGTGAGCGGGTACTGCGTCGCTTCCCCAAGGTGAATACGCCCCCTGGCATCTATCTGCAACAGGGCGGTGGCCCGCTCAAACCGATACAGATAGTGGTGGATATCGAGCAGATCTGGATGCCGGGAGTGACCTATCGGCGCGGTTTCTTCATGCCGCTGTCGGTCGCGGGCTTCGATGCGGTGTTACGCACCACCCTGGCACTGGACGATCCCGCCTTCGTGTCACTGGCACCCTGAGTGGCAGCAGAGCGGGGGGCGCGCCAGATCAGGGTCAGGCCCGGCTGAGGGGTCAGCCGAAGTCGAACAGCCGGGACATCAGCACGGCATCTTCCCGATCCGGGCCTGTGCCATAGTAGTCGGCGCGGCGGCAATACTCGGCGAAGCCTTCACTCTCGTAGAGGGCGATGGCGCCCTTGTTGCCAGCCCGCACCTCAAGGAACCAGGCCTCGGCTTTTTTTGCCTTGCTGCTGGCCAGATATTCCCTCAGCAGTGCCCGCCCCAATCCCTTGCCCTGAAAGTCAGGATGGACGCAGATGTTCATCAGCGAGCTGTCTCCGGCCACCAGATCCGAGATGTAGAAACCGGCGGGACGCCCCTCCACCAGCAGCAAGCCGTTGAGGTAGCGGGGCCCGAAGCAGGAGAGCAGATTGGCCTGGCTCCAGGGCTCCTGGTGTGCGGCCTGCTCTATGGGGTAGATGAGGGAAAAATCGCTCTCCAGCAGGGGGCGAAATGCGGGCTGGGCTTGGGACATCTGGACTCCGAAACGGGGGACGGCAATCTGGGCCATGAAAAGGTGCAAGGCTAGGGTGGCAATGACTCAGCTCAGGCGCTGGCGAAGCTGTTGCCAGAGTGCCCGTTTCTGGGTCGCACTGGGTTGCAGCGGGCAGACAAGTGCCTGGGGCCAGGCGGGATCCGCCGCTTCGAGCCAGAGCAGGGGCGTTGCCATGCCAGGATCCAGACTCGGCACCAGGCTCACTTCCTGAGTCCCGAATCCCAGTAGCAGGCAGACATCCGCCAGCAGGGTGGGGGCAGGCAGGCTGTCTGCCACTATCCAGAGTCGGCCCGCCGGCAAGGGGGGCTTGGCATGGCTGCTCGGCATGTTGATCCGCGGTTCGACCACAAGCTGGCTCGGCGGTGAGGGGGCGGCCACGTCGGCGGTGTCCTCTGTGGGCGCAGGCTCAGCGCCCAGCAGGGCCGGGCGGCGCACTTGCCACTGGGGTATGCCCATGCGGCTAAGCAGGCCCTGGCGTAAGGGATCTAGCATCTGATTGACTCTGGATTGGCAAAAAAAACTCAAGGAAGGGTACACTCGAACGGCGTTTGCTGCACCCTTTGCCGTTATGCAGCCCGAAACCCGGCGCCTCTTCCCATGAACCGACGCCGCCGACCTGAATCTCCATCCCTATCTCGAGCCGGAATTTGCCTATGTCGCTGTTGTCCCAGAAGAGTCACTCTGCTAACGCCATCACTGAGCGCTTGCCACGGCTGCTGGCTGCCCTGGGGGAGGGATTGTACGAGCGCCAGGATGCCTTGCGTCTGGGGCTGCTGGCCGCCCTGTCAGGGGAGAGTGTCTTCTTGCTCGGCCCCCCCGGTATCGCCAAGAGTCTGATTGCGCGGCGTCTCAAGCTCGCCTTTCATGAGGCGCGTCACTTCGAATACCTGATGACCCGCTTCAGCACCCCGGAAGAGGTGTTTGGTCCCCTCTCCATTCAGGCGCTGAAGGATGAGGGCAAGTACCTGCGCCTCACCGCAGGCTATCTGCCCGAGGCCGAGGTGGTGTTTCTCGACGAGATCTGGAAGGCGGGCCCGGCCATCCTCAATACCCTGCTCACCGCCATCAACGAGCGGCAGTTTCGCAACGGCGACAGTCAGCATCCCATTCCCATGCGGCTGCTGGTCACCGCGTCCAACGAGTTGCCCGCGCCGGACAGCGGCCTGGAGGCGCTCTATGATCGCATGCTGGTGCGGATCTGGCTGGACAGGGTGCAGGAGAAGGGCAACTTCCAGGCCATGCTGGCGAGCGAGGGGCAGTCTCATCAGAACTTGCCCGCCTCGGTGCAGATCCGCAGCGACGAGTACCTGGCCTGGCAGGGCCAGATAGACGAGGTGCGGCTGCCCGATGGCTGCTTCGAGCTGATTTATCAGCTGCGCCAGCAGCTCGACAGCCAGCTGGCCCACCGCTGTTATGTGTCGGATCGGCGCTGGAAGAAGGCGGTGCGGCTCATCAAGGCCAGCGCCTTCTTCAATGGCCGTGAAGAGGTGGCGCCGCTGGATCTGCTGCTGTTCAAGGATTGCCTCTGGCATGACGAGGCCTCCCGCGAGGCGCTGCAGGAGATGCTGGGGGAGTTTGCCCGGCTGCACTGCTACCGCCAGCTCGCCCTGACCCGTCAGCTGCTCGACCTCAAGGAGCGCTTCCGCCTGCTGCAAGGGGAGATGGCCCAGCGTCTGGCGCACAAGGCCAGGCAGCGCCAACAGTGGTTCGGACGCCGCGCCCGTGGCATTGCGCTGCCGCTGACCGGGGCTCACGCCTTCGGCAAGCAGGTACATTTGCATCTGCTCTACCCCGCAGCCCTCGGCGCGGAAGATCCGACCCGACTCACCGAGACCCTGGCATTCGATCGCCACAGATTGGCGCATTGGCACCCCACCGGCGAGAAGCTGGTGGGCTGGCACCTGGGCAGCCCGGCCGAGGGGCACTACGAGCTGGTGCTCGATGATCAACTGCGCCTGGGGGTGCTGGATGTGCAGCGCCAGAGCGTGCCGCTGGTACTGGTGGGACAGCAGCCCCTGCCTGCCGTGGTACTCGAACCCTGGCAGCAGACGCTGACAGAGTTGTTGAGTCAACTCGAGACCCTCAGCCAGGATCTGCGTCGGCAACGCAGCCTGTATGAACGCCAGCAGAGCCACCTCTTCCTCGGTCAGGAGTGGTTGCAGAAGGTGGAAGAGAGCTTCTTCGTGCTGGCCCGGGATCTGGGCCAGTTGCAGGGGGATGCCCGCAGCTGGCGCGAACGCCTCGCCCTGTTTGGCGAGAGGCACTGAGTCGTGGTCGCCGCGCACCTTGTCGTCACCGACCCGTCGTCTGAGAGGATCCTGTCCAGTGCCATGGGCCCTGCTCGCCGCATCCTGAGGTCATCATGATCGAGATCGGCATGATGGACCTGGCCCTGCTGATGGAGGAGGGGGAGATAGCCGGGGAGATGGCGCTGCTGTTGGCCGCCTCACCCAAGATCTCCGAATTTATCCGGCGCGCGCCAGGCAGCCAGGGCAAGCGGCTCAAGCGGCGCATCATGAGCTGGAGCGAGCGGCTGAACGAGGAGATCAAACACAAACCTGTGCCTGTGGTGCTGGAGCAGGAGTATCAACTCTATCAACGCCACAAGGGATTGCCCCTCTCCGAGCTGGTGGGTCAGCTACCGGCCCTGCTCGATCTGCTGGCGCCGAGCAGCCCCTTCGCCGGTGAGGCGCGCAGCCTGGTGCGCCAGCTCAGCGAGCACCCCAGTGAAGGGCTGCAAAAGTTGTTTGTCGAGAAGTGGCGCAGCAGCCTGGTCGGCGCCTTGTTGCAGCTGCAGCACCAGATAGCCGAGGCGGAGCGAGACAAGCTGCGCCAGGAGATAGAGGATCAGCTGCTGGCAAACCGCACCCTGGCCGACGCCCTGGATCCACACCAGATCTCGGCGGGGGGCCTCTGGGATCTCGCCCAGGGCCATTGGCACAAGCGCAGCCTGGAACTCATCAAGCAGTACGCGCGCATGCTCGAGCGTGAACCCCTGTTGCGGGAGATCGCAGACTTGCTCGGGCGCAGCGAGCAGGATCGCCACTCCCGCGAGCGCCCCCTGCCCCCTGTCCCGATACAGGAGCTGGCGGAGGCGGTGAGCGATGATGTGCCGGATGATCTGGTGGGCATACACCCGGGCAACGATCTGATGCGGATGCTGCCCAGCGAGGCGGTGATGCTTGGCTTGCCCGAGCTGGAGCTGGAGTTCTATCGCCGTTATCTCGAGCGGCGCCTGCTCAGCTACCAGTGCCGTGGCACCTTGCCACGCCAGCGCCTGCTGCTGCGCACACCCCAGACTGGGGGGGCGGATCCCCAGTCTCGCGGCCCCTTCATCGTCTGCATCGACACCTCGGGTTCCATGGGCGGTTACCCGGAGGAGTGTGCCAAGGCGCTCTTCCTCGCCCTGCTCAAGGTGGCGATGGATGAGCAGCGGGGCTGCTTCCTGATGCTGTTCTCCACCGAGGTGGCCACCCTGGAGATCCGCGCCGACACCGGCCTGGATCAGGCGGAGCGCTTCCTCTCCATGAGCTTCCATGGGGGTACCGATCTGGTGCCCTGTCTCGCCCAGGCGCTGGAGCAGCTCAAGGAGCCCGCCTTTGCCAAGGCGGATGTCTTGGTCATCTCCGACTTCATCGCCCAGAGCCTGCCCCACAGCCTGCTGGATCAGATGAACGAGCGGCGCCGCCAGCAGACGCGCTTTCACGCCGTGGCCATGTCTCGCCATGCCAAACCCGCCCTGCTGCGGGTGTTCGACAACAGCTGGCTACTGGACTGCGGCTTGCGTGGTCGCTTGCTGCGCCGCTGGCAGCAGCGCTGAGGGACTGGCCACCCGGCTGGCCAGCATGACACCACTCGCCAGCAAGGCCAGGGTCAGCCAATGGGGCAGGGTCAACACCTCGCCAAGCAGCAGGCAGGCGAGGGCGCTCGCCACCAGCGGGGTGAGGGAGCCGACCGCCGAGGTGATCTCGGCCCCCAAGACCCGGATGGCGTGGCCGTAGCAGAGCGCCGCCCCCAGACCCGCC
>NZ_CDBJ01000099.1 GCF_000820045.1 Aeromonas rivuli | reverse complement strand
GTCTGGCAGTGGCCAGCCAGAGCCAAGCACGGTGCGGATAAAGGGGCGGTCGGCGCGGCCAAAGGCAAAGCCCAGTTCGACCAGGCTCCCCTCGATGGGGAATTGCAGCAGGCCCTGCTCTGGCCCGCCGAACATTACCGGCAGCGGCACGGCGCGATAGAGTGGGGTGGCGTCATCCGCTTGGCCATCCTCGCCGAGCAGTTGCACATCCACGGCAAAGCGTGGTCGGAATGGGTCATTGAGCTGACCTGCGGTGGCCTGGTCGCTGATGGCTTCGACCCGTCCGAACTTGGGCAGGTGCATTTTGTCGGCCAGCTCCGGGAACTCGCCTTCTATTTTGCGCCGCTCTGTGGATTTGACAGCTTTGCCCGGGGTGGTGGTGGTCAGGGTCATTTCATCGCCCTTGAGTCGCACCCGGGTAACGCGCTTGCCGTTAACCGTTGCCCCGGGTCGCATGGCGGGCACCGGTGCCAGGGTGATGAGGTTGCCCGCCTGGCGGGATGTCCAGGCCGCGTCTATATCCACCTCCCG
>NZ_CDBJ01000098.1:359-687 GCF_000820045.1 Aeromonas rivuli | reverse complement strand
GGGCGGTATCGCTCAGCACCCGGTCGGCCTGGCCGCTCACCTTGAGGGTGTCACCCGCCTTGGCTTCCGCCGGCAGGCCCACTTCGACATTCACTTTGCCGTTGATTTCGGTGCGGTCGATGGTGCCGTCGTTGTTGGCATCTTCGGTGATGACCACCGTCGGCGCGCCGGTCGCGGTGGTGTCGCCCATCACCGCGCTGTCTTTACCTTCAGCCGAAACGTTACCCGCCCCATCCACCAGGGTCGCGGTGACAGTCAGTTTCACGCCGTCCGCCGGACGGTCAAACTCGTAAGCCACCTTGCCGGCAGTGATGTCGGCATCGCTCAG
>NZ_CDBJ01000098.1:0-267 GCF_000820045.1 Aeromonas rivuli | reverse complement strand
GTGTCACCCGCCTTGGCATCCGCTGGCAGGCCGACGTTGACGTCTACCTTGCCGCTAATTTCGGTGCGATCGATGGTGCCGTCGTTGTTGGCATCCTCGGTGATGGTCACGGTCGGCGCACCGGTGGCGGTGGTGTCACCCATCACCGCGCTGTCGCGGCCTTCAGCCGAGACGTTACCGGCGGCATCGACGATGGTGGCGGTGACGGTCAGCGTCACGCCGTCAGCCGGGCGGTCAAACTCGTAGCCCACCTTGCCCGCCGTGATG
>NZ_CDBJ01000097.1 GCF_000820045.1 Aeromonas rivuli | reverse complement strand
CACCCGCGCGGCTACAGCGATGGCATCGCA
Source organism: Aeromonas rivuli (assembly GCF_000820045.1). Classification (GTDB taxonomy): domain Bacteria; phylum Pseudomonadota; class Gammaproteobacteria; order Enterobacterales; family Aeromonadaceae; genus Aeromonas; species Aeromonas rivuli. The sequence continues at coordinate 17,903 of NZ_CDBJ01000097.1, read as the reverse complement.
CAGGGGGTCTATGTTGGCATGGGTGATGCCTGCCACGCTGATGCGGCCGGAGCCCACGATATAGATCCCAAACTCCTGCTTGAGTCGCTCAACCTGGGCCTTGTCCAACCCGGAGAAGGAGAACATGCCGTTCTGCTCGCGGATAAAGCTGAAGTCCTGGGCAATACCCTGCGCCGCAAGTTTCTCCACCAGCAGCTCACGCATCTCCCGGATCCGCACCCGCATCTCGGCCACCTCGGCCACCCACTCCGCATAGAGAGCAGGATCCTGCACTATGGTGGTCACCACGGCGGCGCCATGGGACGGCGGATTGGAGTAGTTGGCACGGATCACCGTCTTGACCTGGGTGAAGGCCACGTCGGCCACGGCCTTGCTGGCGCTGACCAGCGTAAAGGCCCCGACCCGCTCGTTGTAGAGCCCGAAGTTCTTGGAGAAAGAGCTCGCCACCAGCAGTTCATCATGGCAGGCGGCGAAGATGCGCAGCCCCTCGGCATCCTCTTCGATACCACGGGCAAAACCCTGATAGGCAAAGTCAAACAGCGGCAACCAGCCAGCGGCCAGGCTCTGCTCGGCCAGGGCCTGCCACTGCTCACGCGTCGGATCTATGCCGGTCGGGTTATGGCAGCAACCGTGCAGCAGCACCAGATCGCCGGTTTGCGCCTCGGCCAGTGAAGCCTGCATGGCGGCAAAGTCGAGCCCCTTGGTGGTGGCATCGTAGTACTTGTACCACTTCACGGTCAGACCGGCGGCCTGGAAGACGCTGACGTGGTTGGCCCAGGTCGGATCCGAGATCCAGACGGTCTTGCTCAGGTTGTTGCGCACCACAAACTCGGCGGCGATACGCAGGGCACCCGTGCCCCCCGGCGCCTGCGCCGTCTTGACCCGACCGCTGTTGATGAGCTCCGCACCCTTGCCAAACAGCAGCTGTTGCACCACGGCACCATAGGCGGCGGTACCCTCTATGCCGAGGTAGTTCTTGCTCTTCTCGTCATTGAGCAGGCGTTGCTCGGCTTGTTTGACACTGCGCAAAATAGGAGTGGCTCCGGATTCATCCTTGTAGATCCCAACCCCGAGATTGATCTTGTCGGTACGAGGATCGGCGCGGAAGGCATCGGTCAGGCCCAGAATCGGATCCGCTGGGGCGGCAACAACCTTTTCAAACATGGTTTTCCCTGTGTTCCATTGATGTTATTGGGGGGCGTCCTGGATGGTAAACGCAGCGGCCCTGAGGCGGCACTGCGCCTCTTCTTTATACCACCGCCCATCGGGTGGGAAAACCGCTTTTTAGCCCCATGTTTTGCCGACTATCCGGCCAGGGCCTCCCAGCTCGAAGCCAGGGCCATTACCTCGGCGCAGAGCCCCTGCTGCGCGGCTATCAGCGGGTGGCACGCGGTGCGAAAAGCACTCGGCAGCAAGCTTGGCTCCCAGGCTCTCGGCCCCGACAGGGGGAGCCCATAGTGCATCATGAGAGGGGCCAGATCCCGGGGTAGCCACCAGCTCGCCGGGCGGGCGAAGCGCGCCGCCAGCGCCTGAACCCGCGCAGCGCCTGCCGGATCCAGGCGAGTGATATGGTGCCAGCGAACCCCGCGGGGTAAGGCGGCCAGCAGGGGCGCAAGAAGATGGGGGGCCTCGCGCTCCCCATAGACCAGGATGCAGTCATCTGGCATCACCAGTTCAGTGAAAATCCCGAGGCTATCGGTGGTGATGACCCGGGCGGGTTCCTGACCTGGCCAGATCAACTTGCCAAGCCGCGCCAGGCTGCGCTCCGGCAAGCTAAGCTCACCCAGCCCCTGCAACCAGGGCGCGGCATCGAGCAGTTGCCCGCCCTGCAAAAACAGGCTGAAGGGGTGAGTCGCCCTCAGCCTGAGGACCCCATCGCCACAGGGCGTGATCCCCTTGTCTTCGAAATCTATCTGCTCGGCCGTGCTAAATGGCTGCTCACCCTTGCGATAGAGGGCGGCGAGCACCCGCTGGTTGATCCGCTCCTTGAGCTGCCAGCCTTGGGCATGGATCCACTCCTCCGGGCTCGGCGGAGCGGACGACAACTTGGCCAGGGTGAGCTCCCGTTGCAGGTAGCGCCGGCCCGCCGGCGTGAGCTGATATTGATGGGCGCCGAGAGAGAGCAGCAACTGATGGCTGCGCAGCAGGCCGATGAGGGGTTGCAGGTTTCTATCTCTTACGCTGACCGCATCTTGCGCCAAGAGCTGCTGGGCAAACGTCTGCCACGCCGGATGAGTGAAATCGATCAAGGCCCGCTCCTTCCCTGTCGGGGTAACAAGCTGATTAATCTAACGAATAGCGAAGCTGATACCAAGCCGGGCAAGCAGACAACGTGATGTGGCGCAGGGAGATCAGAGCAGAAGAAAGCGAGAGAAACGCAAAAAGCAAAACGGCCAAGCAAGCTTGGCCGTTTCATCAACTCAATATCGTTTCCCTAGACGAGGGAGCCGAAATTAGAAGTTGTATTGCAGGGCAACAGTGAACTCGTCGTCCAGGTTGTCGATACCCTGGATTTTGTACTCGGTGTAGGCTTTGAACTTGGAAGTGAAGTTGTACTGAACGCCCAGCAGGGTTTCATCAACTTGATCTTCGTAGCTGCTGTCGTTGTCTTTGGCTTCGGTGAAGTTGTAACCAGCCAGGAAGGTCCAGGCGTCAACGTTGTAGGAAGCAGCCAGCTCGTAGCCACGGCCCTTGCTATCCCAACCGGTGTTGTCGTTGTCAACTTTACCCTGGGTGTACATACCGGCGAAGTAGAAACCGTTGATGGCGTAGTTGGCACCGATGGCCCACTCGTCTTTGTTACCTTCGTCACCATTGACCTTGTTCTCCAGCTCGGAAGTGGAGTAGGCGGCGTCGAAGCCCAGACCGAAGTCGAAGTCATAACCGGCAGCAGCAGCGAAGCCGTAGTTACGCTTGACGTCCGAACCGAATACGGCGTCTTCTTTCACACCTTGACCGATGTCAGTCACTTTAACAGCGACGTCATCGTTGGTCTGGTAGGAGAGCTTGCCGGAGAAGCCACCGAAGCTGTTGGAGTAGATGATCTGGCCTTCCTGACGACCGTCGTAGAAGTTACCTACGTCACCCCATTCGTTGAAGATATCGGTCGCTTCCAGGGCGTCGTAGAAGGCGGTGTCGGTCTGACCGAAGATGATCTTACCGTACTGACTGCCGTCCAGACCCACGTAGATGTGACGGGAGTTGAATTTGTTGTCGGAGTTTTCGGCAGAAACCTGCCACTCGGTCTTGGCGATACCAGACCAGGTGTCGTTCAGGGCAACTTTACCGGACCAACCCAGACGGGAGGAACCAACCAGCTCACCATCGACGTCTTCGTAACCACCAGCGCTGCCTGGTACGAATACTGTGTTGCCAGTTTTAGAATCAAACTTATAAGAGTCTGCAGTGCCGCTGACCGATTTATTGTGGTCAGCATAGTAGTTAGCCTGAACACGGCCGTAAACGTCAAAAGTCACACCGTCTTTGTCATAGATGACCGCGGCGTTAGCGGCGGAAGCGAACAGAGCCGGGATAGCAATAGCCAGAATTGTCTTTTTCATAGTTTCCAATGCCTACTGTAATTAAACACTAAGTTGTTGTTATTCCCTGTGTTAGCGATGTTCTTTGCATCACTATGGGGCCCGAGACTAGCATCGGGTTTTGCAATCCGCAATGAAAAAACTTGGAACTTTTCGGAGAATCGATAGTCATAGGGAGAAAAATGTGATCCTCATCTCATCTTTCATCTCTCTTTGAGGGAAAACGTTTACAGCGTAAAACGCTGCTTTTCTGTGCCACCAAAGCGGAGTCAAAGGTGTTTTGTCGCCACAGTGGAACATATGGCGACAGTGGCATGGCGTCTCGCTCAACAGCCTCGACCCGGCAGCCGAGTTACGGGTATCCTGTCTGTCTGCCCCCTCAAGCCGCGCGCCCATCAAGCCCATGTTATCGACCCGTCTCAAAGCCAGCATACGTGCTACCTACCGCCAGATTGCCGACAGCTTGCCCGGTTTCATGCCGCGCAAAGAGCAGAACTTCCTGGTGGCAGAGATAGCCAAGACGCTCACCGGGGAATATGACAAATCCCGCCGCATCCTGGTGGCCGAGGCAGGCACCGGCATCGGCAAATCCCTCTCTTATGCGCAAGGGGCCATCCCAGTCGCACGCCTGACCCAGAAGAAACTCATCATCTCCACCGCCACAGTGGCGCTGCAAGAGCAGCTCATCCACAAGGATTTGCCCTTCTATCATCGTCATAGCGAGTTGCCATTCAAGTTCATGCTGGTCAAGGGCCGCCAGCGCTACTGCTGCGAGCACTTGCTGGAACAGGCGGCCAGTGGCGCCGACATGAGCAATGTTGAGTTCAACTTCGAGGCCCTGAGCAAGCACAAGCCAAGCGCCAGCGACCGGAGCCTCTACCAGGCCCTGTGGCAGGCCTATACCGATGGCAAGTGGGATGGGGATCGTGACAACTGGCCCGACCCCATTTCCGAACCCGGCTGGCTGCGTATCGCCGCCGACCGCCACAGTTGCAACAAGGCGCTCAGCCATCACCAACACTGCCCCTTCCATCGTGCCCGCAATGACATGGAGGCCGCCGACGTACTGGTGGTCAATCACGCCCTGCTGCTCTCGGATCTCACCATGGGCGGCGGCATCATCTTGCCCAGCCCGGACGAGTGTTTCTATGTGCTCGACGAGGCCCATCACCTGCCCACCATCGCCCGGGACCATGGGGCCGCCAGCGCCAGCATCAAGGGTTCGCGCCGCTGGCTGGAGAAACTCGCCCAGAGTGCTGGCAAGCTGACTCGCAGTCTCAATAAAGAGAGCCTGATCGATCCCCAGCTCAAGCTGCAAGATGCCCTCGCCTCCTTGCAGCCGGACCTCAAGGCCCTGGAGCAGTGGCTTGGCGCCAATGAAGGGCTCTTCGGCCAGGAGCCCCATTACCGATTCGAAGGTGGCGTCTTGCCCGACCCCCTGCCCATGCTGGCCGAAAACCTGAAAGAGGCGAGCAAGAAGGCATTGCGGGCCCTGGACAGGATGCAGGGCGCCATCGCCGAAGCCCTGAAAGATGGGGAGATCCGCCGCAAGGAGGCCGAGCCGCTGCTGGCCGAAACCGGTTTTCACCTGCAGCGCCTGGAGGGATTCAACGCCCTCTGGGAGATGCTAAGTCGCCATGTTCCCCAAGGAAAGACCCCCATGGCACGCTGGATGGTGAAGGGAGACGAGGGGGAAGTCTGGCTGCACGCCTCTCCCATCGAGGTCGGCTACCTGCTGGAAGAGTGGCTCTGGTCACGCTGCCTCGGCGCCGTACTGGTCTCGGCCACCCTGAGTGCCCTCTCCTCCTTTAGCTATTTTCGCCATCAGGTGGGGCTCAAGGAGCATGACGGCACCCGCTACCTGCGCCTGCGCTCCCCCTTCGATTACCAGAAGGCGGAGCTCTATCTGCCCAAGATGGTCAATGAACCCAGTGCCCCCGGCTTCACCCAGGAGCTGATTGAGGTGCTGCCTCGGCTGGTCGCGGGTAAGGAGGCGAGCCTGGTGCTCTTCTCCTCCTATCGCCAGATGAACGAGGTGGCGCAAGGGTTGCGCGCCAAGGGGCTCTCTCTATTGGTACAAGGCGAGGCGTCGCGCAGTGCGCTGCTGACCCTGCACAAACAGAAATGCGATGGTGCCCAGGCCAGCGTGCTGCTCGGCACCGGCAGCTTCTCGGAAGGGCTGGACTTGCCCGGCCACTACCTGACCAACCTGGTGATCACCAAACTCCCCTTCGCCGTGCCCAACTCACCGGTGGAAGAGGCGACGGCAGAGTGGGTCGAGCAACGCGGTGGCAATCCCTTCTTGCAACTAACGGTCCCCGAGGCCTCCCGCAAGCTGATCCAGGCCTGTGGTCGCCTGATCCGCAAAGAGAGCGACAGGGGCCGGGTGACCATTCTCGATCGCCGCCTCCTGACCAAGCGCTACGGCAAGGGCTTGCTCGATGCCCTGCCCCCGTTCAGTCGCCGCATCGATTAAGCATCACCACGGCGGCACAGGGCAGGGGTTGCCGATGCCCTGCCCTCCTTGGCCGCCATCAGTCGCCGCATCGATTAAGCCTCGCCACGATGAAGGGCGCGGCACTGGGCAGGGGTTGCCGATACCCCGCCGCCTTGGCCGCCGTCCGTCGCCGCATCGATTAGCCCTCGCCAACATGCAGCCCATGTGCCGGCCATCCTCGCTATTGAGTAACAAGGTAATAGATGAAGGGTTCCCCATGGCAAGAGCGGTGCCCCTTGGCTATTGCCGCCCTCGCGCAAACCTGTAAAAATGGCCCCTGTTTTCAGCAGGCCATCGCCTGACTGTTCAAGGAGAAGAGATGAAACTGACTGTTTTGGTGCCGGCCCTGGCTGGTCTGTTGTGGGCGGGTAGCGCCCTGGCCAATGTCCAATTGGAAGTCACCCCACCCTATGTGGTGCAGTTGATCGATGGCGTATCTATCAATCCCAAGCTGCTCGACAAGTCCAACAGCTTCCCGATCCAGGCGGGAGATCATCAGCTGGTCGTCGCCTTCGAGGGTAACTACTCCAGCCGCAGCGACACCAAGTTCGTGACCGCAGAGCCCCTGGTCATCAACTTCACGGCCAAGGACAACCAGCAGCTGGCCCTGGATTACAAGAAACCCCGTACCGAAGCCGAAGCCCAGCAGTTCATCAAGACCCAGAATGTGGTCCTGAAAGACAAGGTCAGCGGCCAGCCCCTCAAGACCGAGCAGTTCGTACTGCCCAAGGTCGAGGGTTTCCAGCTGACCCGTGACTATCAGCAGGAGCTGATCACCATGGGCAAGGCGTTCAACCAGCCAACCACGGTCGCCGTCTCTACCGCCGCCGTCATGGCCGCCAGCAGCGCCCCGGTTCAAGTTGCACCGAGCAAGGCTCAGAGCAACCCAGAAGCCCTGACCCAGCTGCAAAGCTGGTACAACAAGGCCGATACCGAGACGCGCAAAGCCTTCCAGATCTGGGTCATCCAGCAGCAATAAGGCCAGTGCCATACAACAACAAGGGGAGCTTCGGCTCCCCTTGTTGTTGGCCAGCGTTTCCTGAACCGCGTCAGCAATGCTGGCCCCCTCCCCTTCGGGCAGGACCCGTGACAGGATTTCAACGCGGACCCAAACAAGAAGAGGCGACCCCGGGGTCGCCTCTTCTGTTACCTAAACGTCTCACCGTTCGTTAACTGCGCTTCCTGGCATATTTGCGACGGGCACGGGCCTGGCGCACTTCCTCGCGCTCGGCCTTCTCCTTGGCCTTGTGCTCCGCCTCTTCGGCCGCCAGCACTATCTCGGCGCTCACCATCTCCGGCGTCTCCAGGGAGATGCGGCCCAACAAGCCTGAGCGGAATTCGTTGACCAGGATCTCGGATGCCTTGTGCAGGTCAACCAGGCCGCCCTTGCGCACGAAGGCGCGCTGACGGGCGATCATCTCCAGCAGCTCGATCTCGGTTTCCGGCAGCTCGCTTATCTGGTAGCGCGCCTTGACCCGATCCGGATAGGCCTTGATGAAGTAATCCGCGGCAAACATGGCGATGTCGGCATAGTCAAATACCGTGTCCTTGATGGCGGCGGTGACGGCCAGGCGGTAGCCGCAAGAGGGCGGATTGAGCTTTGGCCACAGGAAGCCCGGGGTGTCGGTCAGGATGACATTGTTGTCGAGCTTGATGCGCTGCTGGGACTTGGTCACCCCCGCCTCGTTGCCGGTGCGGGCTATGGTGCGGCCCGCGAGGGTGTTGATCAGGGTGGACTTGCCCACGTTGGGAATACCCATGATCATGGCGCGCACGCCGCGCACATCAAGATTGCGCTCCGGCAGCATCTCGTGGCACAGGGCCAGCAGATTCTTGATCTTCTCCGGCTCCTGCTGCGTCAGGGGAAGGGCCTTGATCCCCTTCTCCTTTTCCATATGTTCAACCCAGAGCGCCGTGATGGCAGGATCGGCCAGGTCAGCCTTGTTCAGCACCTTGATGACAGGGGTATCGCCCCGCAATTCCGGCACCAGGGGGTTCTCGCTGGAGAAGGGGATCCGGGCATCGAGCATCTCAATGATGACATCGACCTGGGGCATGACCTCGGCAATCTCTTTACGGGCCTTGTGCATGTGACCGGGGAACCAGTTAATCGACATTCTCTCTCACCTTCTCTGCTCGGAACGGGGCGCATTTTACCTGCTTTTCCCCACATTGACAGACTCTTATCTCCCCTGGGTGCGGATCTGCCCCAAGGGAGCGGCCAGGGCGTCTCAGAAAATATTAACGAATTGATTAGCAAGGCAATTCATTAAGGGTTTAATCATAGTGTCATCTGGGTTCATTCAAACTGTCATCTTGCCTCTCTAGGCTTCGCTCTGGATTTACAAGGAGCGAACCCATGAAAAAAATCACAGGAATTGCACTCATGATAGGCGCCGCCCTGGCCGCCGGTTGCAATTCCAGCAGCGACAGCAACAACAGTGGTGACAAGGATGCGGGCACAACTCGCGCCAAAAACGTGATCTTCTTCCTCGGGGATGGCATGGGGATCAACACCCTGACCGCCGCCCGTATCTACGGGGTCGGTGAAGCGGGGGATCTCACCATGGATACCCTGCCGGAGACGGCCTTTATCAAGACCTTCTCCCACGATGCCCAGGTCACGGACTCGGCCCCCTCCATGGCCGCCTACATGACAGGGGTCAAGAGCAACAACGGCGTCATCAGCATGGATGGCGATGCCACCCAGCAGGACGACTGTGCCTTGAGCGCCGGCAAGTCTGTCACCACCTTGCTCGAACTGGCCAAGGCCGATGGCCGTGGCACCGGCGTGGTCACCACCACCCGCATCACCCACGCCACCCCGGCCGACACCTATGCCCATATCTGCAACCGGGATCTCGAGGCGGACATCGCCGTGCAGATGGTACCGGGCGGCGCTGGCTACAACCCCGCCCTCAAGGATGGTATCGACGTGGTGCTCGGCGGCGGCAGCAGCTTCTTCCTGCCCCTGGTTGACAAGGGCAAGCGCACCGACGGTCGCAACCTCATCGAGGAGATGAAGAGCCAGGGCTACCAGTTCGCCAGCAACCTGGGCGAGCTGCAAGGCGCCGCCGCTGGCAAGCCACTGCTCGGCCTGTTTGGCGCCAGTCACATGAAATATGAGCTGGACAGACCTCAGGATGAGCCCTCCCTCAGCGACATGACCCTGGCGGCCATCAAGCAACTCAAAGACAAGTCCAAGGGCTACTTCCTGATGGTGGAAGGGGGACGCATCGATCATGCCCTGCATGACACCAATGCCAAGCGCGCCCTGCAAGACACCCTCGCCTTCGACCAGGCCATCCAGGCCGCCATCGATGAGGTCAAGAAAACCGACCCCGAGCTGAAAAACACCCTGATAGTGGTCACGGCCGACCACGACCACACCCTGGTGCTCAACGGCTATGCCAAGCGCACCGGCAAGACCACCGCCAGCAACCCCGGAGTCTTGGGGCTGGCCAAGGACTATGTCAGCGGCGACAACCTGCTCGATAGCGACGGCATGCCCTACACCATCATTGGTTTTGGCAACGGCTACAACCGCGTCGATGGCTCCCGGGCAAGCGTAGCGCCGCTGGACGATGCCACCGTCTCCGCCGACGACTATCACCAGGAGGTGGTCGTCAAGGTCGGTGAGCTCGGCAGCGAGACCCACGGCGGCACGGATGTATTCCTTGGCGCCATTGGCCAGGGCGCAGACAGCTTCCATGGCTCCCTCGATAACACAGCCGTCTTTGGCAAGATCAAGGCTGCGGCCCAGCTCTAAGGAACAGACCCATGAAAACTCGATTCAAGACCTCACCGATCTGCGCCGCCCTGACCCTGGCCACCCTGGCTCTGGTGCCTCGGGTCCAGGCCAGCGATGCCAAGAACGTCATCCTCTTTATTGGCGATGGCATGGGCCCGACCGTGCTCACCGCCACCCGCCTCTACAAGGTGGGGGAAGAGGGCAACCTCGAGATGATGTCCCTGCCCCGCAGCGCCCGCATCAAGACCTTCTCCCATGATGCCCAGACCACGGATTCGGCCCCCTCGATGGCGGCCTACACCACAGGCGTCAAGATGAACAACGAGGTGATTGGCATGAGTGCCGATACCCAGGCGGTGGCGCCGGCTAAGGATGTCAACGGCAACAAGGGCATCAACAACTGCACGGCGGACAACGGCCACTCGGTGCCGACCCTGCTCGAGCTGGCCAAGGCCGCCGGCAAGTCGGTGGGCGCCGTCACCACCACCGAGCTGACCCACGCCACTCCGGCGGCGACTTACGCCCACATCTGCCACCGAGATGCCGCCTACGCCATCTCCGCCCAGGCCGTACCGGGGGGCGCCGGCTTCAACAGCGCCCTGGGGGATGGGGTCGATGTACTGCTGGGAGGCGGTGCCAATCACTGGACGCCATATGATGCCAGCAGCAACAAGGGCGGGCGCGCCGATGGCCGGGATCTCACCGCCGAGCTTCAGGCCCAGGGCTATCAGTACGTCACCACCCAAAGCGATCTGGCCAAGGTGAGCGACGGCAAGGTGCTGGGGCTGTTCAGTGCCAAGTCCCACCTCGACTACGAACTGGACAGGGTCGCCAAAGGCGTCGCCAATACCCAGCCATCCCTCTCCGAGATGACCGCCAAGGCGATCGATCTGCTGGCCAAAAACAGTCAGGGCTACTTCCTGATGGTGGAGGGGGGTCGCATCGACCACGCCTTGCATGGCACCAATGCCAAGCGGGCCCTGACCGATGCGGTGGCGCTGGATGAGGCGGTCAAGACGGCGCTCGGCAAGGTCGATTTGAACGACACCCTGATAGTGGTCACCGCAGACCATGACCACACCATGACCATCAACGGCTACGCCGCCAAGGGCAACCCCGTGCTGGATCTGGTGAAAAATGGCGATGGCTCGACCCAGAACGACGTGGATGGCAAACCCTTCACCACCCTGGTATTTGGCAATGGTCCCAACCGCGCCGATGTGCGCCCCACTCTCACCAGCGCGGAGGTTATGGGCGATGACTACCTGCAAGAGACCGGCGTCAAGCTCGGATCCGAGACCCATGGCGGCGGCGATGTGATGCTGTTTGCCGATGGCGCCGGTAGCGCGCGCTTCAAGGGCACCCTGGAGAACATCAAGGTGTTTGGCAAGATACAAGAGGCCCTGGGTCTCTAAGAGAGACAGGCAACCTCTCAGCGCAGGGGCCGCATCGACGGCGGCCCCTTTTACCCGTTATCCCCTTTGCTGCCCGGGCCCAACCTTGGCCCCCGGATCCCACGATGAGAGACCCATGCGCAAGACCTCGCTTCCCTCGTTTGCCCTGATGATGGGGTTGCTGCTGCAACTCGCAACCCTGTCCGTCCAGGCCAGTACGCCGGATGTCCCGGACCTGGCCGCCCGCATCCAGTATCAGGATCGCACCACCAGCGCCGATGGCGTCATTCGTGAAAGCAGCTGGCAAGAGCGCTGGCAACGCCGCGGCGATCAGATATGGAGCGAGCGACTCATCCCCATCACAGTGGCCCGTGCCTACCACCAGCAGCATGATGGTCAGCCCGGTCACAAGCACTTCACTCATCAGATGGCGGCCCGCTGGGTCGGCCGGGATGAGGATGGCACAGTGCAACTACACTACGCCGACCGCTACCACAAGCAGTTGGTGAGCGTGCCCCCCGAGGAGTATGGCCAGGTTGCCTTTACCCCCAACTGGGCCAAGGTCCGCTTCCTGATTGACCCTGAGCTGCTGGCCACCATGGATTTGCTGGAGGACGCCGCCCCGGCCGGGGCGCGCTGGTATGAGCACAAGACGGCCCATGAGCGCACCCGCATCCTCTGGTCCGCACGCCTGCAAGTCCCCCTGCAAGTCGAGTCGGGCTCCCTTGATGGCTATCGCAGCTACAAGATGACGCTCACCCCCGCCAAGCTCAGTGCCCAGGCCCCCTGGCTCGCGCTGACCGACTACCAACCACGGGACATTCGCGACTTCTTCGACTAAACAGATGGGCCACAGATGGTACACTTGGCCTCTCGTTGACCATGATGACGTGCCATGTCCCTGCTGCTCTGCCTGCTGTTTATCTTGCTTAGCCCCTTTGCCCAGGCGATCACCCTGCTCGCGGGCGAGGTGCCTCCCTATGTGATCCGCGCCCAGCAAGGGGCGCCGACCGGCATGGCGGTAGAGGTCATTGAAGAGGCGGCCCGTCGCTTGCACGAACCCATCGAGATAGAGCTGATGCCCTTCGCACGCGCCATTCAGGAGGCCCAGCACAGGCCCGGGGTCTTGTTGTTGCCGCCGGTACGCAGCCAGGCGCGCGAGACGATGCTGACCTGGATAGTGCCACTGCTCGATGAGGCCTTCGTGCTCGCCAGCGATCGACGCCACCACCCCACCCCTTTGGCATTGAATGAGGCGAGCACCCTGACAATCGGCGTGCTGCGCCACTCCCTTAGCCACAGCCTGCTCCTGGAGTTGGGGGCGCCCTCTCTGGAGATAGTCACCGCCGAGCGCAACAACGCCGACAAGCTGGCCCTGGGGCGGATCCAGGCCTGGGCCGCCGCCTGGAATACCATGCGCTACGCCCAGCAGGAGGCCGGGCTGCGGCTCTCCGATCTGGTCAAGGGGGCAAGGCTGGCCAAGGTGCCACTCTATCTGGCCGCCAGCCCCGACTTTCCCCCCCAGGAAGCCAAACGCTGGCACGATGCCATCCAGGGAATGCGGGCCGATGGCAGCCTGGCCCGCATCCTGCTTCAGTACGACTATCAGGCCCCCTGAGCCTGGGCTGGATCATTGCCAAAGGAAATCATAATGGTTATGGTATCTCCATGAAAACCAGTCTGATTTTTCCCATTCTGCTCACACCCAGCTGAGCCCCCGTCCTCGTCGTTCCCACGAGCTGTCGGGGGCCGCGTCCATCACATCCGTGCTTCCCAATCTATTTGGCCCCCTGGGCCTCGTTAACCCTATTGCATGAGGAAATACCCTATGACTGCTCCCCATCTCATCATCTCCAGCCTGGATCTGGACCGAATTGAACCCCTGCTCGGCCACTCACCCCAGCATCAGGCCTTGCAGGAGGAGCTCAATCGCGCCGAGGTCCGCGAGCCGGCCGACATGCCACCGGACGTGGTCACCATGAACAGCCAGGTACGCTTCAAGATGAAGAACAGCGACACCCCCTTCTGCCTGACCCTGGTCTATCCCAAGGACGTGCAGGGAGATGAGTCGAAGATCTCTGTGCTGGCCCCGGTTGGCAGCGCCCTGCTCGGTCTCAAGGTCGGTGACAGCATCAACTGGTCCGGTCCCGCTGGCCGCAACATTGAGGTCGAGATCCTGGAAGTCGTCTATCAGCCGGAGCGCGCCGGCGAGCTGCACCGCTGAAACGGCCACGACCCGGATCGCCCGGGTCGAGGACCCCTGCGCCGCATCAAGCGGCGCTCACCGGCGGGGGCGACGCCCGGGTCTCGCCGGCTTGCCAGACACAGACCCGGTTCTTCCCCTCCCGCTTGGCGCGATAGAGCGCCCCGTCGGCCCGGTGCAGTGCCTGCTCCAAGCCCTCGCCGGGCCAGAGCCAGTCCAGCCCCATGCTGATGGTGATGCGGATCCCCTCCACCTCCAGGGCCGCTATCTCCCGGCGCAACTGCTCGCACCGCTCATGAGCCTGCCCCTGCTGCCAGTTGGCCAGCAACACGAACTCCTCGCCGCCAAAGCGCCCCACCAGCAGATCCGGCTGACCCTTCAGGTAGCGACCCACCTCCCTGAGCACCCTATCCCCCATCTCATGGCCGAAGCTGTCATTGATCTGTTTGAAGTCGTCGAGGTCAACCATGGCCAGCAAGACTGGCCCCTTGCCGAGCAAGGGGGGCAGGTGGTGATGCAGCCCGCGCCGATTGTAGACCCCGGTCAGAGGATCCTGGGTGGCCAGCTGGCGCAGGGCCAGAGCCCGGTACTGGGTACAGAGCAGCAGCACCCCGAAGGTGGAGAGGTAGTTGCCCATCAACATGGAGAGAAAAGGCAGCACATTGACCACGTGCTGATCCATCAGCACCCGCACCTCGCCACCCAGCAGGGCTCCCATCCGCACCAGGTTGAAGCCGTAGAGCAGTATGTTGACCACGGTAAACACCAGCACGGCCGGCAGGTAGGCCGGATAGCCATGCCGCCAGATGAGCAGCACCACCACGGCCCCCAGCACCATGTAGCTCAGGCAGGCCAGCAGCACCCGGGGCGCCATCTCGTCGTTGAACAGCACGCTCCAGCAGAGCAGCAGCAGGTAGACCAGCATGAAGAGCACGAAGGCCCGCCAGTTCGGCGACTCGCCGAAGAAGCGCTGCAAGGCCAGCGGCATCAGCGCGATACAAAGGGTGATGAGCAGGTTGGCCAGCCAGATCCCCGCGATATGGGGGGAGAACGCCTGCATAAAGAACAGCGACTGGGCCGCCAGGGCACACAAGCTGGACCACCACCAGAACCCGAGACCGGGGATCTCCCTGTGGGTCAACCAGATGATGGAGAGGGTGATGAAGCCCAGGCTGTAGCCCCCGAGAGCCATCAGCATCAGGGTGAATACATCCAGATTGAGCAGAATTGAGGTGTCCATTCCCGAGCCTTCCATTGGGGATGGCTGAGTATATGGGAAGCCCATGACAAGACACAGAGGGAGCCTTCTGGCGCGATGAAATATTTTCAGGAGCCCCGCCTGGCGCCCCGTCACTCAGCCAGCTGACCTGATGCCTGGCGCTCAAGGTTCGTTCGGGCCCAGATCCCCGCCGATCACACAGCAAAATGCCTGCCAACTATTTTTACGCTTGAACCCACGCCATTAGATAGATATGTTGTTTTCATGTGGTTTTATGAGCCGTGCCGCGATGAAAAAGTGCAACTAACCTATTGAGTCGTCTGACACAATCGGATTTTGGTACATTTTTCACTCACTGACTGGGAAATAGAATCTCATATGGGGCTTTTGCCCCGACCAAGACAATAATCCTGTCTTGCCTGCTGCCGGATGCAGCAGTCTCTTGTGCCATGGAGTCGCACGGAGCAGGTTCAAGGCCGAACACACTTACGACAGAGACGTCACTCATGATCAAAAAACTCATTCTCTCTACCCTGCTGCTGTGCGGGCTCGCCAACGCGGCCCCCAGCTCCACCCTGGACGCCGTGCTCGATCGCGGTGTGCTGCGCGTCGGTTTCGATGCCGGTTACCAACCCTTCGAGATGACCAACAAACAGGGCAAATACATCGGCTTCGATGTGGATCTCGCCAAAATGGTCGCCAAGGAGATGGGCGTCAAAGTGGAGTTCGTCAACACCGCCTGGGACGGCATCATCCCCGCCCTGCTCACCGACAA
Source organism: Aeromonas rivuli (assembly GCF_000820045.1). Classification (GTDB taxonomy): domain Bacteria; phylum Pseudomonadota; class Gammaproteobacteria; order Enterobacterales; family Aeromonadaceae; genus Aeromonas; species Aeromonas rivuli. The sequence continues at coordinate 2,525 of NZ_CDBJ01000097.1, read as the reverse complement.
GTTCGACGTCATCATGGGTGGCATGACGGTCACCCCCCAGCGCAACCTGCGGGTCAACTTCGCCGACCCCTACATCGTCGTGGGCCAGACCATAGTACTGCGCAAGGATCTGGCGGGCAGCATCAAGTCCTATCAGGACTTGAACGACCCTAAATACAAGATTGCGGTCAAGCTCGGCACCACGGGTGAGCAAGCGGTGAAACGCATGATCCCCAAGGCCACCCTGCTGCAGTATGAAACCCAGGATGACGCCAAGCTGGAAGTGATCAACGGCAAGGTCGATGCCTTCATCTATGACCTGCCCTACAACGCCATCTTCGCCTCCGAGAACAAGGGTGCCGTGGTTCACCTGGCGACCCCCTTCACCTTCGAACCCCTGGCCTGGGCCATTCGCAAAGGCGATCAGGACACCCTCAACTGGATGAACAACTACCTGCGCCAGATCAAGGGTGACGGCAGCTACGACCGTCTCTATCAGAAATGGTTCGAATCCAACGACTGGTTGAAACAGCTCAAGTAAGCCTCTCGAGGGCGCGGCCCGGGCCGCGCCCCTCACGCAGACCCACACAATAAAGAAAGAGGTTGTCGACTGTGCTCAATCCGAGACCCATCAAACAGATGGAAAAACAGCCCAGCTCACTACTTTGGCACGGCGTTTTCGTGCTGATGATGCTGCTCGCCGTCTTCGGCATCTACAAGGCCGTGCAATCGGTCGATTACACCTGGCGCTGGGAGCGCATCCCCCAATACATCGTCTATCAGGCCCAGCAAAACAGCTATGCCGACTTTGACGGCACAGTAGTGGCCGAAAATGGCGCCCTGGTGCTGCAAGACGATCTGGACGCAAGCCACCGCCAAACCATTGCCGCCACCGGCTCCAACCTGTCGGAAGGGGATACCGTCTTTCGCGGTGATGTGCTCGATACTCAGCTGAAATGGACCCCGGGGCCCATCGCCTTTGGCATCTGGGTCACCATCAAACTTTCCCTGGTCGCCGGCATCTTCGCCATACTACTCGGCACCCTGGCCGGCCTCGCCCGCCTCTCCCCCAACCCGGCGCTGCGCAATCTCGCCGGTTGCTATGTAGAACTCATCCGCGGCACGCCGCTGCTGGTGCAGATCTTCATCGTCTACTTCTTCATCGGCACAGTGCTCAACCTGGACAGGTTCACCGCCGGGGTGGCGGCGCTGGCGGTGTTTACCGGCGCCTATGTGGCCGAAATAGTACGGGCCGGCATCGACTCCATCCACAAGGGGCAGATGGAGGCGGGTCGCAGCCTGGGGCTCACCTCGGCCCAGACCATGCGTTACATCATATTGCCCCAGGCCTTCAAACGGGTACTGCCTCCCCTGGCGGGTCAGTTCATCAATCTCATCAAGGACTCCTCCCTGGTCTCCGTCATTTCGATCACGGATCTTACCAAGGCGGGTCGGGAGGTGGTCAGCTCCACCTTCAGCCCGTTCGAGGTGTGGTTCACCGTGGCGCTGCTCTATCTGGTGCTCACCGGCACCCTCTCTTTCCTGGTGCGCCGTCTGGAGGTGAAATATGCGCGCAGCAACTGATCCCATCATCAAGGCCCAACCAGAGCCGAGCAGTGCGGCTGTGCTCGACAATCTCCACGCCTTCCTGGTCCATCACCTGGAGGTGAACTATGCACGCAGCAACTGATCCCATCATTCAGATCATCCAGGCGTACGGGAGCGCAAACAAGAACGACGCCAGGAGAGACCAGCCATGAAGATGCGTAACAAAGCGGACCCCATCATCAAGGCGACCGGGGTCGAGAAGTTTTACGGCACCGAGGTGCACGCCCTCAAGAACGTCAGCACTCAGGTGGCCGAAGGGGAAGTGGTGGTGATCGTGGGCCCGAGCGGCTCGGGTAAATCCACCTTCCTGCGCACCCTCAACCAGCTCGAAACCATCAATGATGGTGACATCATCGTCGACGGCATCAGCCTGACCGAGCCTGGCAATGTCAACAAGCTGCGCGAAGAGGTGGGCATGGTGTTCCAGTCCTTCAACCTCTTCCCCCATCTGTCGGTGCTGGACAACATCTCCCTGGCCCCCCAGAAGGTGCGCGGCCTGTCAAAAACCGAGGCACAAGACAGGGCCAAGGCACTGCTGCTCAAGGTGGGGCTCGCCGACAAGGCGGCCAGCTACCCCTCCCAGCTTTCCGGCGGTCAGCAACAGCGGGTCGCCATCGCCCGGGCGCTCGCCATGCAGCCACGCATCATGCTGTTTGATGAACCCACCAGCGCCCTGGATCCCGAGATGGTCGGCGAGGTGCTGGATGTGATGAAGGGGCTGGCTCGCGAGGGCATGACCATGGTGGTGGTCACTCACGAGATGGGCTTTGCCCGTGAGGTGGCAGATCGGGTGCTCTTCATGGAGCGGGGTGAACTGCTGGTTGACGAGAAGCCCGATGACTTCTTCGATAACTCCGCCTCCTCCCGCCTGCGCCAGTTCCTGAGCCAGGTGCTCTAGACCAGCAGTCCATTCGGGGGATGTCTAGTCCTGAAATAGG
>NZ_CDBJ01000096.1 GCF_000820045.1 Aeromonas rivuli | reverse complement strand
TTCGCCGACGATGCCGCCGCCCTGAACCCAGGCCCCGAGCTGTTCTTCAATCTCGGCAACCGCTCCCTGGAGCAGGGCCCTTATGTGCGCCAGTTCCACTACCGCGAATCGGTGCGCACCAGCGATGTGGCGCTCAAGGATTACCACTTCCAGACCCCGGCCTATGGCCTCTCCCATCAGGCGGTGGGCAGCGCCCTCGACCATCAACGGGATGCCTATCAGCATTTTGACTACCCGGGCCGCTTCAAGGCCGACCCCAGCGGCAAGGCGTTCAGCCAGTACCGGCTCGATGCCCTGCGCAATGACGCCGCCATCAGCACGGGCCAATCCAACTGCGCCGCCTTGCAGCCGGGCCAGCGCTTTGCCTTGAGCGAGCACCCCAACGCGGCTCTCAACGACGACTGGCAACTGGTCAGCATCCAGCACACCGGCAAGCAGCCCCAGGCCCTGGAAGAGGAGGGGGGCGATGGCGCCACCACCCTCAGCAACAACTTCAGCGTGGTCAAGGCCCAGCAGAGCTGGCGCCCCCAGATCCCCCACAAGCCGATGGTGGATGGCCCGCAAATCGCCTTCGTGGTGGGGCCGGAGGGCGAGGAGATTTACTGCGACCAGCATGGCCGGGTCAAATTGCAGTTCCCCTGGGACCGCTATGGCAGCTCCAACGACATGAGCTCCTGCTGGGTACGAGTCAGCCAGGGCTGGGCCGGTGGCCAGTACGGCATCATGGCCATCCCGCGCATCGGCCACGAAGTGATAGTTTCATTTCTGGAAGGGGATCCCGACCAGCCCATCGTCACCGGCCGCACCTTTCACGCCACCAATAGGCCCCCCTACGAGCTGCCTGCCCACAAGACCCGCACCGTGCTGCGCACCGAGACCCATCAGGGCGAGGGCTTCAACGAGCTGCGCTTCGAAGATCAGGCCGGGCAGGAGGAGATCTACATTCACGGTCAGAAAGACCTCAATGTGCTGATAGAGAACGATGCGGCCTGGCACATCAAGCATGACCAGCACAGCGACATCGACAATGAGCGGGTGACCCGCATCAAGGCCAATGACCATCTCACTGTGAATGGTGAGAAGCGCGACCATATCAAGGGCGATCTGTCGCTCAGCGTGGATGGCTCCCTGCACCAGAAGCTGGGGCAGAGCTGGTTGAATCAGGCTGGTCAACAGATACATATCAAGGCGGGCGCCAAGGTGGTGCTGGAGGCGGGCAGCGAGATCACCGTCAAGGTCGGCGGCAGCTTTATCAAGGTGGACCCCAGCGGGGTAACAGTGGTCGGCCCTACCATCAAGATGAATTCGGGCGGCAGCCCGGGCGCTGGCTCTGGTTGGGCGGGCAAAGCGCCCATCTTGCCCGGCAAGGTCGAGGTGCCTGCGCCGCCTCCTGCAACCATAGCAGCGCCCAGCATCCAGAAAACCATGGAGTCCATGTCGCCGCTGGCCAAAGCCTGCCCCCTGGCAGAAGAGGGAGGCATGACATGAAGGTTATGGCGTGGCAAGCAGAGCAAGAAGGCACCCTCTACGCCTTGATTGATGGGGTGTTGGGCCGTGAACTTGTGCCTGGCTTCTACCAATTGGGTGGATTGGATGCCTTTCCCCTCTTTGCGGGCACGACCTTTGGTGAGCAGGCCCAGCAAGGCCCCTGGCTGCTACCCTCTCCCCCCCAGGCGTTTATCGATGCTTATCCACAGCTGGCAGGCTTTTACTTGCTCAGCTCGGCCCCCGGCGAGACAGTTCGCCACCATTGGCAGAGCCTGATTGAGGCGGTGCGCGAAGGAGAAGCGGTCTGGTTTCGTTATTCGGATAAGCGCATTTTCCAGCCCATGCTCAAAGCCATGAGTCAGGATGAGCTGGATGCCCTGCTCGGCCCCTGCCATGGCCTGATGCTGGATGGCGAGACCTGGCAACGCAGCGAGAGGGCGTCTTTCACTCCTCAGCAAGGCCCCTGGTTTCCTATTCGCCCCCACCATCTGGCTACGCTCTACGACGAAAACCGGCACGCCTATATCTTGCGGCGGCGGTTATGGCAGACCATGACGGCTATGATGGAGCGCCACTCGAACCCGGCAGCAAGCATTTTGCCCGTCCTCCAACAAGCCAATCGGGATGCACTGGATGAGGAGATCCGTGATGGCGTGGTAGCCGGCGCTCTCACCCTGCAAGCCGGTCTGCCCCTGACCCGGATCCAGACCCCCTTGATGCTGAGCGATGCCGAGCTGGCACAGGTCAGCAACTGGCTGCACAAACATGACGCGTTAACAGGAGTTCACTGATGTTTGCCGACCCCCACTGCATCCCTTGCGAACGTTATGAGTGCTGGATAGAGATAGACCTGCGTGACGAGCACAACCAATCCTTCAAGGGGCAAAAGGCGATCCTGACCGATGAAACGGGTCAGACCCACACCGTCACCCTGAAAGATGGCCCGACCCTGGTGCGCGGCTTCGCTGTTGGGTCGGTGACAATAAAAATTGAGACCCAGCCCTGGCTCAAGGCGGCCCAGTCCCGTGAAACCCTCAAGGAGGGTGAACCCACACGAGTACCGGCCTATACCGATCAGTTGCCTGGTCACTGCGGTGTCAAACGTGAACATATCAGGGTCACCAGCGGCGATCTCTGTCTGACCCCTCCCGCTCCCCCCCTGCCCAATGCCCACCAGGCGGGCAAAGCAGGCAGCGCACAGTTTTATACCCAGCACTCCTACGTGATTGAAGTAAAAGGCTATCAGCTCAATATCTTGCGGATTGGCGTCTTCTTCGATGGCACAGGCAACAACACGCGCAACGCCCAGGCTGGGCTGCAAAAAGTGGAGCAGTGGCTGTTGGAGACCTGTTCCGATCCGGCCCAGCGGGAGAAGGAGCTGCGGGGCTGTCAGATGGGGCAGCGTCCGGTTGACGGCAGCGCAGCCAATGATGTGACCAATGTGGGCAAACTGTTTGAGCAATATGACATCACGGCAGGCCCTTTGGTTGCCCACAGCTATATCAGTGGTATCGGTACTCTCGACCCAATAGCGGGAGAGAGTGGTCTTGAATATCGTTCGGACGATACCCTGACCCAAGGATTGGATCTCGATTTTGGTGGGGAAAACACCTCCATCATCGGTAAAGTTGACCTCGCCTGTAAGCTCAAGATAACTGAGAGTATCCAGCTTGATTTGGGACAAATGCTCCCAGATATCGACTGTATCCATCGTATCGAATTTGACGTGTTTGGCTTTAGCCGGGGGGCCGCCGCCGCCCGTCATTTCGTCAATGTGATCGACCAAAAATCCGATCACCCCTTGCTGCAAGCCATGGCCAATAATCCGAATATCCGCCTCAAGGCCGGTTTTGATTGGACCAGCCGCGACGATGTGCGCTTTACCTTCGTCGGCCTGTTCGATACCGTCCTCTCCTCCTATAACTCCAGCGTCAATATTCAGCTCAAGGCAGATTGTGCAGAACGAGTGGTGCATCTCACCGCACAGGATGAGGTACGCAAGCACTTCCCGCTGTCACGTATTACAGAGGACAAAGCGGGCATCCGCATCCCCGCCCAGTTTACCGAGCTGGCGCTGCCGGGGGCTCACTCCGACATAGGTGGCGGTTACTACAGCCGCTGGAGCCTGGGCAACCCCAATAGCGATCCGGCCCTGACCGAGTGCATCGAGCTGGAACGATTTATGAGCGTGGAGCGAGTATCAACCCCGGATACGGAGAGCAGTGCCTACCAAAAAGCCAAAGCCTATGCCGAGGAGAAAAAGGCCATGGGCTGGGTCACTCGCATCAACCCCAGCCTGCCCCGTGGCGCCGTGCCAACCTTGGGGGCTATCAGCCTGAAGCCCTACTCCTTCCGGCGCCCCGAGGGCAAGAACAGTGCGGGCCCCGGCAAGAAGTCGGTCTATGTGGAGGTGCTGATGAACCGGGTGGTGGAGGGGGAGTACTCCCGTATCCCGCTGCATATGATGGTGGAGGCAGGCCGCGCCGTGGGGGTGCCGTTTAAAGAGTGGAAGCCAGAAGACAGGGCATTGCAACTCGAGCCGCTGTCTATCAAACAGCCAGATGTTGATTTGAAGGCGTTAGATAAACACTGGGCGGAAGCCGCCATAAAACAGACGGTAGTAGATAACTTGGCTCATAAGTTATCCTCGGATGTGTATGGTGCCTTACGCCGTGATTATCTGCACCATAGCGCAGCCAATCAAGGTATCGCCAACCCCGCCAATACCGATAAGAATGAACCTACCATCAGCAAGGAAAGACGTGAGCTGATAGGGAACAAGGAGTCATGATGTCAAAGCGATTACTGATCCTGAGTAGCCTATTGTGGTCACTGACTGTCTTTGCGGCGCAGCCTATCTATTGGGTTTATGGTACAGGCAGCAATATAGATCTTACTAAGAACACCAAAACTGAGTTCTATCTTGGTGGTAAGCAGGTCTATGCCGACAGCTTAGCCGGGGGGGGGGCCGGTGGCTTGCTAGCCGATCGCATCAAGGGGCAGCGCTATTACTGGGCTGGTGGTGGTGGCTTGCCCACCGACGGCGTGCCCGTACCCGATAAAGCTATTGTCGAGATGGTTTCGTTCCATGATCGCAAACGCTACCGTATCAAGGTGGACCTGCCTGCCAATCTGGAGCAGCAGATGCGTCAGAAATTTATGATGGATGGCAAGATTGAACGACGCCACTGGCTCTATTTTGGCTTGGCACCCGGCGGCTATTTCGAAGTACTGCTGCAAGGGTTTAGGGTCAGGCCCGACCTCCTGCTCGCCCGCGGCATCGCCGAAGAGGTCGCCGATGATTGGTATGACAAGAAAGTACCGGTAGCTCGCCAATATGGCATGGATGATTTCGATAAAAAATATGGCGAGCTATTCAAGCAACACCCAGTACCGCTCGGGATGGACTGGGCACCCATCATGGATGACTACCGTGCCAAACAACCCAGGACGGATCTTGAGCCAGTCAACTAAACACCCTTGACCACAAAGTTGGCCATCTGCATTCAGGCGGCCAGCATTCCCTCTCTACACCTTCACTACCATCCTGTGCTCCCTGGCTATAGGCACCGCAGTGCCAGCAACCAGGGCATTGCCAATCCGGCTAATACCAACAAGCACAAGCCCAGCATCAGCAAGGAGAGACGTGAGTTGATAGGGAACAAGGAAGCATAAAGATGAAATATATCGTCGCATTGTTGGGGATCAGCCTGTCATTGATGGCCTGCGCGGATCAGCAGGCCCTTCCTAAGTTTGCTTGGGATTATGGTACAGGCAGCAATATAGATATGACGAGGAACACCAAGACCGAGTTCTATCTTGGGGGTAAACAGATTTATGCCGACCGTCTGGCCGGGGGGGGGGGCTGGTGGTCTGCTTGCCGACCGCATCAAGGGGCAGCGTTACTATTGGGCTGGCGGCGGCGGGTTGCCCACAGATGGCGTACCCGTCCCCGATAAAGCCGTGGTCGAGATGGTCTCTTTCCATGATCGCAAACGCTACCGCATCAAAGTGGACTTGCCCGCCGATCTAGAGCAGCAGATGCGCCAGGTCTACTCAGTTGAAGGACGTTATGACCGCCGTCGCTGGCTCTATTTTGGCTTGGCCCCCGGTGGTTATTTTGAGGTTGTGCTAACCGGAGGAGGATTGCAACTAAGCCCTGATCTGCTGCTCTCCCGTGGTATTGCCGCAGAGGTCACCGATGACTGGTATGACAAGAAAGTTCCGGTGGCCCGCCAATATGGGATGGATGATTTCGACAAGGAATATGGCGAGCTATTCAAGCAACACCCGGTGCCGCTCGGTATGGACTGGGCGCCGATCATGGATGACTACCGTGCCAAACAACCCAGAACAGATATAGAACCCGTTGACTAATCACCCCCAGCCTGCAACCTGGCCACCTGAACTTAAGGGGCCAGGTCCCCAAGATTCAGCGATAACCGGGCCTCACTCTTCCCCCTATGCCATACGGCGCGGGTGGAACACGCCAGTCGCCAACCTGGCCAGTACCAGCAGGGACGCTCCCACGTCAGCCAAGAGAGATATCCACTGATAGGGAGCAAGGCGTCATGATGTTGAAGCTATGGGGGTGGACCTTGGGGTGTCTTGTCCCTTGCCGAGTCACAGCCATGGCTCCCGCAAAAAGTCTCTGCGACTTCTGGCCGGGTAGCGATCCCCCTGACCCAATGCCAACATCTGGAAAATCTGGAAAATAAGCACAGGTCCAGAGGCATAGAACAACATGGATCCTCGATGCCAACACTATGTGAATAGTCTTGATACGAAAGCTCAATTTCCCAACCAGCAATTTGCCAACAGCCATTCATTAACAACCCTCGTGAACCCGACACCATGAAAAAACGCTCCCCCGTATTGCTTGTATTACTGCTCGCTGGCTGTGCCAGTCAGCCCAGCCATTTATCCGATGCCGAGTTGCAAACTGCCGCCCAGCAGGGCCAAGGTCAGGCGCAATATGAGCTGGCTGAGCGGCTGGCCGCCAAGCCCGATTACCCAGCCGCCATGCACTGGATGAAGCAAGCCAGCAAACTTGGCACCCTCAATAGCGATGGTGCACTGCGGGGCAAGGCTGCCCTGCAGGTCGGCAACTGGTATCACGCCGGTCTGGGTGAGCCCAGAAACCAGGCTCAGGCCAGAGAGTGGTGGCAAAGCGCCGCCAGGCTTGGCAATGATGACGCTGGTTATCAACTTGGTCTCGATTGCCAGAGCCGACATAAAGGCAAGCTGCCCCAAGAGTGTCTCGACTGGCTGACGCCGGCGGCTGAAGAGGGTCATGTTCAGGCCCAGCTGTTGTTGGGACAGTGGTATGCCGTCCAACCCGAGGGGGGAGAAGATGCCCTGCGCTGGCTGACGGCGTCTGCCAAGCAGGGGGATCGCCAGGCCCAGTACCAGCTGGGCCAGCGCTATGAGCAGGGCGTGGGGGTAACCAAGAGCCAGGCAACCGCCGATGAGTGGTATCGCAAGGCCGCCGCCCAGCAGCAGCCCGATGCCCTGCTGATCCTTGCCAGACAGGCCGATGCCAAACAGGCTACCCCGCTCTATCAGCGCGCGGCAGAAGCGGGATCCGCCGAGGCCCAGCGCTGGCTCGGTCTGGCTTATATGAAGGGGGATCCCCTGCCGCCCAACCCGACTCAAGGCCAGTACTGGCTCACGCTGGCCGCGGGACAGGGCGATCACCAGGCCGAATATCAACTCAGTTTGCAACAGAGCGAGGCTGCCCAGCGGCAACATTGGCTGACCCTGGCCGCCGATGGCGGGGTCGCCCGCGCCCAATATGAGCTGGGTCAGCTGCGCCAGCAGAGCGGGGATCTCGAGGCTGCACGGCGCGAGTATGCCAGGGCCGCAGCCCAGAACGAGGCGGATGCCCGCTATGCCTATGGCGAGATGCAGCGTCTTGGCCAGGGTGGCAAGGCGGACTACAGCGCCGCACTCAAGGAGTATCGACTCGCAGCCAATCAGGGCCACCAGCAGTCCCAATACCGCATGGGCATGATGCGTGAGCAGGGGTTGGGAGCACCGCGCAACCAGATCCAGGCCTATGCCTGGTACCTGCTCGCCGCCACCAATGGTGAGCCAGAAGCCTCCCAGGCCCGGGATGAGCTGGAACAGGCCCTGCAACCCAAAGAGAAACAGGCGGGTCAGAAGCTGGCGCAATACTGGTACACCAAGCTGGGCGGTCAGGATCAACCTTTCCAGGGTTGAATCCGGCCCGTCACAGCGCTGAGGCAAGAAACCATTCACGGCACGCCGCGAGTTTCCTTATCATAGGAGGCTGACGCCGCCCGCCTCCATGAGCAGGCGGGCTGTTACTCCAACCCGGGCACCCGGGCGTCGGCGTCAAGGCATTCTATCGGCCCCCTGGGGCCGGTTTTATTGATAGTGAATGGACATGCTTATGTATCAAACTCGACTGCGCACCCTGCTGGGTACCCTGGGCTATCAGCTGATCTGGCTGGTGCTGATCCTGATGACAGCCCGTTATCTGATGTTGAGCCACTTCGTCGAACCCGGGCAATTGCAGAGCCGGGCCGACGATGTGCAGCGAATGTGGCTAACCGGGCTTCGCTTTGACTTGCGTATCGCCGGCATGGCGCTCTCCCCCTTCGCCCTGGCAGGGCTGGTGCTGGCCGCAGGCGAGCGTAGTTGGCACGCTGTACAGACCTGGGCCCCCCGCCTGCTGGGCGTGATTGCCTTCCTGATCGGTGCCGTCGCCATCGGCAACTATTACTACTACCAGACCTACCATACCCACATAGACGTGTTCGCCTTCGGCCTGATGGAGGATGACACTCAGGCCGTGCTCGGCAATATGTGGCAAGACTACCCCATCATTCAAAGCCTGTTGCTGAGCCTGCTGCTGGGCTGGCTGCCGGCTCGCTGGGCCAGACGCACCCTGGTGCAGCGGGAGCGCAAACCCTGGCCGCTGACTGTTTTCATCGTCTACCTGCTGGTCGCCCTGACCCTGCTGTTTGTCATCAGCCGTGGCAGCATAGGCACCTTCCCGCTGCGCCGTGGCAATGCCCAGGTCTCGGATCTGCTCGCTCTCAACAAGCTGACTCCGAACGGTTTTATGGCCATTGACTGGGCCATCAAGGACAGGGAGGAGGACATCGCCTTCAACCCGGTCAGCCATGCCGAAGGAGAGACCCTGCTCGCCGAGGTCGGCCTGGACTCCCTGATGGCGCGCACCCCGCACAACCCCTGGCTCGCCGAACACAAACCCAATGTGGTGATGGCCTTGATGGAGAGCTTTGGCAGCAACATGCTGGCCTTCGATGAGCCTGGCAAGAATGACCTGCTCGGCAGCCTGCGGCCGCACTTCAAAGAGGATTTCGTATTCAAGCGCTTCCTGTCGGAGGACAACGGCACGGCCCCCTCCCTGGCGGCCCTCTTCTTCCACAGTCCGGCGCAAAACATCAGCCATAGCTCGGCCCAGCATCAGACCCTGAGCGGCACCCCCTTCGCCCTCTACAAGCAGGCGGGCTACAAGCTGATCTTCATCTCCCCCGGCAACATGATGTGGCGCAATCTGGTCAACTACCTGCCGGTACAGGGGGTCGATGAGGTCTATGACCAGAACGCCCTGATGAAACGCTATCCGCAGGCGGCCAAGGAGATCACCGCCTGGGGCGTGCCCGATGACTACGCCTACCGTCTGGCGCAGACCCTCTTGGAGGAGGCGACCCAGCCGCTGTTCATCAGCATTCTCACCATCACCAATCACCCGCCTTATGAGACGCCGGCCCGCTATCAGCCGCAACCCATCGCCACCACGGCAGCGGTCATGACCCATGCCGAGGATGGCAGCATAGAGCAGACCAATATCCTCAAGACCTATCAGTTCGCCACCGATGCCCTTGGCCGCTTCGTCAGCGCCATCAAGGGTTCATCCCTGGGTGACAAGACGCTGATCGCCGCCAGTGGCGATCATCAGATGCGCCGTCTCCGGGCCTTCTATCCTCGCGAACAGGTACTGGATCGGGCCGTGCCCTTCTACCTCTATGTGCCCAAGCCGATACTGGCTCACAGCCAGTGGCGCTTCGATCCGTTGCGTGTCGGCTCCCACAAGGACATTTTCCCGACGCTCTACAGCTTCAGTCTGTCGGATACCCCCTACCAGACCCTGGCCGGGCGCAACATGCTGGCACCGGTCGACGATCCCAGCCGGGCCTTTGGCTATAACGTCACCCTCTGGATCGATGACAAGGGCGCCTATCCCATGAGTGGCAAGCCGATGTTCTACCCCTGGCGAGATGACCGGCAGCTGACGGTCTCCGAGCAGGGAGAGCCGGTCGACAAGGCCCAGCAGCAGCGTCAGCAGGCCCTGCCAGACCTGCTGCGCTGGCAGCTCAACAGCCGGGTCAAAGGCTTCCTGGACCCCGAGCCCGATGGGCAAAGCGCCCAGTGATAGTCCCACAGCAAAAAGGCTTCCCGAGGGAAGCCTTTTTCATGGGCAGCGATGACCGCCAGCGCAGACGATGAACAGCACTCGGGAGGAGGCCCCCGCATCATGCCAGGTAGCGGCGCGCCAGCTCATCCAGATGGTGACTCATGCTGAACTCCCGCTCGGCGCGCGCTCTGGCCGCCTGACCGAGTTGCTGGCGCAGTGCCTCATCCACCAGCAGTCGCTCAATCTGGGCGGCCAGCGCGGCCGGATCCGTGGGCACCGCCAACAGACCAGCCTCCCCCAGTACCTCGGGCACGGCCCCCGTGCTGGCACCGACGATGGCCTTGCCCGCCGCCATCGCCTCTATCACCGTCAGACCGAACGCCTCGTTATGGGAGGGAATGGCGACCAGATCCATGACCCGCAGCATGCGCGGGGTATCGCGGCGAAACCCGGTGAACAGCACCCGATCGCTCATGCCGGCCTCGGCGGCCCGCTGACGCAGCGCAGTGACCACCGCCTCGTCCGACCCTTCGCTCGCCGAGGTGCCCCCCACGATCAACAGATGCAGCTGCGGATGACGGGTTGCGAGCAGCAAGAAGGCTTCCAGCAGATCGCGCTGGCCCTTGCCACGGCCGATCCGGCCCAGTACCCCAAGCAGCAGCGCATCTGGCGCCACCCCCAGCTCGGCGCGGATCCCGGCAGGGAGCTCTTCGCAGGTGGCCAGATCGGTACCAAGCCAGAGCCGCTCGATACGCGAAGCGGGGAGCGGCAGCGCCTTGAGGTTGCGACGGCGAGTCTCGTCACTGATGGAGAGCACCAGATCCACCTTGCCGTAGATCCAGCGATGAAGCAGATCCCGCTTAGGACGCGTTACCCCCATGTGCTCGGTGAACAGCAGCCGCAACGGCAACAGGCTCCTGAGCAGGGCCCCCAGCAACAAGTCTCCGGACTTGTGGCAATGCACCAGCCGGATCGCTCGCGCCTTGAGCCAGCGCCGCAGGCTGAGCAGCTGGCACAAGGCCTGACCACGGGAGTCTACCTCGAACACCTCGAAGCCCCGCTCCTTCATGCCCTCGGCCACCTTGCTGCCACGCAGCGCCAGGCCATAGAGCCGCCAGCCACGCTCCATCATGCCGCTGCCGACCCGTAGCGGATACATCTCCAGGCCACCCCACCCGCTAGAGAGGCAGATGTGCAGTAGTTGTGTCATTTCCCTTCCTCAACTCACGGCTCAAATAGACAGGGCGCCCCATCAGGCGCCCTGTAATTTCAATTATCCAACGCCGCTCGACTTAGCGGTTCAACCAGGCCATATAGTCAGCAACGCCTTCGGCAACCGTCTTGAACTCGCCGTCATAACCGGCGCCGCGCAGGCGGGTCAGATCGGCCTGGGTGAAGCTCTGGTAACGGCCTCTGAGGTGATCCGGGAAGGGGATGTACTCTATGCTGCCCTGCTGATGGTGCTTGATCACCGCCTCGGCCACGCGCTGGAACGGCTCGGCACGGCCGGTACCACAGTTGAAGATGCCGGACTGCTGCGGGTTCTGCCAGAACCAGAGGTTCACCTTGCAGACATCATCCACATAGATGAAGTCGCGCATCTGGCCGCCATCGGGGAAACCGTCGCAGCCTTCGAACAGCTTGGGATTCTCGCCCTTCTTCACCTGGGTGTTGAGGTGGAAGGCAACCGATGCCATGGCGTCCTTGTGCTGCTCACGGGGGCCATAGACGTTGAAGTACTTCAGACCGACGACCTGGGAGTTGATCTCCGGCAGCCAGCGGCGCACGTACTGGTCGAACAGCTGCTTGGAGTAGCCATAGACGTTGAGGGGCTGCTCGAACCTGGGATCTTCGATGAAGTTGTCATTGCGGCCACCATAGGTCGCGGCGGACGAGGCATAGATGAAGGGCGTCTCGCGCTCGATGCAGTAGTGGAACAGATCCTTGGAGTACTCGTAGTTGACCTCCATGATGAACTTGCCGTTCCACTCGGTGGTCGCGGAGCAGGCGCCTTCATGGAAGATCACCTCGATGCCGCCGTCCCACTCCTCGAACTCATCCCCGGAGACGATACGCGCCTGGAACTCGTCCTTGTCCATGTAATCGGCAATGGTCAGGTCGACCAGGTTGACGAACTTGGTGCCGTCGGTCAGATCGTCGATGACCACCACATCGGTCCGCCCCATGGCATTGAGTTGCTTGACCAGATTGCTACCGATAAAGCCTGCACCGCCAGTTACTACGATCATGGAGTTTGCCTCGCCTGCGTTGATGCCCACGTGTGACGGCCGATTAAAGCTGTGTATAGTGAGCCAATTTGAAATTGCCGAAAAGTTTATCACGGGCCGCCAGGGGATACGACCTCGACGCAAGGCGGGCCCGGCAGAGGGACCAGCGATGAAAACCAGAGACAGGATCATTCACAGCGCCACCGAACTGTTCAACGACCAGGGCGAGCGCAACATCACCACCAACCATATCGCCGCCCACCTCGGTATCAGCCCGGGCAACCTCTACTACCACTTTCGCAATAAAGAAGACATCATCCACTCCATCTTCGACCAGTATGCCCGCCACCTGAGCGAGAGCTTTACCCCGGCACGCAGCAAGGAGATCAAGCTCGATGAGCTGATGGGCTATCTGGATGCCATCTTCTATCTGATGTGGCAGTTCCGTTTCTTCTACGCCAACCTGCCGGATATCCTCAGTCGCGACGAACTGTTGCAGCAGAAATATCTCAAGGCCCAGGAGCAGCTGAGATCCGCCGTGGAGGCCCTGCTCAAGAGTCTGCGCGAGGGAGGCATCATAGCGGTCAGCGACCAGGATCTGCCGGATCTGGGCCAGACCATCAAGATGGTGGTCACCTGCTGGATCCCGTTCCAGATAGCCCAGGCCCCCCATACCCGCATCACCAAGCCGCTGCTCTATCAGGGGGTGCTGCGGGTGCTCTTCCTGCTGCGACCCTATGTCCAGCCCCAGATCAGCGAACAGATCCAGCAGCTCGAACAACACTACCGTCAGCTGGCGCAGATAGAGGGCTGAGCCAGCGCAGTAGATGGCGGACGCGGCGTGACAGGCTCTGGATTAGCCCGCCGCGGCGCAACATCTCCCGCTGACGCCGACAGGCGGCTGCGTCAGGGATCCGTCCCCCACCCGATCCCGTCAGCTGTTTATCTATCGCCGACCAGGGTCGGCGATAGCCCTTCGCCAACCACAATCCAATTGACCCCTCTTTTCCTCCACAACCCTGACACTGAGCCTCCCTGACTCAACTCGGCGGGTGATCTGTTTCACAGATGTTGAATATCAGCATAAAAATTTGAATTGATGCGGCGAAGTTGCAGTAAAATGTTGCCCAATATTGATACAAGGCTGTAATAGCCAATGAGGATCGAGGATGTCTAACGGATTCTATCGTCACCTGACCGAGCAGCTTGAGCAAGTGCAAGCTGAGGGCCTCTACAAGCAGGAACGCATCATCAGCTCGGCGCAACAGGCGAGCATCGCCGTGGGCCAGCAGCAGGTGTTGAACTTCTGCGCCAACAACTACCTCGGTCTGGCCAATCACCCCGAGCTGATTGCCGCCGCCAAGGCCGGCCTCGACAGCCACGGCTTCGGCATGGCCTCGGTACGCTTCATCTGCGGCACCCAAGACAGCCACAAGGTGCTGGAGCAGCAGCTCTCCGCCTTCCTCGGCACCGAGGACACCATCCTCTACTCCTCCTGTTTCGATGCCAACGGCGGTCTGTTCGAGACCCTGTTCGGTGCCGAAGATGCCATCATCTCCGACGCCCTCAACCACGCCTCCATCATCGATGGGGTCAGGCTGTGCAAGGCGAAACGCTACCGCTACGCCAACAACGACATGGCGGATCTGGAAGCCCAGCTCAAGCAGGCGCAAGCCGATGGTGCCCGCTTCAAACTGATCGCCACCGACGGTGTCTTCTCCATGGATGGGGTCATCGCCGACCTCAAGTCCGTGTGCGATCTGGCGGACAAATATGATGCCATGGTCATGGTGGATGACTCCCACGCCGTCGGTTTCATCGGCGAGAATGGCCGTGGCACCCACGAATACTGCGATGTACTGGACAGAGTCGACATCATCACCGGCACCCTGGGCAAGGCTCTCGGCGGCGCTTCCGGTGGCTACACCTCGGGCAAGAAAGAGGTGATCGACTGGCTGCGTCAGCGCTCCCGTCCTTACCTGTTCTCCAACTCCCTGGCACCCTCCATCGTCTCGGCCACCCTCAAAGTGCTCGAGCTGCTGGAAAGCGGCCATGCCCTGCGTGCCCAGCTCAAAGAGAACAGCGACTACTTCCGCGCGCGCATGAGCGCCGCCGGCTTCACCCTGGCAGGCGCCGATCACGCCATCATCCCGGTGATGCTGGGGGATGCCAAGCTGGCCTCCGAGATGGCGAGCCGCATGCTGGCCGAAGGCATCTATGTGGTGGGCTTCTCCTTCCCCGTGGTGCCCAAGGGCCAGGCGCGCATCCGCACCCAGATGTCTGCCGCCCACACCCGTGAGCAGCTGGACAAGGCCATCGATGCTTTCATTCGCATCGGCCGCGACCTGAACATCATCCAATAATATGAGGGGCCAGCAGGCCCCTTTTTAAAAGACCCATAGCTCCACCTCTGCACCGGGCTCGGCCCGTGAGGAACCGTCATGAAAGCACTCTCCAAACTCAAATCCGAACCCGGCATCTGGATGACGGATGTGCCCGCCCCCGAGCTCGGCCATAACGATCTGCTGATCAAGATCCGCAAGACCGCCATCTGCGGTACCGACATGCATATCTACAACTGGGACGAGTGGGCCCAGAAGACCATTCCCGTGCCCATGGTGGTCGGTCATGAATACGTGGGGGAAGTGGTCGCCATCGGCCAGGAAGTGCGTGGCTTTGCCATCGGCGACCGCGTCTCCGGCGAAGGCCACATCACCTGCGGACACTGCCGCAACTGCCGCGCCGGCCGCACCCACCTGTGCCGCAATACCGTCGGGGTCGGTGTCAACCGCCCGGGCAGCTTCGCCGAATATCTGGTGATCCCGGCCTTCAACGCCTTCAAGCTGCCGGACAATATCCCCGATGAACTGGCCGCCATCTTCGATCCCTTCGGCAATGCCGTGCACACCGCGCTCTCCTTCGATCTGGTCGGCGAAGACGTGCTCATCACCGGTGCCGGCCCCATCGGCATCATGGCCGCCGCCGTCTGCCGCCATGTGGGTGCCCGTCACGTGGTGATCACCGACGTCAACGAATACCGGCTCGAACTGGCCCGCAAGATGGGTGCCACCCGTGCCGTCAACGTCAGCAAGGAGTCCCTGGCCGATGTGATGGCAGATCTTGGCATGACCGAAGGCTTCGATGTCGGACTGGAGATGTCCGGTGTGCCCTCCGCCTTCCAGGACATGCTGGCCAAGATGAACCATGGCGGCAAGATAGCCATGCTCGGCATTCCCCCCTCCACCATGGCGATCGACTGGAATCAGGTCATCTTCAAGGGACTGTTTATCAAGGGTATCTACGGCAGGGAAATGTTTGAGACCTGGTACAAGATGGCGAGCCTCATCCAGTCAGGCCTGGATCTCAGCCCCATCATCACCCACCACTTCCATATCGATGACTTCCAGCAGGGCTTCGAAGCCATGGGGTCAGGCAAGTCTGGCAAAGTGATACTCAACTGGGATTAATGCTCTCCCAGGCCCCCTCTTATCCAGAAACCCGGCCCCGGCCGGGTTTCTGCTATAACCACCACAGGGAGCAGGGAGGCAGATCTGGCGCACAGACTGCTTAACACTTCACACACAAGCGTTTAAATGCTTGTAACTATTCGGTTATAATCCCGCCGTTTCTAGGGATAATAAGAGCCTGCTGGGAGTACATGAGCGTGTTGAGAAAACTGAGCTGTTTACTGGTCGCCGGCATTGCGGTTGCCAGCCTGTCCGGTGCCGCCCTTGCGGCAAAGAGTGCCGCCGACGAAATGTCGCCCGACGCTATCGCCGAACGGATCAAGCCCGTAGGTGATGTCTATACCGCCAAGGATCTGGAAGGGATAGCCCCGGCGGCCACCGCTAGTACCGCCTCGTCTGGTCCCCGTGATGGCGAGACTGTCTACAAGGGCGCCTGCTTCGCCTGTCACGATACCGGTGCCGCCGGTGCGCCCAAGCGCGGTGACAAGGCAGCCTGGGAACCCCGTGTGGCTCAGGGTTTCGACACCTTGCGCAAGCATGCCATCGAAGGCTTCACTGGCACCCATGGGGTCATGCCGCCACGCGGAACCTGTGCCAGCTGTAGTGATGAAGAGATTGAGAATGCCATTCACTTCATGACAGATAAAATCTAAGTCATTGAAAGGGCCGCAATTGCGGCCCTTTTATTATCATGGCTTGCGACTACCCTTGTAGGGTAGCGTCACCCGGGAGTCCATGATGTCCGCTAACCCTCTCGATCAGGATGCCCATCCCTTGCTGGCGCTGGTCAGCTCCATCCTCGCCTTCCCGCCACCCGAACAAGCCAGCAGGGCGGATTACCATCAGCTGTTTGATGACCTTGAGCAACTCTGCCCTCTGCATCAGATAGGCCTGCTCGGTCTCGGTACCCAGGGCCCCGTCTGGCTGTTCGAGCGCAACCTTGATCCCATGTTCAAGGGGCAACTCGGCCGGGAAGAGCCTGCACTGAGCGAGCAGCTGATGGCGCTGGATGCCGAGTTGGGCTGGTGTGTGCTGCCCATCAGCGAGGGGCGGGCACGCTGGTTGCTGGTGCAGGGCGACCCTCAGGACCAGGCCAGTCTCAGACTGCTGCTCGAGTGCCTGGCCAAGCGACTGGCGGAGGCCAATGCTCACGCCAGACTGGCCGAACCCGCCTCACCGCTGATCGGCCGGGATCCCGCCTGGCAACACAAGATAGAGCAGATCAACCGCATCCTGCGTCTGGCCAACAGCCTGCCAACCCAGGCATTGTTGACCCAGCTGGATGCCGCGTTGCAACGCATTCTGGGCACCCATCAGCTGCGGCTGGTGCGCCTCGGGCGCAGCGAGATCAGTCACCTCTATCCAAGCCAGGACCCGGGAGATGATGATGTCATCCGCCAACTCTGCCACGAAACCAATCCGACCGAGCGGGAACTGGGCAGCCAACACTGGTGCAGTACGCCCCTGCGCTTGCAGCAGCACTACTTCGCCCATCTGCTGCTAGCGACCTCGGAGCCCCTGGGTACCGACGATCGCCTCTTCCTCGATTTCCTGCGTAACCAGCTCACCCTCTTGCTGGAGCTGGGCCAGATCCGTCAGCAACTGAACGAATTCAACTCCCCAGATCGGCTCAATCACCGCCTGCAGTTGCTACGTCAGGCCAATCTTCGCCTGCAAAAACAGCTGCGTCAGCACCAGGAGCTGGAACGCAAACTGCAATTCGATGCCCTGCATGATCCCCTCACCGGCCTGCCCAATCGCAGCCTGCTGATGAATCACCTCCATCACGCCATGAGCCACTATCAACGTCATGGTGGCGTCGGTTTCACGGTGATCTTCCTCGATATCGATCACTTCAAGCAGATCAATGACGAACTCGGTCACAACAACGGCGATCTGCTGCTCAGGGAGCTGGGTCGTCGCCTGCAAAGCTGCCTGCGCCAGAATGATCTGCTGGCGCGGCTCGGGGGTGACGAGTTCGTCATCTATCTGGATAACAGCATGGGAGAGGAGGGAACCAGCCCGGTGCTGAACCGCATCATAAGCCGGCTCGATTACCCTTTCAGGCTGGCGGGCAAAGAGGTCACGGTGACAGTGAGCATGGGAGTGGCCAGCGTGTCCGAACAGAGTCAGGATGTGAGCGAGCTGCTCCATCAGGCGGATCTCGCCATGTACCAGGCCAAGCGCAATGGCCGCGCCCGGGTTGTCCACTACTCGGTCGAGTGCATGGAACAGGCCTGGTCTTCACCGGAAGCCCTGTTGAGTAACGCCCTGGCCGAGGGGCGCATCATCCCCTACTTCCAGCCGGTGATCCGGCTCGAGGACAACTGTCTGGTGGGATTGGAGGTAATGGCACGCTGGATCACCCGGGAGGGTGAGCTCAAGGATGCCTTCGACTTCATCCCGCTGGCGGAGCAATGCGATCTGATTGAGGCCCTTGATCATAAAATACTGCGTCAAAGCTGCCAGCAACTGCGCCACTGGCTACCCCAGGCGGGCCTGCGCAAGTTCAAGCTGGCCGTCAACCTGTGTGGTCAGCATCTGGCCAGTCCCGCCACCATACAGGCGCTGCTCGCCATCATAGAAGAAGAAGGTGTCTGTCCCAGCTACCTCATCTTCGAATTCAACGAGCGGGAGTTGTCGCGCCAGCATGCAGATATCATTACCAGCCTGCATGAGCTCAGGGCAAAGGGCATACAGATCAGCCTGGATGACTTCGGATCCGGTTTTTCCTCCCTCAGTGCCCTGTTCCACTACCCGGTGGACTACGTTAAGGTAGACGATGGCCTCACTCACCGCATGCTGCACTCCCCCAAGGACCTGGCGCTGATCCGTGCCATGCGCGACATCTGCCGCGACCTGGATCTCAGCCTGGTGGTGGAGGGCATAGAGAGTCAGGCCCAGTTGCGTCAGCTGATCGAGCTGGCTTGCCCCTTCGGCCAGGGTCGCTACATATCGCCCCCCCTGCCGGGCAACGACATCACGCCGCTGCTGGGGCCAGAAACCAACCTGGAAGCGGATTGACTCCACTCGCGAGCAGGTTGTCAGGCGGTGGGGCGGATTAATCCTTCTTGAACATGGCGCGCAGATTGGCGACCCCGATCTGCCCCTTCTGCTGGCGCTCCTCCGCCGTCACCTGCTTCTGATTCTCCCACTCCAGATCGTCCTGGGGCAGCTCCAGCAGGAAGCGGCTCGGTTCGGGGCGCACCGACTCCCCATATTGGCGCCGCTCCTTGCAGAGGGTGAAGGTCAGTTCGGTCTGGGCGCGGGTGATGCCCACGTAGGCGAGGCGGCGCTCCTCCTCCACGTTGTCTTCATCGATGCTGGTCTGGTGCGGCAGCAACCCCTCCTCCATGCCCACCATGAAGACATAGGGAAACTCCAACCCCTTGGAGGCGTGCAGCGTCATCAACTGCACCTGATCGGCCTCATCTTCCCCCTCGTTACGCTCCATCATGTCCCGCAGAGTGAGTCGGGTGACCACTTGGGCGAGTGTCATCGACTCTTCCAGCTCGTCCCCCTCCAGCATCTCGGTGATCCAGCGATAGAGGGTGGAGACGTTCTGCATCCGCATCTCGGCAGCCTTGGGGCTAGGCGACGTCTCGTAGAGCCACTCTTCGTAGTGGATCTCCTTGATCATGTCCCGTACCGCCTCCACCGGGTTGCCACGCAGCGCCTGATCGCCCAGGCGCACCAGCCAGTTGGTGAAGGCCTGCAGGGCGACCAGCCCGCGACCGGAGAGATGCTGCTCAAGGCCCAGCTCGAAACTGGCGGCAAACAGGCTCTTGCCACGCTGGTTGGCATATTGGCCAAGCTTCTCCAGCGTGGTGGGGCCTATTTCCCGGCGTGGCAGGTTGACCACCCGCAAAAATGCCGTGTCCTCGTCCGGATTCACCAGCAGCTTGAGGTAGGCCATGATGTCCTTGATCTCGGTGCGCGAGAAAAACGAGGTGCCGCCCGAGATACGATAGGGGATGCGGTTGGTCATCAGCGCCTTCTCGAAGATGCGCGACTGATGGTTGCCCCGGTAGAGGATGGCGTAGTCCTTGAAGCTGGTGCGATTCATGAACTTGTGGCCCATCAGCTCGGCGGCGATGCGCTCCGCCTCGTGCTCTTCATTCTTGGCGAACAGTACCTTGATTTTTACCCCCTCATCCAGCTCTGAGAACAGCGCCTTGTCGAACACGTGGGGGTTGTTGGCGATCAGGATGTTGGCGCATTTCAGGATGCGTCGCTTGGAGCGGTAGTTCTGCTCCAGCTTGATAAGCTTGAGACTGGGAAAATCCTCGTTGAGCAGCACCAGGTTCTGGGGCTTGGCGCCACGCCAGGAGTAGATGGACTGGTCATCGTCGCCCACCACGGTGAAACGGGCCCGCTCGCCGACAATCTGCTTCACCAGCTCGTACTGACTGGTGTTGGTGTCCTGATACTCATCGACCAGCAGGTAGCGGATCTTGTTCTGCCAGCGGGTGCGCACCTCGTCGTTGCTCTTGAGCAGCAGGGTCGGCATCACGATGAGATCATCAAAATCCAGGGCGTTGTAGGCCACCATCTGGCGGTGATAACGCTCATAGAGCTGGGCCATCAGCACCTCTTCGGGCCCCTGGGCGATGCGCATAGCGCGCGGGGGCAAGATGAGGTCATTCTTCCAGTTGGAGATCTGGCTGATGAGGGCCGACAACTTGTCCTTGTCGTTATCGAGCTCAGCCTCGGTCAATTCTTTCAGCAGCGCTAGCTGATCGGTGTCATCGAACAGGGAGAAGTTCGCCTTTAGATTCAGCGTCTTGTGCTCACGGCGAATGATATCCAGACCCAGGGTATGGAAGGTAGAGACCATCAGCCCCCGCGCCTCCTTGCGACCCAGGGTCTGGCCGACCCGTGCCTTCATCTCCCGCGCCGCCTTGTTGGTGAAGGTGACGGCGGCGATATTGCGCGCGTCATAGCCGCACTGCTGCACCAGATAGGCAATCTTGTTGGTGATGACGCGGGTCTTGCCCGATCCGGCACCCGCCAGCACCAGGCAAGGGCCGGAAACAAACTTGACCGCTTCATTCTGATTGGGGTTGAGCTTCATGGGCCGGATCTCTTGGCTTATGATGAGGGGCAGCATTGTAGCAGAGATAGCCGCATCCACCGAAATGGGCACGACACTTCACCTTGTGTTTGCCCGCCTTTTTCCGGATCATGGCCGACTTTTCCAAGAGATGACGAGGGGAGCATGAACCTGCAAGAACACGCCCGGCTGCGCGACCAGTTTCCGGCCCTGGCCCAACAGGTCAATGGCCACCCTCTCGTCTATCTCGACAATGCCGCCACCACCCACAAGCCTCATGCCGTACTGGCCGCGATGGACGGCTTCTATCGTACCGACAATGCCAACGTGCATCGCGCCGCCCATGCCCTGAGCGGTCGCGCCACCCTCGCCTTCGAGGGGGCCCGCGAGACCCTGGCCCGCTTTATCAATGCCCCTCATCAGCGCGAGATCATCTGGACCCGTGGCGCCACTGAGGCGATCAACCTGGTCGCCCAAAGCTGGGGGGAAAGCGAACTTGAGGTGGGGGATGAGATAGTGCTCAGCACCCTGGAGCACCACGCCAACATCGTCCCCTGGCAGCTGGTTGCCGAGCGCACCGGCGCCATCATCAAGGTGATCCCCCTGGACGAGCGTGGCGATCTGGATATGGTGGCCTACCTGGCCATGCTGGGGCCGCGCACCCGGCTGGTGAGCGTCGCCCATGTCTCCAATGCCCTGGGCACCGTCAACCCGGTGAAACAGATAGTCGCCGCCGCCAAGACAGTCGGTGCCCTGACCCTGATCGATGGCGCTCAGGCGGTGGCTCACCTTGAGGTGGATGTGCAAGCCATTGGCTGCGACTTCTACGTTTTCTCCGGCCACAAGCTCTATGGCCCGACCGGCATAGGTGTGCTCTGGGGTAAAGCGGCCCTGCTGGAACGGATGCCGCCCTGGCAGGCGGGGGGCGAGATGATCGACAGGGTCAGTTTCAGCGGCACCAGTTTCAACAGCCTGCCCTTCAAGTTCGAGGCGGGCACCCCCCATATCGCCGGCGCCATCGCCCTGGCCGCCGCCGTCGACTTTCTGCTCGCCCAGGACAGGGAGGCCATAGCGCGCGACGAAGCCGCACTCATGGTGCAGTTGGTCGCGGGCCTGAAACAGATCCCGGGGCTGCGCCTCATCGGTGAGCCGCTGCAGCGATCCGGCGCCGTCTCTTTCCTGCTCGAAGAGATCCACCCGCAAGATGCCGCCACCCTGCTCGACATGCAGGGCATAGCGCTGCGGGTCGGCCATCACTGCGCCATGCCGTTGATGGAGAGCCTTGGTATCAGTGGCACAATGCGGGCCTCATTGGCCTGCTACAACAATCAAGATGATGTAGATGCCCTGCTGGCGGCGCTGCACAAGTTAAGCGATTTTTTTTAAGGTGGATGACTGGCATGCACACTCTCGAACGCTATACCGCCATCGGCATTGAGCCAAACGCCGACACCCTGCGTCAGCAGTTTGCAGCAGCCCATGGCTGGGAGAACCAGTACCGACTCATCATCCAGCTCGGCAAGCAGCTGCCTGTATTGCCGCCCGAGTGGCAACAGGAAGATCATCGCCTCAAGGGTTGCGAGAGCCAGGCCTGGTTGAGAGGGGAGCGGAGTGAGGATGGTTGCTGGCACTTCGCCTGTGACTCCGATGCTCGCATCGTGCGCGGCCTCATTGTGCTGGTACTGGCAGCCTTCAATCACCAACGCGCAGAGGCAATCCAAGCTTTTGATATCGAAGCCTATTTCAGCGAGCTGGGGCTGGAGAAACACCTGAGCCCGTCGCGGGGCAACGGGCTCAGGGCCATAGTGCAGGGGATACGAGTCCTGGCCGCCAGCTGAGTCACAGCGCCAAGCACTGCTGATACAAAGAGAGCGCCCTGAGGCGCTCTCTTCATTGCTGCGAGTCTGCCACTATCCTGTCAGCCTTGGCACCTCGCTCGGCTATCTTCTTCAGCACCCGGGATGCGGCCACCAGACCGAAGGTGGCGGTCACTGGTGTCACGGCGCCAAAACCCGAGGCACAATCCATCTTCATGTTGCCGTCACTGGTCGCCTTGGCGTGACAGGTGCCGCCATGGCCATCGGGGTAACTCAACTGTTCGGTGGAGAAGACGCACTCCACCCCGAACCTGCGCGCCGGATTCTTGCTGAAATTGTGCAACCGGCGTAAGTCCGAGCGCACCTTGGCGGCCAGAGGATCCTGCACCGTCTTGGCCAGGTCTGCCACTGTGATTTGGGTCGGGTCCATCTGGCCGCCAGCGCCGCCTGCCACTATGACGGGGATCTTGTTGCGCTTGCAGAAGGCTATCAGCGCTACCTTGGCTTTGACCGAATCAATGGCATCGACCACATAGTCAAATTCCCGCTTGATATGCTCGGCCAGGTTGTCCGCCGTCACGAAGTCATCCACTTCCGTCACGGTGCAATCGGGGTTGATGGCCCGAATGCGCTCGGCCATCACTTCCGTCTTGAGACGGCCAACCGTGCCCTGCATGGCATGGATCTGGCGGTTGGTGTTGGTGATGCAGATGTCATCCATGTCGATCAGGGTGATCTGGTTGATCCCGGCCCGAGCCAGCGCCTCTGCCGCCCAGGAGCCAACCCCGCCGATCCCCACCACGCACACCCTGGCCTGGCTGAAGGCACCCAGTGCCTGCTGGCCATAGAGGCGGGCAATGCCCCCGAATCGCTGTAAATACTCTGCAGTCATACCATCACCTTGTTTGAAGGCCGTCATTATACCTGCCTGATCCCCAGGGTGCAGCCTGAACAGGGGTGAAGACGACATTGCACCAGCGTCAGTGTCTGATCCCTCTCATAATACTTCGACGAGATAGTCATTCAGACCTCGCAATGTGAGCCTGTGACTGATGCAGTCCGGTGCATCCTCCGGATGATGGGAGACAAACAACAGTTGGCTGGGACTCTGACTCACCAGAAGGCTGATCCAGTGGCGCACCAACTGACGATTGACCGCATCCAGCCCCTGCAGCGGCTCGTCGAGGATCAGCAAGGCCGGATGCTTGACCATGGCACGCACGATCAACAACAGACGCTGCTGACCCCAGGACAACTGCTGAAAGGAGCGATCCGCGTACTCCGCCATGCCAAGCAGCGTCAGCCAAGCCAGCGCCAGTTTGCGCTGCCTGTCCGTTGGCCGCTCATACAACCCTATGCTGTCATAGAAGCCGGACAACACCAGGGTCAGCGCCGAACAGTTGACCCTGTAATCCTGATGTAGACTCGAACTTACCAGGCCGATATGGCGCTTTATCTCCCAGATGGTCTCGCCACTGCCACGTCTGCGGCCAAACAGGGTCAGATCATTGGCATAACCCTGAGGATGCTCCCCGCACACCAAACTCAACAGCGTAGACTTGCCCGCCCCGTTGGCGCCACAGAGGTGCCAGTGCTCCCCGGGTGCCACTCGCCAGTCCAACCCCTCGATAACCGCCTCACCACCGTAGCTGACTCGCCCCTGACGCAGTATCACCAGAGGTTTCGACTCAGCCAGCGGCTCGGGGGAACTGTCGGCCTCCGGCAGAGGCAAGCTGGCCAGGGTCTGTTGCCGTGCAGCCGCCAGCAGTCGAGCCGATGCCAGCACCTCCTGACGTGACCCCCGAGTGAGCAAGGTTCCATTCTCAAGCAAGCCCATGGATCCGCTCCACTCCGGCGTCTCTTCGATGCGGTTCAAGATAAGGATCAGGGTGATACCGCTCTGCTTGAGTACCAGCAAGGCGTCCGCCAACTGCCGGCGGGAGGTTTGATCCAGTCCCTCGAAGGGCTCGTCGAGCACCAGCAAGCGAGGCTGCGCCATCAATGCCTGGCAGAGCATGGCCTTGCGCGTCTCCCCCGTCGACAAGTAGTGAAAGGGTCTCTCAAGCAGATGGGCAATACCAAATTGCGCCGCCAGGGCCTCGCAACGTGCCGCATCCCTGTGTTCGGCCTGGATCAACTGCCGGGTGAGCCAACCATCCTCCTCTTCGGTCAGCAACCAGTCACTATTGCGCTGCTGCCAGTCGGCCGCCAACAAGGCTTGTAACCGCTCAAGGGAGATGAGCGCCAAGGGGGCTAAATCATGCTCGAACACCCCCGTCTTGGGGATCAACTCGTCGGCCAGGATCCTGGCGAGGGTCGATTTTCCGCTACCATTGCTGCCAATGAAAGCCCAGCACTCCCCTGCTGCAATCTCTAACGTCTTTAAGGTAAAAATCTGTCCCTTGCTCAGCACAAACTGGGCATCAAGGCTGCTTATCCTTGCCATCACTTACCATCCAACCCCTTTGATCCTAGAAACAGACTGCAGGCCAGCCATAAAAAATCCAAGTAAAAGCTGATGCAACCATCATCGGAAGGCCCTGGACATAGCTGGGGGAAAGGAGATGGCGTGCCATGCAGGGGAGTGATTATGCGGAACAAGGGACAGGGCACGCAGCGGTGCGACAACGGAAAAGCAAAAAGGCCTTCCCGATTGGGAAGGCCTTCTCTATTTATTGGCGGAGCGGACGGGGAGACGGACACGGTCCGGCTCAAGCACAAGGTGCCACAGGCAGGGACCGAGTTGCCAGTGGCAAGTCGCAGCCCTGTCTGTGGTCCCTTGTTTCCTTAATCCC
>NZ_CDBJ01000095.1 GCF_000820045.1 Aeromonas rivuli | reverse complement strand
ACGCCGAACCGGGCTTTCTGACCAAGGGCATCAACGCCTTCTGGCAACGACTCAAGGGGTGGCTCTTGCTGCCACTGGCCCAACAAGACCCGCTGACCTGCTCGGAGTCCCTGCTGGCCCTGCTCGCCTGGGAGCGGGATATCGGCCGCTTTGATGGCGAACCGTTGGCGCTGTTTCGCAAGCGCGTCCAGTTCGCCTTTGTCAACGCGAGGGATGCGGGCGAGGTGGCGGGCTTCAAGCGGATTTTCGAGCGGCTTGGTATCGGCTGGTGCGATATCCACGAACGCCAGACAGGCCAACCCTGGGACGTCATCACCATCGAGGTGACTGACAGCGCCATGGCCAGCAATCAGGCGCTGATGAGCACCCTCATTCAACACTATGGCCGCACCTGCCGCCGCTACCGCTTCCAGGTGGTCTATCCGGTCAGCGCGACCATCCATCATGGCCGCATCACCATGAGCCAGCAGGTGTTCGGCGCATCACTCAAGAGGAACCCATGAGCCAGATCATTACCAACGCCTTTGCCAGCTACTGGCAAACCTGCCTCGCCACCCAAGCCCCGGTGGTGCTCGACGAGTTCGTGCTGGCCAACATCCCGGGCCTGGATCCCGATGCGCCCATCAACCCCGACGGCACTCTGCCACCGGCAGGGCAAATCGTGCATCGCCATAACGTGGATCAGCGCGGGCGCATCAACAACGACGCGGTGGCCTACACCATCGTGATGGACACCACCCTGGGCGA
Organism: Aeromonas rivuli; assembly: GCF_000820045.1. Classification (GTDB taxonomy): domain Bacteria; phylum Pseudomonadota; class Gammaproteobacteria; order Enterobacterales; family Aeromonadaceae; genus Aeromonas; species Aeromonas rivuli. The sequence continues at coordinate 3,587 of NZ_CDBJ01000095.1, read as the reverse complement.
TTTCGAATTCAACGCCATGTACCTCATCAACAAGGCAACCGGCATGGTGGCCATGATTGTGCACAAGGGCAGCGAGACCAAACTCAAGACGGATCCCCTGAGCGGCCAGGTAGGCAACAGCCTGGTGAAATCGATGCTGATGGAGTACGACCGAGCCAGTGAAGCCACGGTCACGAATGTGGACGCCAGCACCTGGCAGATTGACTATGCCGCCCGCCTGCGCGGTATGGATGACGACTTGCGCCTGCAGGCGTTGCAGTTCTTCGGGCCCGCCACCTTCTATGGCGACGGTTTCAAGCTGGTGAACGAGGCGGGCGTCTACAAGGTGCAGCCCGGGGTCGCCTATGTCGGCGGCCTGCGCGCCCAACTCGACCAGGTGCAGAAGATTGTCCCGGGCGCCAAGCCGGTGGGGCTCTGGCTCGACATCTACCGGGCGGGATCTTTGCTCGATGCCTGGTTGAACCATTTCACGCTGACTTTGAGCGTGGCCGACAAGGCCGATTACACCGACGGCAACGGCTATCGTCACCATCTGGCCAAGGTGGCCATCATCAACAGCGACGGCAGCGTGACCGACCTGCGCCGCAAGCGCACCCTCGAGCTGTCCGGGGATGTCAGCGGCAAAGGCATCCTGGAAGACGCCCAGGGCGTCAATATCGCGGTGGAGATCAAGGCGGGCAGCCATCGCCACCCCTGGGGCGAGCTGGACAATGTACCCGAGCCAGCCAACCGCTGGCCGAACTGGGGCGAGGTGACCGACAAACCTGCACTGGCAGCCCAAAAACATCGCCACCCCTGGGGTGAGCTGGACAATGTACCCGAGCCAGCAACCCGCTGGCCGAACTGGGGAGAGGTGACAGACAAACCGGCCTTGGCCAGCGAGGGGCACAGCCACGACTCTCTCGATCTCAAGAACCTCGACTGGAACGTTCAATCTGACAAGTTCATGACAGGCTCCGCGCAAGCTCCCAAGGGTTCTGGCAGCACGCAGTTTTTGAACTGGATCAGCTGGGGACACAACGGCGGAAGCAAGTATCGACACACCCTGTTCAGCTCAACCAGTGCTATTCATCAGCTGTGGTACGGGTACAAGGCCAATGGCACCGATACCACCTCCTCCTCGACCAATGTGCGGCTGTATCACACCAATGATAAACCCACCTTGGCCGAACTGGGCGCCGCGGCTGCATCCCATTCCCACCCCTGGTCTCAAATTAGCGGCCCTCCCGCTCAGGCTACCCGCTGGCCCAGCTGGGGCGAGGTATCCGGCAAACCCGGCACCATGCCCCCCTCTGGTCACACCCACCCGGCGGCCCAGGGCAATGCCGACATCGTGGGCAGTGGCTGGGGACAGGTGGGGACGTACTGTTTTGCCACCTGCATCGTCTCAACCGGCGGTAACAAGGGCCCGGGCTACGCCATTGCGGGCAGCTCCTTGCGCGCAGCCAACTCAGAAGATGGCGGCCCGGGCATCGGCGCCGCCCTGCCGGGTACTTGGAAGCTGGTTGGCGCTATCAAGGGCGGCGGCAATAACGACCAAAACACCTCACTGTGGATCCGCACAAAATGACAGACGACATTCTTCACGTTACCGCCCCCGAGTGGGCCGACCCGGAACACACCGCCATCAATCTGACCGTCCAGTTTGCCAATCAGGCCGAGCCGGTGCCCTTCGCCGCCACCCAAAGTGACCCGGAGCCCTATGGCGTCGAGCTGTTTGTGCGGGCGCGCTTTGGTGAATATGGCGAGGTGGCTCCCTATCAGGCGCCGCCAACGCCCATCCCGACCGAAGAGGAGCAACAGCGCGAATTGGCGCGCCGCCTGCAACTGGCTGGCGATGCCATCGCCCCCCTGGGGGATGCCGAGCTACTGGGCATATTGACCCCAGCGGAAACCTCGCGGCTCACCGCCTTGCGACTGTACCGGGTGACGCTTTCGCGCCTGCCTGAAACACCTGGCTGGCCCACGACGGTGGATTGGCCGGAGCTGCCAGCATGAGTTGGCAGCAAAGCGACCTGCACTGGCCCCCCTGCGGGGCCAACTTGCACCATCAGGCCCGCGCCGTGCTGACCCAGGTACCCGGCTTGGCGGATGCGGCCATGGGGCGCCTGCAGGTCATCGCCAGCCGCGCCCAGTATCGCCCCCACCCGCTCAGTGGTGAGGCCGCAGCCCTTTCAGGATTTCGCGCCCAGCTCGACCATCTACTGGTCACCGGTCGCGCCCTGGCGGTGACCCCCTTTTTGCACGGCGTCGGCCAGATACAGGATAAACAGGCCAGCCTGGCCGCCCCCAATGCGGTCAAGGCGCTGGCGGACAAGCTACAAGATGGTGCCGACCCCTTGCTGCCCTCCGGCCAGCTTCATGCCCTCGCCTGGTTGGTGACAGGTAACAGCGCCGCCGACCTTGCTGCCAAGTTGGCCCCTCTGTGCGCCTTGCTGCCATTGCCGCAGTGGTGCGCTGCCCTGCGTCGCCTGGAAGCCAACAACGACATCATGGCCAAGCCCACGGCGGCCAAGGTACCGCGCTGGCATGCCGATGAGCCGCTGGTCTGGGCGCCGCTGCGCCCGGCCAGCCTCGCCCTGGGCAGTGAGCTTGCCCAGCTAGAGAGTCTGGCCCGGGATAGCCAATCGCCCATCGCCAAGCTGCAGGGGCTGGCAAGTCGCCGCGCCGCGCGCCTGAGCGAACTGGCCAGCGCGCTGGATACCCTGGCCACGATCTCGGGTCAGCTCTACCGCTGGCAGGGCCAGGGAGATGTCGCCAGCCTGGCCGCGCAACTTGGCCAGAGCACACCACCAGATCACAGCATGAGCATGAGCGTCGCCGCCCTGCTGCTCTCCCCTTCCCCACTGACCTTTTGGCAGGAGTTGACCCCATGAGCCAAGCCATGCTGACCCTGGATGGCGAGCCCATCATCATGAAGTCGATGCGAGTCTCTGTATCTATGCAGTTCCAGGACAAAGACCAATCGGGCCAAACCAGCTCGACCAGCAGCGCCGAACAGGGTGCCAAAGGCAAGGAATTGGATATTTCCGGGCTCATTGCGTTCAAGGACGACCACATGTTGAGTCGATTGTTTGAGCTGGCCGATGCCAAGGGAAAAGGCGGACAGCGCCACATCTATCGGGTGGGCTCGTTGCTCGCCAAGTCGGTCAAGGTACGCCAGGCGAAGTTTGCCGGACGCATCTCCGCCAGCGAGCAAGAGGGCCTATTAGCCTGGGTGGTGCAATTCACTCTCAAGGAGTTCGATTCGGTACCGGAGAAACGCGAGGCCCGTCTGCCTGGCAAACCTGCCAATATCGGCACCGGCTCACCAGGCACCACTGCTGCCGCTGGCGGTAGCAGCCAACCAGGCGAAGAGACGCTCTCCAGCGGGGAGGCATTCTTTAAGCAGCTTGATAACAAACTGGGGGATGTGCTGGCATGAAACTGACCACTCGCTTGACCATCAATGGCCAACCGGCTCACCTGGTTGAGCACGACATCATGCTGGATCTGAATGTCGGCGGACGGGCCGCCCTGACAGCCCAGGCCCAAGTAAAAAAGGGGCAGCCAGTCACCATCGATGTTGGTTACAACGGCGACCTGCG
>NZ_CDBJ01000094.1 GCF_000820045.1 Aeromonas rivuli | reverse complement strand
GCGTTGGCCATGGCGGCCAGGGGGGAGGGGGTGGTGCTGGATCAGTTCAACAATCCTGCCAACCCGCAGGCTCACTATCAGAGCACGGGCCCTGAAATCTGGCGTCAGAGTGGCGAAGCCATCACTCACTTCGTCTCTGCCATGGGCACTACCGGCACCATCATGGGGGTCTCCCGTTACCTCAAGGAGCAGAACCCGGCGGTGCAGGTGATTGGCTTGCAACCGGCCGAAGGGAGCCATATTCCGGGGATCCGTCGTTGGCCCGCCGCCTACCAGCCCGCCATCTTCGAGCCAGAGCGGGTCGATCGGGTGCTGGACATCACTCAGGCAGAGGCGCTCACCACCATGCGTCGTCTGGCCCGGGAAGAGGGGATCTGTTGCGGCGTCAGTTCGGGCGGCGCCGTGGCGGGGGCCCTGCGCATCGCCGCCGAGCTGGAGCAAGGGATCATCGTCGCCATCATCTGCGACCGAGGGGATCGCTACCTCTCCACAGGGGTGTTCGATGAACCCGCCTGAACCCGATCCGGGATCAGTCAACCGCTGGGGCCCATGGGCCCCTGCTGTCATTTGGTGGTGGCGCTTAGCGGGTCAGCCAGCTCAGCAGCAGCTTCTTGTACCAGCGTTCATAGGGGGGCTGGAGCAGGGTACCTGGGCTCCACCTGCCCCGGCGCAGTACCGTCTTGGCCTTGGAGAAGGTGAGAAATCCCTCCCGCCCATGGTAGTGGCCCATGCCGGAGGGGCCTATGCCCCCGAAAGGCGCATCGTCCGCCGCAACCTGTTGCAGGGTCTCATTGATGGCGACCCCCCCTGAGTGTGTCTCCCTGATCACCCTGGCTTGCAACGCGGGATCCAGACTCATCAGATAGAGGGCCAGGGGCCTGGGCCTGGCCTGGATATAGGCGATGGCCTCATCGAGGCTCTCATAGGGGATCAGGGGCAGCAGGGGACCGAAGATCTCCTCTCGCATCAGCTGGCAGTGGTCGGGCAGTTCGGTCAACAGATGGGGCAGCAGCCGGTGCCGTTCGTCATCCCGGGCTGGGGTGGCGCAGGGGTGAGCCTGGGCACCGGCGGCAACGGCCTCCTCCAGCCAGTCGATGAGCCGCTGATACTGGCGCGGGTTGATGATGGAGGCGTAGTCATCGCTCGCCAATCCCTGCGGGTAGAGGCGCTCGAAGCGTTCGCGATAGGCCTGGATAAAAGCGCCCTCCTCGCCTTTGGGGAGCAGTACATAGTCGGGGGCGACGCAGACCTGGCCTGCGTTGAGGCTCTTGCCATAGAGTATTCGTTCCACCGCCAGGCTCATCGGCATCTCCGGCCCGATGAGGCAGGGGGATTTGCCGCCAAGCTCCAGGGTGAGCGGCGTGAGCTGGCGGGCGGCGCTGGCCATCACTTGCCGACCGATGCTGGTCGAGCCGGTAAAGATCAGATGATCGAAGGGGAGGGCGCAGAAGGCGGCCCCTTGTTGGGCGTCCCCCTCGCACACCACCACCTCGTCCTGCTCGAAGGCGTCGCTCAGCAGCTGGATGAGCACCGCATTGGTGGCCGGGGTGAACTCGGAGAGCTTGAGCATGGCTCTGTTGCCGGCCGCAATGACGCCGATGAGGGGCCCCAGGCTCAGCATCACCGGGAAGTTCCAGGGCACCACTATGCCCACGACGCCGAGGGGCTGATAGATGACATCGAGCCGGGCAGGAGTGAGCAGCAGCCCCGGGTGGCGCCGACTCGGAGCCATCCACTTCTTGAGGTGCCTGCGCACATGTTTGAGCTGGGTGAGACAGGGCAAGATATCGGCGAGCAGGCTATCGGCTCGGCTGCGTTTGCCATAATCCTGGGTCAGCGCCTGGCAGAGCGCCTCCTTGTGGGTGCGCAGGGCTTGCTCCAGTCGCGTTAGTCTGGCCAGTCGCTCGGCGAGTGACGGGGCAGGGGCGGCCTGATAGGCTGACTTGAGTCGATCCAGCTGGGTGGCAAAATGCATGGCCTGTTCCATAGGGGCTCCCGGACAATAAGGCCCAGAACGTTAACTCGTCCTCGCGCACTCTGTAAAGCCATGAGCCCCGGCGCGGCGGCGAAGCGTGCGCCGCCACCCATTTTCGGCAACCGTATCGTGTTGACCGCCCATGGGCCATCTTTGGTGCTGGTCAAAACTAACCATTTTGGGGTAATTTGTATTTCATCACAGCAGAGGGAGAGAGTGCCATGACAGAGGAATTGGAACGCTTGCTGACCAAGGTCGATGATGTGGTAGATCGCATGCCTGCCAGCTTCAATACCTATGAGTTCGTCCAGAAGCTGGCGCTGCATCATCAGGGTGCCTACTTTGCGGCGGGACACTCCCTGGCGAGCCAGCCCTTGCCTGCGCTCAAGCTGATCCATCGCCAGGTGGGGGAGGTGCTCGGGGAGAGCGACCGCCTCATCGAGGGGGCGCATCTGGCCTGTGTCACCCCCTGGGGGGAGACCGCGAGTTCACCGCGCTGGCACCGCAAGGCCTGACCCGTCCCACGCAACACTCAGGCCCCTCGGGGCCTGATTGTTGTCAGCCGGCGGGCCCGGTGACGGAGGTCAGGCGGCGTGCCTGCCAGTAATGCTTGCGCCAGTAGACATTGTCGAGGCGTGAGCGGATCACGCCCTTGCTGGTGGAGGCGTGAATGAATTCCCCGGCCCCGGTATAGACGCCGACGTGATACTGATCCCAGCCGGTCTTGAAGAAGACCAGATCCCCATGACGCAGCTCGCTGCGAGGGATGGCCTCGCCGAGATCGGCCTGGGACTCGGTCGTGCGGGGCAGCTGGAAGCCCAGCACCTGCTGATAGGCGAGCTGGGTGAAGGCGGAGCAGTCTAGCCCGGCTCTGTTGGTGCCACCCATGCGATAGGGAACCCCGCGCCACTGTTGAAAGAAGCCATTGAAGGCTTTGTCAGGCGCTGAGGGGGGCACAGGCTCTGGTGTACTGGAACAGGCGGCCAGCAACAGGGCAAGCAGGGGCAGGATCAGCTTCATCGACATTTCACTCCCTCATCTCGAATTCAAACGTGAGCGCAGTGCCCGCATGCCAACCTGGAAGAGAGAAGCCCCTTCATTCATGTCGTGAGAGCCGACTCGGATTGGGGCTCGATCAGCGGCTTGACCAGCTCAGCCAGCTTGTAGAAGGTCTGGACCCGAGTGGTACTTGGGCGCCATACCAGGCCTATCTCCCGGTAGGCCTGCTCACCCGGCAGCGGGATGGCCACCAGATCAGTGTTATCCAGGATGCCGGCATCGATGGCCATCTGTGGCAAGAAGGTGGTGCCGAGCCCGGCGCCGACCATCTGCACCAGGGTGTGCAGGCTGGTGGCGGCAAAGGGGTTGATCTTGCTCTTGTCCCGCAGCCGACAGGCGCTTACCGCATGCTCGGTCAGGCAGTGCTCGCGCTCGAGCAGGAAGATGCTCTGGCTGGGCAGCTCTTTATAGTCGAACGGCATGTGCAGCCCCGCCGCCATGTCGCTGGGCATCACCATGTGGAAGGGATCCTGACCGACCGCCTTGCAATGGAAACCACCAATCTCGATGGGCAACGCCAGGATCAAGAGGTCGAGCTGACCCTGCTCCAGTTGCTTGAGCAGGTTGCTGGTGGTGTCTTCCCGTAGCAGCAGCTCCAGGTCCGGGTAGGTCTTGGCGCAGCGTTGCACCAGCTTGCTGAGCAGGAAGGGGGCTATGGTCGGAATGCAGCCGAGCCGCACCGTACCCTGCATGACGCCCCCCTGCTGCTGGCCGAGCTCCATCAGATCCCGGGCGTCGGAGAGCAGGTTGCGGGCCCGCTCGACCACCTCCAGCCCGATGGGGGTCATGATGAAGCTCTTGTGGTCGCGCTCGACCAGTTGCAGGTTCATCATGTCTTCCAGGGTCTGGATGCCGGTGCTCAGGGTCGACTGGCTGACATGGCACGCCTTGGCGGCGCGGTTGAAGTTCTTGTGTTCGTCGAGCGCTATCAGATATTGGAGCTGTTTCAGGCTGGGCCAGCGTTGCATAGGAGTACCTGATCCGTTCTATCTATTTAATTTGATTTAACTAATCTAACATTGGCGCCGTTTCTTGTCGCTTTAATAAAGGGCGCTGACAGGCTGAAAGCCTCCCTGGGTTCAGGCTGTAGCAAGCTTTATCCACGGGGATGGCGGGCAGGGGGATTGGGGGCGCGAGTGGCGCGCCGGGGGGGGTCCCCATAAAAAACGCG
>NZ_CDBJ01000093.1 GCF_000820045.1 Aeromonas rivuli | reverse complement strand
GCGGCGATAAAGTTGTCACGGGTCTCGGCGGTCTTAAACTTGGGTAAGCGGGGCAATAGCCCCCAGGCGGCAAGGGGTTGACTGCATACTTTCCACAACCGGAGGGCAAGCACCTGTTGATCGCCAAAATCAGTGGTGGCATTGAGCAGCCTCATGACCCGCTCAACGTAGTTCACTGCCAAGCGTTCGCGGCTTTCCTTGGTACGCAGGGCATCCAGTGGCTCGGGGATAACATTTTGCACTTGGCGCAAGGTGGTGATGCGACCCGTAAGCCAGCGGTTAGCTTCATAGCAGATAGTCACCCCCTTGAGCACATCCGGGGCGCGGCGCAGGCAGTAACCCACGAACAGCTCAGCCATCAGGTCAGCAGGCAGTGACACCCCTGGCCCACCGCCTTCGCGAGGAATAGGGCGTTCGAGCAGGTCAAGTGCTCTGTCCAGGGCCAAGGCGCCAGGGATGCCGACGAAATAGGTTTTGATGGCCTCGTCGATGGGGACGGCAAGTGCCTTGCGCCGAGCGGCAGGCAAGCGAGACGCCTCCAGTGGATAGAGAGATACACGGCGACAAGCCATGATTCGACGCGCCATGGCTTTGAGAGAGGCCGCCAATTTCCAGGCAGAGGGCTGCCTGGTGACGATGGGCTTGGCGTCAAATAGCTCGGCGTGGTAGTCCCGCATCAGAACGGCAAGGGCTCGTCACAGCGCAGATTGGCGAGCTGGTGTTCGGTGCGATGTATGTTCCAGGTAGAGACGTTATAGAAGTGTCGATAGATGCGGCATTTCTGACCCAGCAAGCAGCACGCGTAGCTCCGGCGGTGGAAACCCGCGAGGGCTGCCCTCAGTTGCTTGCGGCACTGTTTCAAAGCTGCCAGCTCTATTTGTGCCGTCGCATTCCAGGCTGCAAGCTCGGCGACCAGCTCAGTTTCCAGAGCCGAAAAATCCGGTTGATTGTTGTGCATAGCGTCAATGACCGATAAATTTGGCATCTCAATGTCCTGCAAGTTGTAAACAAACCCCACCGCTGGTGCGCCAACACTGTGAACGCGGGGGGCTTTGTGCTTTCGTGATTAGGAGTGTTTTATGTTTAAGAGCAAGTACCTTTCAGGGGTCGCTCCGGCCCAATTTGACCAACAGGTCAGTGACTACATTGCCCATCAACCACCAGGCAAAGGCCGAACCCTTAACATCGTCATTGAGAATGAAGACGGCCGGATTTACCGCTGCATCAAAACAGTGGGTCAAGACAGCTTTGTAGGTCTGTCTACGTTTTTGCGCGGCGAGCTTGGTTTGTATGACCGCCTGTACGATGAGCCGCGCCAGCCGAGCGGTAAGCCTGACGCTCACTTTCAGGTAAGGCTGACGCTTGTGCCCCTTTAAGGGCATACTTCCGGGCGTAACCGATAGCAGAGGGGAGCGCCATAGCGTCTTCCCTTTTTCTTGTGTCATTCGTGCCATGTTTC
>NZ_CDBJ01000092.1 GCF_000820045.1 Aeromonas rivuli | reverse complement strand
GAGAAGAGCCATACCGCTGATTCTGCGTTTGCTGATGAACTAAGTCAACCTCAGCACTAACCTTGCGAGTCATTTCTTTGATTTGGTCATTGGTAAAATACTGACCAGCCGTTTGAGCTTGAGTAAGCATTTGGCGCATAATCTCGGAAACCTGCTGTTGCTTGGAAAGATTGGTGTTTTCCATAATAGACGCAACGCGAGCAGTAGACTCCTTCTGTTGATAAGCAAGCATCTCATTTTGTGCATATACCTGGTCTTTCGTATTCTGGCGTGAAGTCGCCGACTGAATGCCAGCAATCTCTTTTTGAGTCTCATTTTGCATCTCGGCAATCTCTTTCTGATTGTCCAGTTGCATTTTAGTAAGCTCTTTTTGATTCTCAAATCCGGCGTCAACCATACCAGCAGAGGAAGCATCAGCACCAGCACGCTCCCAAGCATTAAGCTCAGGAAATGCAGCAGCAAGATAATCACGAGTATCCTTTCCTTTATCAGCGGCAGACTTGCCACCAAGTCCAACCAAATCAAGCAACTTATCAGAAACGGCAGAAGTGCCAGCCTGCAACGTACCTTCAAGAAGTCCTTTACCAGCTTTAGCCATAGCACCAGAAACAAAACTAGGGACGGCCTCATCAGGGTTAGGAACATTAGAGCCTTGAATGGCAGATTTAATACCAGCATCACCCATGCCTACAGTATTGTTATCGGTAGCAAGCACATCACCTTGAATGCCACCGGAGGCGGCTTTTTGACCGCCTCCAAACAATTTAGACATGGCGCCACCAGCAAGAGCAGAAGCAATACCGCCAGCAATAGCACCAAACATAAATCACCTCACTTAAGTGGCTGGAGACAAATAATCTCTTTAATAACCTGATTCAGCGAAACCAATCCGCGGCATTTAGTAGCGGTAAAGTTAGACCAAACCATGAAACCAACATAAACATTATTGCCCGGCGTACGGGGAAGGACGTCAATAGTCACACAGTCCTTGACGGTATAATAACCACCATCATGGCGACCATCCAAAGGATAAACATCATAGGCAGTCGGGAGGGTAGTCGGAACCGAAGAAGACTCAAAGCGAACCAAACAGGCAAAAAATTTAGGGTCGGCATCAAAAGCAATATCAGCACCAACAGAAACAACCTGATTAGCGGCGTTGACAGATGTATCCATCTGAATGCAATGAAGAAAACCACCATTACCAGCATTAACCGTCAAACTATCAAAATATAACGTTGACGATGTAGCTTTAGGTGTCTGTAAAACAGGTGCCGAAGAAGCTGGAGTAACAGAAGTGAGAACCAGCTTATCAGAAAAAAAGTTTGAATTATGGCGAGAAATAAAAGTCTGAAACATGATTAAACTCCTAAGCAGAAAACCTACCGCGCTTCGCTTGGTCAACCCCTCAGCGGCAAAAATTAAAATTTTTACCGCTTCGGCGTTATAACCTCACACTCAATCTTTTATCACGAAGTCATGATTGAATCGCGAGTGGTCGGCAGATTGCGATAAACGGTCACATTAAATTTAACCTGACTATTCCACTGCAACAACTGAACGGACTGGAAACACTGGTCATAATCATGGTGGCGAATAAGTACGCGTTCTTGCAAATCACCAGAAGGCGGTTCCTGAATGAATGGGAAGCCTTCAAGAAGGTGATAAGCAGGAGAAACATACGAAGGCGCATAACGATACCACTGACCCTCAGCAATCTTAAACTTCTTAGACGAATCACCAGAACGGAAAACATCCTTCATAGAAATTTCACGCGGCGGCAAGTTGCCATACAAAACAGGGTCGCCAGCAATATCGGTATAAGTCAAAGCACCTTTAGCGTTAAGGTACTGAATCTCTTTAGTCGCAGTAGGCGGAAAACGAACAAGCGCAAGAGTAAACATAGTGCCATGCTCAGGAACAAAGAAACGCGGCACAGAATGTTTATAGGTCTGTTGAACACGACCAGAAAACTGGCCTAACGACGTTTGGTCAGTTCCATCAACATCATAGCCAGATGCCCAGAGATTAGAGCGCATGACAAGTAAAGGACGGTTGTCAGCGTCATAAGAGGTTTTACCTCCAAATGAAGAAATAACATCATGGTAACGCTGCATGAAGTAATCACGTTCTTGGTCAGTATGCAAATTAGCATAAGCAGCTTGCAGACCCATAATGTCAATAGATGTGGTAGAAGTCGTCATTTGGCGAGAAAGCTCAGTCTCAGGAGGAAGCGGAGCAGTCCAAATGTTTTTGAGATGGCAGCAACGGAAACCATAACGAGCATCATCTTGATTAAGCTCATTAGGGTTAGCCTCGGTACGGTCAGGCATCCACGGCGCTTTAAAATAGTTGTTATAGATATTCAAATAACCCTGAAACAAATGCTTAGGGATTTTATTGGTATCAGGGTTAATCGTGCCAAGAAAAGCGGCATGGTCAATATAACCAGTAGTGTTAACAGTCGGGAGAGGAGTGGCATTAACACCATCCTTCATGAACTTAATCCACTGTTCACCATAAACGTGACGATGAGGGACATAAAAAGTAAAAATGTCTACAGTAGAGTCAATAGCAAGGCCACGACGCAATGGAGAAAGACGGAGAGCGCCAACGGCGTCCATCTCGAAGGAGTCGCCAGCGATAACCGGAGTAGTTGAAATGGTAATAAGACGACCAATCTGACCAGCAAGGAAGCCAAGATGGGAAAGGTCATGCGGCATACGCTCGGCGCCAGTTTGAATATTAGACATAATTTATCCTCAAGTAAGGGGCCGAAGCCCCTGCAATTAAAATTGTTGACCACCTACATACCAAAGACGAGCGCCTTTACGCTTGCCTTTAGTACCTCGCAACGGCTGCGGACGACCAGGGCGAGCGCCAGAACGTTTTTTACCTTTAGACATTACATCACTCCTTCTGCACGTAATTTTTGACGCACGTTTTCTTCTGCGTCAGTAAGAACGTCAGTGTTTCCTGCGCGTACACGCAAGGTAAACGCGAACAATTCAGCGGCTTTAACCGGACGCTCGACGCCATTAATAATGTTTTCCGTAAATTCAGCGCCTTCCATGATGAGACAGGCCGTTTGAATGTTGACGGGATGAACATAATAAGCAATGACGGCAGCAATAAACTCAACAGGAGCAGGAAAGCGAGGGTATCCTACAAAGTCCAGCGTACCATAAACGCAAGCCTCAACGCAGCGACGAGCACGAGAGCGGTCAGTAGCAATCCAAACTTTGTTACTCGTCAGAAAATCGAAATCATCTTCGGTTAAATCCAAAACGGCAGAAGCCTGAATGAGCTTAATAGAGGCCAAAGCGGTCTGGAAACGTACGGATTGTTCAGTAACTTGACTCATGATTTCTTACCTATTAGTGGTTGAACAGCATCGGACTCAGATAGTAATCCACGCTCTTTTAAAATGTCAACAAGAGAATCTCTACCATGAACAAAATGTGACTCATATCTAAACCAGTCCTTGACGAACGTGCCAAGCATATTAAGCCACTTCTCCTCATCCAACGCGTCAGTTTTTGACAGAATCGTTAGTTGATGGCGAAAGGTCGCAAAGTAAGAGCTTCTCGAGCTGCGCAAGGATAGGTCGAATTTTCTCATTTTCCGCCAGCAGTCCACTTCGATTTAATTCGTAAACAAGCAGTAGTAATTCCTGCTTTATCAAGATAATTTTTCGACTCATCAGAAATATCCGAAAGTGTTAACTTCTGCGTCATGGAAGCGATAAAACTCTGCAGGTTGGATACGCCAATCATTTTTATCGAAGCGCGCATAAATTTGAGCAGATTTGTCGTCACAGGTTGCGCCGCCAAAACGTCGGCTACAGTAACTTTTCCCAGCCTCAATCTCATCTCTCTTTTTGCGTTCTGCTTCAATATCTGGTTGAACGGCGTCGCGTCGTAACCCAGCTTGGTAAGTTGGATTAAGCACTCCGTGGACAGATTTGTCATTGTGAGCATTTTCATCCCGAAGTTGCGGCTCATTCTGATTCTGAACAGCTTCTTGGGAAGTAGCGACAGCTTGGTTTTTAGTGAGTTGTTCCATTCTTTAGCTCCTAGACCTTTAGCAGCAAGGTCCATATCTGACTTTTTGTTAACGTATTTAGCCACATAGAAACCAACAGCCATATAACTGGTAGCTTTAAGCGGCTCACCTTTAGCATCAACAGGCCACAACCAACCAGAACGTGAAAAAGCGTCCTGCGTGTAGCGAACTGCGATGGGCATACTGTAACCATAAGGCCACGTATTTTGCAAGCTATTTAACTGGCGGCGATTGCGTACCCGACGACCAAAATTAGGGTCAACGCTACCTGTAGGAAGTGTCCGCATAAAGTGCACCGCATGGAAATGAAGACGGCCATTAGCTGTACCATACTCAGGCACACAAAAATACTGATAGCAGTCGGCGTGTGAATCATTAGCCTTGCGACCCTCGGCAGCAAGAACCATACGACCAATATCACGAAAATAGTCACGCAAAGCATTGGGATTATCATAAAACGCCTCTAATCGGTCGTCAGCCAACGTGAGAGTGTCAAAAACGATAAACCAACCATCAGCATGAGCCTGTCGCATTGCATTCATCAAACGCTGAATAGCAAAGCCTCTACGCGATTTCATAGTGGAGGCCTCCAGCAATCTTGAACACTCATCCTTAATACCTTTCTTTTTGGGGTAATTATACTCATCGCGAATATCCTTAAGAGGGCGTTCAGCAGCCAGCTTGCGGCAAAACTGCGTAACCGTCTTCTCGTTCTCTAAAAACCATTTTTCGTCCCCTTCGGGGCGGTGGTCTATAGTGTTATTAATATCAAGTTGGGGGAGCACATTGTAGCATTGTGCCAATTCATCCATTAACTTCTCAGTAACAGATACAAACTCATCACGAACGTCAGAAGCAGCCTTATGGCCGTCAACATACATATCACCATTATCGAACTCAACGCCCTGCATACGAAAAGACAGAATCTCTTCCAAGAGCTTGATGCGGTTATCCATCTGCTTATGGAAGCCAAGCATTGGGGATTGAGAAAGAGTAGAAATGCCACAAGCCTCAATAGCAGGTTTAAGAGCCTCGATACGCTCAAAGTCAAAATAATCAGCGTGACATTCAGAAGGGTAATAAGAACGAACCATAAAAAAGCCTCCAAGATTTGGAGGCATGAAAACATACAATTGGGAGGGTGTCAATCCTGACGGTTATTTCCTAGACAAATTAGAGCCAATACCATCAGCTTTACCGTCTTTCCAGAAATTGTTCCAAGTATCGGCAACAGCTTTATCAATACCATGAAAAATATCAACCACACCAGAAGCAGCATCAGTGACGACATTAGAAATATCCTTTGCAGTAGCGCCAATATGAGAA
>NZ_CDBJ01000091.1 GCF_000820045.1 Aeromonas rivuli | reverse complement strand
ACATCAACACAATGACGGGATCGCGCCAGCAAAAGCCGAGGATCGGCCTAACCAAGTGTCCGGATTTAGTTGACCACTACACAGCCTTGCTTCTCTTAACGAAGTGCTGATAAACGAAAATCGGATTTTAAAAGCTAAGCAGAATGATTCCAGAGTAGTTGGTCTCAGTTCATGAGATGAGATAATGCTTAGTATTCCACGAACCTAGAAGATTGGAGCAACACGATGCCGACCCACTGCTCCCTAAATAACTGATCCTAATAGTGCTACACCTTCGCTGTGCCATAGCCATTCCCGGGGAAAGGAGACACGGTATCCATGAAGTGTTTCACTCGGGCCAGCAGGTTGGCCATTCCTCTGCATTGATGATTGCGCGTGATGGTTTCATGTAACTTGTGCCACAGCCGTTCTATGTGATTGACCCAAGGGCTGTAAACTGGCTGGAACATCAAGCAAAACTTGGGGTTCTTCTTCAACCATCGCTCGGTCTGTTTGCTTTTGTGAATGCTGTAGTTATCGAGGATCAGCGTGATGGTTTTGGCTCGTCGGTAGTGGTGGCGCAGCTTTTCCAGCATGGCGATAAACAGCGATGAGTTTTTCTTTATCCCGCTGACGTAAAGCACTCTTCCGTTGCCTGCATGAAGGTAAGCGTCAGGCCAGTACCGTCTGGTGAATCGTGGCAGTTGTGGACAAAGTAGTTCCCACTAAAAAGTAGTGAGAACCAAAATGGTGTACACCAACAGCCGTACCAATGGCAGCCGTAAAGGCAGAGCCAATTACTCACGAGAATTCAAACAGCGACTTGTCGAGGCCGCCAACCAGCCCGGCGTCTCCGTCTCAAAACTCGCACAGGAGCACGGGGTCAATGCCAACCTCTTGTTCAAATGGCGACGTGATGCCAAAGCTGAAGCCCCTGCGTTATATCCCATCGAACTGGTGTTGCCCCCTTCATCCACGGAGAGCCTCTTGCCTCCGCCCCCACAGCCCGAAACGCTCACGCCAGATACAGCCTCTGAACCGACACCATCCGGCACCATCGAAATACGACTGGGTCGTGCAATGGTCGTCATCGATGGCACTGTCGACACTAATGCATTACGAATGATCCTGGAGACTCTGCGCGTATGATCAATCCTCCTGCTGGCACCCGGATCTGGATCGTGGCCGGTATCACCGACATGAGAAACGGCTTCAATGGGTTAGCATCGAAAGTGCAAATGACGTTGAAGGATGATCCCATGTCGGGGCATGTCTTTATCTTCAGGGGGCGCAACGGGAGTCAAGTTAAGCTCCTCTGGTCTACCGGTGATGGTCTGTGTTTGCTGACAAAAAGGCTGGAGCGGGGTCGGTTCGCCTGGCCATCGGCTCGGGATGGCAAAGTCTTTTTGACGCCAGCACAGCTTTGAAGCAGAACTGCGCGGCATGTCAGCAGAACACCGGCTGGCAGAACGAGAACGGCGGGCAAAGCCCTTACTGGAAGAGCTGGAGATCTGGTTACGGGATAGGATGCAATCGCTCTCGCGTCACTCCGAGTTGGCCAAGGCCTTCGCCTATGCCTTGAATCAGTGGTCAGCACTGACGTACTACACCGAAAACGGTTGGGTAGAGGTGGACAACAACATCGCGGAGAATGCGCTACGGCTAGTGAGCTTGGGGCGAAAAAACTTCCTGTTTTTTGGCTCTGATCATGGAGGTGAACGGGGAGCCTTGTTGTACAGCTTGCTCGGCACCTGCCGGTTGAACGGGATGGATCCGGAGCATTACCTGCGGCATGTGCTGAATGTGATCGCAGACTGGCCGGTGAACCGGGTCAGTGAACTGCTGCCATGGCGTGTTGCTCTACCTGCTGAATAACCTGTCGCCCCTGTCAATACGGCCTTCGCTGGACGCTTACGTATAGAAACACAGCCATGCGTTATAATTGGGCTGTTTTTGTAGACACGGCGGGGGATGGAATGCGAGTGAAATGTCGGGAGTGTGGGGCGCATGACCAAGACGCATTGGCTTAGCCGTGAGACGTCAGACTTGTATTGTCAGTGCACAGATGCCGAGTGCGGCTGCAGCTGGGTGGCTACACGCCGAAACAGCGTCTGGCACAGGCCGCATGACCTCTACTTTTGAATGCCCCTAAAAATGGGGGGATTACCCTGCAACGCAGCTTGCCTTAAGTTTAATCAACTCACTGAGCCCGGACGGACGGCAGCTCCTGCAACAGGAGCTCAACTTGGGACAGTAAAAAGGGGCGCATTAATGCGCCCCACCACCATCTAATAAAATACTGTTTTTGTTAAAACTGTGAAGTACATGGTGATTTATTGACAAGCATAGGCTAGGACGCTCCAAGCGTCCCTAGACCAACTATTTGTTTCCGCCCAAAATGCCCATCGATCTACTGCTGGGTTGGTGGTGCCAGGATAAGGCGTTGATGTAAATATGTAATTGGTTGTCCAAGGTTCGTAAATAAACATGTTCCCCCAGACGCTATAAATTCCACTTATAAAGTCCTTGCTTGCAACGACACCACCTGCTGACTGACAATCTACAGTTGCATTGTAATAGCCATTTTTTTCAGTTGATATTTTTTTAACCCAGTAACTAGGTTGTATCTTTACTGATATAGTCTGTTGCGCCTCGTCTGTGCCACTGATATCAGAGACGCCAAATGAATTTATTGTAATGATATTGCCATTTAAAGTTATGAATGGTGATGTTGTCGACCAGTCGATACTCCCAACGGCATCAGGCACAATAATCTTTATTTTTGCACCTTCCCAGACGTAAAGTGGGTCTTTGCTCCATGTCCATGAAATACTATTCCCATTCCCTCCATTACGGTCTACAGGTTCTAAGGTATATGCTAAGTTACTCGGTGGTAAAGGTAAGACTGTTAATTGGGCTACACCATTAAACTGAGTGCCATTGGCAAAGCCTGATGCTTTTATTGTCACATCGCCCTCAACAAGGCCTGTAGCAATGCCGTTGCTGTTCGATTGGTTACTGCTAACAGTAGCTTTGGTAGGATCATTGCTACTCCAACCGAGGGCTGCATTATTAGTGACATCTAGAGTGCTACCGTCGGACAATTCTGCCTTAGCGGTGAAATTTTGCGTTGACCCAATAGAAACAGATGCTGTAGACGGAGTAACCTTAAGAGCTGTGACGACTGCACTGGTTACTTCTAGCTGAGCCGTTTCGCTAAACGAAGTGCCATTTGTGGTGCCAGATGCCGTGATAGTAACGGTGCCTGAAGTGATACCTCTAGCATGCCCTTTTTTGGCTCTATTGTTCTCGATGGTGGCTATCTCTGCATTATCACTTGTCCAATTAAGGGCTGAATTGCGGGTCACATCCCGATATGTGCCATCAGACAAGGCTGCAACGGCAGTAAAGGCCTGCGTAAATCCCGCCGGTATAGAGGCTGATATTGGGGTGACCTGCAGGGCGGTGATGACAGCGTTGGTCACCTCCAGCTGAGCGGTGGCACTAAACGGTGTATCATTGACTGTGCCGGATGCGGTGATAGTGGTAGTGCCGGGGGTAACGCCAGTCGCCACGCCGTTGCCGCTAGGCTGCTTATTGACGATAGTGGCTATACCACTACCGCTGCTGGTCCAGCTCAGTGCTGCATTGTCGGTCACGTTCAGAGTTGAGCCATCGGACAAAGTGGCGATGGCCATAAACGGCTGCTCCAATCCAACCGGTACTGAGGCGGTTGCGGGGGTAACCCGAAGAGCAGTGACTGTTGCGTTAGTTACCTCTAGCTGAGCGGTTGCGCTAAATTGTATACCATTGGTGGTGCCGGCAGCAGTGATGGTAACAGTGCCTGGGGCAACGCCGGTGGCATGTCCTTTCTTCCCTTTGGAGGAATCAATCGTTGCGACAGTTGCATCACTGCTACTCCAGGCCAGCGCACTTTGGCGAGTAACATCTAATGCACTGCCATCAGAAAAAGTGGCGATAGCAGTAAATGCTTGCTCAAAACCGACAGGGACTGTGGCTGTTGCCGGGGTAACCTGCAGGGCGGTTACCACTGCGTTGGTGACAGTCAATGTGACCTTACGCTCAAATGGCACATTATTAGCAGTGCCAGATGCGGTGATGATGACCTCGCCAGGAGCAAGCCCAGTGGCCAAGCCGGTATTATTAATGGTCGCGATAGACGAATCACTGGTGCTCCAGCGCACGACCGGATTCGACGTGACATCCATCACCGAGCCATCATCCAGAGCGGCCAGGGCAAGATACTGCTGCTCAAAGCCAACAGGAACGGTCGCCGTTGCCGGGGTCACTTGCAGTGACACGATAGCCGGGACAGTTTCACCGCCATCGCCGCCACCTTGAGAAGGTAGACCACTCCCCTCACCACCACAGGCTGTCAGCACCATGGCAAACAGCGAAAGAAAACATAACTTAATCAGCTTCATTTGTCGGTTCCTTCTGTGGCCACTGATTGCTTGGCGCTGAATGCCGGTGACGTCAGGGTCACACGACGATTTTGCGCACGTCCTGCATCGGTGCGGTTGTCGGCGATGGGCATGGTTTCACCCTTGGCATCCAGGGTCAGTCGTGATGCCGCAATGCCTTTGTCGACAAAGTAGTTGTTCACGGACACAGCCCGGCGCTCGGACAGCTTCTGGTTATAGGCCTGTGAGCCACGGCTATCGGTATGAGCCTGAATGGTCAGCAGCGCTTGCCGGTAGTCTTGCAGTCGTGTGAGAGCCGGTTGCAGTGCATCCACCATGGCAGGTGTCAGGGTGGCTGAGTTGAACTCGAACAGTACACCGCCAGCGACTTCACTTAACTGCAAGGTCATGGCTTCAACCTTCTCTGGTTCTACTTGTGCAGCAACAGGTGCCACAACAACCGGCGCTGCCGCTTTGGAGCCAAAATGATAGGCTACGCCAGCACTGAGCATGTTGATGCTGCTACCCCCGGTTGCACTGCCACCAACATTATGGAACCACTGGTATTCCACGCGGGCAGAGAGGTTATCGGTCATGGCCATTTCCAGACCGGCGCCCAGCATAGGGGACCAACCATTGTCACTGGCAGAATGCTGGTAGCCGACTTCTTCACCGGTCACATCGGTCCACCAGGCCAGCGTCCCGACTTTGGCAAACAGTGAGGTGCTTTCATTTAAATCCCAATAGGGTTTGGCCCCGAGCTCAATACCTTGCACCTTGCCGGTGTAGGGGGCGGTGACATCACTGTGGCCCAGCGCAGGGTAATCAGCTTTCATGCTGCCGAAGTAGTTGTAGCCCGCTTCCAGTGCCAGCCAGTCGTTAAGCTCATATCCGGCAAATATGCCTGCGCCCAATGCATCGTTATCGCAGGTCAGACGTTGGCTTTCACAGGCGTTGTGACCATGTACCCAACCGGCCTTGGCGCCGACATAGATATCATTGGCCAGCAGTGGAAATGGCAGCGTCAGCAGCAGAGCCGATGCGCCCGCGATTGTTTTGATACCCATCAATAAATCCTCTCGTTTTTTGTTCGTTATCCATTCCGGTCAGGAATGTGCCACAGCAAACACCTTCACCAATATGTTGCTTTTAACATAAGCGTACGTGTAAACGTGCGATTCTCTCCCATAAAGCTGAATGGTAGTTGAATCATCAATCAAATATTAATGCTGAATGCATTGATATGTTAAGGTTAATGGGGTAATCCCCCCATTTTTAGGGGGGATTACCGTATGCCCTGACGTTCCACCACTATGTGTCGTTTACTGCCCAGCTTGCTTCTTGCATATTCCGGCCGATCATGAACACCAATTCCGATTCAACGTGAACACCATTTCCGGACCAATGTGAACGCTCATTCCGGTTCAACATGAACACTTCGCCCCTCCTTTCCGGAAACAGTGTTCAACATCCCGGAATCACTGTTCACATTCACCGGAATCATCCTTAACGCATTGATTTAAAAACCTTTGATACGCTCTCCCTTTTGCCAGGGAAGAGCCTATGTCTGCCAAGAGGATTGCAATGCGTAAAATTCGTGAAGTGCTGCGACTGCGGCTGGAAGCTGACCTCTCTGTTCGCCAAATCAGTATCTGTACCAAGGTCAGTGTCGGCTCCATCCAGAAACTCCTCAAAAGTGCCCAGGCGCTCGGCCTTACCTGGCCCTTACCTACCGAGCTTGATGATGGCCGACTGGCTTCGGGGACAGAGTATCCCTGGTCGAGTACCAGGGATGCGGCTTCGAGTTTGAATTCAGCAGTAAATGAGCGACGTAATCTTGTCATTGAACACCTCTGATCTTGGTGGCGACTGTACCACCTAAAATGGTGTCCGGGAGGCGTTGTTTCCCAAATCAGCCAGTAAGTCATGACTCCCCCAGCCCCAAGTGACTGCTACACTCGGGGCTTTCTGACAGGTAAGCCAAGGGTGTTCATGTCACCGCCGATGTAAAAATGACCCACTAACGCCGGAGCAAAATTGACCCACCTGGACCAAAATCGTGGCTTTTGAGCCGCCTCCATGTTGACCCAGGAGTTATCAGTGGAAATCAGAGTATTGGCCCGTCAGGGTATGACCATCCGAGCTATCGCCCATCAATTACGGGTGTCCCGTAACACGGTGCGCAAGTATCTGCGCACCCCGTGCCAGCCAATCTATCCCAGACGAGCTGCCCGCCAGACCAAGCTCGACCCCTTTAAACCCTATTTGCAAGCGCGTATTCAGGCTGCGAAGCCACACTGGATCCCGGCGACGGTTCTGCTCAGGGAACTGCGAGAGCATGGCTACACTGGCGGGCTCTCCCAGCTCAAGGCCTGGTTATCTCCTCAGCGCCATGACTCCCCTGGCACTGTCGTCCGTTTTGAAACGGCACCCGGTAAACAGATGCAGGTCGATTTCACTATCATCCGCCGAGGCAGTCGTCCCCTGAAGGCCTTTGTGGCGACCCTAGGATTTAGTCGCGCCAGCTATGTTCGCTTCTTCGATCACGAACGTAATGATGCCTGGCTGACCGGGCTGCGTGAGGCTTGTCATTTCTTCGGTGGGGTTCCGCTGGAGGTGCTATTTGATAATGCCAGCACCATTATTCGCGAGCGGGATGCCTATGGTGAAGGTGATCATCGTTGGCACCCGGCCTTACTCGCTCTGGCCGAAGAGTTCGGTTTTACTCCCCGCGTCTGCCGTCCCTACCGGGCCCAGACCAAAGGCAAGGTCGAGCGCTTCAACGGCTACCTCAAGCGCAGTTTTGTCACACCACTGGCAGCCACCCTTAAGCAGGCTGGACTGGCGCTGGATGTGTCAACCGCCAATGCCCACATCGGCCCCTGGCTGCATGACATAGCCAACCAGCGTTGCCATGGCACCACCGGCGAGGTCCCGGCTATCCGATTGCAGCAAGAGCGGCCTCATTTTCTACCTCTGCCACAGGCGCTACCCGTTAGTCCCGGCACCACGGCCACTGCGCGCCCCATGCCGCTGGAGAGCTTGCAGCATCCGCTATCGGTATACCAAGACCTGCTGGAGGTGAACGTATGAACTTGCAGCATGAACGCCTGATGGCCCTGAGTCAGGCGCTGCGCTTGGAAGGGATTGCTGCCCAGTGGTCAGCACTAGCTCAGAAGGCGGCCAACGAGGAGGCGAGCTTCGCCGATTATCTGGAGTGGTTGCTGCACGCAGAACAGACCTTGAGGACCGAGCGCACCCGCCAGACTTTGCTCAAACTGGCCACCTTACCCGTGGTCAAAACGCTGGAGCAGTACGACTTCGGCTTTGCCAGTGGCGCACCTCGCAGTCAGTTGCAGGAATTGGCCAGCTTGGCCTTTATCGAGCGTAGCGAAAACATAGTGCTGCTTGGCCCAAGCGGAGTGGGAAAGACACATCTTGCCATCGCGCTGGCCTATAGGGCTCTGATGGCTGGCATCAAGACCAGATTTATCAGCGCAGCAGACCTGATGTTGCAGTTGCAAGCAGCTCAGCGACAGGAGCGGCTTAATTCCTACTTCAGCCGTGTCGTGATGGGGCCGCGTTTACTGGTGATCGATGAGATAGGCTACTTGCCGTTTGGACGTGAGGAAGCAAACCTGTTTTTCAATGTGATCGCCAAACGCTATGAGAAAGGGAGCCTGATCCTGACAAGCAATCTGCCATTTAGCCAGTGGGCCAGTGCCTTTGCCGACGATCAGACACTGACGGCAGCCATGCTCGATAGGCTACTACATCATGCGCACATCGTTCAGATCAGCGGTGAAAGCTATCGTTTGAAAGATAAACGCAAGGCGGGAGTCACCCCCAAAACCAATTAACCCCACGTCTGGGTGGATCAATTTTCAACCGGCGAAACTTACCTCCTGTGGGTCAATTTTCAGTCGGCGTTGACATGTTCAGTTTGTTTATCGCGCTCACATACGCCATCACTTCTCCCACTTGACCATTGTATTTTCGCAGGGTGATTTGGCCTGCCATTAACTGTTTGAACCGGAACATCGCTGTCTCTGCCAGCGAACGACGGTGATACCCCGATATCTTCTTCCAGTGCGCCAGCCCTTCCTTGCGCATCACCTGCACCGCCTCATTTCTCGGATGGCCCTTTTTCCATAGCCCTGCGTTCTTGCGAGGCGGGATACACGCCGTCGCCCCTTTACGCGTAATCAACCGATGGCTGGCTTTGCTGTCATAGGCGCCATCCGCGTAAACACGCCCCAGCTTGCGACGCAGAGGATTGAGCAAGGTCGGCAACACCTCAGCGTCATGCACATTCTCCAGCGACACTTCTGCCGCCACGATATCGTGAGTCATGGGATCTACCGCCAGATGCAACTTACGCCAGACTCGACGTTTCTCAGCGCCGTGTTTTCTGACTTTCCACTCGCCTTCACCAAACACTTTCAGACCTGTCGAGTCGATAACCAGGTCGGTAATGCGCCCCTTGGGGGGCTGCCGATAGGCCACCTTCACTGTGCGTGCGCGCTTGCTGACACAGCTGTAGTCCGGGGCACACAGCGGCACATTCATCAGCTCGAACAGGGAGTCGAGTAGCCCCTGAGTGGCTCGCAGCGTGAGGCTGAAAATCCCTTTGAGCATCAGAAAGGTACAGATGCTCTGGTCGGTGTAGAGCTGACTGCGTCCCCGTTTTCCGTGATGGTCTTGGTGAAACCAGTTATCCATGGCCTCGGCATCAACCCAGAAAGTGAGAGAGCCACGGTTGATCAAAGACCTGTTGTATTGAGGCCAATTGGTGATGGGGTGAAGCGACGTGCCCATGATGCAGACTTGAAGAGGGTGGTGGTGATCAGATCACCGCGCCCTCAGTTAGTTCCATTCAAGCTGCATCAATTTGGGCAACAACGCCGTGAGGTCCGTCAGGCACAAGTCTTTGTCGCCGTGCTCGGTGCGTCCAACTACACCTTTGCCGAGGCCACCTGGTCCCAGTCACTGCCGGACTGGCTGCAAAGCCATGTCCGTGCCTTTGAGTTTTTCGGCGGGACACCGGTACTGCTGATCCCCGACAACCTCAAGAGCGGTGTCAGCAAGGCTTGCCGATACGATCCCGAGCTCAACCCCAGCTACCAGCAGTTGGCCGAGCACTATCAGGTGGCGGTGATGCCAGCTCGCCCTTACAAGCCTAAGGACAAAGCCAAGGCCGAGGTGGGTGTGCAGATCGTCGAGCGCTGGATCCTGGCTCGTCTACGCCATCAGACCTTCTTCTCGCTTGCCGAGCTAAACCAGTGCATCCGGGCTTTGTTGAATGAGCTCAACGAGCGCCCGTTCAAGCAGCTGCCCGGTAACCGACGCGAGGCGTTTGAGCAGTTGGACCGCCCGGCACTGGGGTCACTACCGGTGCATCCCTATCGCTATGTCGCCATCAAAACGGTCAAGGTCAACATCGACTATCACGTCAGCTATGAGCAGCACCATTACTCGGTGCCGCACCAGTATGTGGGTCAGCAACTGGAGCTCCATGCGGGCGATACCCTGCTTCAGGTCTATCACCAGCAACAGCTGGTCGCGAGCCATCCGCGTAAAACCATCCCGGGGATGAGCACACTCCCTGAGCACATGCCGGAACGTCACAGCAAGCAGCAACGCTGGACGCCAGGGCGTCTTAAGCAGTGGGCTGCCGACATCGGACCGGGCACCTTGTGCTGGGTTAGCGAACGGCTGGCAGAGAAAGCCCATGCCGAGCAGGCATACCGACTCTGCCTGGGACTGCTGAGTCTTAGCCGGGAGTACCCGCCATCACGGGTCGAAGCCTGTTGCCAGCTGGCCAACCGGGAAGGACTGGTGCGGCTCAAGCAGCTCAAGTCGGTGCTGACCAGTGGCCGCGACCAACTGCCCGCAAGTCCGCTCAGTTATCCAGAACTGCCGCAAGAGCACGAGAACATCCGCGGCCCCCAGAGCTTCCACTAAAGAGGATACGTCCCATGACCCAACAAACGCTGACCCGCTTGAGACACCTGAAACTGACCGGCATGGCGGATGCCGTGCAACAACAACTGGAACAGGCAAGTACCTACGAAGGGCTGCCCTTCATCGAGCGGCTAAGCCTGCTGGTCGAACACGAACAACTGAGCCGGGAGCAGCGTAAACAAGCTCGGCTGATCAAGCAGGCAAGGCTCAAACTCCAGGCCACGGTGCAAGAGGTGGACTACCAGTCTGCACGCAACCTGGAGCGGTCACAGGTGGCAAACCTGGCCCAAGGAGAGTGGCTGCGCCGGGGCCAGAACCTGCTCATTACCGGCCCCTGTGGCTGCGGAAAAACCTACCTAGCCTGTGCGCTGGGCTACCAAGCCTGTCAGCAGGGGCACAGCACTCGTTACTACCGGCTGCCGCGTCTGCTACTTGAGCTGAGCCAGGCCAAGGTAGATGGCAGTTACGCCAGACTGCTGGGTCAACTGGCAAGGATAGAGCTGCTGGTCCTCGATGACTGGGGACTGGAAGCGGTGAATGCCGAGCAGCGCAACGCCCTGCTGGAGATCATGGATGATCGGTATGGGAAATACTCGACGGTCGTGGTCAGTCAGCTGCCAACGGAAGAGTGGTACGCGAGCTTGGGGGACAACACTCTGGCAGATGCGATCCTGGACCGGCTGATGCACAACGCTCACCGGCTGTCACTGAAGGGAGAATCGATGAGAAAGAGGAGAAGTGAGTTGACCCAATCTGAACACTCGAGTTAGAAACGGGGTGACGTGAGCGCGTTAAGGATCAGGGTGTTCACGTTGGCCGGAATGGCTGTTCAACTTCGCCGGAATACGCACTTCTGTCTGTCGGGTTACGGCCTGTTTCCTAGCCTCCCGGGGGTTGGCTACGCTCGCTCCATCGAGGCTTGCTCTACTCCAGTCAATGTGGCCAGCTTGATGCAGCTGGGTCAGCAGCGCTACGTGAAGTCGCTGCCAGATACCTTGAGCTTGCCAATCGCGTAGGCGACGCCAGCACGTCATTCCGCTGCCAAAACCCAGAGACTGGGGTAAGTCCTCCCACGGGATCCCAGTAGTAAGGACAAACAGAATACCGTTGAGAACGGCATAGTCATCGAGGCGTGGACGGCCACCCCGTGGCGAAGGCTGTTGAGGTGGCAAAAGTGGCTGCAAGGATTTACATAGCTGGTTACTGATGATTTTTCGTATCATGCCTGCTATGTGGGGATTGGCATCGTTCGAATCGACTTGGTTTTGTTAGCAACTCTTAATCAACAACGCCGCAATGTTCCTAACCCAAATGTTTATTGGTGCCTTCCTAAAAAACAGAAACGTGCGCAACCATCATTAAAAAATGGTGGTGTGTCAAAAACCATATTTCAATAGTTTTAATAATCCATCAAACGACACAGGAGCTGAATAATAATAACCTTGAATCAACGTTATGCCTTTTGACTTTAAATATTCTACTTGAGGTTTTGTTTCAACACCTTCAGCTATTACTTCATAGTTATGCTCATGTGCCATTGATATGATCGACTCCAAAATATTCTTTTTGATATCTGATGTATCTATAGTATCGATAAACATTTTATCTATTTTTATGGAGTCCACATTTATTGTTTGCAAGTACGAGAAGCCTCCATACCCCACACCAAAGTCATCGATTTTTATTGAATGACCTAATAACTTAAGGTTATCTACATATTTCGCCACATCAAATAAGTCATGCAATGGTTGCCTTTCCGTGATCTCGAATGAGATCCCATCACTTAAATCTTTAATGCTTTTCATATACTCCAAGAGGACATTGTTACTAAAATGCCCTGCACCAATATTAATGCTAAACCATAAAGGGTCTTGATATTTTATCTTAGATTTGTCTTTACACACTTGGTCTATTAGCTGTGTCGTTAACTTCAACAACATTCCGGTGTCTGCCTCGACATCACTAATAAATGATGATGGTGGGATTATTCGCCCATTAGGTAATTGCCAGCGAACAAGTACTTCCACTCCAACAATTTTATTGCCACTAGAATCCACAATCGGTTGATAATAAGGAATGAATTCATTAAGTTTTAGAGCTCTCGCAATACTTTCTTGATGGCTAATAGGCCTCCTTACAATCAGGTAGAATGTTATCGAAAAAATGCCACCTAATAAAATAGAAATCGAATAAATGTATCGTACATACCAATTTGATATAAATTTAAATAATTTTTTCGTAGCAGTCACGGTTATGTCTAGATGCTGAGTAGATAACTCACCACTGTCAACAAATGTATTATCTGCATCATCCCCTTTCCTAATTGAAACATAACTTTTATTGATATGTGAAAGCATCCTTACAGTAAAACAATTCTCACAAACAGTAGATAGCAACGGCTCTATCCAAGCATTATTCAATATAGCATAAAGTATCCCCTTACTGGATTTAAATAAAATCACATACTCATTACCAGCAGAAGGTGTCGGTAGAATATAATAGCCATTAGCATAATTTTTCAATGCATTATCAAATACCTCACGATTCCCACCGACTCCACTAGAGGAACAATTAATCTTGTTAGTGGCAATTCCGATCATTCTAATGTACAGAGTGTAGTACTTAGGATTGCGAAGATAAGCGATATCATTGGCATCACATGTGTAATTAATCTTTTTCGGTAAAGATTTAAACATGCTTTCAACTGCCAGCTCTCGTGAGTGAGCGAAGTCAGATAATTTCTCTGACATATAGCTTGTCATTTCCTCTGCCATGTAATTTTTCATTAACGATTGAAACATTAATGCAAAAGAAGGTGGCAATATAAATAACAAACATGATAAAAACAAAAAGTAGGGCTTCATATAACACCACCTGATAGAGATGAACGTTCCTATAAACTATCATCGTAAGTCTTAAAAAGACTTACGTTATGTTTGTAATAAATACAAGGCTAGATGAAAAATTCTCTATTAGCTATCCGATCTTGAAATTGTAATTTTTTTATTAATCGTAGTGTTAATGGCTCCTAGATGGAGCTCACCTCACCTTGTAATCAGTCGAGTAGAGGGCTTGAGAAGGCAGTTAATGGGCGTTGTTAATGGGATGATCGCCCCTACCCAAAACGGCATCTGAAGTGCCAAAGTGGCGAATGTACGTTCCCACTGATGAGAGAGGCGACCACAATGAAGGCTACGACAATCGGCATAGATTTGGCAAAAGAGGTATTCCAGGTTCACGGGGTGGACGAGCACGGTAAGCGGTTGTTCAACAAGCAACTCAATCGTTCACAAATAGTGCCAATATTCCACCCTACTTGATCGGCATGGAGGCCTGTGCCTCTGCCCACTTCTGGGCCAATAAGCTGCAAGGGCTGGGACATACCGTCAAACGGATGGCACCCCAGTTCGTCAAGCCCTATGTCAAAACCAACAAGCATGATGCTGCTGATGCAGAAGCTATCTGCGAAGCCGTCACCCGACCAAATATGCGGTTTGTGCCTATGTCCTGAGCAGCAAGGCGTTCTGGCACTTCATCGGAGCCGCCAGGGATTGGATTTGACCCCATAGATCCAGACACTTTTTCCCGCCTAGGGTTGTGATACCCGGCTGCGCAAAAATTCCCGGGGTGAACGGTATCCCAAGGCGCTGTGCGGGTGGTGTTCGTTATAATGCTCAAACGCGATGGCCTAGTTGCCTACCGCTGTTCGGCTATCTGGTTTCGGCATCATCTCGATATAGTCTCGCTTCATCGTCTTTACGAAGCTCTCCGTTATCCCGTTGCTCTGTGGGCTTCTCACCGCAGTCGTTCTGGGCTCCAACCCGATTTCTCGGGCAAACGAGCGGGTCTCATGAGCTCGATATACCGAGCCATTATCAGTCAGCCACTCCGCCGGTGATGCCGGCAACGAATCCCCGAAGCGACGTTCGACAGACCTCAGCATGACATCTTGCACCGTGTCACTGTCGCAACCCCCGGTACTGGCAGCCCAGTCCAAGGTTTCCCTGTCACAGCAGTCCATGGCGAACGTGACCCGTAGTTTTGCACCGTTATCGCAGCGAAACTCGAAGCCATCTGAGCACCAACGTCGATTGCTCTCTTTGACGGCAACACGCCCTTTATATGCCCGCAGGGTCAATGGTGCAGCCGGTTTTCTTTCCAGCAGCAGGCCATGATCGCGCATGACGCGATATACCCGTTTGGCGTTTACCACAGGCTATCGTGTTGCCTCTGACTGACGCCGTAACAGCGCCCAGACTCGGCGATAGCCATAGGAGGGAAGCTCAGCCATCGCCTCCATGATCCGGCCAAGTAAGGCTGCATCATCATGCAGGCGATGATGACGACCATCTTGCCAACCTGGTTTTCGATGAACACGAACGGATAGCTGCGCACGCGATACATTGAGGGCCTGGCTCACAGCACTTAATCGTCGTCTCCCGGCAACAAGGGCGCATGCGCAATCCATTTTTTTGCTCGACCATACTCCACGGCTTCTTTGAGGATCTCGTTCTCCATAGTCTTCTTCCCGAGCAGACGCTGGAGCTCTCGGATCTGCTTGATGGCAGCAGCCAACTCTGAGGCTGGAACCACATCCTCACCGGCGGTGATCGCCGTGAGAGACCCTTCCTGGAATTGCTTACGCCATTTTAAAAGCTGGTTGGCATTGATGTCGTGCAAGCGAGCGACATGAGAGACGGTAATACCGGGCTCAAAGGCCTGCTGCACAGTGGCGATTTTAATTGTGGAGACCTGCATCGACAATACTCAGTTCCGGATAACACTGCGACCATCTTCTCGTTGCGACTAGTACTGAACATAGTTCCAAGACTACCTCTTAAGTTAAGAGGGGCGAAGTGTCTGGATCTTCAAGGGGCCAATCTACGAATCACCAGCACCACGTCATTTCTTGCGTGTCCTTTTTCCATAACCCCGCGCTTTTGCGAGGCGGGATACAGGCTGTTGTCCCTTTGCGCAAGATAAGTTAATGGCTGGCTTTGCTGTCGTAGGCGCCATCCGCATAAACACGCCCCAGTTTGCGCCGCAGTGGATTGAGCCGAGTCGACAACACCTCGATATCATGAACATTCTCCAGCGAGATTTCCACCGCCACTATATCGTGAGTGGCTGGGTCTACTGCTGCGCCACACTCGCCGCTTCTCGGCGCCGTGTTTTCTGACCTTCCACTCGCCTTCACCAAATACCTTCAGCCCGGTTGAGTCGACAACCAAATCGGTAATACGTCCTTTGGGGGCTGTCGATAAGCCACCGTCACCGTGCGGGCCAGTTTGCTTACACAACTGTAATCGGGGGCACAAAGCGGTATGTTCATCAACTCGAACAGGGAGTCGAGTAGTCCCTGAGTGGCCCGTAGAGTGAGGTTAAAAATTCCCTTGAGCATTAGGAAGGTACAGATGGTCTGGTCGGAGTAGAGCTGACTGCGGCCCCGGCGCCCATGATGGTCGTGGTGGAACCAGTTATCCATGGCGCCTGCATCAACCCAGAAGGTGAGGGAACCACGGTTAATCAAAGACTTGTTGTATTGAGGCCAGTTGGTGATGGGATGAAGCGACGTGCCCATGATGCAGACTTGAAGGGGATGGTGGTGATCAGATCACCGAGCCGTCAGTTAGTTCCATTCAAGCTGTATTGATTTGGGAAACAACGCCGCGGTAGATGCCGCCCGTATGCCGGGCGGGTCGCAGTTCAAATGCGGGGAGAGACTGCAACGATATGCACACAGGTAGAATGCATATCGTTGCAGGCAATTTGCCTGCAACAGAAGTTTCAGTCTTTCAAATACTTGAACTCTTGACTTGATTGATCACCGGCTGCTTTGGCTTCATCCAACCGCTCATGGTGTTTCACACCTGAATAAGCACTCCACAGAAGCAGTAAAAGACCCAGCACACCAACAACCCACCGCCACTTCTTCTCACGCAAGAATGAGGTCTTCTCACCATATGCCTGCCAGAAGCGCGCGAAGTTGGAATCATCCTTTCTCACAGTTCCTCCTTAATTACCCTTGCATTGAAACGCGATGCAACGATAATACCATTATCGACACATGCAAAGCTATATCGAGGTGTTTATCATGGCATTATCTGCACACATCAAGCCAATCACGAAGTATGTCTCATCACCTGTTGTGAGAGGGGCCGCATTTGGGTTAGTCGCAGCCATTTCAACCGTTTGTGCATATCACCAGATCTGCTTCAAACCAAGAGTCGAGACTCTGGAAGCTTCACAGCAACGTCTCGTAACAGTCGATATCACAGGCTTAGTTCGTGAGAAAGCAGCAGGTTTAGCACTTCGAAAGGATGAAAACCTTGATGACCAGGGGGCCGCTAAGATTGCAGAACTGCAAACTTACAACGACAGGGTCCAACATGCTATCGACGCCTTCAACAACGCCAATGGTGGGAATATTGTTGTTCTACCGCAGCAGGCAGTAGCATCTCGAATTGAAGATATTACACCTATTATTAGAAATATAATCGAGGCTCAGGTAGGGGATAAAAAATGAAGTCTCGAAACGCAGGACAGTTTCTAATTTTTATTGGCGCTGCATCAGTACTCTTTTCCTCTGTATGGGTAACGAACTTTGGTGTTATAAATAGAAATATAACGCAAAGCTTGCCAAACTCGTATTTTTACATTTCATATAGAACAGTGATTAGCGAACGATATCAATATGTTCAATTCTGGACTCGAAACGATAAATTTTTCGGAACCCTAAAATTTACTAAGCAAGTGATGGGGCTACCCGGGGACAAAATAATCGTTAAAAACCATGAGGTTTGGATAAACGGTTTGTATGTCGGGAATATAAAAAGTCACACTCAAAATGGCCTTCCACTTGAGCCTATACAATCTGGGGTGATACCGCCTGATTATTACTATGTTGCAGGAAAACACCCAGACAGCTATGACAGTCGCTACAATTCACTCGGACTAATCCATGAAGATCAAATTATTGGCCGTGCTTATCCTATTTTCTGACCTTTGCTTCGCGAAAAACTTCGGACTGCAAGGTACAACTTACCCTATCATGGAAGAAGATCTATTGACGGTAATAAATAGAGAACTTCTGCACCTGGAGCAGACCGGAAAGCTTAAAGAACTGAATGAGCAATTTTCAAAAAATGCTCTTGAGACAGCGCAACGGCCAAAGCCCGTGAATGGCATAATAAGAACTATTGAACCAAGCCAAAGACGCATAGACCCATCACAGACACTAGATACCGATGCGATCTTACCAAGTGGTCAAGTGATTGCACGGGCTGGTAGCAGAATAAATCCATTCGATAGAATGACCCTTACAAAGCACCTTATTTTCATTAATGGTGATGATGCCGAACAAGTTGAGTGGGCCATAGAGTACTCAAAAAAACACCGTTCCAAGATTGTACTGACACAGGGGGAGCCATTTAAGTTAGCGAAGAAAAACTCTTTACAGTTTTATTTCGACCAATCTGGCTTCCTCACAACCAGATGGAATATACAGCAGGTACCTGCAGTAGTAAGGCAAGAAGGAAGGATTCTTCTCATAGAAGAGATTAAAATATGAAGAAAACTATACTCATAATAATCGCACTGCTTTCATTTAATAGCTATGGTGATATCCCAACCTCAGGTGATACATGTACGGGGCGGTTCCCAAATCCGATCACTGATATTTGCTGGTCCTGCATATTCCCCATCACTATCGGCTCAGCCCAAATTGTCTCAGGTAAACAACCTGATTCTCCAAACCCGTCCAGCCCGGTCTGTTACTGTCCCCTGCCGTACCCTCCGTATATTAGGGTAGGTATTAACATCGGGTTTTGGGAACCTGTGAGAATGGTCGATGTCACTCGGAAGCCAGGATGTTTCGTCAATCTTGGAGGCAAGCAAGTTGATATCGGGCTTGATAATGGACAGGGTCGCACAAGAGGGGGGGATAGCGCTTATGCAGGCGCAACATATCAAGCGCATTGGTATGTATACCCACTCACATACTTATTAAATATTATTATTGACTCAACATGCAAGGATTCTCAGGGGTTCGATCTCGCATATATGACAGAGGTTGACCCACTATGGATGGATGATGAACTGACGTTTTTAATAAACCCTGAAGGCACTCTCTTTGCCAATCCGGTAGCTCAAGCTGTTTGTGCAGCGGACTGTGTCTCATCAACCCTTGGGCTCCCGCTAGATCCTCTATTTTGGTGCAGTGGATGCCGTGGTTCTGTGTACCCATTAGATGGCAATATCGACGCTCATCATGGCGGAGTTGATTCATCGTTACTCACTGCCGAACGCATGATCTACAAGCTTCATAGGCAAGGTATTCTATGGGGCTCAATGGGTGATGCTGGCCTATGTGGATCATACCCAATGCCTGTCTGGCGGAAGAGCCAATATAGAACACAAATGCTCTTCCCTATTCCATCTACGGGCGGCCCTTTTGGTTGCAACCCAATTGGCAGGTCAAGTGTTTTATATGAAACGGCCAGAGAATTCCCAGTCAAAGGTGAGCATTTCGGTTGGTTAATTTGGCGAAAACGTAATTGCTGCGCAAGCGCTTGGTAAGGAACATAACATGAATAAGTTTACACTCTTTTTTATTATTTCATTCAGCTTCAATACTTTTGCTGCCAATCCAGTACAGGATGCTAATGAAACACTTAATTCGTCAAAGTCAATTCCCCTTGAAAACTTGGATGCCGCTGATGCATTTAAGCATGGTCAAGGCATTATCGATAGCGAGGAGACCATAAATGGACTGATTGACTCAAAGCTGAGGTCTCATATTGAGAATACTCATAAGGATGTAAATTTATTAATGCCACAGCTCCAAGAGGATATATCTGCTTGGGTTGAAAAATCCAAGGCAAACAGAGCTGAAGCACAGTCTTTAATCGATAGTGTAAGGGAAAATCAAAAGTCATCCGAATTATCAAATTCATCAATTAATGCTACGAAAGATTCGGTTGATATTGGAGAGATGGTGCGACGATATGGGTCTGCAAGTGCGTCGATGATAAAAGGTGAAGCTCCACGAGAATCAATACCATCGTTACTGGTGTTTGTATCGCTGTCGATGCCAGTAGAGATGCTTGAGCTCTATGGAAAGCAGGCCTCTGCCGCAGGTGGTGTTTTGGTAATTCGAGGGTTAGTTGGAAACTCCATGCGCCAAACAGTTGCAGCACTGCAATCCTTAGTTGATACTACTGGCGCTGAAACACTAGTCGATCCAACGCTTTATCAGCGATTCAAGGTATCTAGAGTTCCCACCATTATTCTGACTGATGGGGTCTTGTCTCCCTGCTCACCTGAAGAACAGAACTGCGACGCAGCCACGCCTGTATATGACCAAGTTGCTGGAAATGTCACATTGGAGTATGCATTAAGTTTATTCTCCTCATCCGGCCAGTCTTCTGAACGAGCGATTAAACACCTAGTTCCGTTACAGCAGAGTTTTGTTGAGCAAGCAACGCAATCTACAGCTGACAGCAAGGAGTGATAATGAAAAGCTCGTTGCTAATCTATCTATTTTTTTCATTTTCAGTTGTTGCGGGCCCTGTTGATGATCACAAACCGTTCGCGAAAGAAATTAATAACAATGCAACCGACAGTATAAAAACAGGGGATCCATGGAATGTTCCAAACTATGAAGAACCACATCCAAACTATAATCACCTAATGAATAACAGTGAACAATTAAAACAAGAAGGGGCTGCAGCTACAAGTAATAGCGAGGCAGCTCAAGTCATTTACGGTTTACCCAAGAGAGACACATCATTTAAAGATGACACGTGGTTTAAGAATGCACAAAATATAGAAAAGAACCCTGATAATGTATTAGATCTCAGCGGTGAAGAGAGCCAGTGCACTACAACAACTATACCAGGTGAGAAGTATGTGGAAAATGTGAGCTGTATAGATGCAGAAACGTCAGTCGAGAAATCTTGCAGTGAAGGTGTTGTAGTTGAAGTGGATGCAGATTATGACTATCAATGTAATAAGACACGGGAGAGTGAAGGAAAATCTTGCGCAGTAGGCCGAATTATAAATGTTACGAAAACCAATCGTTATCGTTGCACCAAAACTCAGATTTTCACAGAAGAAACTTGTGAACAATGGTGGGAAATAATTCCTAGCAACACGACAGCGTGTGATTATGGATGGGATAAATCTGGTAACATTTGTGTACGGCCAGCGAATATAACTTGCCCTGCTGGAGAATCACTGAATGGAGCAGGCCAGTGTGTTGCGACAGTGAAAACTGCAGCAACTCCCGTTTGTTCTGCTGGAAGTTACAATGGAAGTACCAGAATGTGTGACGTGCCTATCAAAGACGTTCCGATGCCGCATGGTAATTGCCCAATACTTCCAAATTTCGGCCCCTTGAAGCGCGTTGTATATTCTGGAGCTGGATACTGGATCTGTACTTATGGTGGAGCCGCCATTGATCCTTCTTATGTCTGTTCTGCTGGTGAAACACTATCGAATAGTGAATGCGTTCGCCAAGTTACACATCCAGCTAACAAACAGTGCCCAGCTGAAAGTCAATTACTGGTAAACGGATGCAATAGCTCAGGCTGCGCCTCGGGGACAATTGCTGACAATCTATGCGGCAAGGCTGCAGCCAACACTGCACCGACAATGAAATGGCATGATAACTGTGCAGAGAAGGGAATAGGTAATTAGTATGAAAGCAATACTATTAGTCCTACTAGCTTTACTTTCCATTGAATACGCTGATGCCAAAAGCTGTAGGCTTTACAGCAGAGTTTGCTCTGAACCCGGAGGGAATAAAAACATTGGCGGCCATAATGTTTACCAAGATTGCTGGCGATACTCGTTGAAATACTTGTGCAAAACAGACACTTTTCAAGATTCTTGCCTTGGGATTTCTTCTTCAGGAACGTGCAAACTTGAGTCATCAACATGCACTAAAACTTCCTTGTTTGGTGATTGTGAAATTAGTACTAGCGTTTATAAATGTGGTCAAACACAAACCACCTCCTCTGGCATTACTGAACTTCCTCCTGAATACACAACAACTCAGGACAGCATTGATTATTCTCAGTGTGCTGCCATAACCGACAATCCGACATGCAAAGAGTCATCAAATATATGTACTGAGGGCGCTGGCTCAAAAGTGATAAATGGTCTAACAATTTATAAGGAATGCTGGAAGTGGTCAAAATCGTATACTTGCAAAGGTAGTAACTTCACTGACACTTGCAAGCCGTTACAAGGTATTTGTGAGGTCAAGGCTCAAAAATGCACTGAAATGGGAGAGGACGGTGTATGTAACAATCAGCAATTCGTATATGACTGTGATGAACTCCATGATGCTACAGGCATTAAACTGATTGACAGCAACTGGACTATAACAAAAGATATAGTCGATCATTCCCAGTGCAATGAACTTCAAAATCAATGCTATTTAAAGGATAACATATGCACTGAGCAAGGCGGTACAAAGATAATTAACGGTTTGCCTGTAACTAAAGACTGCTGGCGATATGAAAAGCAATATGTATGTGGGTCTGGTAACAACGTATCTACATGTAAAGATGTAGATAAGAACAAATGTACTTTGGAAAAAAAGGACTGCATAACCTCATCAGATAATGGGAAATGTGCAGCTTGGTCATATCAATATAAATGCGAAGTTCAAGGGAAAGATACAACTGTTGAAAATTGTTCAACAAAAACATATTGCA
Source organism: Aeromonas rivuli (assembly GCF_000820045.1). Taxonomy (GTDB): domain Bacteria; phylum Pseudomonadota; class Gammaproteobacteria; order Enterobacterales; family Aeromonadaceae; genus Aeromonas; species Aeromonas rivuli. The sequence goes on along the minus strand of NZ_CDBJ01000091.1, from coordinate 5,908 downwards.
TTAATGGAGACTGCTTTGATACGGGGTACGAACCGAATTCAGACTTTGGTGTTGCTATCGCATATTTAAATGGTGCCCTACAAGCCGGGGTTGAAGCAGACAAAAATAAGATCGATATATTTACTGGAACCAAAGAAACCTGCAGCCTTTATGCTGCAAGCTCCGTCAATTGTTGTAAGGATGATGGTTGGGCCAATGGCGCGATGGGTGGATGTGACGATGCAGATAAGCGCTTGATCGAGAGACGCAAGCTCAAGCTTGTTCACTATGTTGGCACTTATTGTGCCAAGAAGATCCCCGTTATTGGAACTTGCATAAAGACATCTCAATCATTCTGCGCATACGATTCTATGTTGAGCCGTATCATCCAGGAAGGCGCTAGGCCGCAGCTTGGAATGAGTTGGGGATCTGCAGAAAGCCCTACTTGTTCAGGCATGACACCAGAGCAACTTCAGGATGTGGACTTTACATTGATAAACTTCCAAGAGTATATCGATACGCTCACTGCTGATATCCCGTCCAACGAAGAACTGCAGCAAAAAGTGCAAGACCGTGTCATTGAGATGACCAAATAGGATTATCGAAACTCCAACATTAGTTTTTGTGCGTCGATAATAGTATTATTGACCCTAGTCGGCTAACTGCTTCTAGGGTCACTATGACGATCATCAATTCATGTACAACTGCGTTGCTTTGCAGTACTGCAATTCTCTTTCATGCTCCCGCCCACGCTGGAAACTGGACGACGCCTCAGCCTGAGTCACTATGTGTTCTAGAGCACGGTTGGGCTTGGAACTGCCAACCGGTTCCCAGTGCCCCGGAACAAGCCCCCAAAAAGCACCATGTCGCTCAGCCTAAGCCTACATTTTCAGCCCCCCCTGAAGATTTAAGTGATCCTCTGGTCAGGCTGAAGAAGCTTCAGGAAGATGAAGCCAGGGCAACTGCACTTGCAACCCTTGAACCGACGGAGGAGAACATTGCCAATCTTAGGCGTAATCACATAACCCCAAATCTAGAACGAGCCACGCTTTTCCGAGACGTCTACGAACGTCTATCGTGGACGAACCCAGAGTTTGATTATACAAACAAACGGCCAGTTGGGACTTTAGCCAAGCGTGAATGGGAGACCGAACGGCAGACCAAATTTGCTCAGGTCATGCAATCCCTGAATACCCGATATGGTATTTTTTTCATATATGACACTGAGGTTCCGAGCTCAGCTGCATATGCACCAATTGTTTCCGACTTTGCCAACAAATGGGGAATTCAAATTCAGGCTATATCCCGAAGTAGGAAGGCTTTACCCACATGGCCTGGTGAATGGAAGCAAGATGTTAGTGGGAAATTTCAAAAAAGAATTGGTGTGGCCAGCCACCCAGCCCCACTTCTTGTACTCTTCGAGCGCCCCTCTCCTAAATCCCCCAAAGGTTCTGCATTCTCAATAGGGAGCGGCATATTGGCCCATGATGAAATTGAAAAACGTATATTTAGACTAACAGCAGTTGCACCTGGAGAGGATTTCTAAAATGAGGGTAGCATTATTATTTCTACTTGCCACTTTCCCCTTTGTTGCTAACGCCTCTGCTGATTCTGGGCGATATTGGGGGATTTTTGTTTTTGAAAGTACATGCACCGCGTGTGTCGCTATAGCTAACCAAGTTCACGATTTTTCAGAAAGAACTGGGATTGAAGTACAAGCTGTCAGTAGAGATGGCAAGCCCTTAATTACCTGGAATTCAAATTGGACACCTGACAGAAATGGCACACTCTGGAGATTAGGAGTTCGCCCCGAGGATCCAACTCCACAGGTTTTTATAATGGATACAACAGACAAAAAAATTCATCGTATTTCATTTGGATATAGCGATATTGAAAATTTGGTCAATCAATTCGAATCAATTAGGAGTAGCGCTAAATGAAACTGAGCAAGCTGGCGATCATGTCAATTGTTGCGTTCTCTTCGGTGTCATTTGCCGGCATTAAAGATGATATGAACAACTTCTTTGACGGGACTGTCAACTATACATCTCCCGATGCCGTTAATGGTCAGATGGGTGGTTATTATAACGGGGGTAGTTTCCAAGCCAGGGTACCTGTACGAAACGTCAACATGGCAACTGTAAATTTACCCAAGTTTGGCGGCGGGTGTTCGGGTATAGACAGTTTTTTTGGCGCCTTTTCTATGGTCTCCAGTGAGCAATTAACCGCTTTGGCCAAAGCTATTGCTCAGAATGGTGGATCATTTGCATTTGACTTGGCATTAAGCACATTGAGTCCTGTCATTGCAGAAAAAGTTCAACAGCTGCGCGAGCTTGTAAATATGCTCAACCAGTTCCAAATCAACAGCTGTGAACAAGCTACTGCAGCAGTTGCTGCAATGTGGCCATGGGCGAGCAATGAAGGTGCGCAATCAGCAGTATGCAAGAGCTTAGGGCGTCGCCGGGGGTTGTTCACAGACGCAGCAGCAGAACGATATCAATGCGATAACCGTTCCCAAGCACCTTCTATAGCAAACCAGGCAAATTCAGACTCTGAATTCAAAGACGTTGTCACACTTAACAGCAATCTAGTGTGGAAGGCGTTTATGAGAAATGGTCTTTTTACATCTGATAAGTCAACTGCACAGACAGTTATGACTCTTACGGGTACTGTAATTAACAAGAACAGCGGAGCTCGCCCGGAAGTAAAGATTTTCTCTCCACGGTTTAACAACCCTGCTGATTTTAAAGCCCTTCTCGAAGGAGGGAAAATCGAAGGTTCACTGTCTTGTGATGAGCTATCCGATTGTCTTTCGCCGACAGATAGTACTGTTACTACAATATCCGCATCAGAGAGCTTTGCTGGTAAAATTAAGGACCACCTCGTTAGCATGAGAAATAAAGCCGTCTCCGGTGATTCGCTGTCCAATGCAGAAAAGAATCTCATATCGGCAACTACAATCCCCGTGTATAAGATGTTGCTTGTCGATGCTGCCTATAATCGTGGTACGGGCAGCACTGCATATGACTACGACTCGCTAGCTCAAATGGTCGCTGTGGATGTTCTCTATAACTATCTTGAAGACCTCATTGGTACTGTCCGAAGGACCGTTAATACACAGTTTGCCGCAACAAATGAGCCCAAAGTACGCCAGTGGGCTGATGATCTTCAACAGGACCTCACTATTCTTCACCTCAGAAAAGCCGAAGCGTCAGCTAAGACCTCTCGGTCGTTTGATGTGATGCAGAAAACAATGCAACTCGAAAAATATTTGGCAAGCAGGACAGGGTCCCAGATCAACTCTGTTTTCACTTTCGCTCAAGCTCTTAAATAGAGGTATCTATGTACGAAATACTTACTGTTGGAGGTGGGGATGAGCTGGTCAGGGTACTTAATGCTGTTGTTATGACAGCAGGCCAGAGCTCATTTTCGACACTTGCAAAGTTGGCATTAGTCTTTGGCTTGATTAGTTCGCTTGCATTCATTGCAATACAATCACAGGCCTGGACGAATTTTATTAAATACTTCATCGGAGCATTCCTGTTTTTTAATATTATCGTTGTACCCAAGACAACCGTCTATGTTACTGATGTTGCAAATCCCGCTGTCACGGGTATCAAGGTTGATAATGTTCCATATGGGCTTGCTTATATAATTTCAACTGCGATGTCGGTAGATTATACGTATGGCAGAGCCGTTGACATGGCCTTCTCCCTGCCAACGGACCTTAGATATTCCGAATCTGGCGTGTTATTAGGAAACACCATCATAAAGCAATCATCTCAGGTAGTTGTTGGAAATGTTCGCACGGCAAAAAATATGCGTTCCTTCCTTCAAAACTGCGTTATTTTTGATTTGCAGATTGGCAAATTTACTTATGAGGACTTATTCAAAGCACCTGACTTATGGGGGTTCATTACATCAAAGGAGAACTCTGTCAAAAGTCGAATGTATGATCATAATGGCGCAATGGAAACTTGTGCCGCAGGAACAGTAAAGCTATCAACCGAACTCAACGGAGAGGTAGACTCCGCGCTTCAACAACTATCCAAATTTATTTATCCTGGCCGCACGAGCACAGCAGCAAAACAGCAGCTGGTCAATGTAATTCCTGTTGCATATGAAACCCTCGTCGGCATATCTGTTCAAGCAGAGGATGTCGTCAAGCAGGGCATGGTTGCAAATTTAATGCTTGATGCAGCCCAGGAATATACCGCAAGTACCGATGCCGATGCTGCTAGTCGCGCTTTTTCCGAAGCAAGAATGCAATTGACTACACGACAAACTCTTATGATGTCTAGCATGCAGGCCTCCACTTGGATTGGATACCAAAAGACTGTTTGGTTACTTATACTGACAGGGGCTTTTATTATTACAGCTCCTCTTGCTCTGCTTCCAGGCGGGATTAAAAAGTTCATTGTTACTTATGTTGCTGGATTCTTCTGGTTGTCATCCTGGGGAATGATGTATGCCATTTTGAATAGCATTATGTATAGCAAAGGTGCTGCCGAATTCCAGTCGGCGGGAGCATCTATTTCCATGATGAGTATGATTGGCCACAAGGTTGTTTCTGAGAACCTTGCCATGACTGCAGCATCTATGATCGACAAGGTACCTTGGATGGCAGCAGCCTTTACTGGCCTGATGGGTGGGCTGGGTATGGGGGTATCCAATCTTGTTTCCCAACAGATGCAAATTGCTGGTGCTGTCGCTAAGGACATGGCTGACGGCAATATAAGTTTGGGTAATACCAATGCCGGCAACCACAGCTGGAATAACCAGAGCGCTAATAAACTCGATCTGTCCAGGCGCATGGTGGGGCCAGGTAACATGCTCGAGGTCTCCAGTAATGGTGTCGAAGTCAGTACTCATGCTGATGGCTCAAAGTCCCTCAAAGCGCCAGAAACTACCGGGGCTGTCAACGTTCAAGCAACGGAGCAAATTGGGGCAGCGCTAACCTCTGAAGCCAGCCGTTATAAAGAGCAAGGTACTAGCCTTGTAAATGAAGGTGTAAGAACCCAGTCTAAAGTCACTTCAAACGTGATGGAGACAATGTGGTCGAAATATAGCGATAGTTCCGATGCAAATTCTACTCGCGACTCTCAAACGCAGTCAGCAAGTAAGGCTGCTAGTAAAGTTAAAAGCATTGTGGAAAAAGCAACGGAAGGTATGAATATATCTGAAAGAGACCGTGCTGAACTCATTGGCATGGTTTCTGTTGGAATGAAAACACCTGGTTGGAGCCCAGTAAGCCTCGCTGCCAATCTACAGGTACAAGGCAGTCACGGTCGCGATATTTCTCGGATGAGAGATGTTGCGACTGAACTTGCAAAAAATAAGGAGTTTAGAAGCTCTTTGGAGGAGGTAGTTTCATTTGCCAAAGAACGTAATTTAACCCTTTCGTCAGGCTCCCATAACTCTCAAACTGGCAGTACTCGCGAAGCGTATGAAACCTCAGATCAACAGATTCAACGAGGTTCTGAGCAAATCAGCCAGGGGGAACGTCTTTCTCAAGCTGCTGAGCGATTCAAGCGTGCAGATACCAGTGTTCAAGCAAACTTGAACGATGCATTTGTCAATTGGCTCAAAGATACGGGTAAAAGCGATCAGCAGGTCACTGAGCTGTTCTCACCTAAGCGTGTTGCAGAACTGCAAATGTATGCTGCAACCTTTGCCGATCAATATGCTCAACAACAGGTCAATAGTCTGCTCGGGAAGCAACATCCGGGACTTCCTGCAGCACCAAGCTCCCTATCAACAGCCTCTTATCCTCCCCCTGCGCCGGGTAGTTTTGGGGTAAACAATGGGGATCAATCAGGGTTGCGGCCTCAGACCACCGAGCGCGCCCCTGTTGTACCCGCCAACGGTCAGCCGCAGCCGATGGCCACTGACACACCGCAGCTACGCACCGAGCAACTCGCCGCGCCCC
>NZ_CDBJ01000090.1 GCF_000820045.1 Aeromonas rivuli | reverse complement strand
GCCAGCGCTCGGCGCGTACCTGCCAGGCCGTGCCGCCTTCTGCTTTAAGCTCCTGAGCCAGCACCATGGCTTTCGAATACTGCTCTTGATTCAGCAGGGCTTGTACCAGCTGAGCCTTGACCCTGCGTCCCTGCTCGCTCCGGTTTTGCCCGCTAGCCGCCAACTGACTCATGGCGGCCTCGGTTTTGCCTCGCAACAGCAGAAGTTCCGCTGCCCGTAAACCCGCATCGCTCTGGGAGGGCTGTCGGGCCAGGGTCTGCCAGCTCTCGATGGCCTTGGGCCACTCTCTCGCACCTTCCCAAAGCTGGGCAAGCAGGCGCTGATTTTCCGGGCTCTGCTTGAGCTGTCCTTTTTTCATGGCGTTTTCCAACAAACGGGCGCCGCGATAGGGTAATCCTTGCCAGGCATACAAGCGGATCAGTTGACTCCGGGTATCCACATCATCCATCAGCTTGCGGTCTATGGCTGTTTGCAGCAGCGCCAGGGCCTGCTCGCCCCGTTTGGCGGAAAGATTGAGGGCCACGGCCTGTTGCCACCAGCGTTGCTCGGTCGGCTCACGGCGGATCAGCTCGCTGGCCTGGTCGGCCGCCTGGGGATAACGCTGCAAGGCAGTCAGGGCCGAGAGCCGGATCAGGGCCACCGGTTTTTGCCACCCCTTCTTGAGCAGCTGATCGCTCTGGCTAATCGCCTCTGCGTACTGTTTGTTGTGGTAGTAGAGACCCGCCAGGCGCAACCTGAGCTCGTCACTTGGCTGCTTGGCAAGCACGGCCTGGTAGCTGGCAATGGCGCCACGCCAGTTGGATTGCTGAGCTTGAATATCGCCATGCAGGCGCAGCAGCTGGAGCCGTTGTTGCTCCGGCCACTCTTTATAGGTCAGAGCCTGCTCCACATAGCGGCTCGCCTGGGCCGTCTGTTGCAAGTTGGCAGCCAGGGAGGCATTGAGCTGAGCCAACCAGGCCTGCTCAGCCTCTGAGCCTGGTTTCAGGTCGCGGGCCCGGCTCTGGGCCTGCTGGAACTGACCGGACTGATAGAGCTTGAGTACGGGGGCCAGCTGGCGGGAGAAGAGCGGGCTCACCTCCATGGCCCAACTGCCGGCGCTCACCAGGGCCAACAGGCAGATCCAGATCCGCAACATAGTCATGACTCCAACTTGAACTTGAGGGTGATCACCTGGGGCAACTTATCACTCGCCCCGGGTCTTGGCTGATAACGCCACTTGCTCACCGCCTGGATGGCGGCTCGCTCGAACTGACGCCTGGGTTTGGCCTCGACCACGGTCACATCCTGTACCCGTCCCTGGGCATCGACCGCGAAACTCAGGGTCACGAAACCCTCTATACCAGCCTGTTGCGCCCGGTAGGGGTAGGCAGGCTCGATGCGCTGCAGCGGGGTCAAAATGTCACTACTGCCAACACCGCCCAGCTGACCATGGGGATTCCCCGCTGCCACGGCAGCCGGTGCTGGCGCGGCCAGTACACCGGGGGCGGCAACCTGCACAGGACTCAGATCAGCCACCAGATCCAGGCTGGGTTGTACCGAAGGCAGAGGGGGCGTTACCGGGGTGGGCATGGGGCTCAGGGAGAGGGCGGCCGGGGGTTCGGGCAGGGGCTCGGGTTTAGGCGGGACAGGGCGCTCTCGCTGCGCGACCTCGCTCTGCTCCGTCTGCATCCGGATGACGGTTGGATCCTGTTCATCGCGCTGGCTGCGCTCCTTGGGTGGCTCGACCAGGGCGGCCATGCCCAGCAATATCCCCAGGCTGAGCAGCAGACCCCGCCC
>NZ_CDBJ01000089.1 GCF_000820045.1 Aeromonas rivuli | reverse complement strand
CCAAATGCCCCTTGGCCACCCCCGCCCCCCAAGATGTTGTGTTTCTGCAGCTGGCCGGTGCCACTATATCTAGTGGATCTGCCGAGGATCTGCCCCGCGCCGCCCCCTTCCTGTCTCCCCCCGCGCTTTTGACTTTTCGCGCATAGCGCCAAAACTCCCAAACTCGCCGCACCGCGCCGCGCATTTATTGCCACTGACAGCGCCCCCCCGGATCTGGCATCCTGCCGATCACCGACTTCCCCCCCCGCGACGAGGATCCCGATGCAGATCACCCCGCTTGGCCATGGCCACCCCCTGGCTACCTTGCACCAGGGCGGCCCCCTGGTGCGCCCCGCCGGCAGCCCCGAACAGTGGCGCGTGGCCACGGCACTGCGTAACCTCGCCATCGCCCACACCGACGCGCCCCGTTATCTCTTGGCGCACGAAGTGGGGGCGGTGCTGGCCATGCTGCCGGATCTGCAGCGCCGGTTCCTGGTGGCCACCTTGTGGAACACCGGCGCCCGCATCAACGAGGCCTTGGCGCTGACGCCGGGGGATTTCGAGCTCGATGGCCAGCGGCCGTTTGTGGCGCTGCGCACCTTGAAGCAGCGCCGGCGCGGCAAAGGCCGCCCCCGCGCTGGCGAGGCCGTCAAGCGCTTGGTGCCGCTGCTCGATCCGCAGTACGCCCAGCTGGCCCGCGAGTACCTGAGCACCTTCAAGCTGGCGCGGGGCGCCCCGATCTGGACCGTGACGGACCAGACCGTGCGCAACTGGCTGCGCGAGGCGGAAGGGGGATTACGGGGGAGGGGAGTTAACCTGGTGGTGGCGCTGACGCCGCATGTGTTCAGGCACAGCTACGCCATGCATCACCTCCTTCAAGGCAATACCCACATCAAGCGCCTGCAGGCGTACCTGGGCCACCGCTCGCTGCGCTCCACGGAGGTCTACACGGCTGTGCTCGCCCTCGATGCGGCGGCCTCGGAGATCGGGTTGAGCTTTTCGGTGCCGATCGAGGGCAATCCACTACTCAGTAGGTGAGTTGACGTTTAATTGTTCGGGCCACAGGATAGCGGATACAAACAGCGCCGCTCCATGAGTGTGTGCTGCACTCAAACTTCCCTTTGGAACCGGATGGAGTCCTCACCATGTTTACCGCCGCCGTGCACTATATCCAGCACCAGTTTGGCTACCCTGCTAACCTGAATGCCCTGCTACTTGCCCATCCTGATATCGGTTACGCCTTTGAACTCCCACGCAATACCGACGTTGACTACATCACTCGCTGGCACCAATGGTTGCCTTCCGGCTGGGATGCCAACCCCGGTGAATTGCGTGGCAGACAATACGTTCATGGCGAGTATCGAGGTGTGACCATTATGGTTGGTGCCCTCGCCAATCTTTGCGAGCAGGTGCACGTTGAGGGATGGACCTGTGATATTCGCCAGGTAGAAGTGCTCAATGCCTCCAAGAGCCCCCTCGAGCAGTTCACTGATCTCGACGCATTTGCGGAGGCCCGCTGCCAGGGATATCTCGATGATGCCTGCCCGGACACCATCGCCCGCAACCTGGCCCATGGTGAAGTTCGGATCATGCAACCAAGGTGCTTCGACTATTTTTGCTACCACGACTGGGATGGCCGAGTGTGCCTCATCAATGAAGGCGGCAGCCATCACTTTGCCACCGCTCGCTACCTCGCTGGCGTCGCTCGCTGTCCGGTTCAGTTGAAGGGGAACCTCAAGGCGTACCGACTCAACCCCGCCGCAGTCACCGCTCTCTCCGATGAATACATGCTGTTCAGCATCACCAAAGACCCGGAACGCTGGTTGGCACTGTCAGATGCGATGAGGGCCCTTCAGGCCACGTACTTCGTTGGCGACTTACCGCGCCCCCATGCTGGCGGGTATGTCTTGCTGTTACCGGCGTTGTTTCCTAAATCGATGCAGCTTGAATGGAACTAATTGAAAACCCAGTGATCTGAGCACCACCATCCCCCTCAAGTCTGCATCATGGGTAAAGCGCTTCACCCCATCACCAATTGGCCTCAATACAA
>NZ_CDBJ01000088.1:0-3300 GCF_000820045.1 Aeromonas rivuli | reverse complement strand
TGCTCTTTAACAATCTGGAAAGCTGATTTAAAAAGTAGTTCTCAAACATTTGTTACAAGTGCTTTGGAAACTTCTTGGCGAAAACCAAAATTTATTTTGGTCCTTGTTGTACTTCAACAAGTCGCGTCGTTTCGACGACACTTCTTGGGGTTGTATGGTTAAGTGACTAAGCGTACATGGTGGATGCCTTGGCAGTCAGAGGCGATGAAGGACGTACTAACCTGCGATAAGCTGTGAGAAGTCGGTAAGAGACGCTATTACTCACAGATTTCCGAATGGGGAAACCCACCCAGCACAAGCTGGGTATCGTTAAGTGAATACATAGCTTAACGAGGCGAACCGGGAGAACTGAAACATCTAAGTACCCCGAGGAAAAGAAATCAACCGAGATTCCCTTAGTAGCGGCGAGCGAACGGGGATTAGCCCTTAAGCAACTTGGAAGTTAGTGGAATGGTCCTGGAAAGGCCAGCGATACAGGGTGATAGCCCCGTACATGAAAACGACCTTGTTGTGAAATCGAGTAGGGCGGGACACGTGACATCCTGTCTGAATATGGGGGGACCATCCTCCAAGGCTAAATACTCCTGACTGACCGATAGTGAACCAGTACCGTGAGGGAAAGGCGAAAAGAACCCCTGTGAGGGGAGTGAAATAGAACCTGAAACCGTGTACGTACAAGCAGTGGGAGCCCTTCGGGGTGACTGCGTACCTTTTGTATAATGGGTCAGCGACTTACATTTTGTAGCGAGGTTAACCGTATAGGGGAGCCGTAGGGAAACCGAGTCTTAACTGGGCGTCTAGTTGCAAGGTGTAGACCCGAAACCGGGTGATCTAGCCATGGGCAGGTTGAAGGTTGAGTAACATCAACTGGAGGACCGAACCCACTAACGTTGCAAAGTTAGGGGATGACCTGTGGCTGGGGGTGAAAGGCCAATCAAACTCGGAGATAGCTGGTTCTCCCCGAAAGCTATTTAGGTAGCGCCTCGGACGAATACTACTGGGGGTAGAGCACTGTTTGGACTAGGGGGTCATCCCGACTTACCAACTCCATGCAAACTCCGAATACCAGTAAGTAATATCCGGGAGACACACGGCGGGTGCTAACGTCCGTCGTGAAGAGGGAAACAACCCAGACCGCCGGCTAAGGTCCCAAAGTTCTGGTTAAGTGGGAAACGATGTGGGAAGGCTCAGACAGCTAGGATGTTGGCTTAGAAGCAGCCATCATTTAAAGAAAGCGTAATAGCTCACTAGTCGAGTCGGCCTGCGCGGAAGATGTAACGGGGCTCAAACCAGGCACCGAAGCCGCGGATTCACACTTATGTGTGAGTGGTAGGGGAGCGTTCTGTAAGTCTGCGAAGGTGTATCGAGAGGTATGCTGGAGATATCAGAAGTGCGAATGCTGACGTAAGTAACGATAAAGGGGGTGAAAAGCCTCCTCGCCGGAAGACCAAGGGTTCCTGTCCAACGTTAATCGGGGCAGGGTGAGTCGACCCCTAAGGTGAGGCCGAAAGGCGTAATCGATGGGAAGCAGGTTAATATTCCTGCACGACTTGTAATTGCGATGGGGGGACGGAGAAGGCTAGGTGGGCCAGGCGACGGTTGTCCTGGTGAAAGTGCGTAGGCGGTATCTCTAGGCAAATCCGGAGATGCAACGCTGAGACACGAGACGAAGCCACTACGGTGGTGAAGCCATTGATGCCATGCTTCCAGGAAAAGCCTCTAAGCTTCAGATTACAAGTCATCGTACCCCAAACCGACACAGGTGGTCGGGTAGAGAATACCAAGGCGCTTGAGAGAACTCGGGTGAAGGAACTAGGCAAAATAGAACCGTAACTTCGGGAGAAGGTTCGCTCTTGACAGTGAAGTCCCTTGCGGATGGAGCAGTTGGGAGTCGCAGTGACCAGATGGCTGGGACTGTTTATCAAAAACACAGCACTCTGCAAACACGAAAGTGGACGTATAGGGTGTGACACCTGCCCGGTGCCGGAAGGTTAATTGATGGGGTTAGCGCAAGCGAAGCTCTTGATCGAAGCCCCGGTAAACGGCGGCCGTAACTATAACGGTCCTAAGGTAGCGAAATTCCTTGTCGGGTAAGTTCCGACCTGCACGAATGGTGTAACCATGGCCATGCTGTCTCCACCCGAGACTCAGTGAAATCGAATTCGCCGTGAAGATGCGGTGTACCCGCGGCTAGACGGAAAGACCCCGTGAACCTTTACTACAGCTTGGCACTGAACATTGAACCTACATGTGTAGGATAGGTGGGAGGCTTTGAAGCGATAACGCTAGTTGTCGTGGAGCCGTCCTTGAAATACCACCCTTGTATGTTTGATGTTCTAACGCAGGGCCCTGAATCGGGCTCGCGGACAGTGCCTGGTGGGTAGTTTGACTGGGGCGGTCTCCTCCCAAAGAGTAACGGAGGAGCACGAAGGTTGGCTAATCCTGGTCGGACATCAGGAGGTTAGTGCAATGGCATAAGCCAGCTTAACTGCGAGACGGACAGGTCGAGCAGGTACGAAAGTAGGTCATAGTGATCCGGTGGTTCTGAATGGAAGGGCCATCGCTCAACGGATAAAAGGTACTCCGGGGATAACAGGCTGATACCGCCCAAGAGTTCATATCGACGGCGGTGTTTGGCACCTCGATGTCGGCTCATCACATCCTGGGGCTGAAGTCGGTCCCAAGGGTATGGCTGTTCGCCATTTAAAGTGGTACGCGAGCTGGGTTCAGAACGTCGTGAGACAGTTCGGTCCCTATCTGCCGTGGGCGTTGGATGATTGAAGGGAGTTGCTCCTAGTACGAGAGGACCGGAGTGAACGAACCTCTGGTGTTCGGGTTGTCACGCCAGTGGCACTGCCCGGTAGCTAAGTTCGGAATCGATAACCGCTGAAAGCATCTAAGCGGGAAGCGAGCCCTGAGATGAGTCATCCCTGACCCCTTGAGGGTCCTAAAGGGCCGTTGGAGACCACAACGTTGATAGGTGGGGTGTGTAAGCGCGGCGACGTGTTGAGCTAACCCATACTAATTACCCGTGAGGCTTAACCATACAACACCCAAGAAGTGTTCTAAGGCTTGTAGCAAATACCAAGCGAACTACTAACTAATTCAGTGATAGTGACAAGCCAATAAGGGCAGAGTCGTTATTCACGTCAGCTTTCCGGATGAAGTTTTTGCCTGGCGGCCATAGCGCCGTGGACCCACCTGATCCCATGCCGAACTCAGAAGTGAAACGCGGTAGCGCCGATGGTAGTGTGGCATTCGCCATGCGAGAGTAGGACACTGCCAGGCTCCTAATTAGAC
>NZ_CDBJ01000087.1:39180-98159 GCF_000820045.1 Aeromonas rivuli | reverse complement strand
GGGGGGGGCATCCTGCACAGGACTCAGATCAGCCACCAGATCCAGGCTGGGTTGTACCGAAGGCGGAGGGGGCGTTGCGGGGGTGGGCGTGGGGCTCAGGGAGAGGGCGGCCGGGGGTTCGGGCAGGGGCTCGGGTTTAGGCGGGACAGGGCGCTCTCGCTGCGCGACCTCGCTCTGCTCCGTCTGCATCCGGATGACGATAGGATCCTGTTCATCGCGCTGGCTGCGCTCCTTGGGTGGCTCGACCAGGGCGGCCATGAACAGCAATATCCCCAGGCTGAGCAGCAGACCCAGCCCCAGGCTCATCAGCTTGAACTTCATGGGGCAGACACCGCTACCGCTATGCTGGTGATCCCGGCGGCCTTGGCCTCATCCATCACCCTCACCACCTTGCCATGGGGCACACGCTCGTCGGCCTGGATCACCAGGCTGGCCTCGGGCTGTTCGGCCAACATGCGCGCCAGGCTGGCTTGCACCCGCTCTATGTCTACCGGCTTGCGATCCAGGTAGATCTGACCCTGTTCACCGATGGCCAACATGATGCTGGAGGACTTCTGGGCCTTGGCATTGCTCGCTTGGGGACGATTGACCTCGAGCCCGGCTTCACGCACGAAAGAGGTGGTCACTATAAAGAAGATCAACATGATGAAGACGATGTCGAGCATGGGGGTCATGTCTATCTGCACTTCATCACGCACGCGCTTGGATTGGCGTCTCATGGTAATACCTTCTCTTCGCGCAGTCCGTCCCGGGTTTGTGCCAAGGCCCGTTTGGCCTTGCTGTCGAGACGACTGAGTAACAATACGCCGAGCAAGGCAACGACCATGCCCGCCATGGTGGGTATGGTGGCGCGGGAGATGCCGCCGGCCATGCTCTCTGGATTAAAACGGTTGGCTGCCGCCAGGGTGTCGAACACCCCTATCATGCCGGTCACTGTGCCAAGCAGCCCCAACATGGGGCAGAGCACGACCAGGGTGCGGATGATGATCAGATGGCGACCGAGCTCCAGCTCGGCCTGAGCCAGCCAGCGACCACGGATGGCGCGGGCATGCCAGCTGCTTTGTTCCGCTCTGGCCTGCCAGTCGGCTTGCAGACGGCGCTGCAATGCGCCATAGCCCAGATTGAGATACAGCAACCGCTCAATGATCAGGATCCACATCAGCGCCAGCATGGCCAGTATGACCCAGAGCACAGGGCCACCTCGGCCCATGAAGCTCTGCAACTGATGCCAGATGTCGAGCATCATGCCGCGCGCCCTTCCCGTATTTCGCCTTCGGCACGCTCGGCCAATATGCCGGCCACTTGCTGCTCCAACACATTGGAGAGCTCGACGAAACGCGACTGCAGCAAGCTATGGGAGAGGATGAGCGGTATGGCTGCCACCAGCCCCATGACGGTGGTGATCAGCGCCATCGAGATGCCACCGGCCATGATCTTGGGATCGCCGGTACCGAACTGGGTGATGGCCTGGAAGGTGCCAATCATGCCGGTCACCGTGCCGAGCAGACCCAGCATGGGCGCCAGGGCGGCGATCACCTTGACCATGCCCAGCCCCCGCTCGAGGCGCGGCGTCTCCTGCAAGATGGCCTCATCCAGCCTCAGCTCCAGGGTCTCCATGGCGATCTCCGGGTGCTTGTCCGCGACCAGCAGTACCCGGCCGAGGGCGTTGTCCGCATGATAGTCACCGCTGGCCAGCTGACGACGCACCCGGCCCAGCTCGCGAGAGAGGCTCCACAGCCGCACCGCGGCGATGCCCAGGCCGATCAGGGCCAGCAATATGATGATGGCGCCCACTTTTCCGCCCTGCTGCAGCTGCTGCCAGAAACCAGGGGCCTGGGCCTGCATGGCAAGCAGGACGCCATGGGAGGGATCGAGCGGTACGGCCTCGCCCTCCTGACCCTGGTATGCATGGGCGGCACGATTGAGACTGGCGGGCAGACCGAGCACAGGGGTCAGGCCATCGGCTTCCACCTGGAGCAAGCCCTCTTTCCCCAGCAACATGAAGCTGCCGATGCGGGTCACCGGCTGGCGGCTGGCGGCGCCCTGGCCATCCAGTACATTGGCGTCGAAGCGGGTAACCTGGCTCGATCCGGTGATCTCTTGCATCAGTAGACTTGGCAGTTGAGCCAGGGCGGTGCGGTCCGGCACATCCTGCTCCTTGCTCATCTGCTGCAAGGGTTGCAAGCGATCGCCATATTGACCCTGAAGCGCCGAGCCACCGAGCAACCTGGCCGCGTCGTTTGCTCCCTGGCGGGCCACGGCAAAGACTTCGTCCATGTCACTGGCCGCTTGCTGCCACTGGGATTTCAATTCACCCAGCTTTTTCTCGTTGTCGGCAAATTCACTCGCCAGCAGCTTGCTCTGCTGCTGGGCGGCACCCAGCCGGGCACGGGCGCTCGCCAGGGTCTTGCTGACCTCACCAAGATCCTGACTCGCTTGTTGTTCGCGGGCCTGCTCCTGTGCCTGCCAGTCTTCATTGGCCAACGCGGGCTGCATCATGCCCAGTGTCAGAGCGACAAGAAGGGGAAGTTGTCTCATGACTGGGTCTCCTGCAGGGCCACGGAGAGCGGCAGTTGCAACAACTGGGGGACGCCCTTCTCTTTTGCCATGGCGAATGCCTCGCCGAGCGGGCTCAGCCACTGTTCATCCAGCGCCAGCCATGCTTTCTGTTGTGCCGACCAGCGCCAGGCCAGGCTGTGATCCGCCGTCATGGCGAGCAGGGCCACCCGGCCCACGGCCAACACCTCGACCCGGCGCGGCGTGCCATCCAGGGTCAACTCGGCCGAATAGGCATCGAGCCGGTTACCGTATTCGGCCTCGATCTGATAGGCCTGCAACAGTTGGCGAAATTTCTCCGCCTCGCTCACATCGCTGCGCGCCAGGGTCGCTTTCAACCCCTGCACCCGTGATAACCGCTCCTCCTTGCGCAGGGGAATGTCATCTTGCACCAGCGACGCCAGGTCGCTCTGCATCTTCAGCATCAGGGGGATAAGGCCCTGACGGGTCTCTTCCACCGCGCCGAGCTGGGTATTGAGGCGAGTCAGCTCCTTGCGCTGATCGGCAACCAGCGACTGCATATAGCTGTTGTAAGCCTCGAGGTCGCGCAGTTGCAATTCGGCATTCTGCAACTCCTGGCGAGCGGCGAGGGCGGCATCGGCCGCTTTCTCCACCCGCAGCTGGGATGCTTGCCCGGCGGCAATACTCGCCTTGAGAGCAGGCTTGACCAGTTCATCGGCAGAAACTGACAAGGAGATCGATAATGGCAACAGGGCCAGACACCATAACTTGTTCATGAAATAGATCTTATCAATGATAACTATTCTCATTATTTCAAATCATGGGACCAGTAGCAATCGACATCAGTCCTTGGCCTAGGGGGAAAAAAACAGGATAATTTTTAGACAAACACGGGATGTACTGGCGTTGGTAGAAGCAACACCACATTTATAACTAAAAAATATCTTTTCGATCAGCAAGATAGGGATCGAAAAAGGAGAGAAAGATGTTTAACGACGCCATATGGGAACACATAGACAGGTTTACCAGGGCCAAGAAAACCAGCGACATCCAGCAGCTTCTGGAACGTTTCAGCCACCAGATGGGCTTCGATTATTTTCGTTTGCTGATTATTTTTCCCATCAGCATGCAAAAATCCCACGTCGCTCTGTTCAATAATTGCCCAACCAGCTGGTTCAATGCCTATACGGAAAAACAGTTCCTGACTCAGGATCCCGTGGTGCATCTGGGCCTCAAACAGACTCAGCCCATCTTCTGGAATCAGCTCGATTGCACACCCAGCGCCAGTCAGGAAGTGATGAACCTGGCCGCCGACTTCGGCGTTCGTAACGGTGTCTCCTTTCCGCTGCACACCCCGCAGGGTGAACACGGCATCCTCTCCTTCATTACCAAGGAAAAATCCGATTCCGAGCTGATGTTCGACAACGTGCCCATGCTCTCCTTCTGTGCCAGCTACATCTTCAACTCGGCCCTGACCCTCATCAAGGCCAGACCGGATCTGATGAAGTATCTGACCGAGCTGTCGGACCGGGAGAAGGAGTGCCTGTTCTGGGCCAGCGAGGGCAAGACCTCCTGGGAGATAGCCACCATACTCGGCATCAGCGAACGAACCGTCAATTTCCACCTCAATCAGGTGACCAACAAGACGGACTCCAAGAACCGCAGTCAGGCCATCGCCAAGGGGATCTCCAGCGGCATCATTGTGCCCTCCCTGACCGATGTGACCATCACCAACCTGCGACTGTCGTAATCTGGTCAGCAGCAACAAAAAGAGCCGCATTTGCGGCTCTTTTTCATGGGATCATCTTTGGCTTATTCAACCGTAACCGACTTGGCCAGGTTGCGCGGCTGATCCACGTCCGTGCCCTTGATGAGGGCAACATGATAGGAGAGCAGCTGCAAGGGCACCGTGTAGACGATGGGGGCAATAGCCTCCTCGACATGGCTGAGGTTCATCACCCGCATGGTCTGGTCACTCTTGAAACCGGCAGCCGCATCGGCGAACACATAGAGAATGCCGCCACGAGCGCGCACCTCTTCGACGTTGGACTTGAGCTTCTCCAGCAGATCGTTGTTCGGCGCCACCACTATGATGGGCATCTCGGCATCCACCAGCGCCAGCGGGCCATGCTTCAGCTCACCGGCCGCATAGGCTTCTGCATGGATGTAGGAGATCTCTTTGAGCTTGAGCGCCCCTTCCATGGCAATGGGGTATTGGCTGCCGCGACCCAGGAACAGGCTGTGGTGCTTGTCGGCAAACTCTTCGGCCAGGGTTTCGATCTCCTTGGCCAGCGCCAGACTCTCCTTGATGCGCTGTGGCAGGGTCTTCAGCGCCTTGACCAGCTCGGCCTCGGCGGCGGCACTCAGGTTGCCACGGCAATGACCGATGGCGGTCACCAGCATCAGCAGACCGGCCAACTGGGTGGTGAAGGCCTTGGTGGAGGCCACACCAATCTCGGTACCGGCCCGGGTCATGAAGGCGAGATCCGATTCCCGCACCAGGGAGGAACCCGGTACGTTGCAGATCGCCAGGGAGCTCATGTAGCCGGACTCCTTGGCCAGACGCAGGGCCGCCAGGGTATCGGCGGTCTCGCCGCTCTGGGAGAGGGTCACCAGCAGGCTGTTGGGGCGCACCACCGACTTGCGATAGCGGAACTCGGAGGCGATCTCCACGTCGCACGACACCCCGGCGATCTCTTCGAACCAGTAGCGGGCCACCATGCCGGAGTTGTAGGAGGTGCCACAGGCGATGATCTGGATGTGCTCGACCTGGTCGAAGATGGCGCGGGCGCCATTGCCGAACGACTCGACCACCACGTGATCGCTGCCCAGCCGCCCTTCCAGGGTGTTGGTGATGGCCTTGGGCTGCTCGTAGATCTCTTTGAGCATGTAGTGGCGATACTCGCCCTTGTCACCGGCATCGTGGGAGAGCTCGGATTCCAGCTCCTCGCGCACCACGGCGTTGCCCTGGGTATCGAAGATGTGCACGTCACGGCGGGTCACCTCGGCCACGTCACCCTCTTCCAGGAAGATGAAGCGGCGGGTCACCGGCAGCAGCGCCATCTGATCGGAGGCGATGAAGTTCTCGCCGATGCCGCGACCTATCACCAGCGGCGAGCCGGAGCGGGCCACCACCACACGGCTGTCGTCACGGCTGTCCATCACCACTGTGCCGTAGGCGCCGCGCAACTGCTTCACCGCGACTTGCATAGCCACCAGCAGGCTGGGGGCGGATTTCAGTTCGTGGTGCACCAGGTGAGCGATCACCTCGGTGTCGGTGTCTGAGCTGAACTCATAGCCCAGCCCCTGCAACTCGGCCCGCAGCTCTTCGTGGTTTTCGATGATGCCATTGTGCACCACGACGATATGCTCGGAGACATGGGGGTGGGCATTGCGCTCGGAGGGCTCGCCGTGGGTCGCCCAGCGGGTGTGTGCTATGCCGGTACCGCCATGGACGGACTGTTCGTCCAGCGCCTTGGCCAGCTCGGCCACCTTGCCCAGACGGCGCACCCGTTGCAACGGGTGCTCGCTGCTGAACACGGCCACACCGGCGGAGTCATAACCGCGATACTCGAGACGACGCAGGCCTTCCACCAGAATTTCAGCCACATCACGTTGGGCGACTGCCCCGACGATGCCACACATAGACTTCTCCTTAAAATTGAATTGTTAACAATGGGATGAGCAGGCGAGCGTCAGCCTGCGAGGGGGGCGCAGATCAGCGTCACCCCTTTGGATTCGAGTAGTTGCCGGGTCTCGTCGGCCAAGTCTTCGTCCGTCACCAGGGTATGGATTTGCGCCCAGGGCAACTCCAGGTTGGGGATCTTGCGACCTATTTTTTCTGACTCGACCATGACGATCACCTCCCGCGACACCTCGGCCATCACCCGGGACAGGCCCACCAGCTCGTTGAAGGTGGTGGTGCCCCGCTCGGGATCTATGCCATCGGCGCCGATGAACAGCTGGTCGAAGTCATAGGAGCGCAACACCTGCTCCGCCACCTGGCCCTGAAAGGACTCGGAGTGGGGGTCCCAGGTGCCGCCCGTCATCAGCAGGGTGGGTTCGTTCTCCAGCTCGCGCAGGGCACCCGCCACATTGAGGGAGTTGGTCATGACGATGAGGCCACGCTTGTTGCCCAGCATGGGGATCATGGCGCTGGTGGTACTGCCGCTGTCGATGATGATGCGATTGTGATCGCGGATCCGGTCGGCAGCTGCACGGGCGATGGCCAGCTTTCGCTTCGAAACTTGTTCCGGGTTATCCGTCACGACCATCTCGCTCGGTAGCGGCACGGCGCCCCCATAACGACGCAGCAGCAGACCGCCGGTTTCCAGCACCGCCAGATCCTTGCGGATGGTCACTTCCGAGGTGGAGAAGTGCTTGGCCAGGGCATCGACGCTCACTTCGCCCTGCTCTTGCACCAGGGTCACTATGGTGTGGCGGCGCTGTTGAGTGTTTCGTTTTGTCATCGTTAAGTTTCGATTCGAAAGAATGGCGGGATATTAGCAAGCTTTGCGGGAAAAACAAGCGGACAAAATAGGATCCCCATCACTTAACTGCCAAAATAGACCGGCAGAGAGTGAGAGGATCCCATGCACAAGAGATTGATATGGTTGGTAGAAGACGAAGCCAACATCGCCGACACCCTTATCTATGCCCTGCAGACCGAGGGGTTCGAGGTGACCTGGTTCAACCTGGGCGAGACCATGTTGGCGCGACTGGAACAGACGCAACCTGACTTCCTAATCCTGGATGTGGGTCTGCCCGACATCAATGGCTTCGAGCTGTGCAAGCGGGTGCGGGCGCACAGCGACACCCCGCTGATGTTCCTCACCGCCCGCAGCGAGGAGATAGACCGCTTGATCGGGCTGGAGATTGGCGCCGATGACTATGTGGCCAAGCCGTTCTCGCCCCGGGAGGTCTGTGCCAGGGTACGCACCATCTTGCGCCGCAGCGAGCGGCAGCCCCCCTCACAGGCCAGTGGTTTGCTGCTGGATGAGGAGCGGGCCCGCATCTGTTTCCACGGTCAACCCCTGAGCCTCACCCGCTATGAATACCTGCTGCTCAAGACGCTGATGCAGGCGCCGGGCCGGGTTTACTCCCGCCAGCAGTTGATGGATCGGGTGTGGAGCGGGGCCGAAGAGAGCCTGGATCGCACCGTCGATACCCATATCAAGACCCTGAGGGCCAAGCTGCGGGAGCGGGATCCCGATGCCAATCTGATCCTGACCCACAGGGGGCTGGGTTACAGCCTGGAGCTGGCATGACCGATGTGCATGGGACTGCAACTGCCGTGCAGCCTGGGCTGGCATGCAATATGAGACACGAAATATGACCGTTGAACGGCAACAGCCCGACCACCGGGATCTGCCATGAGCACAATAGAACGGCAACTAGCTTGCTGTCAGGGACGGGTATGAGGATTGGACTGCAACTGCTGGCCGGGCTGCTGCTCATCTTCGCCCTGGCCGCCTGGTTTGTACTGGAGATCTTCGTCGAGGAGATCAAGCCCGGGGTGCGCAGCGCCGCCGAAGATACCCTGGTCGACATGGCCCAGATACTGGCCCCCCTGGCCCTGGACGATTTGCAGGATGGCAAGATGGCCAATGGGCGACTGGCCCATGCCTTCACTCGCCTCAACCAGAGCCCCATCAATGCCCTGATCGACGGCCACCTCAAGCAGCAGGCCGAGTATCGCATCTATGTTGTTGATGCTAATGGCAGCGTTATCTACGACTCCTCTGGCCAGGATCTGGGCAAAGACTACTCCCGCTGGAACGACGTCCACCTGACCCTGCGCGGTCAATATGGTGCCCGCAGCACCCGCAGCGACCCGGACGATCCCACCAGCTCGGTCATGCACGTGGCGGCGCCGCTGCGCGAAGGGAATAAGATACTGGGCTCCCTCACCGTCGCCAAACCCAATCACACCCTGCTGCCGATGATAGAGCGTGGTGAGCGCCAGCTATTGCAGGCTGCCGCCCTCATGCTATTCATCGCCCTGCTCATCGGCGCTCTGCTGGTGTGGTGGCTCAACCGTTCCATCCGCAAGCTGGAAACCTACGCCCAGGCGGTCAGCCAGGGGGAGCCGGCCCAGTTGCCCCATCTATACAGTCTGGAGCTGGACAGGTTGGGACGTTCCCTCGAGACGATGCGCCGCCAGCTGGACGGCAAATCCTACATCGAAGCCTATGTGCACAGCCTGACCCATGAGCTCAAGAGCCCCCTGGCCGCCATTCGCGGGGCGGGAGAGCTGCTGGCAGAGGCGCCCCCTGCCGAGGTCGCGACTCGATTCATCAACAATATCAATCAGGAGTCGACCCGGATGCAGCAGCTGATCGAGCGCATGTTGCAGCTCGCTCGCCTCGAGTCGGGCCAGGAACGTGAACGTCAGGCGGTGGATCCGATGCAGCTGGGGGAAGGGGCGGTGGCGGCGCGCCAGATAGTGGCCGACAGGCGCGGCATCACCCTCAGCCACCGCCTCAAACCAGCCCAGCCACAACGCTGGGATCGACTGCTGGTGGGACAGGCGCTGGGCAATCTGATCGACAATGCCCTCGACTTCAGTCCAAGCGGAGGCCTGTTAGTGATAGAGGGCGAACCGGTGCAGGAGGGTTACCGCTTCCGGGTCAAGGATCAGGGGCCTGGCATCCCGGATTTCGCCCTGCCGCGCATCTTCGAGCGCTTCTACTCCCTGCCCAGGCCAAACGGCGCCAAGAGCAGCGGCATAGGGCTCAGCTTCGCCGCCGAGGTGGCCCGCCAACATGGAGGCAGCCTGACGTTGCACAACGAGCAGCAAGGCGGGGTACTGGCCGAACTCTGGCTGCCCAGCCATGGTTAACCCCTGAGTCAAGCCTCGGGCAGGCAACCGGCGAACACATCTATCAGGCTCCCCCCCCCACCTCAGCGGAGGTCGGTTTTTTCTCTCTCCTTCACCCTCACTTCACAGGGGCTCATCTCCCCTTCATCCAGCCCGGGGAGACTGGCTTGCGATAACAAGGAGCCCGTCATGGTCAAACAGATTGTCACCCACAAGATCTTCCTGCTACTGCTGCTCGGCCTGCTGCTGATGCTGCCGGTACAATCCATTCTGGATCTCAATCACGAGCGCCAGCACTATCAGCGTCAGGCCATCGGCAGCATGATGGCCAGCAGCAGCGGCCCGCAGCGACTGCTGGGGCCAGTGCTGGTACAACCCTATAGCCGCGCCGTTACCGTGGAGCAGGATGGCAAGCGCTTCGTGCGTCAGGAGCGGCTCTATCGCTACCTGCTGCCGGAACAGCTGGATATGCGCGCCAACATGGTGGTCACCCCCCGCAAGCTCGGCATCTATCAGGCGCAGATCTACCACACCACCATCACCCTGTCCGGTCGCCTGCCCGATACCCTGACGGACAAGGCACTGCTGGCCAGCAACCCGGAGCTGCGCGTTGACGGTGCCGATCCGGCACTGGTGGCGGGTAAACCCTATCTGAGCCTGGTGCTGTCCGACGCCCGTGGCATCAACAGCGTCCCGGTGCTGCAACTGGGAGAGCGCCACATCCCCTTCGTCCCCGGTGCCCTGCTGGGAGAGGATCAGGCGGGTATTCACGCGCCGCTCGACGCCTTGCCGGGCGAACAGGGTGAGTTTCATATCGAGCTGAACCTGCAGGGCATGAACAGCCTGGAGCTGGTGCCTCTCGGTCGGGAGAGCAGGCTGCAACTGACCGGCAACTGGCCTCATCCCAACTTCATCGGCGATTTCCTGCCGGGCAGTCGCAAACTGGATGAGGCGGGTTTCAATGCCAACTGGCAGACCAGCTGGTTCGCCACCGACATGGAGACCCGCTTCTTGCGCAGCATGAGTGGCAAGGAGCAAGCACTGCCCGCCTTCAGCGTCAGTCTGGTGCAGCCTGTGGATCAATACCGACTCAACGAGCGAGCGGCCAAGTACGCCCTGCTGTTCATCGGCCTCACCTTCATCAGCTTCTTCATGTTCGAGCTGCTCAAAGGGCTGAGGGTCCACCCCATCCAGTACGCCCTGGTCGGCATGGGGCTGGTCATCTTCTATCTGCTACTGCTGGCGCTGACCGAGCATCTGGGCTTCGCCCTCGCCTACCTGCTGGCGGCGCTGGCCAGCGTGGCGCTCAATGGCTTCTACCTGAGCCATGTGCTGGGGGGGCTGAAGCAAGGGCTCGGCTTCGCGGCCCTGCTGGGGGTTGTCTATGCCACCCTCTATGGCCTGCTGCAAGCAGAGCAGAGCGCGTTACTGCTCGGCGCCCTGCTGCTGTTTGCCATACTGACGCTGATCATGATGCTGACCCGCAAGCTGGACTGGTACAGGGTCATGGAGAGCACGGAGTCCAGGCCATAAAAAAACCGGCGCCACAAGGCGCCGGTTTTCTTTATTTCATGGATAGGGATTGATCGGGCATCACTTCTTCTTGACCGGACGCGCCCAATTCTGGATATGGCGCTGAGGCACCCGGGTGATCACCAGTTCGTGCTCGGCCACGTCCTTGGTGATGGTCGAGCCCGCCCCCAGGGTCGCCCCCTTGCCGATGCGCACCGGCGCCACCAGCTGGGTGTCGGAGCCGACGAAGACGTCATCCTCTATGATGGTCTGGAACTTGTTCACCCCATCATAATTGCAAGTGATGGTGCCGGCACCTATGTTCACCCTGGCACCCACCTCGGTGTCTCCAAGATAGGTCAGGTGACCACACTTGGAGCCAACCCCGAGCCGGGACTTCTTCATCTCGACGAAGTTGCCCACATGGGCATCCTGTTCCAGCACGGCACCGGGCCGCAGGCGGGCGAAGGGGCCGACCGAGCACTGGTCAGCAACCTGCGCCCCCTCGATGACGGAGTAGGGTTTCACTTCACTGTGATCGCCGATTTCGCAATCTTTCAGCACGCAACCCGCACCGATGCGCACATGGTTGCCGAGTTTGACCCTGCCCTCGATGATGACGTTGACGTCGATCACCACCTCTTCACCCACCTCCAGCTCGCCGCGCAAGTCGAAGCGGGCCGGATCGATCAGGGTCACACCGGCGATCATCAACCGTTCGGCCTGCATCTGCTGGTAGCTGCGCTCCAATGCCGCAAGCTGCACCCGGTTGTTGGCCCCTTCCACCTCCATGGCGCTGTCCGGATGAACGGCGGCGATGGCGCAACCATCCCCGTGGGCCATGGCAATGACGTCGGTGAGATAGAACTCGCCCTGGGCATTCTTGTTGTCCAGACGGGACAGCCAGCTACGCAACTGCGCCCCCTTGGCCACCAGCACGCCGGTGTTCACTTCGCGGATGGCGAGCTGCTCGGCGTTGGCATCCTTCTGCTCGATGATGCCGACCACCTGGCCGCTTTCCCGGACGATACGGCCATAACCGGTCGGGTTGTCCAGCACCACGGTCAGCAGCGCCATGCCGCCATCGGCCTTGGCGGCCAGCAGCCGTTGCAGGGTCTCGGGCTGGATCAGTGGAGTGTCGCCGTACAGCACCAGTACGTCGTCTTCGTCTTGCCAGAACGGGATCGCCTGGGCCACCGCATGGCCGGTGCCCAGCTGCTGGGCCTGCAGCACCCAGTTCAGATCCGGCGCGGCGATCCGCTCCTTGAGCAACTCGGCGCCGTGGCCATAGACCAGGTGCAACTGCTCGGCCCCTATCTGGCGAGCGGTGTCGATGACATGGGAGACCATGGGCTTGTTGGCGACAGGGTGCAGTACTTTTGGCAAGGAGGAGCGCATGCGAGTACCTTTACCCGCAGCCAGGATCACGACGTTGAGAGACATAGCCAGCCTTTGAAACTTGAGGAAATGCTCGGCGGAGTCTATCCAACGGATAAAAAAAAAGCGACCCGAAGGTCGCTTTTTGCATCACCGCTATTAACGGTAATTCTTTTTGACGATATCGATAACCCGCAGTTGGGCCATCGCCTTGGCCAGCTCGGTAGCGGCCTGGGCGTAATCGATGTCACCATGGGAGCTGTTGATCCGCTCCTCGGCACGACGCTTGGCTTCCTGGGCTTTCGCCTCATCCAGATCGTCGGCACGAATTGCGGTATCGGCCAGCACAGTCACGGCTTCGGGTTGTACTTCCAGCATGCCGCCGGAAACGTACATCACCTCTTCGCCACCATTCTGCTTGATCAAGCGGACCAGGCCCGGCTTGATGGCAGTCAGCAGCGGCGCGTGACCGTGGTGGATACCCAGCTCACCTTCGGAGCCTGAAACCTGTACGGTCTGAACACGGCCGGCAAACAGTTTGCCCTCTGCGCTCACCACATCCAGGTGAAAGGATATCTCAGCCATGGGTCCTCCTATCGAGGCTTACAGTTTCTTGGCTTTCTCGACGACTTCGTCGATACCGCCAACCATGTAGAACGCCTGCTCAGGCAGATCGTCATACTCGCCTTTCAGGATGCCCTGGAAACCACGAATGGTCTCTTTCAGCGGCACGTATTTGCCCGGTGAACCGGTAAATACTTCTGCCACGAAGAACGGCTGGGACAAGTAACGCTCGATCTTACGGGCACGGGATACGGTCAGTTTGTCTTCTTCTGACAGTTCATCCATACCCAGGATGGCGATGATGTCCTTCAGCTCTTTGTAGCGCTGCAGTACGGTCTGAACGCCACGAGCGGTGTCGTAGTGCTCCTTGCCAACCACCAGCGGATCCAGCTGACGGGAGGTGGAGTCCAGCGGGTCAACGGCCGGGTAGATACCCAGTGCCGCGATCTGACGGGACAGAACGACGGTCGCATCCAAGTGGGCGAAGGTGGTCGCCGGGGACGGGTCGGTCAAGTCATCCGCAGGGACGTAAACGGCCTGTACGGAGGTGATGGAACCGGTCCGGGTGGAGGTGATACGTTCTTGCAGAACACCCATCTCCTCGGCCAGGGTCGGCTGGTAACCTACTGCGGAGGGCATACGGCCCAGCAGTGCGGATACTTCGGTACCGGCCAAGGTGTAACGGTAGATGTTATCCACGAAGAACAACACGTCACGACCTTCGTCACGGAACTTCTCGGCCATGGTCAGGCCGGTCAGCGCCACGCGCAGACGGTTTCCGGGCGGCTCGTTCATCTGACCGTAAACCAGGGATACTTTGTCCAGTACGTTGGACTCCATCATCTCGTGGTAGAAGTCGTTACCCTCACGGGTACGTTCGCCCACACCGGCAAAGACTGAGTAGCCGCTGTGTTCGATCGCGATGTTACGGATCAGCTCCATCATGTTGACGGTCTTGCCAACACCGGCGCCGCCGAACAGACCGACTTTACCACCCTTGGCGAACGGGCAAACCAGGTCGATAACCTTGATGCCGGTCTCCAGCAGATCGTTGCTGTTGGACTGATCTTCGTAGCTGGGGGCTTCGCGGTGGATGGACCAACGCTCTTCTTCGCCGATCGGACCCTTCTCATCGATGGGTTCGCCCAGTACGTTCATGATCCGACCCAGGGTCGAGGTACCAACCGGTACCTGGATTGCCTTGCCGGTATTAACTACTTCCAACCCACGACGCAGACCGTCGGAGGAACCCATGGTGATGCAGCGCACGACACCGCCACCGATCTGCTGCTGAACTTCCAGCACCAGACCCTGGCCTTGACCTTCACTGACGACGCACAGCGCATCGTACACCTTGGGTACGGCATTCTGCGGGAACTCGATGTCCACTACAGCGCCGATGATTTGGACGATGAAACCATTACTCATGTCAAATCCTCTAAATCTTTGATAACCCTTGCCTTACACCGCAGCAGCGCCCGATACGATCTCTGTCAGTTCCTGGGTAATACTGGCCTGACGGGCCTTGTTGTACACCAGTTGCAGATCGTTAATCAGGTTGCCGGCGTTGTCAGTCGCGGCTTGCATGGCAACCATTCGGGCTGCCTGTTCGCTGGCCAAGTTTTCCACCACGCCCTGGTACACCTGGGACTCGACGTAGCGAATCAGCAGGGTGTTCAGCAGCTGTTTGGGATCCGGCTCATAGAGGTAATCCCAATGGTGTTTCTTGGCGAGCTTGCTGTCTTCTGTTACGGGCAAAGGCAGCAATTGATCGACTCGGGGTTGTTGCACCATGGTGTTTACAAACTTGTTGTACACCAGGTACAGACGGTCAATCTCACCGTTGTCGTAAGCCTTCAGCATGACCTTGACTGAACCAATCAGGTCACTGATGCTCGGGTTGTCACCCAGTCCGGAGACATGGGCTTGCACCTTGGCACCGTGCCGCTGGAAGAAGCCGGAAGCCTTGTTACCGATCAGTGCCAGGTCAACCTTGGCACCTTTCGCGCTCCACTCCTTCATCTCATTGAGGGCAGCCTTGAACAGGTTGATGTTCAGACCCCCACACAGGCCACGGTCGGTGGAGACGACGATGTAACCCACTCGCTTGACCTCACGTTCCATGAGGTAGGGGTGCTTGTATTCCAAGTTCCCCTGGGCGATATGGCCGATCACCTTGCGCATGGTTTCAGCGTACGGACGGCTGGCAGACATGCGTTCCTGCGCACGGCGCATCTTGCTTGCTGCCACCATTTCCATAGCGCCGGTGATCTTCTGAGTGTTCTTCACACTCCCGATCTTGGTACGTATCTCTTTTGCGCCGGCCATCTCTTACTCTCCTTCAGGTGGCAGCTTGCGCTGCCACACTCGCTTACCAGGTCTGGGTTGCTTTGAAGTC
Source organism: Aeromonas rivuli (assembly GCF_000820045.1). GTDB lineage: Bacteria > Pseudomonadota > Gammaproteobacteria > Enterobacterales > Aeromonadaceae > Aeromonas > Aeromonas rivuli. The sequence goes on along the minus strand of NZ_CDBJ01000087.1, from coordinate 82,971 downwards.
ATCCAGCAACGCAGTCAGCTTGCCAACGATCGCGTCGTTGTAGTCGGCTGTGGCGTTGATGTCTGCCATCAGCTCAGCGTGCTGGGTATTGGCGTAGGAGAGCAGAGCGGCTTCGAAATCGACAACCTTGGCGATTTCGACGTCGGAGAGATAGCCCTTCTCGGCGGCGAACAGCACCAGAGCCTGGGCAGCCACACTCATCGGGGAGTATTGCTGCTGCTTCATCAGCTCGGTTACCTTCTGGCCGTGGTCCAGCTGCTTGCGGGTCGCCTCATCCAGATCGGAAGAGAACTGGGCGAAGGCCGCCAGCTCGCGGTACTGGGCCAGCGCGGTACGGATACCACCGGACAATTTCTTGACGATCTTGGTCTGAGCCGCGCCGCCCACTCGGGATACGGAGATACCCGGGTCAACCGCCGGACGAATACCGGAGTTGAACAGCTGAGTGGTCAGGAAGATCTGACCATCGGTGATGGAGATCACGTTGGTCGGAACGAACGCAGACACGTCACCGGCCTGGGTTTCGATGATCGGCAGCGCGGTCAAGGAACCGGTCCGGCCAGTCACGGCACCCTTGGTGAACTTCTCGACGTACTCGACGTTGACGCGGGAAGCGCGCTCGAGCAGACGGGAGTGCAGATAGAAGACGTCGCCTGGGTAAGCTTCGCGTCCTGGTGGACGGCGCAGCAGCAGGGAGATCTGACGGTAGGCCACCGCTTGCTTGGACAGGTCATCATAAATGATGAGCGCGTCTTCACCGCGGTCACGGAAGTACTCACCCATGGAGCAGCCGGCATAAGGCGCCAGGTACTGCAGGGCAGCGGCTTCGGAGGCAGAGGCAACCACCACAATGGTGTTGGCCAGAGCACCGTGCTCTTCCAGCTTGCGCACCACGTTGGCGATGGTGGAGGCCTTCTGACCGATCGCGACGTACACACACTTAATACCAGAATCTTTCTGGTTGATGATGGTGTCGATGGCGATGGCAGTCTTACCTACCTGGCGGTCACCGATGATCAGCTCACGCTGGCCACGACCGATAGGGATCATGGCATCGATGGCTTTCAGGCCGGTCTGGACAGGCTGGTCAACAGACTTACGCTCGATAACGCCCGGTGCGATAACTTCGATCGGCGAGAAGCCGTCGTTGTCGATGGGACCTTTACCGTCGATAGGCTGACCCAGGGTGTTGACCACCCGGCCCAACAGACCACGACCAACCGGCACTTCCAGAATGCGGCCAGTCCCTTTTACTTTCATCCCTTCGGCCAGATCGGCGTAGGGACCCATGACCACGGCACCAACGGAGTCACGCTCCAGGTTCAATGCCAGAGCGAAGCGGTTACCCGGCAGCTCGATCATTTCACCCTGCATGGCATCGGCCAGACCGTGGATACGAATGATACCGTCGCTCACAGAGACGATGGTGCCTTCGTTGCGCGCTTCGCTCTTAACATCAAACTGCGCGATGCGCTGCTTGATAAGCTCGGCGATTTCAGTGGAATTCAGTTGCATGCTCTAATACCCCAATCAAGATTGCAGCGCGTCGGCCATGCGATCCAGCTTACCGCGGACAGTGCCGTCGATAACCAGATCTCCGGCCTTGATGAGCACTCCGGCCATCAAGGACGCATCCATGCTGCAATTCAGCTTCACTTTGCGTGCGAGACGTTGCTCCAGAGAAGCCTGAATAGCGGCCTTCTGCTGGTCGGTCAGTACATGGGCCGAAATGACCTCAGCCTGAATCTCTTTGTCGAGTTCAGCCTTGAGCAGTACATATTCGGTCACGACCGCCGGCAGCACACCCAAGCGACCATTCTCAGCCATCACCCGCATCAGGTTCTGGCCATGCTCGTCGAGTTGCTCACCGCAGACACTCACAAACAGGTTTGCGAGTTCTTCGGCAGCCACAGAGCCGTTTACCAGGGTGTGGATTGTCTCGTTTTCCACGACTTGCGCCGCGAAACCGAGCATCTCCAGCCACTGGTCAACCGCCTTGTGCTCAACGGCAAACTCGAAAGCAGCCTTGGCGTAGGGGCGAGCGATTGTAGTCAGTTCAGACATAGCCCCGTTCCCGTTACAGTTCTGCTACCAGTTTGTCGACGATGTCGCTGTTGGCAGCCTGGTCGATGTGGCGTGCCAGGATCTTCTCTGCGCCGGCGACGGCAAGAGCAGCAACCTGCTTGCGCAGTTCTTCTTTGGCACGATGACGTTCAGCTTCAAGCTCGGCACGGCCTTGAGCCAGGATTTTTTCCCGCTCTGCCTGGGCACCAACTGCGGCTTCATCGATGATCTGGGCTTTACGTTTGTTAGCCTGTTCGACGATTTCAGCAGCCTGGCGCTTGGCTTCTTTCAGCTGATCGGTGGCATTGGCCTTGGCCAAATCCAGATCTTTCTTGGCGCGTTCTGCGGAAGACAAGCCGTCAGCAATTTCTTTCTGGCGGGCTTCAATGGCAGCGATCAGCGGCGGCCATACGTACTTCATGCAAAATACTACGAAGAAGAAAAAAGCGATTGCTTGGCCGAGGAGGGTGGCGTTGATATTCACAGCCGATTTCCTCTTAAGTTAGTTAATGGGTTCTGCGTGAGTCGTAACGACTTAGGCAACCGCAAACATCACATACAGACCCAGACCAACGGCGATCATCGGGATCGCATCAACCAGACCCATCACGATGAAGAACTGGGTACGCAGCACAGGGATCAGGTCCGGCTGACGAGCAGCACCTTCCAAGAATTTACCACCCAGGATCCCGATACCGATGGAGGCGCCGATCGCGGCCAGGCCCATCATCAAAGCAGCAGCCATGTACAGCAGGTCCATGTTCAAGTTTTCCATGAGGATCTCCATTTATTTTTTGGTAATTGGTTGTTTGAAAAAGTTTTATTTGAGTTGCTTCATCAATGGTCTTCTTGCGCCATCGACAGATAGACGATGGTGAGAACCATGAAGATAAATGCCTGCAAGGTGATGATCAGGATGTGGAATATTGCCCAAGGCACGGACAGGATCCACTGTGACCACCAGGGTAACAAACCCGCAATCAGGATAAAGATCAGTTCGCCAGCATACATGTTGCCGAACAGTCGCAGACCCAGAGAGACTGGCTTGGAAATCAACGTGACGGTTTCAAGGATGAAGTTAACAGGGATGGCCGCAGGGTGATTGAAAGGCTGAAGCGTCAGCTCCTTCACAAACCCTTTGATACCCTTGACCTTGATGCTGTAGTACAGGATCAAGAAGAACACGCCCAAAGCCATGGACATGGTGATGTTAACGTCAGCAGAGGGAACCACACGCAGATAGGGAACACCCATCAATTGTGCAGCATGAGGGATAAAGTCAACGGGGATCAGATCCATGAAGTTCATCAGGAAGATCCACACAAACACGGTCAGCCCCAAAGGTGCGATGACCTTGTTGCGACCATGAAAGATGTCCTTGACGTTACCATTCACAAACTCGACCAGCATCTCCACGAAGCACTGAAGTTTACCCGGCACACCGCTGGTGGCCTTTACGGCAACACGACGGAACGACCAGATAAACAGGGTGCCCAACAGAACAGAAAATATCATAGAGTCGATATTCACTGTCCAGAACCCAGACCCTACTTGCAGATGGGTCAGATGGTGGGAGATATATTCCTGAGGAGTCAGGACTTCTCCGGTTGCAGCCATGAGTTTTCCTAATAGTGGTTGTTAAGCGTGAATGAGACTATCCACTGTACAACGAGGGCGAGGATATAAGTGGCGAAGAAGGAGATGGTGTTTATCTCGATCCCTGCACCAAACATCAGGGCGAAGAGTCCTGTTGTAGTAATGAGCTTAATCCCTGCCCCACCATAAAAGTCCCGCAACACCAGCCCCACACTCTCTTTCGTCACCTTGCGGCGCAGAACCCAGAGTGTGAACAAGGCCTGAGGAACCCAATACATCCCCCCTCCGTAGAGGGAGGAATATCCGGCGTGAGCCCCGGCCTGATAAAACCAGACTGAAGCTATCGCCAGGATCAGGACGAGCTGACAAACGAGCATCGCCAAGGCCAGTGTTAAACCTTCCAAGGCTATTTTCTGTTTCACCAACTCACCTCTGAACATTACAGAACTGTAAAAAATCGGGTTCCAGAGACCCCGGATTCACAGCCCTAAAAGCCGGTCAAATTATACCCGTGAAGACGGCTATTGCAACATGGCAAAAACCCTTAATTTTTGCGGCTTTCCGCACAAAATTAAGGTTATGTTCATATCGAAAGGAATGGATGTTTTATTACTACAAAAAGCGTAAAAATCACTGTTCTGATAGGCCAAAATAGCCCAATACCCGGTCCAATTCCGCCAAGTTCTCGTAACTTATTACTAACTTGCCGCTATTCTGTTTGCCTTGTTGAAGTTGTACCTTGTTGCCAATTTTTTCTGCAATCTGGCGTTCAATGTAAGCAAATTGTGGATCGCGAACGGGGTCGGCTTTGGTTTTTACCGGTTCCAGCGATTTTTGCACCAAGCGCTCGGTATCACGCACGGTCAGGCCTTTCTGGGCCACCTGCTTGGCCAGTTCTGACTGGGCCGGGCCACTGAGTGCCAGCAGGGCGCGGGCATGGCCCATGTCGAGGTCGCCATGCTCCACGAAACGCTTCACATCGTCGTTGAGCTGGTTGAGGCGCAGCAAGTTGGTGACTGTGGTGCGTGACTTGCCCACCGCCTCGGCCACCTGCTGGTGGGTGAGTTCGAATTCGGTCAGCAGACGCTGCAGGGCCACGGCCTCCTCGATGGCGTTGAGGTCTTCGCGCTGGATATTCTCAATCAGCGCGATGGCGACCGCAGCCTCGTCGGGCACGTCCTTGACGATGCATGGCACCACCTCGAGACGGGCCAGCTGGGAGGCGCGCCAGCGCCGCTCACCGGCGATGATTTCGAAGGATTGCTCGCCGAGGGGGCGCACCACGATCGGCTGGATCACCCCCTGGGCACGAATGGAATTGGCCAGGTCTTCCAGTGCGTCCTGCGACATATCCTTGCGCGGCTGGTATTTGCCAGAGCGCAGCCACTCCAGCGGCAGCTTGCGCAGCTCGCCCTGGGGGGCCGGAGCCATGGCCTGTTCGGTGCGCTGATCGCTCATCACCTGCTTCTGGCGCGCAGCCGTGCTGGTGCTGAGCAGGGCATCCAGCCCCTTGCCCAGTCCACGTTTTTTCAGGGTCATATGCTCTCTCGATCTGCGGTGGTCGGTTGGAACTCCTGCTCCTGGCGGCGCAGTATTTCGCCAGCCAGAGCCAGATAGGCCTTGGCGCCCACCGATGATTTGTCATAGTGCATGGCCGGGGCACCAAAGCTGGGCGCCTCGGCCAATCTCACGTTACGGGGGATGATGGTGCGATAGACCTTGTCCCCGAAGTGCTGTTTCAGCTGATCGGACACATCATTGGCCAGCCGATTGCGGTGATCGAACATGGTGCGCAGCACCCCTTCAATCTTGAGATCCGGATTGACCACGGCCGCCAGCTTGCTGATGGTATCGACCAGGGCCGTCAGCCCCTCCAGGGCGTAATACTCGCACTGCATGGGCACCAGTACCGAATCGGCGGCGGCCATGGCATTGACGGTCAGCATGTTGAGGGAGGGGGGGCAGTCGATGAAGATGTAATCGTATTTGTCGCGCACGGAGGCGATGGCGTTGCGCAACCGGATCTCCCGGGCGAAGAACTCCATCAGCCGGATCTCCGCCGCCGTCACATCGGCATTGGCGGCGATGAGGTGATAGCCCCCCGAGGTCTCGGTGACGATCACGTCCCGCACCGGGATATCTTCGATCAGCAGCTCATAGGCGGTGCGCTCTACGTCGTATTTGTCGACGCCGCTGCCCATGGTGGCATTACCCTGGGGATCCAGATCGATCACCAGCACCTTGCGGCGAGTGGCTGCCATGGAAGCCGCCAGGTTCACACAGGTGGTGGTTTTTCCGACCCCCCCCTTCTGGTTGGCGATGGCAATGACTTTTCCCACAAGATCCCCTCAATGAAACGGCAGCCCAAGCGGGCCTAGATAGTTTTAAACTCCAGCAGATGACGCTCGCCTTCCAGCTCAGGCACCACCAGTTGATGGGATGCCACCAGGCGGATATTGGCCGGCAACTGGGCCAGCTCCTGGGCGGGATACTGTCCCTTGAGAGCCAGGAAGCTGCCCTCCTCGGACGGCAGATGATGACACCAGCGCAGCATGTCCTCCAGGGAGGCAAACGCCCGGCTCAGCACCGCATCGAAGCCTTGTTCGGGTCTGTACTCTTCCACCCGGCTCAGCACAGGGGTCACATTGGTGAGACCGAGCTCCTGGATCACCTGGCGGATGAAGTTGATCCGCTTGCCGAGGCTGTCGAGCAACACGAACTGCTTGTCCGGATTGATGATGGCCAGCGGTAAACCTGGCAGGCCCGGGCCGGTACCCACATCGATGAACCGTTCGCCGTGCAAGTGCCGGCTCACCACCAGGCTATCGAGGATGTGCTTGACCAGCATGGCATCGGGATCCCGCACCGAGGTGAGATTGTAAGCCTTGTTCCACTTGTGCAGCAACTCAACCAGCTTGATAAGCTGGGTCTTTTGAGTCTCTGTTATAACGATATCGGCCTGCGCGAGCAGGCCGTTCAATCTTTCCAGCATGGGGATCCTCTAGGCGGTTTTACGCAGCAGGCCGTTTTTCTTGAGATGGACCAGCAGGATGGAGATGGCCGCCGGTGTGATGCCGGAGATGCGGGAGGCCTGACCTATGGTCTGCGGCTTGGCATCGCTCAGCTTGGCAATCACCTCGTTGGAGAGGCCGTTCACGTCGCGGTAATTCATCTCCAGCGGCAACAGGGTGTTCTCGTTGCGAAGCTGTTTCTCCACCTCGTCGTGCTGACGCTCGATGTAACCGGCGTACTTGATCTGGATCTCGACTTGATCCGCGGCGGCCGGATCCTCGAGAGCAGGCCCCACCCCCTCGATCGCCATCAGCGCATCGTAGGTCACCTCGGGACGACGCATCAGCTCTTCCAGACTGTGCTCACGGCTGAGTGGGGTATTTACCAGGGCATTGATACCGGGTACGGCGACATGCTGGGGGTGGATCCAGGTCGAACGCAGCCGTTGACGCTCCTGCTCCACCAATTCCAGCTTGGTATTGAATTTGGCCCAACGGTCATCATCGACCAGACCCAGTTCACGGCCAGCAGCCGTCAGACGCAGATCCGCATTGTCTTCACGCAGCAGCAGGCGATATTCGGCACGGCTGGTGAACATGCGGTAGGGTTCGCGGGTCCCCAGGGTGGAGAGATCATCCATCATGACCCCCAGGTAGGCCTGATCACGACGGGGATGCCAGGCATCCTTGTCCTGCGCCCGCAGCGCGGCGTTCAGACCGGCCAGCAGCCCTTGGGCACCGGCCTCTTCGTAGCCAGTGGTGCCGTTGATCTGTCCGGCGAAGAACAGATTGGGGATGCACTTGCTCTCCATGTTCGCCTTGAGATCCCGGGGATCGAAGAAGTCATATTCGATGGCGTAGCCGGGTCGAGTGATATGGGCATTCTCGAAGCCCCGGATCGAACGCACTATCTGGATCTGTACATCGAATGGCAGGCTGGTGGAGATGCCGTTCGGATAGAGTTCGTGGGTAGTCAAGCCTTCCGGCTCGACGAAGATCTGGTGCGCCGTCTTGTCGGCGAAGCGGGTGATCTTGTCTTCGATCGATGGGCAGTAACGCGGCCCTATGCCCTCGATCACCCCGGCGTACATGGGGCTGCGATCCAGATTATTGCGGATCACCTCATGAGTGCGCTCGTTGGTGTGCGTCATGTAGCAGGAGATCTGGCGCGGATGCTGGCTCGCCTCGCCGATGAAGGAGAACACCGGGGTCGGGGTGTCGCCGGCCTGTTCCTGCATCACGGAGAGATCGACACTGCGGGCATCGATGCGTGGCGGCGTCCCGGTCTTGAGTCTGTCGATGCGCAGCGGCAGTTCACGCAGACGCTGCGCCAGAGCGATCGAGGGAGGATCTCCAGCCCGTCCGCCCTTGTAATTATCCATGCCGATGTGGATCAAACCGTTCAGGAAGGTACCCACTGTGAGCACCACCGTCTTGCCACTGAAACGGATCCCGCTCTGAGTCACGACACCGGCGACACGATCCCCGTCCATGATCAGATCATCGCAAGCCTGCTGGAAGATCTTCAGATTCGGCTGGTTCTCCAACATCTCTCGCACGGCCGCTTTGTAGAGCAGACGATCCGCCTGAGCGCGGGTGGCTCGCACGGCTGGGCCCTTGGAGGAGTTGAGCGTGCGAAACTGGATCCCGCCAAGATCGATGGCTCGCGCCATGATCCCACCGAGGGCGTCAATTTCCTTGACCAGGTGTCCCTTACCGATCCCACCGATTGCCGGGTTGCACGACATGTGGCCCAGGGTATCGATGTTGTGAGTCAGCAACAGCGTATTCATGCCCATACGGGCAGATGCTGCTGCGGCCTCGGTTCCTGCATGACCGCCACCGACGACGATCACATCAAATTGTTCATGGTATTGCATTGGGATCACCTTGATCTGCACGCCTGAGATCGTTTGTTTGCCGTCTTCATCCCCACGTTAAGGGGGCAAACATTCTATCTGTTTCCCGTGATCAGTGAAACGTCTAGTTAGCGCCCTTTCTGGGATCAGGATCCGTTAGTAGATCTTAAGGATCTTTAGATCGATCTCTTATTAGATCTTTTATTAGGATCCAGCGTTTCTGTTGATAAGCACTTTTTGATCATAAAGATCATTATCTTAAAGGCGATCCCAGCCTGTGGAAAAGCTTGGATCCTGGCCCCGTGAACCGGGGGACAACCAGTGCTTTTATACACAGCCCCTCAACCGCCTGGATCTGATACATAGGATAACTATAGGTTTTACATAGGTTTCAAGCATAGTTATCCACATTACCCCCAGTTGTTGTGGGTAACCTTGTAGAACAAGTCAGTGGGATCGGATTGTGAATAACCTGGTGGATAGTAAATCGAGGCGGGGCAGGGGAGATCCGGCTTTGAAAAGGGATCTCCCGGGTTGATCAGGAGATCGAAGCCATCCAGGGCTGGATCCAGGCTTCGGCGGCATCTTCCGGTATCTCGTACTGGGTCACGTCTATCTCAAGCCGTTCACCGATCCGGCTGGCACCGCATTCTGCCAGCCGTTGATCCAGGGTCTTGCCGCCCGCACAAAAGGTGTCGTAACTGCGGTCACCCAGTGCGATCACACCATAGCGAAATGCGCCAAGATCCGGTTTTTGTTCATAAAGATCTTTAACGAAGGGCTGGAGGTTGTCCGGCACCTCCCCGGCACCATGGGTGGACGTGACCACCAGCAGTATGGCGTCCGGTTCGGCGGCTATGGCGGCGAGCCGGGCGGGATTATGGATCTCGCTCTGATGACCGGCTTGATTGAGCAGATCGGCGACATGGTCGGCGACGTACTCGGCAGCACCTAACATAGAGCCGACGATGAGGTTGAATTTGGCCATGGGGGTATGCCTTTTGAATGCGTTGAGGATCCGGATTCTACCGCCAATGCATGTGGATAAAAATGGATAAGAATCGGGGATATTCGCGCCATTTATTTTTTGGCGGCATCCGGATCCGGATCATCGAAGGGGGCCCATCATGGCCCCCTCCTTTATATAGAGGGATTCTACCTAGACCCTTATGTGTCCTGTTTATCAATAATCGACAGGATCTCTTTGTTTAATGTCAATGCGGATGCAAATGATTGGCAATTATTAAATCGATTCAAAAACCCTCCTGTAGTAGCATGACGCTGCATTATTGGCCGCTTTGACGGCAGAGCGAGCCCAGACTCGACCCATAAAAACAAAGCCTGACTCATAGAAAACTTGAGACTTAAACATGACATTACTAGCCAATCATTTCACTCCTCAACGATCCATTCTCGGTCGCTTGATCCCCCTGGCCTGCCTGTTTGGGGTGCTGCCAGCCATTGCTGAAGAAGCCCTGCCCAAGGCGAGCGAAACCATGGTGGTAACGGGTACCGCCATGAAGGTCGAGGTGCCGATGGCCGAGACCCCTCGCGCCGTTTCCGTGGTGGATCGCGAGGAGCTGGATCAGCATGCCGTGCTGCAGCTCGACGAATCCCTGCGTTATCGCTCCGGCGTCCTCTCCGGCCTCTATGGCTCGGATAACAACACCAACTGGTTCAAGGTGCGTGGCTTCGATGCCGCCTCTTATCTGGACGGTAACCGCCTGTTCAGCACCGGCTACTATGTGTGGACCCCGGAGCCTTTCGGCTTGGAAAGTGTGGAGTTATTGAAGGGACCCGCCTCCATTCTGTATGGCGAGGCGCCTCCCGGTGGCGTGGTCAATGCCATGAGCAAGCGTCCTACCGCCACGCCGCAGGGGCTGGTGAATCTGCAACTGGGCGACCGGGATCATCGTCAGGTGGGGGTGGATGTCTCCGACCAGCTGACCGACGACAGTCGCTATCGTTTTGTTGCGCTCTACAACGAGCGTGATGGCGTGCTGGACGGTACCTACAATGAGCGTGCCTATGTGGCGCCAAGCGTGACCCTGGATATCTCCGATAGCACCAGTCTCACCCTGCTGGCCAGCTTCCAGCATGACGAAGGGGTGCCCACCAACGGCTTCTTCCCGGTCTATGGCACCCTCAATACCGAAGAGGGCCAGATCGATCCCAGCACCAACCTGAGCCAGCCGGACTACGATCGCAACCGCAACACCCAGATTTCCGCCGGTTATGAGCTCTCCCACCAGATCAACCAGACCTGGGAGTTCAAGCAGAACGTCCGCTTCAACTACAACGATCTGCTGCTGCGTCAGACCTATATTTTCCCAACCTACGACAGCACCACCGCTTACCGTGGTCTGATCTACCGTGATGGCGATACCAAGAGTATCAACATGGACAACCAGATGGTGGGCTACTGGAGTACGGATCGCACCGAGCAGACCCTGCTGCTGGGGGTCGATCTGCAGCGCCACGTCAATGAAGGGGATGAGGCCGACAACTACGGCATGGGATCCATCGATACCATGCACCCGGATCATGGCAACTTCCCAGGCTTTGATGAGTCAACGGCCACCTATCAGAAGAGCACCAAGGGTCAGAGCGGCCTCTATGCCCAGCATCAGATCCGTTGGGATGATCGCTGGTTGCTGACCGCCGGTGGCCGCTTCGACTATGTGGAGACCCACAACATCAGCGAAGCGACCAGCAAGAACGAGAGACAGTATGATGACAACCTCTCCCTCTCCGGCAGCCTGATGTACCTGGCCGACAATGGTCTCTCCCCTTACTTCACTTATGCCGAGTCATTTGAAGTGCTGCCGGGCATCGATCCCAATACCAAGAACTCCTACAAGCCGCTGGAAGGCAAGTTGTACGAGACCGGTATCAAGTACGCCCCCAGCTTCCTCGATGGCTACATCAATCTGGCGCTGTTCGATCTGGAGCAGACCAACTCGCTGGTCTCCACCGGTTCCGGCCAGCAGACCCAGGCGGGTGAGGTGACCTCCCAGGGCATAGAGCTGGAAGGGAGCGTGCAGGCGACCGCGGCGCTGCGCCTGACCGGGGCTTACACCTATACCGATGCCAAGACCAATGACACCGGGGATGGCGATCGTCGCGCCAGCTTGATCCCGCGTCACCAGGCCTCCTTCTGGGGTAACTACAAGGTGCAGCAAGGCCCGGTCTCCGGGCTGGAAGTGGGTACCGGGGTGCGCTATATCGGCTCCAGCGTCGGCATAGGCGCCGTGGATGCCAACTACAACCCCATCTACGGTTCGGCCGAGGTGCCGGCCCAGACGGTATGGGATGCGATGATCGGGTATGACTTTGCCAAGAACTGGCGTGCCCAGATCAACGTCAACAACCTGCTCGATGACACCTATGTCGCCAGCTGTGACTACTACTGCTACTACGGTGAGCCCCGTAGTGTGGTAGGTAGCGTCAACTACCGCTGGTAATCTGACTCGGGTTGCCCTCAGGGCAACCCGTTTCCCTTTCATACCCGACAGAGAATTTCATGGAGCTGCTCTACCTCGTCTATCGCCACTATCGCTGGCCATTCATCGCCATTACCCTGCTCAGCCTGGGCTCTGCCCTGCTCGGGATCGGGGTCATCGCCTTTATCAATAGCTATCTGATTGAATCAGTAGGCGATCCTGTTTCCGTTATCTTCCAGCTGCTCGGCCTTATCCTGGCGCTCATGGTTGTCACGCTCAGTTCGCAGTTGGCACTGACCACCCTCGGTCACCATTTTGTTTATCACCTGCGTGGCAAGTTGCTCAAGCAACTGCTCGATACCGATGTCGCCCAGGTCAAACGCATCGGCCAGGGGCCGCTGCTCGCCTCCCTCTCCAGTGATATTGGCAGTATCACCATCGCCTTCGTGCGCCTGCCCGAGCTTATCCAGGGCACCATTTTGACCCTGGGATCGGCCATTTACCTCGGCTGGCTCTCGCTCGGTATGCTGCTGTGGACCGCGCTCTGGGTCGGCGCCACCATGCTGATCGGCTGGCTGCTGGTCAAACGGGTTTATAGTCATCTGGGGCTGATGCGCGCCGCAGAGGATCGCCTCTATCGCGACTATCAGGCCATGATAGAGGGGAACAAGGAGCTGGCCCTGAACCGGGACCGAGCCCGTCATCTCTATCAGCAGCAATATGAACCCAACGCCCTCGACTATCGCCACCACATCATCAGGGCCGACACCTTCCATCTCAGCGCCATCAACTGGTCGAATATCATGATGCTGGGGGCCATCGGCCTCGCCTTCTTCCTGGCGAACGGGCTGGGCTGGGCCAATACCAATGTGGCGGCTACCTATGCCCTGACCCTGCTATTCCTGCGTACCCCCTTGTTGCAGGCGATCGGCGCCTTGCCCACCTTGCTGGCGGCTCAGGTTGCCTTCAACAAGCTCAGATCCCTGGAACTGGCCGACCATGAACCCGAGTTCGCGGTGCGTGCCGTCTCGCCTCAGGATGGGCAGGCACAGTGGCAGACCCTCAGCCTGAAGCAGGTCGTGTTCCATCATGATGGCCAGGGCGGTCGGGCCGGTTTCAGCGTCGGTCCCATCGACCTTGAGATCCACCGTGGCGAGCAGCTGTTCGTCATCGGCGGCAATGGCTCGGGCAAGTCGACCCTGGCGATGCTGCTGACCGGGCTCTATCGACCGGTCAGCGGTGAGATCTTGCTCGATGGCGAGCCCGTCACCGACAGGGAGGCCTATCTTGGTCTCTTCTCCGCCATCTTCACCGATTATCACCTGTTCGATCGCCTGATGGGGCCTGACGGTGAAGAGCCGGATCCCGAGCGGGTCCAGCAATGGCTGCACCTGTTGCAGATGGAGAGCAAGCTGGTGCTCGATGGGGCTCATGTCACCAATATCCAGCTCTCCCAGGGGCAGCGTAAGCGGGTCGCCCTGCTGCTGGCGGTTGCCGAGCAGCGCGACATCATGCTGTTCGATGAGTGGGCGGCGGATCAGGATCCGGAATTCAGACGCATCTTCTACCGCGAGTTGCTGCCGCGTCTCAACGCCATGGGCAAGACGGTGATCGCCATCAGCCATGACGATCACTACTTCCCGCTGGCCGACCGCCTGCTGGAGATGCGCCAGGGCCAGCTCAGCGAACTGGTCGGTGCCGAGCGCGACAAAGTCAGCCTTGACGTAGTGGGCCGTCTGGCCGAGCCGCAAGAGAGCTAAAGGGGAGGGCACCAGATCCGCTCTGCGTCCGGGTATGCCGGGCTTGTGTCGAGCGGAGCCCATCCCACGAGATGTCAAGGGCGCCTCTGCCATGGGGCGCCATCACCAACGGGACTGCTGATGTTTGAGATGAAATCCGCCGGTTTTGCCATTCAGGGCAAGACGCTGCTGCAACCCACCAGCCTGAGCTTCGAGCAGGGCAAGGTCTATGGCCTCATCGGCCATAATGGCTCCGGCAAATCGACCCTGATCAAGTTGCTGGCTCGCCAGCAGAATTACCATGGCGGCGAGATCTGCTTTGACGGCCGCCCCCTGGCCGACTGGGGCCATCAGGAGTTTGCACGCCAGGTTGCCTATCTGCCCCAGCACCTGCCGAGTACCGATAACTTGCTGGGCCGCGAGCTGGTCGAGTTTGGCCGTTATCCCTGGCGTGGCCTCTTTGGCCGTCATCGCCAGCAGGACAAGGAGAAGGTCGAGCAAGCCATCAATCTGACCCACACCCAGGCCTTTGCCGATCGGCTGGTGGATACCCTCTCAGGCGGAGAGCGGGGACGAGTCTGGCTCGCCATGTTGCTGGCCCAGGAGAGCCGTTTCATCCTGCTGGATGAACCTTTGGCCGCACTGGATGTGGCCCATCAGGTGGAGGTGCTGACCCTGATCCGCACCCTCTGCCAGCAGCTGGATCTGGGGGTCATCATCGTCATCCACGACATCAACATGGCGGCCCGTTTCTGCGATCATCTGGTGGCGCTGCACTCGGGGTCGGTGCTGGTACAAGGGGAGCCGGAATCCATCATGACCAGCGAGACCCTGGAGTCTGTCTACGGCATTCCCATGGCTGTGATGCGTCACCCGGCGCAGAGCCACTCCATCGCCATATTGTGAGGTCGTTGTGAACAGATTCAAATCGCTGGGCATCGCCTTGCTGGGGCTCATCTGCCTGCCGACCTCGCTTGTCTCTTCCGTGCAGGCTGAACCCCGTATCGCGACCGTTGACTGGACCATCGCCGAGACCCTGCTTGCCCTGGGTATTACCCCGGCGGGCATGGGGGACATGGGCTCTTATGGCGCCTGGGTGACGGAGCCCGTGATGCCGCCATCCGTGGTGGATCTCGGTCTGCGGGCCCAACCGAACCGTGAGCTGCTGGCCGAACTCGAACCTGATCTCATCCTCATCTCGCCCCTGGCTGCCCCTCTGGCCCCCACTCTGAGCCAGATAGCGCCGGTCAAATCCATTACCCTCTACTCCCCGGAGGGGGATTATTGGGCTCAGCTCGCCGGCGCGACCCGGGACATTGCCGCCCTGGTCGACAAGTCAGCGGAGGCGGACAGCTTGTTGACCGGGCTGGATGAGGAGCTGGCTGAACTCAAGGCCGGGTTGCCCAAGCACCTGCCCCCGCTATTGCTGGTGCAGTTTATCGATGAGCGCCACGTGCGGGTGTTCGGGCAGCACAGCATGTATGACTCTGTGATGGGCAAGCTGGGGCTGCGCAATGCCTGGCAGGCGCCAACCAATTACTGGGGATTCACCTCGGTCAGCATAGAGAGCTTCGCCACCATGGATGAAGCCCGGCTGGTCATCGTCGACCCCTTGCCAAGTGGCGTGGCCGCCAAGCTGGCGGCCCCCGGACTCTGGCAACATCTGCCCCTGGTACAGCGCGCCAAGCCGCTGCATCTTCCTCCTGTGTGGAGTTTCGGTGGCGTGTTGTCGGCTCGCCGTTTCGCCCAGCAACTGAGCCTGGCTCTGACCACCGATGCCGGAGTACCCCATGAATAGCCTGTCACAACGCCCCCTGAACCGGGGCGTACTACCGGGCCCCGCGGCCTTGCTCTGCCTGGTATTGTTGCTGCTGACCTGCGCGGTCGCCGGGTGGGTATTGAGCCACTGGTTACCTTTTTCCCTCTGGCCCCAGGCCATGCTGAACCCGGATTATGGGGATGCCCGTCAGGCGGTGATGCACTTTAGCCTGCTGCCGCGACTCGCCGTCACGCTGCTGGCGGGAGCCGGGTTGGCGCTGGCCGGCGTCCTGATGCAACAAGTGCTGCGCAATCCACTCGCCTCGCCCACCACCCTCGGGGTCGCCTCGGGGGCCCAGCTTGCGCTCCTGCTGGCAACCTTGCTGGCCCCGGGTCTGCTGGTGGCGCGGGAGTGGATCGCCATGGCGGGAGGGGCAGGGGCCATGGCCCTGGTCTTCATGCTCACCTGGCGACGGGATCTCAATCCCCTGGTCATCGTCTTCGCGGGTCTGGTGATCAACCTCTATCTGGGGGCCATCAGTCTGGCGCTGCTGCTGTTTCATCAGGAAGAGCTCAAGGGCATGCTGGTGTGGGGCAGTGGTGCCCTGGCTCAGGATAGCTGGGAGGGGGTGAACTATCTGCTGCCCCGCCTGCTGCTGGGGCTGGGCCTGGCCGCCGTCTTGCTTCGCCCCCTGGCTGTGCTGGAGCTGGACGATGCCAGTGCTCGCAGCCTGGGGGTATCCCTCAAGAAGCTGCGTTTTGCCGGATTGGGCGTCGCGGTATTTGTCACCGCCTGTGTGGTGAGCGTGGTCGGCATCATAGGTTTCATTGGCCTGGCTGCCCCCATCATGGTCAGATTGCTAGGGGCTCGCTCCCTCGGCCAGCGTCTGTTGTGGGCCCCGCTGTTGGGCGCCCTGCTGCTCAGTCTCACGGATCTGCTGTTGCAGGGGGCGAGTCGCTTCTGGCCACTGATGATACCGACGGGGGCCATGACGGCACTGCTGGGTGCGCCCCTGTTGCTCTGGCTCATCCCTCGGCTCGCCCTGCACAAGCAGCAACCCAAGGTGACTGCCGCCCTGACCATACCGCGCCATCCTCACCCATCCCGACTGCTGTGGGGGCTGGGGTTGGCGCTGCTGCTGGCCCTGATAGGCTCACTGGCGCTGGGGCAGGGCGTCAATGGCTGGAGCTGGCCATCGCTGGCACGCTGGCAGGCGCAATGGGAGTGGCGATTGCCCCGCACCCTGTCGGCGGCCGCCGCCGGTATCTTGTTGGCGCTGGCGGGAACCTTGCTGCAAAGGGTCAGCCGCAATCCCATGGCGAGTCCCGAGCTGCTGGGGGTGAGTGGTGGCACCGTCATGGGGTTACTGCTGGCGGCCTTCCTGCTACCCGCCTTGCCACTGCCGCTGATGTTGCTGGCGGGGGTTGCAGGGGCAGTGCTGGTACTCGTGCTGTTGCTGGCGTTGAACAGGCGCAGTGGCTTTCAGCCCGAGCGGATCCTGCTATGTGGCATCGCCATCACCGCCATGTTGGAGCCAGTGCAGAGCATCGCCCTGGCCAACGGCGATCCCAGGGTGCAACTGCTGCTGGCCTGGGTCTCGGGGTCTACCTATTACGTGACAAGCCCCATGGCGCTGGGACTCGCCCTGTTGGCAGGCATCATGCTGACAGGAGCCCTGGCCCTGGGACGCTGGCTCGATATTTTGCCTTTGGGGGGGGCGGCCGCCGGATCGCTGGGGGTCAACACCCAGCGCGCTCAGCTGATTATGTTGCTGCTGGTGGCCCTGCTCACCGCCAGTGCCACCCTGGTGATAGGGCCACTCTCATTCGTCGGCTTGCTCGCCCCCCACATGGCCAAGCTGATGGGATTGGTGCGAGCGCGTGCTCATCTGCTCGGCGCCAGCCTGTGCGGCGCCCTGTTGATGGTGCTGGCGGACTGGGCGGGTCAGCAACTGCTCTTCCCAATGGAGATCCCGGCCGGGCTGATCTCTACCTTGTTAGGGGGCGCTTACTTTATGTGGTGTCTGCGCCGGCTCTAAGGTTGCGAATGACCGTTTTTACCATGAAAAAGCCCAAGGCAGTGCCTTGGGCTTTTTGTTGGCTGGGGCAGGGACTTACTTGCCGATGCAGAAGCTGGAGAAGATGCGGCCCAGCAGATCGTCCGAGCTGAACTCGCCGGTGATCTCGGACAGGGACTCTTGTGCCAGGCGCAGCTCCTCGGCCACCAGCTCACCGGCGACATAGACCTCGAGTTGCTCCTTGGCCACTAGCAGCCGCTCGGCGGCGCGCTCCAGGGCATCCAGGTGGCGACGGCGAGCCATGAAGCCCCCTTCGGTGTTGCCCTGGAAGCCCATGCAGGCCTTGAGGTGATCCCGCAGGGCAGGCAGCCCCAGCTCTGTCTTGGCGGAGATGCGGTAGACCGCGTGACCCAGCTCCTGGCTCGGGGCCAAGTCTTCGCCGGTCAGATCGGCCTTGTTGCGCACCACGGTGAGGCCGATGTTTTTTGGCAGGCGATCGACGAAGTCCGGCCAGATCTCCCGCGGGTCTATCGCATCGGTCGTTGTGCCATCCACCATGAACAGCACCCGGTCTGCCTGGGCTATCTCGGCCCAGGCCCGCTCTATGCCGATCTTTTCCACCTGATCCTGGGTGTCGCGCAGGCCAGCGGTGTCGATGATGTGCAGTGGCATGCCATCCAGGTGGATGTGCTCGCGCAGCACGTCGCGGGTGGTGCCGGCTATCTCGGTGACGATGGCTGACTCGCGACCGGCCAGAGCGTTGAGCAGGCTGGACTTGCCCGCGTTGGGACGACCGGCGATCACCACCTTCATCCCTTCGCGCAGCAGGGCACCCTGTTTGGCTTCTGCCCGCACCCCGTCCAGCTCGGTCATGATGGCGTGCAAGTCCCCCGACACCTTGCCGTCGGAGAGGAAGTCTATCTCCTCGTCCGGGAAGTCGATGGCGGCTTCCACATAGATGCGCAGGTGGATCAGGCTCTCGACCAGATGCTGTATCTTGCTGGAGAACTGACCCTGCAGGGAGTGCATGGCGCTGCGGGCGGCCTGCTCGCTGGAGGCTTCAATCAGATCGGCGATGGCCTCGGCCTGGGCCAGATCCAGCTTGTCGTTCATGAAGGCGCGTTCGCTGAACTCGCCGGGGCGGGCGGGGCGCAGCCCTTTGATCTGCAAGATACGGCGCACCAGCATGTCCATGATGACGGGGCCGCCGTGGCCCTGCAGCTCCAGCACATCTTCGCCGGTGAAGCTGTTGGGGGCCTTGAACAGCAGGGCAATGCCCTGATCCAGCGGCTGATCCTGCTCATCCTTGAACGGCAGGTATTCGGCATAGCGTACCCGGGGTCGCTTGCCGAGTACTATCTCGGCCACCTGTTCGGCAGCGGGGCCTGAGACCCGCACTATGCCGACGCCGCCACGGCCAGGGGCGGTGGCCTGGGCCACTATGGTATCTGTTGTCATCTTGCTTGGGCTCACTCATCCGGGAACGGGTTCTGTCATTGCGGACATTGTAATAAAAAAGGCGGCCCTAAGGCCGCCTCTTTCGTCATGGCTGTGAAGATCAGGTGCGAGTGTGCAGCCCTTTCTTCTCCAGTTGACGGTAGATGATGGTCTGCTGGGTAATGGAGATGACGTTACTCACCAACCAGTACAGGGTCAGGCCAGCCGGGAACCAGAGGAACATGAAGGTAAAGATGATGGGCATGAACTGCATCACCTTCTGCTGCATGGGGTCCGTGATGGTGGTCGGGCTCATCTTCTGCAGATACCACATGGAGGCGCCCATGAGGATTGGCAGTACGAAGAAGGGGTCCTTGACCGACAGGTCAGTGATCCAGAGGGCAAACGGCGCGTGGCGCAGCTCGACCGATTCCATCAGCGCCCAGTACAGGGAGATGAAGATCGGCATCTGGACCAGGATAGGCAGACAGCCGCCCAGCGGGTTGACCTTCTCCTTCTTGTACAGCTCCATCATGCCCTGGGACATCTTCTGGCGATCGTCACCGAAGCGTTCCTTGAGCGCGGCCAGCTTGGGCTGAAGCATGCGCATCTTGGCCATGGAGGTGTACTGGGCTTTGGTCAGCGGGAACATGATGCCGCGAACCAGCAGGGTCAGCATGATGATGGCCACACCCCAGTTACCCACGAAACCGTGGAACACGGTCAGCAACCAGTGCAGCGGCTGAGCGATGAACCAGAGCCAGCCGTAATCGACGGACAGATCCAGGTGCTCGGCAACCGTGGCCATCTTGTCCTGCAATTTCGGACCGACCCACAGTTTGCTGGTCACTTCGCTCTGCTGGCCGGCAGCCACGTCAACCATGGGCGCCTTGTAGCCGATGATCGCCTGGTCTTTGCCAGGGATGGTGCGGCTATAGAAGCTGTTGGTGTCGCTGGCGTTCGGTGCCCAGGCGGAGACGAAGTAGTGCTGCAGCATGGCGACCCAACCACCCTTGGTGGTCTTGTTCAGGTCGGCATCCTTCATCTCATCGAAGGTGTACTTCTTGTAGCGGCTCTCTTCGCTGGAGAAGGCACCACCGCGGTAGGCACTCGCCACCAGGGCATGACCTTCCTGATCCTTGGGCGTGGTCACGGTCTGCTTGAGCTGACCGTAGAACTGCACCTGTACCGGTTCGGTGGATTTGTTGTCGATCTGGTAATCGACGCCAACGGCATAGTCACCACGCTTGAGCACGAAGCGCTTGGTGAAGACCACACCCTTGCTGTCGGTCCAGGTCATCGGCACCACGATTTGATCCTGACCCTCGGCCAGCTGGAAGCTGGTCTGGGCGGCTTCGTAGGTGGGGCGGCCTTCGGGTCGGCTATCCGGACCATCACGACCGACCAGACCACTCTGGGCGACATAGATGAACTGGGGCTGGCTGGTCAGCAGAGTGAACGGCTCATCCATGCCTTCTTGCAGCTTGTGGGCCAGCAGTTGGGCAGAAACGATATCGCCACCCTGGGTATCCAGGGTCAGTTTGAGCACGTCAGAGGAGACGGTGATCAGCTTGCGGGCGGCATTGGCATCGGCTGCTTGCTCGGAAACCTGAGGAATATCACCGGTCTGACCGGCTTCAGGCACGAAATGTTCAGTTTGGGCCACAGGGGCCGGCTTCGGAGCCTTGTCGGACTCCCACTGTTGCCAGAGCAGAAAGCTCACGAACAGCAAACCGATCAGGAGTAGATTGCGTTGTGATTGCATAGTCTTCAGTTTCTTCGCTTTGGTTGCGGAACCGGGTCATAACCACCCTCGGATAAGGGATGGCATTTTAATAGACGTTTGCTGGCTAACCAAACGCCTTTTATGAAACCGTGAAGTCGGAGAGCTTCTATCGCAAATTGGGAACAAGTTGGAGTAAAACGGCAGCGCGGCCCCAGCAGGGGACTAATGATTAGCTGATACAGGCGTATCAGTTTGATAGCTACCCATTGCAACGGCGTGACAGGGTGCGCCATAGCTTTTCCAGTAACTTGAAGAGTTCCTCGTTATCCATCTCTTTCACACCGGCCTTGGCGATCACGACGATGTCGATAGCGGGCAGGTTGGTTTGATTGAGACGAAAGCTTTCCCGTACCACTCGCTTGACACGATTACGCCACACGGCGCGCTTGAGTGCTTTTTTGGGCACAGCGAGACCAAGACGGGGATGTTCGAGAGTATTAGGACAGGCGAGAAGCGTTATTTGCGGGGAAGCGGCCCGGACAGGCTCTGCGAAAACGCGTTTGAAGTGTTCGGGAGTTAACAGACGTAACTCCCGAGCGAAGGTGTGCGGCGTGGGCATTAAGCTGCCAGACGGGCACGACCCTTGGCACGACGAGCGGCCAAAACTTTACGACCGTTGGCAGTAGCCATGCGGGCGCGGAAACCGTGAGAGCGCTTGCGCTTCAGGTTGGACGGCTGAAAAGTACGTTTACTCATGATTAGATTCCGTATTTCTGTACAGTTTTGATTGTCACACTGAGCCGACGCGCCAGCTATAGCGTGTGACGACTAGCAAAAGAGGCCGAATTCTAAACAGAGTTCGGCTTTTAGTCAATCCGCCTAAGCCGGTATCGGTCACCAACTGCAAAATAAGTAGAGGGCCGACACAAGATCCGGAGGATCGCGGGCTCAGGATTATACTGGCATGCCCTGGTTAAACAAGGATCCTTCATTAAAAAAGGCGGCCAGGCCGCCTGTGGTGTGCTACTTCAGCACTTTGCGCAAGAATTCCCGGGTACGGGGATCCTTGGGATCGACCAGTATCTGATCCGGTGGACCCTGCTCGACGATCCGTCCTCCCTCCATGAAGATCACCCGATCCGCCACGTCCCGGGCAAACTCTATCTCATGGGTGACCACCACCATGGTCTGGTGTCGGCGGGCGAGTTGCTTCATCAGACCCAGCACTTCATCAACCCATTCGGGATCGAGGGCCGAGGTGGGCTCGTCGAACAGTATGACCTTGGAGTGGGCGGCCATGGCGCGGGCGATGCCGACCCGCTGCTGCTGGCCGCCGGACAGCGATGCCGGGTAGGCATCCTGCTTATCGGTGAGGCCTATCTCCTTGAGGATGGCCAGCGCCGTGGCACGAGCCTCCGCCTTGGGCTGTTTCCAGACGGTCACCAACCCCTCGGCGATGTTGTCCAGCGCCGTCTTGTTGGCAAACAGGGCATAGTTCTGGAACACAAAGGAGGCGCGCTTGCGCAGCTCTATCGCCTCTTTCTCGCTCGCCTTGGCCAGATCGAGTTGGATATCGTCGATGGCCAGGGTGCCGGCATCCGGGGTTTCCAGCAGATTGAGGCAGCGCAGCAGGGTCGACTTGCCGGTGCCTGACGGCCCTATGACGACCACGATTTCGCCCTTCTTTATCTCCAGATCGATGTTGTTGAGCACAACATTGCCATCGAATGCCTTGGTGAGGCCGCTCAGTTTGATCATGAGTTGTCTCTCCTTAATAGGCGCGGTTGAGGCGCACTTCCAGCAGGTGCTGGATGCGGGTGAAGAAGATGACCACTACCCAGTAGACCAGGGCCACCGCCATGAAGCTCTCGAAGAACTTGAACGACGAAGCGGCTTCCATCTGCGCTTTGCCCATGATCTCGGCCACGCCCAGGGTGAAGGCGAGGGAGGTACTCTTGATCATGTCGATGAAGTAGTTCATCAGCGAGGGCGTGGCGATGCGGGCAGCCTGGGGCAAGATGATGCGCTGCATGGCCTGCAGCTTGCTCATGCCGATGCTGAGGGCGGCTTCCATCTGGCTCTTGTGGATACCCAGAATGGCGGCACGGATCGACTCGGCCATGTAAGCGGCAAAGTGCAGGGTCAGGCCGACGATGGATGCGGTAAAAGCGTCCATTCCCACGAAGATGGGAAAGAGTTGCGGCAGACCGTAATAGAGCAGGAACAGCTGGACCAGCAGCGGGGTACCTCGGAAGAACGAGATATAGAGCATGGCCAACCAGTGAATGACGGGAACGCGAAACACCCGCACTATCGCCAATATCAGCGACAGGACGAGTGCCAGTACGAATCCCCACAGGGCCATTTCCATGGTCGTGCCCAGGTATTTGAGCAGGATCGGAAACAGCCCCAGCGTGTAATCGAGATCGAATTCCATCATTTATTTATTGGTGATGTCCGCCGCGAACCACTTCTCGGAGATCTGCTTGAGAGCGCCGTCTTTGCGCATGGCAGTCAAGGCTTCATCGACCTTGGCCAGCAGGGCTTGCTGCTTGGGCGTCTTCAGGAAGGGCAGGGCGTTTTCGATGGTCTCGAACGGCTTGCCAGCCTGCTGCAGCGGCAGCTTGGACTCTTTGATCAGCTGAGCGGTGGAGACGCGGTCCATCACGAAGGCATCGATACGGCCCAGGGCGACATCCTGCTCGAAGGCGGAGTCATAGGTGCGGATGTCCATCTTGTGGTCAGGATCGTTCTTGCGCAGCAGCTCTTCGAAGTTGGAGCCCAGGTTGACGGCAACCTTCTTGCCTTCCAGGTCTTTGATACCATTAATGGTGCTGTTGCCCTTGCGAACCACGATCTGGGCACCGTCATAGACATAAGGCTGGGAGAAGTCGTACTTGGCCTTGCGCTCGTCTGTGATGGTGATCTGGTTGGAGATGGTATCGACCCGACCGGTTTCCAGCATGCCAAACAGGCCGGAGAAGCTGGCGGTCACGAATTCAACCTTGTAGCCGGTGCGCTCACCGATCTGGTTCCACATGTCGACCTCAAAGCCCTGCAGTTTGTCCTGCTTGACGAAGGTGAACGGGAAATATTTGCCAGACATGCCGACCTTGATGGTCTCCTGGGCGACGGCTTGACCGGAGAGCATGGCCAACAATATGGCGGCGCCGGACACCAGCTTGATAGATGAAGACATGGGTATACCTCTCTCTGTTGTTCTGTGTTTCTAGTTTTAATGACTGAAAGTGAGTGAATGTTATTGGAATAAGTTCTGAAAAATAAATCATATTTGGTTATATCAAATAACTCTGAATCACCCCGGATCCTGCCTCGTTCATGCTGTGGGTAAGTTTGGGGATGAAATGGGATCCTGAGCCGTCGGATCCTTGAAAGTCAAGGATCTTATTTGCTGGATCCGCGAGCTGGCGGCTAGAGATCCACCGGCTAAAAACGTAGAATAGCCGGTCTTTAGCTAATCAATAAACGGGAGTCCAGAGTGACTGCTTCGCTATGGCAGCAGTGCCTTCACCGGCTGCAAGATGAATTGCCCTCGGCAGAATTCAGCATGTGGATCCGGCCGCTTCAAGCGGAGTTGAGTGACAATACTCTGACCCTGTATGCACCGAATCGCTTCGTCCTGGACTGGGTACGTGACAAGTACCTGCTCCGGGTCAATGGCATCATCACCGAGATCTGTGGTGTTGATGGCCCCACCCTGCGTTTTGATATAGGCAATCGTCCCCACCCCGTCGCCGTTGCGAGAGCCCCGGTGCGCGGCGCCGCGCCTGTGAATAACTTGCAGAAGAGCTGGGAAAGCAAGGACGCCGCCAAGCCTGAACCGAACCACAAGAGCAACACCAACGTAAACTACACCTTCGAGAATTTCGTCGAGGGTAAGTCGAACCAGTTGGCCCGTGCGGCGGCCCGTCAGGTGGCCGATAATCCGGGCGGGGCCTATAACCCCCTGTTCCTCTATGGCGGCACCGGTTTGGGCAAGACCCACCTGTTGCACGCCGTTGGCAATGCCATCAAGGAGCGCAAGAAGGATGCCAAAGTCATCTATATGCACTCCGAGCGCTTCGTCCAGGACATGGTGAAGGCGCTGCAGAATAACGCCATTGAAGAGTTCAAGCGTTATTACCGTAGCGTCGATGCCCTGCTCATCGATGACATCCAGTTCTTCGCCAACAAGGAGCGCTCCCAGGAGGAGTTCTTCCACACCTTCAATGCCTTGCTGGAAGGTAATCAGCAGATCATCCTGACCTCGGATCGCTATCCCAAGGAGATCAACGGGGTCGAAGATCGCCTCAAGTCCCGCTTCGGTTGGGGACTGACGGTGGCGATCGAGCCGCCGGAGCTGGAAACCCGGGTGGCCATTCTGATGCGCAAGGCGGACGAGAACCAGGTCCATCTGCCGGACGAGGTCGCCTTCTTCATCGCCAAGCGACTGAGATCCAACGTCCGTGAACTGGAAGGCGCCCTTAATCGGGTCATCGCCAACGCCAACTTCACCGGCCGGGCCATCAACATCGACTTCGTGCGTGAGGCATTGCGCGACTTGCTGGCGCTGCAAGAGAAGCTGGTGACCATCGACAACATCCAGAAGACGGTGGCCGAGTACTACAAGATCAAGCTGGCTGACCTGCTCTCCAAGCGGCGTTCCCGCTCGGTGGCCCGCCCTCGTCAGCTCGCCATGGCCCTGGCCAAGGAGCTGACCAACCACAGTTTGCCGGAAATAGGGGATGCCTTCGGTGGCCGTGACCACACCACAGTCCTTCATGCCTGTCGCAAGATAGAGCAGCTGAAGGAGGAGAGTCACGACATCAAGGAAGACTATTCCAACCTGATCCGTACCCTTTCGTCCTGATCACGGAACGGAGTGCACAGATGCAGCGCGAATATTCCAACCTGATCCGAATCTTTTCCTCCTAATCACAACGGAGAGCACAGATGCAGCTCGAAATTAGCCGCGAGGCCCTGTTACGTCCCCTGCAACTGGTGTCTGGCGCCCTGGGTGGCCGACCGACACTGCCCATCCTCGGCAATGTCCTGCTCGAGGTGAGCCATGGCTTGCTGTCGCTAACCGGCACCGATCTCGAAGTCGAGATGATAGGGCAGGTCCATCTAGAAGGCGCAAGCCAGGATGGCCGCACGACAGTGCCGGCTCGCAAGCTGCTCGATATCTGCCGCGGCCTGCCGGAAGGGGCTGAGATACGCTTCAATACCGAAGGCGAGCGACTCATCATTCGTTCCGGTCGCTCCCGCTTCAACCTGTCGACCCTGCCGGCGACCGAATACCCCAATATCGAAGATTGGGAATCCGTGCTCGAATTCGACATCAGTCAGCTGGAGCTGAAGCGACTGATCGAGGCGACCCAGTTCTCCATGGCCAGCCAGGATGTGCGTTACTACCTCAATGGCATGCTGTTCGAGAGCGAGGGCCACGGCCTGCGCACCGTCGCGACCGATGGTCACCGTCTCGCCACCTGCCGCCGGGAGGTCGTGGAAGATTCGCTGCCCGATCATCAGGTTATCCTGCCCCGTAAAGGGGTGCTGGAGCTGGTGCGGCTGCTGGAGGCGGAAGACAAACCGGTACGCTTGCAGATTGGTCGCAGCAACCTGCGCGCCGCCCTCGATGGTTTTATCTTTACCTCCAAGCTGGTGGATGGCCGCTTCCCCGATTGGCGCCGCGTCATCCCCCGTGGCAGCGACAAGGCCCTGATCGCCGGACGAGAAGATCTGCGCCAGGCATTTTCCCGGGCCGCCATTCTCTCCAACGAGAAATTCCGTGGGGTGCGTCTCAATTTGCAGCAGCATTTGCTGCGGATCACCGCCAATAACCCGGAACAGGAAGAAGCCGAGGAGCTGCTTGACGTACAATATGACGCCAGCGAGCTGGAGATCGGCTTCAACGTCTCCTATGTGCTCGACGTGCTGAATACGTTAAAATGTGACCAGATCCGGGTCAGCCTGAGTGACTCCATCAGCAGTGCCATTATTGAGGATTTTGATAGTCAGGACGCTCAATACGTGGTCATGCCGATGCGGATCTAGTCGTGTCCCTGGTCAAGCTCCAGCTCAACGACTTTCGCAATATCCAGCAAGCCAGTCTCACGCTGTCCCCCGGACTCAATATCCTGGTGGGGTGTAACGGCAGCGGCAAGACCAGCGTACTGGAGGCTATTCACTACCTTGGTCTGGGCCGCTCCTTTCGCACTCATCTCACTGGGCGAGTTGTCCGTCAGGGCGAGAAGGGATTTGTCTTGTTCGCCCAGTGCGAGCTCGACGGGCGCACCGTTCCCATCGGTCTGGCCAAGGAAAAAAACGGCGACACCCAGCTCAAGATCGCCGGGGCCCAGGCCCAGCGGTTGGCTGACCTGGCCGAGCTGCTGCCGGTGCAGTTGATCCATCCCGATGGCTTCGACCTGCTGACCGGCGGTCCCCAGCCACGTCGTGCCTGGCTCGACTGGGGCGTGTTTCACCTGCAGCCGGGATTCTTCTCCTTGTGGGGGCGAGTACGGCGGCTGCTCAAGCAGCGCAATGCCCTGCTACGCACTGCGACCCAGTATCGCCAGCTGGCATTCTGGGATCAGGAACTGGCTCGGCTAGGTGATGAATTAGCAGGCTTTCGCGCCAGCTATTGTCAGGCTATTACGCCGTTCATCCAGGAGATGACGGCGGATTTTCTGCCGGAGTTCGATATCAGCCTCGGCTTTTATCGCGGCTGGGAGAAGGATACCCCCCTCGGCGATCTGCTGGCGGCGGGATTCGAGCGGGATCAAAACCTGGGTTATACCGGCGTTGGCCCCCAGAAGGCCGATGTACGCCTCAAGGCGAATGGAGTACCCGCTCAGGATATTTTGTCCCGGGGTCAGCTGAAGTTGTTGGTCTGTGCCATGCGACTGGCCCAAGGGCTCTATTTGAATCAACATAGCAGCCGTGGCTGTATTTTTTTAATTGACGATTTTGCCTCTGAACTGGATATCGACAAACGCCGTCTGTTGGCCGCAAGGCTGAAGCAGTGTGCGACTCAGGTGTTTATCACCGCCATCGATACCGGCCAGCTCGCAGACATGATGGATGCGAATGACTGCAAGTTGTTCCACGTGGAACAAGGCAAGATCTCCGAAACGCTAGAGAAGGCAGAGAGTAAGCTATGAGTGAAAATACTTACGACTCCTCGAATATCAAGGTGCTTAAGGGGCTGGATGCAGTCCGTAAGCGCCCGGGGATGTATATCGGCGATACGGACGATGGCTCGGGTCTGCACCACATGGTGTTCGAGGTCGTCGATAACTCCATTGACGAAGCTCTGGCTGGCTACTGTTCCGATATCCAGGTCAAGATCCATTCCGATGGCTCCGTTTCCGTGCGTGACAATGGCCGGGGTATCCCGGTCGACATGCACGAAGAAGAGGGTCGATCCGCTGCCGAAGTCATCATGACGGTACTGCACGCCGGCGGTAAGTTCGATGACAACTCCTACAAGGTATCCGGCGGCCTCCATGGCGTGGGTGTCTCCGTAGTTAACGCCCTGTCTGACAAGCTGCTGCTGACCATTCGTCGCAACGGCCATGTCTATGAGCAGACCTACCACCTGGGTGAGCCGCAGGCGCCGCTCAAGCAGATCGGCGACAGCTCGTCCGGCACCGGTACCGAAGTGCGTTTCTGGCCGAGCTCGACCATCTTCAGCGACACCCTGTATCACTACGATATTCTGGCCAAGCGTCTGCGGGAACTCTCCTTCCTCAACTCCGGGGTCTCTATCCGCCTCGAAGATGAGCGTGATGGCCGTGAGGTGCACTTCTGCTACGAGGGGGGCATCAAGGCCTTCGTCGAATACCTGAACCAGAACAAGACGCCGATCCACCAGAAGGTGTTCCACTTCACCACCGAGCAGGACGGTATCGGGGTCGAAGTCGCCATGCAGTGGAACGACGCCTATCAGGAAGGGGTGTACTGCTTCACCAACAACATTCCCCAGCGCGATGGCGGCACCCACCTGGTGGGCTTCCGTACCGCACTGACCCGTACCCTCAACACCTATATGGACAAAGAGGACTACAGCAAGAAGGCCAAGTCGGCTGCCAGTGGCGACGACGTCCGTGAGGGTCTGATTGCCGTCATCTCGGTCAAGGTGCCTGATCCCAAGTTCTCCTCCCAGACCAAGGACAAGCTGGTCTCTTCCGAAGTGAAGACCGCCGTTGAACAGGCGATGGGTGAGAAGCTGAGCGAATTCCTGCTGGAAAACCCGGGCGATGCCAAGATCGTGGTCAACAAGATCATCGATGCGGCCCGTGCCCGTGAGGCAGCCCGCAAGGCCCGTGAACTGACCCGTCGCAAGGGTGCGCTGGACATCGCCGGCCTGCCCGGCAAGCTGGCAGACTGCCAGGAGAAAGACCCGGCCCTCTCCGAACTCTACATAGTGGAAGGGGACTCTGCTGGCGGCTCCGCCAAGCAGGGTCGTAACCGTAAAAACCAGGCCATCTTGCCGCTCAAGGGCAAGATCCTGAACGTGGAGCGGGCCCGTTTCGATCGCATGATCTCCTCCCAAGAGGTGGGCACCCTGATCACGGCCCTGGGCTGTGGCATAGGTCGTGACGAGTACAACCCGGACAAGCTGCGCTATCACAACATCATCATCATGACCGATGCGGACGTCGATGGTGCGCACATCCGTACCCTGCTGCTGACCTTCTTCTATCGCCAGATGCCGGAAATCATCGAGCGCGGCTATGTCTATATCGCCCAGCCGCCGCTCTACAAGGTCAAGAAGGGCAAGCAGGAGCAGTATCTGAAAGATGAGAGCGCCCTGCTGCAGTACCAGACTGCCATGGCGCTGGACGGTGCGACCCTGCACGTCAACGAATCCGCCCCAGCCATCGGTGGCGAGGCGCTGGAGCGACTGGTCAACCAGCACCGCGCCGTGTCTCACCTGATCACCCGTATGTCCCGCCGCGCCCCGGATGCCGTCCTGACTCAGCTGATCTATCAGCCTGAGTTGAACGAAGCCCTGCTGGCCAGCGAGAGCGATCTGTTGGCCTGGTGCCAAGCCATGGAACTCGTGCTCAACGAGAGCAACCACGGCATCCAGTATCAGATCCAGGTGCGCCGTGACGAAGAGCGTCGTCTGTTCGTACCCCACGCCGTGGTACGTCAGCACGGTGTCGATCGCGAATACCCGATCAGCTATGACTTCCTGCAGTCCAATGAGTACCGCCAGCTGGTCTCCCTGGGCAAGGAGATCGCCAACCTCATCGAGGAGGGTGGTTTCATCAAGCGGGGCGAGAAGGTGAAGCCGGTCGACAACTTCGTGGAAGCCGTCGAGTGGCTGATGGGCGAAGGCAAGCGTGGCATCTACATCCAGCGCTATAAAGGGTTGGGTGAGATGAACCCGGAGCAGTTGTGGGAGACCACCATGGATCCGGAAGCGCGTCGCATGTTGCGCGTCACCATAGAAGATGCCGTCGGTGCCGACCAGCTCTTCTCCACCCTGATGGGGGATGCGGTCGAGCCGCGTCGTGAATTTATCGAGACCAACGCCCTGCGGGTGGCCAACCTCGACGTCTAAGCAACGCCCGTTGCATCAACGCAACCCTGAAAAAGCCGGTCCCTGTGACCGGCTTTTTGTTTGCGTGGCGTTTGCCAAAGGGCAGCGAAATGGCTGAACAATGCGGTGAGAAAGTGCCTAGACCCTGTCGAGCAAGGGCGCCGGATCCCGGCCTCGGAAGGTTCGGCGCCACTCACTTGGCGAGACCCCGAAGCGGACACGAAAGTGCTGGCGAAGGGAGGCTGCGGTACTGAAGCCCACCAGCTCGGCGATGCGCTCTACGGCGTGGCTGCTGGCTTCCAGCAGCTCCTGACTGCGTCTGAGGCGCTCGGCAAGCAACCACTCCCCGACGGAGAGACCGGTTGCCTGCTGGAAACGACGGGTAAAGGTGCGTCGGCTCATCAGGCAGTGGTCGGCCAGGCTGTCGAGGGTATGGGGCTGCGCCAAATGGGTACGCAAGTGATCGAGCAGCTGGTTGATGCGGGCATCCTGGGTCGATGCTGGCACGGGTCGCTCGATGAACTGGGCCTGACCGCCTTCTCTGTGGGGCGGGATCACCAGTCGCCGCGCCAGCTTGTTGGCAAGGCGGCTGCCATAGTGCTGGCGCACCAGATACAGGCAACAGTCCAGACCGGCCGCCGTGCCTGCCGAGGAGATCAGCCGATCATCATCCACGTAGAGTGCATTGCTATCGAGCTGAACACGGGGAAAGCGCTGGCCAAAATCCTGTTCAAACTCCCAGTGAGTGGCAGCCCTGTGGCCATCGAGGATCCCTGCATAGGCGAGCACGTAGGTGCCAAGGCAGAGCCCGACTATCTGAGCGCCCCTCGCTCGGGCGGCGACCAAGGCTTCAAGCAGCGCGGGCTCTGGACGCTCGGC
This sequence comes from Aeromonas rivuli, assembly GCF_000820045.1. Taxonomy (GTDB): domain Bacteria; phylum Pseudomonadota; class Gammaproteobacteria; order Enterobacterales; family Aeromonadaceae; genus Aeromonas; species Aeromonas rivuli. The sequence continues at coordinate 51,888 of NZ_CDBJ01000087.1, read as the reverse complement.
CGGGTTGCGCCAGAAAGGGATGATGATGATATCGGCATCCGCCACAGCCGCCAGCGGCAGCAGGCTGTCGATGAGGAAGCCTTGGGGAGATCGCAGTTGACCAGATTCACCGGCGCAGAGCCTGAGCTCGAATAACGGCGGGCCCGGCAACATGCTGTCACCGAAGATGAGGCAGGGTACCGAGAAGTGGAAGGGGCTGAAGTGGTTGAAGGCCAGGATGGCGACGACTGGCACTGTGGTGGAAGTAGAGGTGGGCATGAGGCGGATCCCTGGCGACTCTTTGCGCCATCATATGCGGGTTGACGGAAAAGTCGAAGGGCCATGGCATGCCATGGCCCTCCTGTTTAGAGGTGGATCACTGCACCGTCTGCCGGTATCAGCACCCGGTCCGTCATTGCCTGCTCTGTCAGAAAGTCGCTCAGCTCGGCACGGGATAGCATGGCGTGATTGACCGCCTCCATGTGGCTGGCAATCAGGGTGGCCTGCGGCGCCGCCTGGTAGACAGCATGGAGATCTTCCTTGTTCATGATGATGGAGCCCAGGCCGGGGATCTGGGCATCGCCGCTGTTGAGGATGATGACCTCGGGCTGGTGGCGCTGCAGGCTCATGGCCACATCATGATTCCAGACGGTGTCTCCTGCCAGATAGAGTGATTTCTCCTGGGGATGGTTGAAGATGATGCCACACACCTCACCCAGCCTGTCTCCCAGCGCACCCATGATCTCATCGCTGCCATGCTGGCCCGCCGTCTTGAGCAAGCTGATGCCTGAGAATGTCAGCTCCTCTTCCAGGATGCGCACATCCTCGAAGCCGGCCGCTTGAATGGTTTCGGCATCTTTCTGGTGCTGCACGAACAGAGGCAGTCTCTTGGGGATCAGCCGCTGGGCTGTCTCATCCCAGTGATCGAGGTGATCGTGGGTGACGATGACGGCATCGACATCGAGCAGCTGGGCCATGGGCAGGGGCAGCTCGACCAAGGGGTTGCGCAGATGGCTGTTGGCCGTTCCTTCGAAGGCGGGATAGCTGCCCTTGGGGGCCAACATGGGATCCACGAGGAAGCGTGTACCGGCATAGTCGATGAGCAGGGTGGCATTACGAACCTGAGTAATCTTCATGGCTGACTCCGTGATATGGGTGAATGTGCGACCAGTATGGGGGAGTCTATGGATCGGCAGCAGTGGCCCATGGGTCGATATTCGATACGATCGGGCCAATATTGCTGAACGGGAAAAGTGATATTTCTTTTATGACCGACTCTTGAAAGCCGATTTGATGACCTTATATAGAGGATAAGGCTGAAACGCTCACTAGAGGTTTCGACCAGGTGCCCGTCCACTGGGAGGGCAAACAGCAAGCTATCGCTCAAAAGAGGATACTTTTATGCGTTCTATCGATTTTTCTCCGCTCTATCGTTCTGCTATCGGTTTCGATCGTCTGGCCAATCTCATTGAGTCGGCGGCCAGCAACGGCAATGCCGGTTATCCCCCCTACAACATCGAACAGTTGGGCGAGAATGACTACCGCATCAGCATGGCGGTGGCGGGCTTTACCCAGGATGAGCTGGAGTTGAGCTTCCAGGAGAACCTCCTGACCGTGAAGGGGAGCAAGCAGGCCGACACCGATCGCAACTATCTCTACCAGGGCATCGCCGAGCGTGGTTTCGAGCGTCGCTTCCAGCTTGCCGACTATGTGCGAGTCAAGGGGGCAGATCTCAAGAACGGCTTGCTCCATATCGAGTTGATGCGTGAAGTGCCTGAGGCGATGAAGCCGCGCAAGATTGCCATCAACGGTTGAGACCCTGTGAATTGTTCGGGTGCCGTCACCGGGCTCGTTGAAAACTGACCTGTTGCTTATTAGAAGGATAGGATTATGCGCAACCTCGATTTATCTCATCTCAATTCCAATGCCGTCGGCTTCGATCGCATGGCTCATGAACTGAAAGCACTGCATGAGCAGAAGAATGCGTATCCCCCTTACAACATCGAGAAGCGGGAGCAAGACAGCTATCGCATCACCATAGCCGTCGCTGGTTTTGAGCAAGACGAACTGGAGCTTGAAACCGAACTGGGCACCCTCAAGGTGAAGGGCCGCAAGGCGGCCATTAAAGAGGATCGCCACTTCCTCCATCAGGGGATTGCCGAACGTGACTTCGAGCTGGCCTTCAAGCTGAGCCAGCATGTCGAGGTGCAGGGGGCCAGACTCGAGCATGGTCTGCTCACCATCGACCTGGCCCGTGAGCTGCCTGAAGCGCTCAAGCCACGCGCCATCCCCATCGGCAAACCTGACGCAATGACATTGCCGAGTTAAGCCAACCAGTCATGAAAAGGCCTGCATATTTGCAGGCCTTTTTTGTGTCTGTCCGTTGCGGGGTCAACCAGCCCTGGCCCGAGTCTCGGCCCCATAGAGTGCATTGATCTCCTCGGCCAGAATGGCAACACCACGGCGCACCAGCTCTTCATTCTGGGCATAGTTGAGGCGGATGCACTCCTGACTGTGACGCCAGCTCGGATCCTCTATGCCCGGGAAGAAGTAGTGGCCAGGCACGATCAGCAGGTTCTTCTGCTTGAGGCGCTCGTAGAGCTCCTGACAGTGGATCGGCAAGTCTTCGAACCAGAGCCAGAGGAAGAGGGCACCCTCCGGCTTGTGGATATGGAAGCGTGAGTCCGGGATCGCATCGCGCAGCAAGCTGACGGCCAGGTCGGCTCGCTGGCGATAGAAGGGCTTCACCACCTTTTCACTCAACTTGATGATCTCGCCACTCTCGATCAGCGGTATGGTCAACGCCGGTCCCAGGCTGCCCGGCGCCAGATTGATGATGCCACTCAGGTTGGTGATGGCCTGGATGATGGGTTCATCGGCGATGACGATGCCGCAACGGGTGCCCGGCAGGCCCAGCTTGGAGAGGCTCATGCAGAGGATGGTGTTGAGGTTCCAGAACGGCTTGGCCTGGCTGAAGATGATCCCGGGGAAGGGCACCCCATAGGCATTGTCGAGGATCAGCGGAATGCCCTTGTCGCGGGCGATCTGGTCCAGATGCTCTATCTCTTCATCGGTCAATACATTACCGGTCGGATTGGTGGGGCGTGAGACACAGATAGCACCGATGTCATCCCCTACACGCAGACTCTCGAAGTCGACATGGTACTTGAACTGGCCATCCGGCAGCTTCTCTATGGTTGGCTTGTAGGCAACGAAGTGATCCTCCCCAAGGGCGGAGTCACCGTAGCCGATATATTCGGGGGCCAGGGGGAAGAGGATCTTCTTCTTGCGGCCATCGGCGAAATCACCGGCCAGCAAATTGAACAGATAGAAGAACGCGGTCTGGCTACCGTTGGTGAGGGCGATGTTGCGAGCCGAGATATCCCAGCCCAGCTCGGCCTTGAGCAGCTTGGCCAATGCGTGGGTAAACCTGTCTTTGCCCTGGGGACCATCATAGTTGGCCATGGCCTTGATCAGTTCACCACTGTCGAGCAAGGTCTGTGCCTCCTGCTGGAAGCGCTCCAGCATGGCCGGTATGGGGGCCGGGTTTCCGCCCCCCAGCATGATGGCGTCCGGATTGGTCAGCCCCTGATTGAGATCATCCATGAGTTGGGTGATACCGGCGTGGCGAGTGAACTTCTCGCCGAATACAGAAAATTCCATTCGGTAACGCTTCCAAAAATCGGCTACGGGGATGTAGCACCTTAGCTCAGTTTAAAAGCGGGTGTCGATGAAAAAATCCCTTGTTCCACGTGGAACAAGTTGGCCTATTTCCCTGGTGGTGAGATTCGCCAAGATGTGGCTTAAATTTGTACAATTATTGAGTTCCGCTTGGCTATAAACATGAGGTTTATAAGTAAAATATATAAATATCAATACGTTGTGATTATGGCATAAGAATTGGAATAGTCAGGCTGTCATAGCGACTCACACCGGAGAAACGAATATGAAGAGCCTGATCACTACCTTGATATTGAGCACCCTGAGCCTGTCTGTCATGGCCGATGATGCCGCCAGACCCGAACTGGATCTGGCGAGTTTGCAGCAAGAGATCCACGAGCAGCAACAGCGGGCCTCCCGGTCTGTGGTGGCCGATGCCATGGCCAATCTGAGACAACTTCCCCTTGATACCCTGGTGACAGAGATCAGCCCGGCCGTGTCGACCGCTCCCCGCAGCTGAGTCGGTCCCCTGTGCTGGCGGAAGAGAACGATGAAGGCGCTGTCGCTGGAGAACTCCCGCGCTGTGGCCACCCGGCTGATGGGCATGGCTTTGGCCAGCAGCGCCAGGGCGCCATTGCTGACGCCAGGCCTGATACGTCATATCGGTATCGCGCATGAAAATGCGACCTGTGTTTTTGTCACTGGCACCTGCCCGTTCGGCCAGCCGGTTGAGCCGATCGGGCTGTGGCGTGTAAGAGAAGGAGCGATAGGCGAGCACACCACGCATCAGCACTGGGGAGTGCCCGCGGGGATCCAGGCTGCCTGACTGGGAGAGAGCAGACAGATTCGGTTATCCAGCTCGATGCTCATCGAACTGGCCGACTCCATGCTGCTCAGCCGGGGCTGGCAGTGGCTGCGATTGTGCAGGACCTCGGGTTTTTGCTTGGGGGTTGTGGTTTGCTTACTTGACTGTGTCGCGGACGACGTTCCACGTGAAACGTCAGCTGCCGATAAAACGGTAGCCGATCCCGGGCTCCGTCTCGATCAGGCTGGGTTGCTGGGGGTTATCCCCCAGCTTCTTGCGCAGGCTGGCGATGACGATTCGCAGGTAGTGGGTATCTTCCTTGTGGCTGGGGCCCCAGATCTCATTGAGTAGCTGGGTCTGCAAGACCAGTTTTCCCGGGTGGCAGACCAGGGTCTGCAACAGGGCAAACTCCTTGCGCGAGAGGGTGATCTCCTCGCCGCGCAGGCTTACCCTGTGATTGCCTATCTCCAGGGTTAGATCGCACTGGGGGAAGTGGCGGCAGTCGCCACTGCTGGCACCCGCCCGCTGCCTGAGCAGTACCCTGATCCGGGCCATCATCTCCCCAATGCCGAAGGGTTTACTCATGTAGTCGTTGGCGCCCGCATCCAGCAGCCTGACTTTCTCCTGCTCCGAATCCCGCGCCGACAGGATCAAGACAGGGTGGGGGTGATGGGCCCGAATGGCCTGCAACACCGTCAGACCATCGCCGTCTGGCAGACCCAGATCCAGAATGACCAGGTCAGGATTGAGGTGACGATACTGGGCTAACCCCTCCTGCACGCTGGCCGCTTCGCTCACCTGATGGCCTTCGGCGATCAGGCTGATGCGCAAAAAGCGCCGGATCGGGACCTCGTCATCTATGACCAAGATATGGGCCATCTGCTCTCCTGAAGTTCATTTTTACTCCCTGTTGTTGCTGTCCCATCATGGTCTGGCCATCTCCATCTCAGCCTGCCCATCGGGTGCATTGAGGGCCAAAGGTAGAGAGATACGCATGCAGGTGCCGTTGCCATTGGGGCCGGCGAAGGCCCAGATACGACCGCCATGGGCCTCTATCATAGCGCGAGAGATGGCCAGGCCAAGCCCGGTGCCACGACTGCCACTGTCTCCCACGGGTTGGGTGTAGAAGAGATTGAAGATCTTGTCTCTGTCTGCGGCGGCGATGCCGACCCCGATGTCGATGATATCCATGATGAGATCGGGCTCGGCCAGCATGACTCGAAACTCGATAGGCGTACCAGCCGGGGAGTAGCGGGAGGCGTTATCCAGGATGTTGACCAGCACTTGCTCGAGCAGGGCGCCGTGGACATAGAGGAGGGGCGGGGTCTGATCGAAATGGATCAACAAGGCATGCTGGCGCCAGGACGTATCGAGTCGGCGACGGGCACTCTCCACCAGATCGGCCAGACTCACCCAGTCGCGCTTGAGCTGGAAGTCCGGGGAGCCAATGCGGGTCATATCCAGCAGGTTCTGCACATAGCTGTGCAGACGTTGCGCCTCTTCCTGCACCGAATGGAGCAGCTCATCCCTGTCCTGTTGACCAATTCTGTCGCCGTACTCCAGGAGCGTGCTGCCAGCCCCCATGATGGCGGCCAGTGGTGTCTTCAGGTCATGGGAGACGGAGGAGAGCAGGGCGGCTCGCATCCTGTCCGTTTCCGCCTGCAACTGGCTCTGGGCCAGCCGCTCATTCAGTTCGATACGGGCAAGGGCGGCACGGATATCGGTCAGCAGGGCTTGCAACTGGTGTTCGGCAGAGGCAGAGAGGGGTTGGGCCAGACGGATACCAAGGGCCAGTTCGGGGGTGAGGGGGTGATACTGAGCCTCGGCGGCGTTGAGGGTGGCGGTGTAGGCCCCGGCGCTCTGTTGCTGGGAGAGGCTCCAGTCGATGGCTGCCTTGTCGGTCTGGCCGGGCAGGTAGGGGATGGTACCTGCGCGATCCTGATAGAGGTTATCGATGGCGAAGGCGGGTTGGGCCAGGGCCAGGGAGATGGCTTGCGCACCTTGGCGCAACACCTCCTCCGGACCGTTGGCACTGGCCAGCTCCTGGCTGAGGGAGAGCAGGGCAGTACCGAGCTGCTGTGTCTCACGCAACCCGATCAGTTGCTGACGTTGGCGAGAGGCGAGTCGCCCCGCCGCTATGCCGACGATGAACAGCACGAACAGGGTCAGCAGGTCGCTGTGACTGTGTACCGTCAGGGAGAAATAGGGGGCGGTGAACAGCAGGTTATGGGCGAGAAAGCCCAGTATGGCGGCCAGAATGGCGGGCAGCTGACTGGTGGTGAGCGCCGTGGCCAGCACCCCCAGCACAAACAGCAGTGGCAGGGAGGCGGCGGGTAACCAATGAGACAGACCCCAGGCAATGGCCGAGGTGATGGCCATGATGGCAACCGCCAGCAGGCACTGACTGATCTGTCCGGGGGGGGCTTCACGCAGCACGGGGCCCCCGTGATGGGGGCCCGTATCGACCAGGGTAATCTCCAGTCCCCTGGCTCGCTGCAACAGGTGCTGCACCAGGGATCTGCGCCAGGGGGCCTTGTGGGGCTTGCCAAGCAGCAGCTGCGAGGCCTGCTGCTGGGCCGCCGTCTCCATCAGGGTATCGGCTACCGCCGGGCTGGAGAGGGTCAGCACCTTGGCACCCAGTTGGGCGGCCAGGGCCAGGGCCTGCTCCAGTTCGGCCGACCGCTGCCCGCGACTATCCACATGCACCACCAACCAGGGCAACTGGCGGCGCTGGGCGAGGCGATGGCCGTGTCGCACCAGGGCCGGGCCATGTTGTTCACCGAGACAGACCATCAGCTTGCCACGCAGGGGCTGGGTACTCTTGCCGGCCGCCTGCCACTGCAACTGCAGATCTCCCTCCACATGACTGGCCGCGGTCTGCATCGCAAGTTCGCGCAGGGCGGTGAGGTTGTTGAGAGAGAAGAAGGAGTGCAGGGCCGCCATGGCCTGCTGGGGCACATAGACCTTGCCCTCGCGCAGGCGATCGAGCAGCTCGCGCGGAGGCAGATCGATCAGCACCAGGCTGTCAGCTTCCAGCAAGACGCTGTCTGGTAGCGTCTCCCTGACCCTGACCCCCGTCAGTTGCCATACCAGATCGTTGAGGCTCTCCAGATGCTGCACATTGAGGGTGGTATAGACGTCGATACCGGCATCGAGCAGCTCCTGCACATCCTGCCAGCGCTTCTCATGGCGGCTCCCCGGGGCGTTGCTGTGTGCCAGTTCATCGACCACGGCGATGGCGGGTTTGCGGGTCAGCAGGCCATCGAGGTCCATCTCATCGAGCCGTTGCTGACGATGCAGATGGGTCTTGCGTGGCAAGATAGCCAGCTGATCGAGCAGGGCCAGGGTCTCCTGGCGGCCATGGGTCTCCACCACACCTATCAGTATGTCCGTCCCTTCCCTGGCCTGTTCCCGTGCCGCCTGCAACATGGCGTAGGTCTTGCCTACGCCAGGGGCCGCGCCCAGAAAGACCTTCAGCCTGCCTTTGCTCTCCTCTGCCAGGCTGGCCAGCAGGGCATCGGCCCTCTGCTCATCACGCATCCTTTTCCTTATCGAGCACCAGATTCAGCTCGAGAATATTGACGATTTGCGGGCCTAGGATACCAGCTTGTGCCCGGGACTTGACCAGCTCCGTCAGCTGTTCTGGATCCAGTTGCCTGGCCTGGGCGACGCGGGCCACCTGAGCCAGCACGGCATCGAGGGGCAGCTGCGGGTCCAGCCCTGAACCTGAACGGGTCAGCATGGCGGGGGAGTTATCCTGTCCGGCGGCGGCTTGCTGATGGGCAAACTCGGCGCGCAGCGGGGAGCTCATCCCCAGATTGCTGCCGCCCCCCCCCACGCTGGCATAGGCGCTGGCGGAGGGGCGGGAGTGGAAGTACTCCTCCTTGCTGAACGACTGGGCCAGCAGGGCGCTGCCGACAAGCTTGTTCTCCTTGCTGATAATCTGGCTGCCATTGGCCTGCCAGGGAAAGATGAGCTGGGATACCAGGGTGACGGTCAGCGGGTAGGCGACGCCGAGCAACAGGGTCAGGGTGAGCAGTGTTCTGATGGCTATCATGATTTGTCCTTCTTCCTGGCGTTCGGCCGGTGACGGCGAACGCGATGAATCGGGGGCCTGCATCAGTGGCCCCCATGGGGTTTTGCTACACCAGGCCAAAGCCGGTGACGACGAGATCGATGAGCTTGATGCCGACAAAGGGAACCAGCAGCCCGCCGAGGCCATAGACCAGCAGGTTGCGGCGCAGCAGGCTGGCGGCACTGCCACTCAGACTGACGCCACGCAGGGCCAGAGGCACCAGCGCCACAATGATCAGGGCGTTGAAGATGATGGCCGACAAGATGGCGCTCTGGGGGCTGCCAAGCTGCATCAGGTTCAACGCATCGAGCTGCGGGTAGGCGGCAATGAACAGGGCGGGTAGTATGGCGAAATATTTGGCCACATCGTTGGCGATGGAGAAGGTCGTCAGGGCTCCCCGGGTCACCAGCAACTGCTTGCCGACCTGCACCACGTCCAGCAACTTGGTGGGGTTGGAGTCCAGGTCAATCAGGTTGCCCGCCTCCTTGGCGGCCTGGGTGCCCTCGTTCATGGCCAGACCCACATCGGCCTGGGCCAGGGCCGGGGCGTCATTGGCGCCATCGCCGCACATGGCCACCAAGCGTCCACCCGCCTGCTCCTGACGGATATAGGCCAGCTTCTTCTCCGGCGTTGCCTCGGCGATGAAGTCATCCACCCCGGCCTCGGCGGCGATGGCGGCGGCGGTGAGCGGGTTGTCCCCGGTGATCATCACGGTGCGGATGCCAAGATGGCGCAACATCTGGAAGCGCGCCTTGATACCGGGCTTGATGATGTCCTTGAGAGTGACGGCCCCGAGCAGTTTCTCCTGATTGCAGACCAGCAGCGGGGTGCCACCCTGACGCGCAATCTTCTCCACCGCCAGGCGGATTGGCTCGACCAGCTGTTTGGGGGTCATGCCCAGATAGGCGAGGACGGCATCGACGGCCCCTTTGCGATACTGAAGATGACCCCGATCCAGCCCGCTCAACCGGGTTTCGGCACTGAAGGGGATCAGGCGATCATCCGGGTCCAGGCTAGGCCTGGTCTGGCTTTTGGCTGCCAGGGTCAGGATGGATTTCCCCTCAGGGGTGTTATCGCCAAGGGAGGCCAGCATGGCCGCCTGAGCCAGCATGGCGGGTTCTATGCCGGGCGCCGGGATGAACTCGTCCGCCATGCGGTTACCGAAGGTGATGGTCCCCGTCTTGTCGAGCAAGAGCGTGCGAACGTCCCCGGCCGCTTCGACCGCCCGACCCGATTTGGCAATGACATTGAGCTTTACCAGCCGGTCCATGCCGGCGATACCGATGGCGGAGAGCAGGCCGCCGATGGTGGTCGGGATCAGGGTGATAAAGAGCGCGATCAGATAGAGTCTGGGCACCTGGCTGCCGTTGTAGCCGAGGAACCAGGGCAGGGTTGCGACCACCAGCAAGAAGATCAGGGTCAGCCCGACCAGCAGGGCATCGAGGGCCATCTCATTCGGGGTCTTCTGGCGTTTTGCTCCTTCGACCAGTGCAATCATTCTGTCGAGGGTGCTCTCGCCCGGATTCTGGGTGACGCGCACCCAGATCCTGTCCGATACAACCTGGGTGTTGCCGGTGACACCACTGCGATCCGTACCGGACTCGCGAATGACAGGGGCAGATTCCCCGGTGATGGCGGCCTCGTTGACCGAGGCGATCCCGGCGATGACCTCACCATCCGCCGGTATGGTCTCGCCACTGCAGACCAGCACCATGTCCCCCTTCACCAATTGACTGGCGGGGATCCAGCTGCCGAGACTGTCCTCCGGGGAGCTGACCCAGCGTGCCTGAAGCTGGCTCATGCCCGCCTTCAGGCTGTCGGCCCTGGCTTTGCCTCTTCCCTCGGCCAGCGCCTCGGCGAAGTTGGCAAACCAGAGGGTCAGCCACAACCAGGCCGTGAGCTGCCAGGCCAGGCTGGCCGTTACCCCGGAGAGGGGCTGGCCAAGCAGGGACTCTATGGTAGCCATCAGCGCCGCCAGCCAGAGCGTAAAGAGGATGGGGCTGGCCAGCAGCGCCTTGGGGTGGAAGCGCCGCAGCGCCGTGATGGCGGCCTGGGCCAGCAAGGAGTGACTCTTGCCGCTGGTGGCGTCCCCGGTCAGCGAATTGGCATTGGATAGGCTCATGGTTGAACTCCTAGCAGCAGATGTTCGGCGACGGGTCCCAGTGCCAGCACGGGCAGGAAGGAGAGGCCGCCCATCAGCAGGACAGTGATGATAAGCAAGGTAATAAACAGCGGGCCGCGTACCGGGAAGTCCCCGTCGCCCCGCTCCTGGGTGGGTGCCTTGGCGAGTTGGCCGGCGATGGCGAGTACCGGGATGATGTAGCCAAAGCGACCAAGCAGCATGGCCAGGGCGATGGCGACACATTGCCAGCTGTCGGCGGCGCCGAAACCGGCGAAGGCGGAGCCGTTGTTGCCCGCCGCCGAGGCGTAGGCATAGAGCAGCCGAGACAGGCCGTGGGGGCCATCGTGACCGATGATGGCTTGCGAGCCGGGCATCAGCAGGGTGAGGCCACCGATCACCAATACCCCGACCGGCATGACCAGCATGCTGGCAACGACCCACTTCATCTCAGTGATGCCGAGTCGCTTGCCGAGGTAGCTGGGGGTGCGCCCCACCATGAGCCCGCACAGGAAGACGGTCAGCAACACGAACAGCATCATGCCGTAGATACCGGCACCGACGCCGCCAAACACCACCTCGCCCAGCAACATGTTGATCATGCCGACCATGCCACCCAGGGGGGTGAAGCTGTCGTGCATGGCATTGACCGAACCGTTGGAGGCGGCAGTGGTCGCCACTTCCCAGATGCTGGACAGCACAGGGCCGAAGCGGCTCTCCTTGCCCTCCCAGTTACCCGCCTGACTGCTCAGTTGCGCCAGATTGGGATCTGCCTTGAGCTCCTGGCTGATGGCGAGGCTGAGCCCCAGTACCAGCAGCAGGGTCATGGCCGCCAGGATGGCGCGGCTGTGGCCCGCATCCTTCACGTAGCGGCCCAGAGTGCAGACCATGGCGGCGGGCAGGGTCAGCAGGGTGACCATCTCCAGCCAGTTGGCGAGGGCGGTCGGGTTCTCGAACGGATGAGCCGAGTTGACCCCGAAGAAGCCACCCCCGTTGGAACCGAGCTGCTTGATGGCAATCTGCGAGGCGGCAGGACCCAGCGGCATTAGCTGCTCCTGTCCTTCCACACCATGGAATGGCAGGTAGGCAGACAGACTCTGGGGAACCCCTTGCCAGACCAGCAGCAGGGCCATGATCAGCGCCATGGGCAGCAAGACATAGAGGCAGAAGCGCACCAGATCGCGCCAGAAGTTGCCCAGATGATGGGTCTGTTGGCGGGACAAGCCACGGAACAGGGCGATGGCCACAGTGGCCCCGGTACCGGCCGAGACGAAGTTCTGGGTCGTGAGCCCGACCATCTGGCTGAAATAGGAGAGGCTGGCTTCACCGGAATAGGCTTGCCAGTTGGTGTTGGTCATGAAGCTGACCGCGGTATTGAGGGCCAGGGACCAGCTCAACCCTGGCAGCTCTTGTGGGTTGAGGGGCAGCAGTCCCTGGGCCATCAGGATCAGGAACAGCAGACCAGCACCTGCGCCGTTGAAGGCGATCAGACTCAGGCCATAGGACTTCCAGTCCTGCTCCCGGCCATCGGTGCCACAGCAACCCAGGGTGAGGCGCTCGAGGGGGGCCAACCAGCTGACCCGTCCCTCGAAGACCCGGTGAATATAAGCACCCAGCCAGGGGGCGGGGAGCAGTACCAGCAGCACGAAGGCGGCCGGGTAGAGATAGGCTTGCCACATGATGGTTTCCTCACTCATGGCTGCGCGTCAGAGCGCGAGCCAAGTAACAGACGAGGGCGAGGACAAGCAGTAGATACAGCCAGTTCATAGCGACTCCATAGCAAAATTTCCAAGGTCGGATTTGACCCTGAAAGCATATGGAACAAGGGCGTAAAGGCGCCATAAAGTGGTCGGTGGTTGGCGTAAAATTACCGTAAAAAGATATGGTTAACGTAATTTCATCGCAGCGTGCATCGCTGGTGCGGCAGAAAGAAAAACCCGGCACTTGGCCGGGGTTGAGACTCCGAAATGGACCTTGTCGAATGGTCACGCACCCTTCCACGCTGGTGGGGTGGGTATTGCAACGCAGTGGCCGAAGCGTTCCTGATGGTGATAGATCCGCTTCGGACGC
>NZ_CDBJ01000087.1:0-39139 GCF_000820045.1 Aeromonas rivuli | reverse complement strand
GCGCATCGTCACGAACTCTTCGGCGCTGGTCGGATGAATGGCCACACAGTTGTCGAAGTCCGCCTTGGTGGCGCCCATCTTCATGGCCACGCCGAAGCCTTGCAGGATCTCGTCCATGGCGAAACCTATGCCGTGCAGGCCAACCACCTTCTCCTCTGGCCCGACACAGACCAGCTTCATGCGGGTGGGCTGGCGGTGCTGGGTCAGCGCCGAATACATGGCGGTGAACTGGCTGCGATACACCTTGATCTGATCTTCACCATATTGGGCGATGGCCTCGGGTTCGGTCAGGCCTATGGTGCCGATGGGGGGGTGGCTGAACACCACGGTCGGCACCAGATCGTAGTTGAGGTGCTCGTCTGGCTTGTTGTTGAACAGCCGCTCGGAGAGGCGACGACCGGCGGCGACGGCCACCGGGGTGAGCTGGATGCGGCCGGTGTTGTCACCCACCGCATAGATGCCGGGGACCTGGGTGTTCTGGAACTTGTCGGTCTGGATATAACCCTTGGCATCCAGGGTGACCCCGGCAACGGCCAGGTTGAGCCGGTCGGTGGCAGGCGCGCGACCTATGGCCCAGATCAGACAGTCGACGGTCAAATGGCGGCCATCTTCCAGTTGCAGGGTCAGGCTGTCATCGGCGTTCTTGATGATGGCTTTGGGCATGGCATGGGTGTGCAGCTTGGGGCCTTCGGCGGCCATGATCTCGACCAGGGTCTCCTGGACCATGGGATCGAAACTGCGCAGCGGGCCCTGCTTGCGCACCACCAGGTGGGTCTCCGAGCCCAGGGCCTGCATGACACCGGCGATCTCGACGGCGATATAACCGGCACCGACCACGGCGACGCGCTTGGGCTGACTGCTCAAGGCGAAGAAGCCATCGGAATCTATGCCATGTTCGACACCGGGAATAGTGGGGACTTCCGGATGACCGCCGGTGGCGATCAGTATGTGATCGGCGCTGTACTGCTCGCCATTGACCTCGATCGTCTTGCCATCGATGAAGCGGGCGAAGCCCTTGATGACGGTGATCTTGTTCTTGCCGAGCACATTCTCATAGGAGTGGTGAATGCGGCTGATGTAAGCCTGGCGTGACTCGACCAGTTTGGCCCAGCTGAAGTGGTTGAGTGTGGTATCGAAGCCGTAGTCGGCGCCATATCTGAGCGCATCGGCGATCTGGCCGGCATACCACATGGCTTTCTTGGGCACACAGCCGACGTTGACACAGGTACCCCCCAGCTCATTTGCTTCGATCAGGGCTACTTTTTTGCCATGCATGGCGGCGCGATTGGCCGAGGCGATACCGCCACTGCCGCCGCCGATGGCGATATAGTCAAAATGCTGTGCCATGGGTGTGGCTCTCCACTTGTTTAGGGTGCAATACCCGATGATGGGGACAAAAGCACCGGCTCACAAGAGCCGGCGTCCAGTTATCTGTCGATGGGGGCCATCGAACGCCAGCATCAAACGGGCAGCCAGGTCGGACTCAGCTGACCTGCATGGGGACGCTGATGTGGAATTGGGCACCGTGGCCGGGGTCGCTGCTGCAGTGAATGCGGCCGCGCAACAGCTGCACCACCAGGTTGTAAATGATGTGACAACCGAGCCCGCTTCCCCCCTGGCCACGCTTGGAGGTGACGAAGGGATCGAAGATGCGCGGCAATATGGCGGCCGGGATGCCACGGCCGTTGTCCGAGTAGTCGATCACCAGCCTCTCATCCCGGCGCTCTACCCTGATGGTGATCTTCTTGGGTCTGTCCCAATCATCGAAACCGTGATGGATGGAGTTGAGGATCAGGTTGGAGTAGATCTGGGTGAAGCTGCCGGGGAAGGAGTAGAGGCTGAGCTTGGGATCGCACTGTATATCCAGCTCGCACTGGGCCTTCTTGAGCTTGTGACCGAGGGAGACCACCACCTGATGCAGGTTGTCGGAGACATTGAAGCTGTATCGCGCCTCCGAGGATTGATCGACCGCCACCTGTTTGAAGCTGGCAATCAGCTCGGAGGCCCGACGCAGATTGCTCTGCAACAGCTGCATGGACTCATCCAGATTGAGGGTGAATTCGTTGAGATAGCTGCGTGACAGCTGTTTGGCATCAAGGTGCTGTTTGAAGGCGGTCACCTGCTCCTGCAGATAGGAGGAGGCGGTCACACTGATGCCGATTGGCGTGTTGATCTCATGGGCAACCCCGGCCACAAGGGATCCCAGAGAGGCCATTTTTTCCGACTCCACCAGGGTCTGCTGGGCCTGCTTCAGGTCATCATAGGCCTGGCCCAGCTGCTCGTTGGCGTCGCTCAGGCTGCGGGTACGCTCCTGCACTTTCCCTTCAAGCTGCTCGTTGAATTCGGTGATCTCCCGCTCGATCAGCTTGAGTCGGGTGATGTCATAACCAAAGCCTATCAAGTACTTGAGCGCTTCTCCCTCATAGAAAGGGGCGAAGGTCCACTGCAAGGTGAGCTCGCCGCCGTCTTGATCGCGCATCAGCAACTCTTCATCCTCAATCTTCTCCTGCGCCGCTATGCGGGCCCGGATGGGGTCGCGCTGGGCCTCATCCACGAACAGCTCCAGCCAGTTGTGACCCTGGATCTCCTGCTGGTGGTAGCCGGTGAGCAGTATGGCTGCCGGGTTGACGCTGGCGATGGTGAGATCGGGATCCAGGCAGCAGATGACCATGTTGGCCGAGTTGATCAGGGTGGCGGAGAAGTCGCGCTCTTGCTGCAACTGCTCGGCGGATTGATGGCGGGCCATGAGTTCGTCCTGCAAGCGGCTGCGCATCTCGTTGAGGGTGGCAACCAGGGTATCGAGCTCATCGGGCTTCTTGCGGGGCAGGGGGCGCCCCTCCAGGGCGAGGGAGATCGCGAGGCGATCCAGATTGAACTGCTCCGTGTACTGGGCGATGCGGTGCAGGTGCCTGATCACCAGATAGTAAATGATGAACAGTATGCAAAACGAGACCACCAGGGTCTTGATGGTCTGGCTGACCAGTATTAGCACGGACTTTTCTATAAGCCGTTGATAAACCTGGTCAAGAGAGGCGGCGACGAAGAGCTTGCCGACCAGCTCACCCTGATAGGTCAGGGGAAACTCGCGGGAGATGTCATAACTGTCCCGCTCTGCCCCCTGGGTCAGCAGCGGTACTTCCGAGCTGCCCAGCATCTCCTTGACCATGACGAACTGCATGTTAGGCAGGTTCATGATGCCCTCTATCTGCACCTTTACCTGCTCTTCATCCAGGTTCCACAGGCTGGCGGAGATGGGTTGGAGAAAGGAGGCGTGGATCTGGTCAATGCTGCCTTCGATGAGCGCCACATCCTTGCGGTAGTCCCAGACGAGCTGCAGCGCCGTGATGATAAAGGCCAGGGCCGTGCTGCAGATGAGGATGTAAGAGAGCAGCCGATAGGAGAGTCCGTTAAAGCCAAAGGCTTTTGCGGTCTGGGGGAAGAGTCCTGACATGGCGTCCTTGCGGTCTGGATAGTGAGGGGCTCAGTCTAACCGCTTCGTTTCCGGCTGTCGTGGGGGTTTGCCACAAGCTGTGCGCGAGCCGAGGGTTTGCAGGCAAAGGCTTGATTATTGCTGTCGGAGCCTACATCTTAGATGGTCCAAGCAAAATAATAAGGCTTCTGGACAGCAGGGGCTTAGAGATGAGGTACGACAGGATGAATAACCCTTTGCTGACAATGGACTCCTTGCCGCTTTTCAGCCGCATTCAGCCTGAGCATGTCCAGCCTGCCGTGGCGCAGGCGATATCTGATAGCAAACAGAAGATCCAGGATGTACTGACCCAGACGGAATCCCACACCTGGGACAGCCTGATCGCCCCTCTGGAGGAGGTCAACGATCGCCTGGCCCGCATCTGGTCACCCGTCAGCCACCTGAACGCCGTCATGAACAGCGAGGCGCTGCGTGCCGCCCACGATGCCTGCCTGCCGCTGTTATCCGAATTCCAGACCTATGTCGGCCAACACGAGGGGCTCTACCAGGCCTATTGCGAGCTGGCCCAGAGCGATGATTTTCCCCGGCTCGGCGCCGCCCAGCGCAAAGAGATAGAGAACACCCTGCGCGATTTTCGTCTGTCCGGCATCGGCCTGCCCGCCGAGCAGCAACTGCGCTACGGCGAGATCCAGGCGCGCCTCTCCGAGCTGGCCTCCCGCTTTAGCAACAATGTGCTGGATGCGACCATGAGCTGGAGCAAGCTGGTGAGCGACGAGGCCGAACTGGCTGGCTTGCCCGCGAGCGTGCTGGCCGCCGCCAAACAGTTGGCTACGGCGCGGCAGCAGCAGGGCTGGCTGTTTACCCTGGATATTCCCTCCTACCTGCCGGTGATGATGTATGCCGACAGCCGGGCGCTGCGTGAAGAGCTGTATGCGGCTTACTGCACCCGCGCCTCGGATCAGGGCCCAAATGCGGGCAAGTGGGACAACAGCGCCATCATGACCGAGCTGCTCTCCTTGCGCCGCGAGCTGGCTCAGTTGCTCGGCTTTGCCAATTACGCCGAGTTGTCCCTGGCCACCAAGATGGCGGACAAACCGGAACAGGTGGTGGGCTTCCTCACCGACTTGGCCGAGAAATCCCTGCCCCAGGGGCGGGTCGAACTCGACGAAATCCGCGCCTTCGCCGCCGAGCATCATGGCCAGAGTGAGCTATCAGCCTGGGATCTCGCTTATTACGCCGAGAAGCTCAAGCAGCACAAGTTCTCCATCTCGGATGAACAGTTGCGCCCCTATTTCCCGGCGGGCAAGGTCGTCCATGGCCTGTTCGAGGTGGTACGCCGGGTCTTTGGCATGAAGGTGCGCGAGCGTTACGGCATCGAGACCTGGCATCCGGATGTGCGCTTCTTCGATATTTTCGACAGTGAAGACGAGCTGCGTGGCAGCTTCTATCTGGATCTCTATGCCCGGGAACACAAGCAGGGCGGGGCCTGGATGGATGTCTGCCTGGGTCGTCGTTATCGTCAGGATGGCTCACTGCAAAACCCGGTGGCCTACCTGACCTGCAACTTCAATGGCCCGGTCGACGGCAAGCCGGCACTCTTCACCCACAACGAAGTGGTTACCCTGTTCCACGAGTTTGGCCACGGCATACACCATATGCTGACCCAGATAGATGTGGCCGGGGTGGCGGGCATCAACGGTGTGGCCTGGGATGCGGTCGAGCTGCCCAGCCAGTTCCTCGAAAACTGGTGCTGGGAGTCCGAGGCGCTGTCCTTCATCTCCAGCCACCATGAGACGGGGGACCCTCTGCCCGAGGATCTGCTGGTCAAGATGCTGACGGCCCGCAACTTCCAGGCGGCGATGCAGATGCTGCGCCAGCTGGAATTTGCCCTGTTCGACTTCCGTCTGCACCAGGAGTTTGATCCGGCCAAGCCGGATCAGATCCCGGCGTTGCTGGCCGAGGTGCGCAGCCAGGTCGCCGTGCTGACGCCTCCCGCCTTCAACCGCTTCCAGCACAGCTTCTCCCACATCTTCGCCGGTGGTTACGGGGCTGGCTATTACAGCTACAAGTGGGCCGAGGTGCTGTCGGCGGATGCCTTCTCCCGTTTCGAGGAGGAGGGGATCTTCAACCCCCAGACGGGCCAGGCGTTCCTGACTCATATTCTGGAGAAGGGAGGGTCCAAGGAGCCGATGGAATTGTTCCGTGCCTTCCGGGGGAGAGAGCCTCAAGTGGATGCACTTTTACGCCATAGCGGGATCGCAGCCTGATTTTCGTAATAAAAAGGGACCTTTGGTCCCTTTTTTAACGTAATTTGAATGCCTTGCGATGACCCGATTTGCACTGACCTGCGCTCTTGAGTAGAGTCGCCCTTCGTACTTAAAGGAGAGAATGCATCTTGCCATGAGGCGAGCACTCACATCTGTCTACCGGATCATGTCAAACCTGTCTCACAGCAGTGGGCTGGGGTATTTTGACAGCTTCGTGACTGAACTCGCGGCGGCGGTACAGGCAGACGTTGTATTGATCGCGGGGCGAGATAGCAGCGGTCTGGGGTTCGAGATCCATGCCGCCTATCCGGCCACCCTGGGCATGAGGGGGGAAGTGTTCCCCATCGCCGCTACGCCCGGAGAGATAGTGCTGCAACAAGGTGAAGCCTGGTTCAGCGATCGCTTGCCCCAGCTGTTTCCCCTCGCCACCATCTTCATGACCCATGATGAGGTGCGCGGCTATGCCGGCATCGCCCTCAAGAATGCCCATGGCGAGACCATAGGCCTCTGCAGCCTCTGGTTCCATCAGGGCCAGGAGTGCATGGACAGGGTGATGAGTGTGCTGCGCCTGCTGGCCCCCCTGGCTGGCCGCGAGCTGGCTCTCGGCCTGCCTCAGACCCCGAGCCCCTCTCTCCTTCCTTCCCCCGCCATGGATGCCATGCTGGCACATGCCCCGGTCGGTATCGGCAAGCTGGATCTGCAGGGGCGGCTCCTGTGGGCGAATCCGGCCATCGCCAACATCTTGGGTTATCGCGAGGAGGAGTTGCTGCACAGAACGGCCGCCGAGCTCCACCACCCGGAGGATTGGCTGCGCAGCCTGGCGAGCTATGGGGAGCTGGTGCGTGGGGAGCGCAGTGCCGTCACCCTGGAGAAGCGCTACCGCCACAAGGAGGGCCATGACCTCTGGGGACGGGTCACCCTGACCCTGGTACGCAATGATCGCCAGGAGCCGGAACACCTGATGCTGCTGCTGGAGAACATAGATGACGCCCGCCGTCATGCCGAGCAGCTCAAACTCTCCCACCGGGTCTATGACAATCTCTCCGAAGCCATACTGGTGTGCGATGCCGAGAGTCGCATCATCTCGGTCAACCCGGCCTTCGAGCGGATCACCGGCTATTGCAGTGAGGAGGCTTGTGGTCAGCGCCCCAGCCTGCTCAAGTCAGGGCTCCATGATGAGGCTTTCTATGCCGACATGTACCATACCCTGTCCCGGGTCGGTATCTGGCGTGGCGAGGTGTGGAACAAGCGCAAGAATGGCAAGCTCTACCCCCAGCAGCTGATGATCAGCGCCCTGCGCGAAGGGGGCAAGATCACCCAATATATCGCCATCTCCAGCGATATTTCCCAAACCAAGCTTGCCGAACAGAAGATTGCGACCCAGGCCAACTACGACAACCTCACCGGCCTGCCGAACCGCTGGCTGTTTGGCCGCAGCCTGACCCGCTTCTGTGAGCGGGGCGAGCGCTTCGCGCTCATGGTGCTGGATCTCAACAACTTCAAGGCGGTCAACAACAGCATGGATCACCATGTGGGGGACGCCCTGCTGCGGGAGGTCTCCGATCGACTGGTGAGTCGGGTACGCACCGAGGATCTGGTGGCCCGCATCGGCGGTGACGAGTTCGCCTTCCTGGTGCCAGGCATCGTCAGTCGCCGCCAGGCCGAGGTGTTTGCCAAACAGGTGCAGGGCAGCTTCGCCCGTCCGTTCATGCTGGCCAATCAGCAGCTCTATGTGACGGCGACCATAGGTGTCACCCTCTGCCCGAGCGATGGTAGCGAGAGCGATGAGTTGCTGCGCAATGCCGAGCAGGCGCTGTTTGCTGCCAAACGTAAGGGGCGGCCCCTCGACAGCTACTGCGCCGCCATGCGTGAAGAGGTGCGCCAGCGCCACCAGATGCAGCAGGATCTGGCGGAGGCCATCAAGCAAGAGCAGCTGACCATGGCGTATCAGCCGATCTGGGACAATCGCAGCGGGCGGGTGGCCAAGCTGGAGGCCCTGGTGCGCTGGTATCACCCGCAGTGGGGCCAGGTATCACCGGCTGACTTCATTCCCCTGGCAGAGGAAGCTGGCCTGATCCAGAGCCTGGGAGCCCTGGTGTTGTGGCAATCCTGCCGCGATCTGGCTCGCCTGCAGGGCTCGGGTTTCCCCGAGTTGCAGATGTCCATCAATCGCTCCACCCTGGAGTTCCAGACCATAGATCCCCAGGCCTCCGAATGGTTGAGGGTGATTGAGCACTTCCAGCTGAGCCCGAGCGACATCATCATCGAGATCACCGAATCGCTGTTGATGGAGAGCAGCGATCAGCACAGGATCCGCATCGAGGCCCTGCGCCAGGCTGGCTGCAAGCTGGCCATCGACGACTTCGGCACCGGTTATTCGGCACTCACCTATCTGCGCACTTTCCCGGTGGATCTGGTCAAGATAGACCGCAGCTTCGTGCGCCACATCCCCTTCAACGAACAGGACAGCATGCTGCTCGATGGCATCATCAACATAGTGCACAACCTCGGCATGCAGGTGGTGATCGAGGGGGTGGAGACCCGGGAGCAGCTCAACTTCCTCTGCCACAAGGGCTGCGCCTTTACCCAGGGCTACCTGCTCAGCAGGCCGCTGGCCTTCGATGATCTGGTCAACTATCTGGAACTGAATCGGAACGGCATGAGCCTGCCCATCGTGAGCTGAGTTGCCGCTTCTGCTATCATGGCCGCCATGTCCGCTGCCATGAGTGCCCCCATGTATCCTATCCTGGTTTCCTGTGAAGCCCCTGCCCGCGCTGGCGAGCTCCATGACCTGCATCAACGGCTGGCCGGGGTCAGCTTTGCCGCTCCCTTCGCCCTGGTCCTCACCGAGACCAGACTGGAGCTGCGCAAGCTGGATGAAGAGAAGCTGGGGGCCGTCTTTGTCGATTTCGTGGAGGGCGCCGTGGCCCACAGACGCAAGTTTGGTGGTGGCCGGGGTCAATCCATCGCCAAGGCGGTTGGCCTCAAGGCCGGGGCCAATCCGACCGTGGTCGATGCGACCGCGGGCCTGGGACGCGATGCCTTCGTGCTCGCCTCACTCGGCTGCAAGGTGACCATGATAGAGCGCAGCCCTGTGGTGGCGGCCTTGCTGGCAGATGGTCTGGTGCGGGCGGCGCAAGATCCCTATATCGGAGCCTGGGTGAGCGAGCGGATGCAGCTGATCCAGGGGCCCGCTGCCGAGCAGTTGCTGGCCCTGTCCGAGCGACCCGAGGTGGTCTACCTCGATCCCATGTTCCCCCACAAGCAAAAGTCGGCGCTGGTGAAGAAGGAGATGCGGGTATTCCAGTCCCTGGTGGGGGCGGATCTCGATGCGGATGCCCTGTTGCCGGCGGCGCTCAAGATGGCGCAGCGACGGGTGGTGGTGAAGCGGCCATCCTATGCGGGCTGGCTCGATGAGAACAAACCCAGCATGGCGATCGAGACCAAGAACAACCGCTTCGATGTCTATGTGATGGCGGCGCTGACCCAGGTCGTCGCCGACTAAGCGGGTCCATCCCGACTACCCCAGTGACAAAGAGAGAGGGCCAGCAATCGCTGGCCCTCTCTTCGTTCGCCGCAGGCTTGTCCCGCATCAGTCGGGCTGGGCCTTGAAATGGATATGGCGCGGCTCTCCCTGCCACGTCAGATCGAGGCTGATCAGCTCAGCCAGGCTGAGCCATTCGCCACTTGCCAGCAACAGAAACTCAACCCCATCCCGAGCCTGAATGGTTTCAATCTTGTCCTGCCAGCAGCGGTTATCCCGGGTGGTGAGGGTCAGTGGCAGTTGCCAGCGTGCGGCAATTTCGAGCCAGTCGTAGAGGTCACAGCTGATGGGCTGATAATCCGTCATCATAAATTGCCGCTCCTGAGGCTAGCGCCCTTATGGGAAGTTGATACTGGTGGTTGAGGCTGTCACGGCCTGGCCTTTCAGCACCTGTTCCAGTACCAAGGGATCACCGGCAAGCTCCGGATCATCCTCGTCACCATTGCACACCAGCGCCAGATCGTAACTCCCCAGCGCCACAAATCCCAGTTCATAACCATAGCCGCCATCGGTCGATGGCAGCACGGGGGCGCTGGCGTAGAAGCCGTTGTCGCTATCGGCCATATCCGGGTAATTGTCATCAATCCTGGGTTGATAGAGATAGACGAAGGCCTTGTCGGTCAGCTGACCCCCGCAGGTACTGCCTGCCACCTCTCCCTTGACGGTCGCGACTTGGGTGTTGTCCACCAGACGTACCCCTCTGGGTTTTAGCTTGTAGTACTGCTCATGACCCGGCAGCACCATGGCGTGGCGCAGATCGAACTCCGTGGTAAAGGCAGTGAGGCCATTGGCGGTGATGGTGAAGGCATCCAGCTTGAGCTCACTACTGGGTACTTCCAGCGGTTTGATCAGCCCATCATCCTGCTTGACATAAGAGTAAGGGGTTCCGTCCAGAAACTGGTTACTGACCTCCCGACCATCCAGTACGCGTAGCCTCATCTGGCTGTAGTCACCGGGAATCACATCTTGGCTAGCCAACAAGGGGCGGCTGGTCGAGCCTGGGTATTGCAACAGATCTATGTAGATAAACAGAGGATGGCCTGAGCTGTCGAGGGGAATGTTCTCTCCGGTTGGCGTGCAACCGTCATCCTGGGCCGAGGTCAGGAAGCTGGCTGTGGTCCAGCCCTGCTCTGCGCCCGTGACGGGATGTATGCTGATGTTGGAGACGGCAATACAGACCTTGCTGACAGAATCCACAGGCGCATCGGAGAAGGCCAATGACATCTGGGCATTCTGGTCATTGTTGTCGTCATCACCACCGCCGCCGCAGGCAGTCAATAAAGCGGTCAGCCCTATCAGGGGTAAGTGTTTCATGGTTTCCATTCCGGTTAGGTAGACAATTCCACTCTAGCCGAGTTGGCGAAGGTGAGCCTTGGTGTGATTGAGCTGCCAAGGACTCAAACATCGTGCAAGCCAATGAAATCAACAACCAGTCTTGTATGAGGCTTGGCTTGCTTGCGAAAGAGATTGTCGGAGCCGGAAGGGGGATTGCCTGTTCAAGCGCACAGGGCGCCTGTTCAGGCTTCCAGTAGCTGGGTCGGCCAGCCGAGCTTCTGCTGGCGCTCGACCTCGAGGCGCAGCTCGCTGGCACGCAGGTAGTGTTCATCCAGCCAGCCCTTGGGCAGACTGAGGGTGAGGGCATCTTCGTCCGCGGTCAGGGTAAACTGGGGCACAGTGCCTTGAGTGCGGCGCATGCAGAGGATCAGCGAAATGCGCAGGATGCGGGCAAGGCGGATCGCCTGGCGACCGGTGACGGCCCCCTGCTTCTCCAGGGTGTCCAACTTGAATTCGTCCCGCTGGTTGAACAGCAGGGCGGACAGCAGTTTTTTCTGGGCAGGGGTGAAGCCCGGCATATCGATGTTGTCGATGATGTAGGCCGCATGCTGAGGGGCCTTCTTGTACTCGATGCACAGGCCTATTTCGTGCAGCAGGGCGGCGTAGCGCAAGATGGGGCGACCGTAACGCTTGGAGAGACGCCAGGCCGGTTGCAGCTGGTTGAAGGCCTCGACCGCCGTATCCCTGACGCGCTCGGCGTGTTCCCTGTCGAGTTGGTTGCGGTTGATCAGGCTGTCTGCGGTGCGATCCCTGGCATCACAGTCATGATTGTTGCCGAGCAGCCCGTAGATGAGTCCCTCCCGCAAGGCCCCGCCTGCGAGGGTCATGCTCTCGATGCCGAGCACCTCGAAGATGGCGATCAGGATGGCGAGACCCGAGGGGAACACGGTCAGCCGCTCGGCCGCCAGCCCCTCAAGCTGCAGTCGATCCAGCCTGCCGCAGGCGATGGTTTGACCCATCAGCTCCTGCAGCTTGGGCAGGGTAACCCGCTCGCTCTTGCCTTGGGCCAGCATGATCTCTTGCAGCGCCTGGACGGTGCCCGAGGCGCCGACACAGGTGCGCCAACCCAGGGCGCGGTAATCCTCAGCGACCGGTGTCAGCACGGCCTTGGCGGCGGCGATGGCCTGGTTGAAGCGGGCTTCGCTCAGCTCGCCATCACCGAAGTGATTGTTGAGCCAGGTGACACAGCCCATGTGCAGGCTGTTGAGCAGCTTGGCTTCGCTGTGCTCGCCGATCACCAGCTCCGTGCTGGCGCCGCCGATGTCGATCACCAGGCGATTGCCTTCCCCGGCGGAGGTCCAGGAGACCCCTTCGTAGATGGTTTTCGCCTCCTCCTCGCCGGAGATGACCTCGATGTTGTGATTGAGGACACGTTCGGCCTCGCTCAGGAACTCATCGACGTTGGTTGCCAGACGCAGGGTCGCCGTGCCTACCACCCGGATGTTATCGGCGGGAATGTCCTGCAACTGTTCGGCAAACAGGCGCAGGCAGTCCCAACCTCTGGCCATGGCAGCCTGGCTTAAGCGAAATTCCTGATCGAGACCGGCGGCGAGGCGCACCTTGCGCTTGACCTTGGTGACGGTACGCAAAGCGCCAGCGACCTCGCGCACCACCAGCATATGGAAGCTGTTGGAGCCGAGGTCGATGGCAGCATAGAGCGGCGAGTTGTGCAACTTGGCTGCCCTTAGTTCTTGCGAGGCGGGCGACGGCGGTTGTTGCTGTTGCCACCACCCTGGCGATCCCGCGAGTTGCGGTTCACCGGTTGGCGGTTGCGGTGGATCCGTTTCGGTGCGGTTGCATCATCCAGCAGCGCATCGCGGTCGTATTTGCTGACCGGGATGGCATGGTGGATGTACTCCTCGATGGCCGGCAGGTTGAAGGCATAGTCTTCACAGGCCAGGCTGATGGAGTGACCGCTCTTGCCGGCGCGGCCGGTACGACCGATGCGGTGCACGTAATCTTCGGCATCGTCGGGCAGGTCGTAGTTGAAGACGTGGGTCACGTCCGGGATGTGCAGACCACGGGCGGCCACGTCGGTGGCGACCAGGATGTCGAGCTTGCCCTGAGTGAAATCTTCCAGGATCTTCATCCGCTTCTTCTGCGGCACGTCGCCGGTCAGCAGACCAGCGCGATGGCCGTCGTTTTCCAGCCAGGCTTGCACGTCTTCACAGACATGTTTGGTGTTGGCGAAGACGATGGCTTTATCCGGCCACTCCTCTTCCATCAGGGAGAGCAGCAACAGCATCTTGTCTTCGTTGGAGGGGTAGAACAGCTCCTCCTTGATGCGCACGCCCGTCATCTGCTCCGGCTCGACTTGCACATGTTCCGGGTGGTTCATGTGTTCGTAGGCCAGCTCCTGCACCCGCAGGGAGAGGGTCGCGGAGAACAGCATGTTCAGACGCTCGGTGGCCTCTGGCATGCGGCGGAACAGGAAGCGGATGTCTTTGATGAAGCCCAGATCGAACATGCGATCCGCTTCGTCCAGCACCACAACCTGGATGCAGCCCAGATCGATCACCTTGGACTTGAAGTAGTCGATGATACGGCCGGTGGTGCCGATCAGGATGTCGACCCCCTGTTCCAGCACGGCCAACTGCTTGTCGTAACCCTCGCCACCATAGGCGAGGCCGAGCTTGAGCCCGGTCGAGGCAGACATGCTCTCGGCATCGTTGTAGATCTGCACCGCCAGCTCACGGGTCGGTGCCATTATAATGGCGCGAGGCTGGTTGACCAGGCGCGGCTTGGTCAGCGGATGGGTCAACAAATAGTTGAAGGTTGCAGCCAGGAAGGCAAGGGTCTTGCCTGTACCCGTCTGGGCCTGGCCAGCGAGGTCATGACCTTCGACCAGCAAGGGCAGAGACAGTGCCTGGATGGGGGTGCAATAGTGAAATCCCTTTGATTCCAGACCAGCCAGAACTTCGGGTTCGAGGCCCATTTGGGCGAATTTATCGGTCGTTAAGTGTGTTTTGCTCATGGCGGTAGGTTATCAGGTTAGGCTTGCAATAATAAACAGGATCATTTCAAATAGGGCAACTATTGCCTTCGTTGACGTCTCAATTAAGGCCTTATTTACTGACTGGAGTTGGAGATGAGTGACAAGATTGTTCAGCTGAGCGATGCCAGCTTCGAGGCAGATGTAATCAAAGCCGCTGGCCCTGTTCTGGTCGATTTCTGGGCAGAATGGTGTGGTCCTTGCAAAATGATTGCTCCCATTCTGGACGAAATCTCCCAAGAGTATGAAGGTCGTGTGACCGTGGCCAAACTGAACATCGACCACAACGCCGAGACCGCCCCCAAGTACGGCATCCGTGGTATTCCCACCCTGCTGCTGTTTAAAGACGGCGCAGTGGCCGCCACCAAGGTCGGCGCCCTGTCCAAGACCCAACTCAAAGAGTTCCTGGACGGCAACCTGTAATTATCAAGAAGGAGCGCATTGCAATAATGCGCTCCTTGTGTTTTATGACCTAGACGCTCACCCCGATTGGTGCTAATTTAACGCTCGTTTGCTAACCGTTTTGTCTGACGCTTTGCTTAACAACAGTCTGGCGAATCCATCCTATCGGCATCAATCCAGCAGACTGTCTCGTCCCCATTCAATCCTTGCTTACAGACTTTCACCACTATGAATCTGACTGAATTAAAGAACACTCCTGTGTCTGAGCTGGTCAAGCTCGGCGAAACCATGGGGTTGGAAAATCTGGCTCGGGCCCACAAAAAAGATATTATTTTCGCGATCCTCAAGGCACACGCCAAGGGTGGTGAGGATATCTTTGGTGACGGTGTGCTGGAAATCCTGACCGATGGCTTTGGCTTCCTGCGCAGCGCAGATGGCTCCTATCTGGCTGGCCCGGATGACATCTATGTCTCCCCAAGCCAGATCCGCCGCTTCAACCTGCGCACCGGTGATACCATCTCCGGCAAGATCCGGCCACCGAAAGAGGGCGAACGCTACTTCGCGCTGCTCAAGGTCAACGAGGTCAACTACGACCGTCCGGAAAACGCCCGCAACAAGATCCTGTTTGAAAACCTGACGCCGCTGCACGCCAACGAGCGTCTGCGTATGGAGCGGGGCAACGGTTCGACCGAAGACATCACCGCCCGTGTACTGGATCTGGCGTCCCCCATCGGTCGTGGCCAGCGTGGCCTGATCGTGGCGCCCCCCAAGGCCGGTAAGACCATGCTGCTGCAGAACATCGCCCAGAGCATCGCTTACAACCACCCTGACTGCGAACTCATCGTGCTGCTGATCGACGAGCGTCCGGAAGAAGTGACCGAGATGCAGCGCATGGTGAGAGGGGAAGTGATCGCCTCTACCTTCGACGAGCCCGCCTCCCGCCACGTTCAGGTTGCCGAGATGGTGATCGAGAAGGCCAAGCGTCTGGTCGAGCACAAGAAGGATGTGGTCATCCTGCTGGACTCCATTACCCGTCTGGCGCGTGCCTACAACACCGTCATCCCCTCATCCGGCAAGGTACTGACCGGTGGTGTGGATGCCAACGCCCTGCACAGGCCCAAGCGCTTCTTCGGTGCCGCCCGTAACGTTGAGGAAGGCGGCAGCCTGACCATCATCGCTACCGCACTGGTCGACACCGGCTCCAAGATGGATGAAGTCATCTACGAAGAGTTCAAGGGTACCGGCAACATGGAACTGCACCTTTCGCGCAAAATTGCCGAGAAGCGCGTCTATCCTGCCATCGATATCACCCGCTCCGGCACTCGCAAGGAGGAGCTGCTCACCGCTCCCGACGAGCTGCAGAAGATGTGGATCCTGCGCAAAATCATCCACCCCATGGGTGAGATCGACAGTATCGAGTTCCTGATCGACAAATTGGCAGCGACCAAGACCAACGACGAGTTCTTCGACTCCATGCGTCGTCAGCAGAAGTAAGTGCTCGCCGAGTGCTGCGCAAACCGCGACCAAAAGGTCGCGGTTTTTGTTTATCCGCGCCCTGGCTCCTTGTTGCGCAGGGGGCTGGCAGGTTAAACGTGGTCAGCGAGTCCAGAGTTGTCGGCAGATGGCGGATGGATTGGCCAATTTGGCCGCAAGATGTCGCAATCCGCGTGGGATCGCGGTTTTGGGTAAAGGATTTGCCGTACTATGAAGCCTGGATGTCACATGGATAGAGACGTCATGAAAGGATTGGTTTTTTTATTGCTGGCCAGCCTGCTGGCGGGAACGGCCATGGCCACCCCCGTCAGCAAGCCACCCCCTATCAAGAGTGCCCTGGTCGCCGATGAGGGACTGCGCGAGAGCCAGCGTTATCTGCTGGAGCAGCTCCAGGCCGGTCGGTTTGATGCGGTGGATACCTTGCTCGCCTCCCTGAGCCTGGGCCAGCGTGAGTTTCTGCTCTATCAGCTGCTCAGCGACCTGCAGCACATACCCGCCACGGCGCCATTGCAATACTGGGTGCAGACCCAGTCAACCAAGGCACCTCAATGGCTGGTCGAGGGGGAGGTCGATGGCTTCCTGATGCAACTGCCTGCCTATGACTTTCCCGCCGAGGCCCGTCTGTTGCTCACCCACTGGCAACAGCAGAACTGGCAGGCGCAGTATCGCCAGGCACTGAGCAATGGCAGCTTCGAATGGAAGAGCGTCTACAACAGCCGCAACCCCCTCCTGGCCCAGCAACAGCAGGCCTTGCTCCAGGCGATAGCCCAGTTGCCCGCCGGTTTGCTGTACAAGCAGGCGCAAGCGCTGGGCAAGCTGAACATATTCCTGCCCGATAACCGGCTGCTGAGCCAGCTGTTGCTGCGTACTGGCGAGCCATCCCTGTTTCTCATGCTGTGGCGCCAGCCAGTGGACGATGATAGTCTGGTGGCCCTCAAGGCATTGTCTTCCCTGCAGCAAGGGGACACGGCGAGCGATCTGCTCATCGCCGCGACCAGGAACCCCAAGCTGAAACGGCCAGCCCTGAAGGTGCTGAGTCAACTCTCGCCTCTGCCCATCAAGGCCCAGGACTTCCTGCTGGCCGAACTCGGCAACAGCCAATATGGCGGTCTGGTCGCCAGCCTGCTGCTCGAGGTCGATGAACCCAGACTGCTGGTACGATTGGCCGATGAATTGACGCGCATGGAGCGGCGGCCGAACATCTCCCTGCTGTTGGCACCCGATACGGGTACAACAGGGACTCCGCCGGGGTTATAATGCCCCACCTCCTGAATCCAGCCGGTACCCGCATGAAATACAAGGACTTGCGTGATTTTATCGCGCAGCTCGAGAAGAAAGGCCAGCTCAAGCGCATCAGCCAGGAGATAGATCCCTACCTGGAGATGACCGAGATCAGTGACCGAACTCTGCGGGCCGGTGGCCCGGCGCTGCTGTTCGAAAATCCCAAGGGGTATGCGATGCCCGTGCTGACCAACCTGTTTGGCACCCCTGATCGCGTCGCCATGGGCATGGGCCAGCAGGACGTGAGCGCCCTGCGTCAGGTCGGCACCTGGCTCTCTTATCTGAAAGAGCCCGAGCCGCCCCGCGGCCTCAAGGAGCTGATGGAGAAGCTGCCCATCTTCAAGCAGGTGCTCAACATGCCGACCAAGCGGGTCTCGTCGCCCCCTTGCCAGCAGCTGGTGCTGGCAGGGGATGAGGTGGATCTGGACAAGTTGCCCATCCAGCACTGCTGGCCTGGGGATGTCGCCCCGCTGGTCACCTGGGGGCTCACCATTACCCGTGGCCCTTACAAGCAGCGTCAGAACCTCGGTATCTATCGTCAGCAGAAGATCGCCAGGAACAAGCTGATCATGCGCTGGCTGGATCATCGCGGCGGCGCCATCGATTTTCGCGAATGGCAGGAGGCCCATCCAGGCAAGCGCTTCCCGGTGGTGGTGGCCCTCGGTGCGGATCCCGCCACCATACTGGGCGCCGTGACCCCGGTGCCTGATTCGCTCTCCGAGTATGCCTTCGCTGGCTTGCTGCGGGGCAGCCGCACCGAGGTGGCCAAGGCCCTGAGCTGCGACCTTGAGGTGCCCGCCAGCGCCGAAATCGTGCTGGAAGGCTACCTTGAGCCCGGTGAGATGGCGCCGGAAGGCCCCTATGGTGACCACACCGGTTACTACAACGAGGTGGATGAGTTCCCGGTGTTCACCATCACCCATATCAGCATGCGTCGGGATGCCATCTACCACAGTACCTATACCGGCCGCCCGCCCGATGAGCCGGCGGTGCTCGGCGTGGCCCTCAACGAAGTATTCGTCCCCATACTGCAAAAGCAGTTCCCGGAGATAGTGGATTTCTATCTGCCGCCGGAGGGATGCTCCTACCGGATGGCGGTGGTGACCATCAAGAAGCGCTACCCGGGCCATGCCAAACGGGTGATGCTGGGGGTCTGGTCCTTCCTGCGCCAGTTCATGTACACCAAGTTCGTGATCGTCTGCGACGATGACATCGATGCCCGTAACTGGCAGGATGTGATCTGGGCCATCACCACCCGCATGGATCCTGCGCGGGACACCACCCTCATCGAGCATACTCCCATCGACTATCTCGACTTCGCTTCGCCCGTCTCGGGGCTGGGCTCAAAGATGGGGCTGGATGCCACCAACAAGTGGCCGGGGGAGAGCAATCGCGAGTGGGGTCAGCCGATAGTTCAGGATGAGGCCGTCAAACAGAAGATTGATGCCATCTGGTCTGAACTGAATATTTTCGACGACGCGACCCCAGGGTCATGAGTCTGAATCAATAAAAGGAGCGGGCCGGCCGGCCCGTCGCAAGGAATAGAATGCAACGTATCAAGTGCCGCGTAGCGGAGCTGCGTGAATATGTCGATACCATCTGGCACGTGGCCCTGACGCCACAGCAAGAGGTGAATTTCAAGCCGGGCCAATATCTGCTGGTGGTGATGAGCGATTCGGACAAGCGACCCTTCTCCATCGCCAATTCGCCGACCCGGGAGGGGGTGCTGGAATTGCAAATCGGGGCGACTCCTGAAAACGCCTACGCAGGTCAGGTGCTGGCCCGCATGCGCGAGCAGGGCGAAATCGAGGTGGAGCTGGCGGCTGGCAAGGCCTTCTTGCGTGACAGCTCGCCCCGCCCGCTGATCCTGATGGCGGGAGGCACCGGCTTCTCCTATGCCCGCTCCATACTGGAGTCCCTGATTGCCAACGGCAGCAAGCGTCCCGTCTTCCTCTACTGGGGCGTGCGTCAGGCCCATTGGCTCTACGAGCAGGCGGAGATGGAGCGCTGGGCCGCCAGCTACGAGCCGCTCACCTTCATCCCCGTGGTGCAGGAGCCCGAGGCTGACTGGGGCGGTCGCACCGGCCTGGTACACAAGGCGATCATGGATGATTTCGTGAGTCTGCATGACTACGACATCTATGTGGCGGGCCGCTTCGAGATGGCGGGCGCGGCGCGGGAAGAGTTCAAACTGCTGGGTGCCGAGCCTGAGCGTATCTTCGGCGACGCCTACGAATTTATCTAAATGAAGCTTTCTTACCGATAAGTTCGCGGATAAAACAAACCCCAGCCTGGCTGGGGTTTATTATTTTCTGGCGCGAGAGACCAGGGCTTATTCGCTCTTGCCGCCCAGCTTCTGCTCGAGTTGCTCCAGCTTGGCTTCCAGGGCGGTCAGTTTTTCACGGGTGCGCAGCAGCACCTTGGTCTGCACATCGAACTCTTCACGGCTGACCAGATCCAGTTTGCCGAGCTGCGCTTGCAGCACCTGACGGATCTTCTTCTCCACTTCTTCGCCCATGGTACGAATGCCGGGGGGCAGGGCGTTCTGAACCTGCTTGGCAATATCTTCCAGTTTCTTCGGGTCGATCATCACATCTTCTCCTCATCTGATGGCGCCATTCTACCGACTATTTGCCTGCTTTGCCGAACCCTGGGGGATTTTTGCGACACTGTCCGATCCGGCTGGCTGGTCGGGGCAGGGGCCGTCGTGGCCGCTGATAACCTATTGAGTCTGTCTAAAATGCAATTCCTTGACCTTGTACACAAAAAAATCAGATCAGATGACTGACCAGATGGGTGATAATTGTTGCCTGCCTGTTAATATGTTGATGGCGGCGGCAAAGCGTCGACTCGTATGGATAACAACTAAAGAGACATGGATATGAAAAAGAAGCTTGTTTATGTAGCCGTGCTCAGTGCTCTGCTGGCGGGTTGCGGTGGCAGTGACAGTAAGGATGACGACACCTCCAGCTACCTGGACTATCTGCTAACCGGCTCCAACGCGGTGCGGCCGAGCGCCCTGGCTGCGCGGGCCAGCGATGGTACCCTCAAGTTTTCCACCGAGACGGCGGATCGCTCCAACCCGGTGTCAGCCCTGTCGACCCTGGATGGCTGGTCCACCACCCAGGCGATCCAGATTGTGCCTGTCACCGGTTCGGGTACCCAGGTGCCTGCGCCCGCCGCGGCTGAATTCGGTGCCTCGGTCGCTCCCCTCTATCTCTTGGAGCTGGAGTTCGACAGCGCCACCCTGCGCCCGAGCGGCGTCCAGAAGCTGCTTAGCTACGGCAGCGACTACGTGGTCGCCAGCGCAGGGGGCAAGCTCAACCTGGTGCCGCTCAAGCCGCTCAATCCCTCCTCCTATTACATGATTGTCGCCACCGATAGTCTGAAAGACAGCGATGGCAAGGCACTGCAGGCCGGTAGCGATTACAGCAACTTCAAGGGCAGTGCAGGCAGCACGGTTCAGGAGCAGACCATCAATGGCCTGATCACCCTGCAAGAGGCGCTGTTCAAGGGCGCTACCGGGGTGAGCAGCGACCATGTCATCTTCTCCGACTGGTTCGGTACCCAGTCCGGCGCCGATGTGTTGCTGGCGGTGAAAGGGGCTGCGGCCTCCATTCTCAAGAGCCCGACCCTGGATGCGGCCGCCCTGTGGAAGCAGGATGCCGAGGGCAATGACAGCCTGCCGCTCACTTACACCATGACGGGCCTCAATGCCGGGGTCGATTTCCTGACCCAGCTGGCGGGTGAGCCCTTCCTGCCGGACGAGCAGAAGTCCCTGCTGGAGAGCGTCATTGGCGCCAATCCTCAGTTGAGCGGTATCGCGGCTGCGACCAAGGTGTACACGGGGGCGGTCAAGCTGCCTTACTTCCTGGCAACACCAACCAGCGCCGGCTCCTGGGACAAGGCGAAGACTCAGTCCTGGCATGGTGCCATCCCCAGCCTCTATGCCATCGCCAATGCGCTGAAGGCCAATGACAGCGAGGTGATCGGTGGTCTGGTGGGGGCGGGCGTGGATCCGGCTTTGCTGGGCGAATTGATTGCCGATCCGACCCGTCAGGCCGAGTTGCTGGCCGAGGCGAGCAAGCTGATTGGCGCGACCATTACCTCGGGTGGCAAGCCGCTGGATGCCGAGCAGAACATAGGTCGCTTCAACCCGCTGCCGGCCCTGACCGAGGTGCAGGACGTGCCGATGCGCATCTTCTCCGCCGCGCCGCTCAGTGCCGTCACCGACGTTATCATCTATCAGCACGGCGTCACCTCGGTGAAGGAGAACGCCTACGCCATCGCCCTGAGCCAGATTGGCGCTGGCCTGCAGGCCAGCAAGAACGTGGCCATAGTGGTCATCGATCATCCACTGCATGGGGAGCGCGGCTACGCCCTGACCGGCAGCCTGGATTCGGTTACCACCGAGAGCAATCCGACCCCCTATCTGAATCTGAGCTACCTGACGGTGGCACGGGACAACCTGAAACAGAGCGTGGCCGACTTGCTCGGGCTGCGTCTGGCGGTGGGGCTGGCCAATGCCAAAGGCCTGGGCATCCAGCTCGGCGGCGCCGGGCTCAAGGTACACTTCCTTGGCCACTCTCTGGGGGCCATCTCGGGAGCCGATCTGCTCTCTGTCTCCAACCAGGACATCGGCAACCCCTTGGCAAATGCCCTGTTCAAGTTCGACACCGGCGGTCTGGCCATGCCCGGCGGCGGCATAGCGCCCCTGCTGCTCAACTCGCCGACCTTCGGCCCGACCATCAAGATGGGCGTGCTGACCGCAGGCAGCCCGGCGCTCAAGGCTGGCTTTACCGCCTATGCGCCCAGCTGCCAGACGGCGGTGCCAAGCTGCTTCGTCAACGAGTTCCTGCCGAGCCTGGATGCGGCCACTCAGGCGAGCGCGGCCAGCACGTTGCAGAGTTACAGCTTCGCCGCCCAGTCGGTGCTGGATTCTGCTGATCCCATCAACCTGGTGTCAGGCATCAAGGCGGACTTCCCGTTGTTTGCCTCCGAGATCGTGGGGGATGGCGCCAGCAGCCTGCCGGATCAGGTGATCCCGAACAGCATTGCGACTGCGCCGCTGGGTGGCACAGAGCCGCTGCTCAAGCTGCTCGGCTTGCAACCGCTGACGGCAACCGGCGCGGCCAACCACCATGCGGTGCGTATCCTGGCCGGGGGTCACAGCTCGCTGTTGGCACCGGACGAGAATTTCGATCCGACCGGCAAGGTGACCACCGAGCTGCAGACCCAGTTCGCCAGCTTCTTCATGAGTGGCGGTACCGCGGTCAAGGTCACGGATCCTACGCTGATCAAGCAGTAAGTGTGCAGGTTCGAGTGAGCCAGCCAGCAAAACGCCGCCCTCGGGGGCGGCGTTTTTTATGGCGCTCTTTTGATGACGCTATGTTGCTGAAGCCCGGCTAGGCCAGCTTGTGATGGCGGTCCAGCCAGCCTTGCAGCAGGCCGACCAGCAGACCCACCAGATGGGCGATGTTGGCGGCGGTATGGCTGCCGAGCAGGTCGAGAAAAACCTTATGACAACAACGACTAGGCCAGCTTGTGGTGGCGGTCCAGCCAGCCTTGCAGCAGACCGACCAGCAGGCCGATCAGATGGGCGATGTTGGCCGTGCTGGTACCGAGCAGGTCGAAGAAGCCGAGCACCAGCCAGAACAGCATGAAGCCCATCAGGGCCGGGGGCAGGGCGAAACCGGACTCCGGTTGCAGGCGGCCGCGCAGCCAGAGGTAGCCGAGCAGGGCATAGACCACACCGGAGAGGCCGCCAAACAGCGGGCCGCTGGCGAAGAACTCGGCGATGTTGGGCAGGGCCGCCCCGACCAGCAGCAGAATAAACAGCTTGCCACTGCCCAGGCGCTGCTCTATCTGGCCACCCAGATACCACCACCACAGCAGGTTGAACACCAGATGCAATATGGAGAAATGGATGAAGGCCGGGGTCAGGTAACGCCAGGCCTGCCAATCGGCAAACTGGGCCAGGGTCGGGTGAAATGCCAGCAGATCATAGATGGGCAGGCCGATCGCCTGCAGGGCATAGATAGCGAGACAGGCAATGATGACCAGCAGGGTTAGTGGCCCGGCGTGGTGCAGGAAATCGGTGATGGGATCCGTCATGCCCTTGCTGTAGTCGATGCGGACATCGGCCCGGCCGGATTGCCAGGAGGCTTCCATATAGCGGGGGTGACTGGGCTCGGCCAGGAAACGCTTCACCTCTAGCTGGGCCTGGGCGACACGCTGCTCGTCGGCGAGCCAGACACTGACGCCAAGCTCTGACTGGGTCAGCTCGCACGGGATCCCCAGAGTGCTGAGGTAGTCGACCAGCGCCTGGGCCATGCGGGCGTTGTCCAGTACCAGCAGCTGTATCATGCCTGCCGGGACGTGCTCATCGGCGCCGCTCATGCATCGCCCGCCTGGATGGGGAACTCCTTGCGCCACGCCTCAAAGCCGCCATCCAGGCTGTAGACCTCCTCGAAGCCCTGTTGCAGCAGGTACTGGGCTGCACCCTGGCTGCTATTGCCGTGATAGCAGATGACGATGACGGGGGTGTCGAAGTCCACCTCATCCATGAAACGCACCAGACTGCCGTTGGTCAGATGAAAGGCGCCCACCGCATGAGATGTCTCGAATGACTGGGGATCACGAATATCGACGAGTCTTGCCTCGCCCGCGGCGAGCTTGGTGTGGGCATCCTGGGCGCTGATGTGGGCGAATTGATCCATGACCTTGTCCTGATAGTAACGATAGGGTTGCAGTTTACCCCATGAGCGCGCCTGCGCTAAGGGGGCAATCTCCTCTGGGCATCTCGGCGAGGGCCTGAGCGCAATTTTCTTCAATACCCGGGCCGGTCATGGCCGCTAGGGTGGCCTCCTCTCATCTTGTTGGAGTGTCATTGATGGAAACGAGTCTGCTGTTATCCATGGCCGGGTTTGCCCTGGCCATGTCCATTACCCCGGGTCCCGTCAATCTGGTGGCCCTCAGCAACGGGGCCCGATATGGCTTTCGTGCCAGCCTGCGGCACGTGGTCGGGGCTACCCTGGGTTTCATCTTGTTGTTATTGCTGATGGGATTGGGCCTGGGCACCCTGTTATCGAGCTGGCCGGTGTTCGGCAGCGCCATCCGTTGGGGCGGGGTGGGGTTTCTCTGCTACATGGCCTGGTTGCTGCTGCGAGATGACGGCACGCTGAGTGCTCAGGAGGGCAAGCCTCCGGCATTCTGGTATGGCGCCATGATGCAATGGCTCAACCCCAAGGCGTGGCTGGCGGCCAGCATGGGGGTTGGTGCCTATGGCGCGCTAGGAGGGCTGGGGCAGGTACTGCAGTTTTGCTTGTTGTATCTGGTGATCTGCCTGGTATCGATTGCCTGCTGGGCTTATGCAGGCAGCCAGTTGCGGGAGGCATTGTCATGCCGGCGTCGGCTGCGCTGGTTCAATCGCGCCATGGCGGCGCTACTGCTGCTCAGCGGCCTCTATCTGGTGATGGAACCCTGATCTTGAGCACTCTGGGCCACTGGCCTGCTTCCTCATCACTCATCGCAGTGGACGTCTTGGCGCGACATCTGGGCACGATACTGGCCCGGAGTGGCGGCGACCAAGCGTTTGAACTGGCGCTGGAAGTGGGCCTGATCGGCGAAGCCGCTCGCCAGGGCGACATCGGCCAGGGATTGCCCCCGCTGTAACAGCATGCGGGCGTGGCGAATACGCTGGTTGAGCAGGTAGGCGTGGGGCGTCATGCCGTAGTGACGGTTGAAGGCGCGCACGAAGTGGGAGGGGCTGAGTTCGGCCACGGCGCTTAGCTGTTGCAAGCTGAGCGCATTGGCGCAGTCGTCCTGCATCAGCTCGGCGGCCCGTTGCAGGCGCGGGGGCGGGCGATCATCCCACTTGGCCGGGGTCAGGCGATGCAGTAGCTGGTGGCCGAATCCGTGGCAGGCCACCTGTTTGGCCAGGGTATCCTGGCTGCTATCGACCAGGGTGCGATAGAGGCTTGCCAATAGGGAATAGAGCAGGGGATCCCGACTGGCGGTCATGTCGAAGGGGCGAAATTCGCTGCCCAGACTCGCGTCTTGTTGCTGGCCCCCCAGCCAGTCGAGGTCGAGATAGAACATCAGATAGGACCAGGGCTGATCCGAGACGGGGTTGCAGGCATGGACCTCTTCCGGGTTCATCAGCACCAGCGTGCCGCTGCCAACGCTCTGCCAGCTGCGCTGATTGAGGTAGTGGCTGTGGCCGCCGGTAATGGCACCAATGGAAAAGTGGGCATGACTGTGTTTGTCATAGCAGACGCGCCGGCCATCTTGCACCGAGCGCGCCTCGATAAAAGGCAGTTCAGGGTCACGCCAGAACCTGTGACTGTCCGGGGTGACCCTGGGGTGGCTCACGACCTCATCACCGAGCGATATCCGGGGCATGGCTGCCATGGATAGCAGGATGAAATGGGTAAAGGAGCCATGTCAGCCGCCCAGATAGGCTTGACGCACTGCGGGATTGGACAACAAGGCGGCGCCCGAGTCTTGCAGCACCACCCGGCCGTTCTCCAGCACATAGCCTCTGTCCGCCAGCTTGAGTGCCTGGTTGGCATTTTGCTCTACCAGGAAGATGGTCATGCCCTTCTCCCTCAGCTGCAAAATGGTGTCGAAGATCTGCTGGATGATGATGGGGGCCAGGCCGAGGGAGGGCTCGTCGAGCAGCAGCAGGCGCGGCTTGCTCATCAGGGCCCGACCGATGGCCAGCATCTGCTGCTCGCCCCCGGACATGGTGCCCGCCCGTTGTTCCAGCCGTTCATGGAGCCGTGGGAACATGGTGAACACCTGTTGCAGCAGACCCTCCTGCTCATGCTTGTCGACGAAGAAGGCGCCCATGCGCAGGTTCTCCTCCACCGTCAGTCTGGCGAAGATACGCCGCCCTTCTGGCACCACGGCGATGTCTTTGCGCATGATGCGGGCCGTGGTGAGGGAGGTGATCTCTTCTCCCTCGAACCAGATGCTGCCGCTACTGGGTTTGGGTTCGCCACAGAGCGTCATCAGCAGCGTGGTCTTGCCGGCGCCGTTGGCCCCGATCAGGGTGACTATCTCGCCTTCTTTTACCTCGACACTGACGTCGTGCAGGGCCTGGATCTTGCCGTAATGGGTCGATACGTTGCGAAGTTCTAACATCTTTTTGTCCTTACGACTCGCCCAGATAGGCCTTGATCACTGCCGGATTATTACGGATTTCCTCCGGTTTACCCTGAGCCAGCGGGGTGCCCTGGTTGACCACGAAGATGCGGTTGGAGATCTCCATCACCAGCTTCATGTCGTGCTCGATGAGCAACACAGAGACACCGAACTCATCGCGCAGCCCGACGATCAGCTCGTTGAGCTCGTCGGTCTCATGGGGGTTGAGACCGGCAGCCGGCTCATCGAGCATCAACAGTGCTGGCTTGGTGGCCATGCAACGGGCTATCTCGAGGCGGCGTTGCTGGCCATAAGCCAGGTTACCCGCGGGACGGTTGGCAAGATCCTTGAGGCCCACCTTTTCCAGCCAGAAGGCGGACTGATCCAGCCCCTCCTGTTCGGCGCGGCGAAAAGCCGGGGTCTTGAACAAACCGGAGATAAAACCGGTGTTGAGGTGACGATGCTGGGCGACCAGCAGGTTTTCTACTGCCGTCATGTCCTTGAACAGCCGCACGTGCTGGAAGGTGCGCACCACCCCCTTGCGGGCGATCAGATGGCCTGGTAGCCCCTGGATCTCCTCGCCACGGTAACGGATGGTGCCACCGCTTGGCCGGTAGAAGCCGGTCAGGCAGTTGAAAATAGTGGTTTTGCCAGCCCCGTTGGGGCCAATGATGGAGATGACCTCGCCCTGGTCGACATCCAGTTTGACGCCGTTGACGGCCAACAGGCCACCAAAACGCATCGACAGATCAGAGACCTCTAACAACTTCTGATTCATTTTTGCAGCTCCACTTGCTGGGCCAGGGGCATCACGAGCAGCCCATCCAGGTGACGCATCGACAGATCAGAGACTTCCAATAACTTCTGATTCATTTTTGCAGCTCCAGATGGGGGCGAGTCATTGGCAGCAGACCCTGAGGACGCCAGATCATCATAAAGACCATCAGCAGACCGAACATCAACATGCGGTATTCGTTGAATTCGCGAGCCAGCTCGGGCAGTACCGTCATTACGATGGCGGCCAGCACCACGCCGATCTGGGAGCCCATGCCACCCAGCACCACGATGGCCAGCACGATGGCGGACTCGATGAACACGAAGGACTCGGGGCTGATAAAGCCCTGGCGCGAAGCAAAGAAGCTGCCCGCGAAGCCCGCGAAGCAGGCGCCTATGGTAAAGGCGGTCAGCTTGATGATGGTGGGGTTGAGCCCCAGTGATTTGCAGGCGATCTCATCTTCACGCAGCGCCTCCCAGGCACGGCCAAGAGGCATACGCAGCAGGCGATTGATGACGAACAGGGTGGCAATCACCAGCAGCAAGGCCATCAGATAGACGAAGATCACCTTGTGGTTGGCGTTGTAGGTGATGCCGAAGAAGTCGTGGAAGGTGCCGAAGCCGCCGTCCTTGACGGTGCGGTTGAACTCCAGGCCACCCAGGGTGGGTTTGGGAATACCTGATATCCCGTTTGGGCCACCGGTGAGGGAGGTGAGGTTGTTGAGCAGGATGCGGATGATCTCGCCAAACCCCAGGGTCACTATGGCCAGATAATCCCCCCTCAGCCGCAGCACGGGGAAGCCGAGCAGGAAGCCGAACAGGGCGGCCATGCCCCCCGCGATGGGCAGGCACTCCCAGAAGCTCAGCCCGAAGTAGGTGTTGAGCAGGGCATAGCTGTAGGCGCCGACCGCATAGAAGCCGACATAACCGAGATCGAGCAGACCCGCCAGACCGACCACCACGTTCAGTCCCAGACCCAGCATCACGTAAATGAGCGTGAGAGTGGCGAGATCCACGGCACCACGGGAGGCCATGAAGGGCCAGCTTACCGCCAGCAGCAGGGCGATGAGGGCCGCCGTGTTGTAGAGGCGTGGAGCCTGCTCCGGGCTGGGCAGCACCAGCTTGGAGACGCCACTGGTGGACCCCTTGAACAGTCCCAGGATCTGGCTGCGCAGCAGCTGGAAGCAGAACACCAGTGCCGCCCCACCCAGCAACCAGACCAGGGAGACATCGAGTCGACTGATGACCAGCAGACGGGTGCCTTCCGTCTCGAGCTTGAAGCCGAGCAGCCAGAAGGAGAGCAGCATCAGCACCAGGCTGGCGACGCAGGCGTGAATGAATTGACGTTTCATCATACCTTCTCGACCTCCGGGCGACTCAGGATGCCAATGCTGGCCATGGAGAACGGCATCAGGCCGATGATATATGCATATTTCATCATACTTTTTCGACCTCCGGGCGACCCAGGAGACCGGTGGGCATAAAGAGCAGTACCAGGATGAGCAGGGCGAAGGCCATGACGTCCTTGTACTCGGTGCTGAGGTAGCCGGCGGTGAGCGCCTCGACCACGCCGAGCAACAGCCCCCCGATCACGGCACCGGGAATGCTGCCGATGCCCCCCAGCACCGCGGCGGTGAAGGCTTTCAGCCCGGCCATAAAGCCGAGGTAGGGGTTGATGACGCCGTAATACATGCCAAGCAGCACACCGGCGACGGCGGCCAGGGTGGCCCCCAGCACGAAGGTAATGGAGATGACCACATGGGTGTCTATGCCCAGCAGGTTTGCCATCTTGATGTCTTCCGAGCAGGCGCGGCAGGCGCGACCCATGCGGGAGCGGTTGATGAACTGGGTCAGCGCCAGCATGGTGATGAAGGTCACCACGAAGATGATGAGCTGCATATAGGAGAGACTGGCCTGGAAGCCATCTTCTGAGCCAAAGTTCCAGCCGCCACTGATCAGGGTCGGCATGGCGATGTCCCGGGATCCCTGGGCCATGCGCATCATGTTCTGCAAGAAGATCGACATGCCGATGGCAGAGATGAGGGGGATCAGACGGTTGCCGCCGCGCAAGGGGCGGTAGGCGACCCGCTCTATGGTCCAGCCATAGGTGCCGGTCACTATGATACTGATGAGAAAGGCAGACCCAAGCAGTATGGCTGTGGTGTCTATACCCATCATCATGAGGGCGGCCATGACCATGAAGGCCACATAGGAGCCAATCATGTAAACCTCGCCATGAGCGAAGTTGATCATGCCAATGATGCCATAGACCATGGTGTAGCCGATGGCGATCAACGCATAGGTGCTACCTATGGTTAATCCGTTCAGCAACTGCTGAACCAAATAAAGAATATGTTCGGACATACTGCGTTCCCTGTACTTGCCCGCAAAGACGTGAGGGGGTGAGCATGCTCACCCCCTCCGGCAGATTTATTATTTGAGTTGAGTAGAGGTGCCGTCGGCATGCCACTCGAACATGCCGAACTCGAAGCCTTTCAGGTCGCCATTTGCAGCCCAGGTGAGGGGGCCCATGACGGTGTCTATGGTGCTGCTCTTGATGGCCTTTTCCACGGCAACCGGGTCTTCACCCGCTTTCTCTATCCCGGCGGCCAGGGTCTGGACTGCCGCATAGGTGGTCCAAACGAAGGGACCGGAAGAGTCCTGACCTTTGGCCTTGAAGGCCGCGACGATCGGGGCGTTGGCTGGCACCAGATCATATTTGTTCGGCAGCGTCACCAGCAGACCCTCTGAGCCCTTGCCACCGATGGCGGAGATGTCCTTGTTGCCTACCCCTTCCGGACCCATGAATTTGGCTTTGAAGCCTTTCTCATTTGCCTGGCGCAGGATCAGGCCCAGCTCAGGGTGGTAGCCGCCGTAGTAGACGAAATCGACGTTCTCTTTCTGCAGCTTGGCGATCAGGGCGGAGAAGTCCTTGTCGCCTGCGGTGATCCCCTCGAAGGCCACGACTTTGACGCCAGCCTTGTCCAGAGTGGCTTTCACGCTGGAGGCGATGCCTTCACCGTACTGCTTCTTGTCATGAATGACGGCGACACGTTGGGGCTTGACCACGTCGATGATGTACTTGGCGGCAGTCGGGCCCTGATCGCTATCCAGACCTATGGTACGCAGCACCATCTGGTAGCCACGCTCGGTGATCTTGGGGTTGGTGGAGGCGGGGGTGATCATCAGCACGCCTTCGTCTTCATAGATGTCGGAGGCGGGCAGGGTGTTATCGGAGCAGAGGTGGCCAACCACAAATTTGACACCGTCGTTGATCACCTTGTTGGCGACCGCGACCGCTTGCTTGGGATCGCAGGCATCATCATAGATGACGGCCTCGATCTGCTTGCCCTTGATGCCGCCAGCCTTGTTGATCATCTCGACGGCCATCTTGCCGCCGGTGAATTGCATGTCGCCATATTGAGCGACCGGGCCGGTGACCGGGCCTGCAATGCCAATCTTGATGGTGTCGGCGGCATAGGCCATGGAAACAGAACCAAACAGCGCCATAGAAACCGCTGCCCTGACTGCAACCTTGCTCCAGTTATTCATAGATTCGTCCCTTTAATCAGTGGATTGTTTCACACCGGGCAGACTTCCCGCTTGTCCGGCAATGGTAAGGTTCTATCATTCCTGCCCCAGTAATAACAAGCTGTTAAAGATATGGCATAAGGGGGGTTGGGTGGGGTTTAAATGAAGCTTGCTACTATGTATAGACATTTACTTGGTGTTTCATGCTGTTTCGTGTGAGCAACATAAAGTTAACATTCGAATCTTGTTGATTTGATAGCGGAAAAACCTGACGAGTTTTTACTCTGATGAGGCTCCCATTTCGTTCAAAATCTGTTTGCGCAAACTCTGGGCAGCACCTAGATTAGCCAGCATCGGCAATCGCCTGATAGTTCCCGTTAATTTCAAGCCTTTATTCGGGAAATCTGCTAAGGTTCCGCTTTTGATATTCAGGAGACAGAGATGGCCACTATTAAAGATGTCGCCGCGCGCGCAGGCGTATCCATCTCCACCGTCTCACATGTACTCAATCACACCCGTCGGGTCAGCGAAGAAGCAACCCAAAACGTGCTTGAGGCGGTGGCAGAGCTCAACTACGCACCCAATTCGGTGGCGCGCAGCCTCAAGATAAATTCGACCAAGACCATCGGCATGCTGGTCACTACCAGTGCCAACCCCTTCTTCGCGGAGGTGGTGCGCGGGGTGGAGGCTTACTGCTTCGAGCAGGGCTACAGCCTGATCCTCTGCAATACAGAGAACCAGCCGCCCCGTCAGCAGCATTATCTGAGAATGCTGATGGAGAAGCGGGTCGATGGCCTGCTGGTATTGGGCACCGACATCGATACCCCCCTGCGCGACATGCTGCGCATCCACAAGAATGTGCCCCAGGTGGTGCTGGATTGGGGAACCGAGTGCGATTTTGCCAACGTCATCAATGACAACGCCCGCATCGGTGCCCGCATGGCGGTCAGCCACCTGCTGGAGCAGGGTCACCGCAATATCGCCTGCATCACGGGTCAGCTCGACAAGCCAACCACCCAGCAGCGACTGGATGGGGTGCGCGATGCCCTGGCCGAGCAGGGTCTCACCTTGCAGGATGAACAGATCTTCGAGGGTGACTACGAGAGTCAGAGCGGCTTCGACCAGATGCTGCATATCCTGGCGCTCGAGCCGCGTCCGACCGCGGTGTTTGCCTTCGACGATCCCATGGCGATAGGCGCCATTTGCGCGGCCTGGGAGGCCGGGGTCAAGGTGCCGGACGATATCTCCGTCATCGGCTATGACGATGTGGAGATGGCGCGCTTCTCCAGCCCGCCGCTCACCACTATTCGCCACCCCAAGGCCGAACTGGGTCTGCTGGCGGTGCAACAGCTGGTGAGCCGGATCCGCAACAAGGAGCTGGAAGTCGAATCCATGACGGTGCAGCCCGAACTCATCGTGCGCCGCTCGGTCAAGTCCTTGCGCTAAACCCCTTGGGTGCTACCCATCGCGAAACGGCCACCCCTGCGGGTGGCCGTTTTTATGGGGGATGGTCGGGGATGACCCTGAGCGGCACTTATTGTTGAAGACCCTGTATTGAAGGCTCAACTCCCGCCCAGAAAAAAGGCCCCTCGCGGGGCCTTTTCATTCATATGGAGCAGGGGATCAGTGACCGCCCTGTGCCTTGGGAGGGACCGACTCGTCGAACTCCTTGAGCGGCTCATGTTTGGACGCCAGGAAGGTGTAGATAACCGGCAGTACGAACAGCGTGAACAGGGTGCCGATGGCCAGACCGGCGACGATGACGATACCGATACTGAAGCGCTGGGCTGCGCCAGCACCGGCGGCGTACAGCAGCGGGATCAGACCCGCTATCATGGCCGCCGTGGTCATCAGTATGGGGCGCAGTCGCACCTTGGCTGCCTGCATCACCGCTTCCATACGGTTCCTGCCGTGCAGCAGCTGTTCTTCTTTGGCTACCTCACAGATCAGGATGCCGTGCTTGGTAATCAAACCAACGAGGGTGATCAAGCCCACCTGGGAGTAGATGTTCATGGTCGCCAGACCCCAAGCCAGGGCGATCAAGGCGCCACTGATGGCCAGGG
Organism: Aeromonas rivuli; assembly: GCF_000820045.1. GTDB lineage: Bacteria > Pseudomonadota > Gammaproteobacteria > Enterobacterales > Aeromonadaceae > Aeromonas > Aeromonas rivuli. The sequence goes on along the minus strand of NZ_CDBJ01000087.1, from coordinate 6,879 downwards.
GAACCGATACCATGATCACCAACGGGTCACGGACGGATTCGAACTGGATGGCCAGCACCAGGAAGATGATGGCCAGTGCCAGCGCGAAGGTGGCATAGAGCGCATTACCTTCGGTGACAAACTGACGCGCCTCGCCCATGAAATCGTAACGATAGCCCTGGGGCAGGGTGGAGGCCGCTTCCGTTTCTAACCAGCCGATCGCATCACCCATGGCAACACCCGGGGTAGGCACTGCACCTATGGTCGCCGAGTTGAGCTGGTTGAAGTGGGGCAGGGCGCGTGGCTCACCGACCACATCTATGGTGATCAGGCTGCCAAGGGGCACTGAGCGGCCATCGGCGGCGCGAACATAGTAGCCCTTCATCGACTCGGGGTTGAGGCGGTACTTGCGTTCCACCTGCGGGATCACTTCATAGGAGCGGCCATCCAGATCGATACGGTTGACGTAGCCATCCGCCATCATGGTGCCCATGGTAACGCCTATGTCCTGCATGGTGATGCCGTAGGCACCCGCCTTGTCCTTGTCGATGCTGATCTTCATGGTGGCAGAGTCGTAGTTCAGATCGAGATCCGAGTAGACAAACTGGCCACTGGCCTGAGCGGCGGCCAGCACTTCGCTCGCCACGATGAACAGGCTCTCGAAGCTGTTCGGTGTGGTGATGACGAACTGGATCGGCAAGCCACTGGACGCACCTGGCAGTTCGGGGAACTGGAAGGTGGTGATGGACATGCCTGGCACATTTTTGACAATGGCTCCGACTCGATCCAGCACCTCTTTCTGACTGGCTTCCCGCTCGCTCCAGGGTTTCATGGAGGCGATACCGAACGCCTGGTTGGCATTGAACAGGCCGGAGAAGACCTGGGAGTAGGCGATCTCGGGCTGATCATCCAGCACCTTGTTCACCTCCGCCATGGTGTTTTCGATGTAGTCCAGGTTGGCGTTCGAGGGCGCCGTACCCAGCACCGCCATGACCCCTTTATCTTCGGAGGGGGCCAGTTCGCTCGGGATGAACTTGAACAGCAATGGCAGACTGCCAAAGACGATGACCGCGAAGACGATGACCACGATGCGTTTTTGCATCACGGCATGGAGCATGCGGTCATAGCGATCCGTCATGCGCTCGAGCAGATGATGCACAGTGCTCTCGAATTTGCTCGGTTTGGCATTGGCCTTGAGCATCACGGAACACATCATGGGGGAGAGGGTCAGGGCGATGATGCCCGACACGAACACGGCCCCCGCCAGGGTCAGCGCAAACTCCTTGAACAGCGAGCCGGTGATGCCGCCCATCAATGCGATAGGGGCATACACGGCCGCCAGGGTCAGGGTCATGGCGATGACGGGCACGGCTATCTCCCGGGTGCCTATGATGGCGGCCCGGAAGGGCTCCTCACCCTCCTTGATATGCCTGTCCACGTTCTCCAGCACCACGATGGCGTCATCCACCACCAGACCGATGGCGAGCACCATGGCGAGCAGCGTCATGAGATTGATGGAGAAGCCAAAGATGTCCATCACCATCACGACCCCGATGAGACTCAAGGGGATGGTGATGATGGGGATGATAACGGCGCGGAACGAGCCCAGGAACAGGGTGATCACCACCAGTACGATGGCCGCCGCCTCGATGATGGTCTTGATAACCTCGTGGATCGATTCATTGATGGCCACGGTCGAGTCATAGAGGACGTTCATCTCCATGGTGCTCGGCATGTTGCGTTTGAGGCTTGGCAGCATCGCCAGCACATCGTGGGCGATGTTGATCGGGTTGGCGGTCGGGGAGGCGTTGACGGCCATAACCACGGCTTCGCGGCCGTTGGCGGTGGCACGATAGATGTCGTGGCTCTTCTCCAGACTGACTTTGGCGATGTCGGACAGACGGATCACCTTGCCTTCCCGGGTCGATACAACCAGTCGCTCCAGTTCGGCAGTATTGGTGACCTGAGTCTTGGCATCCCCGTTGAACAGCATGAAATAGCCGGTGGACTGACCGGTTGCCGACTGATAGTTGTTGCTGTTGAGCACCGTCATCACGTCAGTTGCGGTCAGGTCGAAGGCGGCCATCTTGGCCGGATCCAGCCAGACGCGCAGGGCAAACTCGGTACCGCCATACAGATCCACTTTGGAGACGCCGCCCACAGTGAACAGCTGGGGTTTGACGACCCGCTCCAGGTAGTCGGTGATCTGGCTGGAGTTCAGCTCAGGACTGGTGACACCCAGATAGAGCACCGCCGTGGTCGACCCTGTGGAGGAGGTGACCGAAGGGTCTTCCGACTCTTTGGGCAGCTGGGAACGTACCGAGTTCACCTTGGCCAGTATGTCTGACAGCGCGGCGTTCGGGTCGGTATTCAACTTCATAAATGCCGTCACGGTCGAGCTGCCCAGCTGGCTGGACGAGGTCATGAAGTCGATGTTATCGGCCTGGGCTATCGCCTGTTCCAGGGGTTGGGTGATGAAACCCTGGATCAGATCCGAGCTGGCGCCGTAGTAGCTGGTGTTGACCGTGATGACGGTATTGATCACCTCGGGGTATTCGCGCACCTGCATCTTGAAGATGGCCTGGAAGCCGAGCAAGGCGATCAGAAAACTGATCGAGATTGCCAGCACGGGCCGCTTTATGAATATGTCAGTAAATCGCATTACAGATCTCCGCGCTTACAGCATCGGGGCTTGTGCCGGGACGGCCAGGGCATCGTTTTTCTCAACTTTGACCTTGGTGTCGTTACTCAATCGCACCTGTCCAGACAGCACCACTTCATCACCGGCCTTGATGCCGCTCAGGATATGGGCGTCATTGCCGCGGCGCTCGCCAACCTTGACCACATGTTGGGTGACACGTTTGACGCCGTCCTTCTCCTGGATGACGTAGACGTTCTGGCCATAGAGGGTGAAGGTGATGGCATTTTGGGGCAGCACGACCTGGTCTTTGATGGTGGGCAGCACAATGCTGGCGCGGGCAAACATGCCGGAGCGCAGTTTACCGCCATTGTTCGGGATGTCCGCCTGGACCTGGATCAGGCCGCTCTGATAGTTGACCGCCGGCTCGATGGCGCTGATCTTGCCGCTGAACTCGGTTTGCGGGTAAGCATCCACGCTGATCTTGATGGTCTGGCCCAGGGATATCTTGGAGATATCGGTCTGGGGCACGGTAAAGCGCAGGCGCATCACGCTGATATCTTCCAGACGCACTATCTCGGTACCCGGTTCCATGTACTGGCCGAGGAAGACATTACGCAGACCGACGACACCCGCGAAAGGCGCGCGTACTTCCCGGCGGGCTATGGTCGCCTTCAGACTCTCAATATCGGCCTCCAGGGAGCGGTAGCTGGCCTCGGCATCATCGAGCTGGTCACGGGAGATGGAGTTCTTCGTATAGAGGTTCTTGTAGCGCTCGAACTTGGCTCGGGCGGCAGGCAGTCTGGCGGTGGAGGAGCGCAGGTTGGCTCTCTCAACACCCGAATCCAGGCTGATCAGCAGTCGATCGGCGGTGACGGCCATGCCTGATTCGAAGGCGATCTTGTCTATGGTGCCCGCCAGTTCGGTCGACAGCGTGACCCCCTGGTTTGGTTCGACGAAGCCAATTGCCTCTATGGTCGGGACCCAGTCCTGGGGCTTGATAACCATGGAGGTGACAGGGAATTCGGGTTCTGGCCTGTTGGCCATGAACTCGGCGATCTTCTTCTGCTTGAACATATTGAAGCCGATAACACTGCCAAACAGGGCCAGCGCGATCAGCAACATGATGGCCATCCACTTTTTCATGAACAGATTCCTGATAGAGAAGTTTTAGGGTTGTAATATGGCTTGCCAGCTGGCGCGTATCACGGCTTCCTGCTGTGTATCGGTCAGGGTCAACTTATGCCCCCTGCATTGTTGTAGCAAGAGGGCAACACTGTCCAGGCTGAGGGATTGCAGCACCCTCAGCGGTAAATCGATAAACAGTCCTGTTATACGACCTCGCTCAAAAAACCGATCTAATGGTTCCCATAGCGCCATGATGACGGGGTCGCGTTCCAGTTCCGAGGCCAAAGGCGAGCACTCATACTGCAGTTTGCAGATGATGGCATTCGGGTCGGACGTAAAAATGTGATGAATATTGAGCCACAACTGTCGGTATTGCTCGAAAGATGTCTCTTCTATATTCACGTCATTCAGTATCTGCTCACGGCACCCCATGATGGTGTGCCGATAAAGCTGGCGGATCAAATCTTCCTTGTCGCTAAAATAACGATAAATAGTTCCAGTTGCTACCTTCGCTTGCTTGGCGACCATGGCAATGGAGAGCCCATGGAAGCCCTGCTCGGCGAGAATATCGTGTGCGGCATCGAAGATGCGCTCTTTCTTGTTCATGGTCCTTGGGATACCACTGAATGAACGTTCATTCATTTTAGGGGCATGTGAGGGCAAGTCAAGGAGGTAGAAGCAGTAGAAACAGGGGATCCTGGTGCCAAATCAGGCCTAATGGCTGATTAGTTGTTACAAATGCTGCCAAGTGATTGAAAAAACAGCACTTGAATCAATGAAATAAAAAAAGAGTAGACAAGCAGGCTCAGGTAATGAATAATCCGCCCCGTTCGACAGCGTGGCGCCCGTAGCTCAGCTGGATAGAGCGCTGCCCTCCGGAGGCAGAGGTCACAGGTTCGAATCCTGTCGGGCGCACCATCAAACGTGCGCTGATTAGCGGGCGTGTTGTGGAACAAAACAGCTGTGGTGGCTGTAGCTCAGTTGGTAGAGTCCCGGATTGTGATTCCGGTTGTCGTGGGTTCGAGCCCCATCAGCCACCCCATTTAAGCTGTAGAGTGACAGTTAGTTCGGTATGCGAAGGTGGCGGAATTGGTAGACGCGCTAGCTTCAGGTGTTAGTGCCTTAGGGTGTGAGGGTTCGAGTCCCTCTCTTCGCACCATACTGACTGTAAGCAAAGGATGACAAAGTCGTTTTTTGTGTGGCAGTACAAAATTTCTCGGTGATTAGCGCAGCCCGGTAGCGCATCTGGTTTGGGACCAGAGGGTCAAAGGTTCGAATCCTTTATCACCGACCATCTTTAGAAAAACCCCGCTTAGGCGGGGTTTTTTGCATTCCGGATCCTGCGATTCGGCCCTCTCTGTTCAGAGCCAGGCCTCACCATCAGCAGGCAAACGCCACAGGATCAGTGCTCAGGGGCACCAGGCGACAGACATCCTCATGACCATATCCCTCCAAGGCATCAAGTTGGCTGATCAACAGAGAGTCGAGCCCGGTCAGCTGGTTGGCCTGGCGCAAGGTGGCGATCAGGTGGTCATGGCGACTATCTGTCTGCGTCTGTTCGAAGTAGATGGGACGCACGCCACGCAGCATGGCCATCTGATTGAGCAAGGGCCTATCGCTGGAGAGGGCCCAGAGCGGGTTGTCGAGATGGGTGCGGGAGAGGGCGATGACGGCAGCGCCCTGGCGAGTCAGCACGGCAATACCGCACCCCTTGTTCTGTCCGAAGGCGGAGATCATGGCAGCCAGCGCCATGCCGTGGCCGGGTTGCTCCTGTGAGCCGATCTTCTGCCAGAGTGGCTGCCCGAATAGCGCCTCCTGCTCTGCACCGAGGGCGATGCGGGCCATGGCCTCAACGGCTTCAACCGGATAACTTCCTGCGGCAGATTCTGCCGAAAGCATGACGGCGTCGGTACCGTCCATGACCGCATTGGCGACATCCAGCACCTCGGCCCGGGTTGGCATGGGGTTGGTTATCATGGACTCCATCATCTGGGTCGCCGTGATCACCGGGCGGCCAAGCAGGCGACAGCGCTGGATCAGTCTCTTCTGGACGCCGGGCAGTCTGGCGTCGCCTATCTCGACGCCCAGATCCCCCCTGGCCACCATGATGATGTCGGCGGCGCGGATGACGTCATCCATGGCCTCGACGGAGGCGACCACCTCGGCCCGCTCCACCTTGGCAACGATGGCGGCCCTGCTGCCGGTGGCCCGGATCAATTGCCGCGCCTCCTGCAAGTCTGCCGCACTGCGCGGGAAGGAGATGGCGACGAAGTCGGCGCCCAACTGGTGCGCCGTCACGATGTCCAGCTTGTCTTTCTCAGTCAGGGCCGGTGCGCTCAGGCCGCCCCCCAGCACGTTGATCCCCTTGCGATTGGACAAGACGCCCCCGATCAATACTCGGGTGTAGACCCGGTTCTTTGCAATGTGCTCCACCTTGAACTGCAGGCGGCCATCGTCGAGCAGCAATATGTTGTCGACCCTGACCTCATTGACCAGTTCGGGGTAATCGAGGCCGACGCGCTCCTGGTTGCCCTGCGCGGGATCCAGACTGGCATCCAGAATGAAACCATCCCCCGGCAGCAGCCGTATGCTGCCCTCTGCGAAGCTGGCGATCCGGATCTTGGGGCCTTGCAGATCGGCCAGTATGCCGATGTGCACCCCGAGCCGGGTCGCAACCTCGCGGATCCGCCGGGCGAGTTGCTGATGCTGTTCACTGGTGCCATGGGAGAAGTTGAGTCGAAACACATTGGCTCCCGCCAGGATCAATTTTTCCACCATCTCCCTGGAGGAGCTGGCCGGGCCTAGGGTAGCGATAATCTTGGTTTTACGCATGGGGTGGGCTCTCTGTCTGGGGGCGTGACATAAAAAAGGTGGTCAAGAGACCACCTTTTTTATTGGGTTGTCCCGTCCTGAATATGGTTTACACCTTTCCCCCACATAAATGGAGAGCCCGATGGGACAAGGTGTGAAACGGACACAGCGCGATTACTCGCTGACTTTTAAATTAGCCGTGGTCGAGCAGATTGAAAAAGGCGAGCTCACCTGCCAGCAGGCACAAGCCCGATACGGAATTCAGGGCAACTCAACCGTTCTGGTATGGTTGCGGAAACATGGTCGGCAAGATTGGAGCCAGG
>NZ_CDBJ01000086.1 GCF_000820045.1 Aeromonas rivuli | reverse complement strand
GTGGCGTTTTTTGCACAAATGATTTGGTGCAAAACGATAGCCCAGCCCGCGCCATGGCTGGGGCTTTAGGGGGGATCAGGAATTTCACAGAATTTCATTTTATGAACGATTGTCGCTGGGACGATCACGCCAGATCCCGGCAAGATAAAAGGTAAGTGTATGAGTTATATGGATAAGCATTAGGATTTCGTGAGGATCGCTATCGCGGGGGCGGATCAGGTGTGACCTCTTGGTTATGTGAGAAATTAATGTTTAATCATGTATTTAGGGGGAAGATTGGCAAGGATCCAGAAATGCACGGGTGATCGTTTTCAGGATCTGAATTGACTGCGAAAGGAACTGGCAAGGTGGTCAGCTTCCCCGCAATCGAGTGAATCACGATGAAGGTGTCTTATACTGCGTACTACAGACCCTTTTTGTCTCTGCATAGACAAATGTTGGTAAGTGATTTACTCTGAGACTTAGTAAATCACCAACGGTGCCAAGGAGAATCACATGTCGAAGCATCTGAACCCCGCTGCAAATGCAGGCGGTAACCGAGCTCTGATCGCGGTCAGAGCCGCAATGAAAATCCTGGACAAATGGAAGTGCTCTGCTGAGCAACAACAGAACATCCTGCAACTTTCCAGAGCGGCTTTCTACAAGTACCGCAACGAAGAGACCAAGACTGCATCCTTAAGCCATGACCAGCTGACCCGGATCAGCTATCTGCTGAACATGCACTCAGCTTTACGCATCGTGTTCACTAACCCGGATAATATCTATGGTTTCATGACAATGAAGAACGATAATGCGTTCTTCAATGGCGTCTCGCCACTATCTGTCATCGAGAGCGGTGAGTTTGGCAACCTCCACGAGGTAGCGAAACGCGTTGATGTGCTGCGCGGGGGCGTAGCTGGATGATCCATCTTGGGCTCCCAAGAACGGCGGTTGTCCCCATTAAAGGCTACCGCCTTATTCATACGAAACACCCACCGATTTCCGTGTTTGCGGATGTGGCCAGCCCTGAAGAATTCGACATTTTGTTCGAAATACAAGAAATGACAAATCCGCGTTTATCGGCTGAGGTGGGCAATCTCCGTTTGCTTCCGCGTGACGAGTGGGTACTTGGGATCCCTGGAGCGCACTACGCAATGGCCGCCTTCACCCACGTAAATCCGGATGGGAGTAGATTCTCGAATGGTGACTACGGGGTTTACTACATCGGGGACAGCAAAGACACTGCGATTGCAGAGATAGTCCATCACTGCAATCGCTACTGGCGCAACGTGCCAGAGCTCAAGTTCGAACGCTTTGAGTATAGGTGTCTGACAACTGAGCTTGGTGGTTCTGTATTCGCAGATTTAACCGGTTTGCCAAGCGAGCACGAATACTATCACCCGACCAACTACAGCGATGCGCAAGTTTTAGGTGCAAATCTACGGAGCGCCCGCGAACTTGGTGTGACTTATCGCTCTGTCAGAAATAAAGGTGGTATCTGTTGGGCTCTCTTAACGCCTAGAACCATCACAAGCATCATCCAATCCTCTCTCCACCAGATCATATGGGATAACGGCATCACCTCGGTCAATTTGGTAACCCCCAATCCCTGAAGGTAATCCCACGCTCGTCACTATCACCAAAGTGGCTGGCACCCTCCTGCTCTAAGTTGTAGATGCAAACAAAAGCCCCAGTCATTACTGGGGCTTTCTCTGGATTTCTCAATGTGGTCAACCTGTGGACACTGATAGAAACAATTCCTTTTATTTCAATATATTATAATTAAATTAATGAGCACCCCGAGGCGCGTTTTATTTGTCGGCTTGAAGATGCGCCTGGCTCCCATAAAAAAACCCGCCATGACGGCGGGCATACAAGCAAGCAACACGCTGCCTGGCAGAGTAAAAGAGTTCAGGTTTGTCGAATCGCCACCCTAGGCACCACGCAAAAAGGGGCAACTGTTCGGCACTACCTCGCCAGATGACAGAGGCAACTGACCGGCATGCCGCACGTCGACGGCAAGCAGATTAGGGTGACTGCACCTATTAAGGAAATGATTTGTTAGTATCCCGTTATGCATAGAGTGAATTTACGGGGCATAGACCTCAACCTGCTGGTGGTGCTCAAGGCCCTGCTCGAGGAGCGCAGCACCACCAAGGCGGCCGATCGCCTCGCCATGAGTCAACCCGCCGTCAGCCGGGCCCTCTCCCGCTTGCGGCTGCTCTATGATGATCCCTTGCTGATCCGCACCCCCCAAGGGATGGAAGCCACAGTGCGGGCCGAGGCACTCTTGCTGCCCCTGCGCGAGATCCTCGCCGGCATAGAGCAGACCCTGAGCCCGTCACCCGAGCTGGATCCCAGCTGTTTCGAGGGGATACTGCGCATCGGGGCCCACACCTATGCCGAATACGTGATCCTGCCCAGCCTGCTCACCGAGCTGCAACGGCTCGCCCCTCGCCTGCGGGTACAGATGATCCCCCTGACCCAGGCGTTCGAGCATCAACTCGACCAGGGCGCGGTCGATCTGGTGATCAGCAAACAGGATGATCTGCCCGGTCGCTTTCGGCGCCAGCCCCTGTTCGAGGATAGGTTGCAGAGCTGCGCCCACCGCCACCATCCCCTGCTGGGCCAAAGGCTCAGCATCGCCGACTTCGCCAGGGCCCAGCATCTGCTGGTTTGCCCCCGAGGCGAGCCACACGGTATTGTCGATGAGCTGCTGGCGGCCCACGGCCTGCAGCGCGAGATCCCGCTGGTGGTGCAGAGTTTTCTGTCCGCCCCCTTCATCCTGGCCCAGAGCCCGCTGCTGCTGACCGCGCCCGCCCGCATACTGCAGCCCATGATGGCACTGCTCGATCTGGCCGAATGCGCGCTCAGCTTCCCGCTGCCGCGCTTCGAGATCAGCCTGATCCGCCATCGGCGGGACGACAACCACGCACTGCTCAACTGGTTTGAAGGGGTATTGCTGCGCTGGGCCGCCCAACTCGACGCCATCTAGGCCGAAATCTTGAGACCCAGGCCTCGCGGCCCTGCCAGCATCCGGCCTCTCCTTGCATGACAGACCCTCTGTTCCAGCACGCACGGCGGCCTGGCTGGTAGCCATGAACCAGGTGTGGCTACCCTGCCAGCATCCGGTCTCTCCTTGCATGACAGCCCCCCTGTTCCAGCACACAAGGCGGCCTGGCTGGTTGCCTTGAACCTGGTGTGTATACCCTGCCAGCATCGGCCTCTCATCGATGGCCAGCACCCGGTTCCAGCACAAGGGTGCCCCAGGTCGTTGCCTTGGGCGGGCCACAATGCCAGAATCGGCCTCTCATTGATTTCGGGGCCACGCCCCCAGAGAAGGACTCCCCATGGCCACCACCCTCTATGGCATCAAAAACTGCGACACCATCAAGAAGGCCCGCAAGTGGCTGGATGAGGCAGGTGTCGATTATCGCTTTCACGACCACAGGGCCGATGGCCTGGAGCCTGCCCGGCTGGACGCCTGGCTAGACCAGCTCGGCTGGGAAGCCCTGCTCAACACCCGCGGCACCACGTTCCGCGCCCTGCCGGAGACAGACAGACAGGGGCTCGACTTGGCCCGCGCCCGTGCCCTGCTGCTGGCCCAGCCCGCCATGATCAAGCGCCCGCTGCTGGACAAAGACGGCGAGCTGCACCTGGGTTTCAAGGCCGACCACTACCAATCCCTCTTCTCTCGTTAACCTTTTCGTGTAAGGAACGCCGATGTCGACTGTCATCACACTGGCCAAGGATCTGATCCGCCGCCCCTCAGTGACCCCCCTGGATGAAGGGTGCCAGACCCTGATGGCGGAGCGCCTCGCCCGGCTCGGCTTCGTCATCGAACCCATGGTGTTTGAAGACACCACCAACCTCTGGGCCCGCCGCGGCAGCGAAGGGCCACTGTTCTGCTTCGCCGGCCACACCGATGTGGTGCCGGCCGGGCCCCTGGACAAGTGGCACACCCCCCCCTTCGAGCCGACCATCATCGATGGCATCCTCTATGGTCGCGGCGCCGCCGACATGAAGGGCTCCCTGGCCGCCATGGTGGTCGCCACCGAGCGCTTCGTCGCCGCCCACCCGGATCACCAGGGCTCCATCGCCTTCCTCATCACCTCCGATGAAGAGGGCCCCTTCATCAACGGTACGGTGCGCGTCATCGAAGCCCTTGAGGCGCGCAACGAGAAGATCCGCTGGTGCATCGTCGGCGAACCCTCCTCCGCCAAGGAGGTGGGCGATGTGGTGAAGAACGGTCGCCGCGGCTCCATCACCGGCGACCTGCTGGTGCGCGGGGTGCAAGGACATGTGGCCTACCCCCATCTGGCGGACAACCCCATCCACAAGGCGGCCCCCGCCCTGGATGAGCTGGCCAGCACCGTCTGGGATCAGGGCAATGACTTCTTCCCCCCCACCAGCTTCCAGATTGCCAACATCCAGGCCGGTACCGGCGCCTCCAACGTCATCCCCGGCGAATTGCACGTCCAGTTCAACTTCCGCTTCAGCACCGAGCTCACCGACCTTGATATACGCCAGCGGGTCGAGGCCCTGCTCGACAGTCATGGTCTTGACTATGAATTGAAGTGGACCCTCTCCGGCCAGCCCTTCCTGACCGGCACCGGTGCCTTGCTGGAAGCGGCCGTCGTGGCCATAGAGCGCGTCAATGGCCAGCGCCCTGCCCTGCTCACCACCGGCGGCACCTCAGATGGCCGCTTCATCGCCCCCACCGGGGCCGAGGTGATCGAGCTGGGCCCGGTCAACGCCACCATCCACAAGGTGAACGAGTGCGTGAAGGCCGAGGATCTCGATCTGCTGGCCGACATGTATCAGGGTGTGCTGGAGCGTCTGCTGGCATGAGCCAGCCTGCAGGAGGAGAAGCCGCAATGACTCAGGATCAGCTGCTTGGCCAGGATGAGGGACACCTCGTCTTGCTGGGGGCGGGGCCTCACCGGCTCACCGCCGCCGCCGCAACAGCCTTCGAGGAGATGCAAGTGGCCGCCGCCGCCGCAGGCCACAACCTGCAACCGGCCTCCAGCTGGCGCGGCTTCGAACGCCAGCTCGCCATCTGGAACGGCAAGTGGCGCGGTGAGCGGCCACTGCAAGATGCCGATGGCCAACCCCTGAATGCCCTGCAACTCGATGAGGTCGAGCGACTCCATGCCATCTTGCGCTGGAGCGCCCTGCCCGGCACCAGCCGCCACCACTGGGGCACGGATCTCGATATCTATGATCCGGATTGCCTGCCAGAGGGGGGACGCTTGGCACTTGAGCCCTGGGAGTATCAGGCGGGGGGCTGGTTCGCCGGGTTGTCAGACTGGCTAGTCGAGCACATGGGGGATTTCGGTTTCTTTTTGCCCTACGGCAAGGGGGATGCGCAGCAGATCCCCAGCGCGGTCGCCTTCGAACCCTGGCATCTCAGCTTCGCGCCAGAGGCCTGGGGGCAGCGGCTCGATGCCAAGGCACTGGCGCTTTGCCTGCAACAGGCGGATATTGAAGGCAAGCAGACTATCCTGACCCATCTCGACGAGATCCTGGCCCGTTACGTCGTTCCCCATGACGGCGGCCATGACATTAAAAGGAGTACCCCATGAGTCTTTGGCTGTTAATAGGCTTGCCGCTACTCTTTCTGCTTGGCCTGTTTCTTAATGCCATCAAGGACATGAAGCAACTTGAGAAGCAGCTCCCCAAGTACAAGGACAAGATCCGCGACGTCAAGGATGATGACGACGATTACTGACCAAAAGGGACCCTCTCCGGGTCCTTTTTCATGGTGATTCCCCCCCTATCACTGCACAGCCTCGCGCACTCCGCCCTCTCCTGCCGCCTGTTCTCATAGGACTCCGACCTCAATGGGCGACATCACCAGCCAGAGATGGCCAACATGTCTCTAAATTGCAAAATAATGCACAAATAGCCCACACAAGCGGGGGCTAAATGCATATAATGTGCCTGATTTGCATTTTGACAGAAGGAGTACGCCATTGGATGCAGTCAGCATCAACAGTTTCTTTCTTATTGGTGCCCTGTTGGTGGGTGCCAGTGTCCTATTGAGCGCACTCTCATCCCGGCTCGGCATCCCCATCCTGGTAATATTCCTCGCGGTCGGCATGCTGGCTGGGGAAGATGGCCCGGGGGGCATTCATTTTGCCGACTACTCGGTCGCCTACCTGGTCGGCAACCTGGCACTCGCCATTATTTTACTCGACGGCGGCATGCGCACCCGAGTCTCTTCATTCCGGGTTGCCCTCTGGCCCGCCCTCTCCCTTGCAACATTCGGGGTCGCCATCACCACAGGCCTGACCGGCTTGATGGCCGCCTGGCTGTTTGATCTCAGCTTGCTGCAGGGGATGCTGATCGGCGCCATCGTCGGCTCCACCGATGCGGCGGCCGTTTTCTCTCTGCTTGGCGGGCGCAGTCTCAACGAGCGGGTCGGCGCCACCCTGGAGATAGAGTCGGGCAGCAACGATCCCATGGCGGTGTTTCTCACCATCACCCTGATCGAGATCCTGGCCACCGGCCAGCAGGGACTGGATTGGTCCTTCCTGTTCAAGCTGCTGCAACAGTTTGGCCTGGGCGCCGGCATTGGCCTGGGGGCTGGCTGGCTGCTGTGGAAGCTTATCAACAGCGCCAAGCTGGCACCCGGACTCTACCCGCTGCTGACCGTCAGCGGCGGCCTGCTGATCTTTGCCATCACCACGGCGGTGGGGGGCAGTGGCATTCTCGCCATCTATCTCACCGGCCTGTTGCTCGGCAACCGGGTGATCCGCAGCCGCAGCACCACGCTCTCCGTGCTGGACGGCCTGACCTGGCTCAGCCAGATAGGCATGTTCCTGGTGCTGGGCCTGCTCGCCACCCCGAGCAACCTGATGCCCATCGCCCTGCCGGGCCTGGCACTGGCCATGTGGATGATACTGTTTGCCCGCCCGCTCTCGGTCTGGATTGGCCTGCTGCCGTTCAAGAACTTTGCCCCCCGGGAGCGCTGGTTCATCTCCTGGGTGGGACTGCGTGGCGCCGTGCCCATCATCTTGGCGGTGTTCCCCATGATGGCGGGTTTGCCCAATGCCCAGCTCTACTTCAATGTCGCCTTCTTCGTGGTTCTGGTCTCCCTCATCTTGCAGGGCAGCTCGCTGCCACTGGCCTCGCGCCTGGCGCGGGTAGAGGTGCCGGTGCCCCCCTCCCCCATCAATCGCTCCGGCCTGGAGATTGATGTCGACAGCCAGTGGGAGACCTTCGTCTACCGACTCGGCTCGGATAAGTGGTGCATAGGTTCGCCCCTGCGCGACCTCAAGATGCCAACCGGTACCCGGGTCTGCGCCCTGTTTCGCGGCCAGGACCTGCTCCACCCCTCGGGCAGTACCCGGCTGCAGGCCGACGATGTTCTCTGCGTCATTGGCCATGAACATGACTTGACCGCCCTGGGTCAGCTGTTCAGCCAGGCCCCGGAGCAGGATCTGGGACCGCGCTTCTTCGGTGACTTCCTGCTGGAGGCGTCGGCCCGCTTGGTGGATCTGGCCCCTATCTACGGGCTGGATCTCGCCGAACTGGAGGATCCCAATCAGAGCCTTGGCCTCTTCCTTGCCGGCCGATTGGGCGATAATCTGGTGGTGGGTGACCAATACCCATGGCAAGGCATGATCTGGACCGTAGCAGAAATGGATGGGGATGAGGCCCGCAAGATAGGCGTGCGCTTCCTCGATGAAGACCCGGTCTGACGGCCACCTGATGGAGCAACACTATGTCTGAGCACAGCCTGATGTCGGGCGCTGGCGCGCCTAACCCCCACCTCGGTCTCATCGAGGGCTTCTTTGGCAAAGGCTGGAGCTGGGCCGCTCGCGCCCACTACGCCCAGTGGCTACCTCGCCACGGCTATGGTTTTTATCTGTATGCCCCCAAGGATGACGGTTATCTGCGCAAGCACTGGGCACTGCCCTGGCCAGAGGCGCACCTCAACGCCCTGCGCCAGTTTGCCGAGCAGTGTCGCGCCAACGGTCTGGCCTTTGGTGTGGGCTTAAGTCCCATGGGTGCCCATCACGACTACGAGCGTCAACGTCCAGCCCTGCTCGAGAAGCTCAGGGTCATCGACGACGTGCTGGCCCCGGACATACTGGCGGTACTGTTTGACGACATGGTGGGTGACAGCCCTGAGCTCGCCCCCTTGCAGATCAAGATTGCCCATGACATCGCCGCCCACAGCCAGTCCCGTCGCCTGCTGTTCTGCCCCAGCTACTACTCGACCGATCCCGTGCTGGAGAAGGTGTTTGGCGCCATGCCGGCCAACTATCTCGAAGAGATAGGCAAGGGGCTGGATCAGCGTTTCGATATCTTCTGGACAGGCCAGAAAGTGTGCTCAAGCGAATACCCAGCCTCGCACCTCAAGCAGGTCAGCGAGCTGCTCGGTCGCAAGCCTTTCCTGTGGGATAACTACCCGGTCAATGATGGCAGCAAGGCGAGCAGCTACCTGTATCTGCGCGCCTTCGAGAACAGGCCAGCCGACCTGCTGGAGCTCACCTCCGGCCACGGCGTCAACCCCATGAAGCAGGCGGCACTCTCGGCCTTGCCGCTGGCGACGCTGCCGATGAGCTATCGGCTCGGCAAGCAGTATGATCCGGACAAGGCGCTGCACGCCTCCCTCAATGCCACCTGTGGCCCGCAGATCTCGGCCATGATCCAGGCCGACTTGCCACTGTTTCAAGACATAGGCCTGGCCCAGCTCGACCCGGAACAGATCACCCGGCTACGGGCCCGCTATCTGCCGTTCCGAGATCAAGCCTGCGTCGATGAGATAGTGCGCTGGCTGGACGGCGAGTTCGTGTTCGACCCAGACTGCCTGACCGACTGACCGACTGACCCCATGGAGGCGAGCCTCATCTACCAGAATCTGACCATCATCGCCGCTTTCTTGCTGGTCTACAGCCTGATAGCTGGCCGCTTCGAATCCAAACTCATCAATGGCCCCTTGCTGTTCCTGCTGGCGGGGGCCCTGCTTGGCCCCGGCGGTCTCAAGCTGTTCACCCTGGAGATAGACAACGAGGGGATCAAGCTGCTGGCCGAACTGACCCTGGTGATAGTGCTGTTCAGCGATGCCGCCAATACCGATTGGCAGGTGCTGAAAGCCAACCGTCGCCTGCCGATCCGCTTGCTGCTGATTGGCCTGCCCCTGACCCTGGTCGGCGGCGCCCTGTTCGGCCGTTGGCTCTTTCCCGACCTTCCCCTGCTCGAACTTGCCATCCTCGCCACCATACTGACCCCGACCGATGCCGCCCTCGGCCAGGCCGTGGTCAGCAATCCTGCCGTGCCCGCCCCGATACGGGAGGGGCTCAATCAGGAGAGCGGACTCAATGATGGCATCTGCGTACCGGTGATCCTGCTGCTATTGGCGTTGATCGCCCCGACCGAGCAGCACCAGGGTACCGGCGCCCTGGCGCTCAGCCTGATGCTCGAGGAGATTGGCATAGGCGTAGCCGTCGCGCTGGGGCTCAGCCATTTTACCCTCTGGCTGCTCAAGCTCTCCTACCTCAATGGCTGGCAGTTGCCGCTCTGGCGCCAGCTTACCCTGCCGGGTCTGGCCCTGCTCAGTTTCGCCCTGGCCCAGACCCTGGGAGGCAGCGGCTTTATCGCCGCCTTCGTCGCCGGTCTGCTGATAGGCTACCGGTTTGGCGAACACAAGCACGAGTATCTCGACAGCTGCGAGGGGTATGGTGACTTGCTCTCCGTGGTGATCTGGATGGTATTTGGCGCCACCATGCTGCCCATCATGGGCAGCCTGCTCGAATGGAAATACTGGCTCTATGCCCTGGCCAGCCTCACCTTGCTGCGCATGCTGCCAGTGTGGATCTGCTTGCTGGGCACCGGCCTCACACTCGAGCTCAAGCTGTTTGTCGGCTGGTTCGGCCCCCGCGGTCTGGCCAGCATCGTCTTTGCCGTCATGGTACTGCAGAACAAGCCCGCCCTGCTCGGCCAGGACCCCATCATCAAGACGGTGCTCTGCACCATATTGCTCAGCGTGATACTGCACGGCATCAGCGCCAATCCCTGGGTCAATCGCCTCAAGCGCCGTACTCCCTGAGCCGTGAGCGCCCATAAAAATGCCCCCCTCTTTCCCAAAGAGGGGGGCATTTTGCTAGCTGGCAAATGAGTGACTCAGCCCAGGGCCAACCAGAGCCCGACCCCAATCATCAGGGTGCCCGCGATGCGGTTCATCAGCGCCACGTTGCCACTCTTGGCGAGGAAGTGACGCAGGGTGCGACCGCCACTCGCATAGAGCATCAGGCAGGAGAACTCGATAACCAGGATCAGCGCCACCAGGGCACCTATCTGCGGTGTCATTGGCTTGGCGGCATTGATGAAGGGAGGCAGCAGGGAGACCATGAAGGCCCACCCCTTGGGATTGGCAATGGCAGTGACGAAACCCTGCATCGCCAGGGTGAGCGGGCGTGTCTCCTGCACGGTGGAGAGATCGGCCGGGATGGCCATCTTGCCCTTGGCTTGCCACATCTGGATGCCGAGCCAGATCAGATAGGCTCCCCCCACGTATTTGAACGCGGAGAAGAGACTCGGATAATTGAGCATCACTGCCGCCACCCCGACCACAGACAACACCGAGACCAGGCCGACCCCAATCAGCTCACCCCACATCATGTGCAGGGTACGGCGTACCCCCAGGCTCATGCCAAGGGTCATCGCCAGGGTCATGCACATGCCGGGGGTCACGGAAACGAAGAAAAACGTGGGAATAAACAGGGCCAAGATGGCCGGATCGAACCAGTCAGACACACTACACCTCCATGGTAATAAGCAAAGGATCTTGCCTATCACACTCTTTTAACACAAGAAAATCATTTCCTTCAGCAAGATTTCAGCATTAAAAACCTTGTGACAAGCGTTGTCGCGCCTGTGTAAGATGCCGCCTCACACCTCTTTAGGGTTAGGAACTTTCATGTCATTGAATAACCTGTCTATCCGTCTGCAAGTACTCATCCCCCTCCTGTTTGCCAGCCTCTTGATGATCCTGATGGCCGTAGTCAGCAAACAGGCGATAGACGGCGCCATCATGAACATGAACGAAACGACCACCAGCGTCACCCGCCACAAGGATGACATCGCCGCCCTGATCCACACCAGCTACCGGCTACGCACCAACGCCATCTACGGCCTCTACGATCAGGCCCGCTTCGCCGAGCTGCCCGCCATCCTCACTGCCGCCGAGCAGGAGCTAGGGACCATATTGTCCCGACTGGTCATCCCCGGCACCGAGCAGGACAACCGCCAGGTGGCCGCCGCCCTGCAAGACTACTTGGCCCACACCCGCAGCACCATGCTGCCGCTGCTGTCCCAGCGATTCCAGGGGGGCGGCGATCCCGCCGCCGATGAGCAGGCCCGGCTGCGCTTTCGCGAGCTGGGGGAGCAGCTGATCAGGCAGATAGACACCCTGTCGGCCCACATCAACCAGCTGACTCAGCAGGAGATCGCCCTGGAGCAGGCCCACTATCGCGCCACCTTGCTGCAAACCCTGCTGATGATGGCAGCCACGCTACTCGCAGCGCTCTGCGGTGGTTGGTGGCTCTCCGGCCGCATCGTCCAGCCCATCGGCCAGTTGCAGGAGGTGATGCACGCCGTCGCTCAGGGGCGCTTCAACGTGCGCGCCAGATCCGAGGGCAATAATGAACTGGGCCAGCTGGCCAAGGATATCAACCAGACCCTGAGCCAGCTGGGCAGCACTATCCATGCCCTGACCGGCATCAGCGGCAACGTGGCCTCCGCCGCCACCGAGCTGGCCGCCGTCATGACCCAGTCCGAGGCCAACGCCCAGCAGCAGCGCAGCGAGACCGAACAGGTCGCCTCCGCCGTCACCGAACTGGCCAGCACCGCCGACAACGTCAACCACAATGCCGCCCTGGCCGACGAGCTGGCACGGGACGCCCACCGCCGGGTCGAACAGGGGCTGGCCCTGTTTGCCAAAAGCATCCAGGCCAACAGCCGCATGGCAGGCAGTCTGGAGAGCGCCGCCAGCGTGGTGGCGCGGCTCAAGTCCCAGTCCGAGCAGATAGGCAAGGTGACTGAGGTGATTCAGAGCATCTCGGAGCAGACCAACCTGCTGGCGCTCAACGCCGCCATCGAGGCCGCCCGCGCCGGGGAAACCGGTCGCGGCTTCGCGGTGGTCGCCGACGAGGTGCGCCTGCTGGCGGCCCGCACCCAGGACTCCACCAAGGAGATCCAGGGGATCATCGAGCAGTTGCAGAGCCAGTCCCAGTCCGCCAACAACGGCGTTCAGGAGACCCTCACCATCCTTGAGCACAATCAGCGCCTCTCCGCCGAAGTGCACGGTCTGCTGGGGGGCATCACAGAGGCGGTCACCCAGATCAACGGCGCCAATGCCCAGGTGGCCACCGCCGCCGAAGAGCAGTCCTGCGTCACCGCAGACATCAACCGCAACATCACCAACATCTACGAGATAGTGCACCAGAGTGCCGCCGGTATCAGCCAGAGCGCAGCCGCCAGTCACGAGCTGTCACAGCTCGCCGAACAGCAGCGCAAGCATCTGGCCCAGTTCCAGTTGTGATACCCGCTTTCCATGCCCAGACTGAGGCCCCGCCTGCGGGCCTCTCGCCCGATCCAGGCCCCCTTTCGTCATTGTTTAAAACGGCCTTTTTACATATTGGCTTCATTGGGGGCTGTGCCTGACCGGCAAATATCGGTATGGTAGAGGCACGCCAACGCCCCGCTTATGAGAGCATTATGAATCTGAAGTTCAGGAAGCCCGCCTTCATCATCCTGGGGCTCATCGCCCTGCTGTCCGCCACCTGGCTCGATTACTACTTGCCTGAGCACACCATCGCCACCATCACGGGGGTCGAGGTGAAGCGCACCGACAAGGATGGCCCCATCAGCAAAAACAACCCGGCTGATGGCCCGACCACGGATGTGTATTACATCTATACCGAGCGCCCCGGCGAGAAGATCCGGGTGTTTCGCAATGAAGATACCGGCTGGGGCTTCCCCTTCTACTTCAAGTTTGATGCCGCCGATGTTCAGGCCAAGGCCAAATCCATGGAGTTCGAGAAGAAGCTGGCCATCATCACCTCTTACGGCTGGCGGGTGAACATGTTCTCCATGTTCCCGAACGTCACCAAGATCAAGACCACCACCGACGCCAACGCCTCCAGCTGGAGCTTCTTCCGCTGGTTCTGGTTCGGGATCTGGGCCTTGGCTATCGGTAAATCCGCCCTCGCGCTGTGGCGCTACTTCGAGCGCGTAGAGGATGAGATATGAGTAAAGAGGGAGCCACAGGTGCCAGCAAGACCCGCACCAGCTTCTATCGTCGTCTCTATCTTGCTCATCTGATAGCGACCGGCACAGACACAGTGGTGGCCATCATGGCCGCCACTGGCATGCCCAGACGCACCGCCCAGGACACCCTCTGCGCCCTGGCCGAACTGGATCTGCTGTGCGAGTTCGAGCAAACCCCGGGGGCCCGTCATCAGCAGGGCCATTACCGGATCAGTGACTGGGGTCCCATCAATCCCGTCTGGGTCGCGGCCCACATTGACGAGATAAAGCAGATCCTGGGCTATCCCTGAACCGCGACACCTCCCTGCGGTGTAGCCTCCCTGGCTAAAGAGCGCCGCTCATCCTGGTCCTACTCAGTCAAAGGCTCATCCGGCGTCGTTTCCCCACTCTCATCCCGCGTGCAATCGAGAATGGATTGCTTGGGATTATTGGGGTCGCGCAGCAAGAGAGGCGCCTCGCCAGCATTGTGTCTGGCCTCGTCAGAAAAATCATTGCCATAGCGCGCCACCATGAGGTGGCGGGCATTGGCGATGGGCGCATCGATGAAGAGGGCATGCACCTCAAAGGTCGAGGTCGGGATCAGAAAGCCGCTGATGGGCACCTCCCCCAGGGTCTCCCGCGTGCGATACCAGGCAAAGCCATTGGCCACCTTGTAGGGCGTAAAATGAGCGAGTTCGGCATTACCCGGTTTGAGGGTATTGGCATCGAGATAGAGGCTATCGAGGTGACACTCGGCCACCCCGGCCCACAATCGCTCAAACGGGCTGCTGCAACCGGCGAGCGGCAGGCAGAGCAGTAATATCATTGGCACCTTGTCCATCACTGCCCTCCTCAATCCAATGTCAGCCCCATAGGCTCAACCCGGGCCCACTCCTTTCCTACCTTAGCAACTCAGGGTCGCAGGATCCCGCGCTCCAGTCACAGAATCCATGGCAGCATTCGTCGCAGCCCTCCTCTGGGTCAGGATCAGACGCATCCCTGTTATCAGGCTCCCGACCACAAGCCGTGCCAAGCCGGAAACCTGGGTGTATCATGCCCGCCCATCCCTTTCGAACCAAGCCGCCCCGCCAGCCTATGCCCAACCCCGCCATCATTGACGACTTCATCGCCCCGCCCTGTCAGGGAGAGATCCGCATCCTCTATCGGGACCAGGCGTTGCTACTGATCGACAAACCCTCCGGCTTGCTCAGTCTCTCCGGCAAGAATGCGCAAAACCTCGACTCGGTTCACTATCGACTGGTGCAGGATTTTCCCGGCTGCACCCTGGTTCATCGCCTCGATTTTGGGACATCGGGGCTCATGCTGGTTGCACTCAACAAGGTCGTCAATGCCGCACTCTGCCGCCAGTTCAGTGAACGCACCGTCGAGAAGGGTTATCTGGCGCTGCTCCAGGGTCATCTGGTCGAGGATGAAGGGGTGATGGACTTTCCCATTGCCAAGGATCCGGCCCAGTTTCCCTTGATGAAGATCTGCGCCCAGGAAGGGAAACCGGCCCGCTCCCGCTATCGGGTGCTGGCGCGAGAGTATTGGCCCCATGGCGAGCGGGCCATGATCCCCATCAGTCGGGTTGCCTTGCACCCGGAGTCGGGTCGCACCCATCAGCTGCGCATTCACAGTCAGCAACTGGGTTATCCCATGCTGGGCTGCGATCTCTACGGCGGCACGGCACATGCCCTTGCCGGGCGCCTGATGCTCCATGCCCATCGCCTCAGCTTCAATCACCCTCTCAGCGGTGAGCGCATAAACGCGGTCTGCGACTGCCCTTTCTAAACCTGTTCTCGCCAAAGCCGCGATATTCCATCAAGGCGCTCGGCTATCAATTCCCATAAAAAGATAGGGGCCGTGCTTTCGCAACGGCCCCCACCCCCACTCGGTCCTCTTGATAACAAGAGGTGCTATCAGATCAGCTTGCGGGCAGCGCCCAGCACGATCTTGATGGCATCAGATTCGGTTTTTGCCATGGTGGCAGCACTCGGGATCTCTTGCTGAGTGCGGTTGACGATGACGCCAGCAACCATGCCGGCACGCAGCCCCTGGCTGGCGCACATGGTCAGCAGCGTTGCAGATTCCATCTCATAGTTCAGCACGCCCATGGCTTGCCACTCTTTCATGGAACCCTGGAAACGGCTCACTACGCGGCCGGATACGGTGTCGTAACGCTCCTGACCCGGGTAGAAGGTGTCGGAAGAGGCGGTCACCCCCACATGCAGCTTGGAGCCCATCTCTTTGGCAGTGTTGACCAGTGCAGTGGTGCAGTCGAAGTCGGCCACGGCCGGGAACTCCATGGGTGCGAAGTGCAGGCTGGCACCGTCAAGGCGCACGGAACCTGTAGTCACTATCACGTCGCCCACGTTCAGGTGCGGCTGGATGGCGCCTGTGGTGCCGATGCGCAGGAAGGTAGTGATACCCAGCTGGGCCAGCTCTTCCACCGCGATGGAGGTGGACGGGCCGCCGATACCGGTAGAGCAGATGATCACGGCAGTACCGCCCATCTCGCCACGCCAGGTGGTGAATTCACGGTGACTTGCCAGGAACACAGGATTATCCAGCAGCTCAGCGATACGCTTCACGCGCTCGGGATCGCCAGGAACAATCGCCAGGGTGGCACCTTGCAGATCGGCCTTCTTCAACCCTAAGTGGAAAACATCAGACATAGCGGACTCCTGGTTGCTCCCGGCCGACATGGTCAGGGCGCACGTTAAGATGATTCTTTAATGGGACTTTCACATCCTTCACTCCCCTCACTGGGGAGGCGCCAACTATGGTCGAAAGCGCTTTCCAATTCCTTGAAGCAACTCACACTTTCTTGCATTGACAGTGACATTTTTGACGCAAAACGTTTGCTAACTTAATGAATTACTTGAAAAACGTTTTCCATTGCAATCTGGAAACATGGGGTTGTCAATCCTGTCACGCCCCGGTCTGCCACCCTGCATCCAGGTCCAGAACGCGAGGTAGAAATTAGCCCCCTTCAAAGAGATCTGCGGCTGTGCCAACCCACGACAGGCGTGCCACGCAGAGTCGCCTCTCCCTCTGTCGCCCCCATGCAACACATCAACTGGCAGAAAGGGTCGCCTGCCGACCCTTTTTATTGGCTGATGGATCAATGGCTTTTTACTTCCGCCAAGGGAGTGGGTATGATTTGCCGAGCTTAAAAAGACTTGAATGGATGATCTGAACTCGTTATGCGGATGAAACACCTGATTGCCGCGGCACTGACCGCTCTCACTCTCTCTGGTTGCAGCCTGGTTTATCGCATCGATATTCCTCAGGGCAACTATGTAGAACAAAAGCAGGTCGACAAACTGCGCCAAGGCATGAGCCGCGAGCAGGTCGAGTTCGTGCTGGGCTCCCCCATGATGCGCGACAGCTTCGATCCCGACACCTGGTATTACCTGTATGAGTTCCAACCGGGCCGAGGTGACAAGGAGCGCAAGGAGCTGACCGTCAAGTTTGTCGGCGACCGGCTGGCCACGGCGAGCGGTGACTTCCCGTTACCTGCGGCCTTCACCACCCCGCTCTGATATCCACCAAAACCGGCCAAGGCCGGTTTTGTTTTATCTGCCTGGAAGGAAAAACAGGAGCCGCCGACCCGCGCAGTGATTGGCAAGGGCTCACTTTCAATACCCTGAGGAGGTCATCCTGAACCACATCCTGATAGCCGGCGCGACCGGTTTGATCGGACGGGAACTGCTGCGCCAACTCGACCCCGGCCATTCACTGACCCTGCTGTGCCGTAAGGCCGGGGAGGCCCTGCCCGGTCGGCACTGGCTGCCGGTAGACTTCGAGGGACTGGATGAGGTCGCGCTGCCCACCTCCATCGACATTGCCTTCTGCTGTCTCGGCACCACCCGCAAGGAGGCTGGCTCCGATGCGGCGTTTCGCCGGGTCGACCATGACTATGTGCTGGCCTTCGCCGCCCTCGCCCGCCGCCATGGTTGCCAGAGGCTGATCGTCGTCTCGAGCCTGGGGGCCAATCCCCGCTCTCCTGCCCTCTATCCCCGCACCAAGGGCGAGGTGGAACAGGCCTTGCTGGCACAGGAGTGGCAGCGGCTCGCCATCGTCCGCCCCGCCATGCTGCTCGGCGATCGCCAGCCGCCCCGCAAGTCCGAACAAATCATTCAGGGCCTCTATCCGCTGATCAAGCCGCTGCTGCGAGGACGCTTCAGACGCTGGCGCGCCATCGAGGCAAGTCAGGTAGCCCACGCCATGATAACCCTCGCCAGCCAGGAGACGGGGTGTGAGACGGTGGAAAACGAGCGGTTGCAGATAATATGAATCCCGCGCGAATGTGCATCCATCCCGCCTGTTCGCGGTAAAATGGCCGTCAAAAAAGGCGCCGAGGCGCCTTTAACATGCAGGTTGATTCACCCAGATCAGCTTGATTCACCATCGTCCTGCTTGCGGTGCACATCGGGGCGGCCCCCCGTCACCACATCGGCTCGCCCCTCCTCTTTGGCCTTTTCGGCCCGCTTCTTGCGCATCTCTTTGGGATCGGCGGTGAGCGGTCGGTAGATCTCGATGCGATCGCCGTCCTGCAGCAGATCCGAGCCCTTGGCCAGGCGGCTATAGATGCCCAGCTTGTTGACCGCCAGGTCTATCTCCGGGTGCTTGGCCAGGATACCCGAATGCTCGATGGCGGCCTGCACGCTTGTACCGGCCCCTACCCGCAGCGCCAGCACCGTCTGCCTGTCCGGCAGGGCGTAGACCACTTCAATGTTCAGCGCATCAGGCATCTTGAGACTCCCTGTCGCGGTGAGAGAGCACCGGCAGCCCGGTGTGAGCACAAGCCCCATAGCCCGACAGGAGGTAGCGCAGCGTCACATTCAGCGGCTCAGACACCGTACACCACCTTGGCGCGCTGGGAGAACGCCAGCACCATGGAGCCCACCAGATCGCGGAAGATCTGTCCGAATGCCAGCTCAATCAGCTTGGAGGTAAATTCAAAATCGAGATCGAACTCCACCTTGCAGGCATCCACGTCCAGCGGGGTGAAGGTCCACCAGCCCGCCAGCTTGCGAAATGGACCATCGACCAGCTCCATCTTGATCTGGCGATTGGCATCGAGTTGGTTGCGGGTGGTGAAGGTCTTGGCGATACCCGCCTTGGCCACATCCACGGAGGCGGTCATAAAGTCCTCGCCACTCTCATGCACGCGGCTGCCGACACAACCCGGCAGAAATTCGGGATACGCATCCACATCATTGACCAGCCGGAACATCTGCTCGGCACTGAACATCACCAGGGCACTACGGGTAATACGGGGCATGGGGTTTCCTCATCCAATCCCCGGGATTTTATCACCATATCGCCGAAAATCACCGCCGAAACTGCTCATAAAACCGCCACTCGAGCAATTGTGCGTTTTAGCGCCGCCCTCCTCCCCCTATAAATCACCTTGCCAGCCAAAATCACCCCGGAACTGCTCATAAAGTCATCATTCGAGCGGTTGCGCGTTTTACAGCCGCCGCCACCCACGTATAATGCGGCTTCCAAGTCATCGCCGAAGGCGCCCGTCATGAGCAAAAACAACAGTAAAAACAAAGCCGGGTCCAGCACTATTGCCCTCAATAGAGCCGCGCGCCACGAATACTTCATCGAAGAAAAAGTAGAAGCCGGTCTGGCGCTGCAAGGGTGGGAAGTCAAATCCCTGCGGGCAGGCAAGGCCAACATCAGCGAAGCCTATGTCATCTTCTTGCAGGGAGAGGCCTTCTTGTTTGGCGCAAGCTTCCTGCCGCTCAATGCCGCCTCCAGCCATGTGGTATGCGATCCGACTCGCACCCGCAAGCTGCTGCTCAGCCGCCGCGAGATCGATCGGCTCGAGAGCCTGACCGCTCGCCAGGGTTACACCATAGTGCCCTTGGCACTCTACTGGAAAGAGTGCTGGGTCAAGGTGGAAATCGGCCTGGTGAAAGGCAAGAAAGAGCACGACAAGCGCGAAGACACCAAGGCTCGTGAGT
Organism: Aeromonas rivuli; assembly: GCF_000820045.1. GTDB lineage: Bacteria > Pseudomonadota > Gammaproteobacteria > Enterobacterales > Aeromonadaceae > Aeromonas > Aeromonas rivuli. Next base: position 6,048 of record NZ_CDBJ01000086.1, on the reverse strand, counting down.
GGGATCGCGAGAAGTCGCGCATCATGAAAAACAAGCGCTTGGGCTGATCTCAAGGCAATAAGCCAAGAATCAAGCGCACCGTCACGCCGGGCCCATGGGTCCGGCGTGTTGCTTTGTATGGCCCGCCGTCTTGGTCGGGATTCAACTCCCCCCAGCCCTGATTAGCAATAACGACCATTAAATCAGCAAACACAACGTCAATTCAGTTCATTGTCCGCCAACGCCTTGCCATGGCTGGTTTTTTGCGTACAATCCCAATGGACAACTTGGGGCTGATTCTGGATTCGACAAGATTCACGAAACCCAAGGTGCATGCCGAGGTGCGGTAGGCCTCGTTAATAAACCGCAAAAAAATAGTCGCAAACGACGAAAACTACGCACTCGCAGCTTAATAACCTGCGCTGAGCCCTTCTACCCTAGCTTGCCTGTGTCCTAGGGAATCGGAAGGTCATCCTTCACAGGATCGTGTGGAAGTCCTGCTCGGGGCGGAAGCATTAAAACCAATCGAGCTAGTCAGTACGTGGCGTGTCTCTCCGCAGCGTGTTGGCGAATGTAAAGAGTGACTAAGCATGTAGTACCGAGGATGTAGTAATTTTGGACGGGGGTTCAAATCCCCCCAGCTCCACCAAACGTTTGGAAAGGGCCACTTCGAAAGAAGTGGCCCTTTTTCTATGCTCAACGCTGGGGTAAGGCAGCAGGTTGGCATGGCGCCAATAGAAAGAGGGAGGCACAGGCCTCCCTCTTCTGTCTGTCATGCCCTCACTCAAGGTGACGGCCACTGGCTGAGTCCCATGGGCTTATGCCTGCTTGCTCGCTTTGATCTGCTCATCTGCCTCTGCATCTTTCTGCTTGGTGAAGTAACGCATCACCAGCACGAAGAAGAGCGGCACGAAGAAGATGGCAAGCACAGTGGCACTGATCATGCCGCCCATGACGCCGGTGCCGATGGCGTTGCGGCTGCTGGCCCCCGCCCCGGTGCTGATGGCCAGCGGCAAGACCCCCAGGATGAAGGCCAGCGAGGTCATCAGGATTGGGCGCAGACGCAGGCGCGCCGCCTCCAGCACCGCCTCGCTCAAGCTCATCCCCTTGTCATAGAGCTCCTTGGCGAACTCGACGATGAGGATGGCGTTCTTGGCCGACAGCCCTATGGTGGTGAGCAGGCCGACCTGGAAGTAGACATCGTTCTCCAGCCCGCGCATGGTCGCCGCCAGAATGGCGCCCAGCACCCCGAGCGGCACCACCAGCATGACCGAGAAGGGGATGCTCCAGCTCTCGTACAGGGCTGCCAGACAGAGGAAGACCACCAGCAGCGAGATGGCATAAAGTGCTGGCGCCTGGGAGCCGGCCTGACGCTCCTGGAAGGAGAGTCCGGTCCACTCCAGACCTATTCCCTCGGGCAGTTGTTTCACCATCTGCTCGATGGCTGCCATGGCATCCCCCGTACTCTTGCCGGGGGCCGCCTCACCGACGATCTCCATGGCGGAGACGCCGTTGTAACGCTCCAGACGAGGCGAACCATAACTCCACTGGGTGGTGGCAAAGGCCGAGAAAGGCACCATCTTCCCTTCGCTGTTGCGCACATACCACAGCTTGAGATCTTCCGGGTTCATCCGGAAGGGCGCATCCGCCTGCAGGTAGACCTTCTTGACCCGGTTGCGATCCATGAAGTCATTGACATAGGAGGAGCCCCAGGCCGCCGACAGCGTGCTGTTGATGTCGCTCACGGTCAGCCCCTGAGCCAGGGCCTTCTCGTAATCGATCTTGATGTCGAGCTGGGGGGTATCTTCCATCCCGTTCGGGCGCACCCGCACCAGATTGGGATCCTGCGCCGCCATGCCGAGCAGCTGGTTACGCGCCGCCATCAACTTCTCGTGACCCAGACCCGCCCTGTCTTGCAGGAAGAAGTCGAAGCCGGTGGCCGTGCCGAGTTCGGGGATGGGAGGCAGGTTGAAGGCGAAGACCTGAGCCTCCTTGATGCTGAACAGATAGCCCATGGCGCGGCCTATGATGGCATTGGCGCTGCGCTCGGGGGTGTCACGCTCTTTCCAGTCTTTGAGCTTGATGAACGCCATGCCGCTGTTCTGGCCGCTACCGGCGAAGCTGAAACCCGCCACCGTCAGCACGGAGTCCACATTCTCCTTCTCAGTCTCGAGGAAGTAGTCACGCATCTCGGCAAGCACGGCCTCGGTGCGCTGCTTGGTCGCCCCGACCGGTAGCTGCACCATGGACATGATGACCCCCTGATCCTCTTCGGGCAGGAAGGAGGTCGGCAGGCGCAGGAAGAGCACGGCCAGCACCACCAGCATCCCCAGATAGATGATGCTGTAGCGCGCCCCTTGCTTGATGACCTTGCCCACACCGCGCTGATAGCGATCGGCACCGGCGTCAAACACCCGGTTGAACCAGCCGAACAGGCCGCGATGGCTGGCATGTTCGCCATGCTTCATCGGCTTGAGCAGGGTCGCGCACAGGGCCGGGGTCAGGATCAGGGCCACCAGCACGGAGAGCACCATGGCCGAGACGATGGTCAGGGAGAACTGGCGATAGATGGCGCCGGTTGAGCCGCCAAAGAAGGCCATGGGCACGAACACTGCGGAGAGCACCAGGGCAATCCCTACCAGGGCGCCGGTGATCTGATCCATGGACTTGCGGGTCGCCTCCAGGGGCGATAGCCCCTCTTCGCTCATCAGGCGCTCCACGTTCTCCACCACCACGATGGCGTCATCGACCAGCAGGCCGATGGCCAGCACCATGCCGAACATGGTGAGGGTGTTGATGGAGAAGCCGAACGCCGCCATGACCCCGAAGGTCCCCAGCAGTACCACGGGCACGGCGATGGTCGGGATCAGGGTGGCCCGGAAGTTCTGCAAGAAGAGGTACATGACGCAGAACACCAGGATGATGGCCTCAATCAGGGTCTGCACCACCTCCTCGATGGAGATCTGCACGAAGGGGGTGGTGTCATAGGGATAGACCACCTTCATGTTCGCCGGGAAGTACTGGGAGAGCTCGTCTATCTTGGCCTTCACATGCTCGGCGGTATCCAGGGCGTTGGCACCGGTGGCCAGCTTGATGGCGATGGCCGAGGTGGGTTGGCCGTTGTAGAGCGCCTCGGCGTCATAGTTCTCGCCGCCCAGCTCGACCCGGGCCACGTCCTTGAGCCGTACCTTGGAGCCATCCTGATTGACCCGCAGCAAGATGTCGTTGAACTCCTCCACGGTCGAGAGCCGGGTCTGGCCCATGATGGTGGCGGTAAATTGCTGATCGTTCACCGAGGGGGTGCCCCCCAGTTTACCGAAGGCCACCTGGGCGTTCTGGCTCTGGATGGCTGCCTGAATGTCGGCCGGGGTCAGTTGCACCCGATTGAGACGATGCGGATCCAGCCAGACGCGCATCGAGTACTGACTGCCGAACAGGGTAATGTCCCCCACCCCGTCCAGCCGGCTCAGGGGCTCCTTGATGTTGCTCACCACATAATCGGAGAGATCATCGTTGCTCATCTTGCCATCGCTGGAGATGAAGCCCGCCACCATCAGGAAGCTGCTGGAGGTCTTCTGCACCCGGATGCCTTGCTGTTGCACCTCTTGGGGCAGCAGTGACATGGCCTGTTGCAGCTTGTTTTGCACCTGCACCTGGGCGATATCGGGATCCGTGCCCGGCTTGAAGGTCAGGGTGACCGACACGTTGCCAGCCGAATCACTCTGGGAAGACATGTAGAGCAGGTGATCCAGCCCCGTCATGTTCTGCTCGATGATCTGGGTCACCGAATCTTCCACCGTCTTGGCGGAAGCGCCCGGGTAACTGGCCGAGATCCCCACGGCCGGCGGCGCTATGGTGGGGTACTGGGAGACCGGCAAGGTCAAGATGGCCAGGCCCCCCGCCAGCATGATCACCAAGGCGATCACCCAGGCGAATATGGGTCTATCTATAAAAAATCGTGCCATGAGGCGACTACTCCATCCTACTTGTTAGCCGGGGCGACTTGCGCCTGCACGGACTGCTCACTGGGCGCCACCTCGGCACCTGGTCTGACCTTCTGCAGACCGGCGACGATGACCCGCTCACCGGCCTTGAGACCGGACTCCACCACCCAATTGCTGCCAACGATGCGACTGATGTGAATATCTCGCAGCTCGACCTTGTTGTCGGGGGTGACCACCATGACAGTGGCGCCACCATTGGGGGTGCGAGTCACGGCGGTCTGGGGCACCAGCAGGCCCTGGCTACGCTCACCCTCTTTCAAGGTGGCGCGCATGAACATGCCGGGCAGCAGCAGCTGCTGCGGGTTTGGCACTATCACCCTCAGAGTCACCATGCCGGTGGTCTCGTCCACGCTGACATCGGAGAACTGCAACTCGCCGGATTCACCGTAGGCGCTGCCATCTTCAAGCAGGAAACTTACCTTGGTATTATCGGCCTGACCCGAGGTCAGCTTGCCCGCCTCGACCTGACGCTTGAGACGCAGCAGATCGGCGGTGGACTGGCTCACGTCCACGTACATGGGATCGAGCTGCTGGATAGTGGTCAGGGCCGCGGCTTGCTGGGCGGTGACCAGGGCGCCTTCGGTCACGGCGGAGCGGCCGATACGACCGCTGATGGGGGCCGTGATGCGGGTGTAGTCGAGGTTGATCTCGGCGCTTTGGAGCGCGGCCCTGGCGGCGCCTATCTCGGCAAGTTGCTGCTTCCAGGCGGCATCGGCATCATCAAATTCCTGGCGGCTGATGGCCTTGACCTTGACCAGCTCGCCATAGCGCTGGGCCTTGAGACGGGCGCTGCGCTCGTTGGCCTGGGCCTTGGCCAGATTGGCTGCGGCCGAGGCCACATTGGCCTGATAGACGGCGGGGTCAATCTGATAGAGCAGCTGGCCAGCCTTGACGTCAGAGCCTTCGGTAAAGAGACGCTTGAGCACGATACCGCTCACCTGGGGACGTACTTCCGCGATGCGCAGGGCGGCGGTACGACCGGTCAGCTCGGTGGTGAGCTGCAAGGGGCCAGTGTGTAGCGTGGTCACTTCGACGGCGGTGGGCGGCATCGGGGCCTGGGCCTGAGCGGCCTCTTTATCACCACAGCCCGCCAGCCATCCGGCTGCCAACAAGGCCAGCCCGACCGAACGGGCAATTTTATTTTTATGCATGGAGCACCTGATCCTCTGTCTGCTTACGAACAACCATTCAGGGGGCATTAGGCCCCCATTGGTAAAATCGGTTGAGATGGGGCAATATACATACATCCACGAATGTATGTATATTGGTTTTTGTTATTATCACCACCCTTTTTGGACTAAGCGAACCACGATGGCCAGACGCACAAAAGAAGAAGCTCAGCAGACCCGTTGCCACATCATGAACACGGCGCTGGATCTGTTTTGCCATCGGGGCCTGGCCAAGACCAGTCTGACCGATATCGCCAAGGCGGCGGATCTCACGCGGGGCGCCATCTACTGGCACTTCAAAAACAAGGAAGAGCTGTTTATCTCTCTGTGGCAGGAGCTGTGCGAGCCCCTCTCCCATCAGCTCGATGCCAGCCTCAATCCCGATGAACCGGATCCCCTCGGCCGGCTGCGATTCTTCCTGCACAACGCGCTGCTCAAGATCACCCGCGATCCGGGTCACCGCCAGATGTTCACCATCATGTACAGCCTGGAGACCATAGAGATAGAAGGGGAAGCCTTCACCCTGCGCGAGCACATCCACAAGGAGTCACGCCGTTTCGCCCAGGACATAGAACGATCTCTCGCCAATGGGGTGAAGCACGGTCAGCTGCCCGCCACGCTGGATCTGACCCGGGCGGCCACCCTGCTGCACTGCACCCTGGATGGCTACATCCTCAACTGGCTGCACTTCCCAGAGCGCATCGATCTGGCCCGGGAGGCCGACTACCTGCTCGACAGCCTCTTCCTGCAACTCCGCCACCTGCCCGCCCGGTGTGACTGAGCGCCAGAGGATGCTCCGGCAATCCACACCCTGAAGAGAGGCACCGCAGGGCGGATCTGGCCCTCGGCCCCCTCCCCTTGATACCATGGCCTTCTCTCTCTATTGTCCCGAGCCC
>NZ_CDBJ01000085.1 GCF_000820045.1 Aeromonas rivuli | reverse complement strand
CGATTTAGGAAACAACGCCGCTGATGGCACATTCAACGCTTGGCAGAAGTCCTCTTGGGGCAGACGCATGATCCAGGTCCGATCGGTGGCGTAGCGCCGATCGAAGCGCTCCATAGCTAGAGCCTTGGCCTTTCCCACCTGCATGATGAAGCAGTTGGGGACGGGAAGACCAAACTCTTTGGCGATCAGGGTGCAGAGATACTCGTTCTCCACACTCTGGGAGAGATCTATCGAGTAGGAGTGGCTCTCGATCTTACCAATGGGCAACTTAATGATATGGGTGGTTGGGGTCGCCGCGCTTGGTAAGTACCAGCGGTTGTCGCGATAGAGTAACGCGGTCTTTTCCTGCGCCCCGGCGATAGAAATCCGAAAATCCTCCACTTCCCTGATCATCCCAAGAGGTATCCCTTGCTGATAGCTGGTCAGGATCTGCTCCAGTTCAACATCAGAGAGCGGTTTGCAATCGATGCGCCTGACGTCTGGCACAGGGCCACCCTGAGCCACTAGTTGTAATGCCCCCACACAGTCCTGACCAATGCAGCTGAGTAAATCAAAAGGCTGGGTTGATTCGGCTTGATAGCGTGCTACCACGCGGTTTCTCACTTTCAGATTATCCGGCAACAAGTTGCCGAAAAAGTTATAGGCCTCATCGCCTCGATAGTACTGTTGTCGTAACGGCATGGAGAGCGAAATGGGCCGACTACCCGGTAGTTTCACCCAAGACTCATCGTATAGAAATTGGTGGGCACCGCTGATTGTCTTGGTAAAGGTACCCACCCGATAGCCGTTCATGTAGACCCACAGGCTGGCCATTACCACTCCTCTTTCCAGCCTGACGGAGGACTATCCGGTGGATCGGTGCGAGGCTTGATATCGAGGGATAGTTCCAATGCTGCGAGGATTTTGAACAAGGTATCCAGCTTGGTTGACTCTGGATTGATCTCAAAATTGGAGACGGTGTCTTGCCTGAGCCCCACTTTGTCAGCCACTTTACCCTGGGAAAGCTTTTGTAAACGTCTAGCATCCTTGAGACAGGCGCTAAGCTGCTTGGCACTGGTTACTTTCATTATTCGACATACCCAGTTGTTGATGTTACTTCAATTTACACGCCACAGCAGGTATTTCAATTTTTACTCGCTTTAGCAGGTAATAAGTGTTTTACACGATATAGGAGGTATCGCATCTCCTACTGCCAACGCAGAGTGAAAACTAACCTACCAGAGGTACGGGTTAACAGCGATCTAGCTCACATTGAAACTACAAACCCGCAATTTGGAGGTTTTTTCGATAAATTGGGGGACCCTGTATGCAGGGCTAGTGTAGTGGTCTAATCATCCCGGACACCATTTTAGGTGGTACAGTCGCCACCATGACTTGAGGTGTTCAATGACCAGATAAC
>NZ_CDBJ01000084.1:377-646 GCF_000820045.1 Aeromonas rivuli | reverse complement strand
GCCTTGGCATCGGTCGGCAGGCCCACTTCGACATTCACTTTGCCGCTGATTTCGGTGCGGTCGATGGTGCCGTCGTTGTTGGTATCCTCGGTGATGACTACCGTCGGCGCGCCGGTGGCGGTGGTGTCGCCCATGACCGCGCTGTCTTTACCTTCAGCCGAGACGTTACCCGCCCCATCCACAATGGTGGCGGTGACGGTCAGTTTCACGCCGTCGGCCGGGCGGTCAAACTCGTAGCCCACCTTGCCGGCCGTGATGTCGGCATCGCT
>NZ_CDBJ01000084.1:0-322 GCF_000820045.1 Aeromonas rivuli | reverse complement strand
ATCGCTCAGCACCCGGTCGGCCTGGCCGCTCACCTTGAGGGTGTCGCCCGCCTTGGCTTCCGCCGGCAGGCCCACCTCCACGTTCACCTTGCCGCTGATTTCGGTGCGGTCGATGGTGCCGTCGTTATCTGTGTCTTCGGTGATAACCACGGTCGGCGCGCCAGTGGCGGTGGTGTCGCCCATCACCGCGCTGTCTTTACCTTCTGCCGAAACGTTACCGGCGGCATCGACGAGGGTGGCGGTGACGGTCAGACCGGCGCCGTCCGCCGGGCGGTCAAACTCGTAAGCCACCTTGCCCGCCGTGATGTCGGCATCGCTCAGC
>NZ_CDBJ01000083.1 GCF_000820045.1 Aeromonas rivuli | reverse complement strand
GCAAAGAGCGCCATGCCACCTGCGCCAACCAGTGCTAATGGCCCCAATACAGCCACCGCCATCACGCAAACCACCACCCCAAGCCAAGCCAAGCCAAGCCACGCACTATGGTGTAGGCCACTTCAGGAATGGCATCATGATAAGTGACGATTAAGCCTTCTGTCGTCAGCCGGTAATGGTAGTTTTTATCTGCCATCACCAAATAACGTAAATAGAGCGTCATCACTATCGATATACCGACCATCATATAAACAAAAGTCCAATCATTATCGCCAGCAAACCATACCGCCGCACCTCCAAATAGCATCATAGAGCCAACGACTATTAATATTATTGGCCATGCAAATGCTGTAGATACCCGGATATCCCATTCATGAAGATTTTGTGCCTCACGCACCCTTTTCTGATTGGCATAGATAATACGTTGTTGCTCTTCCTGCGGCAGCAGATGAAAAGGCGTCTCCTGCTCGCTTGCCTCAGCTGCTTCATTCGTGTTGTTCATTATTTATTCCCTTGCTTACCAACTACCAGGGCGGGCATAGAACTTAATTCACCGCTGCTGGAATTCAAAGTGATAGGTCCACCACTATTGCCGTTGCCCTTGAAGACAAATTTCCGCTGTACCATGCCACCCATATATCCCAGCTCCAACTTGATGGCTGTATTGGTATCGACCCCCAGCGGCAGGGTATAGACCATGCCACCCAAATTTCCGTATTGGGGCTCAAGAAGATCGCCGGATAGTAAGCCAGCTTGTCCATCGAACAAACTGGCTTCTCAGTGGATGGCAATAACGATTATTTTCAATCGCAGTAGAGATATTAAAATCAAATCATTGGATGACCTTTTATATTCTTTATATCAACACACCTGATTTGATTTTTAATCATTTCAATAACACGTTCAAAATCCTCAGACTTACAATATAAATTGTCGCTATATGCGACTTTAAAGGGCGTGGATTCAAATCTCAGTGCCTTTTTTTTATTAGAAATGGAAAGAGTGTAGGGCCAGTCTTTTTTAAACATTGTTTCATGTTCTGACATTTCACTTTTAAAGTCAGTGAAAAATACCGCAAAGAGCGCCATGCCACCTGCACCAACCAAGGCTAATGGCCCCAATATGGCAACAGCTATGACACATATCACCACACCAAGCCAAGCCAAGCCAAGCCAAGCCACGCACTATGGTGTAGGCCACTTCAGGAATGGCATCTTGATAAGTGACGACTACACCCTCCGTGGTTAACCGATAATGGTAGTCTTTATCCGCCATAACTAAATAGCGTAGGTAGGGAAACATAATCGCACCCACTATAATAAATATCCAACCATTGGATGACTCATTCCATATCATGACACCACCAATCAAGGTAGGTATTCCGATTAAAAAGAGTATCCCAAGCCAGGCAAATGCTACTGGAACTCGAATATCCCATTCATGAAGAGTTGGTGCCTCTCGCACCTTTTTCTGATTGGCATCAAGAATGCGTTGCTGCTCTGCCTGCGGCAACAGATGAAAAGGTATGTCCTGCTCGCTCACCTCGATTTCCTCGTTCATTATTTATTCCCTTGCGTGCCAACTACTAGTGCAGGCATAGAGTTCACCTCACCACTGCTGGCATCCAGCGTGATAGCACCGTTGTTATTACCACTGCCCTTGAAGACAAATTGCCGCTGTACCATGCCACCCAGATAGCCCAGCTCCAACTTGATGGCAGTATTGGTATCGACCCCCAGCGGCAGGGTATAAACCATGCCATCCCAACGTCCGCGCTGTGTCTCCAGCGTCTTGGGCTGCATGGCTGCCTTATAGCGGACCAGATCCTCTTTGGAACGCACCGGCACCATCTGGCCAGCCCGTGCCAGGGGTTGACCGATGACACTTAACCCTATGGTCTGCCCTCGCAGGTGAGCGGGAAGAGACAGCTGTAATTGCCACTGAGCGCGGCCGCTGTCCATCCAGCCTTGAGCGGCGGAGCGCACCACCGTCAGGCTGGCGCCCGGTTTATTGACCAGCAATTCAAAGCGAGCCAGTTCGTCTTCTGCGGACCAGTTGGCGGGTTGCTTGCCCCAGGTGGATTGCAGCAACCATTTCTCCAGATCCGAACGTTTGAAAATATTGAGCAGCACAGTCAATACCAGATAGGCGATGCCCAGCACAAAGAGTCCGACTATCATCCAGGGCGCAAAAATCGCTGCGATTGATGAGAAACCCAGTCCATTACCCAATAGATAGAAGAGTTGTGCGCCAAAGATAATTCCCTGCCCCAGCAATACCCCTGCTTTCATCTGTAAGAGCGTCCTTTCCATACCACTTATCAGGGGATCCTGACTGGCCTGGAAGGTGTCCCACATTTCTGCCCCAGCCGCCACCATACCCAGGCTAGAAAAAGCCACCATACGCCAGGCAAAGCTTCTAACCCAGACCGCATGCTCACCTTCTTTTATTGCTGCTTTTATCGAGATTGCTGTCAGGGCTCGTTTACCCCCATCAGTGGTAAGCGGCTTTAGCTTCTCCCACACAGCCCCCTGATAGAGCGCAGCAATGGCGTTCCCTGTCCAGGCAAGGGTTGCGCCCAGCTGTAGTGAGGCTCGGTCCCATCCCAAGGTCTTGGCATTTTGCGCCGTCCCGGCAATGACCACACTCAGGTTCCAGAGGTTGAGCAGGGCCACCAAGCCGCCGAAGCTGCCCATATTGGGCACCCGCTCATTCATGGCCGAGATCCCCTTGCTCACCCCAGCTCGCGCACTGGCCAGATAGTCGCCGATATATTGCCGTGCCTGCTGCTGGTAGAGCTCGCCCTTGAGTCTGACCAGTTGCGGCATCTCGGCGGCTATCAGGGTATCGAGCTCTTGTTGCAAGGCCCTTAACTGGCCATTGATGGCTTGCACTGTGGTGTTGCGCCCGGGCGGGGGCGAGGAGATGACGGCGATCTGCTTGACGATAGGCTGCATCTTGCTCTGGAAACCGCCCCAGCGAATCTTGAAACCGCTGTCGACCTGGAGCGGCTTGTCACCAAGCAGGGATTCGAGCAGTACCAGCCTTAAGTTGCCTGCCAGACTGTTCTTCCAGGCATGGGGCAAGATGGCCGCAATGATCTGGGCGTGAGCCCCCTTGGCAAGGGATTGACCCGCCCCTTTTATGGCATCGATCACGGCTTCGACCGCCTGGAACCAGGGCTTCTGCTTGAGCCTCTCCTCCCCTAATAGCGTTTCTAGGTCGGCCGTTCTACCAAAGAGAGCCGTCATGTCACCCGAGGAGGTACTGAGCCAGGTATTGTCCACCGTCTGCTCGCTCAACCCCTTGTGCAGATCACTATCAAAACCATAGGGAGCCAGCGCCAGCAGGTTGTCCCGACGTTTCTCATCGAGCAGTTTTTCCAGCGCTTTTTTGTGGTCCTGACTGGTGCAGCTGAGGGTGGTCGCCTGCGCCGCTTCGGCTATCAGGGTCAACAGATAGGCCTGTCCCCTGGTCGTCCTGTTATCCAGACCAAAGGGCAGTGGATCGGCCTTGAGGCGGGTCAAGCCATTGCGCAGATCTTCGTGGGCACGGCCCAGAGCCAGTTCCAGCTCATTGAGGGGCACTTGATACTGCTTGATAAAGCCATTGAGGCCGCTCCAATTGACCTCATCCTGGAAGGCGGCACGCTCCCTCCATTGATTGACCTGCTTGCTGGAAGGGTTGAAACCGTATTGGTCGCGCAGGCGTTGGAGCTTGGCATCGGCTTGCTGGGCCATGGGGGAGTTGAATGTCACCATGCCGGGCTCTGCGCTCATGCTCTCTGAATCGGCGAGATACCGGTCCCCCAGATAATCATCCAGCGCCTCTTCAAAGGCCTGGGTCTTGGCCACATTGCCTCTAACAGAGGCAGGTAGTTCCTTGTCATCGAGCCGCACCCGGGCCAGATTGCGAGTTACTTCGGCCATCATCAGCTTGTGGCTGTTGGTTTTTCTGATGGCGTCATTCTCACCCAGCAAGGCCTCGCGCCTGGCCAACAGATTGTTGACCTCCATGCTGAGGTCGGCGAGATCGGCCAAGGGATCATCCAGGGCTACCACCATGGCGCTCTTGGGATCCGGTATTCCCGCCTTGTAGGCCGCTGGCGTCCCGGCGGGTTTATGCCGCAACAGCTTGATGGCTCCCTGTTTCCCCTCCTCTTCGGGCTGGGACAGAGGGGTACAGCTAAGCAGGAATCCCTGATTCGGCATGCCAAGATCCGCCACCTGTGCAAGCAAGTTCGTTACCCCGCAATGGGCCGCCTTCAAGGTGGCGGCGAAGCTGAGTGGCGTGATCTTGCGCATCCAACTACCACGCAGGCTGGCATTTTTCGTCATCTCACTCTTGATGCGGGCGGTCCAGCGCTCGGGGGAGTAGGTCAGCATCAGGGGGTGGGGGGCCGGGTAGAGCAGGTGTCCCTTGCTCCCCTTGCTGGCGCTGATAAATTGCGCCCCCTTGATCTCGTACTCATCGAGCACCTTGGCCGTCTCGTCATAGACATAGAGCCAGCCATCGCGCAGTTGGCGCAGGGTGTAGGCTCGGCCCTTGAGCGCCAGGGAACCCTTGAAATCGTTGCTTGGCAAAGGGTGCGGCTGACGCTGGGGTGATGCAAACACCTCATCCAGGGCATAGCGTACCGGTACTATGGCTATCTCTTTGTTCTTGAACGGACAAGCCCCGTTTGGGTTTTTGCCATCGCTCGGACTTGCGCACTGGGCAGCCTGATTGGGGGTGCTCATGCCACTATCTCCTTCTTGTTCTGCACGCGGGTCTGGGCCAGTTCGGCGGCCCGTTCAATTCGCTGGGAGGGGGTCTGACTGGAAGTGGACAGGATCAACTGCCGGATATCGGCATGCTCATCCTCGCCAGACTGGGCTGACGCAACATCGGGGGCCTGCATTGCCCCCAGGCCCAGATAACCCAGCACGTTGAACATCAGCAGCTGATCCCGCTCGCTCTGAAACCCCTTGTCATAACCCCACTGGGCCCACTGGGCGACCCACTGGGAAGCATCAGGCTGCTCGGCCAAACGCGCGGGAAACCATGTGGCCATGTGGCGCGAGATGGCGTCCAGGGTGTGCTGCCAGCTCACCTCCCCCAAGCGCGTCCACTGTTCATCGGTCAGTCGCAGGCGATCCCCTTGTCTGGGCAACAGCGGCGATGGCACCTGTTTGTGTTGCCACCCGGCTCTGATCGGGATCCAGACCTGACTCACCCCCTGCCATAGCCAGCCATCGTCGCCATCAAACAGCCGCCACGCCGTCTCCGGCATGGCCAGCTTGAGCAGTACCCGGCTGCCGTAGGGGCTCTCGGCCTCGATGAGCGTGCGCAGACTCTCGGCCAACGGCAACAATGAAAGGGGGGAAGATAACAGGTAACCCCATGATGATTCACGCTTTTCCATAAACCACTCTAACAGGGCCGCACTGGCACTGACCAGACAGGGACTCGCCTCCCTCAGGCTGTCCCAGGGTTGATAGAGGTAGAGCGGCTGGTAGTCAGGCGAACCCTCTACCTCGAACAGGCTTTGCTCAAGTGCGGCTATCTGGCCGCCATCGAGCAGCAAATAGAGCCGTTCTGAGTCAGATAACTGTATATCCGGCCGAGTCTGGGTAAGGCAGGATTGCATCAGGCACCTCCCTCCTTGGCCGCCAATTGCTCACAGATCTCGCAGACGGGCTCGGCCGATTTGAGCGTCGCAATCTGACGAACGGGGTCCATGGGAGCAGGGGGCGCCACCACTTCCACCTCACCAGGCAGGGTCGGCATCTTGCCCGCCCAGCCGGAGCCATTGCCTGGGCTGCCGCCGGAGTTCAGCTTGATGCTGCCGCCGCTGAGGGTCACACCGCTCGGATCGATTTTGACGAAGCTGCCACCCACTTTGAGCGTCAGCTCGGCGCCCGCCTCCAGCACTATCTTCATGCCCGCCTTGTGGTGGACCTCGGAGCCCGCCTCGACCAGCAGGGATTGCCCCAGCTTCTGGTGCAGGGAGCCATCCACGCTGAGCGACAGATCGCCCTTGATGTGATCGCGCTTCTCGCCATTCACAGTGAGATGGTCATTGGCCTTGATGCGGGTCACCCGCTCATGGTCGATGTCGCTGTGCTGGTCGTGCTTGATGTGCCAGGCCGCATCGTTCTCTATCAGCACATTGAGGTCTTTCTGACCGTGAATGTAGATCTCCTCCTGCCCGGCCTGATCTTCGAAGCGCAGCTCGTTGAACCCCTCGCCCTGATGGGTCTCGGTGCGCAGCACGGTGCGGGTCTTGTGGGCAGGCAGCTCGTAGGGCGGCCGGTTGGTGGCGTGAAAGGTGCGGCCGGTGACGATGGGCTGATCCGGGTCCCCTTCCAAAAAGCTGACGATGACTTCGTGGCCGATGCGCGGGATGGCCATCATGCCGTACTGGCCACCGGCCCAGCCCTGGCTGACCCGTACCCAGCAGGAGCTCATGTCATTGGAGCTGCCATAGCGGTCCCAGGGGAACTGCAGCTTCACCCGGCCATGCTGGTCGCAGTAAATCTCCTCCCCCTCCGGCCCCACCACGAAGGCGATTTGCGGGCCGTCGACCATGGGCTTGTGGGGGATCTGGGGGCGCCAGCTCTGCTTGGCGTGCACCACGGAAAACTGGTTGTAATAGACGGTGGGCTCGCTGCCGCCCTCCTCTTCCAGGACCTGGGGCTGCTTGCCGGTGTGCTGGATGCTGACCAGTTGCCAGTCGTCGTTGAGGGCCGCGTTGGGGTGTTCGCTCAAGGCGAAGCGCTGGCCCGGCTGCAAGGCGGCGCAGTTGGATTGGCCGCGGCCGGTCACGGCGTCATTGCGCAGGGCATCGAGCCGGTACTGGCTGAACGCCTTGCCGCTGGGGTCGGCCTTGAAGCGGCCCGGGTAGTCAAAATGCTGGTAGGCATCCCGTTGATGGTCGAGGGCGCTGGCCACCGCCTGATGGGAGAGGCCATAGGCCGGGGTCTGGAAGCTGTAGTCCTTGAGCTCGACATCGCTGGTGCGCACCGA
>NZ_CDBJ01000082.1 GCF_000820045.1 Aeromonas rivuli | reverse complement strand
AACCCGCCAACCCGCCAACCGTCTGCCACCCGGCGCATGCGTCAAGGATCTCGAAGGGTCAAAAGGCGTCTCTTGGCCGACTACGAGGTTGTCATTGGCGTCGAAGAAAAGCCGGGTTAGTCAATCAGACTCCTTTGGCTGATGCTGGAAACATCCTGGGGCACCCTTGCGTCACCATAAGCCCGCCGATCTCTCGTGGAGGGCTCTTCGTCAGTCAGCCGTCGCCTGGTACTCCTGTCTATGTGACAGCGCGATCACCTGCTTATCGCTCCTTATCAGGGGATTGCATCCCCGACTCCCCGAGCATGGGCGAGGCGCAGCTCCTCGGCGTCGAGCACGAACTCCGGGCTGTCGGTGAGACGCTCGACCGCCAGATCGATGAAGCGGCGTACCCGGGCGGGCTGGGCCGCGCGGCTGCCGTAGTAGAGAAACAGGCTGTACATGTCTGTCATGTGGTCGAGCAGCAGGGGAACCAGGCGGCCGGCCCGGATGTGCGCCGCCGCCGTCGGCCCGGCGATCTGGCCTATCACTTCTCCCGCCAGCACGGCGCCCAGCTCCACCGTCTCGTCATTGGTGGAGATCGCCGGGCGAACGAGATGGTCCTGCACGCTCTCACCAAGCTTTACATGCCAGGGAATAAGGTGGCCGGTGCCGGCATGACGAAACACGCTGCAGCGGTGCACGCCCAGATCGTGCAGCGTCTGCGGTACCCCATGTTTGCGCAGATAGGTGGGGGAGGCGCAGATGATGAGCTGCAAGGGAAACAGGCGGCGTGCGATCAGCCCATCCTGCGGCGAGAGGCCGATCCGCAAACCCACATCGACGCGCTCCTCTACCCAGTTGCCGATACGGTCATCGAGCTGCACATCCGGCTGGACCTCGGGGTAGAGCCGGCAGTACTCGTCCAGCACTGGGCCGATAATCATCTGCGCGACCGAGCGTGGTCCCACGATCCGCAGTGGGCCGGCGAATGCTTCCCGGGTCTGCCTCGCGGCTGACAGCGCCTGTTGCAGGCCGAGCAGGGCGGGTTGGGCGGCTTCCAGAAAACGCTGGCCCTCTTCGGTCAACGACATGCTGCGGGTGGTGCGATGGAACAGCCTCACCCCGAGATAGGTCTCCAGTTGCCTCAGTGCCTTGCTGGCGGCTTGAGGGGAGATCTGCTGGGCCTCGGCTGCCTTGCTGAGGCTACCCAGTTCCACCGTGCGCACGAAGGTGGTGATGGATCTCAATTCGCTGATCATGGTCTTTCTCGTCGATTTACATCATTTAGTTGTAACTGATTCATCCATTTGCCGTCTAGTTCGATGTTTGTTGCCCATTTATAGTTCAGCTCATCGACAAGCCTCCCGGCATGAACCCAGACAGAGAGACGAGCACGATGGACAATTTCAGCTTTTACAACCCGACCCGGATCGAGTTCGGCACCGGCAAGGAGCGCCTCATCGGCGAGATCCTGGCCCAGCACGGCATCAAGAAAGTGCTGCTGGCCTATGGCAGCGATCGCATCAAGGGTGATGGCCTCTTTGCCAGCGTGAGCGCCAGTCTGAACGAGCAGGGGATCTCGTTCGTGGCGTGCGGCGGCATCGTCAGCAACCCGCTCATCTCCAAGGTGCGTGATGCCATCGCCCTGGCGCGGGAGCAGGAGGTCGACGCCATCCTGAGCGTCGGCGGCGGCTCCGTGCTCGACAGCGCCAAGGTCATTGCCGCAGGGGCCCTCTATCAGGGGGATGTCTGGGATCTGTTTGTCGGCAAGGGGCAGATCGAGGCGGCGCTGCCGGTGTTTGCCATCCTGACCCTGGCTGCCACCGGCAGCGAGATGAACAGCGGCGCCGTGGTGACCAACGATGACACCAAAGAGAAGTTCGCCATCAACTCGGTGCACACCTTCCCGAAAGTCTCCATCGTCAATCCGGCGCTGATGCAGACGGTCTCCCGCGACTATCTGGTCTACTCGGCGGCGGACATCATAGCCCACTCCATCGAGGGCTACTTCACCGCCAAGGTGCAGCCGAAAATTCAGTCCCGCCTGGTGGAGTCCGTCATCGCCACCGTGCTGGAGACCACGGAGCAGTTGCTGGCGGATCCCGCCGACTACAACGCCCGCGCCGAGTTCGCCTGGGCTGCGACCCTGGCATTGAATGGTCTGACCTATGCGGGTACTTCGGGTTTTGGTTACCCCAACCACATGATCGAACACGCGCTCTCCGCCCTGTTCAATGTGCCCCATGGCGCCGGCCTGTCTGTGGTGATGCCCGCCTGGATGAAGTGGTTCCATGGTCAGAATCCGGCTCAGTTCGAACGCTTTGCTCAGCAGCTGTTTGGCTTGAACACCGCCGAAGAAGGCATTGCCGCCCTTGAAAAATGGTTCGACAAGATAGGCACGCCGACCCGCCTCTCCCAGCTCGGCATCACGGAGGCGGACCTGCCCGCCATCCTGGAGAACCTCAAGGGCAACGCCCGCTGGTTTGGTCTGGCCGAGACCTACACCCAGGAGGTGCTGGCCACCATCCTTCGCAAGGCCATGTAAGTGGCGGTGCCTCCCTGTCCGCCGTCATGACTGAGCCGCGAGTCGCCAGCCATCACTCCAGGTGAGTGGGTGCCACGCACCCACACCATGGCGCTCTCCAAGGAGAGCGCCTTTCAAGAAAAGGGATCCATCATGCAAACACGTACTTTGGGTAACAGCGGGCTGACAGTGTCGGCCATCGGTCTGGGCTGCATGGGGCTGAGCTTTGGCTATGGCCCGGCCACGGACAAGGGGCAGGCCATCGCCCTGATCCGCCGCGCCCATGAACTGGGGGTGACCTTCTTCGACACCGCCGAGGCCTATGGCCCAGGCGATAACGAGCTGTTGCTGGGGGAGGCTCTCGCCCCGTTCCGGGACAAGGTGGTGATCGCCACCAAGTTCGGTTTCAAGCACGGCAAGGTCTCGGAGGGGCTGGACAGCCGCCCGGCCACCATCCGCGCCGTGGCGGAGGCGTCGCTGCGCCGCCTCAACACCGATGTGATCGATCTCTTCTACCAGCACCGGGTCGATCCCGATGTCCCCATGGAAGAGGTGGCTGGCACAGTGCGAGACCTTATCCAGGAGGGCAAGGTACGCCACTTCGGTCTGTCCGAGGCCGGTGTCGACTCCATTCGTCGCGCCCACGCCGTGCAGCCGGTGGCGGCGCTGCAGAGCGAATACTCCCTCTGGTGGCGCGAACCGGAGCAGGCCATCCTGCCGTTGCTGGAGGAGTTGAGTATCGGATTCGTCCCTTTCAGCCCCCTCGGCAAGGGCTTCCTGACCGGGACCATCAAAGCCGATACCCGATTCGATGACTCGGATTTTCGCAACATAGTCCCACGTTTTGCCGAGGCGGCGCGCCAGGCCAACCAGCATCTGGTCGAGGTATTGAGCGACCTTGCGGCCAGCAAGGGGGTGACGTCTGCCCAGATTGCGCTCGCCTGGCTACTGGCACAAAAGCCCTGGATTGCCCCCATTCCCGGCACCACCAAGCTGCATCGGCTCGAGGAGAACCTGGGCGCAGCTCGGGTGGCACTGAGCGCCACCGATCTGGGAGACATCCAGCGTGCCCTGGTCGGGATCAAGGTGGAGGGGGATCGCTATCCGTCACACCTGCAGCACAACGTGGGTCGCTAAGGCCGGATCCACAACAGGAGTCTCATGAATGCAGAACCCTTCTGTACTCTCTCGCGCCGTTCCAAGGGGCCGGCGCTCTCTCTGGTTGCTAACAGGAGCCGTGATGGCAGGCATCTTTTCCTATGTATTGAAACCGGGCCTGCCCGCGCACCCTGACTCTTCCCAGTATCAGGCGGGTCAATTCAGCAATGTCGTGGCACTGCCGCAGCGCAGCACCTGGGAAGGGGTACGGCTCTGGTGGGATTTTCTGTTCGCTAAGCCTGATGGCACTGTGCCGGATCGCGCTATCCCGGTGCAGGCCATGAGCCGTGAGGGGCTGATGGCCGCCCCGGACAACAGTGTGTGGCGCCTCGGCCACTCCAGTCTGCTGCTTAAGTTGCAGGGCAAGTTCTGGCTGACGGACCCCGTGTTCAGCGAGCGCGCCTCGCCGGTGCAATGGTTTGGCCCCAAGCGCTGGCACGCCCCGCCTATCACCCTGGATGCGCTGCCCCCCATAGAGGCGGTGATCCTCTCCCATGATCACTACGACCACCTCGACCATGACGCCATCCTGGCGTTGGAAGAGAAGGTCAGCCACTTCATCACGCCGCTCGGGGTGGGGGCGCGCCTGGTTGCCTGGGGTGTCCCCCGGCACAAGGTCAGGGAACTGGATTGGTGGCAGCAGGCCCGGGTCGGCGGCATTGAGTTCATCGCCACCCCGGCCCAGCACTTTTCCGGCCGTGGCCTGGGCGATGGCAACCAGACCCTGTGGGCTTCCTGGGTCATTCGCGGGGAGGGAGCCACTCTCTTCTTCAGCGGTGACAGCGGTTACTTCGATGGCTTCAAGGAGATCGGCAGGCGTTTCGGCCCGTTCGATATGACCTTCCTCGAGACCGGGGCCTACGACAAGCGCTGGGAGTACGTGCACATGTTGCCGGCGCAGACGGCGCAGGCGTTTCACGATCTGCGCGGGCTGTGGCTCTATCCGATCCACAACGGCACCTTCGATCTGGCCATGCATTCGTGGGATGACCCGCTCGAGCAGATAGTCCGTTTGGCCACCGAGCAGCAGATCCTATTGACCACCCCGGTGATGGGCGAGCCCCTGAACGTGCTGATCCCCCATGAGGGCAGCGCCTGGTGGCGCGAGTGACACATTTTTAAAGCACAGGAGTCGACAATGAACCCAATATCCGCAACCACGCTTGCCCAGGCTGAGGCAAAAGATCAGACGATACAGGTATTTTCCCCGGGGCTGGTGCCTGCAACCCAAGGTGCCAGCGAATTCTTCGTCGGGGATGTCTATGTGGATCAGCTGTATCAGGGCACGGCGCCCGCCGCCATCTCTGGCGGCCTGGTCAGCTTCACGCCGGGGGCGCGCACCGCCTGGCATACCCATCCTTTGGGCCAGACCCTCTACGTGGTCAGCGGGGTAGGGCGGGTGCAGATGGCAGAAGGCCCTGTCCAGGGGATCCGGCCAGGGGATCTGGTCTGGATCCCGGCTGGGGTGAAGCACTGGCATGGTGCGGCACCAGATACTCCCATGACCCACCTGGCACTGGCTGAACGGCAGGATGGCCAGGTGGTGACCTGGCTTGCGCAGGTGAGCGAGGGTGATTATCGCACCGCCGTCGCCGGGGACCGGAATTGAGCATGCGGGGGAATAACAGTCAGCCCGATCCCCAATCAGTGCACCTTGGTACCGCCCCTGGGCGTGATCAAGCGCTTCTTGATCACCCACGGTGGCTATGGCATCGGGGATAGCGAGGCGGTACTCGCCAGACTGGCGTCAGGTGCCCGGCGAGATGCACCACTGATCATGGAGTGCGATCAGGAGAGGCGAACGACCGAGACAGTAGCCCGGTGGCTGGAGGCCAGAGGGACTTGATCTCATCTTTGGGCGAGGCAGACAGGTCATCGTCGTGATGGCGACAGGTGACGTTCATTACGTAAACAGGATTGATGCTTGATGCCAAACAAGGGAACACAACCATGAAGAGACTCAGTAAATCGTTGCTTTTTTGCATGCTGGCAGGGGTGCTTGTGGCCCCCGCTCATGCCGATCCCCTGGTGATCCAGGAGCAAGGCAGCTTTGCTGCGGGGGGCGCCGTCGTCACCGCACCCGGCACCTTCGACCGCAAGAAACCACTGGAGCCTGCCGGTCAGAGCTACCATGGGGATCACGCCAGCGTCCTCTATCAGATCCCGTCCAACCCGCACAAATATCCGATCGTCATGCTTCACGGCGCGGGTCAGTCTTCCCGTACCTGGCAGACCACGCCGGATGGCCGGGAAGGTTTCCAGACCCTGTTCCTGCGCCGGGGGTTTGCGACCTATCTGGTCGATCAACCCCGTAGAGGCAGCGCGGGTCGTAGCATGGTGGAGGGGACAGTGGCCCCCAAGCCGGATGAGCAGTTGTGGTTCAATCAGTTCCGCCTCGGCGTCTGGCCGGATTATTTCAAAGAGGTCCAGTTCTCGCAGGATCAAGCGGTGCTGAACCAGTATTTCCGCCAGATGACCCCCAATACAGGGCCCTTTGATGTCAACGTCATCGCCGATGCCATGGCGGCTGTGCTGGACAAGAGTGGTCCGGCCATCCTGTTCACCCATTCTCAGGGGGGCGGACCGGGCTGGCATACTGCCATAAAAAGCAACAAGGTGAAGGCCATAGTCGCGTTCGAACCAGGCAGTGGCTTCCTCTTCCCTGAGCAGGCGTTGCCAGCCTCCATGCCTAGCGCGTTCGATACCCTGAAGGGGGAGCCGGTGACGATGGCGCAGTTCATGAGCCTGACCAGGATCCCGGTGCTGATCCTGTATGGCGACAACATCCCAAGCCAACCGACCGCCATGCCCGCCCAGGACAGCTGGCGAGTCCGGTTGGCGATGGCCCGTGAATGGCGGGATCTGGTCAACCAGCACGGAGGGGATGTCACCGTCGTCCATCTGCCCGAGATCGGCATCAAGGGCAACACCCACTTCCCCTTCTCCGATCTGAACAATGTGCAGATTGCCGATCTGGTCAGCCAGTTCCTGAAAGAGAAGGGTCTGCAATAACCAGGGGATAACGGCAGGGTGCCTGATATGCACAATCAAGGTGGTCAGCGCACCCTGGCAACGAATTGATCCCTGGAGACCCTTGGCTGCGTCATGCCAGTCACACCACAGCGAAAGGAAAATGAGATGAACACAGTCAGACTCAACAACGGTATAGAGATGCCCCTGCTGGGCTTTGGTGTCTTTCAGATGACAGACGCGGCAGAGTGCGAGCGCGCCGTCATCGAAGCCATCGACAGCGGCTATCGGCTGATCGATACCGCCGCCTCCTACCAGAATGAAACCCAGGTCGGGAACGCGCTCAAGCGCAGTGGTATTGCACGAGATGAGCTGTTTATCACGACTAAATTGTGGTTGCAGGACACCAGCTATGAAGGTGCAAAGGCGCAGTTTGAACGTTCGTTGAATCGTCTGCAGCTGGATTATGTCGATCTCTATCTGATCCATCAGCCCTATGGCGATGTCCATGGGGCATGGCGGGCGATGGAAGAATTACAGCAAGCTGGCAAGGTCCGCGCAATCGGCGTCAGCAACTTCCAGCCTGACAGACTTGCCGATCTGATTGCTTTCAATAATGTGGTGCCCGCCGTCAACCAGATAGAGGTGAACCCGTTCAATCAGCAGTTGCATGCCGCGCCCTGGATGCAGAGTCGACACATACAGCCACAGGCGTGGGCCCCCTTCGCAGAGGGCAGAAATGGTCTGTTCCAGCACCCGGTGCTGACCGCCATCGGTGCGAAGCGGGGAAGGATCGTGGGGCAAGTCGTGTTGCGCTGGATCTTCCAGCGCGGCATAGCGTCGCTGGCCAAGTCGGTGCGCAAGGAGAGGATGAAGGAGAACCTCGATATCCTCGACTTCGAGCTCAGTCAGGATGAGATGGTGCAGATAGCCGCGCTGGATACGGCGACCAGCGCCTTCTTCTCTCACCGCGACCCCGCCATGGTGGAATGGTTGACCCGGCGCAAGCTCGACGTCTGACAAGGGCAATCAGCAATGGCGTCGGGAGATGACAGACGGTTGGTGGCGCGGTTCGCCGCCAACTGGAGTCTGGTGCCTGAACATCAGGACAACGGCCCAGATCAGAAGCGCAAGACGGCTAACAGCGCTCGTCTGATCCAAATCTATCACTCACTGATTGCTCTATCGGCGTTGTGCGGGAGAGGGCAGCAGGCTTTGTTCTCTGAATGACCTCACCGACCAGTCGGTTACAGCCATCTTCGGGGTCAGTGGTGCCATGAGGGCCACCGGGAGACCGTCCATTATGAATGAGGGCTTTAGCCCAAGAGAGTCCGCGAGGAGGAGGCGGTGTTCTCCACAATTTCAATGGGAAGTACCCTGCACACTCTCTGCATGTACTCCTCGGCTTCGTGTCTGGTCGTGAAGCCTTGAGCTATCCCGGCATCATTCACGACACGGTGTTCGCCTAGCGACGACACCACGGTCGGATACCAGAGGATGTCACTGTGGTTCAGGTTGCAGTAAAGTAGAAGGCCCCCTTCGTTGCCAAATATCTTCACCACTGACTCTCTAATCGTCGTTAAACCCTGCCCGAGCACTGCCTGGAAAGGTGCGAGATTTGTCATGATGTTCCCCTGATTAAGTCATGGTAATTAAACAACGGTAAATTACCCGGGATTGGCTGAATGGCAGCTTGCTACAAAACACGAAAGTGTATGAAAAACCTGCACAGCTCAGGATGGCGGCCGTGTGGGCGTGCCGTGCGTTTTCCATTGGCTGTGAATGTGTCGGCACGCTAGCGTTCCTTCCGGCACTTTTTGGTGCAAAGCGTTGATTATATTGTCAACTTTAGACAAGGGAGGGCGACTCAAGGGGCGATTCTTGTGGCGGGAGGGGCCCCTATTTCTGCAAATCAATCAGTGACGGCCGATATTCCCTTGCAGAGCGCTTGGTCATCCATTGGATGGTTCAGGGCGCTTTCAAGTGACTCACTGGCTCTGTTCGCAAGGCATCTTGTTCGTCGAATGGGGTGGCAGCGTCAGCAACCCGCTCATCGCCAAGGTCCGTGATGCCATCACAGTGACGCTGCCGGTGTTTGCCATTCTGACCCTGGCCAAACAGCGGGTGAGGCCAATTATCGCGTGCCCGTCGCTGGGTGATACAGGGCTGCCCCAGCTTGCCTCGCGGCAGGCGATCCACGGGAAATAGTGATGTTCATACTCCATTTTCGATAACCCCTCGCTGAGCCAGTACGACGATATATCTGAACGACATGCCCCGGGAGCGCAC
The DNA here is from genome assembly GCF_000820045.1 of Aeromonas rivuli. Classification (GTDB taxonomy): domain Bacteria; phylum Pseudomonadota; class Gammaproteobacteria; order Enterobacterales; family Aeromonadaceae; genus Aeromonas; species Aeromonas rivuli. Next base: position 21,267 of record NZ_CDBJ01000082.1, on the reverse strand, counting down.
ATCAATTATTCCGTAATGATGATTTTTATGAATTGCGAACAATACATGACATTTTAATGACACATTATTTTTGCTGGTTAATTGGTCGCCTGATAATACCTGTCAGATCTGACAGGTATTATAAAAAACTGTCGCTATTCACCCAGTTAATGAGTGCATGCTAAATGACAATCTGCTTAAGGGAGTTGTTTTATTTTTTTAGTTAATTCAGTGTCTTATGGTTTGTTGTTGGTGTTTTTGAAAAAGGGTTTTTATGAGGTGGCGCGTCAACTGTTATTTTTGACAGGTTGTCATCGGGCTATATCGAGACCAACCTAGTGCACCTAAGTGGATCCAAGATGGTACTTATAGCATGGGAAAGGGAATCGACGGCGCCACAGTAGCGCCCAAAGAACGTATCAATATCAAATATGTCCCGGCAACCGGTGGTCAGCAGGCGGAAATAGAACTTCCGTTGACCATGATGGTGGTTGGGAATATGAAGGGACGGACTGAAGACACGCCCATTGAAGAGCGTCAGACCGTCTCCATCGATAAGAACAACTTCTCTTCTGTCATGAAGGAATCCGGTCTGGAGTTGAAATTCTCCGTGGCCAATCGTCTGGAAGAAGACAGCCAGGATGAACTGCCTGTCACCATCCAGATCCAGTCTCTGGAAGACTTCACCCCGGATCGCGTTGCCCAGCAAGTGCCCGAACTGCGCAAGTTGCTGGAGTTGCGAGAAGCCCTGGTGGCCCTCAAGGGACCGCTCGGCAATATCCCGGCGTTCCGCAACCGCCTGCAGGATCTGCTGTCCAGCGACGAAGCCCGTGAGCAACTGCTCAAGGAACTGGATGTGATTAAGCCTGCCGAGTAACGCGGCGGAACTGATTGACGAGAAGGGAATATAGACATGTCTTTGGTCGAAGAACAGGTAGAGGCAGGGGCCAGCAGCGCCTCTGGGTCCTTGCTGGACGAAATCATGGCGCAGGCCCGCATCAGCCCGGTTGATGAAGGTTATAGCGTTGCGAAACAAGGGGTTGCCGCCCTCATTGCCAATATCTTGGACAATGGTTCAACGGCAGAACCCGTCAACAAGGCACTGGTTGACAGCATGATTGTCGAACTCGACAAGAAGCTCAGCAAACAGATGGATGTCATCTTGCACGCCGGTGAACTGCAGGAGCTGGAGTCCTCCTGGCGCTCCCTGAAGCTCTTGGTCGATCGCACCGATTTTCGTGAAAACATCAAGATCCAGCTGCTCCATGCCACCAAGGAAGAGCTGCTGGAAGATTTTGAATTTTCACCAGAAATCACTCAGTCTGGCCTCTACAAGCATGTCTATTCGACGGGCTATGGCCAGTTCGGTGGCCAGCCGATCGGTGCCGTGATCGGCGACTACGCCTTCACCCACAGCTCCCCCGATATCAAGCTGATGCAGTATGTCAGTGCGGTCGGCGCCATGGCGCACGCCCCTTTCATCTCCTCGGTCGCCCCCGCCTTCTTCGGGGTGGACAGCTTCACCGATCTGCCGTCGATCAAGGACATGAAGTCGGTATTCGAAGGGCCTTCCTACACCAAGTGGCGCTCGCTGCGTGAATCCGAGGATGCACGCTATCTGGGCCTGACCGCCCCGCGTTTCCTGGCGCGTCTGCCTTACGACCCGACTGAAAACCCCATCAAGGGCTTCAATTATCAAGAAGACATCAGTTCGGATCATGACCATTACCTCTGGGGCAATACCGCCTATCTGATGGGCTCTTCCCTGACCGACAGCTTCGCCAAGTACCGCTGGTGCCCGAACATCATCGGTCCCCAGAGCGGTGGCGCCATCCATGACCTGCCCGTGCATGTCTACGAGGCCATGGGTCAGTTGCAGGCCAAGATCCCGACCGAAGTGCTGATCACCGATCGCCGTGAGTATGAGCTGGCCGAGGAGGGTTTCATCACCCTGACCATGCGCAAAGACAGCGACAATGCGGCCTTCTTCTCTGCCAACTCGGTACAAAAGCCCAAGGTGTTCCCGAACACCAAAGAGGGCAAGGAAGCGGAGACCAACTACAAGTTGGGTACCCAGCTGCCCTACATGTTCATCATCAACCGCCTGGCCCACTACATCAAAGTGCTGCAGCGCGAGCAGATCGGCTCCTGGAAAGAGCGCCAGGATCTGGAACGTGAACTCAATGGCTGGATCAAGCAGTACGTGGCGGATCAGGAAAACCCGCCGGCAGACGTGCGTAGCCGCCGTCCGCTGCGTGCCGCCCAGATCAAGGTGCTGGACGTGGAAGGGGAGCCGGGTTGGTATCAGGTTGCCATGTCGGTGCGTCCGCACTTCAAGTACATGGGTGCCAGCTTCGAGCTCTCTCTGGTAGGGCGCCTGGACAAGGAATAATGACCCATGCCGTATCTCTCTTCCTGGGATAGAGGAAATGCGGCCAGTCTGTTCGATCGTATACGGGGGGAGGGGCTTGCAACTCCCCCCGCTTCGGATGTTGAGCAATTGATAGGCTCGGTGAAACGCCAGCTCGATCAGGTGCTCAACACCCGTCCCGGCAGTTGTGCCAGTTCCCCGGAACTGGGTGTCATCGACTTGAACGATGCGACCCAGGGTCAGGCGGACATCAAGGGGCGAGTACGAGAAGCGATCCGGCAGTGCATCCGACGCTATGAGCCGAGGATCACCCATGTGGAGGTCAGGACACCCGACTATCAAGACAATCCGTTGGAGATGTCTTTTCAGGTGACCGCCCACATACGACTGGAAAATCTGGAGCAGATTGCCTCGTTCAATGTCCACATGGACAACCACCGTCACTACCGCATGGTCTGATCAATGCCGCTGGAACACTACTTCAGGGATGAACTCGCTTTTTTGCGCCTGCAAGGTCGCGAATTTGCCGATGCCCATCCCGAACTGACCCGATTTCTGTCGGAACAAAATACCGATCCCGACGTCGAGCGCCTGCTGGAAGGCTTTGCCTTCCTGACGGGCAATCTGAGGGCCAAGATCGAAGATGAGTTCCCCGAGCTGACCCATGGCCTGCTCGGCATGCTCTGGCCAAACTACCTGCGTCCCGTGCCCAGCATGACCATGATGCAGTTTTCCGTGATCCCGGGCTCCATTGCCCAACCCGCCCTGGTCAGCCAGGGTTGCCTGCTCGATAGCCGCCCCCAGGATGGGGTGAGCTGCCATTTCAAGACCTGCCGGGATGCCTGGATCTACCCCGCCGACATCGCGCGGATAGATGCCCAGAGCGGCACGGATCTCTCCACCATCAGCCTGGACATTTCACTCCATGGCCCGCTGCCCCTGAGCGACCTGCAACTGGACAAGTTGCGGCTCTATCTGGGGGGGGATGGTTACACCGCCTATGAGCTCTATTTCTGGCTCTCGCACCAACTCTCTCATATCGAGCTGGAAGTCGAGGGCAAGCGCTTTCGCCAGGATGCCAAAGCCCTGCGCAGCGTCGGTTTTGAGCGTGATGATGCGCTGCTGCCTTACCCGAACAACGTCTATTCCGGCTACCGGATCTTGCAGGAGTTTTTCTGCTTCCCGCAAAGCTTCCTGTTTTTCGAGCTCTCCGGTGGCGACTGGCCGCGCCAGCCCTTGCCGGTCAGCGCGTTCAAGATCCACTTCTGCTTCACCAGGCCGCTGCCAGCGGATCTGAAGATCCGGCCCGACTCCTTCATGCTCAACTGCGTGCCGGCCATCAACCTGTTCCAGCACGACAGCGAGCCTATCAACCTCAATGGCCGCCAGACCGAATATCCCCTCAAGGCCAGCTATCGCCACAGCGACAGCTTCGAGATCTTCTCGGTGGATAAGGTGGAAGGCTGGGCCGAGGGCAATCTGGGCCGTGCCCGGGGAGCGCCGCGACTCTATCAGCCTTTTGAGAGCTTCCAGCATCAGATTGAGCGGGCCAAGGGCCGCCTGGCGCTCTACTACCGGGTGCGGGTCAAGGAGTCGGTAGCCGGGGAGGGCTTTGAGCATCAACTCTCCTTCGTGCGTGGCGACGAGACCAGCATGGTGCAGCTCGATGAGTCCATCTCTGTGACCCTGACCTGTACCAACAGAGGCAAGGCGGCGCGGCTCAAGGCCGGGGATATCTGCGTGCCGACCGGCAGCTCCCCCTCCTTTGCCACCTTCAGGAATCTGATGCGGCCAACCCGGCCCCTGCATCCGGCTCTGGATGGCAGCCTGCACTGGACCCTCATCTCCAACCTGTCCCTCAACTACGTCTCTTTGCTGCGCCGGGATGCCCTGGTACAGGTGTTGCGTACCTACGATTTTCCCGCGCTGCAAGACAAGCAGGCGGAGCAGGCATCGCGCAAGCGACTGGCCGGCATCGAGGAGATAACCACCAGTCCGGTCGATCGTCTGGTCAAGGGCATGCCGGTGCGAGGACTCAAGTCGGTGCTCTCCATTCGTCAATCTGCCTTTGGCAGCGAGGGCGAGCTCTATCTGTTCAGCACTGTGCTGGCACATTTCCTCTCGCTCTACGCCAGCGTGAACGCCTTCCACCTGCTCGAGGTGGTCAATTTGGACAACAAGGAGTGCTACAAGTGGCCGGTACAGATAGGTCAGCACTCCCTGATGTGAGGCCCGCCCAGGAGGCGGCTCGCTACAATTTCTTCCAGCTGGTGGAGCTCTTGCGCCAGCAGGATGGCCTGGATCAGGAGAGCGGACTCGATTACCTGCCCGAGCGGGAGCGGATCCGCTTCAAGTCGTCTGCTTCGCTGGGTTTTCCGACCAGCGATGTGCTGACGGTGGATCGCGATGACGAGGGGCGTCACCACCTGGAAGTCGCCTTCCTCGGCCTGCACGGCAGCCAGTCCCCCATGCCCGGTTACTACCTGGACTCCCTGGCCTGGGAGTATGCCCAAGGGGAGCAAAAGCTCGGCCTGTTCCTGGACTTCTTCCACCACCGGCTGTTGACCCTGCTCCATCGCATCTGGCGCAAGTATCGCTACCACGTGCGCTTTCAAAACGATGGTGAGGATGGCTTCTCCCGGCTGATGTTTGCCCTGGTGGGACTGGGCAACGACGAGCTGTGCCACAGCCTGCCGGTCAACCGCGCCAAGATGCTCTCCTACGCCGGCATGCTGGCCAGCCCCAGTCGCTCCCCCGAGGTGGTGGCGGGTCTGGTGGCCCACTGTTTCGACCTGCTCGATGTCGAGGTGGTTGCCTGGCAGCCGCGCCGGGTTGCCATTCACGGCGAACAGCAGAACCGGCTCGGCCGTGCCAATGCCTCCCTGGGCAGCGATCTGGTCATAGGCGCGGGCGTCAAGGATTGTGCAGGTAAATTTTTGTTGAAAATAAATAACTTAACTCATGAAGAGTTTCTCACCTTTCTTCCAAACGGCGAGCATTTCCAACCCCTGGTGACCTTCGTCTCCTTCATCTTGCGCGATCAGCTTGCCTGGGATCTGCGGTTGGGCTTCGCCCCGGCCCAGGCCCACGGCATGCAGCTCGGCGAGGAGCAGAGCGGTCGGCTGGGATGGAGCAGTTTTCTCGGCCAGCCGCCGGAAGATCCCTACGTGACCATCTGTGTGCAGGAGTGAAAGTGGAGACCATAAATCAACAGCTGTCCCTGGTGGTGCTCAACAGCGAGCAGCTCGATGGCAATCACAGGGTGCAATATAGCTTTGACGAGCTGGGTGGCACCCTGGGCGCGTCCGAGCAGGATGACTGGCAACTGCGGGACCGGCTCGGTGTCGTCATGCCGGGTCATGCCCGAATCGAGCAGCACGATGGCCGCTTCTGCCTGTGCGATCTGAGCGGCCAGACCTATATCAATGGGGCCAGTTCGCCCATAGGGCGGGCTCGCAAGGTTCACCTGGAGCAAGGGGATGAGCTGGTGGTGGGGCCGTTTCGCCTCAAGGCTTATCTCGGTGCCGTCCGCGTCGAGCCGGACTTGCATCAGGTGCTGCATAACCGGCCATCTGAGCAGCTCGACGACTGGTTGAACGGGGACGCCACTCCGGCCTCCCAGGCCGATGCCGGTCCCCAGGATCTGGCACTCGACCCCCTGGCTGCCCTGCAACAGGAGCGCCAGCAGAGCCCGCTCATCGACAGCCGCCCCTCGCCGCGGCAGGGCATTGCCGCCCTGTTTGCCGAGGCGGATGCCAGCGCCCCCAAGCATTGGACCGACCGGGTCCCCCCCACTTTTACTTCCGCCGTTAGCGAGGACACCATGAGTCAGGAATATCTCGACATCCCCACCATCGAAGGGGCCGGGCATGATTATCAGGATCTGCACAACGAGGCGAGCCATGTGGCGCTCACTCCGCTGATGCGTGGCCTTGGCCAATCCTTGCGCGCCGCAGACAGCATGCAGGCTCACGACATGCTCGAGGAGATGGGCAGAACCTTGCGGGCGCTGGTCGAGGGGCTCCTGCTGTTGCAGGCGGATCAGACCGCCCTGACCGACAAGCATCTGCGGCCCATCGAAGATAACCCCCTGCGTCTGGGACTGGGTTATGACGACACCCTGGCGCTCCTGTTCGCCGAACAGCAGAGCCCGGTCCATCTGGCCGCCCCTGCGGCGGTTGCCGAGAGCCTGCGCAATATCCGGGTCCACCACGTGGCCAACCAGACCGCCATCAAGGCGGCGCTGGACAGCATACTGCACGCCTTCTCCCCCGCGGCACTGCGCTCGCGTTTCGAGCACTATCGCCGTACCCGCAAGCCCGACGACATGAGCGAGGAGGCCTGGAGCTGGATCATGTATCAGCACTACTACCAGGAGCTCACCTCATCTCGTCAGCAGGGCTTCGACAAGCTGTTCCATCAGGTATATGCCCAGGCCTATGACAAGGCCCTGCGCGAGCAACAAGGACTTATCTGATGCGCTCAGTGCTCTGCCTGCTGTTGCTGCTCGGGCTGTCCGCTTGCACCACCATGGGCAAGATGGCTGACGTGGCCATGGATCCGGATATCCAGGTCGGCAGTCATGACGATCAGCCTTCTACCTTGGGGCTCAGCCTGCTGGCCGAGCCCGATGTCAATCCGAACGAGGGGGGAGAGGCTGCGCCGATCGAGTTCCAGATAGTGCTGCTGGCCGAAGACTCCAAGCTGCTGGCCACCGATTATGACCAGGTGACGGCGGATCCGGAGAAGGCGCTGGGCAAGAACTACCTGGATCATCAGGACTACACCCTGCTGCCGAACCAGTTCAAATATCTGCCGCCCATCGAGCTTGACGAGAAGACCCGCTACATCGGCGTCATTGCCCGTTATGCCGACCCGAACAGCGCCGAATGGCGCAAGGTCATCAAGGTGCGCAGCAAGGGGCGGGCTTATCAGTTGCTGGTTCACCTGCGACTCGATGAAGTCGAAATACAGAAAGAAGAAGAATAACTATGTCCAGTCGAAATCGGGTTATCTGGCGTGAGGGTTTGTTCATCAAACCCCAGCATTTTCAACAACAACAGCGTCACGGGGACTACAGCCTCCAGGCCAGGCTGAGCGCGCTCAGCGACTACTTCTTCGGCCTGCAATCCTTGAGCATCAATGAGGATTATCTGGGCTTTGGTCGCATCGCCCTGGTCGGTGCCAGCGGCATCTTGCCCGATGGCACAGTGTTCAATATCCCAAATGATGATCTGTTGCCGCCCCCCCTCGAGATCCTCGATGCCTCCTTGGCCAACCAGAAGGTCTATCTGGCGCTGCCGTTGTCGGTGAGCGGGGTCAACGAGGTGAGTGACCCCGAGCAGGGGATCGCCACCCGGTTGCAGGCCCAGCGCCATGATGTGCGGGATCTGCACAGCGAAGGGGGGGACGTGGTCTCCCTGGAGATAGGCAAGGTGAGCCTGCGGCTCATGCTCGAACGGGAAGATCGCAGCGCCTACGCCTCGCTCGCCATCGCCCGCATCCTGGACAAGCGCCCGGATGGCAGCCTGGTGCTGGACAGCAACTTCATGCCGTGCAGCATCAGCGTCTCCGCCATCCCCAGCCTCAAGCGCTTCCTGGGCGAGATAGCGGGCCTGGTGGGGGAGCGGGCTCGCAGCCTCTCCCAGCGTATCGCCGCCCCCGGTCAGCAAGGGGTGGCCGATGTGGCCGAGTTCATGATGCTGCAACTGCTCAACCGCGCCCAGCCCCAGCTCGCCCATCTGGCCCGGCTTGGCACCCTGCACCCCGAACGGCTGTTCGAGGCACTGGTACAGCTGTGCGGCGAGTTGATGACCTTCACCGATGAGTCCCGCCTGCCGCCCCTGTTTGGTGCCTATCGTCACGACGATCAGCAACAGAGCTTCGAGCCGGTGATCCTGGCCCTGCGCCAGGCGCTCAGCACTGTGCTGTCGCCGCGCGCCGTCTCCATTCAGCTGCACAAGCATCAATACGGGGTCATGGTGGCCATGGTGGGCGAGAGCGAACTCATGGCCAGCGCCGATTTCGTGCTGGCGGTGCGGGCCCGCATGCCCCAGGAGCAGCTGCGCAAGCAGTTGCTGCAACAGATCAAGGTGGCGTCGAGCGAGAAGATCCGCGAACTCATCAGCTTGCAGCTGCCGGGGATCCCGCTGCTGCCACTGCCGGTGGCGCCGCGCCAGCTGCCTTATCACGCCGGTTACAGCTACTTCCAGCTCGACCGGCAGAGCCCGGCCTGGCAGATGCTGATCAAGGGCAACACCATCGGCTTCCACATCGCAGGGGATTTCCCGGAGCTCGACATGCAGCTCTGGGCCATCCGCAGCCAATGAGCCCCCGAAGGGAGGAGTATCACAGATGACCATGGACATCATTCACAGCGACCAGATGCAGGACCTGCTGTTCGACCATGCCGAGCAGCTGGACATGGACTCGGATTACTGGTTCCGCCTGCGGGGCCAGAGCATCAACCCCATGATAGATGCGGTGACCCCGCTGCTGGGCTTGGTGCAGCGGGTGCGCCAGCTGACCCGCCATGATCGGGTGCCAGAGCTCTATCAACGGGTGGTCACCGAAGTGCAGGCCATCGAGCAGGAGCTGACGGCCCATGGCTATGAGAACGGGGTGGTCTTGTCGTTTCGCTACATCCTCTGCACCTTCATCGATGAGGCCGTCATGGGCCGCGACTGGGGCAGTCAGAGCGAGTGGTCGGAACACTCACTGCTGACCCGCTTCCATAACGAGACCTGGGGCGGCGAGAAGGTGTTCGTGCTGCTCGCTCGTCTGCAAGAGGATCCGGTGCGCTATCGCGACATCCTGGAGTTCATCTACCTGTGCCTCTGCCTCGGTTTCGAGGGCCGCTACAAGGTGATGACCCAGGGCAAGGGCGAGTTCGAGCGGGTGGTGAGCCAGCTCCATCGCCAGCTCAAGGGCGAGGCACAGACCGAGGCGCCCCGGGTCTTTCACCTGGATCTGGGCCAGCAGGCATCCCGTTATCAGTTACCCCGCCAATGGTCCCTGCGCAGTCTCTGCATCGGCAGCGCCCTGGTATTGGCCCTCATCTTCGGTCTCTACCATCACCAACTCGATAACCAGACCCAGGACGTGCTGCGTCAACTGGGCGAATTATTAAAATAAATACTAAGGAGAGCACGCCTTGATCCGTATAGAACTGCCAGTACTGGTGGAAAGACTCAACCCCATCTGTCGCCACATGTTGGAAGAGGCTGCCGCCTTGTGCGTCAGCCAGCAAGGCAGCGAGATCCGTATCGAGCATCTGCTGCTCAAGATGCTGGAGACGCCCCTGTGCGATGTACGCCAAATTCTCAAGCGGGCCGAGGTACCGGTCGATGAGCTGACGGGACTGCTGCAACCCCGGGCGGGGGATACCAGTACCGATCCGGGCTACCCCTCCTTCTCACCGTTGCTGGTCGAGTGGCTGCAAGACAGCTGGCTGCTGGCCTCCGCCGAGTTTGGCCATGCCCGCTTGCGCAGCGGCGTCTTGTTGCTGGTGCTCCTGATGACCCCCCAGCGTTATCTCAGCGCCGGTATCAGCCGTCTGCTGGCCCAGGTCAACCGCGAACTGCTGCGCCAGCAGTTCGATGAGTGGGTGAAAGAGTCTGCCGAAACCCAGGTCAGCGTCAATGCCAGCGGCGCCGCGACCCAGGGCGCCCTGCCTGCCGATGCCAGTCTGCTGGCCCGCTTCACCCAGAATGTGACCGAACAGGCCCGCCAGAACAGCCTGGATCCGGTATTGTGCCGGGATCACGAGATCGATCTGATGATCGACATCCTCTCCCGCCGCCGCAAGAACAACCCCATCGTCGTGGGGGAGGCCGGGGTCGGCAAGAGCGCCCTCATCGAAGGACTGGCGCTGCGTATCATCGCGGGTCAGGTACCGGAAAAATTGCGGGGGGTCGAGCTGCTCAGTCTGGATCTCGGCGCCATGCAGGCCGGGGCCTCGGTCAAGGGGGAGTTCGAGAAGCGCTTCAAGGGGGTGATGCAGGAGGTCAAGGAGTCGACGCGTCCCATCATCTTGTTCATCGACGAGGCGCACACCCTGATAGGGGCTGGCAACCAGGCCGGTGGTCTGGATGTCTCCAACTTGATCAAACCGGCCCTGGCCCGGGGTGAGCTGCGCACCATAGCCGCCACCACCTGGAGCGAATACAAGAAGTACGTGGAGAAAGACGCGGCCCTGTCGCGCCGTTTCCAGCTGGTGAAGGTGGGTGAGCCCTCGGCCTCGGAGGCGACCGTGATCCTGCGCGGCCTGCGCAGCATCTACGAGCAAGCCCATGGGGTGCTGATCGACGAGGAGGCGCTGCAGGCTGCGGCCCAGCTCTCCGCCCGCTATATCTCGGGTCGCCAGTTGCCGGACAAGGCCATCGACGTGCTCGATACCGCCTGTGCCCGGGTGGCCATCAACCTGACCACGCCGCCGCGCGCCGTCAGTCACCTGCAAAACGCGCTGCGCCAGCGGGAGCTGGAAATTCGCCAACTCGAGCGCCAGGCCATGATTGGCCTGGGCGACAACGCCGAGCGCCTGGCCGAGCTGCACGAGGCACAGCAAGCCTGCACCCTGGCTCTGGGCGAGCAGGAGGCGCACTGGCAGCAGCAGCAGAGCCTGGTGCACGAGATAGTGGCGCTGCGCGCCGCGCTGCTCGATGGCCAGCATGACCAAACTCAGGCGGAGCAGCCCCAGGCTGAGGTGGATCTGGCCGACGCCGCCATGGATCCCCAGCTCGCCATCGCCCGTCTGACCCAGCTCGATGCCGAACTCACCGCCCTGCAACAGGGGGCCGTGCTGGTCTCTGCCCACGTGGACAAGGGCCAGATAGCGGCGGTGATCGCCGAGTGGACCGGGGTGCCCCTCAACCGTATCTCCCAGGGGGAACTGGATGTTGTGACCCGTCTGCCGGAGTTTTTGGGCAACACCATCAAGGGGCAGGGGGTTGCGGTTGCGCACCTGCACAAGCATCTGCTCACCGCCCGCGCCGACTTGCGCAGGCCGGGTCGCCCCCTGGGCGCCTTCCTGCTGGTGGGGCCAAGCGGCGTCGGCAAGACCGAAACCGTGCTGCAGATTGCCGAGCTGATGTTTGGCGGTCGTCAGTATCTCACCACCATCAACATGTCCGAGTACCAGGAGAAGCACACGGTTTCTCGCCTCATCGGCTATGTCGGCTTTGGCGAGGGGGGCGTGCTGACCGAAGCCATTCGTCAGAAACCCTACTCAGTGGTGCTGCTCGACGAGGTGGAGAAAGCCCATCCGGACGTGCTCAACCTCTTCTATCAGGGCTTTGACAAGGGCGAACTGGCCGACGGCGAGGGACGAGTCATCGACTGCAAGAACGTGGTGTTCTTCCTCACCTCCAACCTGGGCTTCCAGACCATAGTGGACCATGCCGAGCAGCCCAATGCCCTGCTCGACGCCCTCTATCCGGAACTGGCCGCCTTCTTCAAGCCCGCCCTGCTGGCGCGCATGGAGGTGATCCCCTATCTGCCGCTCGGTCACGACACCCTGGTCGAGATAGTGCAGGGCAAGCTGGCGCGACTGGTTAGCCTGCTCAAGGAGCGGTTCGGTGCCGAGGTGGTACTCGAGCCCGAGGTGGCCGAGGAGATTTTGCGCCGGGCCAATCGCAGCGAGAACGGGGCCCGCATGCTCGAATCCGTCATCGACGGGGCCCTGCTGCCGCCGGTTTCTTTGCAACTGCTGCAACGCCTTGGGGCGGGTCAGGCCATCAATCGCGTCAGCTTCCGGGTCGAGTCGGGTGAGTTCATCGCCGAGGTCGAGGGCTAAGCCATGTTACAAGCCCTCGAGTTTGCCCTGGCCCTGACCCGCGCCCGTGATGAGCAGAGTCTGTGTGACTGGTGGCTGGCCGAATTGGCGACCCGCTACCAGGCCAGCGGCATGCTGCTGGCCATGCTGGATGTCAGTGGTCGCGAGCTGCACTGCCAGGGACGGGTGCAAGGGCAGCCGGTCACCATGGTGCTGGGAGCGGATGATTTCGCCCATCCCCTCGCTTATGTACTGCACAAGGCGCAGTCGCGCACCTGGGATTCCCTCTATGGCGGTGCGCGCATCGAGCATAAAGGGTTTCGCCAACTGTTGACCACCCTTGGCCAAGGCACAGGGCTGCACGCCATGCCGCTGGTTGACAGCCAAGGCAAGCCGTTCGCCGTGCTGGCCCTGCTCGATGAGGGAACCCGGCTGCAAGCCTGGAGCGCGGAGCCTTGCCTCACGGCCCTGGCGCAACTGTTTTGCAATCAACTGACCCTCATTCGCGAGCTGGGCCGCAGTCGTCGGGATCAATCGGTGCTACGTGACTCCCTGCGCTTGATCAAGGGAGAGGGGCAGCGCCAGCGCCAGCATGAACAGCTGCTCGATGAGCGGCTGGTCGGCCAGTCTGCCGCAATCCGCGGCCTGCGCCAGCAGATCCATCAGGGGGGCCAGCACAGGCTGACTGTGCTCATTCAGGGGGAGACGGGCAGCGGCAAGGAGGTGGTCGCTCGCCTGGTGCACCAGTGCTCGGATCGCGCCGACAAGCCCTTCGTGGCCATCAACTGTGGCGCCATCCCGGAAAACCTGATTGAGAGCGAACTGTTTGGCTACCTGAAAGGCGCCTTCTCCGGGGCCCAGCACAACAAGGCGGGCCTGGTGGCTCAGGCCCATGGCGGCACCCTGTTTCTGGACGAAGTGGGCGACATGCCCCCCGCCATGCAGGTCAAGCTGCTGCGGGTGCTGGAAACCCACAGTTACCGACCCCTGGGGGGAGAGAAGGAGTGTCACTCCGATTTTCGCCTCATCGCCGCCACCCATCAGCCCCTTGAGCGTCGGGTGGAGGAGGGGACGTTTCGCAGCGATCTCTACCACAGGCTCTGCCAGTGTCTGCTGCACATAGCGCCTCTGCGCGAGCGCAGTGAAGATATCGCCCCCCTCACTCAGCACTTCCTGGCCCAGTTTGGCGCCGCCGAGGGCAAGGTGCTGGGCAAATTGCAGGGCAGCTTCCTGCGCCAGCTACAGGGTTACGACTTCCCGGGCAATGTGCGCGAGCTGCGCAACCTGCTGGAAGTCGCCTGTGCCCACACCCTGGCCGGTGAGGAGATTGGCCTGGAGGCGCTGCCTCCCGAGCTGCAAAACCGGGTGTGCGCCAGCTTGCCGGGCCTGCTCGATGACTACAACCACATCCGGGACTTGCGCATGGCCATGCAGAAATACGAGGCCTCGGTGATCGAAGCCAGGCTGCGCCACTACCAGGGCAATCGCCTGCTGGTGGCCCAGAGCCTCAATATTCCCAAGCGCACCCTGGATCACAAATGCCAGAAGCTGGAGGTGAACTGATGCCTCTTAACCCGCTGGAGGTGAACTGATGTCCCTTAGCCTGATCCCCTTGCTGCTCGCTGTCACGACTCAGGGCGATGCGCTCGCGCCTCAACTGCAACAGTGCCGTGCCGAAGCGTCTCCGCTAGTGCGCTTGGCCTGCTACGACGCCATCGGCAGCGGGGCCGTCGCCCTGGCCGAACCCGCCCGTCAGTCCGAACTCTGGCAAGCCATCTGGCGCCAGGAGCAGGGTAGAACGGCTCAAAGCGAGCCCTTCTTGCTCGGCCAGGATGCTGAAACGGACGCTGAGCAGGCCAGTCTGTTGCTGACTCGACCCGCCTTGCGTGGCGCCACCCTGGCCATCAGTTGCAGCAACAGCATCACCAGCTTGCGACTGCGTCTGGATGAACCCTGGGTGGGGAACCGCGTCGAGACCCGACTCGATGACGCGCTTCGCCAGGGCAACTGGTTCGTGCGCGAGCAGGGCATGCTGCTGGAGTATGGCCGCGGCCTGCCCGCCATCGATGAGCTCAAGGGCTGGGTCGGTCATCGCCAGCTCACCCTGACGGCGCCCAAGGGGGTGATGTTGCAGTTTGACCTGACGGGTCTGGGCAAGGCCTTGTCACCCTTGCGTCAGCAGTGTCGCTGGTAGGGGGGCGCATGAGTCACATTCACCCCTGGTGCCAACGCCTGTTGACCGCGATCCCTGAGGAACGCAGCCGTGAGCCTGTGCCCCCCGACAATGGCAAGTGGGACTATGTGGAGACCGAACTGGTCAAGCTGGGCTCCCTGGCCCACAGCCAGGTGGATCTCGATGCGGTCGCCGAGTCCTGCCTGCAACTGTTTGAGTTGCATACCAAAGACATGCGGGTATTGGCTCAGCTGCTGCGCTGCCTGCAACAGCCGGCCAAGCTGGCGCCCTTCGCGACGGCCCTCGATCTACTGGAGGCCTGGCTGGGTGCCTACTGGTTGACGGCCTGGCCGCACAATCTTGCGCAGAAGCAGCGCTTGATGACTCAGATAGTGAAGCGCTTCGAGGCGGCGGCTGAGCGTAGCTGCGAGTCGGCCAGTGCCGCTGAGTTGAGCCAGCTGCTTGGCCGCTGGGACAGGCTCTCCTCCCGCTGGCTTGCCCTGTGCCCCGACAAGGAAGAGACCCTGGCCAGTCTGGGCAGCGCCCTGCGCCGGGCCCAGAGCCAGCAAGCGGCCCAGCAGCAGGCCGAGGGTGGCCAGCGTGCCCAGACGGCCCCATCAGGAGCGAGCAGCGCGACCGCTATGGGGCTGACGGCCACGCCATCTCCCGCTGCGCCTCTGGAGATAGACAGCAGCAATGACAGGGCCTGGCGCCAGACCCAGCTCAAGGTGGCCGAACTGCTGATCGAGCGCCAGAGCGAGGCGGCGGTGGGATATCGGCTACGTCGCCACGCCATCTGGTCCGGGATAGCGACGCCGCCGTTGGCGGGGGCCAATGGCAAGACCCAGTTAGCGCCGGTTTCCGCCGACATGGTGGATGAGTACCGCGCCGCCATGGGCCAGCCGACCCAGGCGCTCTGGCAGAAGGTGGAGCAGAGTCTGACGTTGGCGCCGTACTGGCTGGAGGGTCACCAACTCTCCTTCGAGCTGGCCAGGGCCCTGGGCTTCAATGAGGCCGCCCAGGGGATCCGGGAGGAGGCCCAGGCCTTTCTCGCGCGTCTGCCCGGGCTCAAGGCCCTGAGCTTTAGCGATGGGACCCCTTTTCTGCCAGCAGTTTGCGCGAACTGGTTGCAGCAGGCGCGGGCCGGTGAAGGGGGGGCAGAGCTGGGATCCCTGGCGCAGCTCGATCTGGACGAGGGCGGATTGGATCTGGCCCTGCAGCGGCTCGAGGAGCAGATGCAGGGGCTCAGCGAGCCACGATCGCGCTTCTATGCCGAACTGGTCCAGGCCGATCTGCTGGCGCAGGCCGGCATGGGGAGCCTGGCACGGCAACATTATCAGCATCTGTGGCAAACCACGGTCCGGCTGGGTCTGGCCCAGTGGGAGCCAAGCCTGGTCAATCGCCTGGAACAGCACGCGACCCCTGGGTCGAAATGAGTCATCGAGTCGGAGTTGAATCACAATCCTATGTTCAAGACCCTATTTAGTTTTTTACGGCAACAGCTGCCCAAGCTGAAACCCTCCTGGACCCTGTTGGGGGGACTGGTGTGGGTCGTCGTGCTGATCCTGGCCTGGTGGCTCGGCCCGCGTCTGACCCTGGGGGAGAGCCAGCCGCTGGCCTCCGTCTGGGCTCGGGTGGTATTCACGATGATCTGGCTCTGGCTGGTGCTGGGGATCCTCGCCTGGCGCCTCTATCAGGGGCTCAAGGCCGATCGCCTGGATCGCGAGAAAGAGGTGGTGCTGGAGCAGGATCCGGCCCAAGCCTTGGTGGACAGTCAGCAGCGTTTCCTCGACCGCTGGCTGGACGCCTTGCGTCAGCACCTCGGCAAGCAGGCGCTCTATGCCATGCCCTGGTATCTGGTGCTGGGCCTGCCTGGCAGCGGCAAGAGCAGCCTGATCCACAGGGCCAACCCGGCCAACAAGCTCAACCCCAGGCTAGACAACGAGCTGCGCGATGACGCCCAGGGCCAGCAGATCGACTGCTGGCTCGGTGAGCAGGCGGTGATGCTGGATCCCGATGGCCAGCTGTTTGCCCAGCCGGGCGCGGATGAGATGAACTCGCCGGCGCAACGGCGCTGGCATCACCTGCTTGGCTGGTTGCGGGACAATCGGGGTCGCCAGCCCCTCAACGGCCTGGTGCTGACGGTGGATCTCGCCTGGCTGTCCCAGGCCAGCGTCTCCGAGCGCAAGGCCTATGCCCAGCTGATGCGGGCGCGCTTGCAGGAGCTGGTGGGCACCCTCAATACCCGTTTGCCGCTCTATGTGGCCTTCACCAAGCTGGATCTGCTGCACGGCTTCGATGCGGTGTACGAGGCGCTGGATAAAGAGGCTCGCGAGGCGGTGCTCGGGGTCACTTTCGAACCCGGCACCAGCCAGGGCAAGCAGTGGTTGCAGGATCTGGAACTGTTCTGGGATCAGTGGCTGGTCAATCTCAATGACAACCTGCCGGAGATGTTGCTGGCCGGGCGCGGCGACAAGCAGCGCAATGCGCTGTTCGCCTTCGTGCGCCAACTGGCGGGGCTCAAGGATTATGTGACCGCGCTGCTGGGCGAAACCCTGGCCCCCCTGGAAGAGGGCAAACCCATCATGGTGCGCGGCGTCTATGTCAGCTCCGTTTACCAGCAAGGGGTGCCGTTTGATGCGTTCGCTCAGGCATCGGCCCGCCGTTATCAGCTGCCCGACCCCATTTACTCCTCGTTGCGCGGGGAGTCGACCGCCTATTTCGTGCGCAATCTGTTCGCCGCCATCATCTTCCCCGAGGCTCATCTGGCTGGGGAGAATCGCCTGCATACCCTCTATCGCCGCCGTCGCATGGCGGTGGGCATCGGCGCCATCGCCCTGGTGTGCGCCGGGTTGGTTGGTGGCTGGCACTACTACTACCGAGTCAACGAGGCGGCGGGGCAGGTCGTATTGGCCAAGGCTCAGGACTTCATGCAGACCCGGGATCTGAGCGGTCAGGATGCCCTGGGCTTCAACCAGCTGCCCCGCCTCAATCTGATCCGCGAGGCGACCCTGTCGTTTGGCAACTATCGGGAGCGATCCCCGGTGCTGGCGGACTTGGGGCTCTATCAGGGGGACGAGATAGGCCCCTATGTGGAGGGCTCCTATCTGCAACTGCTGCGGCTGCGCTTCCTGCCGGCCCTGATGCAGGGACTGGAAGAGGATCTTGAGCAGGCCCCGGCCGGCAGCGAGGAAAAATTCGCGATATTGCGGGTGATGCGCATGATCGATGATGCCTCCGGCCGTGACAAGCCTCAGGTCGAGCAGTTTATGGGCAGCCGCTGGCAACAAGCCTTCCCGGGTCAGGGAGTGGCGCAGGATCAGTTGATGGGTCACCTGGATTACGCCCTGGACCATACCGACTGGTATGGCAGCCGTGTGCAGAAGGATCAGGCGGCCATCACGGCCTTCGCCCCTTTCCAGCAGAGCGTCTATGGCGCCCAGCGTGAGCTCGGCAAGCTGCCGCTCTATCAGCGGGTTTACCAGAATCTGGTGCTCAAGGCCGATGAAACCCTGGCGCCGGATCTCAATATCCGCGACGAGGTGGGGCCGACCTTCGACAGCGTCTTCGTGCTGCGGGACGAGAAGCGGGGCCTGGTGCCACGGCTGCTCACCTATCCGGGGTTCAGCACCTTCTTCCTCAAGCAGGATACCGCGCTCATCGACTTGACCGCGACCGATGCCTGGGTGCTGGGTCAGCGCAAGAACACCCGGTTGAGCGAGGCGGATCGGCGGGAGATCACCCGTCAGGTCAACGATCGCTATGTCACCAACTATGTGGGCCAGTGGCAGAACCTGCTGACCAACCTGGATGTGCAATCCCTGCAAAATCCGCAGCAGGCCCTGGATGTGCTGGCGGCCATCACGGGTAACGATCAGCCGTTCCAGCGGGTCATCTCGACCCTGGACGACAACACCCGCATCCGCCAGCTGTCGGACAAGGAAGGGGATCCCACCCAGGCCATCTCGGCCCGGATAGGTCGCCCCTTCCTGGCCACCAACGCCGTGCTGAGCGGGCGCGGTGAGCAGGGGCCGCTCATCTCCGAGGTGACCCAGAAGCTGACCGACTTGCAGCACTACCTCGAGCTCATCGTCAACGCCACGGACCCGGGCCAAGCGGCGCTGAAAGCGGTGCAGATGCGATTGACCAACAAGTATGCGGATCCGGTGTTTGCCCTGCAGCAATACGCCACTGGCCTGCCGATGCCCCTGGATCGCTGGGTGAGCCAGCTGGCCGAGGAGAGTTCCCGCCTGGTGGTGGACCTGGCCATGTCCTCCCTCAATCAGGAGTGGCAAGACCGGGTGGTGACCCCCTTCAACACCGAGTTGGCGGGGCGTTATCCCTTCAATCCGGTGTCGGCCAAGGATGCTCCGCTCTCCGAGATGGAGCGCTTCTTTGCCCCCGGCGGCACCCTGGACAGCTTCTATCAGAGCAACCTCAAGCCCATGGTGGAGAGCGGTCTGATGGATGGCGATTACGGCTCGCCAGTGCAGGCCGAGTTGCTCAAGCAGCTCGAGCGGGCGGCGCGGATCCGTCAGACCTTCTTCACCCCCAAGGGCAATCTGGAGGTGCAGTTCGTGCTCGAGCCCATCGAGCTGACCGCCAACAAGCGGCGCAGCGTGCTGAACCTGGACGGCCAGTTGCTGGAATATGCCCATGGTCGGCGCAGCAAGGTGCCCTTGGTGTGGCCAAACACCATGCGGGACGGGGCCGAGAGCAAGATAACCCTGGTGCCTGCCGCCCGGGACAGATCGCCGCGCAGTGAAGGCTTCGTCGGGCCCTGGGCCATGTTCCGGCTGATGGACAAGGGGGAGCTGACTCAGGTCAAGGAGGCCGCCTTTGACGTGCGCTTCCCGGTGGATCAGGGCGCCATGACCTACAGGGTCTATACGGATGCGTCTCACAATCCCTTTGCCGGGGGCCTGTTCAGCCAGTTCAGCCTGCCTGAAACCCTTTATTGATAGCTAATGGCGAGACACCGGGGCGAGTCCCCGGTGTGCTCCCAGCGAGTGGAATATTGATATGCAAGACGCACAACAGGCACTCAAGATAGGCTCGGATCCCCGCATGCTGCCCGAATACGAGGCGCTGCGCAGCGAAATCAACAAGTTGAGTCATGCCTCTCGTCCCGAGGTGGATTGGGCCCGGATCCATCAGCTGGCGAGCCAGATCTTCGAACGGCACGGGGTGGATCTGCAGACGGCCATCTATTTCGTGTTGGCACGCTCGCGCCTGCAGGGCCTCAAGGGGTTCGCCGAGGGGTGCGAGTTCATGGCCAACCTGATCGTCAGCCAGTGGCAGAGCGTCTGGCCGCCGGTGCATCAGGAGCGGGCCCGGGTCGAGATGCTGGACTGGTTCATCGCTCGTGTCAGCCCCATCATCCGTGAATACCAGATAAGCCATGACGACAAGCGGCTAGTCTATCGCTGCGAGCGGGCCTTGCAGCTCATCAGCGAGAAGCTGCACCACAGCGGGCTCAGCCGCATTCCCAGGGTCGAGAATCTGGTGCACTTCATCGAGGGTTATACCCATCTGTTCGATGAGGCAGAAGTCGTGATTGTCTCGGACGAAGCGGGACTGAGCGACGATCTGCAGATCCCGCCCATGGTGTTCTTCCACGGCGAGCAGGGCGCCCAGGTCGCCGCCGGGTCCGAGAGTGCCTCTGGAAACACCGCGAGCAGCCCGGTTCAGGGCAGCATACTGGTGGGACGAGAACCCGGCACCCTCAGACCGACAGTGCTGAAAATCGAAGCCAAGCACAAGCGACGTCCGGCCTGGCAGTGGTTCGGTCTCGGGGTGCTCTGCTGTGCGCTGCCCGTGCTGGCAGGGTGGGGTTGGCAGCTGAGTCAGCAGCCGGCCAGCGTGCAACAGCAGGTGGAGCAGGCCAAGCGCAGTGCCATGATTGCCCGCTTGCAGCTGCCCGCCCAACCCATGCCCAAGGGGCTGGATCGGGACGATATTCGCCAGGCGCGCATCCTGCTTGGCGAGCAGTCCCTTCAGGATCTGGCGCCCACCTTGATCGGTGATTACCAGCGTCGGCTCGCCCAGCTGGAGCAAGTCTCACCCCTCTATTGGTATGGCTTTGGTGACGAGCTCACGAACTCCATGCAGCGCCTCTACCCGGAGACGGCCCAGGTGCAGGCCATGACCCGCCAGTGGCAAGATGCCCTGCTGCGTCAGCGTGGCAATGCCGCACAGACTGGATCCGCTTATCTGGGGGTCAGGGAGGGGATCGATGGTCTGCTCGGCACCCTGCTCGAACTGGAGCGTCAGCGCAAATCGGTCACCATCTCCTACCTCAAGTCCCGCCTCT
Source organism: Aeromonas rivuli (assembly GCF_000820045.1). Lineage (GTDB taxonomy): Bacteria > Pseudomonadota > Gammaproteobacteria > Enterobacterales > Aeromonadaceae > Aeromonas > Aeromonas rivuli. The sequence goes on along the minus strand of NZ_CDBJ01000082.1, from coordinate 659 downwards.
ACGAGATCCAGAAAGATCTGCTGGTGGAGGTGCCATTGGACGCGAGGTTGAGTGAGATGGAGACGCGGGGAGGGCAGGTGCCTCCGGCTCAGCTCAAGAGCATGGAGGATGAGCTCAAGTCGCTGACGGTACGCCTCTATCAGCTACAGCAGTTGGCCGAGCGCCAGAACGATGGCGTCCAGCCACCCGGTTGAATATCAGGCGGTGCCGGACGCTGTCTGGTGCCGCCATGCAAGGAGAATCATATGTGCCCTACCATTGCCCTGCTCGGAGATCTCGGTACCGATCATGATGGCTTCGTACCATCGCCCATCATCGCGGCCAGTCCCGATGTGCTGCTCGACGGCAAACCGGTCGCGCGTCAGGGGGATCCCCTGGCGCCCCATGACAAACCCAATAATCCCCCCCATCCGCGCAGCATCGCGGGCGGGGTCGGTTCTGTACTGGTCAACGGCAAGCCCATTGCCGTGACCGGCACAGAGATAGGCTGTGGTGGCGTCGTCATCGGCACCGGCAGCGGTTTGGCAGGATAAGGAGCCCCCCATGGCAGACAGCACAGGACTTCAGTTCACCATCAAGGTAGGGGCCTTGCCCGAATCCACCTTCGCCCTGGTCGAGTTCACCCTCGATGAGCAGCTGAGTCGCCCCTTCAGCCTGCG
>NZ_CDBJ01000081.1:4132-4707 GCF_000820045.1 Aeromonas rivuli | reverse complement strand
AGACCAGCATCGTGAGCCTGAACGGCTCGGTGCACATCGACTCTACCTTCGGCAAGGGCACCCGTCTCGAGATCAAGGTGCCGCTCACCCTGGCAATATTGCCGACCCTGATGGTCGAGGTGGGGGAGCAGACATTTGCGTTGCCACTGGGCTGCGTCAACGAGATCTTCCACCTGGATCTGAAGAAGGCCAATGTGGTGGATGGCCAGCTGACCATCATAGTGCGCGACAAGGCAATTCCGCTCTTCTATCTGCGCAAGTGGTTGATCCGTGGTGGCAATCGTCATGGCAACCAGGAGACGGGGCACGTGGTGATCGTGCAGATTGGTACCCAGCAGGTCGGCTTCGTGGTCGACAATCTCATCGGGCAGGAAGAGGTGGTGATCAAGCCGCTGGACAATTTGCTGCAAGGCACCCCGGGCATGGCGGGCGCGACCATCACCAGCGATGGCGGCATTGCGCTTATTCTCGATGTTCCCAGTCTGCTCAAGGCCTATGCGCGTAGACAATAATCCTTCGGGTCCAAGGAGTTAGAAAAATAACAATGGCAGTCAAGGTATTAGTCGTCGACGACT
>NZ_CDBJ01000081.1:3170-4124 GCF_000820045.1 Aeromonas rivuli | reverse complement strand
ACGGCCCAAAATGGCCGTGAGGCAGTGGACAAGGCCATCGCCCTGCGCCCCGATGTCATCACCATGGACATAGAGATGCCGGTGCTTGATGGCATCAGTGCGGTGCGTGAAATCATGGCCAAGTGCCCCACCCCCATACTGATGTTCTCCTCCCTGACCCACGAGGGGGCTCGCTCCACCCTGGACGCCCTGGATGCCGGGGCCCTGGATTTTCTGCCCAAAAAGTTTGAAGACATCGCCCGCGACAAGGATGAAGCGGTACGCCTGCTGCAGCAGAGGGTCAAAGAGATCTCGCGCAAGCGCTTCCTGATGTCGGCCCGCCCGCAACCGGTGGCGGCACCTGCGGCCAGACCGGCGCTGGGCACGTCCCCCCTGCGGGAGCGCCCAGGGTTGGCCGAGCGCGCGCTCGGCACTGAGCGCACCGCGCCCGCCGCCAGCTTCAAGCGCAGCGGCAAGAGCTATCAGCTGGTGGCCATCGGCACCTCGACGGGCGGCCCGGTCGCCTTGCAGAATGTGCTGACCAAACTGCCGCTGGATTTTCCCCATCCGATCCTGCTTATCCAGCACATGCCGGCCACCTTCACCGCCGCCTTTGCCGCTCGCCTCAATGGCCTGTGTCAGATAGGGGTGAAAGAGGCGCAGGATGGCGATGTGCTCAAGCCTGGTCATGCCTATCTGGCGCCGGGGGGCAAACAGATGCTGCTCGAGGGGCGTGGCACCGGTGCCCGGCTGCGCATCATAGAGGGCAATGACAAGGTCAATTACAAACCCTGCGTCGACATCACCTTCGCCTCCGCTGCCAAGACGTATGGGGACAAGGTGCTGGCCATAGTGCTGACCGGCATGGGTGCCGATGGCCGGGATGGCGCGCGTCTGCTCAAGGAGCAGGGTTCCACCATCTGGGCTCAGGACGAGGCATCTTGTGTCGTCTACGGCATGCCGCAAGCGGTCGCC
>NZ_CDBJ01000081.1:0-3057 GCF_000820045.1 Aeromonas rivuli | reverse complement strand
CCCGCCAGCCTGGAACCTCGCCCAGCAGAGTGAACGACTCAAGCGCTGGGCCCTGTTTGCCCGCCAGCAGGGGTTGCTGGCCCTGGAAGAGGCGGCCGAGGGTGAAGAAGATCCCTTCACCCATCAGGGGCTCACCATGCTGGTGGACGGGGTATCGGTCGAACAGATGCGTCAGCTGCTCGAGGCCGACATCGATATCAGCCAGGAGCGCAATGAGCATGCGGCCCGGGTGTTTGAATCCATGGGCGGCTATAGCCCGACCATCGGCATCATTGGTGCCGTGCTGGGTCTTATCCAGGCCATGTTTCACCTGGAAGACCCGGCGGCGCTTGGCGCCGGTATTGCCGTGGCCTTCGTGGCGACTATCTATGGGGTCGGCTTTGCCAACCTCGTCTATTTGCCCCTGGCCAACCGGCTGCGTGCCTTCCACTACCACTACGGCCTCTATCAGGAGATGACCCTGGAGGGGCTGCTGGCCATCGCCCATGGCGAGAACGGCCTGCAGCTGGAGCGCCGGCTCAGGGTCTACCTCAAGGGGGAGTGAACATGCGCAAGCGCTATCGTCTTCACCTGCGGGGCCATGAGCAGCTGGATCGCTGGCTGGTCTCCTACGCCGATTACATGACCCTGATCTTCGCCCTGTTTGTGGTGCTCTATTCGGTGGCCATGGTCGACAAGGAGAAGTTTCGGGCGGTGATCGAAGGCGTGACCCAGGCCTTCGAGGCGCGCCCTCTGCACGGAGAGGGGTTGCTGGAGCGGGAGGGACCCGCCATCGTGCCCCCGGGCTCTGCGCCAGACAAGATGATATCCGATCCCTCGCAGGTGCAGGCAATTGCCCTGGCCCCCATCTCCGGGGTGCCCATGGCCCAGCAGGGAGAACCGCTTCCCACTCTGGATGCCGAGCTGCGCAAGGCGATGGCCCCCCTGCTCGAGGCCGGTCTGGTCGATATCCAGCAGGACAAGGAGTGGCTCAACATTGCCCTCGATTCGGCCCTGCTTTTTTCGAGCGGCAGCGCCTTTATGGGCCCGAATGCATCGCCACTGCTCAATAGCCTCTCAAGTATTCTCAAACCGGTCGATAACTATGTGAGGATTCGGGGCTATACCGATAACCAGCAGATCCACAATGAGATTTTTAGCTCCAACTGGGCGCTCTCTGCGGCCAGGGCCGAGGCGGTGCTCACCACCCTCATCGGTCAGGGCATTGCGCCACAGCGACTCGCGTTCGAGGCCTACGGGGAGTTCTCACCCTTCGCCAGCAATGAGACCGAAGGGGGCAGGGCGAAGAATCGTCAGGTCGTGGTCGCCATCTCTCGCCTGCGCTGGGTAGCACCGGCAGCGCCGACAGCACCGACAGTTCAGGTGGCCCAGGTCGAGCAAACTGCTCCCAAGGCCGATGCACAAGCCATTAGAGTCATTGCCTTACCGGGCGGCGGCATACGAATTACCACGAGACAGGATTAACACTGTGATTGTCTGGGCGGTTGCCAATCAAAAGGGTGGGGTAGGTAAAACCACCACAGTCGTCTCACTGGCCGGGATCCTCGCCCAGAAGGGGCAGCGGGTGCTATTGATCGATACCGATCCCCATGCCTCTCTGACCTCCTATTTCGGCTACGACTCCGACCGGCTCGATGGCACGCTTTATGAGCTGTTCCAGGCGGTCAAACCCAGCAGCGAGCTGGTCAACAAGGTGACCCTCAAGACGCGGTTTGACAACATCAGCCTGCTGCCGGCCTCCATCACCCTGGCGACCCTGGACAGGGTCATGGGCAACCGGGAAGGGATGGGGTTGGTGCTCAAACGGGCGCTGCTGCGCATTCAGGACAGTTATGACTATGTGTTGATCGACTGCCCTCCCGTGCTCGGGGTCATGATGGTCAACGCCCTGGCGGCCTGCGATCGCATTCTGGTGCCGGTGCAGACCGAGTTTCTGGCCTTGAAGGGGCTGGAGCGGATGATGAAGACCTTCGAGATCATGCAGCGTTCCAAGCGAGACAAGTTCCGCTTTACCGTGATCCCGACCATGTTCGACAAGCGCACCCGCGCCTCCCTGCTGACCTTGCAGTCGATCAAGGCGCAGTATGGCGAGGCGGTGTGGAATGCGGTGATCCCCATCGACACCAAGTTCAGGGATGCCAGCCTGGAGCACATGCCGCCCTCGATTTTTGCCCCCGCCAGCCGGGGCAGCTATGCCTATCAGACGTTATTGACGCACCTGGATGCCCTAGAGCGCAAACGGGTGCAGGAGGTGGTGGTATGAGCGAGGTCACCCAGACCCGGGCGATGGATGACTACTTCCATTCGCTGCTAATTGATGACCTCCTGCTGGAGGAGGAGCCCGAGCCCGAGCTGGCCCCCCAGTCCCGGGTGGCAGCCCAGGCCTATCGCGCCCCCTATGTGGAGGTGGAGGATGAACGTCTGGCTCAGCTGAGCTCCCTGCTGGCCCAGGTGAGCAAGGTACAGGTCGAGATGGAGACCCTGAGCCAGGAGACGGCGGTTGAACCCTTCGCCCTGGCGAGCCAGGTTGAGGCCTTGCCCGAGGCTGAGGTTCTGCCGGTCGCCACCGAGGCGCTGCTGGTCGAGGCGCAACCTCAGTACGAGCCTGCCCCTGTCGCTTTGCCGGTAGAGGCTGTGCAGATCGAGACGGCCACCGAGCTGGCCGAGATCCAGCCATCAGAGGCCGAGCCCTGGCAGAATATCGAGATGGGCAACGAGTTTCAGGCGCTCTTCTTCGAGGTGGCCGGCGTGACCTTCGCCGTGCCCCTGATGGAGCTGGGAGGCATTCATCAGCTGGGAGAGGTGAGCGCGTTGTTCGGCCAACCGAAGTGGTACCGTGGCATCATGACCCAGCGTGAGCAACAGATGAGTGTGGTCGATACCGCGCTCTGGGTGATGCCGGAGAAGGAGCTCGAGGTCGCTGATTACCACTATTTGATCATGCTGGGTGAGTCCAATTGGGGACTTGCTTGCCACCACTTGAGGGGGACCGAGCTGCTGCGTCGGGATCAGGTCAAGTGGCGCCATCAGGAGGGCAAACGCCCCTGGCTCGCCGGC
>NZ_CDBJ01000080.1 GCF_000820045.1 Aeromonas rivuli | reverse complement strand
CAGAAAGCCCGGTTCGGCGTGAGCGGCACTGATGGTGATGCCATCTTCCCACCAGGGGGCGCTGGCATCGGCCAGTACGGGGGCTTGCAGGTCATGGCTAAGCGGTGTCGGTTTAGTCATGGAGGGTGACCTCAAGCTGATTCAGGCGCGGGATGGCCAGGGCGGAGACGATGTCTTCCTCGGCAAAGCGCAGGCTCTTGAGCTGCGGGAACTGGCTGTGTAACTCCCGGCCCAACTGGGAGAGGGAGAAGCGCGACTGGGGCCAGGTGCGGGTGACGCTGGGGAAATCCGCAGACTGACGAAAGGCCGCCTTCACCAGGTTCTCGGCGCCCGCCTTGAGCGCAGTTCGCTGCGCCTCGCTGAGGTTGGCTTGTGGCCACAGCTCCAGGGTGAGGTCGTGCTGGGTTTCGGGGATGCTCATCACGAACAGGTCATCCCCATGGCCATGGTTGCCCTGGCGGCCCACGTAGTCGTTGAGCTGGGCGGTGAGGCTGGCCGGGGTCGGCCCCACTTCCAGCAGGATATAGGCGTTGGCGGTGCCGGGGCCCCGGGGGGCGTCATGCTCGAAGAAGATGTGATCGGCGCGAATGCCCGCCACGCTGGCCAGCATCGAGCGGTAAATCGCATCGATGTGATAGCGGCCCACTGCCGAGAACTGGTTCTGGATGCGCAGCCCCAGGGCATCGTTGCTCTCGGCGTCGCTGCCCTGGGTGGTGATCCACTCCTTGTCGTCGTTGCGCGC
>NZ_CDBJ01000079.1 GCF_000820045.1 Aeromonas rivuli | reverse complement strand
ATTTCACCCGCGCGGCTACACCCGCCGCCAGGCGACGCAGAGATCCAGAAAAATAGGCGGCTCGAAGGCAATCCCCTCCAGCTCAGCGTCCTCTTCTACCACCATGCGCAGAAAGGTACTCACCGCAAAGCCCTGGCGCACCACCGCCTTGAGCAGGGGGATGAGATTGCTCTCGAACGCGATATTGGGCTCAATACCGAGCCCCTGGGCGAGCACCTCCATGTGCTCCCTGTGATAGAAGCCACGGCGAAACACCGCCAGCTCCTGTTGGAAGTACTCGGCCAGGGTGACACTCGGAGCCCCATGCAAGGGGTGATCCTGTCCCACCACCATCAGCATCTCCTCGCGCAGCAGCTGTCCCCCCTCCAGGGCGGGCGGCAGATCGCTGGTGATCAAGATGGCCAAATCCAGCTCCCCCGCCACCATGCGGCTGAGCAGCTCCCGGGTACCCGCCTCCTCCACTCGGATCTTGAGACCGGGGTACTGGTGCTTGAAGGCCATCAGAATGGGCGGAAAATAGTAAGAGCCCATCATGTAGGGAATGCCGATGCGCACCTCCCCTCGCTCCAATCCCTTGAGCTCGGCCATTTCGGCCTCGGCCTGATGCATCTGCAACAGCAGGCGCTCGGCATGACGACAGAGCACCTCCCCCTCAGGGGTGAGTCGCACCGACTTGTCCTGGCGATCGAACAGGCGCAGCGCCAATGCCTGCTCCAGCTTGGCAATGGCCATGCTGACCGCAGGTTGTGCCACATGCAGTTGCTGGGCGGCCCGGGTGAAGGAGCCGGTATCCCGCACCGCCAGCAGATAGCCGAGCTGCTTGAGGTCCATATCAATTCTCGTTATGAGTTGGATAACTTAAATATATTATATTTATAGAAGGCGACCCACTAATCTAGGGAAAACCTTGGAGTCTCCCCATGATCGAAGTAGGAAGTCGCGAGTGGCTGCGCGCCACCCTGGCCCTGAGCCTGGGCTCATTTCTGGTGTTTCTGAATCTCTACCAGACCCATCCCCTGCTCCCCATGCTGGCGAACTCGTTCTCCATCAGCTCCCTTTACTCCAGTTGGACCCTGGCGGGCTGCACCGCCGGGCTCGCCTTCGCCCTGCTGGTCTGTGCCCGCCTTGCCGACCGTTTCGGCCGCCGCCGAGTCATGTTGTGGACCCTGGCCGGTGCCATTGCCCTCTCTCTGATCGCAAGCGGTGTCGAGCAGTTTGAATCCCTTGTCCTGCTGCGGATCCTGCAAGGCATGCTGCTGGCCGGGCTGCCAGCCACCGCCATCGCCTACATGGGTGAGGAGTTCAATCGCCGTGCCCTCATCTCGGCAGTGGGGATCTACATCGCCGCCAACTCCCTGGGAGGCATTGCCGGTCGGGTGCTCGGCGGCCTGTTGGCTGGCTGGTTTGATAGTTGGCACGCCACGTTTCTGGGCATAGGCGTCATCAGCGTGCTGCTCTTTCCGCTGGTGGTGTGGTTGCTTCCGGTTCAGCGCAACTTCACCCCGGCCCTCGCCACGCCTGGCCAGCTCAGGCAAGCGCTGGGAAGCCACTTGCGCAATCCCTTGCTAGTCGGCGCCTACCTCATCGGCGGCCTCAACTTTCTGGTGTTCCTCAATCAGTTCAGTTACCTCACCTTTTTGCTCTCGGCCGAGCCTTTCGCCCTGCCGCCCCAGTGGCTCGGCATGCTGTTCCTGACCTATCTATCGGGCACCCTGGCCTCCTCCATCAGCGGCCGCTGCGCCCAACGAGTCGGGGCAGAACAGCTGTTGCTGGTGGGGATCGCCTTGATGGCGCTGGGGGGCCTACTGCTGCTCGGCCAGACGCTGGCGTTTATTCTCGGGGGCTTGCTGGTGTCGAGCTTTGGCTTCTTCCTCGCCCACGCCTGTGCCAGCGCCTGGGTCGGTCAGCATGTGGAGCACAACCGGGCACTGGCCTCTTCACTCTATCTGGTTGCCTACTACCTGGGGGCGAGCCTGGGGGGCTTCTATCTGCATCCCTTCTGGGAGCGAGGGCAGTTGCCGGGTCTGGTCTTGGGAATAGAGCTGGTGCTGCTGGTGACGGCTGGCCTCTCGTTATGGCTGGCTCGCCAGAAGGCCCATCGCGATCAGCCACTGGCCGTTTGAATTGACCGGCCTCAATCTTGCTGCGTGAAGTAATCCCTCGGCACCGGCACCACGGCCGCCGTGCCAATCTCCTCTTCGATGACAGCTGCGAGGGAGCGCAGGTGGAATTTCACCTGCCCCGAGCCGAGCATCAGCCCCACATCCGGATTGCGACTGTCCCCCATGTTGCCTGTCTTGAAGGCAAGCTGGGGATGCGCCGCCACCAGGGCTGGCAGACTCGCCACCACCAGTTCGATATGCTCCAGACCCGCCTGATGATTGCGGCCCGGCTTGGGCGCTGCCAGTTCGATGCAGGGCACCTGGGTGTCGATCGCTGCGCCATCTTTGCTGCGCATTTGAATGTGCAGCGGTTGATGCAAACGGTAAGTCGCGATGGGGCGCCCTCCTATCATGCCCTCCACCAGCAGTTCGCCGGCATCGGCCAGGCAGTCGCTTAAAAGCAGGTATTCACCCGGGCTGGCCGCGCGATAGCAGAGGTGATCGATCTCCGGTTGGCAGAGATCGATACCGAGCGCGTCCAGCTCCCGCAGCAGACCAATAACAAAAGGGGCCATGGGCCCCAGTTTTTCGTCGAGGAGATGGGTCATGTCACCACTTCTTCTTGGGTTGGAACAGGATGTCGAGTTCATCGGTCTCTTTATCCTTGATGTTTTGCAGCTCGGACTCACTCTGCTGGGCCAGGTGTTCATCCAGCGATTGCAGCCCCTGACGCATGTCCTCCTCCCGGGCCAACAAATAGGCATCCTTGTCGCCGATATTGCTCACCGCCGCCAGCCCCTTGGTGAACAGCTGGCGGCAGGTTCCATACTGCCCCTGGATCTGGGCATCCATGGCCCGCTTGAGCAGGTTGGCGATGTTGATCTTGAGCTGCATCAGTTCGAGGCGGCGATCTTCCTGGGCAAAGCCCTGGGGATCTATCTTGCCCTTGTTGTGTTCGACCCGCAGCACGGCGCGCATCTTCTTGACCAGTTGCAGCATCTGGATCGCCTGGCGATCGGATTCCGGCGTCTTGAAGTGGCCCTCATCGTGGCTGCTGTAGTTCTCCCGTACATTCTTGATCTGGGTCTGCACATCCAAGACACGCTGACGGATCTGAGCGTTCCCCGGCATCACTTGGGCGATGGCGCGGTAAGCGTCCAGGATCCTGTGCTGGAGCAGTAACACCAGATTCTTGGAGAAAGGCACCAGGTTGACGTTGAGCAGCACCTCTTCGGTCTCATCGGCGATGGACTTGTGCTTGGCAATGGCCTGGCGCTTGTCGGCTTCCGCCTTCTGCTTATATTGCTGCATGACGTTATAGGCGATCACCAGAAACAGAAGCGCGCCGATCGACAGCAATATCAGTGTTAAAATCATAGGCTTTATCCGTTCCTTCCCTATCCAATTGCCTGATCCTACAACAGCTTACCCCAGTGCGATAGCCGGCAGGGCTCACAGTCTCACCAAGTCATCATCAAGGAGAGAGCGCCTTTAATATCGTCCGTCGCCGTCAATACTTGAGCCAAACAGGGTAGCCTCCCCCGCCAATGAGGCCTTACTTGAGGTTAAATCCCTGGGATTGCAGGAAAGCATCCATGAAGGGGCGCGCCTCTTTGCCGAGGGTAGCCTCGATTTGGCTGCTCCAGGTCTGCACCTTGTTGTTGCTGCTGCGAGCCTGATAGTACGCCTGGATCTGGCGATCGTAATCGGCAAGCAGTTCCCTGTCGAGTTGCGCGGGATAACGGTTCTCATGCACCACCATGGCCTGGGGCAGACGAGGCTTCTGCTCGGGTTGCTGCTCGGGGTGACCCAGACAGAGGCCAAACAGCGGGATCACATGCTTGGGTAGACCGAGCAGTGTCACCACCTCGACGGGGTGGTTGCGAATGCCACCGATATAGACGCCGCCAAGGCCAAGAGACTGAGCGGCCAGCAAGGCGTTTTGCGCCATCAGGGCCCCATCGATGGCACCAATCATCAGCTGCTCCACGAACCCTGTGTAGGCATGCGGCACGATTTGCAGGTGGCGATGAAAATCGGCGCAGAACACCAGAAACTCGGCGGCCTGGGCCACATAAGGCTGGGGCCCCGCCAGCTGGGCAAGTTGCTGGCGCAGTGCCATGTCCGTCACCCGTATGATGCTGTTGGCTTGCAGGAAGCTGGAGCTGGCCGCCGCCTGGGCTGCCTGCAATATGAGATCCAGCTGCTCGGCCGCGATGGGATCCGCTGTGAACTGGCGAATAGAGCGATGGGAGAGAATAAGATCTATGGTCTGGTTCATGCTGTCTCCTGATAAGGGCCACACTCTAACCTAAAAAAACAGAGGGCCCCAAGGCCCTCTTTCTATCTATGACTGGCCGAGGACAAACTCCCCCACCGGGCAGTAGAGGATGAAGCGGCTCTCCTCAATGTCGGCCACCGTCATCGGCTTGCCAAACAGGAAACCCTGGAACACATGGCATCCCTGGGAGCGCAGTGCCACCAGCTCATGCTCCTCCTCCACCCCCTCCGCCATGATGCCGAGCCCCAGGCCCGTTGCCATGGCGACAGTGGCGCGGATCACCGGCAGGTTGAGCCCCACCACGAAGGAGCGATCCAGCTTGATGGTGTCGATGGGCAAGCGGTTGAGATAGGCCAGGGAGGAGTAACCCGTGCCAAAATCGTCGATGGCTATCTTGATCCCTTGCTCACTCAGGCGATCCAGAATGCCGATGCAGCCGTTCATGTCGAGCATCAACACGGTTTCAGTCAGCTCTAGGGTCAGCAGATGGGGATCCACCCCATGCTCCTTGAGCGAGGCGGCCACCTGCTCGGGCAGGGAGGGCGCCAGCTGAAAACCGGACAGATTGACCGAGACCGGCACCCGCACTCCAAAGTGACGTTGCCAGTGGGCCATTTGGGCCAGCGCCTTATCCAGTACCCAGCCCCCTATCTCGCGTATGAGCCCCATCTCCTCGGCAAGGGGAATGAACTCCCCCGGGGAGACCTGCCCCAGCACGGGATTATGCCAGCGGATCAACGCCTCGAAGCCGAGCAGTTGCTGGCTGGCGGCATCGACCTGGGGCTGATAGTTGAGGCTCAGCTCCTGGCGGCCTATGGCCTTGGCCAGGAACTGCTTGAGGGTCAGCTTGCGATGCAGGTTCTGCTGCATGCTGGGGGTGAAACGCTGCCAACGCAACCGCCCCATCTGCTTGGCCTGGTACATGGCCATGTCGGCGCGGGTGATCAGGTTGTCACCATCATCGGCATCGTCCGGGTAGACGGCGATACCGATGCTGCCGCCGATAGTCACCTCGGGCACCCCACTCAATTGCAGCGGTTTACTCATCTGGGAGAGCATCAGATCCGCCACCTCCTGAGCCCGCTCGCTGCCGCTCGTCAGAGGCACCAGCGCCGTAAACTCATCCCCCCCGAGCCGGGCCAATTCCACATCGCGCGGACAGACCTGCTTGAGACGACCCGCCACCCGCTCGAGCAGGCGATCGCCGGCCTTGTGACCATAGTTGTCATTGACCAGCTTGAAATTGTCCAGATCCATGAACACCAGGGCGAAGCGGCCCCCCATGCCGCAGTAAGCCTCCAGCGACTTCATCAAACCATAACGGTTGAGCAGGCCGGTCAGGGAGTCGTGCCAGGCGAGATGGCGATGCTCCAGCTCTTCGAGCTTGCGATCCGTGATGTCTCGCATGGTGAGCAGCGTCTGCGCCCCCTGCTGGATATGGCGAAACTGGTACTGGAACCAGCGCATGCCCCGCAGGGTGCGGCACTCCCCCTCGGTCACCACCTCATCGAGGCGCGACAACTTATTGAAGAACGCATCGTCATTACCGGAGAAGACCTGCCCAAGGGTATCAATACTGCCCCCGAAGCAGGCGTCGAAGTGGTGATTGCCACTCACCAGCTGACCGTCATCATCGAACAAGCAGGCCAGGGTGTCACCGGTGGCGAGGGAGGATTGCTGATGGAGGCTGTCAGCATCGATCACCGCCTCGGTCATCATCATCAGGCGCCCCGCCAGCTGCACCCCGGACAAACGGAGATAGACCTGCTTCTTCACCCCCTTTGGGGAGAGGCTCCACCACTCGCTGTAACTGCGCCCCTGCTGGAAGTCACCGAGATAGCGTTGCAGCAGCAGAGCGATGGCATCGGCCATGTCGGCACCAAAATCCCGCGCCTTGAGTTCGGCGAGCGAGCTCGCCTCCCAGATAGCGAGGGCGGCTTCATTGGCCCAAAAAATGCGGTGATGGAGAATGTCATAGACCCAGATAGGCGTATGCAACACCTCAAAGCTGTCGAGGGTGCCTTCGTCGAGCGTATTCATCTGTTATGGTGATTCATCAGCTTGTTCCTTGAGAGTGAGGAACGATCGTCCACGGCGCCATATCTGCCTGACTACAACATATCTTGATATGGGGCTTAGACTGAAAGTATAGGAAGAGCGGCAAGGTCGTCCTCATATGAAAACACTGCACGTACAACCCATGGTCAGAAGAAACGGACTCACGCTGGTATTGCTCGGGTTAATAGTAACCATTGCCATGATTTCTATACTTTTTTTATTCAGTGAACAACCACTAATCCCTGTCTATTGCGGCCTGCTGACTGGTCTGATGACACTGTTTATCGGCTCATTGAAGCTAAGAGAGCCTCATTTCAGTCTCTCTCTCTGTCACGACTGCTTGCAATATCACCACAAACAGGGTGGGTGGGTTCTCAAATGGGTAAATATCCAACGGATCGATCGACCCCGCATCCATTTGGGCTGGGATCTGGTCGAGATCCCCTACATTGGCTTGCGGATAAAAGATTACGACAGTTTTTTGAACTTGATCACACCTCGACTGGCGGTGGGCATACTCACCGAGCAACGGGCCGTGCTGATGCAGGTGCTGCAGAGCGAGCAGGCCGACTGCCCGACAGGCACCTGCGCCAGCCAGTTCGATGACTTGTTCGAAGAGAGTCACTATCGCTCAGGGGAGGGTCAGGACTACGAGGGGGTGATAGCCATGCTGGCCAACCGCATGACCCGGCTGCGGACACTGATAGGTTACGATCTGCTGGTACCGGTCAGCAGCCTGGACCGGGAGCCCGATGAGTTCGTGCGCCTGTTGCATCAGTACCAACTCGAGTCGAACCTAATCCAGATCAATTAAAGCCGTGATTGCCCTTGCCAAGGAGGGGACCGCTTCTTAAGGTCACTGTTTGACTCGAGTGCCATGCCTCCTATGAAGTTCATCGAAGAGTTCTATTTATTCGTCAAGGTGGTACAGGAGGGGGGCTTCTCCCACGCAGCCAGTGCCCTGGGCATGCCTACCGCCAGCATCAGTCGCCGCATTACTCATCTGGAAGAGGCCCTCGGCTACCCCTTGCTGCACAGATCCACTCGCAAGATCCGCCTCACCGACGAAGGATTGCGCTACTACGAGCGACTCTGTACGCCACTGGCCCAGATCGAACAGGCAACGGGGGAGATCCAGGGCAAGGAGGCTGACCTGGCTGGCCTTATCCGGCTGGCGGCGCCGATCGCCCTCTCCAGTACCCTGCTCATCGACATGGTGGCCGACTTCTCCTTGCACCATCCTGAAGTAGAGTTCGACATCTGCCAGACCAATGATCATCAACAGCTGTTCGAAGGCGACAAGGATCTGGTGCTGTTCCATGGCGAACTGCCGCAGACCCTGGCCCATGCCACCCTGCTGGGCCGGGTCGAATACGGCCTCTTTGCCTCTCCCCTCTATTTGGAAAAACGGGGCCAGCCCGCGCACCCACATGCCCTGGCGGATCACGATCTCATCTACTGCTGGCCGCACCAGCACTGGCAACTCAACGACCGGGAAGGGGCGGTTGCCCAGATCCGCACCCGGGCCAAATTGACCGTGAGCCAGACTCAGGCCGCGGTACGGGCAGCCAGCCAGCATCTGGGCATCATCAATGTGCCCCTCCATCTGGCACACCAGGCCTGGCAGGCGGGTCAGCTTCATCCGGTTCTCGCCGACTGGAAAACCGCTAGTCGCCCCTTCTACATGCTGGTGACGCAACCCAATTTTGCCCCGCTGCGTGTTAAGCTGTTTGCCGAGTTTGTCGAAAAATACTCGGAACGTTACCGGCGGGATCGCTAGCACTCGCCGTTGCCCACCCCAATGTCATGGCAGCTGAGGTGGACGGGCCACACTTATCTTCAGGATTTATAAGAGGGCGGCCCCATGAATGTATTGATCTGTGATGATTCGGGCTTTGCCCGCAAGCAGCTGGCCCGGGCCTTGCCCCAGGAGTGGGCCATCACCCTGCACCAGGCAGCCAATGGCGTGGAAGGGTTGGAGCAGATCCTGATGGGCCATGGCGACCTGGTGTTGCTCGATCTCACCATGCCAGAGATGGATGGCTATGGCGTGCTGGAGACCCTCCAGCGAGAAGGGATCCGCAGCAAGGTGCTGGTGGTCTCGGGGGACATACAACCCGAGGCGCATGCCAGGGTCATGGCCCTGGGCGCACTGGATTTCATCAAGAAACCCGCCTCCCCCGAGACGCTGCAAGCCTTCTTGCAACAACACGGCTTCTGGCAACCCAAGCAGGAGCAGGCCAGTCTCCATAGCGCGACAGTCCCTGTGATGGCCCTGGCCAGCGCCGATGACGCCACGGCGGATGCACCCTCGCAGAGCGAGCTGCAACTGTGCCCCCAGACTCGGGATCTCTATCAGGAGCTGGCCAACGTCGCCATGGGCCAGGCCGCCGCGCTGCTGGCCCGCCTGCTCGACGCCTTCGTCATCCTGCCCATCCCCAACGTCAATGTGCTCGAGGTGTCGGAGCTGCACATGGCTCTCTCTTCTGCCGCCCGCTCGGAGACCCTCTCCGCCCTGTGCCAGGGATTCATCGGGGCCGGTATCGCCGGTGAGGCGCTGCTGCTGTTCCACGATGCCAGTTTCACCGATCTGGCACGGCTGATGAAGCATGAGGGGGAACTCGACAGAGCCGCCGAGCTGGAACTGCTGATGGACACCGCCAACGTGCTGATCGGCGCCTTCCTGCGCGGTTTCAGTGCCCAGCTCGATACCCACTTCAGCCAAGGCCATCCGGTATTACTCGGTCAGCACAGACCCATCCACGAGCTCATCGACACCAACAAAAACCGCTGGCGCCGCACCCTGGCCATCGAGATCAACTACAAGATCCAGGGCTATGGCGTGCAGTGCGATCTGCTGCTGCTGTTCACCGAGGACTCCATCGCCACCATGAATCACAAGGTTCAACACCTGCTCTAGGAGTTCACATGGAAATACGGGAATTTCACTGGCTGATGAACATAGTCCAGAACCTGGATGTGGGCCTGATCGTGCTGGATCGCCAGTTCAAGGTTCAGGTATGGAACGGTTTCATGGAGAGCCACAGCGGCCGTCTGGCCGCCGAGGTGCGTGACCGTGAGCTGTTCACCCTGTTCGAAGAGCTGGACAGGCCCTGGTTCGAGCGCAAGGCCAATCAGGTATTCACCCTCAACAACCGCGCCTTCAGTACCTGGGAACAGCGCCCCTATCTGCTGCGCTTCTCCAACTATCGCCCCATCACGGGGGCGGCGCCCTTCATGTACCAGAACCTGACCCTGGTGCCCCTGGCAGACTTCTGTGGCCAGGTCACCCATATCGGCGTCATGATCTACGACGCCACCGACGAGGCCATCTTGCTCGGCCAGGCCCGCGCCATCCGTTGACCCACTCGGCGACCAGGCGGCCCTGACTTCGTCAAGGGCCAGAAACGACAGCGCCCCCGCAATGCGAGGGCGCTGTCGTTTCTGGTTACCACCTCAGGGGGCGTCGGGCTGCTGCTCGGGCGCGGCCTTGACGAAGGCCTGCAAGGGCTCACAGTTGGCGACGATGCGCGCTATGGTGGGATATTCATCCAGGGACATCTGGTAGCGTCGGGCGTTATACACCTGAGGCACCAGCATGCAGTCTGCCAATGTGACCTCGTTGCCGACGCAATAGACGCCGGCCGTGGTCATCAACAGGGGCTCCAGCGCCCGGAAGGTCTCATCAATCCAGTGACGATACCACTCATCCCGGCGAGACTGCTCCAGACCCAGCTCCTGTTCCAGATAGTCGAGCACCCGCAAGTTGTTGAGCGGGTGTACATCGCAGGCAATCATGTTGACTATCTGGCGAACCCGCGCCCTGTCCTGAGCCTTTGAGGGCATCAGAGGGTGAGCGGGATAGGTTTCATCAAGGTACTCCATGATGGCCACCGACTGGCCTATCTCTATCTCATCATCGATGAGAAAGGGCACCAGCCCCTGGGGATTGATACGTTTGAAGACTTTATCTTTCTGCTCACCCTTGCCCAGGTGAACGGTTTTCTGTTCGTAACTCAATCCTTTGAGTTGCAACACCAGCCTGACCCTATAGCTTGCTGACGAGCGCCAATATCCATACAACTGCAACATAGTCTGTCCCTGTCCTGGCGGGCAGGGCATGCCCGCCTTTGCATGTCATTCCGCTTGGGTCACTCGTTGAGATATGGTCCCAAACAGATTCAGTCCATTGCGATCCTGCATCGCGATGGACACTGTATCACCAAAGCGCAGAAAGGGAGTAGTTGCCTGACCCGACTCGATTATCTCCAGCATCCGGCGCTCGGCGAGGCATGCCGAACCGGCGCTGCGATCATAGTTGGAGATGGTGCCGGAGCCGATGATGGTGCCCGCGCCGAGCGGCCTTGTACGCGCCGCATGGGCGATGAGATCATGAAAATCGAAGGTCATGTCCACCCCGGCATCGGGGGCCCCAAACAGAGCGCCATTGAGGTGAGTCCGCAGTGGCAGATGCACCTTGCCATCCGCCCAGGCCTCCCCCAGCTCGTCCGGGGTAATGGCCAGTGGCGAGAAGGCACTGGAGGGCTTGGACTGAAAGAAGCCAAACCCCTTGGCCAGTTCACCCGGAATGAGATTGCGCAGGCTGACATCGTTGACCAGCATCAGCAACCGAACGTGGCGAGCCGCCTTGCCTTTCGGCGTCCCCATGGGCACATCGTCGGTGACGATGGCGATCTCGGACTCAAAATCGATGCCCCAGGCCTCGTCGGCCATCAGGATGGGGCCACGGGGCGGCAGAAAGCTGTCCGATCCCCCTTGGTACATAAGGGGATCCTGCCAGAAGCTCGCCGGCATCTCGGCGCCACGCGCCTTGCGCACCAGCTCCACGTGGTTGACATAGGCACTGCCGTCTAGCCATTGATAGGCGCGGGGCAACGGCGAGAGGCAAGCGCCTTCGTCAAAGGGGAACGCACTGGCGCAGGCGCCGTCGGTTTCCCCCTCGTTCAGGGCCTGATAAACCGCTTCGAGACGGGGCGCCAATCTGTGCCACTCATCCAGCGCCCCCTGCAGATTAGGGGCTATCTGTGGTACCTGCACGGCGCGGCCCAGATCGCGACTCACCACCAGCAGGGCACCGTCGCGACGGCCATTATTCAGGGTTGCCAGTTTCATCCTTGTTCCTTTTCTCTCAATGCAAACATGCGGTTGGGGCTATTTCGGCAGTGGCTGCCAGCTGTTGACATACTGGCCATTCTCGACCCGTTCGCACAGATCCCCGACCTGCAGGGCATCCCGGGTATCGAGCATCACGGCCACCTCGTCGGTGAACTTCTTGGCATAGGCCTGCCCTGCCGCGAACGCCTTGGGGTGCGGGCCATGGGTGAAACCGGCCGGATGGAAGGTGACCATGCCTTTTTCTATGTTGTCGCGGCTGAAGAAGTCGCCCGCGTGATAGAAGAGCACCTCGTCAAAATCATCGTTGCTGTGATAGAAGGGCACCCGCAACGCACCGGGGTCGCTCTCTATGGGGCGCGGCACGAAGGTACAGACCACGAAGCGGCTCGCCACAAAGGTGGAGTGCGCCGAGGGTGGCAGGTGGTAGCGATGGCTCATCAGCGGACGGATATCACGCCAGTTGAGCTTGACCAGGGTCAGATCCCCGTGCCAGCCAAGGGCATCGAGGGGGTTGAAAGGCCAGGTCACCACAGAGACCTGATTGTGGCGCTTGATCTGTAGCGACCAGGGCTGCTCATCTTGCTGGGCGAGAAACGCCTCGTCGATGGCAGGCACCACCAGGGCGGCCGAGTCGAAGATGGCATGATTGCCCACCAGCCCCTTGTCCGGCAGCTGATAGCTGTCATTGGTAGCCTCGATGAGCAGGATGAACAGGGGCTCGTGCGGCTCGATTCGCCACATGGTGCCTCGGGGGATCACCACATAGTCCCCATCGCGCAGGCTGAGGTGGCCATAGTCACAGAACAGTTCGCCACTGCCCTCGTGGATGAACAGCAACTCATCGCCATCGGCGTTGCGTACCAGGAAGGGCATCTTGTCCGCCAGCCGCCAGACCCGGTAACGACAGTGCGCGTTATGGAGCAGGTCCGGCACCACCCAGGGCGACAGCGAGTCTATCTCTGCATGGAGTCCATTGAGATCGAAGGCCCTTGGTCGCAGCGGCCCCTCCCAGCTGATCCAGTCGGTCGGGGCATGCTTGTGATGCATGTGGGTGGCGGGACCGAAGAAGCCGGATCGGCCGAGCTCCCGCTCAAAGATGGCCTGCTCGGGCAAGTCGGCATGAGCCTGGCGCGATGCCGTGCCCTCTCTATGGGGGAAGTTGATCCAGTTACGCATGACGGACTCCTTGCGCGGGGCTGATCCCGCCACGGGACAAGAGGTGAGCCCCACATTGGCTCATCCCGACCTTATTCATCATTGAGCACACCCCGGCGGATCTGATCCAGCTCAATGGATTCGAACAGTGCCTGGAAATTCCCCTCGCCGAACCCTTCATTGCCCTTGCGCTGGATGATCTCGAAGAAGACGGGGCCTATCACAGTATCGGTGAAGATCTGCAGCAAAATGCCGTCCTTGGTAGGGGCGCCATCGATCAGGATGCTCAGCGCCCTGAGCGCCGCCAGATCTTCGTCATGACCGGCCACCCGCTCGTCGACCTTCTCGTAATAGGTATCAGGGGTCGACATGAAGGCGGTGCCCCTCTCCCTCAGGGTGCGGATCGTCTGGTAGATGTCCCTGGAGGCCATGGCGATGTGCTGTATCCCCTCCCCCTTGTACTGGCGCAGGTACTCCTCTATCTGGGACTTGTCGTCGGAGGACTCGTTGATGGGAATGCGGATCTTGCCGCAGGGGGCCGTCATGGCGCGGGAATGCAGACCCGTCAATTTGCCCTCGATGTCGAAGTAGCGGATCTCGCGAAAATTGCCGATTCGCTCATAGAAGTTCGACCAGACATCCATGTTGCCACGCTGCACGTTGTGGGTCAGGTGATCTATTTCGTAGAGCCCGGCGTCAACCGCCTCCATCCGGGCCTGCCAGTCTGGGTGGAAGACGAAGTCAACATCATAGATGGAGCCGCGACTGCCATAGCGGTCCACAAACGACAGCGTGCTCTCGCCGATGCCATAGATGGCGGGGATGTTGAGCTCCATGGGCCCTATCTTGCCGACGAAAGGCTTGGCGCCCTGAGCCAGGGCGTACTGCTGCGCCTTGCCCGCATTGTCGACCCTGAACGCCATGCCACACACGCTCGGACCATGGACGCTGGCGAACTGCTCAGCCTGGGAGTGCGGTTCGGCGTTGACCACAAAATTGATCTCCCCCTGGCGATAGAGCCAGCACTCTTTGTGTTTGTGGCGAGCCACTTCGGCGAAACCGAGGGAGACAAACAGGGCCTTGAGCGCGGCGATGCCTTTGCCATCGGGCGCCGTGTATTCGACAAACTCGAAGCCGTCTGTGCCGAGGGGATTGATGGTGTTGGCGGCGGTCGCCTTGGCTGCAATCATGGTGCGCTCCTTTTGCACGAAATCAGGTTGAACATGGGTGTTAACAACTTGTTTCATTAGAGGTGCGCTGTCGCGGGAAGGAAAGAGGACAGGCTCAGATAGTCGGCGGGCTGAACGGGGTAATGGATGTAAATAATTTGTTACATTAGCAATGGCAACGGGTAGTGACGGCCCCCCCCCATTCAGGCTGTCAGCTTTGGCTTACAAGATGCTCAAGGGCGAGGGGGCAGCGCAGGCAGTCGCCACTGCTTGACCACAATATGGGGTAATCGAGTCCTGACACGGCGCAACAGGCTGGGCGCCGGATTGATAAGCCAGGCCACGCGGCCCAGACGCAGCAGCGGCAGATCGTGCAGGCTGTCACTCAGGCTGAGCGCGACCTTCAACCGGGCCATGACCGGGGTTATCTTGGCGGCGCCATGGCAGTAGTGGCGCGGGATCAAGCCACCCAAGGCATAACGCAGCCGGGTCGCCTCAATATGAGCAGGCCATGGCTTGCCGTCGGGCTCATGGGCCAGTGCCAAGGCAAGCTGGCCTCGCACCAGGGCCCGGGGGCTGGCCGACACTATCCAGAGCCTGTGATGGTAGCCCGCCAGCAAGGCTCTGGCAGGAACAAAGAGCCCCGGACGGCTGGCGCTGTAAGCACGCACCCAGGCTCGCCAGGCCAGGGGAGAGAGACCCAAGGTAATGCTCCACCAGATGAGCGGGATCCCCCACCCTCTCCCCCTGGCAAATGACCTCCCAGGTAAAAGAACAAGCAGCGCCCCCAGGATCAGCAGAGGGAACAGCAGCAGCGGCCAGCGGCGCCTGACCAAGATGAAACGCAGCAGACCGGCATGGCTGTCACCCGGCGCCAGGGTGCCATCGAAGTCGGCCAGAATGAGACCCTCACCAATGGGCCCGAGTCCCCCTTCCCGCAGCGCGGGATCCTGGCTTGCGCCGGGCGCTGGCATCAGGGCGCCAGCCTTGCCATCGCCGCCGCCAGTTCAGGAGCGCTACATGCCGGACCTGACTCGGGGGGGCACTCGAAGGAAAAAGGGGTATCCCAGAGGACAAAGTCGAGGCGCCATGCATGGAGATAACCGCGCTCAGCCGGGCTACCGCCATAGCGTGCATCACCCAGGATGGGGGCCCCTATGCTCTTCATGGCAACCCGGATCTGATGGGTCTTACCGGTCTGGGGCTTGATACGAAACAGGCGTAATCCTTCTCGCACCGGCGTGGAATCGAACCAGCTGATGGCGGGGTTCTCCAGGCTGCGGGTCAGCAGCCAGCTGCCACCTCGCCCCTTTTGCATGTCGCCCTTGATCCAGCCCTGCTTCTTCTTGGGTTTGCAGTCAGAAAGAGCCAGATACTGCTTGCTCACTTGCCGCTCCGCAAAGCTCATGCTCAGCGCCCGATTAGCCTGCGGGGTACGGGCCAGTAACAGCAGGCCCGAGGTCATCTTGTCGAGCCGGTGCACCGGATAGAGTTCGAGCCCGGTGTCGGCTCGCACCAGGCTCACCAGACCCGCGTCTCCTCCTTCGTCATGCATGCCAATTCCAGGCCCTTTGTCGATGACCAGGAAGTGTTCGTTTTGTGACAGGATGCGATACATAGGCAACATTTTGACGTATTCTCATGGTAGTTGGCACTCAAACGTGCCCGATAATAACATCCCACACTGGCTCACAAATTGAAGACTCGCACGGATGATGAGATGCCTATTTTACTTGATCTTGCTCTGCCTTGAGACCATTCCCTCGGCTCAGGCCAGCGAAGATACTGCGCCCGGTGCAGACAGCGTTGTCTTGCAACTGCGCTGGCTACATCAACCCCAATTCGTTGGCTATCACATGGCCAAGGCCAAGGGCTTCTACGCAGAACTGGGCCTGGACGTCGAGATCCGCCAGGGGGGCAAGGGGCTGAGCCCGGTGGCAGAGGTGTTGAGCGGGCGGGCCGACTTTGGTGTCGGCAATACCGAGGTGTTGACCCAGTACGCCGAAGGGGAGTCCCTTCTGGCACTGGCGGCCATCTTCCAGCACTCTCCGTCTATTTTCCTCGCCCGGCGCGACAGCAATATTCTCACCCTTGCCGACATGCGTGGCAAACGCATCATGATGTTCCCCGAGCATCAGGACGCCGAGTTGCTGGCCACCCTCTTCTATCAGGGGATCCGCGAAGATGAGCTGATCCCGTTGCAGACCTCGGTCAACATCGACGATCTGGTGGAGCGGCGAGTCGACATCTTCAATGCCTATCTGAGCAACGAGCCCTTCTATCTGGAGGAGCGAGGCATCCCTGTCTCCGTCATCAGTCCACGCAACTACGGCGTGGATTTTTATAGTGACATCCTCTTTACCACCCAGGCGAACCAGGCCGAGCACCCCGAGAGGGTCGAGCGCTTTCGCGCTGCCAGCCTGCGCGGTTGGCAGTACGCCCTGGCCCACCCTCAGGAAGCCATCGCACTGCTGCGTGATCAATATGGGGTGGCTCGCTCCCAGGCACACATGGAGTACGAGCTGCAGGTCAGCAAGGAGATGATCCAGCCGCTCTATGTGGAAATGGGCTACATGAACCCCGCCCGTTTCGAACATATTCTCAACCAGCTGGTGGAGATAGGCCTCCTCAAACACAAGGTGCCCCTGACCGACTTTCTCTACCATGCCCCCTCAGCCCAATGGGTCTTCTGGCGCCCCTGGTTCATGCTGAGTCTGGCCGCCACAGCCCTGATCCTGGTGCTGGCCCTCTATCTGTGGCTATGCAACGATCGGTTGAGCAAGGAGGTGGCCCTGCGCAAGCGGCGTGAAGCGGAGATCATGCAGCTCGCCCAGCGCGATCCCCTCACCGGCCTTCCCAATCGCCTCAGCCTGATGAACCGGCTGCGCCAGCAAATAGTTCAACCCGCACCAGGCTGCCTGCTATTTTGCGATCTCGATGATTTCAAACGCATCAATGACAACTTCGGCCACAGCCAGGGGGACGCCATCCTCTGCCAGCTCGCTCAGCGCATTACCAGCGCCATCGGCCATCACTGCTTCTTTGCCCGGCTGGCGGGGGACGAGTTTATCCTGCTGCTGCCCGGTTACAGCCTCAAACAGGCTCACGATGTCGCCGAGGTGATCCGCCTCGCCATGGCCGCCCCCTTCGAGATAGACGGCCAGGCCATGCAAGTGGGGATCAGCATAGGCGTCAGTCACTATCAGAGTGGCTGGAGCGCGGAGCAGTGGTTGATCCAGGCTGACAAGGCCATGTACTGCGACAAAGGCGTGGCCCTCACCGCCCTGGCGGAACAGTCGGGCTGAACCCCGACTCCCACCCAGAACAGCACAGCACAGCAGGCCCGCATCACTGTGGGCCTGCTGTTTTCAAGATGCAGAGGCGCTGGCCGATCAATGCGAGATAGCGCCTCTCTTTTGCCCCTCAGCGCAGCAAAAACGCGAGCACGCGATCGATGATCTTGCCATATGGGGGAGCCAGCAGCCTCAATCCCGAAAAGCGGGCCTGGTAGAACACAGGGCGCAGTTTGGAGAAGGTCTCGAACCCCTCCTTGCCATGGTAATGGCCCATGCCGGACTCACCGACGCCCCCGAAGGGCAGGTCATGCTGACCGACATGGAACAGGGCGTCATTGACCGAGACGCCCCCGGACATTATCCGCTCAAGTACCCGCTCAACCCGAGGGGCCTGATAGCTGAACGGGTAAACCGCCAAGGGTCGAGGCCCGGCGTTAACCCGCTCGATCACCTCGTCGAGTTGCCGATAACCGATCAACGGCAAGATAGGGCCGAAGATCTCCCTTTGCATCAACAGGCAATCATCCGGTGCATTGAGCACCAGATGGGGAGCCAGTTTGCGGCTGATGGGATCGAACCAGGGCCCCTCCAGCAGAGGAATGAGGATGGCCCCCCGAGCGCGGGCCTCATCCAATGCGTGCAGCAACCGTTCGAAGGCACGCGAGTCGATGATGCTGGTGTAGTCCGGCGAATCGAGGCGCGGGTAGCGAGCCGCCACGATGCGCCGCGCCAATGACACGAACTCATCGATACTATCCTGCGGCAGATAAGCATGATCGACAGTGGTACACACCTGACCTGCATTGACAAACTTGGCATACAAGATGCGCTCGGCGGCGGTGTGCAGGGGAAAATCATCACAGACAATGGCCGGCGCCTTGCCCCCCAATTCCAGAGTGACAGGGCACAGGTTCTGGGCCGCAGCGGCCATCACCGCACGCCCCGTCTGGCCAGATCCGGTAAACAGCAGATGATCGAATGGAAGGCGGGAGAAGGCGATGCCCACCTCGCCGCTCTCTTCGAAAAATTGCAGCTTCTGGGGCGGGAAGTAATCCGGCATCCGCGCGATCAGCAACTGGGCGAGATGGCGGGAGTGCTCGCTCATCTTCACCATGGCGCTGTTACCGGCGGCGAATATATAGGTCAACGGCAACAGACTGAGATTGATTGGGAAGTTCCACGGCACTATCACCCCAACCACCCCAAGGGGCTGCGGGATCACCCGATTGCGCGCACCGAGAAACACCAGGCGATCGATGCCGCGCCGCTGGGGACGCATCCAGCGGCGCAGATGTTTCAAGGCGTGGCTGATGCCATCGATGACCGGAAAGACCTCCAGCAACATCGTCTCGTGATAGGAGCGATGGCCATAGTCGGCACTGATGGCCTCGGCAATCGCCTCCTTATGGTCACGCACGAAGCGCTGCAGGCTGAGCAGATCGGCGCGGCGCTGTGCATAATCTGGCCCAGGCCGCCCTTGACGGGCGGCGCGCTGCATTGCCAATGCCGATGCCAACTGTGTTGTCATCATATTTGCTCCTCAGCCATCGCTAGCGTTGCTCGATCAGGCAAGGCAGCGCCGTCTCGAAGGCCGAAGTCGACAGATAGCGGCCACGGGGGTAGTACTCACCCATGTCCTTGGCTTCATCCCCGGGCTTGCCGACATTCTGCACCGCATGCTGGAACTGGCCGGTGCCGAGCATATGACGCAGTTGCAGCACAGTCACATCGGCATCACCGGCACCATCACCATCATCGGCCATCGGCAGCCAGGCGACACCGCACTGGGGAGTGGCATTACGCGGCCTGTCTTCGGCACGGCTGACCACTATGGTGTAATAACCATCCGGCCCCACAGGAATATTCTCATCCTGAACGCAGTCGTTGACGCGAGTATTGGCAAAGCCTTGATTCGAGCAGAAGGACCAGTAGCGCAGATCCCCCTCCCCCATCTTGCTCTCACCGGCCAGGGTTTTCGGCGTAGTCGGCGCCTTGCCGCGCACCACGAACACCTTGCCCAACTTGCGATTAAGAATGGTGCGGATGTACTGGTTATCGAGGTTGGGGTAGAAGCCACCCTCGCTGCGCCTGGCATCCGCCTTGAGCGGTTCACCGGTATAGATGGCGTAGAGCGCCTCCCGATCGAGTTGCTGGTACCAGGTCGGCGGGTTGGTCGCCGGGGCTGCGGGGCCACGCTTGGCGGCGGCGTTGAGCAGCGCCTGATACTTCTCCATCGGCACCGCCATGGCGGCAGGGTCCAGTTGCAGCGGCTGGCGGGTTCGCAGTGCCGGGCAGGCTTCGGCCCCCTTGAGCACCTTGCCATCGGCCAGGGTCAGTACGGGGGTCGGCAGGCCCACGCCTCCCGTCTCATCCTGCCCCCGATCGGCGGCATAGATGCGATACAGGACAGTTTGCTGACCCGGGCCTTTGCCGTACTTGGGGGCGTGCAGGCTGTCACGACTTTCACCCACCAGGTTCATGCCCGTCTTCTGCTTGGGATCCGGCTTGGCATCGATGACGTTCAGGCTATAAGAACGGGCACTGCCAGTACGATCGGCCCCGGTCAGGAAGGGGTTGATCGCCCCCTCTTTCGGTTTGATCAGATAGTCGGCCACCGATTCTAGGGGGCGGCCGGCTTCGTCATAGCTGATCAGCGACATATAGCGTGAGTGGGGGTACTGCCCTTCGAGAGAGAGCTTGGCCCCTTCGGGGATGGTAAACACCGCGGCCCAGTAGAAGGTAGCCGCATCCGGGTAGGCGATGTTGATGTAGGGATCGGCGCTGGCCGGGCCCCGGGCCCAGAAACAGCTACGCGGTCCCGGGATAGGATCTTTACCGGCCGAGATGGCCTTGATGCCCTCCTCGACGGCCTTGGCCTGATCCCAGGCGAAGGCGTTGTTGCACAGACCAGCCAGCAGGGCCAGCGCGGTCAGATGGCGGAGAGTAGGAGTGAGATTCATCGTTTACCTCGTTGATTAAATTAAAATGCGGCTTCTTTTGACAGATCAGAACTGCATGCCAAGGGTGGCCTGGGCGACACTGCGGTCGCGCAAGTTGTTGTAGTCACCACCCCAGATGGGTAGCCAGGCTATCTCGGCGGTATAGGCCCTGTTCAACACGGCCTTGAGGGAGAGGATGGCGAACTTGCGATCCTCGAGTATGGTGCCGTCTTCACTCCAGCCAGAGAGATCGTGGCCGAAGAACAGAGAGGGAATAAGATTCACGCCGCTGACCACATTCTGATAGACGAGATTGGCCTGCACCCTGTAGCCATAGGCTTGCTTCGAGACATAGCCATCACTCGAGCACTGCACGCTTGAACCGGTGCAGTCGCCGTTGACCGGCCCCTGCCCGAACACATCGGAACGACGAAAACGCACGCTATCCACATCGGGCAGATCGGGCACCAGCCGGTAGATCCCCTGGATCCCGAACTGACCCTTTGCCGCGCCAAGCACTGCGTTGAATGGCATGCTGCTGCCTAGTTGCAGCTGCATCGACTTGTGGCGCTCGTAGCCATGGAAGCTCTCGCCCGGAGCCAGACTGTCGATCTGAGGGCGCAGCGGAGTCGCCCCTCCCTTGCTGGTAAAACCGCTCAGGATATCGACAGCGTTGTACTGAAATGGCTGATTGGGTCGGTAAGCCAGCTCGCCAAACAGGCTGGTATCTTCCAACTTGCTGTCAAATGAGAGGGCATACATGCGGATATCTTCCGGATACTCGGTGAAGTACTCGGGGTTCTTGCCGCCGGGATCCCCCGGGAGCAGCGGCGGACCCGCGGGGCGCTCTGACTTGACCGCACTGTAGTAGCTGGAGCGGGAGTGAAACTGGGCCGCATAGAGACCAAACTCGGTATTGAGTGCATCGACCCTGTGCTTGAGGGCAACCCCGAACTGGCCACTGTTGGAGGGGTCCTGCGTATCGGCCCGGTTGACCACGACGCCATTGTTGATGGCCTGCGGATCCGAGGCGTTGCCTATGGTGATGACATCACAGCCCTGGGCCACGAAGTCAACCTGGGAATAGAAGGTTCCGCACTGATTGGGGGAGTTCGGCGTGAATGCGAACTGCCAGAATGCCTCCAGGGCCGTGCTCGGCGTCAGCTCGGCGCGGATAAAGATCGCCGGAATGGGGATCCGTGTCTCCTCGTCCCGCTTGACGCCCGGGCGCAGCTCGGCCGGGAAGTCCACCGGCATCAGATCCCGCAGGCCACCGAAGGCATAATACTGATTACCCCAGTCGATGCGCTGCCAGCCAAGCTTCCAGCTCACCGGGATCTCGGCTATCAGATTGCGACCGAAGACATTGGCATCGTTGAACACAGCCCCAGCAAATTTGGATCGGGTGGCGGCGCCCTCGTCCGAGAGCGGCTCCCCCCCCTGATAACCACCGGGAGAGTTGCCCCAGGCCACGGGTCCCTTCTCCAGGCCTACGTCATACCAGGCCTTGCCACTGAGTTCGACGCCATAATTATCCTTGGTATAGGTAAGATGGAGCCAGCCCTTGGCCACCTTATAGACGGAATCACCACGGTCGTAGTTAAGGTCACCATCATCCTGATTGCGACCACTGCTCGCCCCGTCATGGATCCCCACTGCCGTGGCATTGGCACCGTATACCAGAGAGGGATCGCGATTGTCGGTACGAATGGAGGTCCCCATGGTCATGGCACCGTTAATCACAACGTTGCCGCCAGCCCCCTCAAACTCAACCCCCTGAGCCGTGCCCGGCAGGGCGAGGAAACTCGCCACGTTCAGTAGCGGGATCACACATAGCATGGTGTTACGCATCTTGTTGCTCCACAAATCCATTTGTGTCTGACCGGACCCGGTTTGCCCGGCTGGTCTGCCTACAATCGCGCCCTAGTGCCTAGGTTGACGAAATTGTTAAATCATTGTGAATAACTCACGCTCTGTGTTTCAATGACCAATACGCCCATAACCATGCACGGTATGCATATCGATGATGCTATCCCGCGAAATTGATTACTTCTTGCTGGTATGCGATTACCGCAACATCGCCAAAGCCGCAGACGAGCTGGGCATGAGCCAGTCGGCACTGACCCGGGCCATTCAGCGGCTCGAGTCACAGCTTGGCACCACCCTCTTCGTGCGCACCTCACGGGGTGTCGAGCCGACCCCTGTCGGTGAGGTATTGCGCAAACACAGCGAGCATGCCCGAGTAGCCATGCAAGATGCCGAGCACGAAATCACCCAGATGACCGCAGGCTTGCGGGGCCGGGTCCGGATAGGGGTCGGTCAGACCCTCGCCCGCCATATCAGCCAGCGCCTGCTGTCGAGATTGATCCATGACAGACCCGGCGCCCGGATCCAGATCCAGGTGGCCTTTAGCGCCGAATTGTTCGAGCTGGTCGAGGCCGGCGCGCTCGATTTTGCCGTGACCGGTCTGCCGGATGTCCTGCCCGCCAATCTGCTGGCCCGCCCCCTGACGCAGATAGAGATGTGTGTCGTCGTGCGCAGCGGCCACCCGCTCACCAAGATAGCGGCGCCCGGTATCAGCGACTTGCTCCCCTACCGGAGCGCCGCACCGCGCCAGGATGTACATGCCCGCCGAGTGGCCGAACAGATCCTGGCGAGCCATGGCTCGGATCTGCACCACGTCATGCTCGAATCCAACTCCTGGGAGACCATACTCGAGACGGTCTCAAGCACGGATCTGTTCACCCTGGCCCCCTGGTATCACGACTTTGAGCAACAGTGGGCAGGCCGATTGCAGCGCATCGATATCCCCGAGCTGACCCGCCAGCAGACCATAGGCCTGGTGCAGCGTCAGGATGCCTATGTCTCGTCTCTGGCCGAGCGGGCGATGGCGCTGCTCATAAGTGGCGAATGGTCGCTGCCTCCCGAGCAGTGATGCCCTGGTGTGTGGTCGAAAGAGGCGAGGATCCCGGTAGCTGGCACCCGCAGGCTGGTCGGTATGAGGGAGAGGCCGACCTTCGCCAGAGGGTGAAACCGACGCGGGCAGGTCGGGGAGTCAACCAGCCCTTGTTCAGATACAATACATAATGGCTCTGGAATAGTGTTGCCAGGCATCTGGGGGTCGACTTGAAATTGCTTCTCGTCATCCCCATTTGTTCTCCATACAATAGGTTGAAGGGACGACTGGTTTCGTCCTCCCCAGTACCAACGAGGAAAACAAGATGGATACCCGTTCTGTCTATACCGGCACCCAGGGTGCCGTGCGTGATACCAACAAGGTGCTGCGCAATACCTACATGCTGCTCTCCCTGACCCTGGGCTTCTCTGCCATCGTCGCCGGGGTAGCCACTGTGATGAACATGCCGCCCCTGCACTGGGCCATCTTCCTGGTTGGCGTCTATGGTCTGATGTTCCTGACCGAAAAGAACCGCGACAATGGCATGGGCCTGGTATTCACCTTCGCCCTGACCGGCCAGCTCGGTTACAGCCTTGGCCCCATCATCAACATGTACATGAACAATGGCGGCGGCGAGATAGTGATGACGGCGCTGGGCGGCACGGCGCTGACCTTCTTCGGTCTGTCTGCCTATGCCCTGACCACCAAGCGGGATCTCTCCTTCATCGGCGGCATGCTGTTCGTCGGTTTCTGGGTGCTGCTGGTGGCCATGGTCGCCAACATCTTCCTGCAGATGAGCGCCCTGAGCCTGGCCCTGTCCGCCATGTTCATGCTGTTCTCATCCGGTGCCATCCTGCTGACCACCCAGCAGATAGTGCGCGGCGGCGAGACCAACTACATCTCTGCGACCGTGACGCTCTATGTGTCCATCTACAACATCTTCCTGAGTTTGCTCAGCCTGCTCGGCGGCAACCGCAACTGATGACCACCAACCCCGCTTCGGCGGGGTTTTTTATTGCATGCTCCCCGGCCAGCCTGATCCAAATCAGGGTCATTTGATGGCGTTCGCGTTACACTGCTGACCTCGTATCGCAAGAGACTCTCTGCCCCCATGCCTGTTGAATACTCCGGCCTGCTGCGCCGCCTGCTCACCGACAGCCATGTCTACTTTGCCCTCAAGGTACTCATCGCCATACTGGGTCTGCTCGCCATCGCCCTCGTCGTGGGCGACATCCAGCTCACCGTGCTGCTCTCCCTCGGGGTGGTCGCCGGGGCCATCGCCGAAACCGATGACAGCCTCTGGGGACGGGTCAAGAACCTGACCATGACGCTGGCTTGCTTCTTATTCGCCTCCCTCTGCGTCCAGTATCTGTTTCCGACACCCTGGTTGTTTGCCCTCGGGCTGGCGGGCTCCACCTTCCTGTTCGTCATGGTCGGCGCCCTGGGGCAACGTTACGCCACCATCAGCTTCGGCTCGCTCTTGATCGCCATCTACACCATGCTGGGGGCCGCCAAGGCGCCGGATCTCTTCTACCAACCGCTGGTGCTGACTGCTGGTGCCCTCTGGTACGGGGTGGTGTCGCTCATCTGGCTCTGGCTCTTGCCCTACAAGACACTGCACGAACAGCTTGCCCAGAGTTACTTTGCCCTCTCCCGCTACCTGCGGGAGAAATCCCGCTTCTTCCCCGCCGATGAACATGGCGCCCAGGCCATTCGCCACAACCTGGCCCAGCTCAATATTCAGCTGGTCGGCTCCCTCAATCTCACCAAGACGGCGCTCAATGCCAGGCTGCATAGCCAGCGCCGCCAACCGGCCCCCGAACTCGCGGGTCTATTGCGCCTCTATCTGCTGGCCCTTGAGATGCACGAGCGTGCCACCTCGAGTCACTACCCCTATAGCCAGCTCGAGGCCGAGCTGAAGCAGGGGCTGGTCATCGATGGCTTCCAGGAGGTGCTGCTGCAACTGGCGGAAGCCTGCCAGCAGCTCGGCTACGCCATCCTGGTGCACAGCCCCTACCGCCATCCCAAACGCATTCGCTGGGCTTTGGAAGCCCTTGGTGATCAGCTCGAGTTCACCCATCTCAAGCAGCACTATCCCAAGAGCCTGCTGACACCGATGAAGTTCCTGCGCCGCAATCTGGCCAGCATCAATCAGCTGCTGACCAGCGCCGAGGAGCTGCAGAACCCGTCGGCGACGCAAGGAAGCCTGCCCCCCCTGGCCAGGCCGCCTCACATCCCCCTGCTGACCCAGTTGCGCCAGCACCTGAGCCTCGACTCCATGGTATTTCGCCATGCCTTGCGGCTGTCGCTCGGACTGGTGGTGGGTTATGGCATCTTGCAGGCCTTCCACCTGGACAAGGGTTACTGGATCTTGCTGACAGTGCTCTTTGTCTGCCAACCCAGCTACAGCGCGACCCGCCGCCGCCTGATGCAGCGCATGCTCGGCACCTTCGCAGGCCTGCTGGTCGGCGTGCCCATTCTCTGGCTGCTGCCCACTCTCCATGGTCAGCTGGTGGTGATGGGGCTGGCCGCCTTCTTGTTCTTCACCCAGGTGCGCAGCAACTACAGCGCCGCCGTCTGCTTCATCACCCTCTATGTGTTGATGGCATTCAACCTGCTCGATGGCATCGGCTTCGCCATCCTGGGGCCCCGCCTGCTCGACACCCTGCTCGGCTGCCTGCTCTCCTATGCCCTGGTCGCCTGGCTCTGGCCTGACTGGCAGTACAAGCGCCTGCCGCAGCTCATCGCCAACTCGCTGTCGGCCAATGCCCGCTATCTGGAAGCCGTGCTCGCCAGCTTGCACCTGCGCCGCGATGAATCCCTCGACTACCGCATCGCCCGCAAGAATGCCCACCTGGCCGACAGCGAACTGGCCATGGCCTGGCAGAGCATGCTGGTCGAACCCCAGCGCAGGCGCCGCTTCCTGGATCTCTGTTTCACCCTGACCTGGCGCAACCATGCCCTGCTCTCCTACATCTCGGCGCTGGGTGCCCACCGGGATCAACTAGAACCCATCCCAGGGCTCAGCCAGATCAGCCGCCACCTGAGTCATACCCTGGCCCTGGCCGCTGGCCAGCTGGCCGGTGATGACCCCCTGGCGGAGCAAGCCAGCTGTCCCCTGCCCACCCAGGAGAGCACGGAGGAGCAACTGATGTTGAGCCAGCAGTTGAATCTCATCAGCCAGCTGGCCGATGAGCTGCTGGCGCTGGCCAACCAGAGCCGGTTGCTCGCGGCGTCCCAAGACGCTACCATGCCGACCCCATCCTGACTTGCCCCAAGGAGGCACGCATGTCTGATAATCCGGTGCTGACATTCAACGGGCGCACTATCGAGACCGATACCAAGGGCTATCTGCTCAATGTGAATGACTGGAGTGAGGAGCTGGCCGTGGTGCTGGCCGCCCAAGAGAGTATCGAGCTGGGCGAATCCCATTGGGAAGTGGTGCGCTTCGTGCGGGCCTTCTATCTGGAGTTCAATACCTCCCCCGCCATTCGCGCCCTGGTCAAGGCGATGGAGAAGCAGTTCGGCCCCCAGAAGGGCAACAGCCGCTATCTCTACAAGCTGTTCCCCCTGGGGCCCGCCAAGCAGGCGACCAAGATAGCGGGTCTGCCCAAGCCGGTGAAATGCATCTAAGACAGCCAATAAAAAGACCGCGCCAAGGCGCGGTCTTTTTATTTGAGCTCTGTGCACAGATGTCGGTGGTTATCCCCTCTCATCAGGGGTTATACGCTACCACTGAGCCGCTCAGGCCGGTCTGCTGGCTCACCTTGGCCTGGATGCTCTGCAGCTTGGCCTTGGAGACATCCGGGCCGATGAAGACCCGGTTGATCTGACCCTGTACCGGAGTACGGGGCACCGTATGGGCCGAGTAACCCGAGGCTCGCAACTTGCCCACCAGCGCATTGACGCTGTCCTTGTTGCGGAAGGCGCCAAGCTGGAGGATCCAGCTGCCCTGAGCCGGTGCCGGCGCGGCCTGAGCCACCAGCTGCTTGCTCTGCAGCAGGTCGTCCATGCTCTTGATCTGTGGCTTGACGGGCTCCGGCTTGACCTGAGGCTTGGGCTTTGGCACGGGCTTGGGTTGCACCTTGACCGGCTCTGGCTGCTTGGCCACCACGGGCTCCGGCTTGACAACCGGCGGGCTGACCACGTGCGGCGCGCCACCTTGCTGGCCCAAGGTCACAGGGGACGAGACCTCCTCGACCTGCCACTGTTCGGCGGCCCTGGCCTGCTGCTTGCTCACCTCATGATCGCTGGGCAGGGTACTGGCGGCGGAGACCTGAAGCGCGGGCTTGGCGGGCTCGAGCTCGGGGCGCAGCGGGATAGTCGCGAACGCCTCATCCTTTTGCGCAATTTTC
The DNA here is from genome assembly GCF_000820045.1 of Aeromonas rivuli. Classification (GTDB taxonomy): domain Bacteria; phylum Pseudomonadota; class Gammaproteobacteria; order Enterobacterales; family Aeromonadaceae; genus Aeromonas; species Aeromonas rivuli. The sequence continues at coordinate 110,427 of NZ_CDBJ01000079.1, read as the reverse complement.
TGGCCATCGAGCATATCCGGCAAGAAGATGACCACCAGAGCCACCAGGATAACCGTGCCCACCAATCTGTTTTGGAACTTAGAAGCCAAACCTTACTCCTACCCTTGTGTTGCTATCCAGCCCGGCGCCCGTGGCGCATTCAGGCCGGTTGTGTCGCCAGAATATCGGCGACAGTGTAAAACGATCCAAAGACAATGACCACATCAGCGGGACTCGAATCAGCCAGTGCCTGCTGATAAGCCTCGGACACGGCATCATATTGGGTCGCGCTCCCCTTCCCCTGCCCCAGGGCATCCGCCAGCTGGCCTGCGGTCGCGGCCCGCGGCCCGGTGAGGCTCGCCAGATACCAGCAATCAACCAGGCCATCGAGCTCGGCAAGGGACCCCGCCATGTCTTTGTCCTTGAGCATGCCGACCACGGCGCGGCGTACCCCGCGGCACGGGATGGCGCTCAACTGACTGGCCAGATAGGCCGCAGAGTGGGGATTGTGGGCCACATCGACGATGACCAGCGGATCCGTCTGCAAGCGCTGCATCCGGCCCGCAAGACGCGCCTCACTCAAGCCCTGGCGAATGGCCGACTCGGGCAACGTCAGTCCGAGCCGCTCCAGGGCGGCCAGCACTGTCACCGCATTCATCAGCGGCAAGGCGGGAATTGGCAGGCCTTGATAGCATTGCAGCCCCCGATAATCCCAGCCAGCCGCGGCATCGTCATGGGCTTGACCACTGAAATCACGGCCTACCTGATAGAGATGAGCGCCCAGGCGCGCCGCTTCGCTGGCAATGGTGGCGGGGGGATTGGGCTCACCGCTGATGGCGGCTCGCCCCTTGCGGTAGACTCCCGCCTTCTCCACCGCCACTGCCTCGCGGGTATCGCCGAGCCAGTCGCAATGATCCAGGGCGATGCTGGTGATCATGGCCACATCGGACTCCACCACATTGGTGGCATCGAGCCGGCCCCCCAGTCCTACCTCCAGCAATACCACATCCGGGGCATGGCGGCGAAACAGCCAGAGCGCGGCCAGGGTGGCAAACTCGAAGAAGGTGAGCGCTATCTCGGCGCGGGCCGTTTCCACCTCGGTGAAGGCGGCGCAGTGCTCCTGCTCGCCCAGCTCCTGGCCATTGAGGCGCACTCGCTCGGTAAAACGCAGCAGATGGGGGGATGAGTAGACCCCGACCCGGTAACCGGCGGCCATCAGGATACTGGCCGCCATGGCACAAGAAGAGCCCTTGCCATTGGTACCGGCGACGGTGAGCACCTTGCCGGGCAAGGTGGTCAGCCCCATGCGCCGTGCAACGATGCCGACCCGTGTCAGACCCATGTCGATGTTGACCGGATGGATCTGCTCCAAATAAGAAAGCCAGTCGACCAGCGACCGGCTTTGAGATTGTTGCATGTTTGAACTCATGTTCAGTCTTCGACGACCTGGGTATTCATCAGCTTGGCGAGCAAGCTGGCCAGACGATCGCGCATCTCGCGGCGGTCGATGATCATGTCGATGGCACCCTTCTCCAGCAGGAACTCGGAGCGCTGGAAGCCTTCTGGCAGCTTCTCGCGCACCGTCTGCTCGATGACACGGGGGCCGGCAAAGCCGATCAGCGCCTTGGGCTCACCCACGTTGATGTCACCCAGCATCGCCAGACTGGCAGAGACGCCACCCATGGTCGGATCGGTCAGCACCGAGATATAGGGCAGACCCGCCTTGGTGAGCCTGTCCAGCGCCGCACTGGTCTTGGCCATCTGCATCAGGGAGAACAGGGCTTCCTGCATCCGCGCCCCACCGGAGGTGGAGAAGCAGACCAGGCCGCGGCCCTCCTTGATGCTCTCCTCGACGGCACGCACGAAGCGGGCACCGACCACGGAGGACATGGAACCCCCGATGAAGGAGAACTCGAACGAACAGGCGACCACGGGCACCCCCTTGAGGGTTCCTTTCATCACCACCAGCGCATCTTTTTCCCCCGTCTCTTTCTGGGCGGTGGACAAACGATCCTTGTAGCGCTTGGAATCCTTGAATTTCAAAATATCCTGCGGCTCCAACTCGGCGCCGATTTCACTGCGACCATCAGCGTCGAGGAAACACTCGAGGCGGGCACGGGCGGTAATGCGCATGTGATGGTTACATTTGGGGCAAACCTCGAGGTTGCGCTCCAGCTCTGCCCGGTAGAGCACCTGTTCACAAGATCCGCACTTGGTCCACACCCCTTCCGGGATGTTATGACGACGGGGGGTAGTGATCTTGCTCTTGGGAAGGATCTTCTCAAGCCAGCTCATGGAATTCCTTAATGCTTTTGTGCCTGACAATACGCATCGAGCCTTGATAGTTCAATGACTTACGGCTCGATGGCAATAAACGACGGATCATTAAACCACAATTTTTCGGGCGCAGTTACTAAAAACTGGTCGTACCCGGTGCCGAGTCCGGCAGCCAGAGCGGGCCGAGCGGCAGCCTGGGCAGTCCCTGTTCGGCGGGATAATCGACGTCGACCAGATAGAGACCACCGGCTTTGGCGGTGGGGCCTGCCATGTCGCGATCCTTGGCGGCCAGCACCTCGGCTATCCACTCCACGGGTTTGAGTCCCTGCCCCACCAGCAGCAAGGAGCCGGTGACGTTGCGTACCATGTGGTGCAAGAAGGCATTGGCACGGATATCCAGCACTATGTAGGGGCCGCTGCGACTGACGCACAGATGGGTCACATTGCGCCAGGGGCTCTTGGATTGGCAACCTGCGGCGCGAAACGAGGTGAAATCCCGCTCGCCGAGCAGGCTCTGGCCCGCCTGATGCATCAGGGCCGCGTCCAGAGTCTCGTGGTAGTGGCTGACGCCGCTGCCGAGGATGGCGGGGCGGAAGTTGTGGTTATAGATGACATAGCGGTAGCGACGGGCGGTGGCGCTGAAGCGGGCATGGAAGCCCTCATCCACCTCCTTCACCCAGCGCACCCCGATGTCGGGGGGCAGGTTGGAGTTCACCCCGAGCGTCCAGGCGCTCTCGCTGCGGATGGCCTGGGTATCGAAGTGGATCACCTGACCGGTGGCATGCACCCCGGCGTCGGTGCGCCCGGCGCACTGTATGCTCACCTCGTGGTTGGCGATGCGGCTGAGGGCCTTCTCCAGCTCCTGCTGGACGCTGATCACTTCCCGTTGACGCTGCCAGCCAAAATACCGGCTGCCGTCATATTCAATACCTAAGGCAATTCGCATGAGTCTGATTATCGCTCTGTGAGAGAAAACGCGGCGAATTATACCCACACCGCCGCCAATATCCCAAAAAGAAGGGCGACCCTGGGGTCGCCCTGCTTGCATCCGGCCATCAGGCCAACCGCTTGAGCAGCTTCTCGGCCTCGCTGCGTTGCTTGTCGTTGCCCTGCTCGGACGCCTCGACCAGCAGCTCGCGGGCGCTCTCCTTGTCATCTATCTCGAGGTAAGCCCGGGCCAGATCCAGCTTGGCACCCACGCCGCCATCATCGGCATCCACGTCGAAGCCGCCAGACTCTGGCAATACCTCGGGGAAACCATCCAGCCCCACATTCAGGGAGAAGCCCTGGTACGGCTCCTGCTCGCTCTGGTTGGCATTGGCATCGGCCAGCAGGCTGTCTATCTCGACAAAATCATCGGCCGCGGCCTGGGCCCTGGGTTTGAGCTCCTCGCTAGGCTCGACTTGTGCGAAGGCATCCTCGAAATCGGCAAGGGCCAGCTCATTGGGATCCTTGACGGGCTCAGGGCTCATGCCCCACTCAGCCAGCAATTCGTCGGCGGTCTGGGATGCTTGATGGACACTGGGCGCCGGCTCGTCGTCCAGGCTGGTGTCGAGGTCGCTGAAGTCCAGCTCCGGCAGATCATCCTCGTCACGGGCCCCACGGCCAGCAGGGGATTGGGCGGCGAAGCGATCCTCTTCGGCATCAAGCTCGGCATTGAGATCCGCAAACAGTGCGGCCTGCAGCTCCTCCTCGCTCATCAGCGCCTCATCGGCAGCCGGGTTGAACTCGCTGGCGAGATCCATCTCGGGCCGCTCGGGTCGCTCAAACTGCTCGTCGGCGGCGAGATCAAGCTCGGGCACCAGCTCAGGATCCCGCATCTCGGACTCCCGCACCTGCTCCCCTTCGTCGCTAAAGACCAGATCCAGATCCTCCTCAGGCTCATGGGCTGCGCCTTCATTGAGGTGGGGCGCGGCACGGGCGACAGGCTCTTCATCAATGTCGGCGCCGATGAGCTGATCGAACTCGCTCATCTCCTGCCCCATCACCACGGAGGTGGTCTCGGAGAGGTTCTTCTCCTGCTCTTCCAGCTCGCGGCGAGCACGGGCCCGCAGCCAGAGGGTTACCAGCGCCAATACCAGCAGCACGGGCAACAGGATGACCATGGCCAGGTTCAGAGGGGATGCGAGCAAGTCCGTCAGCCAATTCTGGGGCGGGGGGGCAACGGCCACAGGTGGCACGGGATTGGCCCTGAGTTCGGCCACCTCTTTTTGCAAGACAAGCTGATCTTGCAGCTGCGCCTTGAGGGTCTCGACCTCTTCGGTCAGGGACTGCAACCGCAGCTTGAGCCTGTGGTTCATCTCGGTGACTTGACCTAGCTGGGCATTGGCATCTTCCAGTGCCAGGGCCATCTCGGTACCTGGCTTGCCCTGAACGGTTTCGGTGGCGACCGGCAAGGGCGCAGGGGCACCGCTGGCGGCATTGGCCAATACCGGTACCGTTGGCTGTGCGCCGCTGGCGAGGGGGTTGACCTCACCGCCTGCCTTGGCGGCGGTCACCGCCAACACCGGGGCCACAACCGGGGCAGGAATGGGGGCAGCCGATGGGGCGGCGGGCTTGGTGGTCTGCTTGGGGGCTGGCTTGACAGGCTGCCTGGCCTGGGGCTGGGCACTCTGCTTGCTGGCGAGATACTTGGGACTCAAGCCTTTCCAGCTGGCGTTATCGCTGTTGAAACGTTGGCGAGCCTGGGCGTCCGTATGGCGGCGCGCTTCGGCTTCGCTTGGCAGGGTGATGCTGGACCCCACCAAAATATGATTGATGTTGCCATCGGCGAAGCTGCCGGGGTTCTTGTCATAGATGGCAACCATGGTCTGATAGACGCTCACCCGATTGGAGGGGCGATGCTTGCTCGCGAGACTCCAGAGCGTATCGGTGGGACGAACCGGGCCATAGCGGCGGCCGCTCTGAGGGGCTGCTGCTTGTGGCTGGCGCACAGGCTGGGCCTGACGCTGCACCGGCGTCGCGGGCTGAGTCGGCTGGATCACCTGACTGGCAGGCTCATCCGGTCCCTTCAACTCCACGAAGAAGGGATCCCGGCTGGCCTCTTCGGCGGAAGCAGAAGTGGTGTTGAGCAGACTTAACGCGAGAAGCGTCGCCAGTGTTATGCGGGATTGTCCCATGTTCGTTCCTTCGTATGACGGCCTATCACATTGAAAAATCTGGATAGTTGCCCCAAAACAGTCGGTTCAATATAAATCAGGCTCGAGTCTCAAGCCAGTCATCCGACGCAAATAGCACCCAATTCGTGCCCGAGTGTAGGGGCAAAGTTAATTAATTGATATTAAGGGGGAATGTCGAGGCCGCTTCCTGCAACTTCGATCACACTCGGCCCCCCTTGGACGAGAGGCCGAGTGTCGACAGGAACTTACAGGTAGTCGCGGATCAGCAATTCGGCAATTTGCACACTGTTGGTTGCCGCGCCCTTACGAACGTTATCGGCCACGATCCACATATTAATACCGCAAGGGTGAGAAATATCCTGACGGATGCGACCAACCATGACGTCATCCTGACCGGTGGCGTCGCCAACCGGGGTCGGATAGCTGGCATCCTCGTCAAACAGGCTGATACCGGGGGCCTCGCGCAGCAGCGCTTTAACCTGCTCGGCATCCAGGGGCTGATGCAGCTCGACGTGCAGCACCTCGGCGTGGCAGTAGAACACGGGCACCCGCACACAGGTGGGGTTCACGGCGATGCTGGCATCCCCCAGGATCTTCTGGGTCTCCCACACCATCTTCATCTCTTCACGGGTGTAGCCGTTGTCGGTGAACTCATCGATCTGCGGGATCAGGTTGAAGGCGATCTGCTGAGGGTAGAGGCTGGGCTCTACCGGCAGGCCGTTGAGCAACTTGGCGGTCTGGCCAGCCAGTTCGCTCACCCCCTCCTTGCCCGACCCCGAGACCGACTGATAGGTCGCCACATTGATGCGGGCAATGCCCACCTCGTCATGCAGGGGCTTGAGCGCCATCAGCATCTGTATGGTGGAGCAGTTCGGGTTGGCGATGATGTTGCGATTGCGAAAATCGGCCAGGGCATCCGGATTCACTTCCGGAATAACCAGAGGCACATCGTCTTCATAACGGAAACAGGAGGTGTTATCGATGACGATACACCCCTGTTCGGCGGCGATAGGCGCCCACTTGGCGGACACCTCGGATCCTGCGGAGAAGAGGGCTAGCTCGACCTTGCTCCAGTCGAACTCTTCCACATCCAGAATATCGAGGTGCTTGCCACCAAAACGCACTGTGTCACCGGCGCTGCGACTGGAGGCCAGGGGATAGAGGGTGGCGACCGGGAAGTTTCGCTCTGCCAGGATCTCGATCATGGCTTGACCCACGGCGCCACTTGCGCCCAATACCGCTACGTTAAACTGCTGGCTCATCATTCTCTCCTCTCAAATGATCAGGAGGGCTCTGAGCCCTCCTGCGGCAGGACGAGTCCTGCTTATCTATGACTGTAAATCGGTGGTACTTGTCATTCGCGCTGGCAAAAGCCAAACGCCCGGCATGGGGTCAGGGTTGGCAGTCAAATCCCAGTGCCGCCAGGGCTGGGGACGCGGCAAAGGGACCGGTCAGACGCAGGGCTGACAGCTCACGCCGCTCCGGGTAGTCCTTGCGCTGGCCATCGAAGCTGCCCTGAATGCCGAGTCGGTTCCGAAAGCGGGCATCATCGCGGCGCACATCGTAAATCAGATGGACCAACTGCTTGATGAGCCCCTGATCCACCCCTCGTCCAGGGCTGAGTGCACTCACCTCCGGGGCGGGCAGCAACGTGTGCAGATCCCCGCGCGGATTGCGTCCCGTCTGCTCACAGAGAGCCTGATAGAGCATCCAGGTACCGCGCGCCTTGCCCTCCAGGCTGTAGCCGGCAATATGGGGCGTGGCAAGCTCGGTATGCGCCACCAGCGCCGCCAGAATATGGGGCTCGTTTTCCCACACATCCATCACCAGCCGCAGCGGGCGTTCACCGCGCTGGCGGGTGAGCAGGGCCTGATTGTCCCACACCTCACCCCGTGACGCATTGATGAGGATCTGCCCCCCAGGACACGCGGCTATGTGGGCGGCATCGAGCAGGTGGTAGGTCGCATCGGGCCCCTCAGAGGTGATGGGCACATGGAAGCTGACGATGTCGGCCGACAGGGCTGTCTGGTAGTCGACAAACTCGTGCCCCTCCTCCGTCTGCGCCCTCGCCCGGGGAGGATCGCAGCGCAGCACCTTCATGCCGAGTGCTTCGGCCTTGTCCGCCACGCACTCTCCCGTGTTGCCCGCCCCTATCACGGCCAGGCTCATGCCCGCCAGGGTCAGCTCATAACGCTCGGCCAGCACCAGCAGGGCGGAGAGCACATAATCCCCCACCGACTGTTTGTTGCAACCGGGAGCACTGAAGAAGGGGATATTGCGCGTCGCCAGCAAGGCTTTGTCGATATGATCCGTGCCTATGGTCGCGGTGCCAATGAAGCTCAGCCGCGGGCAGTCGGCGAGCAGGCTGGCATCCACCCGGGTCACGGATCGCACCAGCAGCACCTCGGCATCCTGCAGATCCGCCGCGCTGATATGCCGCCCGGGCAAGGGGATCACCTCGCCAAATTCGGCAAACAACTCGCAGGCATGGGGCATATTCTCATCGACGACGATCTTCATTGGGCTCTCTTCATGTTCAAGACTGATGTGCGCAATCGGCCAGGGGCGCGCCATTCTAGCCCATACAGGCCAAGTGGTCAGACACTTATTCGTCTCTCTTCTGCCGCCACAGTCGCTTCGTCCCCAATCCGCACAGGACAACGGGTCAGACACTTATATTCATGCCCCTGCTGCTGCCGCAGCCGCTTCGCCGCCCTGGCCCACACAGGGCAACTGGTCAGGCACTCAGATTCATGCCTCTGCTGCCGCCACAGTCGCTTCGCCGCCCTGACCCACACAGGGCAACTGACTGCTGGTGCCCCTGATTTGTAACACCATGTTGTTGGCCGCCTCTCGCGACTTGACCGCCAAGCCGGGGCTGGCACAATGTCGCCTCTTTTTATCTGCCGCGCCACGGCACCGTTACGAGCCTTGTTATGTCGACGCACTCCTCTTCACTGCCGCGCAGCCAGGCGCTTGCATTCAGTGCCGCCCTGATCCTGCCGCTGGTGCTGCTGGTCTGCCTGCCCTGGCAGCCTTTTAGGGTCAATGCCCTGCAATCGGAGTGGTTGTGGTGGCCCTACGCCCTCACCCGTATGGTGGATATTCCCGGCCTCGCCATCAGTATCCTGGCCCTGCTGCTACTGACCCGCTACAAGCTGGCCCTGAGCCTGCCCGCCCTGCTGGCCTTGAGTGGCGCCCTCTTTGCCGTGCTCGCTGGCGACTGGGTCATCAAGAGCCTGATCAAGCACCTGACCCAGGAGCCGCGCCCCTATCTGCTCTGGCTGGAGAGCCAGCAGCTGATCCCCGCCATCGAGCAGTTCTACGCCAGCCAGGTCGAGGTGCGCAGCGAACAAGTGCATGCGGCGAGCCAGCTGCTGGCCCTGCCCCAGTGGCTCGGCAACCACTGGCAGGCGGAGGTGAATTACGCCTTCCCCTCCGGGCACAGCATCGCCGCCATGAGCCTCGCCCAGTTCTTCGGTCTGATCTGGCTGGCCCGCGCGCCCCGCGGAGTCTGGCTGCTGCCGCTGTGGGCCCTCGCCATCGGCCTGTCACGCACCCTGATCGGCATGCACTGGCCCCTGGATGTGCTGGCCAGCGCCCTGCTCGGCAGCCTGACCGCCCTGTTTGCCGCCCGCTGGTGGCTACGCCACCACTGATCCCTCTCCAGATGCTGCACCAGGGCGCGGCGCATGCCCTGTCACAGACCTCACCCTGCATGGGTTGACGAGCACTCTGCTCGGCAACCTGACACGCTGTTTGCCGCACCGTCTGCGGGTGGCTACGCCACCACTGATTGCCCGTCGCCATCGGCGGCCCACACTGCGGCGAATATGAGCACGGGCACCCCTGGGTGCCCGTGCTCATATCAAACCAGCCGTCATGGGGGGTCGGCTCACCCCTTGTTCTGCCCCTGCCAGCCTTCGGGGTATTTGTAGCCAGCGAAACGCTTGGCGGCATAGGCCTTGAACGCGGGGGAGTTGTAGGCGGCAGCCACATCCTTGGCGAACGGGGTGTCGGCATCGCCGCGCTTGACCACCACCCAGTTGATGAAGTCATAGCTGCGCTCGAGGAAGAGCCCCTCGCTAAAAGGGATTCCGCTCGACGCCGCATAGTTGCCATTGATCACCGTGAAGTCCACATCTTCCCGCGAGCGGGGCAGCTGGGCCGCCTCCAGCAGCACCAACTTGATGTCGTGCGGATTCTTCACCACGTCGAACTCGCTCGCCTTGAGCGGGTTGATGCCCTCTTTGAGGGTGAGCCAGCCCATGTCCTGCAACATCAACAGCGCCCGCGCCTGGTTGCTGGGATCGTTGGGCAGCGCCACTGTGCTCCCCTCTTTCAGCGCCGATAGTGTCTTGATCTTGCCTGAATAGAGACCCATGGGGCCGGTCGGCACCTGGGTTATCGGGGTCAGCGACAGGCCCCTGTCCTTGGCAAAGCTCTCCAGATAGGGCCTGTGCTGGAAGCAGTTCACATCGAGGGAGCCATCGGCCAGGGCGATATTCGGGCTCACATAATCGGTGAACTCCACCAGTTTCACTGTGTAGCCTTTGGCTTCCAGCTGCGGCTTGATGGAGTCGGTCACCATGTCGGCAAAATCCCCGACCGTGGTGCCAATCACTATCTCTTGCTTGACGGGAGCCGTCGCATCGGCGGCAGTGGCAGAAAAGGCGCTGCTGGCGGCCAGCAGGGCAAAGGCGGAAAATGTGAAGAAGGAACGACGCTGCATAAGAAACTCCCTGTCAACATGGTCAAAACGGTGGCCTGGCCGCGGGGATTGCCACTGCAGGCAGCCTCACAACAACCATCTAGCCATCCAAATGGCTAATTAAGATCACCATAACAGAGCCTCCTCCCTTCGCCAAGCGACAAAATCGGCTGAGCTTGCGCAAAGATGGCGAGCACCAGTGCAGATGCCGAGCCGCGGTCCGTCACCGCTCCTCGCGCGAAAATCTTTGATAAGCCACACAATAATGATGAGCAGGATCTCGCCATCCCGGCCTCATCCGGCATAGGATGGTCATTTGGTGCCCTTTTTCTACCGGGTACCCAAGAGCGGGCCTGTGAGCGCAGGCATTATTCAGGGGCGGTAGCGTCTTGCCCGCCCAGTCAGCAACAGGAGTGGCTGTGTTCGATCACGTTGAAATCAAGACCGTCAGATTTCAGGCATGCCGGCGCTTCTATGAAGCTGTCTTCACTCCCCTGCAGATAGAGCTCAAGTGGGCGGATGAGCAAGCTGCGGGGTTTGGCCAGATTGAGCAAGACAAGGTGAGCTTTCTGATAGAAGGCGGCGAGCAGAGCACCCCCGGCCACATAGCCTTTCGCGCCAGACACCCCGCCGAGGTGGATGCCTTCCATCAGGCCGGTATCGAGGCGGGTTTTCGCTGCAATGGGCAGCCAGGGCTGCGCCCCCACTATGCCCCCAACTATTACGCCGCCTTTCTGCTCGACCCCGATGGCAACAATATCGAGGCGGTCACCTATCTGGGCGACGAGTAGCGCAGTCCGACCGTGCGGGCGCCATGCCCTCCATAGCAAAAAGCCCCGGCGTCATCGACACCAGGGCTTTGGGAATGCACCGACGGATTGAACCGACAACGCCTTACTTGACCGCCTTGCTGGCATTCTCCATCGCCTGCTTCTCGGCGGCGCCGAGGATGGCAGTCTGGCGATTTTGCTCCGCGATGTAGCAGGCATCCTTGCTGATCCCCTGCGCCTGGCAATTGGCCATGCGCTCTGTGGCGGTGGAACATCCGGCCAGCAGGCTGGTGAGCGACATAAACAGGATGATTTTCTTCATGGTGATCCCCCTCGTTAATGAAATAGCGGTCAACGGCGAACACAGGATCATGTCCTGCGGATGCCCCCTCTGGCAGGGGCTCGGCAGTCGTTTGGCAAGGGCGGGGTAGAAAGGCTGCGCTCGCCGGTGACAGGTCCGGATCCGACCTCAAGATGGCGTGGATGTTAACCCCACCGGCCATGGGCGTCAGCGCAAGATATGTTTCTAGATGTACAAGGCAACGGGTCGCATGATGGTATTGCTTCCCATCCGCTATTTATCAAGGAGACAGTATGCTGAGTCGCAATCACACCGGCCTGTTGGTCGTCGATATTCAGGGCAAGCTGGCACGACTGGTTGAGGGGAGTGCTCCCCTGATCGCCAATACCGCCCGGCTGGTGCAAGGCGCCCGGGCGCTGGGCTTGCCGGTTGTCTGGCTGGAGCAAAATCCGGACAAGCTCGGGGCCACGGTGCCCGAGCTGCAGCCGCTGCAAGCCGGGGCACAGGTGCTGCCCAAGTTCAGCTTCGGCGCCCTGGGGGAGCCGCAGGTGGCGGCGGCCATCAGCGAAACCGGGGTGAACCACTGGTTGGTGTGCGGCATTGAGGCACATATTTGCGTCTACCAGACGGTGCTGGGGCTGCTGGAAGCCGGGCTGGCTGCCACCCTCGTCGTCGATGCGGTTTCATCTCGCCTCGCCGCCAATCGGGAGCTGGCGATCACCAAGCTGGCCGCACGGGGGGCCGAGCTCGGCTCGGTGGAGATGTGTCTCTATGAGCTGCTGGGGGATTGCCGCCATCCGGCTTTTCGCCAGATCTTGTCCCTGGTGAGGTAGGCGCCATGATGGATAGCATGGCGCCCTTTATGTTTGGGCTGATCGCTTTCCAGGTCGCACTGGCGGTGAGCATGCTCGGCATGGTGCTCACTTGTCGCTATTTGGCTTGGCTCTGGGCAGGCGTCGTGATCTGCTACTTCCTCTGGTGGATCCTGCTCGGCTGCCCCGCATTCCTTCCTCACGAATGGCCTGGCCCTGATGGGACAGCGGGCTGAGGGGACACTTATTAATCTTCGAATAAAAATCTTGATGGCCCCCACAGATCCTGACGATGCTGCTTTTATGTGCCGATGTTAACCATCTATCTTCATTCGGCGCCCATACCAAGGGCGTCAAGTGGCAGCGATGAGAACACATGCCTGACCGACTCCTGTCGCTCACGGGATCGGCGCCGGCGTCATGGCCTTCCCTGCCCCCACTCAATGAAACAGCACAGGGATCAGCATGAAGACAGTGAAAGGACTCCTCCTGCTCGCCGCTATGGGGCTGGCCGCCGAGGCACAGGCCGGCCCGCATCGAAGCCACGGATCATCGCCTCAATTACGAGGGGCGCATCGTGCGCGACTGGGTCAAACAGGACGTGCGGCTCAACTGGCCGGCGACCCGGCTCACCTTTCGCTTCGAGGGGCGGGAGCTCGCCATCGCCATGGACGGCCAGCAGAGCCAGTTCGATCTGCTGATCGATGACCAATTGCAAGGCGTCATCAAGACCGGCCAGGGCATGCACACCTATCCCCTGCTGCAGTGGCCGACGCCTCGCTCGGTCAAGGTCGAGCTGGTCAAACGCACCGAAACCTATGACGCCATGCTGACCCTGGACGCCCTGGTCACCGACGGAGTAGTGAGCGGCCTCTGGCAGCAAAAGCCCCACCTGCTGTTTGTCGGTGACTCCATCAGCGCCGGCATGGGCAGCGAGTCGAACAAGCGCGAATGCAGTTGGGAGGAGAACCTCAACAGCTCCAACGCCAGGCTTGCCTTCCCGGCCAAAACGGCGGCGCTGCTCGGGGCCACCCATAGCCAGGTCTCCTACTCGGGGCTCGGACTCTTGCGCAACTAGGACGGCAACCAGCCCCATCATGCCCTGCCCCATTATCTGGACAAGGCAGGCGCCGTCTATCGGGGGGGCACGGATTTCGAGAGTCAACACCCGGTGCTGATCGTCGTCGAACTCGGCACCAATGACTTCAGCTCCGAGCTGCAACCCCCCGAACCCTGGCCGGATCAGGAGAGCTTCCAGCAGGCCTGGATCGATGGCTATGTCGAGCTGCTGCGGGATCTGCGCCAGCGCTACGACAGCCCCCCCATCATCCTGATGGGCCAGTATCTCTGGCCCCACGACCGGCTGAACCAGACCCTGATCCGGTTGCAGCAACAGCTTGCCCTGCTGGGGGAGCCTCCCGTGCTGATCGAGCAGATGCGCTCCGACAACTCAGGCTGCCTCTGGCACCCGACCGCCGCCGAGCATGACGGCATAGCGGCGAGCCTGACCAGGCTTATCCGCCAGCAAGGGCTCTTGCCTGAATAGAGATCCGGCTGGCAACCCATAAAAAACGGCGCCCTTGCGGCGCCGTTGTATCGAGAGCGGATTGGCTGACTTAGCCGGCCTTGTGCTGCTCGGCCAGATAGAGCCAGGTATCGACGACCGTATCGGGGTTGAGCGACACCGAGTCGATGCCCTGCTCCACCAGCCAGGCGGCGAAGTCCGGGTGATCGGACGGGCCCTGACCGCAGATGCCGACATACTTGCCCGCCTTGCGGGCGGCCTGGATGGCCATGGCCAGCAGCGCCTTGACCGCATCATTACGCTCGTCGAACAGATGGGCGATGAGGCCGGAATCCCTGTCCAGTCCCAGGGTGAGCTGGGTCATGTCGTTGGAGCCGATGGAGAAGCCATCGAAGTGCTGCAGGAACTGATCTGCCAACAGGGCGTTGGAGGGCAGTTCACACATCATGATGACTTTCAGGCCCCGTTCGCCACGGCGCAGACCGTTCTCGGCCAGGATCTCGATCACCTGCTCGGCTTCACCCACGGTGCGCACGAAGGGGATCATCACCTCGACGTTGGTCAGCCCCATCACATCGCGCACCCGCTTCATCGCCTCGCATTCGAGGGCGAAACAGGGACGGAAGCTGTCGGCGATGTAACGGGAGGCACCGCGGAAGCCTATCATGGGGTTCTCTTCATGGGGCTCGTAGCCACGGCCCCCCACCAGATTGGCGTACTCGTTGGACTTGAAGTCCGACATCCGCACTATCACCCGCTCCGGCCAGAAGGCGGCGGCCAGGGTGGCGATGCCTTCGGTCAATTTGGCGATGTAGTACTCGCGGGGGCTCTCGTAGCCGGCGATCATCTTGGTGATGGTGGCCTGCAGCGCCGGGCTCTGCTTGTCAAATTCCAGCAGGGCCTTGGGGTGTACCCCTATCATGCGGTTGATGATGAACTCGAGTCGCGCCAGACCCACACCGGCGTTGGGCAACTGGGCAAAGTCGAAGGCCCTGTCCGGGTTGCCGACGTTCATCATCACTTTGATGGGCAGGCGCGGCATGTTGCCCACTTGTGTCACCGCCACCTCGAAGTCGAGCTGGCCATCATAGATGAAGCCGGTATCGCCCTCGGCGCAGGAGACGGTTATGAGCTGGCCCGGCGCAATGTGATCCGTGGCATCGCCACAGCCGACCACCGCGGGGATACCCAGCTCGCGGGCGATGATGGCGGCGTGGCAGGTGCGGCCACCGCGGTTGGTGACGATGGCCGAGGCCCGCTTCATGATGGGCTCCCAGTCCGGATCCGTCATGTCGGTGACCAGCACGTCACCGGGTTGCACTTCGTCCATCTGGCTGATGGAGCTGATGACCCGGGCCGGGCCCGCCCCTATCTTGTGACCGATGGCACGCCCTTCGATCAACACCTTGCCCGCTTGCTTGAGGGCAAAACGTTCGAGGGTGTTGGCCTCCTGGCGACTGCGTACCGTCTCGGGACGAGCCTGGACGATGTAGAGCCTGCCATCCTGACCATCTTTGGCCCACTCGATGTCCATGGGACGGCCATAGTGTTGCTCGATGATGAGCGCCTGCTTGGCCAGCTCCATCACCTCGTCATTGTTGATGCAGAACTGGTTGCGCTCCGCCTCCTGGGTATCTTCAATCTTGACCTGACGGCCATGACCCGCATCGCTGGAGTAGGTCATCTTGAGCAGCTTGGATCCCAAGGTCTTGCGCACCACGGCGGGGCGACCCGCTTTCAGGGTTGGCTTATGGACATAGAACTCGTCCGGATTGACCGCACCCTGCACCACCATCTCCCCCAACCCCTGGCTACCGGTGATGAAGACCACATCGTTGAAACCCGATTCGGTATCCAGGGTGAACATGACACCGGAGGCGGCCAAGTCCGAGCGCACCATGCGCTGGATGCCGGCGGAGAGGGCCACACCCTTGTGGTCATAGCCCTGGTGCACCCGGTAGGAGATGGCGCGATCGTTGAACAGGGAGGCAAACACATGCTTGACGGCGGTCATGACGGCATCGATGCCGCGCACGTTGAGGAAGGTCTCCTGCTGGCCCGCGAAGGAAGCATCCGGCATGTCTTCGGCGGTGGCGGAGGAGCGCACCGCAAAGGAGGCCTCCAGCCCGGCACTGAGCTTGTCATAGGCGCTGCGGATGGCTTCTTCCAGCTCCGGCTGGAAGGGGGCATCGATCACCCATTGACGGATCTGGTTACCGGCGGCGCCGAGGGCCGCGATGTCATCCACATTCAGGCGGTCGAGCAAGTCATGGATCTGATCATTGAGCCCGCTGCGCTCCAGAAACTCATTAAAAGCAAACGCCGTGGTAGCAAATCCACCCGGCACGGACACACCGGCACCAGACAGGTTGCTGATCATCTCGCCAAGGGATGCATTCTTGCCGCCGACTCGTTCTACATCTTGCATTCCGAGTTGTTCGTACCAAAGTACGTACTGTTGCATTTGCATGTCTCCAGGTTGGTGGGCCAGGGTGCCGGTGCACCATCTGTGCCTTGTTGTGTGCTTTTTTTGTTAGTTTGTGCTGTCGCCGCCCGCCGAGAAAACGTTTTCTTCTCCCGGTCAAAAAAATCCCCACGCAAGATTTGGGGATAGGCCGAATGACACAGACATTCTACAATGCGAACACAAAAAGGTAACGATTCAGGTTTGCAACCGAGTTCACAACTTGGAAACGGCAGATCGGTTGACAATAGTCGTTTGGTATCGAGAGATACTTTCTTCGCAGCAAGTAAAAAGGGAGCGGCCAGTGCACACCGTTTTTTATGTTTCAGATGGCACTGCCATCACCGCCGAGGTGTTTGGCCACGCGGTACTCAGCCAATTTCCCATGATCTTCGAGCAGGTCACCATCCCTTTCGTGGAGACCCTGGAGAAGGCGCGTCTGGTCCGCATGCGCATCGACGAGCAGTTCCGCCAAACCGGGGTTCGCCCCATACTGTTCCACACCATCGTCGACCCGCAGGTGCGTGAAGAGGTGCTCAAAGCCCACGCCAGCAGCCATGACTTTCTCAATACCTTCGTCAGTCCCCTGGAGCAAGAGCTTGGCATCAAGGCCACCCCGCGTCTGCATCGCACCCACGGCATGGAGAACCGCAAGCTCTATGACGACCGCATCGAGGCGGTCAACTTTGCCCTGGCGAACGACGATGGCATCACCACCAAGGAGTATGACGAGGCGGACATCATCCTCATCGGCGTCTCCCGTTGCGGCAAGACACCGACCAGCCTCTATCTGGCGCTGCAATTTGGCGTGCGTGCCGCCAACTACCCCTTCATCGAACAGGACATGCAGGCCCTGGAGCTGCCCGCCGCCCTCAAAGCCAATCGCCACAAGTTGTTCGGGCTGACCATCACCCCGGACAGGCTCCATGAGATCCGCAACCAGCGCCGGGCCAACAGTCGTTACTCCTCCCTGGAGCAGTGCCAGCAGGAGCTGGCGAGCGTCGAGCGCCTCTATCGCCAGGAGGCGATCCGCTTCCTCGATACCAGCGCCCACTCGGTGGAGGAGATCAGCGCCAAGATCCTCGAGGGCACCGGCATGCGCCGCCAGCTCTATTGAGAGCGGCGCTCATCCGCAACAAAAGTCAGCCCAGCTTGCCATGCAAAGAGCCCTGTTCCCGCCAACGCGGGTTCAGGGCTCTTTTTCATAGGGCTGGCCGGGGAAACACCCCGGGTTCCCCTCCCGTTGTCAGCTCTTTGGCAGGTTAAGCTCACGGTTACTCATCAGCTTGCCGTAGAAGGAGATCAAACCATAACCACCGCGCACCCGCTCCGCCAGCCAGATCCCCAGTCCAAGGCCGAGCAGGCCAGCCCCCGCCATCACCCAGGGCCAGCTGGCCTGGGCCAGGAACCCGAGGCACAACAAGACACCCAGGGCCAGCAACAGCAGCAGCGGCGCCAGACACAGCACTCCCCACAACAGGGCCATCATGACCCAGCCCACCATCTTCATCATCCCAGAACCCGCCTCTCCTCGTCATAACAGTGATGGATACCGCTCTTGCCACTGATTGCCCTGCCCCACCTGCCACTGACATGGGCAGGCAAAGCGGGAGCGGATGCAAAAAGCCTCCAATGAATCTCGACACCATTAATCACGGATAGTGCAGAAGATCAAGATCGGCATAATCAGTCGACCAGATAGTGAGCAATGACCAGAAAAAGTGAGAAGAACCTCAATAAAAGACTGATAAGAGGCGAAAAAGCCAGCGAATGATAGCAAAAACAGGTGCAACACGGGTCGTTTATCACTATTCTGCTGCGGTTGGTAGCCACCATGAAAAACAACAAATGGCACCATGTAACGAAATAAATACAGGTTACGTCAGCTTTTGGCTACGAAATGACGAAAGCGACGGACTGACGAATCAAAAGGACTCAGTATGGATCTTCAACCACAAGGCGATGAGCTCAAGCGCGGCCTCAAGAACCGCCATATCCAGCTCATCGCCCTGGGCGGCGCCATCGGCACCGGCCTGTTTCTGGGGATAGCCCAGACCATCAAGATGGCCGGCCCCTCAGTGCTGCTCGGCTATGCCATCGGCGGCTTCATCGCCTTCCTCATCATGCGCCAGCTCGGCGAGATGGTGGTGGAAGAGCCGGTGGCAGGCTCCTTCAGCCACTTTGCCTATAAATACTGGGGTGACTTCGCGGGCTTCGCGTCTGGTTGGAACTACTGGGTACTCTATGTGCTGGTCAGCATGGCCGAGCTCACCGCAGTCGGCATCTATGTCCAGTACTGGTGGCCCGAGATCCCGACCTGGATGTCGGCGGCCCTCTTCTTCGTGCTGATCAACGCCATCAACCTCACCAACGTCAAGGCATTTGGCGAGATGGAGTTCTGGTTCGCCATCATCAAGGTGGTCGCCATCGTCGGCATGATTGGCTTTGGTGGCTACCTGCTGGCCAGCGGCAGCGGCGGCCCCGAGGCGAGCGTGACCAACCTCTGGGATCAGGGCGGCTTCTTCCCCAACGGTATCAGCGGCCTGGTGATGGCCATGGCGGTGATCATGTTCTCCTTCGGGGGTCTGGAGCTGGTCGGTATCACGGCGGCCGAAGCCGACGATCCGCAAAAGAGTATTCCCAAGGCCACCAACCAGGTGATCTACCGCATCCTCATCTTCTACATCGGCGCCCTGGCAGTACTGATGTCCCTCTACCCCTGGGGCAAAGTCGTCGAGGGCGGCAGTCCCTTCGTGATGATCTTCCATGCCCTGGACAGCGATCTGGTGGCGACTGTGCTCAATATGGTGGTACTGACCGCGGCGCTCTCGGTCTACAACAGCTGCGTCTACTGCAACAGCCGGATGTTGTTTGGCCTGGCCAAGCAGGGCAATGGTCCCAAGGCGCTGCTCAAGACCAGCAAGAGCGGTGTTCCCATGGTCGCCATATCCATCTCGGCGGGTGCCACCTTGCTGTGCGTGCTGATCAACTACCTGATCCCGGGCAAGGCCTTCGAGCTGCTGATGGCGCTGGTGGTGTCGGCCCTGGTCATCAACTGGGCCATGATCAGCCTGGCTCATCTCAAATTCCGCAAGGCCAAGCAGGCCCAGGGGATCGAGCCTCAGTTCAAGGCGTTCTGGTACCCCTTTGGCAACTACCTCTGCCTCGCCTTCATGGCGGGCATCCTGGTCATCATGTATCTGACCCCCGGCATCCAGATCTCCGTCATGCTGATCCCGGTCTGGATACTGGTGCTCGCCATCGGTTACCAGTTCAAACGCAAACGCCTGGCCGCTGCCGCCGTGAATCCGGCCTGAGGTCAACACAAGCCCGACAAGAGGCCGAGTCAAACCTGCATAAAAGAGGCGCCCGGTGGGCGCCTCTTTCCTATCTCATTTGGCTGGTCTGCGAGCGATTGAAAGGACGAGCTGTAACGGCTACATGGCCTCTCCTCTACTCGCCATCCCCTACCCGCCTGACCTCATAGATCACCCGACGCTTGGAGATGAGGCTGCTGCACCCCTGACAGAAATAGTCGACCGCACCGCATGCCTGCAGCCGCTCCAGCGGGGCGCCACAATCGGGACAGCTGGCCTCAAAGCACAACTCGGCGTGACAGACGGGGCAGCGCTGTTCGCTATGGCGAGGATCCAGGGCCGCCGCACACGCGGGACAACTGGGCGTGGAATCATTCATGGTGATGCTCCTGATAATATGAGTCTGGCTTGAGCCTGCCGCAGACCCGCTCCTTCTCTTATCAGCATGGCTGCTGCCTATTGTCAGGGTCAAGATAACATGGGGAGCGCCTGCGGGAATTGCACTGCATCAATGTAAAACGGCTGCCCTGAGGCAGCCGCGTTGTCTTACTTCTTCATCTTGAGCAGGCGCTTGCGTTGCCGCTCCTGACTCAGGGTCATGGTGTTCTTCCTGCCCTCGAAGGGGTTGACCGACTCCTGGAACTCGACCCGGATCGGGGTGCCCATGATCTTCAGGGACTTGCGGAAATAGTTGATCAGATAGCGCTTGTAGGAATCCGGCAAGTCATTGAGCTGGTTGCCGTGGATGACGATGCGCGGCGGGTTGTAACCACCGGCATGGGCATACTTCAGCTTGACCCGGCGACCATTGACCATGGGCGGCTGGTGATCTTCCTGGGCCATCTGCATGATGCGGGTCAGCATGGCGGTGCTGGTCCGGCGGGTGGCGGACTGGTACGCCTCCTGGATGGATTCGAACAGGTGGCCGACCCCGCTACCGTGCAGGGCAGAGATGAAGTGCACCCGGGCGAAATCGATGAAGCCCAGACGACGATCCAGCTCATTCTTGATGCTGGTCTTCACTTCGGTATCCAGACCATCCCACTTGTTCACCACCAGCACCACGGAGCGACCGGTGTTGAGCACGAAGCCCAAGATACTCAAGTCCTGATCGGTGATGGTCTCGCGGGCATCGATCACCAGCAGGCAGACGTTGGCATCTTCGATGGCCTTGAGGGTCTTGATGACGGAGAACTTCTCCACCGTCTCATGCACCTTGCCACGACGACGCACACCGGCGGTGTCGATGATGACGTACTTCTGCTCATCACGCTCCATGGGGATGTAGATGGAGTCGCGAGTGGTACCCGGCATGTCATAGACGATGACCCTGTCTTCACCCAGCATGCGGTTGGTCAGGGTGGATTTACCGACGTTGGGGCGACCGACGATGGCGAACTTGATAGGCAAGTCGGCAAAGGGGGTCTCCTTGGTGTCTTCCCGGGTGTCCAGATCACCGGCGGCTACCATGCGCAGCAGGGCTTCTTCATCGAAGTCCTCTTCTTCCTCTTCCTGCACATCGTCTTCACCGACCAGGGTTTCCAGGTGCGGGGCCAAAGAGAGCTCCAGCAGGCTCAGCACGCCGCGACCATGGGCGGCGGCTATCTGATAGACCTCACCCAGCGCCAGGGAGTAGAACTCGGACACGGCGGAATCACCATCGATGCCGTCGGTCTTGTTGGCGACCAGGAACACCTTCTTCTGGGCCTTGCGCAGGTGCTCGGCGATCGCCTGATCCGCGGCGGTCAGACCGGCACGGGCATCGACCATGAACAGCACCACATCGGCTTCTTCGATGGCCTGCAGGGATTGCTCGGCCATCTTCAGCTCGATACCCTCTTCAGTGCCATCGATACCGCCGGTATCGACCACGATAAATTCCAGCTCGCCCAGCTTCGCCTGGCCGTATTTACGATCCCGGGTCAGGCCGGGGAAATCGGCCACCAGGGCATCCCGGGTACGGGTCAGGCGGTTGAACAGGGTGGATTTCCCCACGTTGGGGCGGCCCACCAGGGCTACTACAGGAGTCATAAAAGCCTCATTCTCAAGACGACAAAGGCTCCGGGTCCGAAGACCAGGAGCCGGATAATCAAAATATCGGACAGTTAGGGACGCTTAAGGGCGTACAACTTACCGTCACGGCTCTGTACATAGAGTACATCTTCATCCACCAGAGGGGCGGCATAGAGACCACTGCTATCGAGCTGCTGCATCGCCTTGATGGACCCATCGGTACGATCCAGCCAATACAGGTAACCTTCCACATCGCCCACCACCACATAGTCGCCAAAGACGACGGGGGCGGTGACGCTGCGATTTTCCAGCTGGGTGTTGGACCACAGCTCCAGACCGTTGCGACGGTCGATGGCAAACAGGTGACTGCGGCTGTCGGTCAGCACGATGGCATCACCGCTCACCGCCATGTCGCGATAACCGGAATATTTGCGCTTCCACACCTCGTCACCTGTCATCAGCTTGCGGGCCATCAACTGGCCGTTGTAAGCGATGGCATAGAGTTCATCACCGGCGATGAGCGGAGCGGCATCCACGTCCACCATGCGATCCAGTTCGGTGGCACCGCGCGGGTCGGCAACCTTGGACTGGCGCACCGGTTGACCGTTGCTGAGCAGGGCGATGCCCACCTTGCCATCGGCGCGGCCGTACAAGACGGCGCCATTGGTGATGACGGGGGAGCCCGTGCTGCGCAGGGTCAGCGGAGGCTGCTCTTCGGAGAGTGTCCATTGCAGCTTGCCTTCATCGCTATCCAGCGCGACCAGACGACCCGAGGTAGTCAGTACCACGACCCGGCCATCTTCGACCGCAGGGCTGGCAACCACTTCACCCGGCACTGTGGTCTGCCAGAGTACGGCACCGTCTTTTTCGTCCAGGGCATAGACCTGGCCGTTTTCGGAGCCGAGGAACAGCTTGCCATAGCGAGACACCAGACCGCCGGAGAGGCGGGCGCTGCGCTTGTCTGCGTTGACCGGCAGATCCGCCAAGTCCACGCTCCACAACTCCTTGCCGCTCGCACGCTCGAAGGCGGTCACGTCACCGCCACGGGCGGCGGCATAGATGACATCATCCTCGACCGCCGGGCGCAGCTGAGAGTAGAAGTTGCCAATGCCATCGCCTACCGAGCTGCTCCACAGGGTATCTGCCTGGAAGCTGGACTCAACCTGGGGCAAGGCTGCCATGGGGTTGAGATCTTCATCCTTGCTGAACAGGGAACAACCTTGCAGCGCCACGGCGATGGCGGTACCCAGCGCTACCCGTTTGAGGTCACGTTTCAGATCACGCATCCGGCGCTCCTGCATTGACGTTGGCTGGCAGCGCCAGATCGTCCATCTTCAGCTTGAGCTCCGGGCTGGCTTGCAGACCACCGGCATCGGCTGCGGCCTGATAGGCATCGCGGGCCTCTTCCGGCTTGCCCTGCTTGAGCAGCAGATCGCCGCGCACTTCGGCAAGCTGCGCCTTGAAGGCCTCGCTCTTGATCTTGTCGAGCTGAGCCAGGGCCTCGTCAAACTTGCCCTGATCGCCCAGCACCCGGGCCAGACGCAGGCCAGCGATGGGCTGTACGCTCTCGTCACCTTGCGCAACCACCTGGCTAAGCTGCTGCTCGGCCAAGTCCAGCTTGCCCGCCTTGACGGCGGCAGCGGCCAGCTGCAGGGCCGCCAGCTCACTGTAGGATTCCCCCTTGTGCTCGCCGATGAAGCTCTGCGCCTGGGTAAAGGCGCCATCGTCCCCCTTGGCCAGGGCCTGGGTCAGCTGGTTGTAAGCCTGGGAAGCTGTCTCCTTGCTCGTCTGCTGATATTCGTTGTAATAGCGCCAGCCAAACAGGCCGACCAAGCCGATGACGGTCCCGGCAATCACCGAGGTACCGTTCTCTTTCCACCAGCTCTTGATAACTTCAACCTGTTGATCTTCGGTGGTATAAACTTCCACGGCTTACTCTCCTTTGACTGCCAGCAGGGCAATGACGGCGTCGACCTTCAGGGTCTGTTGTTCCCCCTGGCCACGCAGATATTTGATGGTCACTTCCCCGTTTTGTGCCTCGGACTCGCCGAGGATCAGGGCAATGGACGCGCCGCTCTTGTCGGCACGTTTGAGCTGTTTCTTGAAATTGCCGCCACCGCAGTGGCTCATCAGACGAAGATCGGGCAACGCATCGCGCAGTCGCTCGGCCAACTGGAAACCAGCGGATGCTATCCCCTCGCCGACCATGGCCAGATACACATCCACCCCAGGGCGGATGTCGGCATTGAGCTCGAGGGTCTCGAGCATCAGCACCAGACGCTCTATGCCCATGGCAAAACCGACCGCCGGGGTGGCTTGACCGCCGAGCTGCTCGACCAGACCGTCGTAGCGGCCACCGGCCAGCACTGTGCCCTGGGCGCCCAGACTGCTGGTGACCCACTCGAATACGGTGAGGTTGTAGTAGTCGAGACCACGCACCAGCCGCTCATTCACTTCATATTGAATGCCGGCGGTATCGAGTAGCGTCTTGAGCCCCTCGAAGTGGGCCAGGCTCTCTTCGCCCAGGTGATCGAACAGACGCGGGGCACCCACCAGAATTTCCTGAACGCGCTCACTCTTGGAGTCGAGCACCCGCAGCGGGTTGCTGTACATGCGGCGCTGGCTATCTTCATCCAGCTCATCCTTGTACTGCTCCAGATAAGCAACCAGGGCATCGCGATAGGCGGCACGCTCTTCGCTCTGGCCCAGAGTATTGAGCTGCAGGCAGACATGATCCTGGATGCCAAACAGGCGCCACAAACGGTGAGTGAGCATGATGAGTTCGGCATCGATGTCCGGGCCATTGATCCCAAACAGCTCGACACCGAATTGATGGAACTGGCGATAGCGGCCCTTCTGGGGGCGCTCGTGGCGGAACATGGGGCCCATATACCACATGCGGCGTTCCTGGTTATAGAGCAAGCCATGCTCGATACCGGCACGGACGCAGCTGGCCGTCCCTTCCGGGCGCAGGGTGAGGCTGTCACCGTTGCGATCCTCAAAGGTATACATCTCTTTTTCGACCACGTCGGTCACTTCACCGATGGCGCGTTTGAACAGATGAGTCTGCTCGACGATGGGCATGCGCACTTCGCTATAGCCATAGCTGGCGACGACCTGACGCAGGGTCTGTTCCACTTTCTGCCATACCGGGCTCTGCTCCGGCAGGCAGTCATTCATACCGCGAATCGCTTGAATCTGTTTTGCCACGTTGCTACTCGAGAAAAAGACGTGAAATGTGGCCGCATTATAGGGATTTTCGACCCCGAGGTAAAATCGGGGCAGTTCCAGTGCGGCATGATGGCTGAACCGGCTCAGCGAGGCACCCAGGCCTTCTCTATCGGATCTGGCCAACCGGGATCAGCCGGGTAGTTAAGCCTTGTCTATCCGGATCTGGTTAGCGGGATCCAGCATGGCGGCACGGGCACGGATGCGGCGCTCCAGCACGGGGATCAGATCCTTGTTGTCCAGGCGGTCGACCCGCAGGCCACCCTCATAAAAGGCGCTCTTGTTGGCCGCCCCCGCCAGACCGAGGTCGGAGACTAGGGCTTCACCCGGACCATTGACCACGCAGCCGATGATGGAGACATCCATGGGGGTGATGATATCTTCGAGCCGCTCTTCCAGGGCATTGACCGTGCTTATCACATCGAACTCCTGACGGGAGCAGGAGGGACAGGCGATAAAATTGATGCCACGGGAGCGAATGCGCAGGGACTTGAGGATGTCGAAGCCGACCTTGACCTCCTCCACCGGATCGGCGGCCAGGGAGATGCGCAGGGTGTCACCGATACCATCGGCCAGCAACATGCCCAGACCGATGGCCGATTTGACGGCGCCGGCCCGAAAGCCACCCGCTTCGGTAATACCCAGATGCAGGGGCTGGTCTATCTGCTTGGCCAGCAGGCGATAGGCACCCACGGCGAGGAAGACATCGGATGCCTTGACGCTCACCTTGAAGTTATCGAAGTTGAGACGATCCAGGTAATCCACGTGGCGCATGGCCGACTCGAGCAGTGCCTCTGCGGTCGGCTCGCCATATTTCTCCTGAATATCGCGCTCCAGAGAGCCCCCGTTGACGCCGATGCGGATCGGGATATTGAGGTCCCGCGCACAGGCCACCACGGCCCGCACCCGCTCTTCACTGCCGATATTGCCCGGGTTGATACGCAGGCAATCGGCGCCGTATTCGGCCACTTTCAAGGCGATACGGTAGTCGAAGTGGATGTCGGCAATGATGGGGATATTGGTCTGCTGCTTGATGAGCTTGAAGGCTTCCGCAGCCTCCATGGTCGGCACAGAGACCCGGACCAGGTCGGCGCCCACCCGCTCGATGCGCTGGATCTGCTCGACGGTGGCGGCCACGTCTGTGGTCTTGGTGTTGGTCATGGTCTGAACCGTGATGGGGGCATCGCCCCCAACCGGTACATTACCCACCATGATCTGCTTGGATTTACGACGAATGATCGGGGATTGGTGAGCGGACATGGGTAGAACTTACTCCTGCGGCAACGCGAACTTGGCGGTCCGGCCGTTGTTGTAACGGCTCATGTCGATGGACTTGCCTTCAAATTCAATCTTGACGGCCATGGGCGCACCAATGATGAACTTGAAGGGGGCTGTCCCGGCGAGGGTCAATTCATCATTGGCCTTCTTGAGACCGCTGAACAGGGTCTTGCCCGTGCTGTCTTTCACATCGAGCCAGCAATCGGCGGCAAAGTTCAACTTGAGTTGCGGCACGCTGGTCGCAGGTTCAGTCGCAGAGTCAGGCACAGTGGCCACAGCGTCGCTCACCACAGTCTCTTCAACCGGGGCCGTGTTGACGGCTGCACTCGCCGTGGTGTTCTGGTCAACGGCGGGAGCAGCGGGCTCCACCTCGGCAACAGGCGCTGTCTCTGCGACAGGCAGTTCGCCCTGAGTCGCCTCATTCACGTCGGTTGCAACCTGTGGTTCGGCCGGTGCGCTGATCTCGCTGGCGGCGAGCGCGTCCTCCCCTGCAGAGCGCTTGGCCGTACTCTGCCACCACCAGGCGACAGACAAGCCGATCAGCGCCAGGATCACCAACCAGGTCACCAGCTTGAGGCGACTGTCATTGGCCTGCTGACGGGAGCGGCGCGAGAAGCTCTGCATATCAATGTTGTCCGGCGGCGTCAGTCCCAACTTGGTGTAGGCAGCCAGGACTGTCTCTTCCGGTACGCTGACCAGCTTGGCATAAGTGCGCAAGTAGCCACGGATAAAGGTGTGCGACGTGTTCTTATCGTAAGTATCTGATTCGATAGCCGCAATCAGGGTCAGACGAAGATGAAGGCGTGATGCAACCTGTTCACGGGTCCAGCCAAGCTGTTCGCGAGCGGTGCGCAGCAGCTGGCCTGGGCCTGCTGCCTGAGATTCGTCTTGAGAGTCGTGTTGCTGTTCAATAGTCATTGGCTAAGTAACGCTTGGCTTGTGGCGAAGAGGGAAAGCGCTGTACCAGCTCAGTCCCGAATTGGTGAAGTAATGCCGGTTTGTCCATCGACTGGGCGAGACGCAGTCTCAACCAGAGACTCTCTTCGTTCTCATCGGCCACGGCCGCAAAACGAACGAGATAATCCTGCACATCGGTCAGCTTGTCATCTTTCATGGAAAGCTCGGCCAAGTCCAGCAATAACCTTGGATCCCGGGGATTATACCCCAAGGCAAGATGATAGTACTCGCTCGCTTTCTCTTTTCGATTGTTTTGCAATGCACAAATCGCCGCATTCTCATAGGTATTGGCCACCTTGACGTAGTCAGGTTGCGCAATCGCCTGGTTGAATGCCTTGTCGGCCTCGTCGAAACGGCCGCGATTGCAGAGGAAGGCCCCATAGTTGTTCATCGCGTCAGCATTGGTCGGATCCATGGCCAAGGCTTTCCGATAACTCGCCTCGGCCGACTTGTAATCCTGCACCTGCTGGAAGAAATAGGCAAAGCCAACCTGGATCTGGGCATTGTCAGGATCGTACTGCAGTGCCTTGTCCAGATTGAATTTTGCCTGTTCGGCATTGCCCTGACGCAAATATTGGAGGCCCAGATCCAGTCTGGTCTGGGCTGCCGCCTTGAGGTCGGGGCCAACTTCGCGTTGTGTCGAGTTCGGGCCAACGTAGCTAGTCTCGGTCACGCAGCCGGACAGCGCACAAAGCGCCGCCACCAGTATCAATTTACGTGTATCCATTTCCCTGACTATACAATGGCTTAGCGGTTAGACCATTTTGACGGAAATCCCTTCCTGTTGCATCCGATTTTTCATGGTGCGTTTGGTGCGATCGATCACCTCCCCCACCAGCTGACCACAGGCCGCATCGATGTCCTCTCCCCGGGTCTTGCGCACTATCACGGTGAAGCCGTACTCCATCAGCACCTTGGAGAAACGGTCGATGCGACTGTTGCTCGGCTTGCCAAAGGGGTTGCCCGGGAAGGGATTGAACGGGATCAGGTTGATCTTGCAGGGGGTGTCTTTAAGCACCTTGGCCAGTTCGTGAGCCTGCTGCATGTCGTCATTGATATGATCGAGCAGCACATATTCCACCGTGACCCGGCCACCGTTGGCATTGGACTTGGCCAGATAGCGGCGGACCCCGGCCAGGAAGTTCTCGATATTGTACTTGTCGTTGATCGGCATGATCTCGGAGCGCAGCTTGTCATTGGGCGCATGCAAAGAGATAGCCAGCGCCACATCAATCTGATCGCCCAGCATGTCCAGCGCGGGGACTACCCCTGAGGTTGAGAGCGTGACGCGGCGCTTGGAGATGCTGAAACCGAAATCATCCATCATCAGCTTCATGGCCGGCACCACGTTGGCCAGGTTGAGCAGCGGCTCACCCATGCCCATCATCACCACGTTGGTGATGGGTCGTTTGCCCCCCACCACCTTGGCGGCGCGCCAGACCTGGCCGATGATCTCGGAGACCTTGAGGTTGCGGTTGAAGCCTTGCTGGGCGGTGGAGCAGAAGGTACAGGCCAAGGCACAACCGACCTGGGAGGAGACGCACAGAGTCGCCCTGTCCCCTTCCGGGATATAGACGGTCTCGACCTCTTGATCGCCGACCTGCAGTGCCCACTTGATGGTGCCATCGGAAGAACGTTGCTCGCGGCTGATCTCCGGGGCCCGGATCTCGGCGATGGTCTTGAGGCGTTCACGCAGCGCCTTGTTGACGTTGTTCATCTGATCGAAATCATCACAACCAAAGTGATAGATCCACTTCATTATCTGATCTGCCCGGAACGGCTTCTCGCCTAGCTCAACGAAGAAGGCACGCATGGCATCCCGATCGAGATCCAGCAGGTTGGTTTTTGTTTCGCTCATCAAAGGCCTCAGTCCACAAACTACAAAATTATTGCTGACAGTCGTCAGGGGGCGGCATTGTACAAATAATGTGTCCGCCTTTCCACCCGCAGCATACGGGGTTATCGGGCTTTTCGCCAAAAAACGAAAGGGAGCCGAAGCTCCCTTTGCTAAATGTCACTGCCGGCATCATCAGGCGCGTGGGCAGATCTCGTCATCGCTGAAGAAGTAGGCGATTTCACGGGCAGCAGAAGCCGGGGCATCGGAGCCGTGCACGGCATTGCGGTCAATGCTCTCGGCGAAGCAGGCGCGCAGGGTACCCGCAAGGGCATCGGCCGGGTTGGTGGCGCCCATGATTTCGCGATTGCGACGAATGGCATCTTCACCTTCCAGCACTTGCACCATGACAGGACCGGAGGTCATGAAGGCTACCAGTGCGTTGTAGAAGGGACGCTCTTTGTGCTCGGCATAGAAACCACCGGCCTGCTCAGCGCTCATGTGGATCATCTTGGCTGCGACGATACGCAGGCCTGCGCTCTCAAAGCGGTTGTAGATGGCACCGATCAAGTTCTTGCTGACAGCATCCGGCTTGACGATAGAGAAGGTACGTTCGATAGCCATTAGATCTTCCTTAAACTACAGAGATTTATGATGAGAATTCGTGTTCGGCGGCGATTATACGTAAACAAAAACCGGAATAACACACAAAAAGGCAACTTTTTGTTAAACAAATTCATCGTTAAAACAACATGCCCGCCTATCTTGCCGCAGCTCAAGCACAAAAAATGTGCTCTTCCCCACGATATCTTGGTAAAGGCCGTAAAAGCTAGCGTCTCTTGCTGGCATCGTAGCCCGCTATCCGGCGGCGACTGCACCCTTCCTTCCGACTCGCAGGCGGCTATTGGCTCAAAAATGGGTAGTGTGGCTCTTGGCAAAGCAAGAAGGCGCCATCATGGCGCCTTCTGATCACAATGCTACAGGATCCCTCACTGGACCGTGCCTCAGCGGGTCTCTTCCTGCAGGGCACGAGCTATGGTGCGCATCCCCAGGGTATTGGCCCCCGGCGCCCACAGGCCATCGCCGTTCTCGTTGAAGCACGCGGCGAGATCGATGTGCAGCCAGCCCTGCCCCTCGTTGGCAACGAAGCGGGAGAGGAAACCGGCCGCGTTGGAGGCGCCACCCGGGCCGCCACCCGGCACCGGGCGACTGTTGGCTGTGTCGGCATAGTGGGACGAACACTGCTGGCTATGCCAGGGTTCGAGCGGCAACGGCCAGGCCGGCTCCTGCTCCGCATCCGAGTAGGCCATGGCCCGGCTCACCAGCCCCTTGTCCAGGCCGAACAGGGCATTGTAACGCCCCCCCAGCGCCATCACCGCCGCCCCCGTCAGGGTGGCGCCATCGATGATAAGCGGCGCACCGGATTCACCGGCGAGCTGCAGGCCATCGGCCAGCACCAGGCGCCCTTCGGCATCGGTGTTCACTATCTCCACCGTGGTGCCGTTCTTGTAGGTCAGAATATCTCCCAGCTTGTAGGCATGGCCCGAGACCAGGTTCTCGGCGCAGCACAGGATCAGCTTTATCCGCTTGTTCAGACCGCGCAGCATGGCCAGCGCCAGGGCGCCAGTGACGATGGCGGCGCCCCCCATGTCATGCTTCATGGTCAACATGCCCTGGGAGGTCTTCATGGAGTAGCCGCCCGAATCGAAGGTGATGCCCTTGCCAACCAGGGCCGCCGCGACCGGGGCCTTGGGATCCTTGCTCGGGTTGAAGTCCAGCTCCAGCATGACAGGCTCGCGATCGCTGCCGCGCCCGACCTGATAGAGGCCGACCCAACCAGCCTGGGCCAGGGCTTCTCCCTTGAGGATGCGATGGCTCACTCTGTCCGGTGCCAGTTCGGTAATAAAAGCGGCTGCTTCGACCGCCAAGTCCAATGGCCCCAACTGCTCGGGGGTGGCGTTGGTCATCTCGCGCACCCAGCGTCCGCACAGCCAGCGAGCCTCCAGTTCGGCCCTGTCCTCCTCGCTGCAGGTGGCCCATTGCAGTTCCACTTCCCGTTTCGGGGTCTGCAACCCTTGGGCGAAAGCCCACTGCTGCTCCCTGTCCCAGTGACCAGCCAGGCTGACCTTGTAGATCCCCTGGTTGCAGAGACGACGCGCCGCCTGCTGGATATCCTGCAGAGGGCTCGCACTCACCAGATGGATCTGGGCGCCATCGGCGCGGTGGGAGACCAGCGCGCCCTCACCCCATTCGGCGCTGGCAAATTCACGACTTAACCAGATGTTCATGCAGAAACCTCTTCGAGCCAACGTGCAATGGTGCGCAGGCCATGACCCTTGGCACCGGTGGCCCACAGATCGTTACCCGCTTTCTGATAGGCGCCCGCCAAATCCATGTGCAGCCACCCCTTGCCTTCGTCACGGACGAAGCGCGACAGGAAGGCGGCGGCCGTGGTGGCGCCGGCTGTGCCCTCGGCCGTGGCCACGTTGCTCATGTCGGCAAACGAGGAGCCGAGCTGGCCCTGGTGCCAGGTCTCCAGCGGCAGCACCCAGGCTTTCTCATGCTCCGCCTTGGCGGCAGCCAGGCCACGGGCATGTTCGGCCTCATCCAGGGCGAACAACGCATTGTAATCACGCCCCAGCGCCATCTTGGCGGCGCCAGTCAGGGTGGCGGCATCCAGGATATAAGGCGCGCCACTTTCGCCCGCCGTCAGCAGGCCATCGGCCAGCACCAAGCGGCCCTCGGCGTCGGTATTCTGGATCTCGACACTGATGCCGTTGCGATAGGTAAGGATGTCGCCGAGTTTGAAGGCGTGGCCGGAGACCAGATTCTCGGCGCAGCAGAGGATGAGCTTGACCCGCTTGTCCAGGCCACGGGCGATGGCCAGTGCCAGGCCCCCGGTTACCATGGCGGCGCCACCCATGTCCGATTTCATCGGCAGCATGCCATCGGATGACTTCATGCTGTAGCCGCCGGAGTCGAAGGTGATCCCCTTGCCGACCAAGGCCGCCGCCACCGGCGCGTCCGGGTTGCCAGTCGGGTTGTAATCGAGCTCCAGCAGCACGGGTTCGCGCTCACTGCCCCGTCCCACCGACCAGATGCCGATGTGACCCGCCTCCTTCAAGGCTTCACCGCTGGTGATGCGCGCGGTCACCTTGTCACCGGCCAGACCACGAATGAGCAGCAGGGCTGATTCCGCCAGGCTCATGGGGTAGATCTCTTCCGGGCAGCCGTTGGTCACGTCCCGCACCCAGGCACTCGCCTTGAGCAGGCCATCGAGGGCCTTGGCATCCTCGGCCGACTGCTCGCCGAACTCCAGCGCCCGCTCGCCCTTGGCGGCATAGAAACCTTGGGCAAAGGCGAAACGGCGCTCCAGATCCCAGGCTTCACCAGCCAGGCGCACCCGCTTGATGCCGGAGGACTCCAGGCGACGACCGGCACGCTGGATGGCGCGCAACGGCTCTTTATCAAGATGCACCAGGGTCTCATCGCCATTAAAACTCAACAGGGCACCCTCGCCCCAGTGGGCAGGGGCGGCCTGGGTGGACAACACTACATTCATCATCTCAGCCATCTCTCTTGCTTCCTTTTCTTTGGCATACTCTTTTTGGCAAATTGTCGGCTTCTCGCCCTGCAATCCGAACTGGCGGAACACGGAAAATCGGGCGATAAAAAAGGCCGTCCCCTTTCGGGTCACGGCCTTCACCATATCACTTTTATGTCAGGACTGACTGCATGCTCAATTAACCAGTGCGCAATCAGTGCCGCTCGGAGGCGAGGTTGAGGGTGTACTTGGGCAGCTCCACCACCAGATCCTCATCCGCCAGACGCGCCTGACAGCTCAGACGGGACTCGGGCTCCAGACCCCAGGCCTTGTCCAGCATGTCATCTTCCAGCTCATCGCTCGGCTCAAGGGAATCAAACCCCTCACGCACCACGCAGTGACAGGTGGTGCAGGCGCAGGACTTTTCGCAGGCATGCTCTATCTCTATGCCATTGCGCAGGGCGATGTCCAATATGGTTTCACCGCTTGCCCCTTCCAGGGCAGCCCCTTCCGGGCAGAGTTCGGGATGGGGCAAAATGATCAGTTTTGGCATATCACACCTTGTTAACGTCTTGGCCAGTCAGCACCTTGCGGATGGAGGCATCCATGCGACGGGAGGCAAACTCGCCACTGGCAGCATCCGCCGCCTCGATGGCATCTTTGATTTGATTGGTTGTTCCTGTGGCACGCATGGCCAGCAGGTGGGCGATGGCCCCGTCGATTTGGCTGCGTTCGGCCGGGCTCAACAGCGCCTCACCATCCACGGCCAGCGCGGCATTGAGGCTCTCGATCACCCGGTCCGCGTCCACTTGCTGCTCGGCCAGCATACGGGCGGCCATATCCTGCTCCGCATGCTCGAAGGAGGCGGTCAGCATGCTGAGGATGTCATCCTCGGCCAGTCCGTAAGAGGGTTTGACCTGAATGTCAGCCTGAACCCCGGAGGATTTCTCCATGGCACTGACCGAAAGCAAGCCATCGGCATCCACCTGGAAGGTGACTCTGATATGAGCCGCGCCTGCCGCCATCGGCGGGATCCCGGTCAGAGTGAAGCGGGCAAGGGAGCGGCAATCTGCCACCAGTTCCCGCTCACCCTGCACCACATGGATTGCCATGGCAGTCTGGCCATCCTTGAAGGTAGTGAACTCCTGGGCGCGAGCCACCGGTATGGTGGTATTGCGCGGGATCACCTTCTCGGCCAGGCCGCCCATGGTCTCGAGTCCCAGGGAGAGCGGGATCACATCCAGCAACAGCATCTCGGCATCGGGTTTGTTGCCCACCAGAATATCGGCCTGAATGGCGGCGCCGATAGCCACCACCTTGTCCGGATCTATGCTGGTGAGCGGCGTGCGGCCAAAGAAACTACCGACTTGCTCACGCACCAGCGGCACGCGAGTTGAGCCGCCGACCATGACCACTTCCAGCACCTCATCGGCACTGAGACCGGCATCTTTCAGGGCCCGGCGACAGGCCAGCAGGGTCCGCTTGACCAGGGGCAGAATCAGTTCGTCAAACTGGCCGCGGGAGCATTCGCCCTGCCAGCCGGCGAAGGCACAGGAGACAGTGTCTGCATCGGTCAGCCCATGCTTGATGGCGGTTGCGGCATCGAGCAGTTCCCGTTGCAGGCGCGCATCCAGTTGCCCTTCCAGCCCGGCCCGGGCCTTGAGCCAGTCGGCAAGCAGGTGATCAAAGTCATCGCCACCCAGGGCGGAATCACCTCCGGTGGCCATCACTTCAAACACGCCACGATGCAGACGCAGTATGGAGATGTCGAAGGTACCGCCGCCGAGATCGTACACGGCAATCACCCCCTCCTGCCCCGAATCCAGGCCATAGGCGATGGCGGCGGCGGTGGGCTCATTGAGCAGACGCAGCACATGCAGACTGGCAAGGCGAGCCGCATCCTTGGTGCCCTGGCGCTGGGCGTCATCGAAATAGGCGGGTACGGTAATCACGACGCCGTCGAGGTCGCCGCCCAGGGTCGCGGCGCCACGGGCGGCCAGCGCTTTGAGAATTTCAGCCGAGACCTGCACCGGATTGACCAGCCCCTGGCGAGTGAGGATCTGCGGTGATCCCTTGTCGCTTGCCACGAATTCGTAGGGCTGTTGACGGGTATCCAGATCCGCCAGCGCCTTGCCCATCATGCGTTTGACCGAAATGATGGTGTTCTGGGGATCCTGGGCGGCCTCGGCTTTCGCATCGAAACCGACTCGGATGCTGTCAGCCTGATAGTGGACGGCAGAAGGCAGCAGGGCGCGACCCTGTGCGTCATTGAGCGTATCGGCCTGACCGCTACGCACCGCGGCAACCAGCGAATTGGTGGTGCCCAGATCGATGCCGACGGCACGTTTATGCTGATGAGGCGCGGCGCTCTGGCCGGGCTCGGCGATTTGCAGTAATGCCATGGGGTATCACATTTCCAGCGTTAGAAGATCAATATTCGAACAGCGAGTCTTCGAAGCGCTCCAGCTCTTCGAGCAACTTGTCGACGAACTTGAGTTTGCGCACGCAATCGGCCGCCTTGAGATCCTCGCCCGTGGCGAGCGTCTCGGTCAGCTGTTGCATCAGGTGGTGATGTTCCTGATCGATTTCGCGGCGAAAATCCGCGATGGCCCTCTCAGGTTGCGCCTCGGACTTGAGGTCTGCGAGGCGTTCACGCCACTCCAGTTGCTGCATCAGAAACCCCGTATCTTGCAGGGTTTGCTGTTCGGCGCGAATGTCGGTGCCACGCAGGGAGAGCAGATACTCAGCACGGCGCAAGGGGGCTTTGAGGGTAGAGAAGGCATCATTGATGCGAGCGGCTTGCTGCACTGAAGCCAGCCGCTCCCGTTCGGGAGCGGTGGCGAAACGATCTGGATGGAACTGAGTTTGCAGTTGGCGGTAGGTATCCCCCAGCTGGCGGATATCAAGTTCGAACCCCTGCGCCAGACCGAACAACTCGAAATGGTTCATGAGGTACCCTTAGACACTGAAACTTTCGCCACAACCACACTCGCCCTTGGCGTTGGGGTTGTTGAACTGGAAGCCCTCGTTGAGGCCCTCCTTGACGAAGTCCAGTTCGGTGCCATCCAGGTGGGCAAGGCTCTTGGCGTCGACGATGATCTTGACACCCTCTTGCTCGAACACCTTGTCCCCGTCATTCAACTCATCGACGAATTCCAGCACATAGGCGAGCCCAGAGCAGCCGGTGGTCTTGACGCCGAGGCGCAGGCCCAAGCCCTTGCCCCGGTTGATCAGAAAACTGGATACCCGCTCTGCCGCGGATGCTGTCATGGTAATGGCCATACTGCTCTCCGGACCTTAAACGAGACCTTTCTTCTGCTTGTAGTCGGCGATGGCTGCCTTGATGGCATCCTCAGCCAGGATGGAGCAGTGGATCTTGACCGGTGGCAGTGCCAGTTCTTCGGCGATGTCGGTATTTTTGATGCCAGCCGCTTCGTCCAGGGTCTTGCCCTTGACCCATTCGGTCACCAGGGAGCTGGAGGCAATGGCAGAGCCACAACCATAGGTCTTGAACTTGGCATCTTCGATGATGCCAGCATCGCTGATCTTCAGTTGCAACTTCATGACGTCGCCGCACGCAGGGGCACCGACCATGCCGGTGGCAATGCTGGGATCGTTCTTGTCGAAACCACCGACGTTACGGGGGTTTTCGTAGTGGTCTATTACTTTTTCACTGTAAGCCATGATTAACTCCTGCTAATTCCGTTGTAGCCACTGACCTTGAGGATCAGTGGTGTGCCCATTCGACCGTGTTCAGATCGACGCCGTCCTTGTACATCTCCCACAGGGGAGACATCTCGCGCAGACGACCGATGGAGCCACGGATAAGCTCGACTGCATAGTCGATCTCTTCTTCTGTCGTGAAGCGACCCATGGTGAAACGAATGGAGCTGTGTGCCAGCTCGTCGTTCAGACCCAAGGCGCGCAATACATAAGAGGGTTCCAGGCTGGCGGAGGTACAGGCTGAGCCGGAAGAGACCGCCAGATCCTTGAGTGCCATGATGAGGGATTCCCCTTCCACATAGGCAAAGCTGACGTTGAGGTTGCCCGGCACGCGCTGCTCGAGGTCACCGTTGATGTAAACGGCCTCCATGTCTTTCACCCCGTCCCACAGACGCTGGCGCAGGGCCATCATCCGCGGCGCTTCACTGGCCATCTCTTCTTTGGCAATGCGGAACGCCTCGCCCATGCCGACTATCTGATGAGTCGGCAGGGTGCCGGAGCGCATGCCGCGCTCATGACCGCCACCGTGCATCTGGGCTTCCAGACGAACCCGGGGCTTGCGGCGCACATAGAGGGCACCGATGCCTTTGGGGCCATAGACCTTGTGAGCGGAGACGGAGAGCAGGTCGACCTTGAGGGCCTCGACATCGACCGGGATCTTGCCCGCGCTCTGAACGGCATCGACGTGCAGGAAAATCTTGCGCGAACGGCACAGGTTGCCGATGGCCGCGATATCTTGTACCACGCCGATCTCGTTATTGACGTGCATGATGCTGACCAGCACGGTGTCATCACGCATGGCGCCTTCAATCTGCTCAAGGGTGAACAGACCGTTGGGCAGCGGCTCGAGGTAAGTCACCTCATAGCCTTCACGCTCCAGCTGACGGCAGGTGTCGAGCACCGCTTTGTGTTCAGTCTTGGAGGTGATGATGTGCTTGCCCTTGCTGGCATAGAAGTGTGCTATGCCCTTGATGGCCAAGTTATTGGATTCAGTCGCACCAGAGGTGAACACGATCTCGCGGGGATCGGCACCAATGAGCTCTGCCACTTGATTACGGGCCAGGTCGACCGCCTCTTCAGCCTGCCAGCCGAAACGGTGAGAACGGGAAGCTGGATTGCCGAACAGGCCATCCATGGTGAGGCACTGCATCATCTTCTCTGCGACTCTGGGGTCAACAGGGCAGGTTGCCGAATAATCAAGGTATATAGGCAGTTTCATCTTTTTCTCCGTTACAGACCCACCACACATCGGTTGGCTGTGGAAAGCACGTTTATAGTTGGACTTTCAAGCTCACATCGCCGCGTTCTACCCGATCAACCAGGGACAACACGGTCTTCATCTGTTCATCTTGCTTGTCAGCAATGCGGCGTACATCTGTCTGCCCGACCAGTTCGGCCAGGGAGATATCACCGAGGAAACTGGAGATGCGCTCACTGAGATCGCGCCACAGGGAGTGGGTCAGACACTGGGTGCCACCGTGGCAGCCACCTTTCCCCAAGCACTTGGTGGCATCGACCGACTCATCGACTGCGGTGATCACCTGGCCGACCGAGATGGCCGCCGGATCCAGACCGAGTCGATATCCGCCGCCGGGGCCGCGCACACTGCTCACCAGACCATGCTTGCGCAGGCGGGCAAACAACTGTTCCAGATAGGAGAGAGAGATACCCTGGCGCTCGGAAATATCGGCCAGGGGCACAGGCCCCTGATCAGCATGCAACGCCACGTCGAGCATGGCGGTTACTGCATAACGTCCTTTGGAAGTCAGTCTCATATCCGTTACCGTCTTGCGAACCAATTGGCAATAATGGTCACATACCCGACTAATTCAGTCAAGTATATAGTTGACCGTTTTAGTCGGGATTAATCCTGCGGTCTTGGTTTCTGAACCGACGTCAATATGCCGCGCAAGATGTTGAGTTCGACCGCCTCGGGACGGGCCCGATTGAACAGGCGACGCAGCTTGTTGATCACCTGCCCCGGATGCTCTTCGCTAATGAAGCCGGTCTGCAGCAGTGTCTGCTCCAGATGGCGATAAAAACCATCAAGCTGTTCACCACTCGGGTAGGCGACCTCATTCATGGGCTCTGGGACCTGCTCCTGGCTCGCCAGCCAGTGCATGCGTATCTCGTAGCAGAGGGTCTGCACCGCCATGGCGAGGTTGAGGGAGCTATATTCGGGATTGGCCGGAATGGCCACATGGAAGTGGCACTTCTGCAGTTCGTCATTGGTGAGACCCGTGCGCTCACGGCCAAAGACCAAGGCAACCGGATGCTGGTTCGCCTCCCTCACCAGCTGCTCTCCCGCTTCGCGCGGATCCAGCATGGGCCAGCTCAGGGTACGCGAACGCGCGCTGGTTCCGATCACCAGGGCGCAATCGGCGATCGCCTCATCCAGGGTCGCAACGACACGGGCATTGGCCAGTATGTCGCTGGCACCCGCCGCCAGGGCGTTAGCATGGCTATCGGGCAGCTCCTGGGGATCAACCAGTATCATATTGCTCAGGCCCATGGTCTTCATGGCGCGAGCGGCCGAGCCCATGTTGCCGGTGTGAGAGGTGTTTACCAAGACGATACGAATCTTATCCAACATTCCCGGTCAATCTTTCGTGAAAAATGGCGCGCAATTGTAACATAGCCAATCCCCCTTTTGGCATCGTAAATACCGATCCATTTCACGGTAAGCGGGAACTAATCCCCCAGGGAGTCGGGACTAACAAGATAGGGAGACGGTTCAGAGGTACGCCGGCATGTTGCCACGCAGGTTATACGAAAGTTTGCCAAGCGTTTATCTGGGCGGGGGGAGCCTGCTGCTACTGCTTGGTCATCACCCCCTGCTATGGGGGGCTGGTGCCCTGTTGTTTGGCTGTGGCGCCCTGATCTGGATGATGCGCTCCAGCTACAGGCGCACCGATCTGGTGGTCTATCCGCGGCATCGCTGGTTTCGCCCCGAGTGGCTCTATGAAGCGCAGCCCTTTCTCCTGCTCGGGCTGGCCATTGCCCTGGGCCAGCACGAGCAAGGGCGTTGGCTGGCGCTGCTGGCCGCTTGCTGGGCCCTGCGCTGCCTCTGGGCAAGGCACTTGCATCGCCACCATACCCCGGGGCTGGCGTCACAACTGAAGCGCTGCACCCTGCGCCGTCGCCACCGTTTGTTCTGAGGCTCCCTTTCCGCGCTCGATGAGGTGCGCCAGATCCAGCAAGGGGTACTTGAGCAAGGCAGGCAGGGAGGCCAGATCCAGGCTATCTATCAGGTTCTTGAGCTCGAGGCCAAGTTCGGTATCCCCTTCAATCTTGAGGCGCCGCTGGAAGAAGAGCGTGTCCGGATCTTCCTTGCGCGCCGCGATGAGGATGAGATCCTCGGCGCCACCGCTGAAGCTGACATCCACCCGAGGCGCCCCCTTGACCACCGCCAGCTGACCTTCGCGCAGGCTGATGAACCAGGACAGTGCCAGATCCGTCACCTCAACCTTCAGCCACTTGTCCGTCAGGAAGTCGAGATCCCCGTCCGCGATAGCCTCCCGAAACACCCGGGCCAGCAAGGGTTCCATCAACCTGCGCTGCAGGGTAAAGGGCACCAGCCCCAAAGGGCGGCGCAGCAGTTGGGGGGCCCGTTCGACCAGACGGTGCTGCAGTTGTTGAAACACGATTCACTCCTCATGAGGTTTTCGGGCATTCAAACACAGGCCGAGGAGATGGATCCTGTTGAAAATCAAACTTGTGCGCGGTTAACCCTCTCTGGGTAAAGCCACCGAAAACTGCCTCAGGTCAAAAAGCGTGACGACAACCCTGCATACAATCGGGACACTTTTGCGTGATCGGAGCACAACCGATGGAATTACTCTGCCCGGCAGGCAGCCTGCCGGCCCTGAAAAGTGCCGTGGATAACGGCGCAGATGCCGTCTATATCGGCTTCAAGGATGACACCAATGCCCGCCATTTCGCGGGGCTCAATTTCGATGGCGGCAAGCTGGAAAAAGCGGTCGACTATGTCCATCAACATGGCCGCAAGCTGCATATCGCCATCAACACCTTCGCCCACCCAAACCAGCATGCCAGGTGGCAACAAGCGGTAGACAGAGGGGTGGAACTCGGCGCCGATGCGCTCATCATCGCCGATCTGGCCGTGCTCGATTATGCCAGCCGCCGCTACCCCGAGATGGAACTCCATGTCTCGGTGCAGGCCAGCGCCACCAATGCCGCCGCGATCCGCTTCTATCAGCAAGCGTTCAAGGCGACCCGCATTGTGCTGCCCCGGGTGCTCTCCATGCATCAGGTCAGGCAGTTGTCCCGCGAGACCGACGTCGGCCTGGAAGTCTTCGCCTTTGGCAGCCTCTGCATCATGGCGGAGGGGCGCTGCTACCTCTCCTCCTACTTGACCGGGGAGAGCCCCAACACCGTCGGCGCCTGCTCACCGGCCAAGTACGTGCGCTGGGAAGAGACCCCAAAAGGGCTCGAGTCCAGGCTCAACGAGGTGCTGATCGATCGCTACGGACCCGGTGAAAACGCCGGCTACCCGACCCTGTGCAAGGGGCGCTTCGAGGTGGATGGCCAGACTTATCATGCCCTGGAGGAACCCACCAGCCTCAACACCTTGGGGTTGTTGCCCGAGCTGTTTGGTGCCGGCGTGCAGTCAGTCAAGATTGAGGGGCGCCAGCGCAGCCCGGCCTACGTCGAACAGGTCACCCGGGTATGGCGCGCGGCCATCGACAGCTACCTGAGCGATCCCGAGCACTACAGCGTCAAGCCCGAGTGGGATGCCCAGCTCGCCCGCGTCTCCGAGGGCAGTCAAACCACCCTCGGCGCCTATCACCGCAAATGGCAATAAGGAGAGGCCCTATGCCCCGCTCTCTCAGACAAGACGGCAATATCTTCCACCGCCAGCATGACGGCAAGGAGCACAACTAATGCAATTTTCTCTCGGGCCCCTGCTCTTCTACTGGCCCAAGACCGATACCCAGGCTTTCTATCAGGCCGCCATGGCCAGCGATGCCGACATCATCTATCTGGGCGAGACGGTGTGCAGCAAACGCCGTGAATTCAAGGTCGAGGAGTGGATAGCCCTCGCCAAGCAGATCGCGGCG
Organism: Aeromonas rivuli; assembly: GCF_000820045.1. Classification (GTDB taxonomy): domain Bacteria; phylum Pseudomonadota; class Gammaproteobacteria; order Enterobacterales; family Aeromonadaceae; genus Aeromonas; species Aeromonas rivuli. The sequence continues at coordinate 69,494 of NZ_CDBJ01000079.1, read as the reverse complement.
AGCGGCAAACAGGGGGTGCTCTCCACCCTGGCGCTCATTTCGGCTCCGTCCGAGCTCAAGGAACTCAAGCGGCTGGTCGACAATGGCGAACTGATGATAGAGGCGAACGATCTGGGCGCCGTACAGCTCGCCCGGGAGGCTGGCGTGCCCTTCGTCTGCGGCCCCGCCATCAACGCCTATAACGCCGAGGTGCTGCGCATGCTGCTCAAACAGGGCATGACACGCTGGGTGATGCCGGTGGAGCTCTCCCGCGACTGGCTGGTCACTCTCACCCAGGACTTGGCAACGGATCGCCAGCATTTCGAGGTGGAACTGTTCGGCCATGGCTATCTGCCGCTGGCCTATTCGGCCCGCTGCTTCACGGCCCGCGCCCTGGATAAACCCAAGGATGGCTGCGAGCTGGCCTGCATCCACTATCCGACCGGCCGCCAGGCCCTGAGTCGGGAGGGACAACCGCTCTTCAACCTCAATGGGATCCAGACCCAATCAGGTTACTGCTACAACCTGGGCAATGAACTTGGCGGTATGGCGGGTCTGGTGGATGTGGTGCGCCTCTCCCCACAAGGGATGGATACCCTGGATACCTTGGCCCAGTTCAGGGCCAACCAGCAGGGCCTGGCTCCCCTGCCCCTCTCGGGGGATCGCGAATGCAACGGCTACTGGCACCAGATCCCGGGCATCCGCCTGGCGCAATGAGCACGGCACCAACAACAATAAAGGCCTCGCAATGAGGCCTTTATGTTAACAGCGCAACTTAGAGCGCGGCGGGTTTGCCGCTTTGCTCGCCCTGGGGCTGACTGCCCGGGGGCGGCGACTTTCTCGCCATCAACTCCAGCTCCAGCAACGCATATCTGTGCTCGATGAAGTCATAGACGTTGTTGGCCAGCGCCAGCTTGAAGTAGCTGATCGCCTCTTTGCGGTTACCCTTGAACAGCTCGAACTTGCCGAGATAGAAGTAGGTCTCGCACAGGCGCTCGGCCAGTTCACGGTTGTCCTTGACCCCTTTCACCACGCTGCCCATCAGCTGGGTCGCATTGATCTGGCCGGTGTAAAGGCGCACCAGATCCCAGTTCCAGGCATCATCACCCTGCTTGTTCAGGTGATCCCGCAGATGGCTCATGGCCGTCGACTCGTCGAGTTTGCGCTCGGCCAGATAGAACCAGAGGGCCCGATAGGGATCTTCGGGCTGGGCATCATAGAAACGCTTCATGTCCGAGACGGACAGGGCGGCTCTGTTGCCGTAATAGAGGGCGATGCCACGATTCAAATAGGCATAGTCATAATCCGGGGCCAGCTCCAGCGCCGAGTCGAATGCCTCATAGGCCTCGTCATAGTTCTGCTGCTGAACCAGATAGACACCGATAAAGTTGTAGGCCTCGGCAAAGTCCGGCTTCTCCCGCAAGGCGCGGTTGAAGTCGAGCCGGGCCAGGGAACGCAGTCCCACCCGATCGAACACCACGGCGCGCTCGTAGAACAGCTCGGCACGTTGCTCAGGAGTCAGCTCCATCTCACCCAGCATCTGTCCCAGACGGGCCAGGGCCAGTTCGCTCTGATAGGAAACCTGTAACGGCGTCGCCAGCACCAGCGATGTGGGCTGCGGTTGGGTAACTTTAGGGGGCTCTACCTGACTACTACTGCTGCATCCCCACAGGGGCAGCAACACCAGGACACCGAGCAGGTATCCCATCCCTTTACTGACGCTCAATGAACACTCCGACCCAGACCCTTGACCTGGCATATGGTAAAGAGGAAGCAAGGCTTTGTCATGTGGCTGGCCTGCTTCTCGACAAATAAATCAGGATTCGACAGGGTATCCAGCCTCGGACCAGCCCCGAAAGCCTCCATCGACGCTGACCACATGGCGATATCCCATCTTCTGCAGGGCATCGGTCGCCAATATGGAGCGAAAGCCGCCACCGCAGTAAAGGAAGAGTTCCGTATCAGGATCCGGGTAACGGAGCTCGATATCGCGCTCGATCACCCCTTTGCCGAGGTAACTGGCCCCCGGCAGATGACCCTTGGCCCACTCGCTCTCCTCGCGGACATCAATCAGGTGAAAGGTGCGCCCCTCATCCTGCCAACGTTTTATCTGGTGCACATCGGTTTCGGTAATCTGGCCACGAATGGCCTCAACCAAAGCGAGGAAACGGGGACTGTGTTGCATGGAAGGCTCCTTGCGGTCAGGAATGGCGGATCACGGCTGGCATGGGAGCCCGCCCGGAAGATAGCAAGCCATGACCATACGGGGGATGGGCGCATTTGTCACCCCCCTCCTTGTGCAACCCATAGCGCCGCTCAAAAAAAGAGAGCGCCCGGAGGCGCTCTCTTTCATCAAGGCTGTCGACCAGCAATCAGGGCATGATCTCTGGTAGATCGGCTCCTTCTTTATCGACTTGGGTCGGCAGCATGTGCTCCCGTTTGATGCCGAAGAACATGGCGGAGGCACTCGCCACATAGATGGAGGAGTAGGTCCCGAAGGCCACCCCGATCACCATGGCGATGGCAAAACCATGGATCAAGGGTCCACCCTTGAGCAGCAGCGCCACCACCACCACGAAGGTCAGCCCCGAAGTGATGATGGTCCGGCTCAGGGTTTCGGTCATGGAGAGATCCATGATGTAGGGGGTATCTCCTTTGCGCACCTTGCGGAAGTTCTCCCGCACCCGGTCAAACACCACTATGGTGTCGTTCAGGGAGTAACCCACCAGAGTCATCAAGGCCGCCAATACGGTCAAGTCGAACTCGTACTGGAAGTAGGCAAAGATGCCGAGGGTGATGATGACATCGTGCGCCAGGGAGAGGATACCCCCCATCGCCAGCCGCCACTCAAACCGCACCGCCACGTAGGCCAGGATACAGAGGATGGAAGCCAGCATGGCCAAGGCCCCGTCTGTCGCCAGTTCATCACCCACCGAAGGGCCGACGAATTCGACTCGCTTGAGAATGGCGCCTTCATCAACCAGCTTCGCAGCTGCCAAGACTTCGTTGCCCTGTTGCTCCACCTTGACCCCCTCTTTCGGAGTCATGCGCACCAGTACGTCACGGCTGGAACCGAAGAATTGCAGGGTCGCCCCTTCAATCTTCCGCTCTGCCAGTGCTTCGTGCATCTTGTCCAGGCTCACCGACTGCTGGAACCCCACCTCGATGGTGGTACCACCGGTAAAGTCCAGCCCCCAGTTCAAACCCCGATCGAACAGGCAGAACAGGGCGAGTATCGTCAGCAAGGCAGAGAACACCATTCCCGACTTGGCAAAGCGCATGAAGGGGATGGGCTTTTCAAAATGTAGAATCTGAAACATGTCTCTTCCTTAGATCGGCAGCTTGTCGATGCGCCGTCCACCCCAGGCCAGGTTGATAATGGCGCGGGATACCGTGATGGCCGTAAACATGGAGGCGGTCAGACCTATACCCAGGGTCAGGGCGAAGCCCTTGATGGCCCCGGTGCCGATACCAAACAGGATCACACAGGTGATGAGCGAGGTGATGTTCGAGTCGGCGATAGTCGAGAAGGCGCGGTCGAAGCCCATGTGAATGGCTTGCTGCACCCCGCGACCATTGCGGATCTCTTCACGAATACGCTCGTAGATCAGCACGTTCGCATCCACCGCCATCCCCAGCGTCAAGACGATACCGGCGATACCCGGCAGAGTCATGGTGGCCCCCGGTATCATCGACATGATGCCGACGATCAGCACCAGGTTCATGGTGAGGGCCAGGTTGGCCACCCAACCGAACGCACGGTAGTAGATCCCCATGAACAGCACTATCACCAGCATGGCCCAGCCGATGGCTTCCATACCGTTGTCGATGTTCTGCTGACCGAGGCTCGGGCCTATAGTGCGCTCTTCCACTATCTGGATGGGCGCAATCAGGGCACCGGCACGCAGCAGCAGCGCCAGGTTGTGGGCTTCGTTGGCGTTGTCTATGCCGGTGATGCGGAACTGGCTTCCCAGCCGTGACTGGATAGTCGCGACGTTGATCACCTCTTCCTGCTTGCGGAACTTGCGCTTGCCGTCCGGACCGGGTTGACCCACCGGCTTGTATTCGATGAATACGGTGGCCATGCCTTTACCCACATTGTCCTTGGTAAAGTTGGCCATCTTGTTGCCACCCTGGCCATCGAGCTTGATGTTGACCTGGGGACGGCTGTACTCGTCGAAGCCCGACTGGGCACCGACAATATGGTCACCGGTCAGGATGATGCGTTTTTGCAGCACCACGGGGCGGCCATTGCGATCGGTATAGACCTTGGAGCTCGGCGGTACCCGGCCATCGGCGGCAGCCTGGGGATCGGCGGTCTCATCCACCATGTGGAATTCCAGGGTCGCGGTGGCGCCCAGAATTTCCTTGGCACGGGCGGTATCCTGGATACCGGGCAACTCGACCACGATGCGCTCGGCACCCTGTTGCTGCACCAGCGGCTCGGCGACGCCCAGCTCGTTGACCCGGTTACGGATGATGGTGATGTTCTGCTCGAGAGCGTACTTCTTCACCTCCTTGATCTTGGCTTCACTCAAGGTAGCCAGGATCAGGAAGTCATCACCCTTCTGCTCGCTGTTGAAGGTCAGATCCGCATTCTGGCGGCGCAGATGGGCGATGGCCTTCTCTTGATCCGCTTCATCACGGAACAGGATTTCAACCTGATCGCCGCTGCGGCGCACCCCAGAGTAACGGATCTTCTGGGTACGCAGCTCGGTACGGAAATCCTGCACCATCTGATCTTGCTGCTTGACCAGCGCCTCGGCCATGTCCACTTCCATCAGGAAATGCACACCACCGCGCAGGTCGAGACCCAGCTTGAGGGGAGCGGCACCGATCGCCTCGAGCCAGGCGGGCGTGGACGGCGCCAGGTTCAGCGCGGTGACAAAGTCATCACCCAGCTTGGACGCAACCAGGTCGCGGGCCTTGAGCTGATCTTCGGTATTGGTGAAACGGACCAGGATCTGGTCATGTTCGAAGGCGGCATGTTTGACCGGAATAGCGGCCTCATCCAGGATCGCTTTAACCTGATCCAGCGTCTTGAGCTGAACGTCGGCACCGCGACTGGCGGAGACTTGCAGAGCCGGATCTTCACCGTACAGGTTGGGGGCTGCATATAGAAAACCGATGGCGATCACGATGATCACCATCAGGTATTTCCACAGCGGATAGCGGTTTAACACGCTGTGCTCCTTGGGAGATTAAAGGGACTGGATAGAACCTTTGGGCAGAACGGCGGTGACGAAATCACGCTTGATGGTGACCTGGGTCTGATCGTTCAGGGCCAGTACCAGATAGTCGTTCTCGGTGGAGACTTTGGCGATTTTACCGACCAGGCCACCGGAGGTGAGCACTTCATCGCCCTTGGCCAGTGAGCTCATCAGGTTTTTATGTTCCTTTACACGCTTGGCTTGCGGACGATAGATCATGAAGTAGAAGATCAGGCCAAACACGGCCAGCATGATGATCATTTCCATGCCGCCACCCTGGGGACCGGCACCGACGTCTGCATAGGCCTTGGAGATAATGCTCATTTAACAACCTCTTATTGATATGGATTTAAGACACAACGCGCTGATACGTTGTTGTTATTACACGTTTTCTTCAGCTAATGGAGGCACGGCCTTCCCTTGCCGACGATAAAACTCAGTCACAAAGTCGTCTAATTTACCCTGCTCGATCGCGTCCCGCAAACCCTGCATCACTCGCTGGTAATAACGCAGGTTGTGAATGGTGTTCAAACGGGCACCTAATATCTCGTTGCACTTGTCCAGATGGTACAAATAGCTGCGGGTGTAGTTCTTGCAGGTGTAGCAATCGCAGTCCGCATCCAGGGTGCTGGTATCCTCGCGATACTTGGCGTTGCGGATCTTGACCACCCCGTCCGTGGTAAACAGATGACCGTTGCGGGCGTTGCGGGTCGGCATCACGCAGTCGAACATGTCGACGCCGCGGCGCACCCCTTCCACCAGATCCTCCGGCTTGCCCACCCCCATCAGGTAGCGCGGCTTGTCGGCCGGGATCCGTGGGCAGACGTGCTCGAGGATGCGATGCATGTCTTCCTTGGGCTCACCCACCGCCAGGCCGCCGACCGCGTAGCCGTCAAAACCTATCTCGAGCAGGCCGTCGAGGGAGACATCCCGCAGCGGCTCGTAGACGGAGCCCTGGATGATGCCAAACAGGGCATTCTTGTTGCCCATCTCATCAAACTTGTCACGGGAGCGCTTGGCCCAGCGCAGGGACATCTCCATGGACTTGCGGGCTTCTTCATAGGTCGCCGGGTACGGCGTGCACTCGTCGAAGATCATCACGATGTCGGAGCCCAGATCGTACTGGATCTCCATGGACTTCTCGGGGTCGAGGAAGATCTTCTCACCGTTGATGGGGTGACGGAAGTGCACGCCCTCCTCGGTGATCTTGCGGATGTGACCCAGGCTGAACACCTGGAAGCCACCGGAGTCGGTCAGGATAGGACCCTGCCAGTTCATGAAGTCATGCAGATCCCCGTGGGCGCGCATCACCGCCTGCCCCGGCCGCAGCCAGAGGTGGAAGGTGTTGCCGAGCAGGATCTGGGCGCCGGTCTCGCGCACCTCTTCCGGGGTCATGCCCTTGACGGTGCCGTAGGTGCCGACCGGCATAAAGGCCGGGGTCTGCACAGTGCCGCGCTCGAAGACCAGTTGGCCGCGACGGGCGCGGCCGTCAGTGGTTTTCAGTTCAAATTTCATCACTACCTCTATTCAGTCAGAGAAACAGTCTGACAGCAGGGAGCCCGACGGGCCCGATATGGGACTGAACGCGGCTCAGCCCCGGCGACGGGTGACGAACATGGCGTCCCCGTAGCTGAAGAAACGGTACTGCTCGGCCACGGCCGCCTGATAGGCCGCCATCACGTTCTCATACCCGGCGAAAGCACTGACCAGCATGATCAGGGTCGATTCCGGCAGATGGAAGTTGGTGACCATGGCATCGACCACCTGGAACTGGTAGCCGGGGAAGATGAAGATGTCGGTGTCGCTGAAAAACGGCGCCAGCGGCTTGCCCTGGGCCAGGGTCACCTTGGCCGCACTCTCCAGGGAACGCACCGAGGTGGTGCCCACCGCAATCACGCGACCACCACGGGCCCGGGTCGCGGCTATGGCGTCCACCACCTCCTGGGGCACCTCGGCATATTCCGAGTGCATGTGGTGATCTTCAATCTTGTCGACCCGCACCGGCTGGAAGGTGCCCGCTCCCACATGCAGGGTGACGAAGGCGGTCTCCACCCCTTTGGCCCGGATCTTCGCCAGCAGGGGCTCATCGAAGTGCAGACCCGCGGTCGGCGCCGCCACGGCGCCCGGCTTCTGGTTGTAGACGGTCTGGTAGCGCTCCTTGTCGGCATCCTCGTCGGGCCTGTCAATATAAGGCGGCAACGGCATGTGGCCGATGGCTTCCAGGATCTCCAGCACCGGACGGGAGTCCAGGAAGTGGATCTCGAACAGGGCGTCGTGGCGGGCACGCATCTCGGCTTCCACACCGCCATCGAGTATGAGACGGGTGCCGGGCTTGGGCGCTTTGGAGGCGCGCACATGGGCCAGCACGCTCTTCTCATCCAATATGCGCTCCACCAGCACCTCCAGCTTGCCGCCGCTGGCCTTCTGGCCAAACATGCGAGCCGGAATGACCCGGGTGTTGTTGAACACCAGCAGATCGCCGGGATTGAGCAGGTCGAGTACGTCGACAAATTGGCCGTGACGCAGGGCGCCGCTGTCGCCATCGAGTTGTAGCAGACGGCTGGCCGTGCGCTCGCTCATGGGATAGCGGGCGATCAGCGCATCGGGCAGCTCAAAGGAAAAATCGGATACTTGCATCGTGACTACTTGGCTTGGCAATAGGATCGGCGGCTAGTCTAGTTATCCCCTCCTGGCATGGCAACCGAAAAGGCCAAAAACACAAGGGATACAAGGGGTACAGACCGACTTTGTGAACCAGGAACCGTTAATTCGGCTATCGCCTTTCCCCTTGACTCCGATCATGTTTCGCCCCTCGGCGCTGGGCTAGGGTGAAGTGAGCCACACAAGGTTGGCCCCAAGGAGGTTTGCATGATGACCCTGAGCGAGATAATGACAGAGCAGCCCTTCACCCTGGGGCCGAACAACAGCGTCAAACAGGCAATGGATCTGATGCAGCAGGAGCGGATCCGCCATATCCCCATCGTCAATGAGCAGCAACAGTTGCTGGGCCTGGTCACCCTCACCGACATACTGGCGACCCGCGAATCCAAACTGTTGCTGATTGACCCTGAGCGGGAGGCCGAATTTACCGACAGCGTGCGCCTCGAGGAGATCATGACTCGCAAGGTTTCGACCGTCAGCCCCCATGCCGGCATCAAAGAGGCTGCCCTGTATCTGCAACGGCATCGCTATGGCTGCCTGCCGGTACAAGACAAGGGAGAGCTGATCGGCATCGTCACCGAGTCGGATATGATCACGGTGGCGATCAATTTGCTGGAGCTGATGGAAGATCGCGATCTCTCCCCCATCGGGGATACCACTGACGATCACTGAGTCAATCGCCCCATAATTTGGTAATAAAACTACAAAACACACCAAATTTGACGATCATTTCGCCATAAAGGCCTTGGTGACGCACATATTTGATATAAAAAGAACATAATGGGGTTGCAGTGTGACATGGATCACACTATTATTCCTCCCCTGCAATGTTTGCCGAGAGAATGCCAGTGGCGCGTGCAACCACCCTAGCGTTCTCTCATTGTCTGCAAGTTTGCACACCCCGTAGTGAGTCTTTATTTTTATTGCCATTCCTTTGTTTTGATACCCCGGCCCTGGCGCCGGGATTTTTTTATCTCCCCTCCCCCTGCCGTATCGCCAGACCCTTTGCCAGCGACAGGATCGATGCCGGCATTGACTCGCACCCGCTGAGGCAGCCCTCCTCAGCAAACCTCTACCGCTGCTCATCCAACCGCTCTTCCCGGCGCGACATCACGCCCACCTCACCATTCCCCTCCGACATGAGAGAAAGATGGATTGAACATCTGCCTTATCTTTATAAAACATATGTTTATTCTAAATTGATCGGTATATTCATCCTGGGTACAGGCAAGACGGTTAATCTAAAAAACAGATTTGTCCGATTCATAATTGCCGCTTTAACCGATTGGGGAATGGCCCTATCATCATCCCAGTCAACTAACCCAGGGTCGCAAATCGTTGCCCCAGGGACACACAGGAGCAAATAGATGTCTACCTATATCAATACTGAAATCAAGCCGTTCAACGCTACCGCCTACCATAATGGCAAATTCGTTCAGGTCTCCGACGCTGACTTGAAAGGCAAGTGGTCCGTGGTGTTCTTCTACCCGGCTGACTTCACTTTCGTTTGCCCGACCGAGCTGGGTGACCTGGCTGACAACTACGCCGAATTCAAGAAGCTGGGCGTCGAGATCTACTCCGTCTCCACCGACACTCACTTCACGCACAAAGCGTGGCATGACACCTCCGACACCATTCAGAAGATCCAGTATCCGATGATTGGTGACCCGACTGGCGCCATCACCCGCAACTTCGGCGTGATGATCGAAGAAGCTGGCCTGGCTGACCGTGGCACCTTCGTGATCGACCCGCAGGGCATCATCCAGATCGTTGAAATCAACGCTGGTGGCATCGGCCGTGACGCCCTGGAACTGCTGCGCAAAGTCAAAGCTGCCCAGTACGTTGCTTCCCACCCGGGTGAAGTGTGCCCGGCCAAGTGGAAAGAAGGCGATGCCACCCTGGCCCCGTCCCTGGATCTGGTAGGCAAAATCTAAGCCTCCCTCCTCCAAGACCGGCCCACTCAAGGGCCGGTCTGCTTTCTGGCCCAGTGCTTTCTGCATTCGGTGTTTTCTGTATCCCGTACTTTCTGTTTTCAGTAATGGCGCCGACCCGCAATCAGTAAGAAGGAATTCGACCATGTTAGATACCAACCTCAAACAACAACTCAACGGTTACTTGCAGTACATCGTCAATCCCATCGAGATCAGCGTGTCCGGCAATGACAGCGACAAATCCGCAGAGCTGCTGGCCTTAGGCCAGGAAATCAGCGAGATGTCCCCCAAGATTTCCATGACCGATGGCACTGCTACTCGCAAGCCTTCCATGAGCGTGGCGCCACAAGGCCAGGCCCCGCGCGTGCATTTTGCCGGCATTCCCATGGGTCATGAATTTACCTCCCTGGTGCTCGCCCTGCTGCAAAGCGGCGGCCACCCCTCCAAGGCCGATCCGGCCGTGCTGGAGCAGGTCAAGAACCTGAAGGGCGAGTTCCACTTCGAGACCTATATCTCCCTCTCCTGCCACAACTGCCCGGACGTGGTGCAGGCCCTGAACCTGATGGCGACCCTGAACCCCGGCATCACCCACACCATGATCGACGGCGCCCTGTTCCAGGACGAAGTGAACGAGCGTCAGATCATGGCCGTGCCGAACGTCTATATGAACGGTCAGCCGTTCAGCCAGGGCCGTATCTCGCTCGAAGAGATAGTCGCCAAGCTCGATACCGGCGCGGCCGAGCGCAAGGCCGAAGAACTCAACGAAAAGGCCCCCTATGACGTGCTGGTGGTGGGCGGTGGCCCGGCTGGCGCCGCTGCCGCCATCTATGCCGCCCGTAAAGGCATCCGCACCGCCATCGTCGCCGAGCGTTTCGGTGGCCAGGTGATGGACACCGTCGGCATCGAGAACTTCATCTCCGTGCCCTACACCGAGGGCCCCAAGCTGGCCGCCAGCCTGGAGCAGCACGTCAAGCAGTATGGCGTTGAGCTCATCACCGAGCAGCGTGCCGCCGCCATCAGTAAAGATGATTATGTGAACCTGGAGCTCGCCTCCGGTGCCACCTTGAAGAGCCGCGCCGTGATCCTGGCGACCGGCGCCCGCTGGCGCGATCTGAACGTGCCGGGCGAGCTCGAGTACCGTACCAAGGGCGTGGCCTACTGCCCCCACTGCGACGGCCCCTTCTTCAAAGGCAAGCGGGTGGCGGTCATAGGTGGCGGTAACTCCGGTATCGAAGCGGCCATCGACTTGGCCGGCATCGTCGAACACGTCACAGTGGTGGAGTTCGCCGACACCCTGCGCGCCGACGACGTGCTGCAGAAAAAAGCCCGCTCCATGGGCAACATCGACATCATCATGAGCGCCCGCACCACGGAAGTGATAGGTGATGGCAGCAAGGTGGTCGGCATGGATTACGAAGATCGCACCACGGGCGAAATCAAGCACCTTGCGGTGGCTGGTATCTTCGTGCAGATCGGGCTGGTGCCAAACACCGAGTTCCTGAAAGGGAGCGAAGTGGCACTGACTCGTTTCGGCGAGATAGAGATCGACGCCAAGGGCGCGACCTCCCTGCCCGGCGTCTACGCCGCGGGCGACGCCACCACGGTGCCGTTCAAGCAGATCATCATCTCCATGGGCGCCGGCGCCACCGCCGCATTGGGGGCCTTTGATTACCTCATTCGCACGCCTGAGCCCACTCAGGTGCAGCAGGCTGAGCCCGCTCTGGCCTGAGCCCCGTCAACCTGATCGCAAACCGGTGCCTTGGCACCGGTTTTTTTATTTCCATTGTCGGACAACGTTGCCGACCCCATGATGGCAGCGCCCCTGTCAACCGCGCGGGCCGAGCCACTTGCTCATGGCGATATTGGTCACCTCATAACCCAATCTGCGATAGAGGGCCAAGGCCGCTGGATTGTTGGCGAACACATTCAACCCAATGCTAATCAGCCCCAAGTCGCGGGCCAGAGGTTCGAGCAACTCGAAGGCTCGCTGACCATGCCCAAGACGCCTGGCTTGGGGCAAGATGGTGATGTCGAACACGAAGCCAGTGCGAGTCTCCCCGGATCCCCGCAGGGCAAACCAGAGTCCCCCCACCGTCTCTCCTTCCCCGTCGAGGATTTCGAACAAGCGATGATCGGCAGTCTCCAACCCTTGAGGCAGCAGTGCCTCGTATTCGGCCTGGGCGCGTGCGAGCGCCCCCACCAGTGGCCAACGGCCGGTCGCCACATTCTCCTCGGCGTAATCACGCCAGGATTGCGCCACATAGCGCTCATAATAAGCCTGGCTCATGGCCACCAACTCGGTCTTCATAATGGACTCCTCCATGATCTGTTAGCCTCCCTTGTGCCTGGATTCCCCGTGGCTCCCCCCTCTGTGTCACTGCTCGGTTCTGAGCCAGACGCCCTGTCAACGTCCGGCTAACTCGTCTGCCCATGGGGCTCGGCCAGCTCCACATCGGGTCTGGGCTCGAGCTCGGCGCTCATGGGCGTATTGGGTGGCACCGGCATAAACTGCTGGTGCTCCGCCAGGGGAACCGGTGCTCGCACCCGCTGGCGCCATATCAGAAACAGCGTCAACAGCGCACCACAGAGGCAAAAGTAGGCAAACAACCCTTGCGGGCCAAACAGGTGGATGGCAGTCGGCGCCAAGACGGGTCCTATCATGGCTCCCAGGCTATAGGCGAGCAGCAACCCCTGGTTGGCACTGAGTACCTGATCCGGCTTGAGCTCATCACAGGCATGACTGAGGCTCAGAGGGTAGATGGAGAACGCCAGGCCCCCAAACAGGAAGATGAGCCCGGTCATCAGCCACTGAGGCTGCGGGGCTGGCAGTATCACCATCAGCAAGGCGATGACGGAGAGCAAGGCGGCAAGGACCCCGATGATGAGTCGCCGATCGAAACGGTCCGATATGCGGCCTATGGGGTACTGCAGACACATGCCCCCCAGGATCACCACGGCCATCATGTTGGCAACCCGCTCGATGGGATAGCCACTGTCGGTGAAAAACAGCGGCAGCAACCCATAGATGGCCCCCAGAATGAGACCCGAGGTCATGCTGCTCCACATGCCCGCCGGGGTGAGGCGGAACAACTCGAGAAAGCCCACCTTCTGGGGCTGGATCATGGCTGGCATGGCCACCCGGGAGAGAGCAAGCGGGATCACGGAGAGGGAGGCGGCCATGGCGCACAGGGCGAAGGGCACCAACATCATGGGATCGATGACCTTGAGCAACAGCTGACCCGCCGCCAAGGCGCCATAGAGCAATATCATGTAGAGGGACATCAGCTTGCCCCGGTTGGCCGGGGTGCTGGAGACCAGCATCCAGGATTCGAGCACCACAAACAGGCCGCCGGTGGCAAAGCCTCCCAGCAGCCTGAGTCCGGCCCAGACCCAGGGATCGACAATGAGGCCATGCAGGATGGTCAGGGTGCAGATGAGGGAGGCATAGGCGGCGTAGGCACGGATATGGCCCACCCTGATGATGAGGCGGGCATTGGCGAAGGAACCGAGCACCAGTCCGGCAAAGTAGGCGCCGGACACCAATCCTATGGCCTGCGCATCCACCTGCTCGGCCGAGAGCCGTACCGTCAGCAGTGTGCTCATCAAGCCATGACCCAGAATGAAGATCACCAGACTGATCAGCGGGGAAATCACCCCTTGCAACCGCGTTGCCACCATAAACAGGCCACCCTCATTTTCAAGCCAGAACCACACAGGCTACGGATAAATGGCGCAGGCTTCAACCCGCACGGCGCCACCCAGCTCGGTTGAACGACCGCCATGGTTCACTCAGCCCCCGTATAATCTGCCCATGGGCAGAGACAAGCTCCCCCGCGGCTTCGTTGCCAGCACCGCCTGTTTCAGACGCTGGTCGAGGGGGAGATCCCCTTGGTCATGACCCCATAGAGCAAGGCCAGCAGTGCCAACCCGAAGCCAAGGCAGCCCACCCCCATCCAACCCGCCTGCTGCCAGGCCAGCATGGCACCGCTGGAGCCCAGGGTGCCCCCCAGGAACATCGCCACCATGAACAGGGTATTGATCCTGCCTCTCGCCTCGCCCCTCAGTCCATAGATCAGGTGTTGATTGGCGATCAAGGCACTCTGTACCCCCAGATCCAGCAAGATAACCCCCATCGCCAACCCAAACAGCGAGTGCCATGTCTCAAAGAGCCCCCATGCCAGCACCACCAGTAGCGCCCCCGCCAGCACCACGGGCTTAGCGCCCACTCTGTCCGCCATCCGTCCAGCAAGCGGCGCGGCCAGCACGCCGACGATGCCGATCACCCCGAACAGACCGGCTGCTTCAGCCCCGAGACGGTACTCGGAATGGGCCAGATAGAATGCCAGCACCGTCCAGAATGCGCTGAACGAACCAAACAGCAGCGCCTGGATCAGGCTAGCCCTGCGCAGAGCGGGCTCCTCCCGCCACAGGACACTCAGTGAACGCAGCAAGCGTCCATAGCTCATGGTGGAACGAGGCAGATGCAAGGGGATCATCCTGGCCATCAACACAGCCCCCAGCAGGGCAAGCGGCGCCCCTAGCCAGAACATGGCGCGCCAGCTGGCGTAAGCGGTAATAAAACCCGCCAGGGTACGACTCAAAAGGATGCCGCTTAACAGCCCGCTCATCACGGTGCCGACAATGGCCCCCCGCCTGGCTGGGTCGGCCAGCGCCGCCGCGACCGGCACTATCTGCTGGGCCGCCGTCGCCCCCACCCCGAGTATCACTGACGCCACCATCAATCCGACGGCCCCCGTCGCCATCGCGGCCATCACCGAGGCGACTGCAATCAGCCCAAACTGCCCCACGATGAGCCAGCGGCGCTCAAGTACATCCCCCAGTGGCACCAGGAACAGCAAGCCGGCGGCATAGCCCAGCTGAGTCAGCATGGCAATCATGGGAATGGCAGGCTGATCGGGGAAATCCCGTGCCATCACCTCCAGCATCGGCTGGTTGTAATAGATATTGGCGACGGCCAGGCCACAGGAGAGCGCCATGGCGAAGATAAGCGAGCGGCTGATGGCAACCTTGGGCAAGGTTGTCGACCGGCTTGATGGCGATGATGTCATGACACTCTCCTGGTAGATGATGGGCACACCGTGGCGCGCACGAACCTGATGAAGAGAGCATAACGATGGCCAAGAGACTCCGGTAGACGAGTGATCGCCATAACACTTATTCCACCGAGGAATGGCCCTGTTCCTTGTCGGCTGTCCGCTGAAGGCCAGCCAAGGCGGCCACGAATGCCACAAACGCGCGGGACTTGGCGCTTGACTGACGCCCCGCAGGAAACAACGCCCACAATGAGAGGCGGGGAAGCTGCCACTCGGGGAGCACCCTGATCACCTCGCCACTGGCCAGCTCGGGGGCAAACATCCACTCGGAACCTATGCCTGGTCCCACGCCAGCTAGCACAGCGGCGCGAACCCCCTCGGCGGCAGACACGGTCAGCCGCCCCTGGCCGGTAAACACAACCTGCTCTTCCCCACGGCAAAAGAGCCACTGCTGGCTCATACCGGGCTGGGGGCTATAGAGCACGAGTGGATGATCTTGCAGCTCTCGCGGGGATACGGGCAGACCTCGGCTCGCAAACCAGGCTGGCGTGCCCACGACGCTCATTGCGCAGTCAGCCAGCTTGCGAGCGACCACCCCGGAATCACTCTGCTCCCCCAGCCGCAGGGCCACATCGATACCCCCCGAAATGAGATCCACGTTGCGGTCATCGAGCTGGATTTCGATCGCCAGATTGGGATGGGCAGCCAGGAAAACCGGAAGATGAGGAATAATATGCAAGCGGGCAAAGGTCACGGGGGCGCTGATCCGCAGGCGGCCGCTCACACCGGTGCGGCATAGCTCAACCGCGGCTTCAGCCTCCCTGATATCATCGAGGATCTGCCTCGCGCGCAGATAGTAGGCCTCTCCGGCTTCGGTCGGTGTCAGGCCCCGAGTCGAGCGCAGCAGCAGTCGGCAACCCAGCTTCTCCTCCTGCTGTGCAATCAGCTTTGATATCGCGGGCTGGCCGAGATGGAGTCGACGTGCCACCGCCGAAAAAGAGCCCGTCTCCACCGCCAGCACAAAGGCCTCCATAGCCCCGAGTCTATCCATCTGTTATCCCCTTCTCGCACAGGCGCCGTGAGACCATGTATCTGATATGCAACGGCCATGGTCGCAGCCGAGTGTACCGCGAAACAGGGCCATGCCTAACAACCCTGGAGATAGATACAGACAGACTCGCTCACCGCCTTATGATGACGCCTGACAAGCCCACTGCCGCTCAGCATGGGGACGGCGGCAAACAGACATAAAAAAGGCCGCTCGATGAGCGGCCTCTTGGCATGGTGTCAGCGCTTAGCTATCGCGGCGCTTGCCAGCAAATTTACGATCTTTATTGAAGCCACCTTCACGGCGCTCTCCACCCTTGTTGAACGGGCGGTCACCGGCTGGACGACGATCCTTGTTGAAAGGACGGTCGCTGCGCTGCGGGCGTGGCGCTGTGTTGCTGCCGGCAGGCACTTCGGTATAGCGAGTGATCTGCAGCGGACGCTGGCAAACACGGGCCTTCTTGATCACTTCCAGTACATCGGCGGTCATGCCCTTGGGCAGGTCGACGGTGGAGAAGTCATCGGCGATGTCGATGTTACCGATGAAACGGCTCTCGATGTTCGCTTCGTTGGCGATGGCACCGACGATTTGACCCGGCTTTACGCCGTGATGGGCACCCACGTCTACACGGTAGCGCTCCATTTCCACATCCGGGTTGTCTTTGAGCGGACGCGGCTCCAGGGACGGCATGCGACGGGCAGGACGATCGCCACGGTCACCACCATCACGGTTGCCGAAATCACGGCCACCGTCACGACGCTCGAAGTCACGACCGCTGCCAGCATTGAACTGCGGCTCAGGGATGGAGTCATCCAGCAGCAGCGGTTGGTCGCCCTGTACCAGCTTGGCCAGTGCGGCAGCCAGTTCCAGCGGATCGACAGAGTCTTCCTGGATCAGCTCGTTGACCAGGTTGTGGTACAGCTCAAGCTCTTCGCCCATCATGGTTTCCCGGATGCGCTCTTTGAACTTGGTCATGCGATGCTGGTTGATGTCATCGGTGCTCGGCATCTTCATTGGCTCGATGGCCTGACGCGTTGCGTGCTCGATGGCGCGCAGCATGCGGCGCTCGCGGGGAGCCACGAACAGGATGGCTTCGCCTTTACGACCGGCACGGCCAGTACGGCCGATACGGTGCACGTAGGATTCGGTATCGTAAGGGATGTCGTAGTTCACCACGTGGGTGATACGCTCAACGTCCAGACCACGAGCGACGACGTCGGTGGCGATCAGGATGTCCAGCTGGCCTTGACGCAGCTTGTCGACGGTACGCTCACGCAGCTTCTGCGGAATGTCACCGTGCAGGGCTTCACAGGCGTGGCCACGGGCGGCCAGCTTGCCAGCAAGCTCTTCGGCAGCGTTCTTGGTGCGTACAAACACCAGAACAGCCTCATAGGGCTCGACTTCCAGTAGACGGGTCATGGCGTCCAGCTTGTGCAGACCGGTTACCTGCCAGTAGCGCTGACGAATGGTCGGTGCAGTGGAGGTCTTGGAGACGATCTTGATCTCTTTGGGTTGCTTCAGGTGCTTCTGGGCAACGCGACGGATCTGATCTGGCATGGTGGCAGAGAACAGCGCAACCTGGCGACCGGCCGGGCACTGATCCATGATCCAGTCCACGTCGTCGATGAAGCCCATGCGCAGCATTTCATCGGCTTCGTCCAGTACCAGTGCTTTCAGGCCGGAGAGGTCCAGGTTTTTACGGCGGATAAGATCCATCACGCGACCCGGGGTACCCACGACCACCTGAGCACCACGACGCAGGGCGCGGGTCTGGGTTTCGTAAGAGGAACCACCGTAGATGGGCAGTACGTGGAAATCAGGCATGTGGTGGGCATAGCGTTGGCACGCTTCTGCAACCTGCAGCGCCAGTTCACGAGTCGGTGCCAGCACCAAAACCTGGGTGTTGCGGTTACCAGCTTCCAGACGAGAGAGCAAAGGCAAAGCAAAAGCAGCGGTCTTCCCTGTACCGGTTTGCGCCTGCCCCAGCAGATCGTGTCCCGCCATCAGGTGGGGGATTGCTGCGGCCTGGATTGGTGACGGGCGCTCATAGCCCACGTCCTGCAGCGCTTTCAATACAGGCGCGGCCAGTCCAAGCTCACTAAAAAGGGGCAGTTGTTCGGTATCAGACATAGATTCTTCCAGATTAAGGCAGGCGGCTAAACACCGCGGAATAGCAAAAGGCGGCGATTATAGCGCCACTTTGTTCTGCTGTCTTGAAAAATGTGATAGGCCTCTCAAGACGTTGGCAATTATAGAGGGATCTTGCGACTATGGCTTGCTTATTTTTCAGCCATGGTGCGTGATGGCAGATCGCAATGCTCGCTAGCCCTTGTCCCGCTTGTGTTTGAGCACGGCAACCGTTAAACGGCTGGTACAGAGTAAACGTGCCCTTTCATCCCGAATTTCTATTTGCCACACCTGAGTCGTCGCGCCCAGGTGCAACGGCGAGCAGCGCCCCGTCACTCTCCCTTCCCGCTTGGCACGCAGATGATTGGCATTTATCTCCAGACCGACGCAATAACTGTCGCTGCCAACCGACATATTGGCCGCCACCGATCCCAGACTCTCCGCCAAGACCACAGAGGCGCCACCGTGCAACATGCCAAAGGGCTGATGGGTGCGCGCGTCCACAGGCATGGTCGCTTCCAGCCAGTCGGGCCCGAAATCAGAATACTGAATATCAAGATGAGCCATCAGAGTGTTGGCCGATGTCGCGTTGAGCCGCGCCAAACTTAGGGGCTGTTGCCAGATGGCGGCTTTATCGTCGTTCATGAAATGCAGATCTCCTTAAATGAGGGTGGACCTCATGGGGGAAACAAGATGACGGATGCCCCCTGTCTGAGCGGGTCGGCATCCGCCTCACCAGGGATAACTGATGCCGGGCCAGTCAGACCAGGCAACGTCTCGCCCTGGCAAACGGGGATGGTGCCACTGCCACACCTTGCCCAGCCAGGCACATAGCTCGGCCTCCAGCACGGCGTCATCGAGGGGCGCCTCGGCCACCTTCCAGAAGAAGAGCTCCACCTCCACCTCCGGCAGCACCGAGGGGTAGAGATAGACGCCGCCCCAGAACTCGGGCTCCCGACTCGGGCTCCAGAGGCCATAGGCGAAGGAGCGCTTGGCCAGGAACTCCGATTGCTGCCAGGCCAGATCCTCCTCATGCTGGCCGAGGCTGAACTGGGCGGAAGGCCAGATATCCTGGGGGCGAAACAGCTGATGCAACTGCTCCCGCTCGCGCAACATGGCCACAAACTCCACCACAGCCTGAGCCGGGTTGACCGGTAACAACAGAAAATCCGGGTGCCGCAAGGCTTGCGGCACCCGAAACCGCTTGGGCAAGCTCAGCATCAAAGTAATTCCAAAAGCGCCTGCAGTGGATGTTTGAGTTTCTCCCCCTCCATCCGTTTCACCTGGCTGCGACATGAGTAGCCCGTGGCCAGACAACGGCCCTTGGGTAGGCGAGAGAGCGGCTCGGCCCAGCTCAAGGCGTAGATCCCCTTGGAGTTGTCCACCTGTTTGGCATCGTGACCATAGGTGCCGGCCATGCCGCAGCAACCGACCGACACGGGCTGCAGGCGGGCGCCAAAGCGGTCAAACAGGGTGCCCCAATCGCCATGGGTGGTGGGCTTGGCGGTCTTTTCGGTGCAGTGGGCAAACAGATACCAAGGTTCAGCCGCCGTCGTCTCCTCGGACGCCTTGGGCTGCGGCGCAGGGATGGACAATAACCACTCCTGAGGCAGTAGTACCTGGAAGTCGCCACGGGCAGTACCCAGCGCCTTCACATACTCATCGCGATAGCAGAGTACCAGTGAGGGATCGACCCCCACCAGAGGCACATCGAGACGGGCCAGGCTGTTGAGGAATTGGGCGCTGTTGGCCGCGGTGCGGGCGAAGGCGCGCAAGAAACCTTTCACATGCTGAGGCTTGCCGTTGGGCAAGAAGGGCAGCAGATAGGGCTGATAGCCGAGCTTGGTCACCAGTCGGACCAAATCGCGCACCACGGGCGCATCGTAATAGCTGGTAAAGGGATCCTGCACGATGAGCACCACTTTTTGGCGCTGCTCGGCACTCATGGCTTCCAGTCCGGCCAGGTCGAAGTAGCGGGCACGGTCGTCGCGCAGCGTCTCGTTCAGGGTCGGGACACTCAGCAGCGGCACATCCACCATGCCGATGCTCTTGGCACTCAGGCGCTGAGCCCACTCCTTCTCCAGGAAGAAGTTGACCAATTTCGGCGCCTTGGCCAGCCAGGGGGTGTAGCTCTCGACGGTGCCGACGAAGTAATCCTTGGGACCACGCAGGTAGCGCGCGTGGTAGAGCTGAATGAAACGAGCCCGAAAGCTCGGCACATCCACCTTGATGGGGCACTGGCTGGTGCATGCCTTGCACGCGAGGCACCCCTCCATCGCCTCCATCACCTCGTGGGAGAAGTCATACTGGCCGCGGGCGCGGGCCACCGTATTGCGAAACTTGTCGACGATGCCCTTTACCGCTAAGCCACCGCTTTGCAGCGCCACCTCTTCGGCCAGGGGATCGAAGCCCTGCTCCGCCAGCTGGCGCAGCCATTCGCGCATCAAGCCCGCCCGCCCTTTGGGCGAGTGGCGACGGTCGCGGCTGATCTTGACCGAGGGACACATGGGGGAGTCGGTCTCGAAGGTGAAGCAGAGGCCGTTGCCGTTGCAATCCATGGCGCGGGTGTAGCTCTCCCGCACCGCAATCGGGATCTGGCGGTCAAACTTGCCGCGCTTGGGACCGTCAACTGACACCAGCTCGGCGCCGCTGCCATAAGGGATGCAGATCTTGCTGGGGTTGAGGCGGTTGGCGGGATCGAAGGCGCCCTTGACCCGCTGCAGCTCCTCCCACAGCTCGCCAAAGAAGGCGGGGCTGTATTCGGAGCGAAAACCCTTGCCGTGCTCCCCCCACATCAGGCCGCCATATTTGGCGGTGAGCGCCACCACCTGATCGGAGATGCGCCGCAGCAGCACCTCCTGCTCGGGGTCGCACAAGTCCAGGGCCGGGCGCACGTGCAGCACCCCCGCATCCACGTGACCGAACATGCCGTAATCGAGGCCATGACCATCGAGCAGGGCGCGAAACTCCATGATGAAGTCCGCGAGGGATTCCGGCGGTACGGCGGTATCTTCGGTGAAGGCCACCGGCTTCTTGCGCCCCTCGGCGTTGCCGAGCAGCCCCACGGATTTTTTGCGCATGCCGTAGATGGTCTCGATGCTCGGCAGGTGGTCACACAGCTGATAGCCGATGATCCCCGCCTCCCCTTTGGCCAGCAACTCATCGATACGGCGGCACAGCTCGGTCACCTTGATCTGGTGCTCGCCCTCGTCGGTATCGGCAAACTCGACAATGTTGAGTCCCTGCAGATCCTTGCCTGGCACGTCCTGGATAAGGTCTTTCACCGAGTGCCAGATGATGTCGGCGCGAGCCAGCCCCAGCACCCGGGAGTCCACGGTTTCCACCGACAGGGCATGGGCCGCCACCATGAAGGGGGCATTGCGCAGGGCCGACGGGAAGCTGTCGTATTTGACGTTGACCAGGGTGCGATAGCGGGGAATGGGGGTGATGTTGAGGCGAGCCTCGGTGATAAAGCCGAGCGACCCTTCCGAGCCACACAGCACCCGGCTTATATCCAGTGTGTCGGTCTCGGGGTTATAAAGATGTTTGAGATCGTAACCGGTCAAAAAGCGGTTGAGCTTGGGGAAGATGGCCTCTATGTCGGCGCGGCGCTCGCGGCCGATGCGATAGAGGGTGCGATAGATCTCCCCTTCCCGGCCCTCCAGCACCAGCTTGTCGGCGAGGCGGGCTCCCGTGACGGGCTCACTGGCCATGATGTCGCCATTCTCCAGCACGGCTTTGAGGCCGAGCACGTGATCCGAAGTCTTGCCGTAGACCAGCGACCCCTGTCCCGAGGCATCGGTGTTGACCATGCCCCCCAGGGTGGCGCGGTTGGAGGTGGAGAGATCCGGCGAGAAGAAGTAGCCGTGGGGTTTGAGGTAGGCGTTGAGCTGATCCTTCACCACCCCGGCCTGGGCGCGCACCCAGCCCTGCTCCAGATTAATTTCCAGGATCTGGTTCATATGACGGGAGAGATCGACGATAATGCCGCCGCCCAGGGACTGGCCATTGGTGCCGGTGCCGCCGCCGCGAGGGAAAAAACTCAAGGTGGCGTACTCTGGCCCCTGAGCCAGCTTGAGCATCACCGCAATATCATCCGCGCTGCGCGGATAGAGTACCGCTTGTGGGACTACCTGATAGACGCTGTTATCCGTCGCCATCGCCAACCGGCTTGCATAAGACTTTTCGATATCACCACGAAATGCGCTTCGCCCTAGCAACTCAAGAAACTGCAGGGTTGTGGGTGACAAACTGTCCTGGTAATCGAGTCTCGGGATCATGAATCCTTGTTGCCTTCCATTGCTTGATGCCGGCATACCGGCGACTACGACGGCCCGACACGGCTGCGTTGGCCGAGTCGTGGGCGGTCAGCTCACATGTGGCGGCCAGTATATCAGCTAGAAAACCGCTTGCGATCGGCAATATTCACCATTTGAAAGGAGGATTGTTATGGCTCACCTCAGCCATGTTATCAGTACGTTTATCACCACCGAGAAACAGGCGCTGACCCTGTCACTGTTTGGCTGCATCAGCTTCGCCATCTTCGGGATCGGCTATGGCCTGTTCGCCGGTTCCAACGCCATCATGCTCGATGGCATCTTCACCCTGTTCAGCATGGGTATGACGGGCTTAGGGTTAATCACCGCCTACCTGGTGACCCGCCCCTCCGACGCGCGCTTCCAGTACGGCTACGCCCATTTCGAGCCCATCACCAACGTCATCAACGGCACCATCATCTTGCTGCTCTGTCTCGGCGCTCTCCATAGCGGCATCACCTCCCTGATGGAAGGGGGACGGGAGATAGACCTCGGTCACGCCCTCATCTATGCCGCCGTCTGCACCTTCTTCTGCGCCATCATTTACCGCGTCGAGGCGGCGGTGGCCGAGCGCGTCGATTCCGAACTGGTGCGGGTCGACTCCAAGGAGTGGCTGGTCGATACCCTGCTCAGCGCCACCCTGCTCATCGGTTTCGTGGTCGCCATCGGCCTCGACGCCCTCGGTTATGGCCACTACAACCGCTACATAGACCCCGTGCTGGTCACCCTGCTCGCCCTGTGTGCCACCCTGATCCCCATCAAGGTGCTCGGTCGCAACCTGCGGGAAGTGTTGAAAATCGCCCCCAAGGGGGATGTCTCGGCGCGGGTCGAGCGCGAGATAGACGCCCTGCGCCAGCGCCATGGGATCGAGTGTTACAGCCATCTGGCCAAGAGCGGCCGTCGCTTCGATCTCGAATTGAACATACTGGTGGCCCCGGATCAGGAGTGGCCCATAGAGCGCCAGGATGCCCTGCGCCAGGAGCTCTGGTCCCGCCTGGGCGATACCCTGGGGGATGCCTGGCTCTCGGTCTGCTTCACTCGCGAGAAACGCTGGCTCTGATCCAGCGCTTGCCATCCTGATGCAACGCGGGGCCCCGTCGCCCCGCGTGACAAATGTCCCAAACAGGGCCTCCTGCAGCCCGCTGCCTCGCCTAGCGTCACGCTCGCCGCCCCTCTCCTGCCCGTTATTGCTCTGTTTTTTTTAATCTTAAAACCATTGACAGGGAAAACCGTTTGTCGAGTCCCTTGAATCAATAACCATTTTCAGCAGCACAAAAATTTTCGAAAATTTCGTTGCTAAAATTAAGTAGGCCAGCTATTTATTTTCGCCAAGGACAAACGGCAGACTACGCGCCGAAATACAGTGATGTTGTTATCCACCAAACAATAAAAACAAATACACTTATTCCACTTTGTTAAACAGTTAAGGTAAGTCCCATGAAAAAGGTGTTGATCACAGTATTCGCATTGACCATGGCGGGCACCGCCAGTGCTGCCCTTCCCCAACTTAATTACGAGTGCCCGGGTCAGATCCAGATGCACAGCGATGAGGGTGGCCCCGTCTATATCAATGGCAAGGAGGCCAAGCTCAAAAAGTTCAGCGACGACTTCTATGAGGCCAAGAGCGCGGGGGTCACCCTCTCCATCAGCAACACCGGGGGCCAGTACGATGTCTCCTATACCAGCAAGCAGGGCTCTGGCGTCTGCCAGCCGACTGCAGCTGCTGGGCAAGCTGCCCCAGCCAATAAAGCCAGCGCCGCCGAGACCGCCTGTCTGAAGGCCGTAGCAAGCAAGACTGGGACAGCCGTCAGCAAGCTCAATGTGCTCGAGGTACTGGACTCCGAAGCAGGAGTGGGTGTCACCATTGAGGTTCCAGGTAGCCAGGCGCCCTGGTCCTGCCTGAGCGACAAGCAGGGTCATGTGCAGGGCGCCGCCTCGACCGGGTCCTGAGTCAGCCACGGTGCCCGAGTGTGAGGCGGACACCCAGCATCGGGCTGGTTGGCTCACAACATGGGAGGCATTGCCTCCCTTTTTCATTCCTCACTGTCATCCTCGTTGAGAGAGACGGAATATAATGACACCGGGAAACATACTCCTGCATGATTAAAAATATCCTTTCATGGGTTTAATTGATGCAGATCAACACTGCCTGTATCAGTGAGTGTATTCCAACGCTGAATGCAATACCCGGCGTCAATATAGTGTTCAATGTGAATGGGTACCGGTTGTTACATTGCGCTCTGCCCATATAAATAGTTAATAAATACTCCACGCTTATTCATACCAGGCGATGATGAAGCGCTCGCGCTCTGGGATAATGCGCTATCACGGCTCCCATTCTCGCCCCCAATTATTGTCATAAACGCAGCACTCTTTTGAAAATATGCGGGTTTATCTCAATGATATGCCGCGCTAGAGTGGCCCCATTCACCCGATGAGGACACCCGAATGAGCCACGATCCCCTGTTTTGTCCGCTGCGCCTCGGCCAGTTGCACCTGAACAACCGTATCGTCATGCCCCCCATGACCCGCTCCCGCGCCAGCCAACCGGGAGATGTGGCCAACGCCATGATGGCGACCTATTACGCCCAGCGTGCCGAGGCGGGTCTCATCATCAGCGAGGGCACCCAGATAGATCCCCTTGGCAAAGGCTACGCCTGGACTCCTGGCATCTATAGCCCAGAGCAAGTTGCTGGCTGGAGACAGGTCACCGACGCCGTACATGGCAAGGGAGGGGTCATGTTCGCCCAGCTCTGGCACGTGGGTCGGGTGACTCATCCGGATAATATTGGCGGCGCCCAGCCCATCTCGGCTTCCGCCATCCCCGCGGCCGGGGTCAAGGTGTTTGTCGACAACGGCAGCGATGCCCCCGGCTTTGTCGAGAGTGCCCTGCCCCGCGCCATGACTCAGGATGACATAGATGCCGTGGTCGGCCAGTTCCGCCAGGGTGCTCGCAATGCCATGCTGGCTGGCTTTGACGGCATAGAGTTGCACGCCGCCAACGGCTATCTCATCAACCAGTTCCTCGACTCCGAGTCCAATGACCGCACCGACGGTTACGGCGGCTCCCTTGAGAACCGTCTGCGTTTCCTCAAGGAGGTAACCGAGGCAGTCTGTGCCGAGATAGGTGCCGATCGGGTTGGGGTGCGGCTCGCCCCGCTCACCACCCTCAACGGCACCGTCGATGCGGATCCTCAGACGACCTATCTTGCCGCCGCGACCCTGCTGGGGGAGCTGAATGTCAGCTATCTGCACATCGCCGAAGCTGACTGGGAAGACGCTCCCCTGATGCCCGTCGATTTCAAACAGGGACTCAGGGCCGCCTTCCCCAACACCCTCATCTATGCGGGCAAGTACGATGGTGCACGGGCACGGGCCGCCATCCATGAGGGCTGGGCCGATATGATAGGCTTCGGGCGACCCTTCGTGGCCAATCCGGACTTGCCGACCCGGCTGCGCCACGGTTATCCCTGGACGCCCCACGATCCCGCCACCCTGTTTGGTGGCGCCGAGCAGGGCCTCACCGACTATCCCGTCTACGGCTCGCAGGCTGAGCCGCAGCCCGCATAACATACTTAAATAGCAGAGGGCCCCGCGGGGCCCTCTTCGTTATGCCATTTTCCCCCTCACCCGGGCCTCAGCTCAGACTGACCCCCTGGCAAGCGGCATAACCGAGGATGCTGCGAGTCAGCCGCGCCTTGGCTGCCAGATTGAGCCAGCTCGCCTCCACCGCGTTCAGACTGAGACGACACAGCTGCTCGCGGCTGGCACCAAGCCCCTCGACCAGGGCGCGCATGTTGGCGTCCATATAGCCCCCGAAGTAGGCGGGATCGTCCGAGTTGATGGTGACGCAGAGCCCCTGCTCGAGCAGGGTCAACACATTGTGGTTCGCCATGGAGGGGAAGACCCCGAGCCGCACATTGGAGAGTGGGCAAACCGTGAGGGGCAACCGGGTGTCGGCCAGAAAGCGCAACAAGTCGGGATCGTCGGCGCAGCGTACCCCGTGGTCGATGCGCCGTACCCCGAGCTGACGGATGGCCTGCCAGATGTAGTCTGCCGGCCCCTCCTCCCCGGCGTGGGCCACCAGCCCCAGTCCCAGCGCCTTGGCACGGGCAAACAGGCGGGTGAACTGCTCAGGCGGATACCCCAGCTCGGACGAATCGAGCCCGATCCCATGGATCCTGTCCAGCCAGGGGTCGGCCTCGGCCAGAGCCGTCAAGGCCGCCTCCTCCCCGAGGTGGCGCAGAAAACTCATGATAAGCCGGTAACTGATGCCCAGTTCGCCCTCACCACGCAACAACGCCGCCTCTATCCCCGCCAGCACCGTCTCGAATGGTACACCCCTGCTGGTGTGCGCCTGAGGATCGAAGAACACCTCGACATACACCACCTGCTCACTCGCACAACGCTGCAGATAGGCCCAGGTGAGATCGAAGAAATCCTGCTCCTGGCGCAACACATCGCAGCCCTGATAGTAGAGGTCGAGGAAAGATTGCAAGCTGTCGAACTGATAGGCAGCCTTCAGAGTGGCCGCCTCGGTCCAGGGCAGGGTCAAGCCGTTGCGCGCCGCCAGACGCAGCATCAGGGCGGGCTCCAGGGTGCCTTCCAGGTGCAGATGCAGTTCCAGCTTGGGCAAGCCCGTGATGAAGTCATCCATGATGTTACGTCCTTGAGTAAAGTAGTGGCTGGTCAGGTTTCATTAGGTGCCATGGCTGCCCGGCCAGCGACACAGACAACAGCGGAGGCAGCTTGGCGCAATTGCTGTCACACCTTGTCATCAAAGGGGCATATAATGGCGGCACAAAAAAGATAACCGATTGAAGACATTTAAGAATGTCTGTGCCTCATCTCTGCCCCTGCAAGGAGTTTACATGAAGAAAAACGTCATCTGTGATATCGACGGTGTCATATTGCACAACAACGATCTCATCCCGGGGGCCGATCACTTCGTCCATCGCCTGCTGGAGCAGGGCAGCAAACTCCTGTTCCTCACCAACTATCCGGCCCAGACCCAGAAAGATCTGCAGAATCGCTTCCGCTCCGCCGGCATCGACGTGCCCGAAGAGAGCTTCTATACCTCCGCCATGGGCACCGCCGATTTCCTCAAGCGCCAGGATGGCAAGAAGGCCTATGTGATAGGCGAAGGGGCCCTGACTCACGAACTTTACAAGGCGGGCTTCACCATCACCGACATCGACCCCGACTTCGTGGTGGTGGGCGAAACCCGCAACTACAACTGGTCCATGATGCAACTGGGCGCCAAGTTCGTGGCGCAAGGTGCCCGCTTCATCGCCACCAACCCTGACACCCATGGCCCCATGATGCATCCAGCCTGCGGCGCCCTCTGTGCTCCCATAGAGCGCATGACCGGCAAGAAGCCGTTTTACGTGGGCAAGCCGAGCGCCTGGATCATCCGCGCGGCACTCAACCGGATGGAAGCCCATTCGGATAACACCATCATCATCGGCGACAACCTGCGTACCGATATCCTGGCCGGCTTCCAGGCGGGACTGGAAACCGTGCTGGTCCTGTCCGGGGTGAGCAAGGTGGCCGACATCGATCAGATGCCGTTTAGCCCCAACCACATTTTCAACTCCGTGGTCGATATCGACATCATCTGAGGTAGTTGGCGGCGGCCCAGCGTACAGAGTCAAGGGCGCCGCCCGGAAAATGGTAATTGTATGGAACCTGTACTGATCGCCGTGGCCTTCGCCTGCGGCATGCTGGTCAACCTGATAGGCCTGCCTCCCCTGCTCGGCTTTCTCGCCGCCGGCTTTATCCTCAACGGCATGGGCTATGAAAACAGCCCGGCCCTGAGTGAGCTGGCGGATCTCGGGGTCACGCTGCTGTTGTTCACCATAGGGCTCAAGCTGAATGTGCGCACCCTGCTGCGCCGCGATGTCTGGGGTACCGCCAGCCTGCACATACTGCTCTCCACCTTGCTGTTCACCCTGGTACTCCTGGTGTGCAAGGGGCTGGGCATGGCCCTGGCCATGTCTCTTGGCTGGCAGCTCGCCGTGTTGCTGGGCTTTGCCCTGTCATTCTCCAGCACGGTGTTCGCGGTCAAGGTGCTCGAGGAGCGCAGCGACATGAATGCCCTCTATGCACGCCTCGCCATCGGCGTGCTGGTGATGCAGGACATTTTCGCCGTCGCCTTTCTCGCCATCTCCAGTGGCAAGCTGCCGAGCATCTGGGCGCTCTGGGTGCTGGGGCTGCCTCTGCTGCGCCCCCTGCTTTGCAAATTGCTGGAGCGGGCAGGTCATGGAGAGTTACAGGTGCTGCTTGGCATCTTCCTGGCCCTGGTAGTGGGCGCCGCCGGTTTCGAGGCGGTTGGACTCAAGCCAGACCTGGGGGCGCTGATCATCGGCATGATGCTGGCCTCCCACCCGGCCGCAGCGGGCCTTGCCAAGGCGCTGTTCAATTTAAAAGATCTCTTCCTCATCTGCTTCTTCCTGACCATTGGCCTCAACGGTCTGCCGACCCAGGACGCCATGTGGATAGCCTTTGCCCTGGTACTGGCCCTGCCATTCAAGAGCGCGCTCTACTATCTGGTCTACAGCGGCGCCCACCTGAGGGTGCGTACCGTGCTGCTCTCTACCCTGGCGCTGACCAACTTCTCCGAATTCGGCCTCATCGTGGCCGCCATCGCCGCCAAGGCGGGCTGGCTCTCCCATGAGTGGCTGATTGCTCTGTCGCTGGCACTGGCGGCCAGCTTCATGATCTCGGCCCCCCTCAACAGCCAGAGTGAACGCATCTATCACAGACTCGGCAACTGGCTGCGCGGCTTGCAGGCCCGGGAACTGCATCCGGAAGACAGACCCATTGAACTCGGCGATGCCGAGGTGATCATCCTCGGCATGGGTCGCATCGGCCAGGGCGCCTACTTCGAGCTGGAACACAAATATGGCCCCGTCATCCTGGGGGTGGAGAATGACGCCAGCAAGCTGCCGGCCCTGCGCGAGCGCAACATGAACGTCATCGAGGGCGATGCGACCGATACCGACTTCTGGGACAAGGTGCTCATCTCCAACCAGATCAATCTGGTGCTGCTGGCCATGCCCCACCATTCGGGCAACCTCTATGCCATCGAGAAGCTGCGCAGCCATGGCTTCACCGGCCAGATAGCCGCCATCGTCCGCTTCGAGGACGATATCGAATCCTTGCGCGAACAGGGGGTGGATGCGGTGTTCAACGTCTATGACGAGGCTGGCAGCGGCTTCGCCCGCCATGTCATCAAGGGGGTAAAAGGGCCTGAGGAGCTTGGCAAGGCGCGCTCAATCGTTTAGTTTATCTTTCCAACCGTTAAATAAAACAAACAAGGGGCCAGGATGGCCCCTGCTAGCCACCGCCATAGACCCGAGTCACTGCCAAGGAGGCACAATGCTGACCCTCGCTCTATCCAGACACTCTGCCAATAGCTGTGCCATTCAGCCCCTCGATCAACCTGAACAGGTTGCCAATGCGTGTGCCATGCAAGCCCGCACTCAGCCTCAATCCCCTGCCAAGGGGGTTTCATGCTGACCCTGAAAGATTGGACCCTGCTCGACCGCCAGAGCGTCACCCCCTCCTCCCTTGTCCCCTCAAGGGACAAAATCAAAGCCGGTCACCCTGAGCAGACACTCTGGAACCACTACTCGGATCCGAGCCAGCAGTTTCACGTCGGCTTCTGGTCCTGTGAGCCGGGCCGCTGGGCCATTCACTATACCGAGCATGAGTATTGTCAGCTGATCGAAGGGGAGGTGTGCATCCACGACACCCTGGGCGGCCAACTGCGCCTCTCCCCGGGGGATCAGTTCGTCATTCCGGCTGGCTTCGTCGGAGAGTGGGAGACCCTGACCCCTTGCCGCAAGCTCTATGTGATCTTCGAACAAACGGGTGGGTCAGCCTCCCAATAAACGAGCGGTGAAATGGCGTCAGGGACAGCGAAATCCAGCAGGGTGACGTATACGTCAACCAACTTGACGCCAAGGTCAGGTTCGCGGCTCATGGAGAAAGCGGCCAGAGCCCTGATTTTGTGCGGTGTTGCCGCTTGCAAAAGGTTTTGGCGCTAGGCATTGTGAAAGACGAGGAATGTAAATGGAATTTCGAGCCCAAACGTGGGGGGCTCAATAAAATTAAAGAGGATTTACATCAATGTGTTCAATATTCGGCATTCTGGACATCAAGTCTGACGCAGCCAGCTTGCGTAAATCGGCGCTTGAAATGTCCAAGCGACTACGTCATCGCGGACCCGACTGGTCCGGCGTCTACAGCTCAGACAAAGCCATTCTGGTCCACGAGCGGCTGGCCATCGTCGATCCGGGCAATGGCGCCCAACCCCTCTACAACCCGGCGCGCAGCCACGTGCTGGCCGTCAACGGCGAGATCTACAACCACAAGGAGCTGGAGAAAGAGCTCAAGGTGGACTTCCAGTTCCAGACCAAGTCTGACTGTGAGGTATTGCTCGCGCTCTACCAGGAGAAGGGCCCCGCCTTCCTGGATGATCTCAACGGCATCTTCGCCTTCATCCTCTATGACGCCGAGCAGGATGCCTACCTGATTGGTCGCGACCACATGGGGATCATCCCCCTCTATACCGGCCGCGATGAACATGGCAACTTCTATGTCGCCTCCGAGATGAAGGCCCTGGTTCCCGTGTGCAAGAGCGTGGAAGAGTTCCCGCCCGGACACTATCTGTGGAGCAAGGATGGCGAGCTGACCCAATACTATCAGCGCGACTGGCGCGAGTTTGACGTCGTCAAGGACAATCCTGCCTCGGTAGAGGAGCTGCGTGCCGCCCTGGAAGCGGCCGTCAAGCGCCAGCTGATGTGTGACGTCCCCTACGGCGTACTGCTCTCCGGCGGGTTGGACTCCTCGGTCATCTCGGCCATCACCAAAATTTATGCCGCCCGTCGCATCGAAGACGATGGCAAGAGCGAGGCCTGGTGGCCCCAGTTGCACTCCTTCGCCGTCGGCCTGGAAGGCTCGCCAGACCTGGCCGCCGCCCAGAAGGTGGCCGATCATCTGGGCACCATTCATCACCAGATCCACTTCACGGTGCAAGAGGGACTCGATGCCCTGCGGGACGTCATCTATCACCTCGAGACCTATGATGTCACCACCATTCGTGCCTCGACCCCCATGTATCTGATGGCACGTTACATCAAGGCGATGGGCATCAAGATGGTGCTGTCGGGAGAGGGATCGGACGAACTGTTCGGCGGTTACCTCTATTTCCACAAGGCGCCAAACGCCAAAGAGTTCCACGAAGAGACGGTGCGCAAGCTCGATGCCCTGCATCTCTACGATTGCCTGCGCGCCAACAAGTCCATGGCAGCCTGGGGCGTGGAAGGCCGCGTGCCCTTCCTCGACAAGGAGTTCATGGACGTGGCGATGCGCATCAATCCTGCCGCCAAGATGTGTGGCAACGGCAAGATCGAGAAACACATCTTGCGCCAGGCCTTCGAGGAGCTGTTGCCCCACGAAGTGGCATGGCGCCAGAAGGAGCAGTTCTCAGACGGTGTAGGTTACTCCTGGATAGACAGCCTCAAGGCCATGGTCGAGATCGAGGTGACGGATCAGATGTTCGAGGCGGCGGCGTATCGCTTCCCCATCAACACCCCGCTCACCAAGGAGGCCTACTACTACCGCAGCATCTTCGAGGAGCACTTCCCCCTCGAATCTGCCGCGCGCTGTGTGCCCTACGGCAAGTCCGTCGCCTGCTCCACCCCCACGGCGCTTGAGTGGGATGCCAAGTTCAAGGAGATGGCCGACCCGTCCGGGCGCGCCGTGCTGGATGTGCATCAACAGGCTTACTAAGCCGGTGCCTATACGTTCCGATAACGAAAAAGCGCAGCCAAGGCTGCGCTTTTTTATGGCTCCCGTTTGATGAAGCGGGAGCCCTGACCCAGCCTAGCGCCCCTGACAATACTCGCTGAAGGCGTCGATCACCTCGGCCACATCATCGTCGGTTATCTGCAAATGGGTCACCAGCCGCATCTCGCCATAGCCGGAGAAGAGGATGCCGCGCTCCTTCATGAAGGCCAGCAGCGCGCTGCTGTCTCCCTGGGTCAGCTGCAAGAACAGCATATTGGTCTGCACCTGGCTCACATCCAGCTTGATGCCGGGCAACCCGGCCAGCCCCTCGGCCAAACGGCGAGCACGGCGATGATCGTCTGCGAGACGCGCGCACTGGTGCTCCAGGGCAAACTGGCCGGCGGCGGCGAGGAAACCTGCCTGACGCATGCCACCCCCCACCATCTTGCGCAGCCGTCTGGCGCGCTGGATCAAGGCGCCATCCCCTACCAGTACCGATCCCACCGGTGCCCCCAACCCTTTGGACAGGCAGAGCGAGACGCTATCAAAGGGGGCGGCAATCTCAGCAAGGGAGACCCCGCTTGCCACGGCGGCGTTGGCAACACGGGCACCATCCAGATGCAGCTTGAGACCATGTTCATCGGCAAAATCACGGGCCTGATGCAGGTAATTCAGGGGCAGCACCTTGCCATTGTGGGTATTTTCGAGGCAGAGCAGCCGCGCCTGGGCGAAATGGGGGTCATCGGGCTTGATGGCCTGTTTGAGATCGCTGAACGCCAGGGTGCCGTCTGCCTGCATGGGCACGGGATTGAGCGCCACCGACCCCAGCACGGCACTGCCCATGGCCTCATAGCGATAGATGTGAGCGCCATTGCCAAGCAAGGCCTCTTCGCCCCGTTGGCAGTGAGACAACACCCCGAGCAGGTTGGACATGGTGCCCGAGGGGACAAAGAGCGCGGCCTCCTTACCCAGACGGGTGGCGGCATAAGCCTCCAGGGCATTGACGGCGGGATCCTCGCCATAGACATCATCGCCCACCTGGGCGTGCAGCATGACTTGACGCATGGCGTCTGTCGGTTGGGTTACCGTATCACTTCGTAGATCGATGTAGCGCATCCTGTCCCTCCAATGGCAAGAGCCTGACGTTAAGCCAGCTGAGCCCTGTTTGGCAAGGAGGATGGCCTATGAAAGCCCTACTACCAGGGCAGGTGATACCCTGCCAGCACCTGCCTGTCGCCCCGATGAACCGTTTTCACTCTGCAGATGGAAACCGAACTACCAGGGCAGGTGATTCCCGACCAGCACCGGCCTGTCGCCCCGATGAACCGCATTCACTCTGCAGATGGAAACCCTATTACCAGGGCAGGTGATGACCGGCCAGATCCTGAAGCTGGCCCGAGTGCGCCGGCCCCAGTGTGCGAATGGCATCGAGCAGCAGTGGCGCAACCTCGGCGGGGGGACGCACCGTCTCGGCAGGCGGCATGGTCAACAGAGGATCGCGCAGGGGGGTATGCATGGGGCCTGGGTGCAGCGCCACCACCGCCGCCCGGGGGAAGCGCTCGCGCCACTCAAGCGCTAGCGTCTTGACCCCCATGTTGAGGGCCGCCTTGCTCATCCGATAGCTGTAGTGTTCCCCTTGCTGGTTGGCGGTCAGGCTGCCTTCGAGATCCGAGAGGGTGATGAGCAGGCAATCGCTCTCTGCCGTCATGCGCTGGCTCAGATAAGCGCCCAGCGCCAGGGTTGGCCAGGCATTGGTGCGCACACTCTCGCACAACCAGTGAGGATCGACCTCCTCTACCCGGCGCTCCGGCATGAAGTGCAGATCATGGAGCACTCCTATGGTGTTGATGATGACATTCGGCAACCTCTCAAAGAGGGTGAACAGAGCCTCGAACGCCAGGGGATCCACATCCAGCATGGGAAAGGTGGCGCCAGCCTCTATGCCAGGCGGCACATGACGCCCCGCCAGGACGAAGGGTTCATTGCGCCGCGTCAATTCAAGGGCCAGGGCCGTCCCCAGGCCACCACTTCCCAAGATAAGGTATTCCATTACCCACCCCATGCTCGTCGATTTCCCTTGGCTTTCAAGGGTAACAGATATCCCTGAACACGCCGTTCACGCCTCGTCCAGGTGCTTGCCGAATTGGCGGGCCATGGCGAGATCGAGAAAGCCATCGGCCCGCTTGTGGCTGCGCAGGAACTGGTAATAGGCGAGCAACCGGACCAGGGCCTCCTCATCCGGCAGGGCCATGGTCGCATCCTGCTCGCAGATCAGGGTCCGTGCACCCTGCAGCGCAAGCCTGTCGACCACTTCGGCCTGGCGATAGAGGTAACCGCAGCCGGTGGCCAGCCACTCCAGAGAGCAGTTGGCGGCCATGGCAATCTGGTTTGCCTTGGCAAAGCCGGGCTCGGCCCCCTTGAGATACTTGCGAATGAGCGCCTCGCCCAAGCCCACCTTGCGGGCGAAGGCGCTCACGCTCATCTCCCCCATCAACTCCCGCAATCGCGCAGCAAAGCCTTCCATATCTCTCCCAGTCAGAACCAAAGTACGAATGACGACGGGCGCTATTATTGCCTTGCCCGGGCGCAAGGGCCAAGATAAGCCCAGCATTTATCCCAAGGAGAAGACAATGACAGTATCCCGCCTGACCCTGCACCCCCAGGGGCCCGAATTCTCTCGCATCATCATGGGTTACTGGCGCCTGATGGAGTGGCAACTCACTCCGGCCGCCCTGCTGGATCTCATCAAGTACCACCTGGATCTCGGGGTCACCACCATAGATCACGCCGATATTTATGGCGGCTATCAGTGTGAAGAGGCCTTCGGCAAGGCGCTGCGCCTCGATCCCTCCCTGCGCACGCGCATGGAGCTGGTCAGCAAGTGCGGCATCGCCCTCACCGCCAAGCCTGAACACGCCCTCAACCATTACAACACCAGCAAGGCGTATATCATCGCCAGCGCCGAAGCCTCCTTGCAGAAGCTGGCCACCGATCACCTGGACTTGCTGCTGATCCATCGCCCGGATCCCCTGATGGATGCCGACGAAGTGGCCGAGGCCTTTATCGCCCTCAAGCAGGCGGGCAAGATCAAGCACGCTGGCGTCTCCAACTTCACCGCGCGCCAGTTCGAGCTGCTGCAATCGCGTCTGCCCTTCCCCCTGGTCACCAACCAGTTGGAGATCTCCCCCCTCAACATGGATCTCACCCTGGATGGCACTCTGGACTTGTGCCAACAGTTGCACATCAGCCCCATGGCCTGGTCTTGCCTGGGAGGCGGCAGCCTGTTCCACGATGGTCGCTATGAACACCTGCGCCACGAGCTGGAGCGGATCCGCGAAGAGAGCGGTGCCCAGACCATAGAGCAAGTGGTATACGCCTGGGTGATGATGTTGCCAAGCCGGCCGCTGCCCATCATCGGCTCGGGCAAGCGCGAACGGATCGCCAGCGCCGTCGCCTCGGAGGCGGTGCACCTCAGTCGCCAGCAGTGGTTCCGCATTCGCAAGGCGGCCCTGGGCTACGACGTGCCCTGATCCTCATCGACAGGCTACATCAGGCACAAACAAAAACGGCATGGGGAAACCCATGCCGTTTTGCCTTATCGAAGCACCTCAACGATGACGCTGGGGGCGACCACGTGGTGCATCTGTCTTCGGTTTGGCCTGATTGACCGTGATGGTTCGTCCACCTATCTCGGTGCCATGCAAATCGGCGATCGCCTTCTCGGCCTCACCGTTTACCGGCATTTCAATAAAACCGAATCCCTTGGACTGACCGGTATCGCGGTCGATGATGATATCGACCTTCTCTACCTGTCCAAACTGGCTGAATACGGTTGTCAGTTCGTCGGCCGTCATCCGGTACGACAGATTTCCTACGTAAATCTTCATGCCATCCACTCTCGAGTCAGGGTGCCTTCTCTATGCAATCACCGATGCAGCAGCAGGGCACAACCGCTACGCCGGACTGGCCAGGGCATCATGTCCTGGCACTCCCCGCCTGACCACTCAAGCCATTGATCTCTCGAGTAAGTCCGGCGGCAAGTTCAATTCGAGTAACAGGCAGTATCTGAGCTTAACCCCAAATTGTCTAGAAATTAATCAGCCCGATTCGGCACCAGTTTGGCCAATATTCGGCTCAGTGCCGAGTGGCCGTGCCAGGCCCGTTTAAAGCCAAATCGATAGATCCCCGGGCTTATCTCGTGGGCCGTCTCACCAGTCAAACCCAATACCTCGGCGGCCTCATCGAGATCATCCGGGGCCAGAGCCAGGTCCAGGCTGAAGGCGAGCCACTCCCCGTTATGACCGACCCGCCGTTCGCGATCCACCTCAACCAGCGCCCCTCGCGCTATCGCCTTGGCCCTGTCTTGCGAGCCGTTGATGAGGTAGAGATATTCTGCATCCCAAGCAAGTTCCGCCATGCGCCAGGCTTGCCAGTGGCGGGGCACCAGCATCATCAGCAGCACTATGCCGCCAAAGATGACGCCGACCCAGGGCAAAAGACCCATCTGGGGGTAGCCCTGCCAGAGCGCGACCCCGACCGCTCCCAGGCTCAACAGCAGCAGGCTCACCATGGCGGGATAGAAGCGCCCGGCCGGTGGCTGCAACCAGAAAATGCCATCCTTGCCGACCAGCTCACTCGCTTTCATCATCTTGTTCCTCTATTCAGATCCCCTTCGAGGGGCGCATTGTGGCAATAAGGTTGGAGCCGATGCAAGGTCGTGGTCCCCACTGGCCCTGCCCCCCGCTCTATTGCTATGCTGGTGACGCTCAAAGGACACCCCTTTTCCCGTTCTCCGAGAGGGCATCATGCTTATCGCCACCCTGCTCCTGCTGACCAGTACCCTGCAACCCGAAGCCATTGGCGGTTATGCCGGGGGCTGCCTGAAAAACGGCATGGCCCTGCCGCTGACCGGCCCCGGTTATCAGGTGATCCGCACCAAGCGGCTACGCTACTACGGCCACCCCGAGCTGATTCAATACCTAGAGGGACTGGCGAGCCAGACCAAGATGGCCGGTTTGCCGGATCTCTACATCGCCGATCTCGCCATGGCCCGCGGCGGCCCCTTCAGCTCGGGTCACCGCAGCCACCAGACCGGCCTCGATGCCGACATCTGGTTTCGCATGGCGAACAAGCCTATCAGCCGCTGGGAGCAGGATGCCCCCAAGGAGTGGGCGCTGATCGATGAGCCAAGCTACCGAACCCTGCCGGGTCGCTTCGGTCCCCAGCAGATGACCCTGCTGCGCCTCGCCGCCCAATCCCCCGATGTGACCCGCATCTTCATCAACCCCGTGCTCAAGGCCGAGGTGTGCAAACGTGCGCCAAGCGAGCCCTGGGTGCAGAAACTCAGACCCTGGGTCGGCCATTACAGCCACTTCCATGTGCGGTTGCGCTGCCCCATAGGCAGCCCTGACTGCCTGCCCCAGGCCCCCATACCGCCGGGCAATGGCTGTGGCGCCGAACTCAGCTCCTGGATCAAGGACAAACCGCAACTCCCCAAGACCTCGACCATCTACAGCAAGCTGCCGCAACTGCCGGGCCGTTGTGAGGGGTGAGCACAGGCTGTATGGTGTGCGGGTCAATATTGAAAAATCACTGGAGAACAACACGATGGCTACGAGTATCTGGCGCCCCTTCGGTCGGGCCTTCCTGCTGCTGTCCCTGCTGCTGACCCTGACCGGTTGCGGCATGAATACCATCCCGACCCTGGATGAACAGGTCAAGGCGAGCTGGGGTCAAGTGGAGAACCAGTATCAGCGCCGCGCCGATCTGGTGCCGAACCTGGTCGCCACCGTCAAGGGCTATGCCAGCCACGAGCAGGAGACTCTCAAGGCGGTCACCGACGCCCGCGCCCGGGTTGGCAGCCTGCAGGTAAGCGATCCGGCCCAGCTCAAGCAGTTTGAGGCGGCCCAGAACCAGCTCAGCAGTGCCCTGTCACGGCTCATGGTGGTGGTAGAACGCTACCCGGATTTGAAGGCGGATCAACAGTTCCTCACTCTGCAAGCCCAGCTTGAGGGGACGGAAAACCGTATCTCGGTGGCCCGTCGCGACTACATCGAGGCGGTGCGCCAGTTCAACACCGAGCTGCGCACCTTCCCCGGGGTGATCTGGGCCAAACTGCTCTATTCGGATCTCGAACCCAAGCCAAGCTTTAGCGCCAAGCCAGGTGCCGATGAGGCCCCCAAGGTCAGCTTCCAATGAATTCGATGATGCGCTGGCTGCTGCCCTGTCTGCTGTTGTGGACGGCGGCGCTGCAAGCCGCCCCCACCTTCCCGGCCCTCAGCGGCCAGGTGGTCGACGAAGCCCATCTGATGTCGCGCAAACAGGCTCATCAGCTGACCCAGCAACTGGCTGCCTTTGAAAAACGCAGCGGCATCCAGCTGGTGGTGGTGTCAATTGACAGTCTGGACGGCAATACCATCGAAGAGTACGGCTATCAACTGGGGCGCCACTGGGGCATTGGCCAGAAGGAGCACAACAACGGTGTGCTGCTGCTGATCGCCCAGGATGAGCGCAAGGTGCGCATCGAAGTGGGCTATGGGCTGGAGGGCGCCCTGCCCGACGCCATCGCCGCCAACATCATCCAGACCCGGATCCTGCCTGCCTTCAAGCGCGGTGACATGGTGGCCGGCATAGTCGCCGGCAGCCAGGGCATCATGCAGGCCCTGGCCGGTGAATACAAACCGGTGGAGGTGGCCAAGCAGCAGGACAAGCTGGGCGGCCCCTGGCTGTTCATCCTGATGGTGATAGTGATGATCGTGCTGCACAACCTGCGAGGCGGCGGCGGGGGTGGCTCCGGTGGCCGCCGTCGGGGCGCCTATCTGGCCGGTGGCTTCGGCGGTGGTCGCGCCGGCGGTGGTTTTGGTGGTGGCGGCTTCAGCGGCGGTGGCGGCAGTTTTGGGGGCGGTGGTGCCTCCGGTGGCTGGTGATCTGGAATACAAAGAGACAACATAATGATTTCTAAACAGTTTTATCACACCTTACAGGCCAAGGTACGCCAAGCCGAGCAGGCCACTGACGCCGAGCTGGTCACCGTCTTGGCCCCGGCCAGTGACGGCTATCGCTACATTCCGACCCTGTGGGCTGCACTGCTGGCCATGCTTACTCCCTTGCTGGTGTTCCAGCTCGGCTTTTGGCTCGGCTGGTACGAAATACTGCTGACCCAGTGGGCTGTCTGGCTAGTCCTGACCTTGCTGTTTCACTGGACCCCCATCAAGATGCTGCTGATCCCGAAGAAGGTCCGCCAGCACCGGGCAGCCCTGATGGCGCGGTTGCAGTTTATCGAGCAAGGCTTGCATCGCACCCACGATAGGCTGGGGGTGCTGATCTTCGTTTCGGTGGCGGAACACTATGTGGAGATCCTGGTCGATGACGGTGTCGCCAAACACATAGACAATGCCCAATGGCAGCAGATCATCGACGACTTTACCGCCCGCATCCGCAAGGGCGAGGTCGAGCCCGGTTTCATCGAGTGTGTGGCCCGCACCGGTGCCATATTGGCCGATGCCTTCCCGCCCACCAATGACAAGAACGAGCTGCCCGACAGCCTGATCATTTTGGATAAACCCTGATCCGGCTTAAAAAACCGGCATTCTGCGCAAGGGATAGGCATTCGATAAAGATTCTGAAAAATAAGGGGAAAAGTGTTTGACCCCGAGTCAGCTTTCCCCTAAATTACGCCCCGTTCCAACGCAACAGCGCAGCGAACCACGTGGTGATTGAACACGTTAAACAGCAGTCAAAAATTTGGTGAGGTGTCCGAGTGGCTGAAGGAGCACGCCTGGAAAGTGTGTATACGGCAACGTATCGAGGGTTCGAATCCCTCCCTCACCGCCAAATTGAAAAACCGACCTCAGGGTCGGTTTTTTGCATCTGGTGGCACAGCAAAATCTGATGCCCATGGAGGGAGGGTGAGAACCCTCGCCGGGTTCGAGCAGAGCAGCTTGCTGCGATGAACGGCCAACGGCCGCCCCGAAGGGGTGAGCCACGCAGTGGCGAATCATCCCTCCCTCACCGCCAAATTATAAAAAACCGACCTCAGGGTCGGTTTTTTGCTTTGTGGCATTGACGACTCTCGCCCGGCCAGAGGCGATGTCACCGCCTCCCCCTTCGCAGCTACCCGCTCACCCTCTTCTCTCCCGCCATATCACCGTCACCCAGCCAGTTCGGCACAACCCCATCCCCTTAATCCTCATGATGTTGCCGCCAAGGCCGAAACAGGATCTACCGCCAGCCTGGTTTTACCTCTCAATAATGGTTCACAAGTTGGATATCATTTTGAAAAACTGATAGTTAAGTACCTACACTAGCCAGAGTTAACTACACAGGGGTCTGGATACATGAGTCTGATCGGTTTGCTGCTAGCCTTGATTGCCATATTGGGCGGCAACATGCTCGAAGGTGGTCATCCCAGTGCCCTGCTCAATCTGCCCGCCTTCCTCATCGTGATCGGGGGCACTGTCGGCGCGGCCCTGACCCAATTCCCTTTCTCCGTGGTTGGCAGAACCTTCAAGCGCTTCAAATGGCTCATCACCCCCCTTCGCCTCGACATGCAAGAGCAGGCTCAACTGCTGGAAACCCTGGCAGGCAATGCAAGGCGCAGCGGTATGCTGGCGCTGGAAGCCATGATCGACGACATCAAGGATCCCTTCTTGCAAAAGGGGGTGCAGATGATGGTCGACGGCTACGAGAAGACCAAGATCCACGAGGTGCTGGAAAACGAGATCGAATTCGAGCAGGAAGATCTCGAGCAAACCGTCAAGTTTTATGAAGCCATGGGGGGTTACTGTCCCACCATGGGGATCGTCGGTGCCGTGTTTGGCCTGATCCATGCGATGGGTCTGCTGGATGCCCCAGACCAGCTTGGGGGGGCCATCGCGGTGGCCTTCATCGCCACCATCTACGGGGTGGGCGCGGCCAACCTGATCTTTCTGCCATTTGGCAACCGCTACAAAGGATTTGCCCATCAGATCAGGCACTACAAGGAGATGACTCTGACCGGCATCCTCTGCATCCTGGACGGCGAATCACAGCAACGGCTGCAAGTGACTCTGGAACCCTATCTCGGAGGCCATGATGGCCAAAAAGAAAAAGGCTGAATCCCCGGAGAACCATGAGCGCTGGCTGGTCTCCTATGCCGATTTCATGACCCTGCTGTTCGCCCTGTTCGTGGTGCTCTACTCCTTCGCCATGACCAAGCAGTCGGAAACCCGGGTGTTGATCCAGGGTCTCATTGAGTCGCTCGGCAAGATCGGGCTCATCTCTCCTCCCGCGGGCTCGCCGGTGATGCAAGGGGGCACCGGGATCCTCGAGCCCGATCCCAGCATCACGCCGGCTGTCCCCCAAGCAGAGCCGGTACTGAGTACAGAGGCACCCACGGTGGCGACCGATCCCTTCAACGAAACCATTGGCGCCTCGGAGAAAGCCAATGCGGCGGAGTCCTGGCCCCATAAGAGCAAGGAGCAGGAGTGGGCAACCACCACCAAACAGAAACTGGATCAGCAGCTCAAGAGCCAGATTGAATCCAAAGAACTGGAGGTAGAGCAGCTCGGCAGCCAGCTGGTGATCCGTATCGGCGAGAAGAGCCTGTTCCCTGCAAACTCGGCCTTCCTCCAACCCCAATTCATTCCTCTGGTCAACAAGGTCTCCGATACCCTGGCAGATATCCCGGGTATGGTGGTGGTCACCGGTCATACCGATGATTCACTGACGGCGATAGAGCTTTATCGCAACAACTGGGAGTTGTCGGTGCTGCGGGCGGCATCCATAGTCCACACCCTGCTGACCAACCCGAAGATCGATGCCAGACGAGTCATCGCTCAAGGGGTGGCCGACACCCAGCCTCGCTTTGCCAATGACACCCTCGCACACCGGCAGGCCAATCGGCGCGTCGAGATAACCCTCTCACAAGGCAAAGCCGCCGAACGAACCCTCCCCCTCCTCACCCCCTGATAAAAAGATCCCCCCATGGGGGATCTTGGCTTTGCCGCGCCCTATTTCTCCTGCCACCGACAGCACGCCTCCGCGTTTCACGGCGATTAAAAATCATTCTCGAATGAGAAGTTTGACCCCGGTAGCAAAAAGCAATTTCTCCTTGCCCTGATTAATAATTGGCCTGATGAAATGACATATAAATCAGTATGGAAGTGCCATACTGCGTGACAGGATTGTTGTGTCACATGATTAATTTTGTTAGGGAAAACCTATATGTTTGCTGATGTCGCTGTCCAGCATTGGGCCTTTGCTGTCTATGTCATTGGGGCCATCTGCATCTGTCTGACCATGATAGGCGTCGCGGCCTTGCTGGGAGGGCGAGCCTATGGCCGTGCCAAAAACAGACCCTTCGAATCCGGCATCGATTCCGTCGGCAACGCCCGTCTGCGTTTCTCCGCCAAGTTCTACCTGGTCGCCATGTTCTTCGTCATCTTCGACGTCGAGGCGCTCTATCTCTTCGCCTGGTCCGTCTCCGTTCGGGAAAGCGGCTGGGTCGGTTTCATCGAAGCCACCATCTTCATCACCCTGCTGCTGGTAGGCCTCATCTACCTGTGGCGCATCGGTGCCCTCGACTGGGCCCCGAAGAAACGCGTCCTGACTGACAAGAAGCCAGACTGATTTACCGATTATCCCTTTGAGGTTGCACCATGAAGTACACCCTGACCCGGATTGACCCGGATGCGCCCGTTGAGCGCTACCCCCAGGAACAGCGCCAGACCGTCGATGACCCACTGGCGCAGCAGGCGAGCCGCGGCATCATGATCGGGCGCCTCGAAGAGGTGCTGCAAGACACAGTCAACTGGGGCCGCAAGAACTCCCTCTGGCCCTACAACTTCGGTATCTCTTGCTGCTATGTGGAGATGTGTACCGCCTTCACCTCCCCCCATGACGTGGCCCGCTTCGGCGCCGAAGTCATCCGGGCTTCGCCCCGTCAGGCGGATTTCATGGTGATCGCCGGCACCCCCTTCATCAAGATGGCGCCCGTCATCCAGCGCCTCTATGAACAGCTGCTCGAACCCAAGTGGGTCATCTCCATGGGCGCCTGCGCCAACTCGGGCGGCATGTATGACATCTATTCCGTGGTGCAGGGGGTGGACAAGTTCCTGCCGGTCGACGTCTACATTCCGGGCTGCCCGCCCCGTCCCGAAGCCTTCCTGCAGGCCCTGATGCTGTTGCAGGACTCCATCGGCAAGGAGCGCCGCCCCCTCTCCTGGACGGTGGGCGATCAGGGGATCTATCGCCCCCAGATGCAGGCCGAGAAGGATCGCAAGCGGGAAGAGCGCATCCAAGTCACCAACCTGCGCACGCCGGATGAGATCTGACCATGAAACTGACTCGAGAATTCCCAAGCAACTACACCATGGCCCAGGGGCAGACGGCGGATCACGCCGATGCCCAGGTGGTCGGCGAGCTGTTTGCCCATTTCGGCGCCGAGCGCTTCACCGTCCAGACCACCCGCACCGGGGTGCCGGTGCTCTGGCTCTCCCGCGATCTGCTGCTGGACGTGATGGGCTTCTTGCAAAAACTGCCCTCCCCGTTCGTGATGCTGTTTGATCTCAGCGCCACCGACGAGCGAATGCGCAGCCACCGCCACGGCCTGCCGGGCAGCGACTTCACCGTCTTCTACCACCTCATTTCCATCGACCGTAACGCCGATGTGATGCTGAAGGTGCCGCTGATGGAGAGCGATCTGCACCTGCCGACCATCAGCCGTCACTTCCCCAACGCCAACTGGTACGAGCGGGAAGTCTGGGATCTGATGGGCATCACCTTCGACGGTCACCCCCATCTCACCCGCATCATGATGCCCAAGAGCTGGCAGGGACACCCGCTGCGCAAGGACTACCCGGCCCGGGCCACCGAGTTCGATCCCTTCATGCTCGACGCGGTCAAGCAGGATCAGGAACAGGACAACCTGCTGTTCAAGCCCGAAGAGTGGGGCATGAGCCGGGGCAACGAGAACGAAGACTACATGTTCTTGAACCTCGGCCCCAACCACCCCTCCGCCCACGGCGCCTTCCGGCTGGTGCTGCAGCTCGATGGTGAGGAGATCCGCGACTGCGTGCCCGACATCGGCTATCACCACCGTGGTGCCGAGAAGATGGGTGAGCGCCAGTCTTGGCACAGCTACATCCCCTACACCGACCGGGTCGAGTACTTAGGGGGGGTGATGAACAACCTGCCCTATGTGCTGGCGGTCGAGAAGCTGGCGGGGATCACCGTGCCCAACCGGGTCGACATGATCCGGGTGATGATGTCGGAGCTGTTCCGCATCCAGAGCCACCTGCTGTTCCTCGGTACCTATATCCAGGACGTGGGGGCCATGACCCCGGTGTTCTTCACCTTCACCGACAGGCAGAAGATCTACCTCATCATCGAGGCCATCACCGGTGCGCGCATGCACCCTGCCTGGTTCCGCATCGGCGGCGTGGCGCACGATCTG
The DNA here is from genome assembly GCF_000820045.1 of Aeromonas rivuli. Classification (GTDB taxonomy): domain Bacteria; phylum Pseudomonadota; class Gammaproteobacteria; order Enterobacterales; family Aeromonadaceae; genus Aeromonas; species Aeromonas rivuli. Next base: position 24,940 of record NZ_CDBJ01000079.1, on the reverse strand, counting down.
CCGATCGGCTGGGCCCGCCTCATCCAGGACAACCTGCTGAGCTGGCTGCCCAAGCGGCTGATGGAGTATGAGAAGGCCGCCATGCGCAACAGTATCTTGCGCGGTCGCACCATAGGCGTCGCCGCCTACACCACCGCGCAGGCGCTGGCCTGGGGTACCACGGGCGGCGGTCTGCGCGCCACCGGCCTCAACTTCGACGTGCGCAAGTGGCGCCCTTACTCCGGCTACGATCAGTTCGAGTTTGAGGTGCCGGTGGGCAGCAATGGCGATGCTTACGATCGCGCCACCGTGCGCATCGAGGAGATCCGCCAGAGCATGCGCATCATAGAGCAGTGCATGAAAAACATGCCGGAGGGACCCTTCAAGGCGGATCACCCGCTCACCACACCGCCGCCAAAAGAGCGCACCCTGCAGGACATCGAGACCCTGATCACCCACTTCCTGCAAGTGTCCTGGGGGCCCGTGATGCCGGCCGCCGAGTCCTTCCAGATGATAGAGGCGACCAAGGGGATCAACAGCTACTACCTGACCAGCGACGGCTCCACCATGAGCTACCGGACCCGGATCCGCACCCCGAGCTTTGCCCACCTGCAGCAGATCCCCTCGGTGATCCGCGGCCAGATGGTGTCGGATCTCATCGTCTACCTGGGCAGTATCGATTTCGTTATGTCGGATGTGGATCGTTAAGTCCCCGCAGTGACGGGACAAGAAGAATAAACGACAAAAGGTTAAGTCATGAGCCAGCAATGTCAGTGCAAAAATACATCGTCCTCAGCGGGACAGAGTGCGTGTCAGGGCAAGGGCGACGGATTCGCCCTGAGCCAGGCCGAGCGCGACGCCATCTTGCATGAGACGCACCACTACGAAGATCCCCGCGCCGCCAGCATCGAAGCACTCAAGATAGTGCAGCAGGCGCGCGGCTGGGTACCGGATGGTGCCATCCATGCCATCGCCGCCGAGCTGGGCATCCCCGCCAGCGACGTGGAAGGGGTCGCCACCTTCTACAGCCAGATCTTCCGCCAGCCGGTCGGCCGCCACATCATCCGTGTCTGTGACAGCATGGTCTGTTACATCAACGGCCATGAGCAGCTGCTGGCGGGTCTGAAAGATGTGCTGGATCTGGCCCCCGGCCAGACCTCGGCCGACGGCCGCTTCACCCTGCTGCCGGTCTGTTGCCTCGGCAACTGCGACAAGGGGCCGGCGCTGATGATCGACGACGACACCTTCGGCGGGCTGGATGCGATCGGCTTGCTTAAAACCCTGGAGGCTTACCCATGAGCCTGGCATCCCTTGGCACCGCCAACCGCACCCCCCGAGCCCCCGAGACCCATCCCCTCACCTGGCGGCTGCGCGACGATGGCCAGCCGGTCTGGATCGAGGAGTACCAGGCCAAGCAGGGCTACGAAGCCGCCCGCCGCGCGCTGGGCCAGATGAGCCCGGACGAGATCGTCAGCACCGTCAAGGACGCGGGCCTCAAGGGCCGCGGTGGCGCCGGCTTCTCCACCGGGGTGAAGTGGGGCCTGATGCCCAAAGACGAGAGCATGAACATCCGTTACCTGCTCTGCAACGCCGACGAGATGGAGCCGAACACCTACAAGGATCGGCTGCTGATGGAGCAGCTGCCCCACCTGCTGATCGAGGGGATGATCATCAGTGCCCGGGCCCTCAAGGCCTACCGCGGTTACATCTTCCTGCGTGGCGAGTATGTGGATGCCGCCATCCACCTGCGCCGCGCGGTGATCGAGGCCAAGGCAGCCGGCCTGCTCGGCAAGAACATCCTGGGCTCGGGCTTCGACTTCGAGCTGTTCGTCCACACCGGTGCCGGTCGTTACATCTGCGGCGAAGAGACGGCGCTCATCAACTCCCTGGAAGGGCGCCGCGCCAACCCGCGGGCCAAACCCCCCTTCCCCGCGATCGTAGGCGTCTGGGGCAAACCGACCTGCGTCAACAACGTCGAGACCCTGTGCAACGTGCCCGCCATCATAGGCAACGGCGTCGAGTGGTACCAGGGATTGGCGCTGCCAGGCTCGGAAGATCACGGCACCAAGCTGATGGGCTTCTCCGGCAAGGTGAACAACCCGGGTCTGTGGGAGCTGCCCTTTGGTATCACGGCGCGTGAGCTGTTCGAGGGCTATGCCGGCGGCATGAAACCCGGTTATCGCCTCAAGGCCTGGCAACCGGGCGGTGCCGGCACCGGCTTCCTGCTGCCCGAGCACCTGGATGCCCAGATGTATGCGGGCGGCATCGGCAAGGTCGGCACCCGTATGGGGACGGGCCTCGCCATGGCGGTGGATGACAGCGTCAACATGGTCGGACTCTTGCGCAACATGGAGGAGTTCTTCGCCCGCGAATCCTGCGGCTGGTGCACCCCCTGCCGCGATGGCCTGCCCTGGAGCGTCAAGATCCTGCGGGCTCTGGAGCGAGGCGAAGGCCAGCCAGAGGATCTCGCCACCCTGGAGCAGCTGGTCAGCTTCCTGGGGCCGGGCAAGACCTTCTGCGCCCATGCCCCCGGCGCCGTCGAGCCCCTTGGCAGTGCCATGAAGTACTTCAGGTCCGAGTTCGAGGCCGGGGTCAAGGCCCCCCATGACAATCACAAGCTGTTCAAGGGTATCCAGCCCAATCTGCTGGGCGAACGCTGGTAACACGAGGCGTCATGCCTGCTGCGAGCCATGGATTTTATCTAATTTGATGTCAGGGAAGTTGTATGGCCACCATTCATATAGACGGTAAAGAGTTCGAGGTAGACGGGGCAGACAACCTGCTGCAAGCCTGTCTGTCGCTGGGTCTGGACGTCCCCTATTTTTGCTGGCACCCGGCGCTCGGTAGCGTCGGCGCCTGCCGCCAGTGTGCGGTCAAACAGTATCAGAATGCCGACGACAAGCGCGGCCGCCTGGTCATGTCCTGCATGACGCCGTCTACCGATGGCAGCTATATCTCCATCGAAGACGAAGAGGCGAAGGCGTTTCGCAAGACGGTGGTGGAGTGGCAGATGACCAACCACCCCCACGACTGCCCGGTGTGTGAAGAGGGGGGCGCCTGCCACCTGCAAGACATGACGGTGATGACGGGCCACAACAGCCGTCGCTACCGCTTCACCAAGCGCACCCACCAGAATCAGGATCTCGGCCCCTTCATCAACCACGAGATGAACCGCTGCATCGCCTGCTATCGCTGCGTGCGCTACTACAAGGATTACGCCGGCGGCGAGGATCTGGGTGTCTACGGCGCCCACGACAACCTCTACTTCGGCCGGGTCGAGGATGGCACCCTGGAGAGCGAGTTCTCCGGCAACCTGGTGGAGGTCTGCCCCACCGGCGTCTTCACCGACAAGACCCATTCCGAGCGCTACAACCGCAAGTGGGACATGCAGTTTGCCCCCAGCATCTGCCAAGGGTGCTCGGTCGGCTGCAACATCAGCCCGGGGGAGCGCTATGGCGAGCTGCGCCGCATCGAGAACCGCTACCACGGTGCCCTGAACCACTACTTCCTGTGCGACCGCGGCCGCTTCGGCTACGGCTATGTCAACCTGGCCGACCGCCCCCGCCAGCCCCTGCTTCAGGATGGTAACGACCGACTCGCCATCACGGTGGATGGCGCCCTCAACCGCGCCGCCGATGCCCTGCGCACCGCCGCTGGCGTCATCGGCATCGGCTCGCCCCGCGCCTCGCTGGAGAGCAACTTCGCCCTGCGCGAGCTGGTGGGTGCCGACAACTTCTATTGCGGTGTCGAGCAGAGTGAATGGGCCTGCCTGCAGAAGATGCTGCATATACTGCAGCACGGCGGCGTGCGTACCCCCAGCCTGCGCGACATGGAGGAGGCCGACGCCATCCTGGTGCTGGGTGAAGATGTCACCATGAGCGCCGCCCGCATCGCCCTGGCCCTGCGCCAGGCGGTCAAGGGCAAGGGCCGCGAGATAGCCCGCAAGCTGAAGGTGGATCTGTGGCAGGTCGCCGCGGTGCAGACCCTGGCTCAGAATGAGCGTTATCCGCTGCTCATTACCAGCCTCGACAGCACCCGTCTGGATGATGTGGCTGCAGACAAGCTGCATGCACCTTTTGATGATCAGGCCCGGCTCGGCTTTGCCATCGCCCACCTGCTCGATGGCTCGGCCCCGACCCCGCACGGCTTGAGTGCCGATCAGCAGGCCCTGGCCACCCGCTGGGCCGAGCTGCTCGGCAATGCCAGGAAGCCGCTCATCATCGCCGGCTCCGGCGCCCGCTCCCAGGCCCTGATCGAGGCGGCCAGCAACATAGCCCGCGCCCTCAAGGGGCGTGCCCAGGAGGTGAGCCTGGCGCTGGTGGCCCAGGAGGCCAACAGCCTGGGGCTGGCCATGCTGGCATCTTCCGATGCGCCGCTGGAAGCCGCCTTGAGCCGCATCGAAGGGGAGCAGAAGCTGGCGCTGATCACCCTGGAGAACGATCTCTATCGCCGCGCCGCGCGCAACCGGGTCGATGCCGCCCTCGCTCGTCTGCAACATCGGCTGGTGGTCGATCACCAGGACACCCAGACCGCTCAGCAGGCGGATCTGGTGCTGCCCGCCGCCAGCTTCGCCGAGGCCGACGGCACTATCGTCAACATGGAAGGTCGCGCCCAGCGCTTCTTCCAGGTCTATGCCCCCGCCTTCTACGACGCCGATATCCAGGTGCGCGAGAGCTGGCGCTGGCTGGCGGCGTTGCAAGGGGCGCTGGATAGAAAACCCCTGCGCTGGAATAACTTTGATGAGGTAAGTGCTGCTTGCGCCGTCAGTACCCCGCTGCTGGCCACCATGGGGGAAGCCGCACCCAATGCCGGCCTGCGCATCCGCGGCATGAAGCTCGCCCGCGAGCCGCACCGCTACAGCGGCCGCACCTCCATGCTGGCGGATCAGAACGTGAGCGAGCCCAGGGTGGCGCAAGACGCCGACTCGCCCTTCAACTTCTCCATGGAAGGCTTCGCCGGTGCCCGCCAGCCGCTGCAACAGGTGCCCTTTGCCTGGGCGCCGGGTTGGAACTCCCCCTCCGCCTGGAACAAGTTCCAGGACGAGGTGGGTGGCAACCTGCGGGCCGGGGATCCCGGCCGCCGCCTGCTGGAACCGGGTGAGGACAACCTCGGCTGGTTCGACAGCATCCCGACTCCCTTCCAGGCCCAGGAGGCGCTGCAAGTGGTGAGTTATGACCAGCTGTTCGGTGGAGACGAGCTCTCCGCGCGCAGCCCCGTCATCCAGGCCCGCATGGGGGACCCCGAGCTGGTGCTGAACCCGGTCGATGCCGCCCGTTTGGCCCTTCATGCCGGCAATCTGGTGGCCTTCTCCTGGGGTGGTCACCACTGGCGGCTGACCCTGCGGATAAGCGAACGGCTGGCACCGGGTCTGCTCGGCCTGCCCCTGGGCGCCCATGGTCTGCCGACCGCGCTGCACCAGGCCTATGTGACTGACTTGCAGGAGGCCATCGCATGAGCAATGAGCTGATCGATCTGTTGCTGGAGGTAGGCAAAGCCTTGATCGTGCTGGTGGGGATTGTGGGGGCTGGCGCCTTCATGAGCTTCATCGAGCGCCGTCTGCTGGCGCTCTGGCAAGACAGGTACGGCCCCAACCGGGTGGGCCCCTTCGGCCTGCTGCAACTGGCGGCCGACATGGTCAAGATGTTCTTCAAGGAGGACTGGATCCCGCCGTTCGCGGATCGCCGGATCTTCGTGCTGGCCCCCATCATCGCCTTTACCGCCTTCATCCTGGCGTTTGCGGTGGTGCCCATCACCCCCACCTGGGGCGTGGCGGATCTCAACGTGGGGCTGCTCTACATCCTGGCCATAGCAGGGCTGGCGGTCTACGCCGTGCTCTTTGCCGGCTGGTCGAGCAACAACAAGTACTCCCTGCTCGGCAGCCTGCGCGCCTCGGCCCAGACCCTCTCCTACGAGGTGTTCCTCGGCCTCTCCCTGATGGGGATCGTCATCCAGACCGGCAGCTTCAACCTGCGGGAGATCGTGGAGGCGCAAGCCGGATTGTGGAACGTGATCCCCCAGTTCCTGGGCTTCATCACCTTCCTGTTTGCCGGGGTTGCCGTCACCCACCGTCACCCGTTTGACCAGCCGGAGGCCGAGCAGGAGCTCGCCGACGGCTATCACATCGAATACGCGGGTATGAAGTGGGGTCTGTTCTTCGTGGGCGAGTACATCGGCATAGTGCTGATCTCCTCCCTCATCGTGACCCTCTTCTTCGGTGGCTGGCACGGCCCCTGGTTGCCGCCCTTCATCTGGTTTGCCCTGAAGACCGCCTGTTTCATGGTGTTCTTCATCCTGCTGCGGGCCTCCCTGCCCCGCCCGCGCTTTGACCAGGTGATGTCCTTTGGCTGGAAAGTCTGCTTACCGCTTACCTTGCTCAACATGCTGGTAACCGGCGCCGTAGTGCTGATAAATGTGCAGTGAGGCACGACTATGAAAATTACTAGCATTATCAAGGGTGTTGGCACCCAGTTACGCAGCCTGGGGATGGTTTTCTCCCATGCCTGGCGCCCCCGCGAAACCCTGAGCTACCCGGAGCAGCAGGTCTATGCCGCGCCCCGTTTTCGCGGTCGCATCGTGTTGACCCGGGATCCGGACGGTGACGAGCGCTGCGTGGCGTGCAACCTGTGCGCCGTGGCCTGCCCGGTCGGCTGCATCTCCCTGCAAAAAGCGGAGCGGGACGACGGTCGCTGGTACCCGGAGTTCTTCCGCATCAACTTCTCCCGCTGCATCTTCTGCGGTCTGTGTGAAGAGGCCTGCCCCACCACCGCCATCCAGCTGACGCCGGATTTCGAGATGGGTGAGTATCGCCGCCAGGATCTGGTGTACGAGAAGGAAGACTTGCTGATCAGCGGCCCCGGCAAATACCCGGACTACAACTTCTACCGCATGAGCGGGATGGCCATCGACGGCAAGCCCAAAGGGGATGCCGAGAACGAAGCCAAGCCCATCGATGTCAAGAGCCTGCTGCCCTAGGAGTCAATCATGGAACTGGCATTTTATGCCGCGGCCCTGGTCGCCGTTTACAGCACGCTGCGGGTCATCAGCACCAGCAACCCCATGCATGCGCTGCTCAATCTCATCATTTCGCTCATCGCCGTGGCCATGATCTTCTTCTGCCTGGGAGCCTCCTTCGCAGGCGCCCTGCAGGTGATCGTCTACGCCGGCGCCATCATGGTGCTGTTCGTGTTCGTGGTGATGATGCTGAACTTAGGGAGCGCCCAGGATCAGGAGCGCAACTGGCTCACCCCCATGACCTGGGGTGGGCCTGCCCTGCTCTCCCTCATCCTGCTCGGCTTCCTGGCCTACGGCATTCTCGGGGTCACCGGCGGTGAGCTCGGGCAGACCGACGTCAGTGCAAAAGAGGTCGGCATCGCCCTGTTCGGCCCCTATGTGCTGGCGGTGGAGCTCGCCTCCATCCTGCTGCTGGCAGGTCTGGTGACCGCCTATCACCTTGGCCGTGAAGACAAGAGCGGGGAAGTGCTTTCCGTCCCCAAACCCACCGCTCGCCCATCCCAGGAAGGAGGTCAGCAATGAGTGGTATCCCCATGGAGCACGGCTTGCTGCTCGCGGCAATTCTGTTCTGCATCGGTTTGTGCGGTCTGCTGATCCGCCGCAACCTGCTGTTTATCCTCATGAGTATCGAGATCATGATGAATGCGTCCGCCCTGGCGTTCGTGGTGGCGGGTAGCCGCTGGGCCCAGGCCGACGGCCAGATCATGTACATACTGGTGATTTCTCTGGCGGCAGCGGAGGCCAGTATCGGCCTCGCCCTGTTACTGCTGCTCTATCGTCGTTACCACACCCTGAACGTGGACACTGTGAGCGAGATGCGCGGATGAGCCTCTTATTCCTGACTTTCCTATTCCCCCTGCTGGGATGGCTGGTGCTGGCCTTCTCCATCGGCCGCTTCGGTGAGCGCAGCTCGGCACTGATCGGTGTCGGCAGCATCGGTCTGTCGGCCCTGACCACAATCTGGGTTGGCATCGATTTTCTCGGCAACGTGCCAGAGGGCGGCGTCTATACCCAGACCCTGTGGCAGTGGATGTCGGTGGGTGAATTCCAGCCCACCTTCCGTCTTGCACTGGATGGGCTGTCGCTGACCATGCTGGGGGTAGTGACAGGGGTGGGTTTCTTCATCCACCTGTTCGCCTCCTGGTACATGCGCGGAGAAGAGGGGTATTCCCGCTTCTTCACCTACACCAACCTCTTCATCGCCAGCATGGTGTTCCTGGTGCTGGCCGATGATCTGCTGTTCGTCTACCTCGGCTGGGAAGGGGTGGGGCTGTGCAGCTACCTGCTGATCGGCTTCTACTACCGCAACCCGGCCAATGGGGCGGCGGCCCTCAAGGCCTTCGTGGTGACCCGGGTCGGCGACGTCTTCCTCGCCATCGGGCTCTTCGTGCTCTACCGCGAGCTCGGCACCCTCAACATCCACGAGCTGCTGGTGCGCGCCCCGGCGATGTTTGCCGAGGGCTCCCCTGCCCTGTCGTTCGCCTGCCTGATGCTGCTCGGTGGCGCTGTCGGTAAATCCGCCCAGCTGCCCCTGCAGACCTGGCTGGCAGACGCCATGGCGGGCCCGACCCCGGTCTCGGCACTGATCCACGCGGCCACCATGGTGACCGCCGGTGTCTACCTCATCGCCCGCACCCACGGCCTCTTCCTGCTTGCCCCGGAAATCCTCCATCTGGTGGCCCTGGTCGGTGCCATCACACTAGTGCTGGCGGGCTTTGCCGCCCTGGTACAGACCGACATCAAGCGGATTTTGGCTTACTCCACCATGAGCCAGATAGGCTACATGTTCTTAGGCTTAGGGGTCGGCGCCTGGGAAGGGGCCATCTTCCACCTGATGACCCACGCCTTCTTCAAGGCGCTGTTGTTCCTCTCCTCTGGTGCGGTGATCATCGCCTGCCACCACGAGCAGAACATCTTCAAGATGGGGGGCCTGCGCAAGAGCCTGCCCCTGGTCTATGCCTGCTTCCTGGTGGGGGGCTCGGCCCTGGCCGCGTTGCCGCTGGTCACCGCCGGTTTCTACAGTAAGGACGCCATCCTCTGGCAGGTGCAGGCCAGTGGCCAGAGCGCCCTGCTGTGGGCCGGTCTGGTGGGGGCCTTCCTGACCTCCCTCTACACCTTCCGCCTCATCTTCATCGCCTTCCACGGCAAGCCGCAAACCGAGGCCCATGCCGGTCACGGCCTAGCGCACAAGCTGCCGCTGCTGGTGCTGCTGGTGCTCTCCACCGCGGTGGGTGCCCTGATAGTGCCGCCGCTCGCCGGAGTACTGCCGGCAGGCCCCGGGGATCATATCGAAGAGGGACGCCACAGCCTCGAGATCCTCTCCGGCCTCATCGCCGTGGCAGGTATCGCGCTCGCTGCTTTCCTGTTCCTTGGCGAACGTCGTCTGGCAAAAAGCATCGCAAATAGTGCTCCTGGCCGCGCGCTCAGCACCCTCTGGTTCAACGCCTGGGGCTTTGACTGGTTGTATGACTGGATCTGGGTCAAGCCCTACCTGCTGGCGACCCGCTTGCTTGGCAAGGACCCGCTGGATCGGATGATGAACCTGCCCGCCGTACTGGCACACAGCGGTCATCAGATGCTGGCCTGGACGGTGTCCGGCAAGTTGCGCTGGTACGCAGCCTCCATGGGGATGGGCGCCGTCCTGATCCTGGCGCTGCTGCTGCTCGGCTGATCCATGAGCCCAATATGTGTGGCAGGCCCGGGGCCTGCCCGACTAGAACCTAGACGAGAGCTGATATCGTGACCTTACTCTGGATCTTGTTAATTCCTTTTATCGGCGGCTTGCTCTGCTGGCAGATGGAGCGGCTCGGCGGACAATTCGTTCGCTGGGTAGCCCTGCTCTCCATGAGCGCCTGCCTGGTGCTCTCCGGTGCCATCTGGCTCGGCGGTGACTTCTCCCTCGCCAGCCCCGGCCTCCCCGTCTGGGCGGCCGAGTGGCAGCAACCCTGGATCCCCCGCTTCGGCATCTCATTGCACCTGGCGGTAGACGGCTTGTCGCTCCTGATGGTGATGCTCACCAGCTTCATCGGCGTGCTGGCCATCCTCTGCTCCTGGAAAGAAATCGTGCAGCGCATCGGCTTCTTCCACCTCAACCTGCTGTGGATCCTGGGGGGCGTGCTCGGCGTCTTCATGGCGGTGGACCTGTTCCTCTTCTTCTTCTTCTGGGAGATGATGCTGGTTCCCATGTACTTCCTGATCGCGCTCTGGGGCCATTCGGTTACCGACGGTAAATCCCGGATCAACGCGGCCACCAAGTTCTTCATCTACACCCAGGCCAGCGGCCTCATCATGCTGGTGGCCATCCTGGGGCTGGTACTGACTCACCACGCCGCCACCGGCGTCTTTACCTTCAACTACCTCGACCTGCTCAACACCCCGATGAGCATTGGCGTACAGTGGCTGCTGATGCTGGGCTTCTTCATCGCCTTCGCGGTCAAGATGCCGCTGGTGCCGCTCCATGGCTGGTTGCCGGACGCCCATAGTCAGGCACCGACCGCAGGTTCCGTGGATCTGGCGGGCATCTTGCTGAAGACCGCCGCCTACGGCCTGCTGCGCTTCACCCTGCCGCTGTTCCCGGAGGCCTCCGCCCAGTTCGCCCCCTACGCCATGCTCCTTGGCCTGTTCGGCATCGTCTACGGCGCCCTGCTGGCGTTCGCCCAGACAGACATCAAGCGGCTGGTGGCCTACACCAGCATCTCCCACATGGGTTTCGTGATGATCGCCATCTACTCCGGTAGCGAGCTGGCGCTGCAGGGCGCCGTGGTGCAGATGATCGCCCACGGCCTCTCCGCCGCCGGCCTCTTCATCCTGTGTGGCCAGCTCTACGAGCGCCTGCACACCCGGGACTTGCGCCTGATGGGCGGCCTCTGGGGTCGGCTGCGTTACCTGCCCGGCGTCATGCTGTTCTTCTCGGTGGCCTCCCTTGGCATGCCGGGCACCGGCAACTTCGTCGGCGAGTTCCTGATCCTCATCGGCAGCTTCCAGGTGGCCCCCATCATCACCATCATCGCCACCTTCGGCCTGGTGCTGGCCTCGGTCTACTCCCTCATCATGCTGCAGCGCGCCTGCTTCGGAGCTCCCAAGGACGAGAGCGTCCTCAAGGGCCTGGACAGACGGGAGCTGGCCATGATGCTGACCATAGCCGGTCTGCTGGTGCTGCTCGGTCTCTACCCGCAACCCGTGCTCGACACCGCCAGCAGCAGCCTGCTGAGCGTGCTGCACTGGTACGCGCTGCCAGCCACAGGAGCACTGCAATGATGCCCTCTGTTTCTCTCTCCCTTTCCTTGTCCACGCCGGGAGCCTTGTCATGACGTTTACCGCCGCCCAACTATTGGCCCTGCTGCCCCTGTTGCTGACCACGGGGGCCATGGTCGCCCTGATGCTCGCCATCGCCTGGAAGCGCTGCGATGACACCGCCTTCGTGGTGACCATCACAGGCCTCAACCTGGCGCTCTTCTCCTTAGCCATCGTCATGGCCCAGGGGGATCAGGGGGTCACTCCCCTGCTGCAAGTGGACAGCTACGCGGTCTTCTACATGGGGCTGGTGCTCATCGGCGCCCTGGCCACCTGTACCTTCGGTCGCTCCTGGCTCAAGGGCTACCCGGACAACCGGGAAGAGTTCTACCTGCTGCTGCTGATCGCCACCGCCGGTGGCCTGGTGCTGGCGGGTTCCCGCCATCTCGCGTCACTGTTTATCGGGATCGAGATGCTGACCCTGCCCATGTTCGGTCTGGTGGGTTATGCCTACCGCGAGCGCCATTCCCTGGAGGCCAGCATCAAGTACATGGTGCTCTCCGCCGCCGCTACCGCCTTCCTGCTGTTCGGCATGGCGTTGCTCTATGCCCAGGCGGGCAGCCTGAGCTTCAGCGATCTCGGTCTGACCCTGGCCCAGAGCCCGGCTCACCAGCCACTGCTGATGGGGGGCTTTGGCCTGATGCTGGTGGGCTTTGCGTTCAAGTTGTCCCTCGCCCCCTTCCACCTCTGGACCCCGGACGTGTACGAGGGCGCCCCGGCACCTGTGGCCACCTTCCTCGCCACCGTCAGCAAGATAGCCGTGTTTTGCGTGCTGCTGCGCTTCTACCTGGCGGTGCCGGCCACCTCGGATCCCATGATCCACTGGCTGCTGGCGGCCATGGCGGTCATCTCCATCGTGGTCGGCAACCTCTTGGCGCTGATCCAGACCAACATCAAGCGGATGATGGGTTACTCCTCCATCTCCCACTTCGGCTACCTGCTGGCGGTGGTGGTGGCGAGCCGCCTCGGCCAGATGCCGGTGGAAGCGGCCGGTGTCTACCTGCTGATGTACCTCTTCACCAGCCTGGGGGCCTTCGGCGTCATCAGCATGATGTCCAGCCCCTATCGCGGCAAGGATGCGGACTCCCTGCACAGCTATCGCGGCCTGTTCTGGAAACGCCCCTACCTGACCGCCGTCATGACGGTGATGATGCTCTCCCTGGCGGGTATCCCCATGACGCTGGGCTTCATCGGCAAGTTCTACCTCATCGGGGTGACGGTCGAGGCGCAACTCTGGTGGCTCTGCGGCGCCATAGTGCTCGGCAGCGCCCTGGGGCTCTACTACTACCTGAGAGTCATGGTCACCCTCTACCTGCGCGAACCCGGCATGCAGCTGCGCGATGCCAAGGCCGACTGGGCCTTCTCCTCCGGCGGGCTGGTGGTGCTGCTCTCCGCCATCATCGTCTTGGCCATGGGGATCTATCCCCAGCCGGTCATCAGCCTGGTGCAGGGCTTCCAGCACCTGGTACTCCACTAACCCGCTCCCCCCAGCGATAAAAAAACCGGCCAGTTGGCCGGTTTTTCATTGCTGCAGAGTATCTGGCGGGATTAGCCCAGACGCACCCGAGCGTTTCTGAACATCCGCATCCAGGCGCCATCCTCGCCCCAGTTGTCCGGGTGCCAGGAGTTCGCCACGGTGCGGAATACCCGCTCAGGGTGCGGCATCATGATAGTCGCGCGGCCGTCCGTGGTGGTGACCGCAGTGATGCCCGCCGGTGCCCCGTTCGGGTTGGCCGGGTACTGCTCGGTGACCTGACCGCGGTTGTCCACGAAACGCAGCCCCACCAGACCGCTGGCTTGCAACGCGGCAAGGTGAGCGGCATCGCGCAGCTCCACCCGTCCTTCCCCGTGGGAGACGGCGATGGGCATCACAGAGCCCGCCATGCCGGCGAAGAAGGCGGACGGAGAGTCCTGTACTTCCACCAGGCTGAAGCGCGCCTCGAAGCGCTCGGAGCGGTTGCGCACGAAGCGCGGCCACAGATCGGCCCCCGGAATGAGGTCACGCAGGTTGGACATCATCTGGCAACCGTTGCACACCCCCAGAGACAGGGTGTCGCCACGCTCGAAGAAGCGCTGGAACTGCTCGCGGGCGCCGTCGTTGAACAGGATGGACTTGGCCCAGCCTTCCCCCGCCCCCAGCACGTCGCCGTAGGAGAAGCCGCCACAGGCCACCAGACTCTGGAACTCTTCCAGCTTGATGCGACCGGACAGGATGTCGCTCATGTGCACGTCCACGGCAGCAAAACCGGCACGATCGAAAGCGGCGGCCATCTCCACGTGGGAGTTGACCCCCTGCTCGCGCAGTACCGCCAAACGAGGAGAGACCCCGCGAGCGATATAGGGCGCAGCCACATCCTCGGACGGATTGAAGCTCAAGGAGGCATGCAGACCCGGGTCGGTCGCATCCTGGCGAGCGGCGTGCTCCTGATCGGCGCACTCGGGGTTGTCCCGCAGGCGCTGCATCTGCCAGCTGGTCTCACCCCAGAGGGTGCGCAGGGCGGTACGACTGGCACGATAGACCTCTTGCCCGGCGCGGCTGAACCGCAGGCTGTCCTGGTCGTCGACGCTGCCGATGACATGGACGCAGGCGGCCAGGCCATGGCCCGCCAGCAGGGTCATGACGGCTTCCTTGTCGGCACGGCGCACCTGAATGACGGCACCCAGCTCCTCGTTGAACAGCGCGGGCAACAGCTCGCCACCGACGCGATCGAGCTGGATGTCGAGGCCGCAGTGACCGGCGAAGGCCATCTCGGTCAGGGTGATGAACAGGCCACCGTCGGATCTGTCGTGGTAAGCCACAATCTTGCGATCCGCCACCAGCGCCTGGATGGCGTTGAAGAAACCCTTGAGCTGAGTCGGATTGTCAAGATCCGGCGCGCTGTCGCCCAGCTGGCGGTAGACCTGAGCCAGGGCGGAGGCGCCCAGGCGCTGCTTGCCGTTGCCAAGGTCAATCAGGATGAGATCTGTCTCGCCGAGATCGGTACGCAGCTGCGGGGTGACGGTGTTGCGCACATCCTCGACCCGCGCGAAGGCGGTGATGAGCAGGGAGAGCGGCGAGGTGACGCTGCGCTCCTCGCCATCTTGCTGCCAGCGGGTCTTCATGGACATGGAGTCCTTGCCGACCGGGATGGTGATGCCAAGGGCCGGGCAGAGCTCCTCACCCACCGCCTTGACCGCCTCATAGAGACCGGCATCTTCGCCAGGGTGACCGGCGGCAGACATCCAGTTGGCGGAGAGTTTGACCCGCTTCAAGGAGCCGATGTGAGCCGGTGCCAGGTTGGTGAGCGCCTCGGCCACCGCCATGCGAGCGGAGGCCGCGTGGGAGAGCAGCGCCACCGGGGTGCGCTCCCCCAGGGACATGGCTTCGCCGTGATAGCTGTCATAGGTGGCGGCGGTGACGGCGCAATCGGCCACCGGGATCTGCCAGGGGCCGACCATCTGGTCGCGGTTGACCAGACCGGTCACGCTGCGATCGCCAATGGTGATGAGGAAGGACTTCTCCGCAACCGTCGGCAGGCGCAATACCCGCTCGGCGGCATCGGACAAGGTAATGCCATCGAGCATCAGGGCCTTGCCCTGGGCGGGCAGGCTCTGCACATCGCGGTGCATCTTGGGCGCCTTGCCGAGCAGCACGTCCAGGGGCAGATCGATGGGCTGGTTGTCAAAATGGGCATCGGAGAGCGTGAGATGCGGCTCGGCGGTGGCGGTACCGATGACGGCGTAAGGGGCGCGCTCGCGCTCGCACAGGGCCTTGAACAGCGCCAGCTTCTCCTGAGGCACCGCCAGTACGTAGCGCTCCTGGGATTCGTTGCACCAGATCTCCAGCGGGCTCATGCCCGGCTCGTCGCTCGAAATGGCACGCAAATCGAAACGACCACCGCGCTCACCGTCGTTGACCAATTCAGGCATGGCGTTGGAGAGGCCACCGGCGCCCACGTCGTGGATGAAGGCGATGGGATTCTCGTCACCGAGCTGCCAGCAGCGATCGATCACCTCCTGGCAGCGACGCTCCATCTCGGGGTTGTCACGCTGTACCGAGGCAAAGTCGAGATCCTCGGCGGACTGGCCTGAGGCCATGGAGGAGGCCGCGCCGCCCCCGAGGCCGATGTTCATGGCCGGGCCGCCCAGCACGATCAGGGCCGCGCCCACCGGGATCTCCGCTTTTTGCACATGCTCGCTGCGGATATTGCCAAGGCCGCCGGCCAGCATGATGGGCTTGTGGTAGCCACGCACTTCGACGCCATTGTGGCTCGGCACCAGCTCTTCGAAGGTACGGAAGTAGCCGAGCAGGGCCGGACGGCCAAACTCGTTGTTGAAGGCGGCGCCGCCCAGCGGCCCCTCCTGCATGATGTCGAAGGCGCTGACGATGCGGCTCGGCTTGCCGAAATCCTGCTCCCAGGGCTGTTCGAAACCGGGGATGCGCAGGTTGGAGACGGAGAAACCGACCAGACCGGCCTTGGGCTTGGCGCCGCGTCCGGTCGCACCCTCATCGCGGATCTCGCCACCGGAGCCGGTGGCGGCGCCCGGGAAGGGGGAGATGGCGGTCGGGTGGTTGTGGGTCTCCACCTTCATCAGGATGTCGACCCGCTCCTGGTGATACTGATACTCACCCTTGCTGCTCGGGAAGAAGCGGCCACCCTGGCTGCCTTCCATCACGGCGGCGTTGTCTTTGTAGGCAGACAGCACATAGTCCGGGGTCTGCTCGAAGGTATTCTTGATCATCTTGAACAGCGACTTGGGCTGGCGCTCGCCATCTATGGTCCAGTCAGCGTTGAAGATCTTGTGACGACAGTGCTCGGAGTTCGCCTGGGCAAACATATAGAGTTCGATGTCGTTGGGGTTGCGACCGAGCTTCTGGAAGTTCTCCACCAGATAGTCAATCTCATCCTCGGCCAGGGCCAGACCCAGGGCGATGTTGGCGGAAGCCAGGGCGGCGCGACCACCGCCCAGCACGTCCACCTGGGTGAAGGGGCGCGGGGCCTGATGGGCAAAGAGGGCGCTCGCCTGCTCGGGGGCGCTGAACACTGTCTCCATCATGCGATCATGGAGCAGGGCCGTTATCTCGGCGTGCTGGGCCGCATCAAACTCGCCTTCCACGTAATAGGCAATGCCACGCTCGAGCCGCTTGACCTGGGTCAGGCCGCAGTTATGGGCGATGTCGCTTGCTTTGGAAGACCAGGGGGAGATAGTGCCGGGACGGGGGGTAACGAGGAAGAGTTGGCCGCTGGGGGCGTGTTCGGGGATAGTCGGGCCGTAGCGCAGCAACCGTCCCAGTGTCGTTCGCTCCGCATCCGAGAGCGGCGCCGACAGCTCGGCAAAATGCACATATTCGGCATAGATACTGCTTATCTCGAGTCCTCTGTGCGCGAAGCTTTGCAGCAACTTGTTGATACGAAACTCAGACAGTGCAGGCGCACCTCGCAAGATTTCCATATGACCTTTCTCACCAAGTTTTAATGTGTGGGGGGATTTGAGACGCGCGTATTATAGGGATCCCTCCCCTGCCGGACAAACGTTTTTATCCACGGCGCCGGTGTGACTCGCCTCGGACTCTCTGGTATAAAGGAGCCTCTTTTTTGACAAATGCCGAATTTTTCAACAAGGGTACTCGCCTACTTGCGCCACATTGTTCGACTATTTCTCGCCGTGATCATGACGCTGCTCCTCGCCAGCTGTGACTTTCACACCCCCTCCAGCCAGCTGGAGCAGATCCGTCAGCGAGGCGAGATCCGGGTCGGGACCCTCTACGGGCCCACCTCCTATTACCAGAGAGACGACACCGCCTTCGGTTACGATTACGAACTGGCGCAATCCTTTGCCGACTGGCTCGGCGTCAAGCTGACCATCATTCCAGTCAACACCAGTGCCGAACTGGTCGGGCTGCTTGAGGGTGACAAACTGGACCTCGTTGCCGCCGCCATCGTCGTCACCCCGGAGCGCCGAGCCCAATTTCGCTTCGGCCCCGGTTTTTACCAGGTCTCCCCCAAGCTGGTCTATCGCAACGGCGCCCGGCGCCCGCGCAGCCTGGATGACATAGACGGCAAGCTGGTGGTGGCCCAGGGTTCGAGCGGTGAAGATCTGCTCAAGGAGTTTCAGGTATCCCACCCCACACTCAGCTGGCAAGCCGATCCCAAGTCGGACACCGAGGATCTGCTCAAGATGCTGGCCGAGGGGAAAATTGACTACACCATAGTGCAAAATACCGTGCTGGCACGCACCCAGCGTTACTACCCCGAGCTTGCCGAGGCGCTCACCCTCTCCGACAGCCAGACCGTGGCCTGGGTCATGAACCGCCTGCCCGATGACAGCCTCTATGCCAGCGTCATCGACTTCTTCGGCCAACGCTTCATGGATGGCGCCATCGCCAAGCTCGACGAGAAATATTTTGGCCATGTGCAGAACTTCGATTTTGTCGATACCCGCACCTTCCTGCGCCGGGCCAAGGAGCTGCTGCCCAAGTATCAGGAGCTGTTCAAGCAACATGCCCTGGAGATTGACTGGCGCCTGCTGGCCGCCATCAGTTATCAGGAGTCCCACTGGGATCCTGCTGCCCGCTCCTACACCGGGGTGCGCGGCATGATGATGTTGACCGAAAACACCGCCAAGGCCATGGGGGTGAACGATCGAACCCACCCGGAGGAGAGCATTGAAGGGGGGGCCCGCTACCTCAAGCTGATGGTCGACAAGGTGCCGGACTCGGTACCCGAGGACGAGAAGGTGTGGTTTGCCCTCACCGCCTACAACATCGGTTATGGCCACATGATGGATGCCCGCCGCCTGACCAAGCAGCTGGGCAAGGATCCGGACAGCTGGGGAGACGTCAAGGAGGTGCTGCCGCTGCTGCAACAGGCCCGCTGGCACAGCAAGGTTCGCTACGGCTATGCCCGCGGTGGCGAGGCGCGCAACTATGTCAACAACGTGCGCCAGTATTACCAGAGCCTGCTGTGGCTGGACAACGAACAGCAGAAGGCGCAACGGCGTGAGGCGCTGGACGAGGACGACAACGAGCCCGTCAGCGATGAGGCTTCTCACCCAAGTCCCATCGCCGAGGTAGTGAGCCGGATCACGGGGGTCGAACAAGGCTGAATCAAGCGTCTGTCTAAGCCCGCGCAAGCCTGCTATCATCCTGTCACATCGGAGCCTATCCGAAATTGTTTTTGTCCCTCACATCCTCAGGTCGAGATAGCAGACAGCACTTTCAGATGGGCTCCACCCTTAAGTTCCAATGATGTCACCGGACGGCCATCGGCCTGTCATGCCATTTAGGAGGAGACCAAGATGCAAAAACGTAGAAAGACTCGTCTGGTCAAAGCGACAAAGAGCGGCTGGAGCCCCAGGCGCAAACTCAAGCTCAATGACACCAAACGCAAGATCTGGCGCCGCAACCGCTCCTACACCCTGCTCATCGCAGAGTGAGCCAGCCAAAACCGGACCAAGAATAAAGGCGCCATCAGGCGCCTTTATTCTGTGCTAAATCATCTCGCAAGCTTACCACCAGCCGAGCAGATTACGTCCCGCCAGGGCGCCCCACACCACCACATTCAGTGCCAGCACGAGGAAGACGGCGGCCGAGCCCAAATCTTTGGCCCGTCCAGACAACTCATGATGTTCTGAGCCTATCCTGTCCACCACCGCCTCTACCGCCGAGTTGAGCACTTCGACAATCACCACCAGCCAGCTCACCGCGATCAGCAGCAATATCTGGTTGAGATCCCCCCCGACCCAGAAGGCAAGCGGCATCAACAGCAGGATCAGCACCAGCTCCTGGCGGAAGGCGGCCTCGTTGAGCCAGGCTGATTTGAGCCCCTTCATGCTATAGCCGGTTGCATTGATGATCCGGGTCAGACCGGTCGCGCCAGGTTTTGCCACAAAAAACTACCTCGGGTAGGGATGAAATGGCCTCACATCCTATCAGAGCCGCCCAAGGTTTCAATCGACAGGGTTTTGCTTTATTTTATCTCTTTGCTTTTTCGCCGCCTGTGGCTATGCCACCCACTCGAGACTTGAGTTTGTATGTCCATTCACACCGATGAATTGCGCACCCGGCGCCTGGAGTCCCTCATCACCCCGAGCGAACTCGCCGCCGCCTTCCCCATTACCGACAAGATCGCCCAGAACCTGCTCGATGCCCGCCGTGATGTCGAGGCCATACTGGCCGGTAACGACCAGCGTCTGCTGGTGGTAGTGGGGCCCTGCTCCATCCACGACCCCATTGCCGCCCTCGACTATGCCGCCCGGCTCAATGCCCTGCGCGACCAATACCAAGAGACGCTGTGCATCGTCATGCGCACCTATTTCGAGAAACCGCGCACCATAGTCGGCTGGAAGGGGCTCATCAACGATCCGCGCCTGGACGGCAGCTTCGACGTCAATGAAGGACTCAAGCTGGCGCGCAAGCTGCTGGCGGACATCAACGCCCTGGGTCTGCCCACCGCCACCGAGTTCCTCGATATGGTGACCGGTCAGTACATCAGCGATCTCATCACCTGGGGTGCCATAGGCGCCCGCACCACCGAATCCCAGGTCCACCGCGAGATGGCCTCGGCGCTCTCCTGCCCGGTCGGCTTCAAGAATGGCACCGACGGCAACACCCGCATCGCCATCGATGCGGTGCGCGCCGCCCGCCACAGCCACATCTTCTACTCGCCGGATAAAGACGGCAAGATGACCATCTATCGCACCGCCGGCAACCCCTATGGTCATGTGATACTGCGTGGCGGCCACAGGCCCAACTATGATACCGCCAGCGTGGATGAAGCCTGCGAGGCACTGGCCATGGTCAACCTGCCCGAGCGGCTGGTGGTGGATTTCAGCCATGGCAACAGCTTGAAGGATCATCGTCGCCAGCTGTTGGTGGCGCAGGATATCTGCGATCAGCTGCGCCGTGGCCGCACCGGCATCGCCGGCATCATGGCCGAGAGCTTCCTGGTCGAAGGCCGTCAGGATGTGGAGAACGGCTGTGCCGCCACCTTCGGCCAGAGCATCACCGATGCTTGCCTCTCCTGGGACGACACCGAGACCCTGCTGGCCATGCTGGCCGAGGCGGCCCAGGTACGCCTTGCCAAGCGGCAGGCCTGAGTGCTGATGACGAACGCCGACTGGCGGATAGTGCCCCTCGACGAGACGCTGCTGGCGCAGTGGGCAACCCTGCGCCAGCAGCTGTGGCCGCACCATGCACTCTCAGCCCATCTGCAGGAAGGTGCCGAACTGCTGGCCAATGCCCATCTCAATACCTTTCTGGTGCTGGATGAGCAGAGCCAGGCGGTGGCCTTTGCCGATGCGGCCCTGCGCCACGATTACGTGAACGGCTGCGAGAGCAGCCCGGTGGTCTATCTGGAAGGGGTCTATGTGCAGCCGGCTTCGCGCCGGCGCGGGTTGGCCCAGGCGTTGATTGCTCGGGTGGCGCAGTGGGGCCACGAGCGGGGTTGTCGCGAACTGGCCTCCGATGCCGCCATCGACAACCTCGCCTCACAGCAGCTGCACCAGCGACTCGGCTTTGCCGAAACGGAGCGGGTCGTCTTCTTCAAAAAGGCCCTCGGCTGACGCCAGGGCCTTGCTTGTTTCTCACAGACTCGGCATAAACCAGACCCGTCCCCCCGCCTCCAGCCGGTTGGTCCTGATCTGGAACACCCTCTCTAGCAGGGCCTCGTCGATAAGCTCAACCCCGCCCTCGCACACCATCTCCCCCCCTTGCAGACAGAGCATTCGATCGGCCCAATCGATGGCAAGATTGATGTCGTGAATGGCCATCACCACCAGCAATCCCTGTCGACTGACCGACTTGAGCAGGCGCAGCAGCGCCAGCTGGTGATGCAGATCCAACCCGGCCAGGGGCTCGTCGAGCAGCAGCAGGCGTCCCGCCGGATTGAGCCCGGGCCAGACCTGCAACAGGGTGCGGGCGATCAATACCCGCTGCTGTTCCCCCCCCGAGAGCCGGCTGAAGTCCCGCCCGAGCAGCTGATCGAGCTCCAGGGCCTGGCACAGCGCTGCCATGGCCTCTCGGGCAGCCTGGCTGACGGCGCCGGACTCGCCAAGGCCCAGCGCCAGCACTGAGAACACCGGGGTATGAAACAGATGGGGTTGGCGCTGAGGCAGCATGGCCCGGCGTCTGGCCAGATCCGGCAGACTCAGGGAAGCCAGTGTGTCTCCGGACAAGGTGATGCAGCCCTCGGCGGGGAGCAGACCGGCCAGGGCGCCGAGCAGGGTCGATTTCCCGCTGCCATTGGGGCCAAGCAGGGCCACCAGCTGGCCGCCCTGCCAATCGAGGGAGAGGGGAGCCAACCGGCCCGCCAGGCTCAGTTGCCGGGCGCAGAGCAGCGCCTTGTCATCAACGGGGCTGATCATGGGATTGCCTGAGCAGAAGATAAATAAAGAGAGGCGCGCCGACCGAGGCGGTCACCACCCCAATGGGCAACTCCCCCGCCGCCAGCAGGGTGCGGGCACAGAGATCCGCCCCCAGCAGCAGGGCGCCCCCCCCCAGGGCGGAGGCGGGCAGCAAGAAGCGCTGATCGCTCACCCCGCACAGACGCAGCAGATGGGGCACCACCAGACCGACGAAGCCAATGACGCCGCACAGGGCCACCGCGAGCCCGGTCAGCAGACAGACCGCCAGCACCAGACGCACCCGCAGGCGATGCACATCCAGCCCCATCAGGCGGGCCTGGGTCTCCCCCAGCAGCAACTGCTGCAGCGCCCTGCCCTGGCGGATCAGCCAGAGCAGGGTCAGTGGCATCAACAGCCACCACCAGCCGAGCTGCTGGCTGCCATAAGCCAGGCTGCCCATCATCCAGAACATGAACTCGCGCACCGACCCGTCGTCGGCGAAATACATCAGCCAGGTCATCACGGCGTTGGTGAGTATGCCGATGGCCACCCCGAGCAAGAGCAGGCGAGCATGACCCAGATGGGCGCGGCGGGCGGCCAGCAGCAGCAGGAGCGTCACCAGCAAGGCACCGCCGAAGGCGGCCAGGGAGAGGGCCCAGCCCGGCAGCGCCATGTCGGCGCCCTTGGCCAGGGCCATGGCCAGCATGGCGGCAAGACCGGCGCCGCTCGACACCCCAAGCAGGCCGGGCTCGGCCACGGGGTTATGGAGCATCACCTGCAACACCGCGCCGCCGCAGGCCAGAGAGGCCCCCGCCAGCAGAGCGAGCAGGGCGCGAGGCAAACGCAGCTCCAGCAGAATTTGCTGCTCCAGCGGCCCCAGCGGCTGCCAGGGCAGCACCATAAAGGCGCCGACGCAGAGCGAGAGCAAAAACAGCAACAGGGTCAGGCAGAGCAGGCCAAGCAGCAGCCGCTGCTGCCAGCGGCGCTGACGGGCGATCAAGGTGGTAAACAAGGCATATCCCGGGCAGAGGTCTGTGGGTCAAACACCGAGGGTGCCGATATGGCCCCTCGTCATGGCCGTCATGATAGCAAGGCAGAGGGCCCCGTGGTCAAGGCGATGTCGCGGGCAGCACCGGAACCGTCGCCATCGGCGGGTAATAGCGAGCGACAATCCGGGCCAGCTCACCGCTTTTCACCGTCTCGGCCAGGGCCTGTTCTATTTTGACGCCCAGCGCCTTGTGCGGGGAGAGGCGGCTCATGGCCAGGTAGACCCCCTCCTGCTCTGGCGGGCGATAAGTCGTCTTGACCAGCCCCGCCGGGTTATGCCTGGAGAGGATGTAATCCATGTGGCAAGAGCCCGCGACCATCACCTGCAGGTGATCGCGCATCAGCATGCCCAGCAGTTGCGTCTCGGTCGGCACCCCATGCTTGTCGAGCTGCGCATCATTGTCAAAACGGGCGAAGTGGGCTGACTTGAGCACATAACCTACCTGATGGGCGCCCAGATCCTGATAATTGCGGATCTGGCCCGCCAGATCGGGACGGGCGTAGAAGGCTGGCGGACAGGCGATGTAGGGCGGTGACAGATACTCCACATAGCGCTCGCGCTCTAGGGTCTTGGCAATGCTGAACACCATGTCGATCTCCCCCACCTCGGCATACCTCAATACCCGCCCCCAGGGGTAGATCTTGACGATGAATTGCAAACCGGTATGCCGCTCCAGGGCCTGGATCAGGTCGATGTCGATGCCGCTCATCCGACCCTGTCCATCCACCATGATGAAGGGGGGCCACTCACTGCTGGCCACGGTCAGGGTTCTCGATGGCGCAGCCATCAGGCCAAAGAGCGGCATCAATAGCCAGCAGCCCCATATCCATTTCAACATCGAACCTCCCCATCCATGATATCTATGCAAGGCGACTCATCATTCGCCCGGTTTATAATGGGACGCCAACTGCGCCAGCTCACCACTCGCCACCAGCTCGGCGAGGGCGGCCTGGATCCGCTCTTTTAGCGGCTGGGCCTTTGAATGTTTGCTCATGCCCAGATAGAGAGTGACGGGTTTATCCGGGCGGTAACGGGTCTTGATAAGGCCCGCCGGGTTGGCGAGACTCAGGGCGTAATCAACCTGGCAATCCGTGCCTATCATCAGCGGCAGGTGGCCGCGTGAGACCATGCCGAGCAGTTGCTCCTCGGTGGGCACCCCATGCTTGTTGAGGCTCTTGTCTTCATCGAAGGGGCTGAAATAGCTCGATTTGAGCACATAACCCACCTCGTGATGGGCCAAGTCTCCATAACGGCGGATCTGGGCAGCGAGCAGCGGCTCGGCATAGAAGGCCGGGCGGCACTGATAATACGCCGGTTGCAGATAGTCGATAAAGGCGGTGCGCTCCGGAGTCTTGGCCAACCCTATCATGAGATCGACCTGGCCGGTTTGCATGCGCTGCAGGGCGCGTCCCCAGGGGAAACGCTCGACCTTGATGGGGATATCGAGATGGCGCGCCAGGGCCGCCAGAATATCCACATCCAGTCCCTCGAAGCGGCCATCGGCCTTGAGTATGCGAAACGGGGGCCAGACGTCGGTCGCGACCGTCAGACTGGCGGGCTCCCCCTCACCTTCCTGTGATCCTTGCGCTTCCTGCGCCAGGCTGGCCCATATCAGGACAACAGATAGCCAGCTCCACTTGAACATTCCCTGTTTTCCTCGCTGAGATGGTTCGCTAAAAATACCTTGAAGAGGGGCTTATGGATATGACTCGACTGAGATATAACAGGCGCCATTGCGCCAAGGAGCCACTCATGAGCCCCGTTTCGGTCCGCATCAAGTGGGTAATCTGCACCCAATCCCTCATGTCAAGGAGCCACCCATGAATCCTATTTTGACCAGCATCGGACTGTTAATCTGCAGCAATGTCTTCATGACCTTTGCCTGGTATGCCCACCTCAAGGAGATGAACCACAAACCCTGGATCATCGCCGCCCTGGTGAGCTGGGGCATCGCCCTGCTCGAATACCTGTTCCAGGTCCCCGCCAACCGGATAGGCCATACGGTACTCAATGTGGGCCAGCTCAAGATCTTGCAGGAGGTGATCACCCTCACCATCTTCGTGCCCTTCTCGGTCTTCTATCTCAAGGAGGATCTCAAGTGGGACTACCTCTGGGCCGGGTTTTGCATCATGGGGGCGGTCTTTTTTGTGTTCCGCGAGAAACTCATGAGTTGATAAGCAGATACAATCTGTTTGATTACTCACATCATTGACGGCTAAGCGAGACGAGTCATGGATCTGCACGAGATGCTGAAGCTATTGGCGAGTGTATAGGCTCTAGTGAATC
>NZ_CDBJ01000078.1 GCF_000820045.1 Aeromonas rivuli | reverse complement strand
GCAAGCGTGATCGCTTAATCTTGGCTTACATAAATAAAGCAAAGCCCCTATAATAGGGGCTTTCTTATGCAGGGGCGTAGTTCGAATTGGTAGAACAGCGGTCTCCAAAACCGATGGTTGGGGGTTCGAATCCCTCCGCCCCTGCCATGCACCTCGTCTCGTACGGGGCTTTTGTGTCTTTGGTAATGTCAGATACAGGTAGGTTGTATGAATGTGAGTTCTGAGAATCAGGGCGGAAGCAAGGATACCCTGCTTTGGGGCCTGGTTTTCATCATCCTGGCGGCCGCTGTAGTGGGTAATTACCTGCTGCACGATGTGCTCGCTGCCGTCCGCGCCTTGGGTGTGGTCGTTGTCATTGCTGCCGCTGGTGCGGTAGCCCTGCAAACCACTAAGGGTAAGGCAACATTGGCTTTTGCCCGTGAGTCTCGCCTGGAAGTCCGCAAGGTCGTATGGCCAACCCGCCAGGAAGCCATTCAGACAACGCTGATTGTGCTGGCGGTTACTGCCATCATGGGCTTGCTGTTGTTCCTTCTGGACGGCGCTCTGGTCTGGTTGGTCAACTTGATTACCGGTGTGTAAGGATTAGCCATGACTGAACAACGTGAACAACGTATGAGATGGTATGTCGTACAGGCATTCTCCGGCTATGAAGGCCGTGTTGCGAAATCCCTGCGCGAACATATCAAGATGCATGGCATGGAAGAGATGTTTGGCGAAGTGCTGGTACCGACCGAGGAAGTGGTCGAGATGCGTGCCGGCCAGAAGCGCAAGAGCGAGCGCAAGTTCTTCCCGGGCTATGTGCTGGTTCAGATGCTGATGGATGAAACCACCTGGCACCTGGTACGTAATGTACCGCGTGTAATGGGCTTCATCGGTGGCACCTCCGATCGCCCGGCACCGATTTCCGACAAAGAAGCCGATGCCATCCTCAATCGTCTGCAAGATTCCCACGACAAGCCGCGTCCGAAAACGCTGTTCGAACCGGGTGAGATGGTACGGGTTGCCGATGGTCCCTTCGCGGACTTCAACGGCACTGTAGAAGAAGTGGATTATGAAAAGAGCCGCGTGAAGGTTTCCGTTCTGATCTTCGGCCGTTCAACACCGGTAGAACTGGATTTTGGTCAGGTCGAAAAAGGCTGATTGAATTCTGTACGTTTAACGGTTGTCAGGGGCAGCGATTATCTCTATAATTCGCTGCCCCTTTATTAGCTGGGGAGCCGTTTGCAGGAGCATGTCTCCGAGGCGTTTGAACCCATTTTTGAGGTATTTTTCTAATGGCTAAGAAAGTCACAGCTTATATCAAGCTGCAAGTTAAAGCTGGTAGTGCCAACCCAAGCCCCCCCGTCGGTCCGGCCCTGGGTCAGCACGGTGTCAACATCATGGAATTCTGTAAAGCGTTCAACGCCCGTACAGAGAAGCTGGAAAAAGGTTCACCGACTCCGGTCGTGATCACCGTTTACAGTGACCGTTCCTTCACCTTCGAAACCAAGACTCCGCCTGCTTCCTTCCTGCTGAAGAAAGCTGCCGGTATCCAGTCTGGTTCCGCCAAGCCGAACAAAGACAAGGTTGGTAAGGTGACTGTTGCTCAGCTGCAAGAAATTGCCAAGACCAAAGAACCGGATATGACTGGTGCCGATCTGGATGCAAAAGTACGTTGCATCGCAGGCTCCGCTCGTTCCATGGGTCTGGTAGTGGAGGATTAAGACAATGGCTAAAATTTCCAAGCGTATGCGCGTTATTCGCGAAAAAGTTGACGGTACCAAAGAGTACGGCATCAACGAAGCCATTGCCCTGCTGAAAGAACTGGCTACTGCCAAGTTCGTTGAAAGCGTTGACGTTGCTGTCAACCTGGGTATCGACGCTCGTAAATCCGACCAAAACGTCCGTGGCGCCACTGTGCTGCCGCACGGTACCGGTCGTGACGTTCGCGTTGCCGTATTCACCCAGGGTGCCAACGCCGAAGCTGCTAAAGCTGCCGGTGCTGAACTGGTTGGTATGGACGACCTGGCTGAGCTGGTCAAAAAAGGCGAGATGAACTTCGACGTCGTGATCGCATCCCCGGATGCCATGCGCGTTGTTGGTCAACTGGGCCAGATCCTGGGCCCACGTGGCCTGATGCCTAACCCGAAAGTGGGCACCGTGACCCCGAACGTTGCTGAGGCTGTCAAGAACGCCAAAGCCGGTCAGGTCCGTTACCGCAATGACAAGAATGGTATCATCCATACCACTCTGGGTAAGGTTTCTTTCAACGAAGTTCAGCTGAAAGAAAACTTGGAAGCTCTGCTGGTTGCCCTGAAAAAAGGCAAACCCTCTTCCGCCAAAGGCATCTTCATCAAGAAAGTCAGCATCTCCACCACCATGGGTGCCGGTGTTGCTGTAGACCAAGCTTCTCTGGAAGCTCAGGCCTAATTGATGGATTTTACAAGGCGCAAAATTTAATCTATAATTTTGCGCCTTGATTGGTTGGGGGTTTCGACCTCCGTCCAAGACCGCAGGAGGTGGCAACACCTTAATATTTCCTGCGTAGACGGTGCCGGAAACCCAGCGAGAAAATTTTCTCTTCTGGAATCCTGCCACCGCATCGTTTCCTCTGTTTTCAGAGGGATGTATCAGTTCTGGGTCTCGGTGGCCCAGATTCAATCCAGGAGCTAAGCCAATGGCATTAGGACTCGAAGACAAAAAGGCAATTGTTGCTGAAGTCAACGAAGCTGCCAAAGGCGCACTGTCCGCAGTTGTTGCCGATTCTCGCGGCGTCACTGTAGACAAGATGACCGTCCTGCGTAAAACCGCTCGTGAAGCCGGTGTGTACATACGCGTAGTGCGTAACACCCTGCTGCGTCGCGCGGTAGAAGGTACCGAATACGAGTGCCTGAACGACGTATTGACCGGTCCGACCTTGATTGCTTTCTCTAACGAACACCCGGGCGCTGCCGCTCGTCTGTTCAAAGAGTTTGCCAAAGCGAACCAAAAGTTCGAAATCAAGGCTGGCGCTTTTAACGGTGAGTTTATCGCCGCAGCACAAATTGATCGTCTGGCTACACTGCCGACTTACGACGAAGCAATCTCGAAGTTGATGGCTACCATGAAGGAAGCCTCAGCTGGCAAGCTGGTTCGTACTATCGCTGCTGTCCGCGATCAGAAGCAAGCTGCTGCTTGATTCTTACCTATTTAGGTTGTTTGAGTTTATTCAACATCAGGAATTTTTGTCATGTCTATCACTAAAGACCAAATCATCGAAGCCGTTGCTTCCATGTCCGTAATGGAAGTTGTTGAGCTGATCGAAGCTATGGAAGAGAAGTTCGGTGTTTCTGCCGCTGTTGCTGTTGCTGCCGGTCCGGCTGCTGAAGCAGTAGAAGAGAAAACCGAGTTCGACGTAGTTCTGACTGCTATCGGTGCCAACAAAGTTGCCGTTATCAAAGCCGTTCGTGGCGCTACCGGCCTGGGCCTGAAAGAAGCTAAAGATCTGGTTGAGTCCGCTCCGGCCAACCTGAAAGAAGGCATCTCCAAAGACGAAGCTGAAGCTCTGAAGAAAGAGCTGGAAGCTGCCGGTGCTGCTGTTGA
Organism: Aeromonas rivuli; assembly: GCF_000820045.1. Taxonomy (GTDB): domain Bacteria; phylum Pseudomonadota; class Gammaproteobacteria; order Enterobacterales; family Aeromonadaceae; genus Aeromonas; species Aeromonas rivuli. The sequence continues at coordinate 14,599 of NZ_CDBJ01000078.1, read as the reverse complement.
GATCAAATAATCTGCATTCATGTAGATTAGCCTGATAAAACAGGCAAGGCTGGTGAATTTCATTCACCAGCCTTTTTGCGCTGTAGACTGAGAGCATTTTCACACCGTTTGCGACTCTCGGTGCACCAGCAACCCGGGCCGCATTATTGCCCGGTCAACACAAAACGGTGTTGAGACAGAGCTGTCCTGCGGGACAGAGTGGGTCACTTATCAGCGAGCTGAGGAACCCTATGGTTTACTCTTATACCGAAAAAAAACGCATTCGTAAGGACTTCGGTAAGCGAGACCAGGTACTGGACACGCCTTATCTGTTGTCCATTCAGCTGGACTCCTTCAAGCAGTTCATCGAGGCTGACCCGGAAGGTGAATATGGCCTAGAGGCCGCTTTCCGTAGCGTTTTCCCGATCACCAGTTACTCCGGTAGTGCTGAGCTTCAGTATGTCAGCTATCGCCTGGGTGAGCCGGTATTTGACGTAAAAGAATGCCAGATCCGTGGAGTGACCTACTCCGCGCCGCTGCGTGTCAAGCTTCGTATGGTTCTGTACGACCGTGAAGCAGCTGCCGGCACCGTCAAAGACATCAAGGAACAAGAAGTTTACATGGGCGAAATTCCGCTCATGACCGAAAACGGCACCTTTGTTATCAATGGTACCGAGCGGGTCATTGTCTCCCAGCTGCACCGCAGCCCGGGCGTCTTCTTCGACCACGATAAAGGCAAAACTCACTCATCCGGTAAGGTGCTGTATAACGCCCGCGTTATCCCCTACCGTGGCTCCTGGCTGGACTTCGAGTTCGATGCAAAAGACAACCTGTTTGTCCGTATCGACCGTCGTCGTAAACTGCCAGCGTCCATTATTCTGCGCGCCCTGGACTTCGGATCCGAAGAAATCCTGGCCACCTTCTTCGAGACCATTGGTTTCGAAGTGAAAGATGGCAAGTTGATGATGGATCTGGTGCCCGAGCGTCTGCGTGGCGAAACCGCGACCTTCGACATCATTGCCAATGGCACTGTGGTCGTCGAGACCGGTCGTCGTGTGACTGCACGCCACATCCGTCAGCTGGAAAAAGACGCCATCACCCAGATTGAGGTGCCGGTGGAGTATGTTGTTGGCAAAGTTGTCGCCAAGAACTACGCACATCCCCAGACTGGCGAAATGGTCGTGACTGCCAACCAGGCATTGAGCCTGGAAGCGGTTGCCAACCTGTCCCAAGCCGGCTTCAAGCACTTCGAGGTTCTGTTCACCAATGAACTGGATCACGGTGCTTACATGTCCGAGACCCTGCGCATCGACAACAGCTCCAATCGTTTGGAAGCGCTGGTCGAAATCTATCGCATGATGCGTCCGGGCGAGCCGCCCACCCGCGAAGCGGCAGAGCAGCTGTTCGAGAACCTGTTCTTCTCTTCCGAGCGTTACGACCTGTCTACCGTGGGTCGGATGAAGTTCAACCGTCGTCTCTCTCGTGAAGATGAGACCGGTGTGGGTGTGCTGACCAAAGACGATATCGTCGAAGTCATGAAGCGCCTGATCGACATCCGTAACGGCAATGACGAGGTGGACGATATCGACCACCTGGGTAACCGTCGTATTCGTTCCGTCGGTGAGATGGCCGAGAACCAGTTCCGCGTCGGTCTGGTCCGTGTTGAGCGTGCGGTGAAAGAGCGTCTGTCCCTGGGCGACCTCGACACCCTAATGCCGCAGGATCTGATCAACGCCAAGCCGATCTCCGCCGCCGTCAAAGAGTTCTTCGGTTCCAGCCAGTTGTCCCAGTTCATGGACCAGAACAACCCGCTGTCCGAAGTGACCCACAAGCGTCGTATCTCTGCGTTGGGCCCAGGTGGTCTGACTCGTGAGCGCGCCGGCTTTGAAGTTCGAGATGTGCACCCGACTCACTACGGTCGTCTGTGCCCCATCGAGACCCCTGAAGGTCCGAACATCGGTCTGATCAACTCGCTGTCAGTCTATTCACGCACCAACGAGTACGGTTTCCTCGAGACCCCGTATCGCAAGGTTATCGACGGTCTGATCACCGACGAAGTGGATTACCTGTCTGCCATCGAAGAAGGCAAATACGTCATCGCTCAGGCCAATGCGGCCGCGTCCGAAGATGGTCGCCTGAAAGATGAACTGATCCCGTGCCGCCATAAGGGTGAATCCACCTTCATGAACGCCGATCAGATCCAGTATATGGACGTGAGCCCGCAACAGATTGTCTCTGTGGCAGCGGCCCTGATCCCCTTCCTGGAACACGATGATGCTAACCGAGCCCTGATGGGTTCGAACATGCAACGTCAAGCCGTGCCGACCCTGCGTGCCGACAAGCCGCTGGTAGGTACCGGCATGGAACGCGCCGTAGCCGTTGACTCCGGTGTGACCGTCGTGGCCAAGCGTGGCGGCGTGATCGACTATGTCGATGCCTCCCGTATCGTGCTGCGGGTCAATGAAGATGAGCTGCTGCCAGGCGAAGCCGGCATCGACATCTACAACCTGACCAAATACACCCGTTCCAACCAGAACACCTGTATCAACCAGCGTCCTTGCGTGATGTTGGGTGAGCCGGTGATGGCCGGTGACGTCTTGGCCGATGGCCCGTCTACCGACCTGGGCGAACTGGCGCTGGGCCAAAACCTGCGCGTCGCCTTCATGCCGTGGAACGGTTACAACTTCGAAGATTCGATCTTGGTAAACGAGCGTGTGGTACAGGAAGATCGCCTGACCACCATCCATATCCAGGAACTGGCCTGTATCTCCCGTGACACCAAGCTGGGTCCGGAAGAGATCACTGCCGACATCCCGAACGTGGGTGAAGCCGCACTGTCCAAGCTGGACGAGTCCGGTATCGTCTACGTGGGTGCCGAAGTGAAGGGCGGCGACATCCTGGTTGGCAAGGTAACACCGAAAGGTGAAACCCAGCTGACCCCGGAAGAGAAGCTGCTGCGCGCCATCTTCGGTGAGAAAGCGTCCGACGTGAAGGACTCTTCCCTGCGTGTACCGAACGGTGTGTACGGTACCGTGGTTGACGTGCAAGTCTTTACCCGCGATGGCGTGGAAAAAGACAAGCGCGCCAAAGAAATCGAAGAGATGCAGTTGAAGGAAGCGAAGAAGGACTTGACCGAAGAGTTCAAGATCCTGGAAGACGGCGTATTTGGCCGTACTCGCAACCTGTTGCTGGCTGCCGGTTACAGCGAAGATCGTCTGAACAAGCTGGATCGCACCAAGTGGTTTGAATTGGCCATCGAAGATGAAGCCAAACAGATCGAACTGGAGCAGATCGCCGAACAGCACATCGAGCTGCGTGCCGACTTCGACAAGAAGTTCGAGAACAAACGTCGCAAGATTATCCAGGGTGATGATCTGGCGCCGGGCGTACTGAAAATCGTCAAGGTTTACCTGGCAGTCAAGCGTCGCATCCAACCGGGTGACAAGATGGCGGGCCGTCACGGTAACAAGGGTGTTATCTCCAAGATCTGCCCGGTCGAGGATATGCCCCATGACGAGTTCGGCCGTCCGGTCGACATCGTACTGAACCCGCTGGGCGTACCGTCTCGTATGAACATCGGTCAGATCCTCGAAGTGCATCTGGGCCTCGCGGCCAAGGGCATCGGCGAGAAGATCGATCGCATGATCAAAGAGCAGCGCAAGCTGCACGAGATGCGTGAATTCTTGCAACAGGTCTATGACCTGGGCGAGAAGGATGGCCAGCAAGTGAACATCGCCGAGCTGTCTGATGACGACGTGCGTACCCTGGTCGGGAACCTGCGTAATGGTCTGCCAGTCGCCACGCCGGTCTTTGATGGCGCCAAAGAGCACGAAATCAAAGCCTTGCTGAAACTGGCTGATCTGCCGGAATCCGGTCAGATCTCCCTGTTCGACGGCCGTACTGGTAACACCTTTGAGCGCAAGGTCACGGTGGGTTACATGTACATGCTGAAGCTGAACCACTTGGTAGACGACAAGATGCATGCGCGTTCTACCGGCTCCTACAGCCTGGTTACCCAGCAGCCGCTGGGTGGTAAGGCACAGTTTGGTGGTCAGCGGTTCGGTGAGATGGAAGTGTGGGCCCTGGAGGCTTACGGTGCGGCATACACTCTGCAAGAGATGCTGACCGTCAAGTCTGACGATGTGAATGGCCGTACCAAGATGTACAAGAACATCGTGGATGGCGACCACCGTATGGAGCCGGGCATGCCCGAATCCTTCAACGTATTGTTGAAGGAAATCCGCTCTCTGGGTATCAACATCGAGCTGGACGAAGAGTAAGAGTCCGCTCTTATTGTTCGAGAATTGACGTGGGCGCCCCGCTGCTTTGGCAGTAGGGGCGCCGAGGTTAGACTCCTGACAGGGGAAACACGTGAAAGACTTACTCAAGTTTTTGAAGGCTCAGACTAAGACCGAAGAGTTTGACAGTATTAAGATCGGTCTGGCCTCTCCTGACATGATCCGCTCCTGGTCATTCGGTGAAGTCAAAAAGCCTGAGACCATCAACTACCGGACTTTCAAGCCGGAACGTGATGGTCTGTTCTGTGCCCGTATCTTCGGACCGGTGAAGGACTACGAGTGTCTGTGCGGCAAGTACAAGCGCCTGAAACACCGTGGTGTGATCTGCGAGAAGTGCGGCGTAGAAGTGACCCAGACCAAGGTCCGTCGTGAGCGCATGGGCCATATCGAGCTGGCCAGCCCGACTGCCCACATCTGGTTCCTGAAGTCCCTGCCGTCCCGTATCGGTCTGCTGTTGGACATGACCCTGCGTGACATCGAGCGCGTGCTGTATTTCGAATCCTATGTAGTGATCGAACCCGGCATGACCAACCTCGAGCGCAGCCAGATGTTGTCCGAAGAGAACTATCTGGACGCACTGGAAGAGTGGGGCGACGAATTTGACGCCAAGATGGGTGCCGAGGCAATCCTTGCATTGCTGCGTGCCATCGATCTGGAAGGTGAAGTCAAAACCATGCGCGAGGAGCTGGATCAGACCAACTCCGAGACCAAACGCAAGAAGACCACCAAGCGCCTGAAGCTGATGGAAGCCTTCCTGCAATCCGGCAACAAGCCGGAGTGGATGATCATGACAGTGCTGCCTGTGCTGCCGCCGGACCTGCGTCCGCTGGTACCGCTGGACGGCGGTCGTTTCGCGACTTCAGATCTGAACGATCTGTACCGTCGTGTGATCAACCGTAACAACCGCTTGAAGCGTCTGCTGGACCTGGCGGCACCGGACATCATAGTGCGCAACGAAAAGCGCATGCTGCAAGAGTCCGTGGATGCCCTGCTGGATAACGGCCGTCGTGGCCGTGCCATCACTGGTTCCAACAAGCGCCCGCTGAAATCCTTGGCCGACATGATCAAGGGTAAGCAAGGTCGTTTCCGTCAGAACTTGCTGGGTAAACGTGTCGACTACTCTGGTCGTTCCGTTATCACAGTAGGCCCGACCCTGCGTTTGCATCAGTGTGGTCTGCCGAAGAAGATGGCGCTGGAGCTGTTCAAGCCCTTCATCTATGGCAAGCTCGAGACCCGCGGTCTGGCGACCACCATCAAGGCCGCCAAGAAGATGGTGGAGCGCGAAGAAGCCGTCGTTTGGGACATCCTGGACGAAGTGATCCGCGAACACCCGGTCTTGCTGAACCGTGCACCGACTCTGCACCGTCTGGGTATCCAGGCGTTCGAACCGACCCTGGTCGAAGGTAAAGCCATCCAGCTGCACCCGCTGGTCTGTGCCGCCTATAACGCCGACTTCGATGGTGACCAGATGGCGGTCCACGTACCGCTGACCCTGGAAGCCCAGCTGGAAGCGCGCGCCCTGATGATGTCTACCAACAACATCCTGTCGCCTGCCTCCGGTGAGCCGATCATCGTGCCTTCCCAGGACGTGGTCTTGGGTCTGTACTACATGACCCGTGCCCGTATCAACGCCAAGGGCGAAGGTATGGTGCTGGCCGGCCCGAAAGAAGCCGAGAAGGTCTATCGCGCCGGTCTGGCCGATCTGCATGCCCGTGTCAAAGTGCGCATCACCGAATACCTGCGTCAGGCAGATGATTCGCTGGTAGAGCACACCGAGCTGAAGAACACCACCGTCGGTCGTGCGATCCTGAGCCTGATCCTGCCAAAAGGCATGGAATATGCTCTGATCGATGAGCCGAAGGTGCTGACTGCTGCAGAGCAGGCTGACCTGGATGCCAATCCGCAGAACTGGATCAAGTCTGTATCCAACAAGGCGCTGGGCAAAAAGCTCATCTCCCGTCTGCTGAACACCTGCTATCGCAAGCAGGGTCTGAAGGACACCGTCATCTTCGCTGACCAGCTGATGTATACCGGTTTCCATTATGCGGCCCTGTCTGGTGCTTCCGTTGGTATCGATGACATGGTCATCCCGGATGCCAAGAAAGATATCATTGCCGCAGCCGAAGCCGAAGTTGCCGAGATCCAGGACCAGTTCCTGTCCGGTCTGGTGACCGCGGGCGAGCGCTACAACAAGGTTATCGATATCTGGGCCAGCGCCAACGAGCGCGTCTCCAAGGCCATGATGGAGAACTTGTCCAAGGAGCGTGATGTCAACTCCCTGGGTGAAGAAGAAGAGCAAGCGTCGTTCAACAGCATCTTCATGATGGCCGACTCTGGTGCGCGGGGCTCCGCCGCCCAGATCCGTCAGCTGGCCGGTATGCGTGGCCTGATGGCCAAGCCGGATGGCTCCATCATCGAAACGCCGATCGTGGCGAACTTCCGTGAAGGTCTGAACGTACTCCAGTACTTCATCTCCACTCACGGTGCTCGTAAAGGTCTGGCGGATACCGCACTGAAGACGGCTAACTCCGGTTACCTGACTCGTCGTCTGGTTGACGTGGCACAAGACATGGTCATCACCGAAGACGATTGCGGCACCATCGAAGGTCTGTGGATGACTCCGCTGATCGAAGGTGGCGACGTGGTCGAACCGCTGCGTGAGCGCGTGTTGGGTCGTGTGGTTGCCGATGATGTGATCAAGCCGGGTACTGAAGGCGAGATCCTGGTCGCGCGCAATACCCTGCTCGACGAGTATCTGTGTGATCTGCTGGAGCGTAACTCCGTCGACCGCGTGAAGGTACGTTCTGCCATCACCTGTGAGACCGACTTCGGTAACTGTGCCCACTGCTACGGTCGCGATCTGGCCCGTGGTCACCTGGTCAACAAGGGTGAGGCTGTCGGTGTTATCGCCGCCCAGTCCATCGGCGAACCGGGTACCCAGCTGACGATGCGTACCTTCCACATCGGTGGTGCCGCATCCCGAGCTGCTGCCGAGAGCAGCATCCAGGTCAAGAACACCGGTAGCATCAAGCTGCAGAACGCCAAGTTCGTTCTCAACAGCGCCGACAAGCTGGTTATCACCTCGCGTTCTACTGAACTGACCATCATGGACGAGATGGGCCGTACCAAGGAAAGCCACAAGCTGCCTTACGGTTCCGTCCTGGAAGTGAAAGATGGCCAGGCAGTGACTGCCGGTGAAACCGTGGCCAACTGGGATCCGCACACCCACCCGATCATCACCGAAGTAGCAGGTCGCCTGGACTTCGAACACATGATCGATGGCGTGACCATCACCCGTCAAACCGACGAGCTGACCGGTCTCTCTTCCATCGTCGTACTGGATGTCAACGAGCGTCCGAGTGCCGGTAAAGAGATGCGTCCGACCGTTAAACTGGTCGACCTGAACGGTAAAGATGTCATGATCCCGGGTACCGATGTTGCCGCCCAGTACTTCCTGCCGGGCAAGGCGATCGTGAACCTGGAAGATGGTGCCAACGTGGGTGTGGGTGACGCGGTAGCGCGTATCCCGCAGGAATCCAGCGGTACCAAGGACATCACCGGTGGTCTGCCGCGCGTTGCGGATCTGTTCGAAGCACGTATTCCGAAGGAACCGGCTATCCTGGCCGAGATCTCCGGTACCATCTCCTTCGGGAAAGAGACCAAGGGCAAACGCCGTCTGGTCATCACCCCGACCGATGGTGGCGATGTCTACGAGGAGATGATTCCGAAGTGGCGTCACCTGAACGTGTTCGAAGGTGAAAAAGTTGAGAAGGGTGAAGTGCTGGCGGACGGTCCTGAGTCTGCTCACGATATCCTGCGTCTGCGCGGTATCAGCCCGGTCGCCAACTATATCGCCAACGAAGTGCAGGACGTTTACCGTCTGCAAGGCGTTAAGATCAACGACAAGCACATCGAAGTCATCGTTCGTCAGATGCTGCGTAAGTGCGAGATCCTGAGCGCTGGCGACACTGACCTTATCGAAGGCGAGCAGGTTGAAGTGGCCCGCGTCAAGATTGCCAACCGTAAGCTGGTTGCCGAGGGTAAGATCCCGGCCACCTTCCGTCATATTCTGATGGGTATTACCAAGGCATCCTTGAGCACCGAGTCCTTCATCTCCGCGGCTTCCTTCCAGGAAACCACCCGTGTTCTGACCGAAGCGGCCGTTGGCGGCAAGCGTGATGAACTGCGTGGCCTGAAAGAGAACGTCATCGTGGGTCGTCTGATCCCGGCCGGTACTGGCTTTGCCTACCACCACAGCCGGATCAACCAGCGTGCCGCCGCAGCTCGTGCTGTCGGTGTACCGCAGGTGACAGCCGATGAAGCTCAGCAAAACCTGGCGGATCTGCTTAATGCATCCGGCAGTTTTGACGAAGAGTAATCTTCAGCTGCAGTGATTAAAAAGGGCTCCTTCAGGGAGCCCTTTTTGTTGTTGGTACATTGACCCAGGCTGCACCGGGCTGGGGCAGGGGATGATCCAGTGCAAGGTTATAGAGCAAAAAATCAAAAAAAGTTGACATTGCCAGTGCGCAATTGAAAACTCGGATCAGTTAACGTGATTACAGGGGTAAAAGATGACTGTCGGTATCGAGGATGTAATGCTTCCCGAGGAACAGCTGGTCAGCCGCACTTTTACAGACGAAGACAGGGAATTGTTGCGCTCCTATGAGGGGCTGATCGAGGGCTTGGCCGAGTTGTTCGGCAAGCACTGTGAGGTGGTACTTCACTCCCTGGAGAATCTGCACGAGTCGGTGATCAAGATAGCGAATGGTTTCAACACGGGTCGCAACGAAGGGGCGCCGATCACCGATCTGGCCCTTCGTATGCTCAAGGACATAGAGAATGCTGGTCAGGAGTACACACAAAGCTACTTCGCCCGCAGTCGTACCGGTGCGCTGATGAAATCGATCACCATTGCCATTCGCAACAGCGACAAGCAGGTGATCGGTCTTATCTGTATCAACTTGCACATCAATGCGCCTTTTCATGAGTTTGTGGCCGAGTTCTTCCCGACCCCACAGCAGGTCGAGCGCCAGTCGCCAGAGACCTTCGCCAACAGCGTTGAGGAGCTGGTCGCCCAGACGGTGGATAACACCATCGACGAGATCAATCGCGATCCGACCGTGGCCAACAATGCCAAGAACCGTTTTATCGTGACCCAGCTGTTCGAGAAGGGCATATTCGATATCAAGGATTCGATCAATCTGGTCGCCGACAAACTTAATATTTCCAAACACACCGTCTATCTTTACATCCGCCAGCGCAAGCAGGGTGAAGATGAGTGCGAGTGAGCGCCATAGAAGAGGACAGATGAATGGCTAAAGAAGTAATCGCAACCGAACAGGCTCCCGCCGCGATTGGCCCTTATGTGCAGGGCACCAAGTTGGGTGAGCTGGTGTTCACCTCTGGCCAGATCCCGCTCGATCCGAGCACCATGGAGATCGTCAGTGGGGGTGTCGAAGCGCAGGCCGAGCAGGTGATGAAGAACCTGGTTGCCGTGCTGAAGGCGGCGGGTTCCGATCCCAGCAAGGTGCTGAAAACAACCTGTTTCCTGAGCGACATGAACAACTTCGTGGCCTTCAATCAGGTCTATGCCCGTTACTTCGGCGACTCGGCACCCGCGCGATCCTGCGTTGAGGTGGCCCGCCTGCCGAAAGATGTGTTGGTTGAAGTGGAAGCGATCGCCCATATCTGATCCGGCATCGCTGTGATGAGCCCCTCCCGGAGGGGCTTTTTTGTCTGTGGCTCTGCGATGGGCTACCTCTTGGGGATCTGGCTATGAGTCTGAGTTTTGCTCTGTTGGTGACGGGGCCTGCCTATGGCAGCCAATCGGCCAGCACCGCCTACCGCTTCGCTCGCGCCCTGTTGGCGGAGGGACATCGCCTCTCTCACCTGTTCTTCTATCAAGAGGGGGTGAGTAACGGCAATCAACTCCATGCCCCCGCGTCCGATGAGACAGACCTGGTGCGTTTATGGACCGAGCTGGCCATTGAGCAGGGGATCCGTATCGATGTCTGTGTGGCGGCGGCCATGCGCCGTGGCGTACTGGACGAGGTCCAGGCCTCCGAGGTGGGCAAGGCGCACTTCAATCTGGGTGAGCCCTTCTGCCTGAGTGGCCTCGGGCAACTGGCGGAAGCGGCCTTGACCGCGGATCGCTTCGTGCAATTTTAGGAGGGGTATGAACAAGATTGCCTTTATCGGCAGGCGGGGGCCCCATGGCTCGGCGGCGGGCAGAGAAGGGCTCGATGCCCTGCTGGCCAGCTCTGCCCTGACTGAGTCACTCGCCCTGTTTCTCATCGAGGACGGGGTCTTGCAGCTGATCCAGGATCAACGGCCGCAGGCCATACTGCAGCGCCATTACGCCCCGACCTTCAAGCTGCTGGAGCTCTATGATGTGGAGGAGCTCTATGTCTGCGCTGACTCGCTCTCTGAGCGCGGCCTGCAGCCAGACGACCTCATCATCGAGGCCCGTTGTCTGCCCAGGGCTGAACTGACCCGGCTTTGGGCCAGTTATGCCATTCATCTGAGCTTCTGAGAGGGGTTATGATCCATTTGATAATGAGCTCGCCCTTCCTGACCCAGGATCTGGAGCAGGCGTTGCGATACCGACATCAGGGTGATGCCCTGGTGCTGATGCAAGATGCGGTGGTCGCAGCCGTCAGCCCGCTCTGGCAGGCCAAATTGGCCGAGGAACGGCTCTATGTGATGAGTGAGGATCTGCAGGCCCGCGGTTTGGGGGAGGGATCCGGGTTATCCCTGACCATGATGGGGTTGGTAGCGCTGATTGAGGCTGAAGGTTCGCCACATTCATGGTCATGCTAACGTCAACATTAATTGTTATAACTCAGTGGTTTGGCTCTACATCGCTGTCAGGGTCTGTGTCCTTTTACGGCACGGATTGTATAAATCTTGACTCCCTCAGCGACAGGGCATAAAATTTCGCGTCCCCGTATCTGCGGGGAGGATTTTTCACATGTTTATGAAGTCATTATCAGGAGCCTTTTGATGGCAACTATTAACCAGTTGGTTCGCAAGCCACGCACTAAGCTCGTTGAAAAAAGCAACGTGCCTGCGCTGGAAGCGTGCCCTCAGAAGCGTGGCGTGTGCACTCGTGTATACACCACCACCCCCAAGAAGCCTAACTCTGCACTGCGTAAAGTGTGCCGTGTTCGTCTGACCAACGGCTTCGAAGTCACCTCCTATATCGGCGGTGAAGGTCACAACCTGCAGGAACACTCCGTTGTTCTGATCCGTGGCGGTCGTGTCAAGGATTTGCCAGGTGTTCGTTATCACACCGTTCGTGGTGCGTTGGACTGTGCCGGTGTTAAAGACCGTAAGCAATCTCGCTCCAAGTATGGCGTGAAGCGTCCGAAAGCTTAATGGTTCTCCGTTAAGTAAGGCCAAACGTTAATTCGTTTCTAGTTAGATAACTTTCTAGTTTTGGGTAACCCCTGAAGTTACGGAGAATTTGAAATGCCAAGACGTCGTGTTGTTGGTCAGCGTAAAATCCTGCCAGATCCCAAGTTCGGATCAGAGCTGCTGGCTAAATTTGTCAACGTAGTAATGGTTGACGGTAAGAAATCTGTTTCCGAAGCCATCGTTTACGGTGCTCTGGACATCATTGCCACCAAATCCGGCAAAGATCACCTGGCTGTATTCGAAGAAGCCCTGGACAACATTCGTCCGTCCGTCGAGGTTAAATCTCGTCGTGTCGGTGGTGCAACCTATCAAGTGCCGGTAGAAGTTCGCCCGGTACGTCGCAATGCCCTGGCAATGCGTTGGTTGGTTGATGCCGCTCGTAAACGTGGTGAAAAATCAATGGCTCAGCGCCTGGCTGGCGAGCTGCTGGATGCCGCTGACAATAAGGGTTCGTCTGTCAAGAAACGTGAAGACGTTCACCGTATGGCTGAAGCGAACAAAGCCTTCGCTCACTTCCGCTGGTAATCCGCTTGCGCAGGGTCTGCTAAAGATCCTGCGCACCTTCAATTATCTAGGGACAAGTTCCTTAGTAAGAGGATGACAATGGCTCGTACAACCCCCATTGAGCGCTACCGTAATATCGGTATCTCCGCTCACATCGACGCCGGTAAGACTACTACTACCGAACGCGTACTGTTCTACACCGGTGTTAGCCATAAGATCGGCGAAGTGCATGATGGCGCCGCCACCATGGACTGGATGGAACAAGAGCAAGAGCGTGGAATCACTATCACCTCTGCTGCGACCACCGCATTCTGGTCCGGCATGGGCAAACAGTATCAACCGCACCGTATCAACATCATCGATACCCCAGGCCACGTTGACTTTACTATCGAAGTAGAGCGTTCAATGCGTGTCTTGGATGGCGCCGTGATGGTGTACTGTGCCGTAGGTGGCGTACAGCCACAGTCTGAGACCGTATGGCGTCAGGCTAACAAGTACAAGGTTCCCCGTATCGCGTTCGTCAACAAGATGGACCGTACCGGTGCCAACTACTTGCGCTGCGTTGAGCACATCAGAACCCGTCTGAAAGGCGTTCCTGTTCCTCTGCAACTGAACATCGGTTCAGAAGAGAACTTCAAGGGCGTTATCGACCTGGTCAAGATGAAAGCCATCAACTGGAGCGAAGCAGATCAGGGCGTATCCTTCGATTACGAAGAGATCCCTGCTGAGCTGCTGGAGCAGGCGCAAGAAATGCGTCTGAACCTGGTTGAAGCTGCCGCTGAAGCCTCTGAAGAGCTGATGGAAAAATACTTGGGCGGCGAAGAGCTGACCGAGGAAGAGATCAAGACTGCTCTGCGTCTGCGCGTTCTGAACAACGAAATCATCCTGGTTACCTGTGGCTCCGCGTTCAAGAACAAGGGCGTACAGGCCATGCTGGATGCCGTTGTTGACTACCTGCCGGCACCGACCGACGTTGCTGCTATCGACGGCCTGAAGCTGGATGGCGTGACTAAAGACGAGCGTCATGCGTCTGATGACGAGCCGTTTGCTGCACTGGCATTCAAGATTGCTACCGATCCGTTCGTGGGCAACCTGACCTTCTTCCGCGTTTACTCCGGTGTGGTTAACTCCGGCGACTCAGTGATGAACTCCGTCAAAGAGAAGCGTGAGCGTTTTGGCCGTATCGTTCAGATGCACGCCAACAAGCGTGAAGAGATCAAAGAAGTTCGCGCAGGCGATATCGCTGCTGCCATCGGTCTGAAAGACGTGACCACTGGTGACACCCTGTGTGACGAAAAATCCCCGATCATCCTCGAGCGTATGGAATTCCCGGAGCCGGTAATCTCCATCGCGGTTGAGCCTAAAACCAAGGCTGACCAAGAGAAGATGGGTCTGGCACTCGGCCGTCTGGCGCAGGAAGATCCGTCTTTCCGTGTATGGACTGACGAAGAATCTGGCCAAACCATCATCGCCGGTATGGGTGAGCTGCACCTGGACATCATCGTTGACCGTATGCGTCGCGAGTTCAAGGTTGAAGCGAACGTTGGTAAACCGCAGGTTGCCTATCGTGAAACCATTCGTGAAACCGTCAAGGATATCGAAGGTAAGCACGCCAAGCAGTCTGGTGGTCGTGGTCAGTATGGTCACGTCATCATCGACATGTACCCGCTGGAAGCTGGCAAAACCTATGAATTCGTTAACGATATCAAAGGTGGCGTGATCCCTGGTGAATACATCCCAGGTGTTGATAAGGGTCTGCGCGAGCAGCTCAAATCCGGCCCGCTGGCAGGCTATCCAGTCATGGATATCGGTGTGCGTCTGCATTACGGATCTTACCACGATGTCGACTCTTCCGAGCTGGCGTTCAAGATCGCGGCTTCCCTGGCCTTCAAAGCTGGCTACATGAAAGCCAAGCCGGTTCTGCTGGAGCCTGTCATGCAGGTCGAAGTTGAGACTCCGGAAGATTACATGGGCGACGTTATCGGTGACTTGAACCGTCGTCGTGGCCTGATCGAAGGTATGGAAGACGGCCCGTCCGGCAAGATCGTACGTGCTCTGGTGCCGCTGGCCGAGATGTTCGGTTATGCGACCGCGCTGCGTTCCGCTACCCAGGGTCGTGCTTCCTACGCTATGGAATTCGCTAAGTACTCCGATGCCCCGAACAACGTGGCTCAGGCAGTGATCGAAGAGCGCAAATCCAAGTAATTTAAGATTCCCCGCCTACGACGGTAGGCGGGTTTAACCTAGAAGGACTACGTCGTGTCTAAAGAAAAATTTGAACGTAACAAACCGCACGTAAACGTCGGCACCATCGGCCACGTTGACCACGGTAAAACCACCCTGACCGCCGCCATCACCAACGTGCTGGCCAAGCACTACGGTGGTAAAGCCTTCGCCTTCGA
>NZ_CDBJ01000077.1 GCF_000820045.1 Aeromonas rivuli | reverse complement strand
CAGATAGGCATGACTTACTATTTTGCCGGTGAGGCGCTAGAGGATGCCGTGCTCAATGGTGGTAACCAGGTATTCCTCTCGGCCACACGGGCCCAGGCCGAGATATTCCGATCCTACATTGTCCACCTGGCACGTACTTTCCTGGGGGTCGAGCTGACCGGCAACCCCATTGTGCTTTCCAACGGGGCCAATCTGGTGTTCTGCTCGACCAGCGCCAACAGCGCCCAGGGCTACACCGGCAACTTCTACGCCGACGAATACTTCTGGATCAAGAACTTCAAGGCGGTCACCGATGTGGCCGCTGGCATGGGGTCGCAATCTCATTGGCGAAAAACCTTCTTCTCGACCCCTTCAAGCAAGGCACACGGTGGTTACAAGCTGTGGACGGGGGATGACTGGAAGGGCAAGGATCCCGTGCGCCAGGCGCAAACTTTCCCAACCGATGCCGAGCTCAAAGACGGTGGGCGGGTCTGCCCAGACCGGGTATGGCGCTACATCCTGACCTTGGAAGAGGCGGTGTCGAGCGGCTTTAACCTCATCGACATCGAGGCGCTGCGCGAA
The DNA here is from genome assembly GCF_000820045.1 of Aeromonas rivuli. Taxonomy (GTDB): domain Bacteria; phylum Pseudomonadota; class Gammaproteobacteria; order Enterobacterales; family Aeromonadaceae; genus Aeromonas; species Aeromonas rivuli. The sequence continues at coordinate 4,890 of NZ_CDBJ01000077.1, read as the reverse complement.
GAGACCGCGATTGAGGTCTTCGAGCACCTCTATATGTGCGCCTTTGTCGATGATGAAAGCTCGGTATTCAAGTTCCAGGATATGGAGAGAGCCGAGACGGATACCAGTACCTGGAGCGATTACACCCGGGGGCACCCTGAGCCGTTCGGCAAGCGAGAGGTGTGGTTGGGCTATGACCCGAGCCGTACCCGCGATAATGCCACCTTGGTGGTGGTCGCCCCGCCACTGTTCCCGGGGGAGAAGTTTCGGGTGCTGGAGAAACACTTCTGGCGCGGCATGAACTTCCGCTACCAGGCGAGCGAAATTGAGAAGATTGCCAAGAAGTTTCGGGTCACTTACTTAGGCATCGACGTATCCGGGGTCGGCAGCGGGGTTTATGACCTGTTGCAACCGGTCTTCAAATCCACCATTACCCCCATCAACTACAACGTCGAGAGCAAGGCCCGCTTGGTGCTGAAAATGGTGGACGTGGTGGAATCAAACCGCATCGAGTGGGATCAGGAGGACATCGAGATCCCGCTGGCCTTCATGAGCATCAAACGCAGCACCACGGGCGGTGGCCAGATGACGTTCCGCGCATCGCGCAGTAGCGAAACCGGTCACGCCGACGTGTTCTTTGCCATCGCCCATGCGGTGGACAACGAGCCGCTCGACACATCACGACGCCGCAAATCCACTTGGGCCATCAGCAAACGAGGAAAACATGAGCCGCAAACAGCGCTTTCATCAGCGGGCCGAGCGGCCCACCCCAGCCACCATTCCCAGCAACCGATCCGCGGTGAGCTTTTCCATTCCCGAGCCCATCGATCCCACGGCCTGGATGACCGACTACACCGATGTGTTTTACAGCCCCTGGGGCGAGTATTACCTGCCCCCCATCGACCGCAAGGGCTTGGCCAAGGTCGCCCGCGCCAATGCACACCATGGGGCCATCCTGATGGCAAGGCGCAACATGGTCTCCGGGCGCTTTGTCAGTCGGGAGGGGGTGCCCCGGGAGGTGATCACCGCCTTTGTGCATAACCTGCTGCAGTTTGGTGATGCGGCCTTGCTCAAGCTGCGCAATGGCTTTGGCCAGGTGGTAGGACTCTATCCGTTATCGAGTCTGTATCTGCGCCGCTGCAGTGATGGCAATTTCCTGATGTTGCAGCGCGATGGCAGTTACAAGCACTACAGCGCCGATGACATCATCTGGCTGGCGCAATATGACCCGGTGCAGCAGGTGTATGGCCAGCCTGATTACCTGGGGGGCCTGCAGTCGGCTTTGCTCAACCAGGACGCCACCATGTTTCGGCGTAAATACTTCCTCAACGGGGCGCACATGGGGTTCATTTTCTACGCCACGGATCCAAATATGGATGATGACCAGGAAGCGGAAATGAAGGATATGATCGCCAGCTCCAAAGGCGTCGGTAATTTCCGCTCGATGTTCGTCAATATCCCGGGTGGCAAGCCGGACGGGATCAAACTTATCCCGGTTGGGGACATCGCAACCAAGGATGAGTTTGCAGCTATCAAGGCGATCACCGCCCAAGATGTGCTGACGGCGCATCGCTTCCCGGCGGCGTTGGCGGGTATCATCCCGGCCAATGGCAGTGGGGGGTTGGGGAACCCGGAGCAGTACGATCGGACTTACGCCCGCAATGAGGTTATCCCGCTGTGTGAACTTATCCAGGATGCCATCAACGGGGCCAATTTACCGCGACGGTTGTGGGTCGATTTCAATCGCTCACTTGAGGTGCCCACCCCTGTATGAAAACCCAGCTAGCCGATATAATTGCTCGGTTTATATCGTCGGGACTGGGGGGAATATGCGGGTATTTTGTCGGGAATGTGGGGAGTTGGGGCGCATCACCAAGACGCATCGACTGAGCCGCGACACTGCGGATTTATATTGCCAGTGTACGGATGCGCAGTGTGGGGCCAGCTGGGTGTCGCAAATGTCGTACAGCCATCCGTTGAGCCCATCGGGGCGCACAGCCAGCCAGTTAGCCTTGAGTCTCATCAACTCGCTCAGCCCGGACGGGCGGCAGCTACTGCTGCAAGGGCTCAGCCAAGGGTAATGAAGAAGGGGCGCATCATGCGCCCCTTCTTATAAGTATGTATTAATTAAACATCGCACGGGTATCAAACACCAATGGGAATGACGTACTGGTTGTGCTTTTGGTTTTATAGACTTGTGTATCAAATTGCAGCATTACGCCAGTTGTACGGCTAGATGCGGCGTAATCATGATCTCTGGGAACTCCGATGAACTTTGCCCCTTCATGTATTACTAAATCCGGGTGACATTCGGCCAGAGTTGAAATTTTGATCAATCCTATATCTGTGATTGAATGCGGCATGACGGTGATAGGTGCGTTTGATTTGATCGCACATGTTGCTTTTTCTGTAGCGGGGAACTCAATCCGGTTGATTGTGACCGGGACAGAATAAGTATTGTAAAACTTAGCGTAAATAGCATCACCAGTTCTAGCTGGAAGTAGGCCACTGCGGTCTTTTTCCTCTTTGCTCATATCTAGAGGGGTAGATACTCCTAGTTTAGCTATAAATGGTTTCACGTTTACATAACTATTTGGAGTTTCTGCGCATGCGCCCAATGTAAGGGATATAATCAGCAATGTTATTTTTTTCATAAGTCCTCGATTGTGAGTTTTTATATGCATATTGCAATTCTGTGTCAGGTTAGGTTTTAAACTAACGAAAAATACATTCTAGGTGGACTTCTGTGAGTCTTTCTTGGGCGCTAGGTTACATGAGGTAGTAGAGAGGTTGCTACCCTATAAACCACATATTTTTCATAATGATAAGTAAAGTGTGAGAAGGTGAGAGCATGGGGGAGTGTTTTTTTGTTCAGCAGTGTGATTTTAAGCTAAGATAGAAGTTTCCAACCAGGTCTCTTCATGGTAGCATCGCTAGCAAAATCATAAATATCCTAAAAGTACAATAGTATGAATGAACTCACAATAATGTTGGTGGCCATATTATTCCCTGGGGTTTTACTTACAGTAATATATGACAATTATACTGAGCACAAGCCTTGGGATGCTTTCAGATATATGTTGTATTCAATTATTTCAGGGATTATCACATATAGTTTTTTACAGGGTTTAATTTTTTCTGGTCAGTTTCTCTATAACGTAGAAGGATTCAGAAATACTGATTGGCATATTCTTTCTGTGTGGGGGATTTTGCAACCAGAAAACAAAGAGAAAATAAATGCTATTGAAGTTGTTGTTGCCGGTTTGATAGCCGTAGCTCTAGGTTTGTTATCTGTACGGATTTCTCAAGGTAATGCTATTCATAATTTCTTAATAAAATATAAAGTAACGAATAAGTATGGGGATTCTTCTGTATTTGTTAAATCTATAGAAATAACCCAATCAGAGTATATTAGAGTCATCGTGTTAGATGAGGATCTAACATTTCATGGGGTTGCTTATCTTTATCATGACAATGGTTCTAATTTAGAAATAACGTTAACCGATGTTATCGCATATGAAACATCAACTGCAAATGAAGTGTTTAGAGCTAATGTTCTTTATATTTCAAAGCCTTTCGGTAATTTATTGTTTTACACAGACATAAATGAGGATGTAAATCATGAGCCAAGACAAACCGATTAAGTTAAATGATGGTCTGCAAACATTAGATATAACTAAGGCGTTAAAAAATAGCTCCGTGGCAGGACTCGAACACCTAACTACGGAAGGTCTTCATACAACTGGTTTTGGAAATGTACTTGCAGGGGTAGTAAACCCTACGCATGGTCTTGTCCAAGTCGTACGGAAGACCACGCAACCAAGAAGTAGCATACCCCCTAAGCCAATTCCTTCCCAGGGAAAAAAATAAAAAACAGTGAAGGCATATGCCTTCACTATTTATTAGGGATAGCATTGTTGCTTGTGAGTTTTTATTATAGTCTCAATAAGTAAGACGCAAATATTGAAATGGGCTTATATAGTCCAATTTTTATTGGTTCACATTTCTATAACTGATGCATTGATTTCCGATCGTTTTATTAGAAAATGTTGTTTAGGTTGTTAGTTGATGACCATGCGATCATGAAACTCATTAAGTTCAGCATTAGCCGACACAATATAAGGCATATCAAACATGACCCGGCATAGGTCATTTTGTGCTTTCCTTTGTTGGCTTGGCTATTGTGTATGTTGAACTCATACAAGCAGCCGATCCGCCACGAATGCCACTGTATCGCCGCCGCTTGGTGTCATGGCATCGGCTTTGGCCATCAGGTGAGTGAGCAGCACTTCTCGATGTTCTGGACGAACGTCGGCCAAGCGCCCTCTGGTTGATTCGGCAATCAGGTGGTGCATATCTTGTTTGCGGGTAGGCGAGCGCTGATCATCAGCTGACAGTCCGAAAAACTCGGCATTGCTGATTGCCTCCTGGCGGCGTTCGACTGGTGGCAGTGGCCACGTCCGCAGATCGACGGTATCGCGCAGCCGGTCAAGCTGGACTCGGGCTGCCTCTGCGTCCCCATCCCCCAGGGCCTTCAGCAATGTCAGGGCATCATCGACGCCGGCAGCCGTCATGCTGGCCAGCCAGACTGCTGGATCCCCGGACTGGGCCAGCAGGCCCCGCACATCCTCGATCTCCGCCTGGCGTTTTGCTTCCCGGCGTCTGGCTTCGGTTTCAATTTGATATGGTGATGGTTCGTTTGGTGATTCGAACGGGTGCCGTTCGGTCACTTTCAACTCACCATCCCGGATGCAAACTGACCGGTCCCCCTGTCTGACAATTAAGCCGCGTCGAATCATGGTCACCTCTTCATCACCTAGCCCCAAATGGAATAGGTTTCTGTCACTCAGCGGATCCCCTTTAGAGCCTTCGAGATCGTCACGTACAGTTGTTGCCAGAGCTCCAAGGGGG
>NZ_CDBJ01000076.1:537-806 GCF_000820045.1 Aeromonas rivuli | reverse complement strand
CACCGCGGTGAGCGAGCTGGCCGCCAGCTCCTATGAGGTCCGCGAACATGCTCGCCACAGCGCCGAGCTCTCGACCCTCACCAACGACGATGCCGCCAACACCAGCCGCCTCGCTCGGCACTCCATCACCGACATGGGCGAGATGTCCGCCGACATTGCCCGGGTCGACACGGTGATCCAGCAACTCGATAGCCGCTGCCTCGCCGTGGATGGGGTATTGGAGGTGATCAGGGGGATTGCCGATCAGACCAACTTGCTGGCCCTCAATG
>NZ_CDBJ01000076.1:0-496 GCF_000820045.1 Aeromonas rivuli | reverse complement strand
CGCGGCTTCGCCGTGGTGGCTGACGAAGTCAGGGCGCTCTCCAGCCGCAGCCGCACCGCCAGCCTGGAGATAGCCGGGATGATTGCCGCCCTGCAACAGGAAGCCCAGAGTGCCGTACAGGTCATTGGCGATGCCAGGCTCAAGGCGAATGACAGCATTCAGAAGACGGAAGCCACGTTGGCGGCAATGCAGACCATCATTGATCGCATCGCCAATACCAATGATCTCAATGCCCAGATGGCACAGTCAGCCCAGGAGCAGGACAGAGTCTGTCAGGAAGTGGATGGCGCCGTGCACGAGATCCGCAGCACATCGAACGATACCCTGAGCCAGGCCCACAGCGCCAATCTCGCCAGCGAGCAGCTGGTCGCCCAGTGCCAGAAGCTCGAAGCCCTGCTCAACACCTATCGCTGGTGATGGGTTAAGCCGTGCCTGTGGTTTGCGCCACGGGCGAGGGACACAAAAAAGCGCGACCTCGGTCGCGCTTTTCGTTGCA
>NZ_CDBJ01000075.1 GCF_000820045.1 Aeromonas rivuli | reverse complement strand
ACGCCGAACCGGGCTTTCTGGCCAAGGGCATCAACGCCTTCTGGCAACGACTCAAGGGGTGGCTCTTGCTGCCACTGGCCCAGCAAGACCCGTTGACCTGCTCGGAGTCCCTGCTGGCCCTGCTCGCCTGGGAGCGGGACATCGGTCGCTTTGATGGCGAGCCGCTGTCGCTGTTTCGCAAGCGCGTCCAGTTCGCCTTTGTCAACGCGAGGGACGCGGGCGAGGTGGCGGGCTTCAAGCGGATTTTCGAGCGGCTTGGTATCGGCTGGTGCGATATCCACGAGCGCCAGGCGGGCCAACCCTGGGACGTCATCACCATCGAGGTGACTGACAGCGCCATGGCCAGCAATCAGGCGCTGATGAGCACCCTCATTCAACACTATGGCCGCACCTGCCGCCGATACCGCTTCCAGGTGGTCTATCCGGTCAGCGCGACCATCCATCATGGCCGCATCGCCATGAGCCAGCAGGTGTTCGGCGCATCACTTTCGAGGAACCCATGAGTCAGATCATTACCAACGCCTTTGCCAGCTACTGGCAAACCTGTCTCGCCACCCAAGCCCCGGTGGTGCTCGATGAGTTCGTGCTGGCCAACATCCCAGGGCTAGACCCCGATGCGCCCATCAACCCCGACGGCGCTCTGCCACCGGCAGGGCAAATCGTGCATCGCCATCACGTGGATCAGCGCGGGCGCATCAACAACGACGCGGTGGCCTACACCATCGTGATGGACACCACCCTGGGCGATTTCGAGTTCAATGCCATGTACCTCATCAACAAGGCGACCGGCATGGTGGCCATGATTGTGCACAAGGGCAGCGAGACCAAACTCAAGACGGATCCCCTGAGTGGCCAGGTGGGTAACAGCCTGGTGAAATCGATGCTGATGGAGTATGACCGGGCCAGTGAAGCCACGGTCACGAATGTGGACGCCAACACCTGGCAGATTGACTATGCCGCCCGCCTGCGCGGCATGGATGACGACCTGCGCCTGCAGGCGCTGCAGTTCTTCGGCCCGGCCACCTTCTATGGTGACGGTTTCCAGCTGGTGAATGAGGCTGGCGTCTACAAGGTGCAGCCCGGGGTCGCCTATGTCGGCGGCCTGCGCGCCCAACTCGACCAGGTGCAGAAGATTACCCCGGGGGCCAAGCCGGTGGGGCTCTGGCTCGACATCTACCGGGCGGGCTCTTTGCTCGATGCCTGGCTGAACCACTTCACGCTGACCTTGAGCGTGGCCGACAAGGCCGATTACACCGACGGCAACGGCTATCGTCACCATCTGGCCAAGGTGGCCATCATCAACAGCGACGGCAGCGTGACCGACCTGCGCCGCAAGCGCACCATCGAGCTGTCCGGGGATGTGACCGGCAAGGGCATCCTGGAAGACGCCCAGGGCGTCAATATCGCGGTGGAGATCAAGGCGGGCAGCCATCGCCACTCTTGGGGCGAACTGGACAACGCGCCCGACCAGGCGACCCGCTGGCCGAACTGGGACGAGGTGAACGACAAACCGGCCTTGGCCAGCGAGGGGCACAGCCACGACTTTCTCGATCTCAAGAACCTCGACTGGAACGTTCAATCTGACAAGTTCATGACAGGCTCAGCGCAAGCGCCCAAGGGTTCTGGCAGCACTCAGTTTTTGAACTGGATCAGCTGGGGACACAACGGCGGAAGCAAGTATCGGCACACCCTGTTCAGCCCAACCAGTGCCATTCATCAGCTGTGGTACGGGTACAAGGCCAATGGCACCGATACCACCTCCCCCTCGACCAATGTGCGGCTGTATCACACCAATGATAAGCCCAGCTTGGCCGAACTGGGCGCCGCGGCGGCATCCCATTCCCACCCCTGGTCTCAAATTAGCGGCCCTCCCGCTCAGGCTACCCGCTGGCCCAGCTGGGGCGAGGTATCGGGTAAACCCAACTTGGCGCTCGCAGTTCATGCCCACTCCGCTTCCTTGGCCAATGCTGACATTGTGGGTAGTGGTTGGGGTCAAGTAGGCACCTATTGCTTTGCCACCTGTATCGTATCAACCGGCGGGAACAAGGGGCCTGGCTACGCCATTGCGGGCAGCTCCTTGCGCGCCGCCAACTCGGAAGATGGCAGCCCGGGTATCGGCGCTGCCCTGCCCGGCACCTGGAAACTGGTCGGCGCCATCAAGAACGGCGGCAACAGCGACCAAAACACCTCATTGTGGATCCGCATATCATGACCGAGATTCTTCACGTAGCGGCCCCGGTATGGGCCGACCAGGCGCAAACCACCATCAATCTGACCGTCCAGTTTGCTCACCTGGCCGAGCCTGTGCCCTTTACCGCTACCCAGACCGACTCAGTCGCCTATGGCACCGAGCTGTTTGTCCGGGCGCGCTTTGGCGAATATGGCGAGGTGGCTCCCTATCAGGCGCCGCCAACGCCCATCCCGACCGAAGAGGAGCAACAGCGCGAATTGGTGCGCCGCCTGCAACTGGCTGGCGATGCCATCGCCCCCCTTGCAGATGCCGAGCTGCTGGGCATATTGACCCCGGCGGAAACCTCGCGGCTCACCGCCTTGCGACTGTACCGGGTGACGCTTTCGCGCCTGCCTGAAACACCTGGCTGGCCCACGACGGTGGATTGGCCGGAGCTGCCAACATGAGTTGGCAACAAAGCGACCTGCACTGGCCCCCCTGCGGGGCCAGCTTGCACCATCAAGCCCGCGCCGTACTGACCCAGGTACCCGCCTTGGCGGATGCGGCCATGGGGCGCCTGCAGGCCATCGCCAGCCGCGCCCAGTATCGCCCCCACCCGCTCAGTGGTGAGGCCGCAGCCCTTTCAGGACTTCGCGCCCAACTCGGCCATCTGCTGGTCACCGGTCGCGCCCTGGCGGTGACCCCCTTTTTGCACGACGTCGGCCAGATGCAGGATAAACAGGCCAGCCTGGCCGCCCCCAATGCGGTCAAGGCGCTGGCTGACAAGCTGCAAGATGGTGCCGACCCCTTGCTGCCCTCCGGTCAGCTCCATGCCCTCGCCTGGCTGGTGACAGGTAATAGCGCCGCCGACCTTGCGGCCAAGTTGACCCCCTTGTGCGCCTTGCTGCCATTGCCAGAATGGGGCGCGGCCCTGCGTCGCCTGGAAGCCAACAACGACATCATGGCCAAGCCCACGGCGGCCAAGCTGCCGCGCTGGCGTGCCGATGAGCCGCTGGTCTGGGCGCCGCTGCGCCCGGCTCACCTCGCCCTGGGCAGTGAGCTTGCCCAGCTAGAGAGTCTGGCCCGGGATAACCAGAGCCCCATCGCCAAGCTGCAGGGGCTGGCGAGTCGCCGCGCCGCGCGCCTGAGCGAACTGGCCAGCGCGCTGGATACCCTGGCCACGCTCTCGGGTCAGCTCTACCGCTGGCAGGGCCAGGGAGATGTCGCCAGCCTGGCCGCGCAACTTGGCCAGAGCACACCACCGGATCACAGCATGAGCATGAGCGTCGCCGTCCTGCTGCTCTCCCCTTCCCCACTGACCTTTTGGCAGGAGTTGACCCCATGAGCCAAGCCATGCTGACCCTGGATGGCGAGCCCATCATCATGAAGTCGATGCGAGTCTCTGTATCTATGCAGTTCCAGGACAAAGACCAATCGGGCCAAACCAGCTCGACCAGCAGCGCCGAACAGGGCGCCAAAGGCAAGGAATTGGATATTTCCGGGCTCATTGCGTTCAAGGACGACCACATGTTGAGTCGATTGTTTGAGCTGGCCGATGCCAAGGGAAAAGGCGGACAGCGCCACATCTATCGGGTGGGCTCGTTGCTCGCCAAGTCGGTCAAGGTACGCCAGGCGAAGTTTGCCGGACGCATCTCCGCCAGCGAGCAAGAGGGCCTATTAGCCTGGGTGGTGCAATTCACCCTCAAGGAGTTCGATTCGGTACCGGAGAAGCGCGAGGCCCGTCTGCCTGGCAAACCTGCCAATATCGGCACCGGCTCACCAGGCACCGCCGCCGCTGGCGCTGGCGGTAGCAGTCAACCAGGCGAAGAGACGCTCTCCAGCGGGGAGGCATTCTTTAAGCAGCTTGATAACAAACTGGGGGATGTGCTGGCATGAAACTGACCACTCGCTTGACCATCAATGGCCAACCGGCTCACCTGGTTGAGCACGACATCATGCTGGATCTGAATGTCGGCGGACGGGCCGCCCTGACAGCCCAGGCCCAAGTAAAAAAGGGGCAGCCAGTCACCATCGATGTCGGTTACAACGGCGACCTGCG
>NZ_CDBJ01000074.1 GCF_000820045.1 Aeromonas rivuli | reverse complement strand
GCAAAGAGCGCCATGCCACCGGCACCAACCAGTGCTAGTGGCCCCAATACAGCCACCGCCATCACGCAAACCACCACCCCAAGCCAGGCCACGCCACGCCACGCCACGCCACGCCACGCCACGCACTATGGTGTAGGCCACTTCAGGAATGGCATCATGATAAGTGACGATTAAGCCTTCTGTCGTCAGCCGGTAATGGTAGTTTTTATCTGCCATCACCAAATAACGTAAATAGAGCGTCATCACTATCGACATACCGACCATCATATAAACAAAAGTCCAATCATTATCTCCAGCAAACCATACCGCCGCACCTCCAAATAGCATCATAGAGCCAACGACTATTAATATTATTGGCCATGCAAATGCTGTAGATACCCGGATATCCCATTCATGAAGAGTTAGTGCCTCTCGCACCTTTTTCTGATTGGCATCAAGAATGCGTTGCTGCTCTTCCTGCGGCAACAGATGAAAAGGTATGTCCTGCTCGCTCACCTCGATTTCCTCGTTCATTATTTATTCCCTTGCGTGCCAACTACTAGTGCAGGCATAGAGTTCACCTCACCACGGCGGGCATCCAGCGTGATAGCACCGTTGTTATTACCACTGCCCTTGAAGACAAATTGCCGCTGCACCATGCCAACCAAATAGCCCAGCTCCAGCTTGATGGCAGTATTGGTATCGACCCCCAGCGGCAGGGTATAAACCATGCCATCCCAACGTCCGCACTGTGTCTCCAGCGTCTTGGGCTGCATGGCTGCCTTATAGCGGGCCAGATCCTCTTTGGAACGCACCGGCACCATCTGACCAGCCCGGGTCAGGGGTTGACCGATGACGCTTAGCCCTATGGTCTGCCCTCGCAGCTGAGCGGGAAGAGACAGCTGTAATTGCCACTGAGCGCGGCCGCTGTCCATCCAGCCTTGAGCGGCGGATCGTACCACCGTCAGGCTGGCACCAGGCTTATTGACCAGCAACTCGAAGCGGGCCAGTTCATCCTCGGCAGACTGGTTGCCCAGAGTTGATTGAAATGACCACTTCTCTGACACCAATTATTTGAATTTCCCTATAGCTGTCACACCTGAAAAAAGTATTACTCGAAGAAGTCACTTGTTAATTTCATCCAGCTTTCTTGGAACGCCAACATCCAATACACCAACGGGGGCTCTGCGAAGAGATAATTCATTTTTAAATTCTCTATATTCATTGCACCCAAGTTCGTCCATCAAGCATGACAGAATTTTATATACATCCCCTTCGTGACAATACATATAAGAAAACTCAAACCAGCTAAATGGGATAGCGTCAAACCGAATAAGGCCTCTGTTTTTCACTACCTTCACAACGTATGCTTTATCTTTATTAAATACCGTGTATTCAGTCGTAGGTTTTTTTTCAAAACCAGTAAAAAACACGGCCAAGAGAGCCATGCCGCCTGCACCAACCAATGCTAACGGCCCCAATACGGCCACTGCCATAACGCAAGCTACTACCCCAAGCCAAGCCAAGCCACGCACTATGGTGTAGGCCACTTCGGGAATAGCCTCATGATAAGTGACGATTAAACCCTCTGTCGTTAGCCGATAATGGTAATGCTTATCCGCCATCACCAAATAACGTAAATAGAGCGTCATCACTATCGACATACCGACCATCATATAAACAAAAGTCCAATCATTGTCACCAGCAAACCATACCGCCGCACCTCCGAATAGCATCATAGAGCCAATAACTATTAATATCATTAACCAGGCAAAAGTTGTTGGAACTTTAATATCCCATTCATAGCACGTCTGAGCCTCATACACTTTTTTCTGATTGGCATCGCTAATGCGTTGCTGTTCTTCCTGCGGTAGCTGATGAAAAGGAGTCTCTTGCTCGCTTGCCTCAGCTGCTTCATTCGTGTTGTTCATTATTTATTCCCTTGCTTACCAACTACCAGGGCGGGCATAGAACTTAATTCACCGCTGCTGGAATTCAAAGTGATAGGTCCACCACTATTGCCGTTGCCCTTGAAGACAAATTGCCGCTGTACCATGCCGCCCAGATAGCCCAACTCCAGCTTGATGGCGGTATTGGTATCGACCCCCAGCGGCAGGGTATAAACCACGCCATCCCAACGTCCGCGCTGTGTCTCCAGCGTCTTGGGCTGCATGGCTGCCTTATAGCGGGCCAGATCCTCTTTGGAACGCACCGGCACCATCTGACCAGCCCGGGTCAGGGGTTGACCGATGACGCTTAGCCCTATTGTCTGCCCCCGTAAGAGGTTAGCCACCAAGTGCTGAACTTTGATCGACCAGGAAGATGGCTTGCCCCTGATGGATTACAGCGGTAGAAATTTCACTACGTAATAATTGACGACCTGCTCTATTTAACAGAACAGGTCGAATAAGTCATTGAGGCTATTTTGTTAAATTCCAGGGTGACCTTTTATATATTTTACACTCTCAATAAAAATCTGAGATTTTATTAAGTCCGTAATAAGTTCCATATCCTCGACTCTACAATAAACTATACGACTGAACGCTGATTTAAACGGTACAGATTCAAACCGCAAAGCTCTATGTCTCTTCGAGATGGTAAATACGTATGGCCACTCTTTGTGAAATAGAGTGAACTCCTCACAGATTTCACTCTTAAAATCAGTGAAAAATACCGCAAAGAGCGCCATGCCACC
>NZ_CDBJ01000073.1 GCF_000820045.1 Aeromonas rivuli | reverse complement strand
TGTCATTCGTGCCATGTTTCATTGCGTTTTCCTGATTGTGCTCAATGTTTGAACTCACCTAATCACCTCGCCAAGCCCATGAAGTGGAGCGCACTCTTGCCACCAGTCGCCGATCTCGGTGGCCAGCGCCGTTTCGCCTTGTCCCAATGCTTGCCAATAGAGGGATTTGAACGCCCCCAGGATCAGCAGTTCATCGACTTCGGTTAAGGGATCATCGGTTTCAAACTCAGCCCTGGCACGTAGCCAGTGAATAGCCAACTGACTGGAGTGCTGAGCGGTGGTTGCTTCTTTCCCGGGCTCATTGTCCTCAGCACCTTCATCGTCCATCAGCACAGCCGGGTTACTGGTCGCAACCAGGTGGATCTGGATGTACTGCTGGCCGGTATGGATCCCACCCAAACAAATCCGGTAATCCTCGGCATGGGCAGCAAACATATTCGCCAGCAGCGCCTCGATGGCCTTGGGTGCCTGGCGGGCGATCTTTATTGCGTCGCTCATTTCATCCTCGGCGCTTTCTCGCGGTCAGTTTGTTGTAGCGTTCGTGGGTCATCAGTTGGAAATGTTGAGCGCCACAGGGGCGAAACAACCGATATCGGTACCCAACTGCGATGACGTCCCCACAGCCTGAGAGCAGTCGGCGAGGTCGTTGGCAGGCCAGTACCCCCGCCGCTTTTTTCTGAACCTGGGCCGGGATACGGCCCATGTTTTTGAAACCTTCCATGTGCATCACTCCAGCGCAGCCCCTTATGGGATTAGTTGGGATGGGTTGGGCATATTTGCTCGGGGATGATTAGCGACCCTTTCATGAGCCAGACAACGAAATCAGATAGGCCTGGGGTTGCGATGATGCGAAGCAATAGACCGCCCCCAATCTCGCGGTAACCCAGTTCGTAGTTTTTGAGCGTGGTCGGTGGGATCCCCAGTTGTTCGGCGAACTTGGGGCGGCTCATACCCAGAGACTCACGCAGTTGGCGCAAGCGTTGACGAGTGCCGTCGTTCAGCTCGGTCATGGAGGGCAATTCAGCGTTTTGCAAAGACATAGCGGGGACTCCGGCAAGGGGTGATGGCGTTGAGGTGGCAATGCAGGTCGAGCCAGCGCACGGCCTCGATCTCGCATTTTCGCGGGTGGTAGTAGTTTGAGTTCGGTGCAGGGCACCGCTGCATTGCAGACAGGCGCAGTGCTAGCAGGGTACTGCGCACCCCATGGGCGGCGACGCGTGGGCTGATGTGGTAAAAAACAGGGGGCTTCATGCGATCCCCTCCACAATCTGGACGCGGCCACTGGCCAGGTTTTCAAGTCGGGCATAGCCATGCAGGCCGCGAAGCCAACAGGTACCGATGCAGGTGTATCCCTGCAAGAACAGATATCTGTGCGCATCCTTGAGCCCGGGAACGGTACGACGAGTAACAATGGCGGCACTGGCCATCAGAGACCTCCTTTTCGATGACCGACCAGCGCGAAAAGCGAGCCCCACGCCATGGCGGTGGGACGTTCGGCAACGGCGATACGGTCAGGGTGAAAAACGAAGTGACGGCCAGCGTGACCAGCCAGTTTGCGTTGTTGCAGCCGGGCATTGCGGACAGCCCGTTCAATAGGTAATATTTGCATATCAATATTCCGTAGTAGGTTGTTGATGAAAGAGCCCCGTTAGGTGTTTGCAGCACCAGTGATCGGGGTTTTCTTTTGCCCGCAATTTGCGGGTTTGTGCTGATTGACTAATGTGCTCAGCAGATGCTTGCTTCTCTCCAGCCGGTCGGCATGGCTTGTTGCCTCCTTTCTTTCCCCTCTTGGTTGTTCCGCAGATACACATCCCTGGTGCCATTCGTAATGGGACATACAGCCGTGAAACAGCGCTTGCCACTCGAGCCGGATGACGGCTTGGCGAACGGACTCCCGGTCATCCCTTGCCATCGCCGTGATGGCCAATTCGGCATACGTTTCAGGATTGAGGCGAGCTGTGTAACAAATGGCACTGCGTTGGTCTTTGTTGGCGCAAAGCCAGTAGCGAGCGACGGCGGATTTGCTGCCTTCGACCTGCTCGCGCAGTAATGACAATCTCAATGGGTTCATGGTGGTTCCTTTCACATCGCCAGGGCGGCGAGTGGTGACACAGCCTGGAAGCGCTGCTCAACGTCGTGGATCAAGATGGCCAATGAGCCCATGGCGGCAGTGGCCACGCTCACCAGGGAGTTGCGTTCAGTGCGGGTGATCCGACCTCGTTCGGTCAGTTCCAAAGCCCGTTGGCCAATGGTGGCCACGGCAGCGTTCAAGCCGATGGCCTGATGGGGCAGGGAAGGAGCGCGTTCGGTGCAAGGAATGGCAATGGCCGTTAGTCCGCATTCGAACAACAAGCCATCAAGGAGTGTTTCGTCATGGGTGGCGTGGTAGAGCGCAACCAAATCATCGCCCGAAAGTTTGTGTTTCTGTGCTTGGTTGAACTTGTTGCGCAGTACGTGAGAGGACATACCTATGCTGGCCGCCACACTCTCCATGTTGTGCTGTTCCACGAAGCTAGCGCAGGCAGCACGATAGTAGGGGTGTAGATTCGTATGGTTATCAGACACTGTGAAATCCCTTGAAGCATCGCTATGGTTAGGCTGCAAATGAGCCACAAAAGGAGAGGCAAACATGCAGCCCACTCAGACACTCAGTCCCAACCATGCGAGCCAACCATCACGTATTTCTTTGGGGCGGCTTTCAAAGGCCAATTTCACACCTGCGTTCCAGGCAGGTAGGTATACGTAATAGTCCCCCCGTGCATTGGGATTCCCCGGCACCTTCATCTCAACACCGGGCAACTTGCCCATCTTGATCATCTCGACCACGGCTTTGCGGGTCTTGCCGATGGCATGGCCAAACGCATCTGCTGTGACAGCATCGGTTTGTACCAATGAAGGGGTGAGACCGATTGCAAATCTGGCGGGCACCTCGATCTCGGCGCTCTGGGTTTTGGTTGGATCACTCATATCTGATACCCTCTCTGGTTGCCCCCTGTTGGCTGTAGAGAGCTTTCAGGGGCTTTAAA
>NZ_CDBJ01000072.1 GCF_000820045.1 Aeromonas rivuli | reverse complement strand
TAGTAAGTCATGCCTATCTGGCGGGACTTGAGGATATTGCGGGTGCGCGGCATAGCCGGGTCATTCTTGACGTCCCGTACATACAGCTGATGGGGGAACAAGGATGCCAGCCATCCCTCAAAATCGGAGGGTGTCAGGTCATTTACCCAGTTCTTGGCCTTCTTGCCGCCGCCCTTCTTCGGCTTGCCCTCCCCACGGCTGCGGCTTCCCTCGCTCGGCGCGTCCCGGGGTTCACTGGCTTGGCGTGCTTTGAGCGCCTGCTCTCGCTCTGCCAGCTTAACGGCTTGCTCTTTGAGGGTGACATGGTGGCTGATCAGCCTGTCCATTTCCGCCAGGTCGGCATGGTTCTTTTTTTTCTTGCCTGCCAACGCCTGATAACGGCGGGTGATCGCATCTTCGAGCGCTTCATCACTGAGCAACTCAGTCCAGCCGTATTTCTCGGCCCACAGGTACACCACGCGCACACTGCCGAGCCCCAGCTCCTCCTTGATCTCGCTCGCGCTCCAGTGGCGCAAGTAAAGTCGCCGGGCAGTGTGTCGTACCTCTTCTGTATAGGCCATTGAGGCTCCCCAGTCTTACATCTGGGGCCATGATACTGAGCCACCCCCGCCCATTGCGGTGCCTTCATTCGGATGAATTCGGATACCCCCCGCTATCCGAAATCCCCCGAACGCCTGTGAGTGCTCCCCTACTTTCTTCCCGATAACCTGACGCCAATTCGACGCTACAGGGGGCCGCTGTGCCAACACCAACAGACTCATCATTGCGCACCGGCTGGGTGGCCATCGCCACAGAAGGTCAGTCCGTTGATGGCCGTGATATTTCGGCCAAGTGGATAACCGACATGGCCGAGACCTACGATCCCGAGTTCTATTGCGCCCAGCTATGGCCAGATCACTCCAAGTGGGGTGACAACATGGGCTATGTGCAGGCCCTCAAAGCCGACAAGGTAGATGGCAAGCAAACCCTGTTCGCCATCCTCTGCCCGACCCGTGACCTCATCTATCAAAACCAGCGTGGCCAATACAAATTCTGCTCCATTGAACCGCTGGATAACTTCACCGGTCAGGGTAAAACCTACCTGTTTGGCGTAGGGGTCACGGACATTCCCGCCAGTACCGGCACCACCAAGCTCAAGTTTTCCGCCAAGCACCCCTCCCCAGTGGTCGCGCAAAGCCAGGCGCTGGATCTGTCTGCATTCTCACTCCCCGCCGACATGCCCGAGACCGCCGATCGCGTCGGGCTTTTGCACCAGATATTTCACTTCCTGGGCGGCCACGTCACCCCCACCAGACCAGCCCCCACTGGCAGCCCCCAACCCGAGGACAGTACCGACATGAACGAAGCCCAGATGACCACGCTTGCGGGGATGTTTACCGCCCTTGGCAGCCAGATTGAAACCTTTGGTGCCAAGGTCGATGCCCTGAATGCTGACAACAAAACGGTTGCAGCCGATCCCGCACCGGCCCCCGTTGTCGATCCCGCGCCAGCGACGGTTGAACAATTCTCGGCCTTCGAACAGACCCTCAAGGGATTGGGTGATCAGCTGGCAACCCTGAACGACAAGATCGAAAAATTCTCGGTCGAAGCCCCGAACCAGCGCCCCGATGCGCTGGGCGGCAGTGACACCCAACCGACCGTTTGCTGAGGAGCGCCCCGTGAGTCAATCCAAAACCCCGCAGGCTGAAAAGTGCCTGAACCATTACAACGCACTGCTCGCCCAAGCATTTGGTGTATCGGAAACCGCACTGGCCAAGCAGTTCTCGGTTAGTGAGCCCATGGAGATGGTGCTGCGCAGTGCCATCCTCGAATCCACCAGTTTCTTGGGGCTTATCACCTGCCTGGACGTGGATCAGCTGACCGGCCAAGTGGTGCAAGTCGGTGCCAGTGCCCTGCACACCGGCCGCAAAATGGATGGTCGTTTCCGCCGCAAGCTGGGAGTCGATGGCAACAAATTCAGCCTGACCGAGACCGATTCCTGTGTCCGCCTGGACTGGAGCACTTTGTGCACCTGGGCGAACGCTGGCAACCCGGGCCAGTTCGTGCAACTGGTATCGGAGTTCACCAATCAGGCCTTTGCGCTCGACATGCTGCGCGTCGGCTTTAACGGCACCCACATTGCTGATGACTCCGATCCGGTCAAATACCCGCTGGGGGAAGACGTCAACAAAGGCTGGCAGCAGCTGGCGCGTGAATGGAACGGCGGCAGTCAGGTGGTCAAGGCACCTGTCGGTGACAAACTCTATTTCGACCCGGACGGCGCGGGGGATTTCAAGACCCTGGATGAAATGGCCTCTGATCTTATCAACGCCACCATCAATCCCCTCTATCGCACCGACCCCCGCCTGGTGGTGTTGGTCGGTACCGATTTGGTAGCAGCGGCCCAGGCCAAGCTCTACAGCGAAGCCACCAAACCCACCGAGCAGATTGCCGCCCAGCAGTTGGCCAAGTCCATCGCCGGTCGCCCCGCCTACATTCCGCCTTACTTCCCGGCAAACGGGATGTGGGTTACCACCCTGGCCAACTTGCACCTCTACACCCAGCGCAACACCCGCAAGCGCAAGGCCGCCGACAACGACGACACCAAGGGCTTTGAGAACCAGTACTGGCGCCAGGAAGGCTACGCCATCGGCGACTATGAAGCCTTTGGCAGCCTGGAAGAGGCCGATGTGGTGATTGGTGCGCGTCCCGTTGAACCGGATGCACCGCTGTCCGAGCCAGCACCGGAGGTATAACCATGGCCCTCTCTCCTGGGATGCGTCACAAGCAGCAGGTCTTGGCCACACAGGGGGTGGCGAAAGCCGCCACCACTGGACACGCCACCGGCCTTGTGGCCAACAGCTTGCACCTGCAGCTGATTGCCCTGGAGCAGGACATGAAGCGCCTCAAAGCCCTGGCTCGGATGAGTGACAAAGTGGCGATGAAACGGGATGAACTGTTCCCCAAATATCGCCCCTACGTGGACAAGTACTTGGCACTGGCGGCACTTGGCACTGTGTATCAGAACGAGCTGTTCCAGCGCCTGATCATCTGGGCGTTTGATATCGGCGATCTGGACACCGCCATTACCTGGGCTGAGCTTGCCATTGCGCAGAGCCAGCGCACCCCGGGCAACATCAAACGCGACTGGGCGCATTTTACCGCCGACACCGTGCTGTGCTGGGCCGAAGAGCAAGCCGCGCTGGGCCATGGGGTTGAACCCTGGTTCTCCCGAGTCTTTGACAAGGTACGTGGCACCTGGCGCTTGAACGAGCAAGCCACGGCCAAGTGGTACAAGCTCGCCGGTTGCCTGTTGCTGCGGGATAAGGACGGGGTTGCCCGCCCCAGCGCCTTGGCCGATAGCGCCACTCTGGAGCAAGCCGACGGCTGGCTGGCACTGGCTGAGAAGACCCACAGCAAAATTGGGGTTGGCACCCTGCGCCACAAAATCGCCATGCGCCTGCGGGCACTCAATCCGGAATAACCACCGGCAAAACGACTCCCACGCCACCGCGCCCCGGCGGGGATGAGCCAGCAGCCTAACCGCTCGCCGTGTGCTCAATCCCGTGGCCCCAGGGGCGCCCCATTTGAAAAAGGGTTGCACATGATTTCAGGCAAAAGCATCCAGTACAGCGAGCAGACCATCACCAATGACGGCTTTTGGCCCGATGTGGTATGTGGCGACTTCGAGCGTCGGCGCGCCCTGCCTGCCGACATGGATGCAGATGCCATCAGTGCGGCCTTGCTGGCAGCTGTCTCAGAAATAAACCTGCAGTTGGCCAAACACCAGGTCAGCTTGTTGGCCAACGGTTACACCCGGGCGCAAGAGGTGCCCGGCCCCCGGCTCCAAGGCGGCAATAACGCCCTGACGGAAACCTATCTGGCCGCCGTCTTCGCTCGGGCCAAAGCCATGCTGCTGCCCGAGTTTGCCACCGTCACCGAGCGCGATGCCCGTAAAGACCTGGCCGAACGCGCCCCCGACCTGCGCGAACAGTTGCTCAGTGAAAGCCAGCAACTGGTGCGCAGCATCAAGGGCAAGCACCGCGTCGGCGTCTCGATGATATGAGCGAGACCAGCGACGCCCTGCACGCCCAGGGGTATTTCCTGTCAGGTCTGCACAGCGAACTGGTGCGCGTACTGCCCCCACGCTGTGCCCGCAACCTCGATAGCTGGATGGAGGGGGGCACCCTTCGCCTGGAGCCCAAAGACATGGGCATCACCGGCATGGACTTGGCCTGGCTGAACTACACCGCCGTGTTCTCCCTGGAATCCTTGCCCTTTCGCGAATGCCGAACCGAGACCTTGCTGGCCGTGGCCGCCAGCTGGATACAAGAGCACGACAGTTACCGCGAGCGCTTCGAGCTGCCCGAGCCCACTTATACCGTGGTGCCCAACGATGAGCACAGCGCAGATATCGAGTTGGAGGTGCAGTTTTCTGAGCCGCTGCGCATCACCCAAGACCCTGATGGGCCAGTGCGTTGGCTCGGCAAGACCTGGACGGTCGCCCCCTTTGAACTCTGGGTGGCCGAACACATCAGCCTCACGGTGGCTAATAGCACCCATAGCGTTCACCCATCACTCAAAGCCTAAGGAGTCCGCGCCATGTGGCCTTATGTACAGATCAACAACTTGAATCAGCTGCAGGGGCCGGTCAGCGAGGTTGAGCGCCACCTGCTGTTCATCGGTAGCGCCGCCAGCAACACCGGCCAGCTGCTTTCCGTCAATGCCCAGTCCGACTTTGACCAGTTATTGGGTCAAGGTGATAGCGAACTGAAAACCAACCTGCTGGCCGCCCGGGACAACGCCGGTCAGAACTGGAGCGCCGCCGCCTTTGTCTTGCCGACCGACATGGACTGGATAGAGGCAGCCCGCGCTGCCCAGCAGACCCAATCCTTTGAGGGGATGGTGGTGCTGGGTCAGATCGTGAATGGCGACCTCATCACCGCCGCCCAGGCGCTCAATCAGGAGCTGATCGCCAAGTGGGGACGCTGGCAGTTCATCCTGCTCGGGGTACCCGGCATCAATAAAGACCCGGACGAAGGGGAAAGCTGGAGCGAATACGAAGCGCGGCTGGCCACCTTGCAAGATGGCATCAAAGCCGACGCGATCGCGCTGGTGCCCATGCTCTGGCCAACCCTCCTGGGTGTCTATGCCGGACGGCTGTGCAACCGGGCGGTGAGCATTGCGGATTCCCCTTGCCGGGTCAAAACCGGTGCCCTGGTGGGTGTGGGCAGCAAGCCACTGGACAAGGAGGGTACCGAGCTGCCGCTGGCCACCCTGCAGACCCTGGAAGCGAACCGTTACTCGGTGCCGATGTGGTACCCGGATTACGACGGTTTCTATTGGGCCGATGGGCGCCAGCTCGATGCCGAGGGGGGCGACTACCAGGTGATCGAAAACCTGCGGGTGGCCTACAAGGTGGCGCGCCGGATGCGCATTCGCGCCATTGCCCGCATCGGGGATCGCTCCTTCAACTCAAGCCCCGGCAGCACCGCCGCCGCCATCACCTACTTTGGCAAAGACCTGCGCGAGATGGCCCGCGCCACCACCATCAACGGTCAGCTGTTCCCGGGCGACATCGCCTCTCCCAAAGAGGGCGATATCACCATCGCATGGACTGCCAAAAACTTGGTGTCCGTGTTCGTGGTGGTGCGCACCGTGGACTGTCCCAAAGGCATCACCGTCAACATCATGCTCGATTTGAGCCTCAACGAGGAGGGCTAACCCATGACAAAACGCTTTTCCGGTATCAACTTCGACACCACCCTGATGGGTGCCATGGTGCACGTCGAGAAAGCCAGCCTCTCCATCACCGACAACAGCGCCGTTGCCCAAACCCGAGGCATTCCTGATGGCTATGTGGATGGCGACGTGACCGCCGAGTGTGAATTTGAGCTCGACACCAAGAACTTCAAACTGCTGATCGGGGCTGCCAAACGAGCAGGCAGTTGGCGCGGGATGGAGCCGGACGATGTGCTGTTCTACGCCAACACCGGCGGCGATGAAATCAAGGTAG
>NZ_CDBJ01000071.1:190173-257207 GCF_000820045.1 Aeromonas rivuli | reverse complement strand
ATGCTGCCCGCCCCGTCCGCACCGAAGGCATGGCTGAACTGGGCTTGCACCGTAGCGGCGGCCAGGGTCGCGCTGACGATACCGTCACCGCCCACGCCGCCCAGCGCCGGCAGACTCTCGTCCACCTTCACCGACCCCAGACTCGGGGCCTGAGTTGCCAGCCCTGCCGTCGGGCCATCGTCCTCGAAGCGGAACGCCCCGGTGACCCCAGATCGATGCTGGCCTTGGCGTTGTCGCCATCGGCATCGGTGACGGTCTGCACCAGGGTCAGCACACCGCTGTTCAGGGTCAGGCTGACACTGTCATCGTGGTTGCCGGTATTGCCGTGCCAGACATTGTCCAGCAGGTTCAGGGTCACGGCGCCAGTGGCCGGATCTATGGTGAGGGTGAAGTAGCTCACCCCGTTGGCGCTGCCGGTGATGACATTGCCCACTTGATTGAGCACTATCTGAGTGCCCTGACCATTGGCGGCCAGCGGATCAACCGCATAGAGGCCGCTCGCCACATTGCTGCCAGTGAGGGCCAGGTTGTAGCCGATGCTGCCCGCGCCGTCCGCGCCGAAGGCATGGCTGAACTGGGCTTGCACCGTGACCGCCGCCAGCGTGGCGCTGGCGATGCCATCACCGCCCACGCCGCCCAGCGCCGGCAGGCTCTCGTCCACCTTCACCGCGCCCAGGCCGGGCGCCTGAGTGCTCACCCCCGCCGTCGGGCCATCATCCTCGAAGCGGAACGTCCCGTTGACGCCCAGATCGATGCTGGCCTTGGCGTTGTCGCCATCGGCATCGGTGACGGTCTGCACCAGGGTCAGCACACCGCTGTTCAGGGTCAGGCTGACACTGTCATCGTGGTTGCCGGTATTGCCGTGCCAGACATTGTCCAGCAGGTTCAGGGTCACGGCGCCAGTGGCCGGATCTATGGTGAGGGTGAAGTAGCTCACCCCGTTGGCGCTGCCGGTGATGACATTGCCCACTTGATTGAGCACTATCTGGGCGCCCTGGCCATTGGCGGCCAGCGGATCAACCGCATAGAGGCCGCTCGCCACATTGCCGCCATTGAGGGCCAGGCTGTAACCAATGTTGCCCGCGCCATCCGCGCCGAAGGCATGATTGAACTGGGCTTGCACCGTGACCGCCGCCAGCGTGGCGCTGGCGATGCCATCACCGCCCACGCCGCCCAGCGCCGGCAGGCTCTCGTCCACCTTCACCGCGCCCAGGCCGGGCGCCTGAGTGCTCACCCCCGCCGTCGGGCCATCATCCTCGAAGCGGAATACGCCGCCAGTACCCAGATCGACACTGGCCTTGGCGCTGTCGCCATCGGCATCGGTGACGGTCTGCACCAGGGTCAGCACACCGCTGGTCAGGGTCAGACTGACGCTGTCATCATGGTTGCCGGTATTGCCGTGCCAGACATTGTCCAGCAGGTTCAGGGTCACGGCGCCCGTGGCCGGATCTATGGTCAGCGTGAAGTAGTTCACCCCGTTGGCACTGCCGGTGATGACATTGCCCACCTGGTTGAGCACTATCTGCGCACCCTGGCCGTTGGCCGCCAGCGAGTCGACCGCATAGAGGCCGCTTGCCACATTGCCGCCATTGAGGGCCAGGCTGTAACCAATGTTGCCCGCGCCATCCGCGCCGAAGGCATGATTGAACTGGGCTTGCACCGTGACCGCCGCCAGCGTGGCGCTGGCGATGCCATCACCGCCCACCCCGCCCAGCGCTGGCAGGCTCTCGTCCACTTTCACTGCGCCCAGACTCGGAGCCTCACCGGCCAGTCCTACGGCCGGACCATCGTCCTCGAAGCGGAACACGCCGCCAGTACCCAGATCGACACTGGCCTTGGCGCTGTCGCCGTCGGCATCGGTGACGGTCTGCACCAGGGTCAGCACACCGCTGTTCAACGTCAGGCTGACGCTGTCATCGTGGCTGCCGGTATTGCCGTGCCAGACATTGTCCAGCAGCGCCAGGGTCACGGCACCTGTGGCCGGATCTATGGTCAGCGTGAAGTAGTTCACCCCGTTGGCACTGCCGGTGATGACATTGCCCACATGGTTAAGCAGGATCTGGGCGCCCTGACCGTTGGCCGCCAGCGAGTCGACCGCGTAGAGGCCGCTCGCCACATTGCCGCCATTGAGGGCCAGGCTATAGCCAATGTTGCCCGCGCCATCTGCGCCGAAGGCATGGCTGAACTGGGCTTGCACCGTGGCTGCAGCCAGGGTCGCGCTGGCGATGCCGTCGCTGTCAGCGCCACCCAACACAGGCAAACTCTCATCCACGCTGACCACACCCAGCTCACCAGAGCCGGGGATAAGACGCACGCTGGGCACATCGTCCAGTATCACCACATCCAGGCTGGCACTGGTGCTGTCACCATCGTTGTCGGTCAGCACAACGTTGAAGCTTTCAGTCAGCGCGGTGTCATTGGCTGGCTGAGTGTGGGTTTCGTTGTCGTTCAGGGTGTAGCTGTAATTGACTGTCCCGGCACCGGTTACAGGGTTGTAAGTGATGCCGGTCACCAGTAATTGATTGCCTGAAGGACTGGGGATCACCTGTGGGAAATTGGTGATGACCTGGCCATTGCTGATGAGCACCACACCGCCCAGACTCAAGACCTGGACACCATCTACAGCATTGAAGGTGAAAGACCCCCCTTTGGTCAGCACCGCTGCATCAGGTGCACTGCCATCCGCCAAGGCGGCTTCATTCAAGACAAGCTCCCCTCCTTCCACTTGCAACCCACCCAGAGCCACCGGGTCATCCACTGGGGAGATGGTGATGGTCAGGGCCGACGGGGTGGTATCAGCGCCATCGGTCACGATGTAATTCGCAGGGGGAACAGGACCGGAATAGTTGAGAGCGGGAGTAAAGGTATAGGAGCCATCGGCATTGATGATCAATGTGCCGATCCCCGCCAAGGTGGATGCGACGCCGGCCGGTATGCCGGTGTTATTTCCCCAGCTATAAGAGACTATCGAGGCATCAGAAGGTCCGTCGGGATTATTGGTATTGAGCAGCAGATTGCCACTGATGGCCTGATTTTCCTGGGTAACTGCAGATTCATCCTGGTCATCGAGCTGATTGTCAGGCAAGAGATCGTCTTCTTGAAGACGATCGACAAAGGGTTCTGCACTGTGGTCGGTATCGAACCCAGCCTGAGCGATGGTGGCATCACCCGTGCGCGCTATGGTCACAAAGCCGCCATTGCCACTGGCACCTGCAACACCGCCTATTCCGCCACCTCCTGCCGCTGGCGCCCCCCCGGCTGCAGAAGCTTCAAAACTCTTTGTCGGATCGACCCCTTCCAGGATGGATTGTTGCAGTGCGGCTATGTCATTGGGATCGAGAGGTTTGTCGGTTCCATCCGGTTTGGCCTCATCAAGCACTTTGTCCGCTGCATCGGTTGGAACCTGGGCTTCGGGCGCAGCCGATGACCCCTGGGCCAGAGCGGCGGCCTCTTCGGGGGTGAGGAGTGCCAACTTGGCGTCGTCAGCCAGTGTCAGTTTGGTGCCGGGTGAGAGCGTCTCACCCGCTTGCAATGGACGCGTACTGCCATCAGCATTGACGACGAGGATTTCCCCTTCCATTGAGGCGACGACGACAGTCTTATCGATCATTTGGGTACGCATAGCCTTGACTCCAACACTGAGGGTTTCGATGTATAAACCCTATGTGCGAAGTACGGGGACGTCCGTTGCAAAAATGTACTGGATTGGCATCCCAAGAGAGACACTCATGAACCAAATCGAACGCCGGCCATTTATCCTCTTAAAACAACACATTAGGTAGTGCCTCAAAAGAGGCCTTATCATCACACGAGATAATGTTAACTAATAGTTACATTAAAAGGTGATAAAAAAGGGCGCCACCTGGGCGCCCTTTTCATATTATTTTTGGCTCAAATGAGGAATGCCGGGTGTACAAAACCCTGATAACCGTCGATATGCAGGCCAGATAGCAGCTCAACTTGCTGCTCATTCTCTACCCGGGTAGCAATGGTCAAAACGCCGGCATTGTGCGCGGCACGGCATACTGCTGCCAGGAAGGAGGTATCCGCCCCCGGCTCCATGACCTGGCTGGTATAACCATGGTCAACTTTGACATAGCTAGGAGCCATCTGTTCCAGATAGCCAAGGGATTGGAAGTGGCGACCATAATGATCCACACCCCACTGGTAACCATGCTCGCGCACCACGGCCACCAGTGCTTCAACCTGAGCTTGATGCTTCAGGATGGCGCCTTCCGGGATCTCGAACAGTAATCGGTCTTTCAACTCAGGATTGCGGCCCAAGAAGTCACCGAGCCAGAGCAGGAACTCATCCGAACAGATGGCCCCGGAGGTAATATTCACGGCAAGTACCAATTCGGCGTCTTGTTGTAGCAGGGGCGCCGTGGCCGTGAGTATCGCCTGATCAAACTCGCTGCCGAGTTTGAACTGCTCGATAGCCGGCAGGAACTGACCCGCAAAATAGTCATTGCCATCGCGATGAATGGCGGCAAACAGTTCGGCGTGAAGCCTTGCCCCATTGTCAAAACGACAGGCAGGTTGTGCCTTGAAGCGCCACAGTTGACGATTAATTGCATCTTCCACCAGATCCCGCCAGGCCAGGCGCCCCATCATGCCTTGATTATTGCCCCCTTCCATCACCACGGCGCCCCGTCGCTCGTTGCGCGCCCGGCCCAGGGCGTTATCCGCCTTGGTCAGCAGGCTGGAGAGATCGTCCTGACTGTCTCGCCCGGCGATGCCGATCACCGACAGCGCATCCGCTTCACCCATAGGGTTGACCACCAGGTCGGCGATACGACTGTTGATCCGCTCGGCCAGCTCCTGCAAGGTGTCAAGATCGTTGGTCGGGCAGAGCAATGCGTACTCGGTGGCCGAGATGCGGGCAATGGCGGCCCCATCCCACCCACTCAGTTCATCATTAAGGCTCTGGGCAATGGACTTGACCATGTTGTCCCGCGCGGCAAAACCCTCGTCCCGATAGATGTCATCGAGCATATCGACCGCCACCAGCATGACGCCCCCCTGTCCCGCCTCGGCGATCCAGGCATTGACCTGACCGACGAAATAGGCGCGGTTGCCCAAACCGGAAACCGCATCCAGATAGACTCTCTCGCGCAGATTTTCAGCTTCTTGTGCCTGCTCCTTGAACTGAGCAGCCAACTTGCCAGACAGGGTATTGATGGCTTGCACCACCTGCTTTAGCTCCAGGGTACGCGGCTCGGGGATCTCATGACCAAAATGGTGTTGCTCTATCTCAATTGCCTGTTCACGGATCTGATCCAGCGGCTTGAGGAGATAACTGAGGGCTCGCATCAGCAATAGTGTGGTGATGAGAAAGCCGACAACAAACCAGCTCGCCAGGTTGGTCATCCCTTGCCAGAGTTCGTAATAGGCCTGACCGCTATGACCGACCACCTTGAGCTTGCCAAGCTGCAACCAGCCCGACGTCAAAATGGACTCATTAGATATCTCTGGGAACAGATCCAGCTCCATGAACCATGCGGGAACCCCATCAACATGATGAGTATTCTCCTGCTCTATCACATCCTGGGAGGCCAAGAGATCGAGCCGGACCAAGCGATAGTAGCCGCCATCAAACACCGCCTTGATGACCGACTCGGCACTCACCTTGTCGCCATTCTCGAGATAGGGAGTCAATGCCAGTCCGAGGGCCGTTGCGGTGTTGATCACTGTCGTCTCTTGCTGCTGAGCAAGATAGGTGCGGGTCGAATTGAACTGAACCCAATAAGTTACGGCAAACAGAGCCCCGAACAGCAACAACATGGTGGCCAGTAACTGTCGATATAGCGTCATAGGTTAATCATCCAAATTCACCACAGGTCGAGCCAATCGCCCTGAAGTCATGCGATTGCGTAAATCATTCCATAATCCCAAACGTGAAGACTGGCCGGCCAATTCCCCCTGGCCACGTGCCTTCATCAACCACAAGTGACGACCATTGAAGCTGTAGATAGGCAGCAGATCCTTACGTGCAGTCGCCGGACGCAGAGCCCCAATAAGATTGTCGAGAATGAGGGGGACGGATGAAGGGGTTTCATAGTAGGCAACAACCATATGAAACTGGTTGTAGTCCAAGGCTTTGACGTACACCATCCGCATCTTCTCATCGTCGATGCCAAGCTCCAGCAGGGTAAAATACTTGGCAATGCTGAAATCCTCGCAATCTCCCCCTGCCGCCCCCAAAAACTCGAGAGGGCTGGCCCAGTAATCCTTCCTGCGCCACAACTTGCTGTCGTCTACAAAATGCAGCTGATTGAAAAAGCTGTTCACTCTCTCTAGCTTCTGTCGCTCCGACCAGCCTGCGGCCTGTGCCTGCAAGGTAAGCAACCGCCAGCTAGCCGTGCGTTTGCCTGCTCGTTCACCATAGGTGTCCTGCGCTCGCTTTATCATGGCCAGATCGGCATCCGTCAGCGGCTGACTCGCCGCCAGCAAGAGAGGAAGCAGGGCCAGCCCACACCAGAGCAAGTGTCGTCCCCGGCGGTGAAACAGGCCGAGCCACTGCCCGATTCGCCACAATGTCACATCCCTTCCCTACTCAGCTGAGCCAACAAATCATCAGGTGCAAGATACTGGATATAAGGGCGTCAGACTGCAAGCCCGATGTGGGGTGTGACGGCAATGGTATTGTCGTCACACCCAAGCCCAACAGCAGCAGTCCGCTACCTTAGTTTTTGGCTTGCCATTCGGCGGGTTGTTGCACCTGCATGGCACTGAGCAAGCTGCCAGTGGCATTGAGGATGCGGTAGTCGGCCAGCAGGGAGTCATACTCCGCGTTGATGTAACTGCGACGGGCTTCAAACAGCTCGTTTTCGGTGTTCAACACGTCCAACAAGGTACGCTGACCCAGGCCGAACTGCTTCTTGTACGCCTGCACAGTGTCATAACTCGCATCTACGTGTTGTTGCAGGTAGATTTTTTGCTGATCCAGCGACTGCTTGGCATTCCAGGCCAGACGGGTACCCTCTTCAACCTGGCGGAAAGCATTCAGATGAATGTCTTTCGCCTGAGAATAGAGCGCAGAAGTCGCCTTGCTTTCGGCCAGATCTGAACCACCACGGAACAGGTTGTAGCGCATCCGCACCATGGCGGTCAGATCGTCGTTACGTCCCTTGACAGCATCGATGTCCTCATTCCAGTTCTGATCCACCTCGATGGCGACATTGGGATAGAAGCCAGACTTGGCACCTTCATTCTGGTACTTGGCCGCTTCAATATCTTGCAGGGAGGAGAGCAGGGTTGGATGCACTTCGGTGGCCGTCTTGAGCGCCGTTTCGATGGACGCCGGCATCAGGCTGGCATCCGGTACTGGCTGCACCAGATCCTTGGGCATTTCATTGACCACACGCACGTACTCACTCTCGGCGTCCCGATAGTTGTTCTCCGCCGCCGCCTGGTTTGAATAGGCGCGTGCGACCCGGCCCTCGATCTGGGTCTGGTCTGCTGTTGAGCCCAATCCTGAGTCGGTTCGTTTGCTGATGTCGCTGCGGATCTGCTCATGGGTCGCCAGGTTGTCTTTGGACAACTCCAGTATCTCCTGCTGACGCAGCATATTGAGATACACCTCGGCCGTGCGCAGCGCCGTGTTCTCGGCTTCCGAGATCATGGCCAGGCGCTGGGCGCTGGCCTCTGCTTTGGTACGAGCCACGTTGCTGCTGACATCGAAACCGTCAAACAGCATCTGGCGCAGACTGAGGCCAGCCTCTTTGCGGGTCATGGAGTCATCGACACCAGGGCCCCCCAGACGAGTAGCGGGACTGTCGGTATTTTCATACCCCACCCCGGCTCTCAGATCTATGGTGGGGTAATAGCCGCCCTTGGCACCATCATGCTGATACATGCGGACCTGATAGAGATCAAATGCCTCCTTGATCTTGGGATGAGTCGCCAACGCCTGAGCAACGGATTGCTCCAGCGTTTCGGCCTGAACCAGGCCAGGAAGTAATACAGCGCCACTTACAAGCATGGCAACAATCGTCTTTTTCATAATATCTCCAGTCATATGCTTTTATTGATTGTTGGCTTATCGTTCCCTCAGTGCCGACTGTTTGGCCCGCAATATCGGTTTTAGCAAATAGTCTAGAACACTCTTTTTACCAGTGATGATGTCTGCACTGGCTAACATACCGGGGATGATGGGTAATGCATTTGTTTCATCGCCCAGAAAGCTTTTATCCGTCCTGACTCGTACCAGATAGAAGGAGTTACCCTCCTCATCTTGAATAGAGTCGGCACTTATTTGTTCTACCTTGCCATGCAAGCCCCCATAGATGGTGAAATCATAGGCAGTGAATTTCACCACGGCTTCCAATCCGGGTCGCAAAAACGCAATATCCTTGGGTGACACCTTGGCTTCAACTAAGAGTGTATCCTCAAGTGGCACTATCTCCATCAAATCCATGCCTGGCTGGACCACACCACCCAAGGTATTGATCTTCAGCTTTTTGATGGTGCCTTTAAGAGGTGCAACCACGCTGGTTCTGTCGACGCGATCTCGCAGCCCCACCTGGCCTGCGGAGAGCTGACCCAATTTACCCTGACGCTCATTCAATTCAGTCTGGGCATCGGCTCGGAATTTCAGTGCGATATCATTGCGCTTGGAGATGGCTTCCCGCAATGCGGAGTTTAGTTTGGGAATTACCAGGCGATTACTCTCCAGCTCACCCTGCATTTCGTTTACCTGGCGTTCCAGTTTGATCAATTCAACCTGAGGTACTATCCCCTCTTTCGCCAATGGGCGGCTGATATTCAATTCTTGGCGAGCAAGATCCACACTGCGACCCACGGTACGTATTTTCGAGTTGAGTTCGATTAGCTCCTGCTCTTTCTGCTCTATCTGTTGTCCCAGGATATAGAGCTGATTCTGAAGGTTGTTGAGTCGATCATTTTGCACCGACACCTCACGGGCCGCATATTCGGCAAATACATTCTCATAACCTTCCGGGAAATCGATGGCCTGTTTGTCAATCGCCACCTGCTCGCGCCAACTCACGTTAGCCTCGCTTTTGACGACCACGCTGCGGATCTCCGCTCGCAGGCGAGCGATGTCGCCCTTTAGGGTAACCAGCTCCTGCTCGCGCTCACGAAAGTCGGAGCGAAACCGGGTGTCATCGATGCGCAACAAGGTCTGGCCCTTCTCGACGATGTCGCCCTCCTTGACGAAGATCTCTTTGACAATCCCCCCCTCCAGGTTCTGGATCACCTGCAATTGGCGGGATGGGATCACCTTGCCCTGTCCCACGGTCACCTCGTCGAGCTTGGCCCATGCGGCCCAGATCAGGGCGCTCATAAAGAAGAGGAAACAGCACCAGAGCAGCACTCGTGCCCGGGTTGGTGTACTGAGCAATACGGCGGCGGCACCATCATCCACGAAGGCCAGATGCTCCTGGGCGGGCAACACATCCTTCTTAAGCATTAGATGCCTCCTGAACCCGTACCTTGCCTTCTTTGAGTTGTTGCAACACCTGAACCTTGGGACCGTCCGCCACTATTTTGCCTTGCTCGATAACGATCACCCGATTGACCACATCCAGCATCAATGTCTTGTGGGTAATGACAATCAGGGTAGTCTCAGAGCCGAGCCTGGCCAGCTCCTGCTTGACCTGTTGCTCGGACTGGTTGTCCATGTTGGAGGTCGGCTCATCCATCACCAGTATGGGAGGGTCATTGAGCAGCGCCCGAGCCAGCAAAATAGCCTGGCGCTGACCACCGGATAGCTGACGCCCCCCCTCACCAATCTGGCGATCCAGACCGTTGGGATCCCGATTGGTGAAGTTGGTCACCCCGGCTCGCTTGGCGGCGCGCAATACCCTGGCATCATCAACCAAGGGGTTGCCCAGCATGATGTTGTCGCGCACCGAGCCAAAGAAGAGGGTCACATCCTGGGGCACGCAACCTATGTTACGGCGCACCGCGGCAGGGGCCAGCTGATCGAGATCGAAACCATCCAGACGCACCGAACCATCGGTTGGGCGATATAACCCCATCAGTAACTTTTCAAGCGTGGTCTTGCCCGCCCCGATCCGACCTATGATTGCCACCTTCTCGCCCGGTTCAATCTTGAGACTGATGTCGTGCAAGGTGCTGGTCTCCATGCCCGGGTATTTGAAAGTGACATTCTCGAATTCGATACGCCCCTCCACCACGGGGTGGTGAATGTACTGCCGCCCCTCCTCCTGCTCACCCGGGGTACTCATGATCCCCTCGAGGATGGTCAACGCAGAGCGGGCCTGGTTATAGCGGGTAGCGAGCACAGAGAGCTGCACCATGGGCGCGATGGCACGACTCGACAGCATGACGGCGGCTATCATGCCACCCATGGTAACCAGGCCATCCGAGATCTGGTAAACACCGACAATCACCAGTCCGACCGTCACCACCTGCTGGATGTAACTCGCCAGGGATGACATGGAGTTGGTGATACGGCGGGTCTGTACCCCCCAGGTGGAGATGTGGGAAACCGCCTGTTCCCAGCGATGCTGGAACATGCTTTCGGCCCCGAAGATCTTGACGGTTTCAAGACCCGCGATGCTCTCCACCAGGTTGGCGTTTTTCTGGGAGGCGAGCCGTGAGCCCTCCTCAATCGACTGTTTGAGGGAACCCTGTATATAGAAGCTGTAGGCCAGCAGGATCAGCATGGCGACGATGGGCACCACCACCATGACCCCGGCAAACATCCAGATCACCACCAGGAAGAAGATGGCAAATGGCAGATCGATCAGGGTTGAGACAGTGGCCGATGTGAAGAACTCCCGCACCGACTCAAACTCCTGCAAATGTTTGGCAAAGGCACCGGTGGACGCGGGTCTCGACTCCATTCGCATCCCCATCACCTTGGCAAAAATCTTGGCCGACAGCAGCACATCCGACTTCTTGCCGGCAATATCGATGAAGTAGCTGCGCAACTGGCGCATCACAAAATCGAAGGTAAACACCACCACGGCGCCCACCGCCAGCACCCAGAGGGAATCGAAGGCAAGGTTGGGTACTATTTTGTCATAGACGTTCATGGTGAACAGAGGGCTGGCCACCGCAAACAAATTGATCAGAATTGAGGCCACCAGGACATCGCGATAGATGCCCCGCGACTCCAGCAGGGTACTCCAGAACCAGTGACCGTCGCGGGTCTCCAGCACCTTGGGGGAGCGTTCGTCGAAGCGAAACTGCTTCTTGACGAAAAAGAGCCGTCCCAGATACGCATCGCCGAGTTGGGCTGCCGTTAGCCACTCGGCCGCATCGCCTGCCTGAGGAAAAATAACCTTGGCCTGACTGCGATCCTCGTTCCACTCCAGCAAGATGCAGGCACCGCCATCGCGGGTCTGCAAAATACAGGGCAACAGCAGTGAGGATATTTGTTCGAGAGGTTGCAGCACCTCCCGGGCAGAGAGGCCAGCACGTTCTGCGGCGCGGCTGAGCAGCGCCGTGGTCAACCGACCGGACACCAGTGGCAGCCCAGTGGTCAACGCATCCTTGCTATTGGGAACGCCATAGAAACGGGTCAGGAAGACCAGGCATTCCAACAGCTCATCGATATGGTCGGTTTCTGCTTGCATAAAATCCTGTTCGATAAATAGGCTGGGGGTCAACCTTGCTTATCCATGCTCAGCGCCAAAACGCCGTTTACCTGAGGCGTCTGGTTGTGATGATAAGCACAAAGATACTCATATGATACCCAATAAAAACACGTAATCCCTAATAAGAGACATGCCATCTGCGCTGTGGCCCATGTCACCCCTATCACGATAAGGCACCAAACAGGTCACCTCAAGGTTCGGTGCTACATCAGCCTGATGGCATTGAATGCGTGGCCTGGCAGATATCTCCGAACGGCGCACCTTAACAGCTTAGCGACCTGAGAACTATAGAACAGAGTCTGATTTTCATCTAATAACCCACTGTTTTTTTTGCTAAATTTGATAGGTTAGTCAGTTATTGGCTATCGAGTAGAAAGGGGGTTCCCAACCGATGGCCCTGAGGACCGCTCTCGGACAAGCCTGCTGCAATCAGACTCATGGCTGTCCAGCGATTCTCGCACCAGTCCGGAGCCAGCAGGGTCGGTTTACGGGCCGAGGCAGAGACCCTGTGATAGACCACCTCCGGCGGCGTGTGCTGGATCATGGCGACCGCCGCCGCCACATATTCTGCCAGCGTCGGCACCACCAGCCTCCCTGCCAGCCAGGCTTTGCCCAGGGTGCTGCCAGTCACCACATGCAGAGGGTGCAACTTGATCCCCTCGACCCCTGTCTCGACGACTCGTTGCAGGGTCTGCACACTCTCCATCGCCTGTTCACCCGGCAAGCCGACAATGAGATGCGTGCACACCTTGATACCACGCACCTGGGCACGGCGCACCGCATCGGCATAAGCCTCATAGCCGTGGCCACGATTGATCCGCCTGAGTGTCTCGTCATTGGCGCTTTGCAGCCCCAACTCCAGCCACACCTCATAACCCTGGGACTGATAACCGGCCAGCAGATCGAGTACGGCATCCGGCACGCAATCAGGCCGGGTGCCGACACACAAGCCCACCATGTCGCTCACCGAGAGCGCCTCTTCGTACATCTGCTTCAGATAGGCCACCTCGGCATAGGTGCTGGTATAGGCCTGAAAATAGGCGAGATAGCGCCGCGCTCGCGTCACTTCCTCACGCCGGGCCTTGAGTTGAGCCATCACCGAGAGCTGCTGGGCCGACTCATCGGCGAAGGAGGAGACATTGCAGAAGGTGCAGCCCCCACGCCCCAGGGTGCCGTCCCGATTCGGACAGCTGAAGGCGCCATGAATGGAGAGTTTGTGGATCTTCTCACCATGGCGGCGCTTGAGATCCTGCCCCAGGGTATTGACCATTTCATGTAACTGCATGACAACTCCCGATAAAAAGCGAAATTGTACAGGCTGGGTTGGCCACCATGCTGAGCTGGATCAAGAGTCAGCCCGGTGTAAAAACATATAAATATTCATCCTGAACCGAATAAATATCTCCAACCGAGACTTTATCCCGTTCGGTGCTGCCGTCATGCTGGCAACAGTGAACCTCAGGTGATGAGAATAAATGCCACTAAGCTTTTGTTTATAAAAACAAATAAATCGGTATCTCGGTGGGAAGTAAAAGCAAGTCGCACAACAGAGAAATGTGATCGAACTCATTCACTGATTGCGCAGCTTGGTAAGATTACTACAAGAGGGTCTGGTCGCTACCTCAACTGACAAAGTGCAATATTTAGATATATAACGCTAGTATATCAACAAAAAGCAAACCAATACACCAAAACACCCCCCACATATCAATACGCAACCACATTTTGTTATGTGGATGTAACAAGTAAAACATCTGACTTGTCCAATTGACCTAGTGCAAAATTCCCATTAGTTTGGAGATTCGCCACTTCAGGCAGACGGAACCACAAGAGCCAATCGCAATTTATGCAGTTTGCGAATCAAGGCCGAGCAAGGGAGATATGCAATGTCACTATATGATCCAAAGCTGGAGAGGGATAACTGTGGCTTCGGCCTGTTGGCCCACATGGAAGGGGAAGCCAGCCACAAGCTTGTCCGTCTCGCGATGTCAGCATTGGCTCGCATGCAACACCGCGGCGGTATCTCCGCCGATGGCAAGACCGGCGATGGCTGCGGCCTGCTGCTGCAAAAGCCCGACAGCTTCTTTAGAGCCGTGGCCGAGGAGAAGGGTTGGCATCTGGGTCGCAAGTATGCGGTCGGCATGCTGTTCCTCAACCCGGATCCCGTGTTGGCCCAGCAAGCCCGTGACATCATCAACGAAGAGCTCGAGCGGGAAACCCTGAGCCTGGTCGGCTGGCGTCAGGTGCCTATTGATACCCATGTCCTCGGCCCCATTGCCAAGGCGTCCCTGCCCAGCATAGAGCAAGTCTTCGTCAACGCCCCTCCCGGCTGGGTCGACAAGGATCTCGAGCGCCGCCTCTATATAGTGCGTCGCCGCATCGAGAAGCGGATCAGCGATGACTACTTCTACGTGGTCAGCCTCTCCAATCTGGTCACCGTCTACAAAGGGCTCTGCATGCCCGTGGACCTGCCGCATTTCTACCTGGATCTCGCCGACATCCGTCTGCAGTCAGCCATCTGCGTCTTCCACCAGCGCTTCTCCACCAACACCAGCCCGCGCTGGCCGCTGGCGCAGCCGTTCCGTTATCTCGCCCACAACGGCGAGATCAACACCATCGCCGGCAACCGCCAGTGGGCCAAGGCGCGCAGCTACAAGTTCGCCACCCCGCTCATTCCGGATCTGCAAGAGGCCGCCCCCTTCGTCAACACCACCGGATCGGACTCCTCCAGCCTGGACAACATGCTGGATCTCTTCCTGGCCGGTGGCATGGATCTGTTCCGCGCCATGCGCCTGCTGATCCCGCCTGCATGGCAGAAGCACCCCAACATGGATGAGGACTTGCGGGCCTTCTACGACTTCAACTCCATGCACATGGAGCCCTGGGACGGCCCGGCCGGTATCGTCATGACCGACGGCCGCTACGCGACCTGTGCCCTGGACCGTAACGGCCTGCGCCCTGCCCGTTATGTCATCACCAAGGACAAGTTCATCACCCTCGCCTCCGAAGTGGGCACCTGGGACTACACCCCGGACGAGGTGCTGGAGAAGGGCCGGGTTGGCCCGGGTGAGCTGTTCGTCATCGACACCAGCAATGGCAAGGTGTGGACCAGCTTCGAGATCGATGACGATCTCAAGAGCCGCCACACCTACAAGCAGTGGATGACAGATCACTGCAAACGCCTCATCCCCTTCGAGCAGATGGACGACGCCAACACCGGCGCCCGCGAGCTGGACGACGATCAGCTCAAGACCTATCAGAAGCTGTTTGGCTACTCCTATGAGGAGCTGGATCAGATCATTCGCGTGCTCGGCGAAAACGGCCAGGAGGCGGTGGGTTCCATGGGCGACGATACCCCCATGGCGGTGCTCTCCTCCCGTCAACGCACGCTCTATGATTACTTCCGCCAGATGTTTGCCCAGGTGACCAACCCGCCTATCGATCCCCTGCGGGAAAATCATGTCATGTCCCTGGCGACCTGCATCGGCAGCGAGCAGAACGTCTTCAACGAGACCTTCGGTCATGCCCATCGGGTGCTGTTCCAGTCGCCTATCCTGCTCTACTCCGACTTCCATCAGCTGCTGGCCCTGGAAGGGGATCACTATCGCCACACCCTGATCGACCTCAATTTTGCCCCAAGCGAAGGGCTGGAGGCCGCGGTGCAGCGCATCTGCCAGGAGGCAGAGACTGCCGCCCGTGCCGGTACCGTGCTGCTGGTACTCTCGGACAGAAACATCAGCGCCGATACCCTGCCTATCCCGGCCGCCATGGCGGTGGGCGCGGTGCAGCGCACCCTGGTTGACAACAACCTGCGCTGTGACGCCAACATCCTGGTGGAAACCGCCAGCTGCCGCGACCCGCACCACTTCGCCGTGCTGCTCGGCTTTGGCGCCACTGCCGTCTATCCCTATCTCGCCTACGAGACCCTGGCCAAGCAGCTGGAAGAGGGCGTGCTCAAAATGAGCCTGCGCCAGGCCATGCTCAACTACCGTAATGGCATCAACAAGGGCCTCTACAAGGTGATGTCCAAGATGGGCATCAGCACCATCGCCAGCTACCGCTGCTCCCAGCTGTTCGAGGCGGTGGGTCTGTCCAAGTCCATCGTCGAGACCTGCTTCCGCGGCGTGTCCAGCCGGATCCAGGGTGCAGATTTTGAAGATATCCAGCAGGATCAGCACAATCTGGCCCGTACCGCCTGGCTCAAGCGCAAGCCCCTCAACCAGGGCGGCCTGCTCAAGTACGTCCACGGCGAGGAGTACCACACCTATAACCCGGACGTGGTGCAGACCCTGCAAACCGCGGTGCGCTCCGGCGAATACAGCGACTACCTGCACTATGCCCGACTGGTCAACGAGCGGCCGGTGGCGACCCTGCGCGACCTTATCGGGGTCAAGCAAGGCCAGCAGGCCATCTCCATCGACGAGGTGGAGCCTGCCACCAATCTCTTCAAGCGCTTCGACTCCGCCGCCATGTCCATCGGCGCCCTCGGCCCTGAGGCTCACGAATCCCTGGCGATTGCCATGAACCGCCTCGGCGGTCAGAGCAACTCGGGGGAAGGCGGTGAAGATCCCAAGCGTTTTGGCACCGAGAAGAACTCGCGCATCAAGCAAGTTGCCTCGGGTCGCTTCGGCGTCACCCCCCACTATCTGATGAACGCCGATGTGGTGCAGATCAAGGTGGCCCAGGGCGCCAAGCCCGGCGAAGGCGGCCAGCTGCCCGGTGACAAGGTGACGGCCCAGATAGCCCAGCTGCGCTATTCCGTACCTGGCGTGACGCTCATCTCGCCGCCCCCCCACCATGACATCTATTCCATCGAGGACTTGGCCCAGCTCATCTTCGACATCAAGCAGATCAATCCAGGCTGCCTGGTGTCGGTCAAGCTGGTCTCCGAGCCCGGGGTGGGCACCATCGCCTGCGGTGTGGCCAAGGCCTATGCCGACTTTATCACCATCTCCGGTTATGACGGCGGCACAGGGGCCAGCCCCATCACCTCGGTCAAGTATGCCGGCTCCCCCTGGGAACTGGGCCTGGCCGAGACCCAACAAGCCCTGGTCGCCAACGGCCTGCGCCACAAGGTGCGGCTGCAGGTGGATGGCGGTCTCAAAACGGGTCTGGACATCATCAAGGCGGCCATCCTCGGCGCCGAGAGCTTCGGTTTCGGTACCGGCCCCATGGTGGCGCTCGGTTGCAAATACCTGCGTATCTGCCACCTGAACAACTGCGCCACCGGCGTGGCCACCCAGGATGAGAAACTGCGTCGTGACCACTTCACCGGTCTGCCGGAGATGGCCATGAACTACTTCAGGTTCGTGGCTCAGGAGACCCGTGAGTTGATGGCCGGTTTGGGTGTCAGCCAGCTGACCGACCTCATCGGCCGCACCGAGCTGCTCGAAGCCCTGCCCGGCCTCACCGCCCGTCAGGCCAAGCTGGATCTCTCCGGCATCCTGGCCAAGCCGGTGGCGGTGGCGGGTTCCAGCCTGTTCTGCCAACAGCACAACCCCACCTTCGACAAGGGACCGCTCAACCTGCGCATGGTCGAAGACCTGCTCGAGGCGGTGGAAACCAAGAGCGGCGGCGAATATCGCTACGACATCCGCAACACAGATCGCTCCATCGGTGCGCGCCTGTCCGGTGAAATTGTCACCCGTCACGGTAACCAGGGCATGGCCAGCGATCCGGTGCGCGTACACTTCAACGGCACCGCAGGCCAGAGCTTCGGCGTCTGGAACGCCGGCGGTCTGGAGCTGATCCTGACCGGTGACGCCAATGACTACGTGGGCAAGGGCATGACCGGCGGCAAGCTGGTGGTCAAACCCCATGTCGGCGTGTCGTTCAAGTCCCATGAGGCGGCCATCATCGGCAACACCTGCCTCTATGGTGCCACCGGCGGCAAACTCTATGCGGCAGGTACCGCGGGCGAGCGCTTCGCGGTGCGTAACTCCGGGGCCCTGGCGGTGGTCGAGGGCATTGGCGACAACGGCTGCGAATACATGACAGGCGGCATAGTGACCGTCCTCGGTGAAACCGGGGTCAACTTCGCGGCGGGCATGACCGGCGGCTTCGCCTACGTGCTCGATAGCGATGGTCACTTTACCAAGCGTACCAACCCTGAACTGGTGGAACTGCTGGAAGTGGCAGACCTTGCCATTCATCAGGAACACCTGCGCGGTATCATTACCGAACATCTGAACGAAACCGGCAGCTCACGCGCCGAGGAAATTTTGGCCAACTTTGATTCCTATGTGCCGAAGTTCAAGCTGATCAAGCCCAAGTCCAGTGACGTCAAGGCACTGTTGGGCCACACCAGTCGTTCCAGTGCAGAACTCAGAATCCAGGCGCAGTAAGGAGGGAACCTATGAGCCAGAACGTATTCCAATTTGTTGATGTTCAGCGGGTCGACCCGCCGAAGAAGCCATTGAAAATCCGCAAGATCCAGTTTGTGGAAATCTACGAGCCCTTCAACCAGGCCCAGGTCGGCATGCAGGCGGATCGCTGCCTCGACTGCGGCAACCCCTATTGCGAGTGGAAGTGCCCGGTGCACAACTACATCCCCAACTGGCTGAAACTGGCCAACGAGGGACGCATTCTAGAGGCGGTGGAGCTCTCCCATCAGACCAACAGCCTGCCGGAGGTGTGCGGCCGGGTCTGCCCGCAAGACAGGCTCTGTGAGGGTGCCTGCACCCTCAACGACAGATTCGGCGCCGTGACCATTGGCAACATCGAAAAATACATCACCGACAAGGCGTTCGAGATGGGCTGGCGCCCGGATCTCTCCAATGTGGTGAAAACCGACAAGCGGGTCGCCGTCATAGGCGCGGGCCCGGCCGGGCTCGCCTGTGCCGACGTGCTGGCCCGCGGCGGCGTCAGCGCCGTGGTGTTTGACAAGTATCCAGAGATTGGCGGCCTGCTCACCTTTGGCATCCCCTCCTTCAAGCTGGAAAAAGAGGTGATGCAGCGCCGCCGCGAGATCTTCGAGGCCATGGGCATCGAATTCCGCCTCGAGACTGAAGTGGGTAAAGATGTCTCCTTCGCCGACTTGCTCGGCGAGTTTGACGCCGTCTTCCTCGGGGTCGGCACCTACAAGTACATGAAGGGCGGCTTTACCAACGAAGAGGCACCTGGGGTGTATGACGCCCTGCCCTACCTCATCTCCAACGCCAACCGGCTGCTGGGCTTTGAGAAGGCGCAGGCCGATTACATCAACTTCGCTGGCAAGCAGGTGGTGGTGCTCGGCGGCGGCGATACCGCCATGGACTGCGTGCGCACCGCCATCCGCCAGGGGGCCGACAAGGTGATCTGCGCCTATCGCCGCGATGCCGAGAACATGCCGGGCTCCAAGCGCGAGGTGCAAAATGCCCGGGAGGAAGGGGTCGAGTTCATGTTCAACCTGCAACCCATTGGCGTCGAGCTCGATGCCCATGGTCGCACCTGCGGCATCAAGGTGGTGAGCACCGAATTGAGCGCCCCCGATGTCAACGGTCGCCGCAATCCGGTGGTGGTTGAAGGTTCCGAGCAGGTGCTGGCCGCCGATGCCGTGGTCATGGCCTTTGGCTTCCAACCCAACCCACAGCCCTGGATGGCTGAGTTCGGTATCGAGCTGGATAATCGCGAGCGGATCCGTGCTCCCGAGCAGTCCGACTTCGCCTTCCAGACCACCAATCCCAAGGTGTTTGCCGGTGGCGATGCGGTGCGCGGTTCGGATCTGGTAGTGACCGCCATCTACGAAGGTCGCAAGGCCGCCGAAGGGATCATGGACTATCTGAGTGTCTAAGCCCGGCCGTCGTCGATAGCGAACCCAGGAGACATCCTCGGTGGTGTCTCCATCAGCTACGAAGGCCGCAAGGCCACCGAAGGGATCATGGACTATCTGGCCGTTTGACCCAGGCCATGAGTCCGAAGGCCTTCTCTGGTCGCTCTGACTAACAAACCGACGCCCCCGCCCCTGCGGGGGCGTTTTTTTGTGCAAGCGATCACCCAAGGCCGCCTCGCCTGTAGGCTTGGCGCGGATTTTTGCTATGATTGCCGCAACTTAGGCGGGCTTGAGCCCCTAGACGAGGTTTCTGATGAAAGTAGGTATTATCGGCGCCATGGAGCAGGAAGTTGCCCTGCTGCGCGCCCAGCTGAGCGACATGACCACCACCAAGATTGGCGGTTGCGAGTTTTATAGCGGCACACTGGCAGGCAAAGAGGTGATCCTGACCCGCTCCGGCATCGGCAAAGTAGCCGCCAGCGTCGCCACCTCGCTGCTGCTGGAGAGATTTTCCCCCGACTGCGTGATCAATACCGGCTCCGCCGGCGGTTTCGATCAAGCGCTGCGGGTAGGGGATGTGGTGATCGCCAGCGAGATGCGTTTTCACGACGTAGACGTGACCGCCTTTGGTTACGAGATGGGCCAGATGGCGCAACAACCCGCCGCCTTCCCCTGCGATGCGCGTCTCATAGCCCTGGCCCAGGAGTGCATCGCCCTGCACGGCAAGCATCAAACCAAGCTGGGCCTCATCTGCACCGGCGATCAATTCATGTGCAAGCCGGATGCCATCAACCGTGCCCGCGCCGACTTCCCGCAGATGCTGGCGGTCGAGATGGAAGGGGCCGCCATCGGCCAGGTGTGTCATATGTTTGGCGTGCCTTATCTGGTGGTGCGCGCCATGTCTGACATCGCCGGCAAGGAGCAAGTGGAATCCTTCGACGCCTTTATCGAGGTCGCCGGCCAGCACTCCGCCGAGGTGATCCTCTCCCTGCTCGGCAAGCTGTGATAACCCTGCCCTCCCTCGACACCCTGATCCTGATGGCGGCCACCCCGGCGGCCATCATGGGGGGCGCCGCCTTGCTCGAAGCCCTGCTGCCAAGGCCTGACTGGTTGCGTCTCTCCGCCGCCGAGCCCCTGCTCAGCCGACTGGGCCACAAGGTTCATCGCCCGGACGGCACCCCGAGCGCGCAGTGGCAGGCGGGCATACTGGCACTGCTGGTCGTCTGGCTGCCCTGCGCGGCCGGGCTCTGGGCGGTGCGCAACCTCGCCCTCTCCGAGCCGCTGTTCGACCTATTGTTTCTGTTGCTGATGATAGAGTCCCGCCCTCTGCGTACCCTGGCCACGGCGGGAGGCGCCTTGCTGAAAAGCGATACCCTGCCCCTGGCCAGGCTGCAAGCCGCCCCCTGGCTCAAGCGCGAAACCGGCAAGCTCTCGGCCATGGGCCTCGCCAAGGCGCTGTGCGAGACCTGCACCTTGCGCCTGCTCGGCGGCTGGGCGGGGCCCCTGCTTGGCTTTGCCCTCGCCGGGGTGCAGGGCGCCCTGTTGTGGCGTTTGGCCCAGCTGACGCAATACGCCTGGAGCTGCAAGCAACCGGCTTTCGTGCAATTCGGCCGCCCGGCCGCAGCCCTCTATCAGGGATTAGCGGCCCCCGCCGCCCTGCTGCTGGCGCTGCCCAACCTGTTCCCCAAGGTCAAAGAGGGGATGAGTGCCCTGCGCACTGGCGTGAGCCGTTGGCCCCACCCCGCCGCTGGCGCCCTGCTTGCCACCCTGGCGCACCAATGCATACTGCGCCTTGGAGGGCCCCGTTACTATCAAGGCACGCTAGTGCGACTGCCGGTGCTGGGGGATGGGGGCGATCCCTCCTGGGAGAGCCCGCGTCGGCTGCTCACGCGGCTCCTGTGTATCGGTTGGGGTTGGCTCGCGCTGGCCTTGCTGTTGACTCTCGCCGGAGGCCTGCATGGTTAAGCGCCTGCTGCCCTGTGCCTTGCTCTGTCTGTTGGCGGCCAGGGCGTATGCCGCCGAACCGCCCCAGCGCATCATCAGCCTGACCCCCCATCTCACCGAGCTGTTGGTCGATATGGGCGCCGGGAGCCGCATCGTCGCCACCGATGATGCCTCCGACTATCCGCCACAGGTGCGCGCCCTGCCCCATGTGGCCAATTACCGCAGCATCAATGTCGAGGCCTTGCTGGCGCAAAAACCGGATCTGGTGGTGGCCTGGCGCTCGGCCCAGTCCCGCATGCTGGCCCCCATCGAACAGCTTGGCATCCCGGTGTTTTACTCTGAACCCACCAACTTTGCCTCCCTGGGCCAGGAGATGCGTGCCCTGGGCGAGCGACTGGGGTTGCAGCAGAGTGCCAATGCCCAAGCCGATGCCTATCTCGCCAGACTGGCGGCTCTTGAGGCCAAATATGGTCATGGTGAGTCCATCCGCGTCTTCTATCAGCTCTGGAACCCGCCACTGACCAGCGTCAGCGGCTACGCCTGGCCGGCGCAAGCCATCACCCTATGTGGTGGCCGCAATCTGGTCGATGATGCGGCCGGTCCCTACCCCCAGGTAGGGCTGGAGCAGATCATCAAGGCCAATCCCCAGCTTATCCTGGCGGGCAGCCGAGACAAGCATGTGCTGGATCACTGGCAACAGTGGCCCATGCTGGATGCGGTTAAACAACACAGACTCGCCCTGATCAACCCGGATGAGCTGCACCGATTTACCCCGCGAGCACTCAACGCGGTTGAACAGGTGTGCCAGGCCATCGCCACGGCGCGCGCGACCCAACCTTAAGATCTGGAGATCACCATGACCCTCTCTCGTCGCTCCCTCATGCTGCCCCTGTTATGGTCCTGCCTGTGCGGTGCAGCCTTGCTTGGCAGCAACGCCATGGCCGTTGTCCCCATCGACCAGCAGACCCTGCAGAGCTGGCAGAAACAGTCGAGCAAGCGGCCACTGCTGCTGGATGTAC
Source organism: Aeromonas rivuli (assembly GCF_000820045.1). Lineage (GTDB taxonomy): Bacteria > Pseudomonadota > Gammaproteobacteria > Enterobacterales > Aeromonadaceae > Aeromonas > Aeromonas rivuli. The sequence continues at coordinate 234,903 of NZ_CDBJ01000071.1, read as the reverse complement.
GCACGAAAGAGGAGTTTGCCGAGGGTCATATTCCTGGCGCTATCAACATTTCCCACGACCAGCTCATCAAGCGTCTGGCCGAGATCGGTGATGACAGAAGGCTGCCTGTGGTGGTCTATTGCCAAACTGGACGGCGTGCCGCCCTTGCCGAAGCCGAACTGGAAAAAGCCGGATTTAGCCATGTCTATCACCTCAGCGGCGACTACCAGGGCTGGGAGAAAAGCAAACAGGCCGTCACTAAATAGCCAGTGAATAAATTGATCGAACGGGCCATCAGCTGATTATTGTTGGCCCTGATTTTGCATTCAATCTCCCCAGACTCCTCTTCACACGAGATATATCTATGTTCAACGAGAAAACGATCCTGGTTACCGGTGGCACCGGCTCTTTTGGCAAGCGTTTCATCCAGATGGTACTGGAGCGTTACCAACCGGCTCGTCTTATCGTCTATTCCCGTGATGAATTGAAACAGTTCGAGATGCAGCAGCACTTCAACCACCCCTGCATGCGCTACTTCATCGGCGATGTGCGTGATGGGGAGCGGCTCGACATGGCCATGCGAGACGTGGACTTCGTGGTGCATGCCGCGGCGCTCAAGCAGGTGCCCGCCGCCGAGTACAACCCCATGGAGTGCATCAAAACCAACGTAGGTGGCGCCGAAAACGTCATCAAGGCCGCGCTCAACAATGGGGTCAAGAAGGTGATAGCCCTCTCCACCGACAAGGCCGCCAACCCGGTCAACCTCTACGGCGCCACCAAACTCTGCTCCGACAAGTTGTTTGTCGCCGCCAATAATATGGCGGGCAAGAACCCGACCATCTTCTCCGTGGTGCGCTATGGCAACGTGGTTGGGTCCCGTGGCTCTGTGGTACCCTTCTTCGAACAGCTCATCGCCAAGGGCGCTTCCAGCCTGCCCATCACCCATGCCGAGATGACTCGCTTCTGGCTCACCTTGCAACAAGGGGTGGAGTTCGTACTGGCCAACTTTGCCCGCATGAAGGGAGGGGAAGTGTTCGTTCCCAAGATCCCCTCGGTGCGCATCACGGATCTCGCCAGTGCCATGGCCCCAGATCTGCCCCAGGAGATCATTGGCATCCGCCCGGGCGAGAAGCTGCACGAGGTGATGTGCCCGGCCGATGACTCCTACCATACCTATGAATTCAAGGACTATTACGTCATAGCCCCCAGTATTACCTTCAATCACCGTAGCGATGACTTCTCTATCAATGCGCTGGGAGAACGAGGCGGCAGTGTGCCCATAGGATTTGAATATAACTCGCTTAACAACCCCATTTTTATGTCCCAGGCAGAGTTGCAGCGGCTCAACCAAGAGGTGCTATCAGAGTGATCCCCTATGGCAAACAAGACATCTCCGCGGAAGATATAGCCGCAGTCAATGCCGTGCTCACATCCGACTACCTGACGCAAGGCCCTAAGGTTGCCGAATTTGAACAGGCACTCTGCGATTACAGCGGCGCCCGTTATTGCCTGGTGGTCGCAAGTGGCACCGCGGCTTTGCATCTGGCGGTCGCCGCCTTGGAATTACCAGCGGGTAGCGAAGGCATCACCACCCCGAACACCTTTGCCGCTACCGCGAACAGCATGGCCTATTGCAGCATCCAGCCGGTGTTTGCCGACATAGACCCCCTCAGCCATAACCTCTGCCCAGCAGCCGTTGCGAGCGCCATTACCCCGGCGACGGCGTTACTCACTCCGGTCCACTTCGCTGGCCAGACCGCCGATATGCCAGCCCTTCACCGACTAGCGCAACAACATGGCCTCAAGGTGATCGAGGATGCGGCCCATGCCATTGGCTCCTGCTATGCAGACGGTAGTCCGGTGGGTAATTGCCGTTATTCGGATGCCACCATCTTCTCATTCCACCCCGTAAAAACCCTTACCTGTGGTGAAGGTGGCGCCGTGATGACCAATGACCCCATCTTGTATCAGCGCATGCTGCTGCTGCGAAGCCATGGCATCACCAAGGATCCGTCTCAACTCAGCCAACAACCCGGGCCTTGGTATCATGAGATGCAGACCCTCGGCTGGCACTACCGCATGACAGACATGCAGGCGGCTCTGGGGTTGAGCCAGTTGCAACGCCTGACTCTGTTCAAGGCACGCCGCCGAGCCCTGGTAGCCCGCTACAACGAGGCGCTGGCCGATCTGCTCTGGCTCTCAACCCCTATCGAGGCGCCAGATCTCTCCTCTTGCTTCCATCTTTATGTGGTTCAGATAGATTTTGTGGCCCTTGGCAAACACCGGGCCCAGGTGATGGAAGAGCTACTGGCAGCAGAGATTGGCAGTCAGGTGCATTACCTTCCTGTGTATCAGCACCCCTGGTACAGCCAACAATACGGTTATAAGGACGGGCTTTGTCCCGTGGCCGAGCATTACTACCAACACTGTCTCTCCCTACCGCTCTATTTTTCTCTGAGCGACGAACAGCAAGACAAGGTAATCTCGGCAATCCGCGGGCTAACAGAATGCGCAAACTAGCCCTTTAGCACGGCGTAGCCAGGCAACAGCAGATGAACCACCAGAAAATCATTGCCATCATTCCGGCACGAGGGGGCAGCAAACGCATTCCTCGTAAAAATATCCGCCCTTTCGCGGGCCTGCCTATGATCGCGCACTCGATAAAGGCGGCCCAGGAGGCCGGTTGCTTCGACCATATCATCGTCTCGACAGACGATGATGAGATTGCAGCCATTGCGCGCGATCTGGGGGCGGACGTCCCTTTCATTCGACCAGCCGAGCTGGCTGATGATCATGCAGGCACTCAAGTCGTGGTCGCGCACGGGATCAACTGGGCTCTTGCTCAGGGCTGGACACTGGGTCCTCTGTGCTGCCTCTATGCCACCGCGCCTTTTGTTCGCCCGCAAGATCTCCTCGCAGGATTGGCCCTGCTCGAACAAGGCCATCAGGATTTTGCCTTTAGCGCCACCACCTTCGACTACTCTCCCTATCGCGGCTTTCTGAAGGCAGGCCAGGGTGTTGCGATGCTGTTTCCCGAGCACTTTCCCACCCGCTCCCAGGACTTACCCGAGGTACTCCACGATGCGGGACAGTTTTACTGGGGCAGACCCGCGGCCTGGTTGGCAGAGCAACGGCTGTTCAGTGCCAAAGCCAGCCCCCTGCTCCTGCCGAGTCACCGGGTGCAAGACATAGATACCCTCGAGGATTGGCGCAGGGCCGAGCTGATGTGGCAACTGCTGCTTCAGGAGGAGAGCAATACATGATGCCAAACCACGCCCTCGGGTTCCTGGCAAGTTTTCTTCCGGGGCACATTACCCCCGATGAGAACGCCAACAGGGACAGTGCCCCCGCTCTCTTTGAGCGTCAATCCGGTATGAAAAGCACCCAAACTATGACAATTGATGGTGAACCTGCTCAGCCAATATTCAAGGTGAGCTAGATGCTGCCGCTCTGGATCTTCAGTGAAGGGGACAAGGCACGGGGCTTAGGTCACCTCAGTCGCTGCAGCGCCTATGCCGCCGCCTGGCGGCAACAGGGCGGCACTGTCCACTGGGTGGTCGAGGGCGATGAGCTGGCCAGCGCCATGCTCAAGGAGGAGTCCGTTCGCTGGGGCAACTGGCAGCAAGAGCCCATCTCCCCACAGCAGGCGGTCGCCATTGTCGACTCTTATTCGGCGAGCCTGACGACACTGCAGAGCATAGCGGCGGGTTTTGTGCGGGTGATTTACCTCGATGACACCGAGCGCCTGGACTATCCAGAGGGGATGGTGATCCATGCCAGCCCCGGTACCCCAGGCAACAAGTGCGGTGCCGCCCTCTGGCAGTGGGGACCGGGTTGGCAACCCCTGCGCCCTCCGTTCTGGTCGGTTCCCGCCCGAACCCGGGTTCCCGAGCGCATCGAGCGCATCCTGATCATCATGGGGGGAACCGACGTGCGCGACCTGACTCCAGGGCTGGTCAGCTGGCTACGCCAGCACTGTCCGGAGGTGGAGCTGGACGTCGTCATCCGGGAGCACGATCCGCGGCTGTCGGGATCCAGGCAACATCACCGCCTCGATGCCAGCCAGATGGCCGCTCTCATGTGTCGCTGCGATCTGGCCATCAGCAGTGCCGGACAGGTGACCTATGAGCTGGCGCGCTGCGGTCTGCCGGGCCTGCTCATCGGCGTTGCCGACAACCAGGCCAGCCAGCTGGCTGGCTGGTGCGGTCCGGACGCCTTCCTCCCGGGCGGCTGGTGGCATGATGCCGGCTTGCTCTCCCGGCTGGAACAAGGGCTGGCAAGACTGGCAGCACCGGACGAACGCTCCAGACGAGCACGCAAGCTGCAAGCGCTGATGGCAGGAAACGGCACCCTGGAGGCCCTCTCATGGCTCAACCAGAGATAGATCTGCAGCGCCGCTTCGAGCTGGCCGATGTCACCCTCATCCCTTTTTCCATGCTGGACGAGCAGCAGCTAGTGGCGGTCTGGCAGATGCGCAACCATCCGGAGATTGCACGCTGGATGAACACTGGGGGTGACATCAGCCTGGAGGCACATCGCGCCTTCATGGCACGCCAACACCAGGAGACCCGCAACCTGAACTACCTCTGCCAGGACCCCCAAGGCGAACTGGGTGTACTCTCCCTGCACCGGCTGGATTGGCACAATCGCATCGCCTGGCTCGGGATCTATCGCAATCCCTGGCGCAGCGAGAAACGGCTTGGTCCGCGCCTGTTGGCGGCAGTAAACCAGCTGGCATTTGAGGTAGCACAGCTGCATACCCTCAAGCTGGAAGTCGCGGCGGACAATGAAAGAGCCATTCAAGCCTATCTGAGAGCAGGTTTTCGCCATGAAGGCGCCTGGCGGGAGGCGGTCTATCGCCCCCAAACAACAAACCATGTCGATCTCGTGCTGATGGGGATCACTGAACAGGAGTGGACACATTCATGACCCAAGCCATAGCGAGCGCCATCAATCCGGAGCGCTGCTTCATCATCGCCGAACTGTCTGCCAACCATGGCCACTCCCTGGAGACGGCGCTGGCCACTGTGCGGGCAGTCAAGGCCTGCGGTGCCGATGCCATCAAGATCCAGACCTACAGGGCCGACACCATCACCCTGGATTGCGACAATGAGTATTTCCAGATCAATCAGGGCACCATCTGGGATGGCACCACGCTCTACAAGCTCTATCAAGAGGCCTATACCCCCTGGGAGTGGCATGCCGCCATCCAGGCCGAGGCGCAGAAAGAGGGGCTAGTCTTCTTCTCCACCCCCTTTGATGTCACAGCGGTCGATTTTCTGGAAGACCTCGATGTCCCTCTCTACAAGATCGCCTCGTTCGAAATCACCGACATTCCCCTGATCGAATACGCGGCCAGCAAGGGCAAGCCGATGATCATCTCAACCGGCATCGCGACCCTGGCCGACATCGATGCTGCCGTGCAGGCCTGCCGTCGCATGGGTAATCAGGATATTACCCTGCTCAAGTGCACCTCCTCCTACCCCGCTCCGGTGGAGGAGGCCAATCTGCTTACCATCCCGAATATGCGACAGACATTTGGCGTCAAGGTTGGCTTATCGGATCACACCATGGGGCAGGCCGTGGCCATGGCCGCTACCGCGCTCGGCGCTCGCGTGATAGAGAAACACTTCATTCTGGATCGTACCCTGGGTGGGCCGGACGCCTCCTTCTCCATGACCCCGGACGAGTTTTGCCATATGGTCGAGGGGATCAGGCAGGTTGAAGCCGCCCTGGGGGAGGTCTGCTACAGCCTCAATGACAAGGCGATGGCAAACCGGCACTTCTCCCGCTCACTCTTCGTCTGTGAGCCGATGAAAGCCGGAGAGGTCTTTACCTCCCGCAATGTCCGCTCCGTCCGACCTGCGGATGGATTACCCCCGGTTCACCTCCCCTCCCTGCTGGGGCGCCGTGCAAGCCAGGATATTGCCGCAGGAACACCGCTGGATTGGGCTCTTATATCCTAGTCGTGTTGTTCCCCACATCCCTGCGGCTTGAGTGGCGCTCATTGCAATCGTGGTGTTCAGATCAACATCACCCTTTTCGAGCCAGCTAACTTGCCCCGGCTGCATTAGAGATCCTCAAGCCAAACGCAACACTGTGTTTACATCATGAAAATCTGAGTAAACCCCTTTATTAAAACTGTGCCGACCACTAGGTCGGCACTTTTATTATATGAAGCTTTTATTTTCTGAACAGCGCCATCACTTCATTATCAATCATATCGACACTATCGAATGCTCTTGGATACATTTCTCTCGCCTTTGACAAAAACTCCAACCATAAGTCAATCGCGGGCTTCATCAAAGCCAGCGTTTTCTCTTCATTTTCAAATGAATAGAGAATCGAGCTCAGTATGGTAAACACATAATTCATCGAACCTATCATAACTTGTGCTATATGTTGCTGCCGCGTTGCAGAGATACGGGAAAGGTAGCTAAAGTTTCTCAGCATCAACTGATTTATTTCATTGCGAGATGAAAACTCTTGCTGCCATTCCGTTGTCATTTTGTCGATAAAATAGTTGAAAGAATCGATGCCAAGCAGGGGTTCAAAATCAATTTTTGACAAGGGAATTTCGGAGCAGAGCCCCACAATCTCGTCAATCAGATTTACCTTATCAATTCGATTGGACAACATTATTTCAGAGCTTGGCAATGGTCTGGTTTTTTCAATTTTAGCGCCATTACTGCAATTAAAGCATTTAACATCAATATTGGCTGCCAAGACTTGTTCTATGACACGGCGTGAGGTATCAAACATAATATTACTGGTGACCACACCGCCAAAGTTTCCTTCACGCTGCCATTGGCTACCGCCATACATCATCTCACCCAAAGCATCAGCGTTTTCTTCGCTATTATAGTATGAGCTATGCTTGGAATGGTGATGCCCCTTGTCCTTGAAACCATTGTCCAAACCAAATAAATAGATGTTTTTGAATCCAAGATATATAGGTGCACTGACACCAATGTTTCCAACCATGGGATTCACACCGCCAACTGCAGCGTAATGTGTAAGCTCTGGAAAGTTATTATTATAAACAGTCAGCCCAGGTTCATTTAGTTTAAACATGAGGGCTGACTTATCAAACAAGGTCGCACAGTCAGGATGAATAACATCGGTACTCAAGAATAAAATGTCTCGAATATACTCAGGATCATTTAAATTAACCAAAAAATCATACACTATTTTTGTACGCTCAGTTGCAACATAAACATCTGGTTTGACACCAATTTTATGCAACGCAGAAATAGCGCTACCACAAGCAACCAAGATGGCTTTGCCTTGATTCGCCTTAATGGTCTCTATTGCACCATCCAGGGAAGGACCATTACCGATCACAAAAACCGGCATTCGTTGATATTTGGATGAAACAACTTTATTTTTCTGCAAAAATGGTACTGAGCGTTCAATGTTAGCTATAGTATGAGACAGTGCAATCAGGTTATCGTCAAAAAAACCCCACCCCATTACTAACAGGAAATACTCTTGCTTGACCTTTTCAATCAATCTTTTTATTTTCTCGTCCTGATAGCCCCACATAATTAAAGCATTTGCGACGAGGAAAGAGCCTCGGCTGTGAATAGCTGACGAGAAGTCCTTCACTATGGTCTGCTCATCCTGCCCTAACAGAATGTGTAATCCGAGATTCTCTTGATGTAAATAAGCAAGCAAAGGGGCCCAATCAAAGCAGAATAGCGATGCATAAAATAAATCTAGATCAGGCTCAAATAGGAAGAGAGTACCAACTTTGCACTGTTCATAGAGATAACCAAGGTGATAACCCAGCCCGACACCAAATACCAACGCACTCGGCAGTTCATGGGGAACCTTGCTCCACTTATGTTCCCGAGTGGATATATCATCAAGGTAGGCATTCAGTTTATTGAGGTATTCAACGTGCATGAAACCTAGCGGATTGGCCTCCTGAGTAAAGGATAGTTTTGATAACCCGCCCTTCTCCATAAACTCCTTCACCAGCGTCTCACAGATGAGATAAGGTTCTGCGCCATAAACCGCTATGTCATCATCTAGCCAGGCTAAATTTGGCTGACCGTTCTCATTGCAGAAGAATCTAAAAGGACGCATGGGCTGATATGTATCATACATCTCTGCAATGTGAGGAATATATTGGCGAAAGGCTGCCAGGTTCTGCTCAAAGCGCAGTGGCAACGCCTTTGCCATCGCGGCTTCCTGCTCAGCTTGCTGTTGCAGTCGCAGCGTCTCCTGTTCCGCTTTTGCCAAGCTCGCATCAATATTGACTGACATCAGAACTCCTTGCTGTTCACTCGATAAGCTTGCTCGGCCTTACTGGCTCTCCCGACCTGAGCCAGTTGTTTAAAGATGGCTTGATGATGATGGGTAGCCAAGGCTGTCATACTCTCTTCCTGTATGGAAACTCTCGCTGCCAAGGTAGAAATTCCATGCTGTTGACTCGGATCATCTTTAGCCAGTTGCACCAGACACCCTATCAAAGCCTGTCGGTCATCCATGCACAACAGCGCCTCGTCATAACGCTGCTGTTGCAATAGATCCTCCATCAGTCGGGCATTTTCCAGCAATGCCTCATCGAGGGAAGCCAAGGTGCCGATCACAAGTCACCCTTCTGCTTTCTCATTTGATAACCTTGTTGTTTCTCTGCATCGGGCAATTGATCCCAACCGGATTTGATGGTCAGCATCAGTCCCATCACCTCGTCGAGTGGCGCTATATCCCGTGCCAGGCTGGCATCCCAGATACGCTCATCCATGTAGGAATAGAGCCCATGCAGATCGTCAGATATGGCTCCCTGACTCATGTCCAGCGCATCTTGTAACCCATGCAGCAACCCTTGTGCCTTGGAGACGGCGACGGATTTTGCCGCCATGTCACCCCGCTCTATGGCCCCTTTGGCCTGAGCCAATCGCTCCAGGCATCCTTGCATCATCAGCTGGATGACGCGATGAGGGTCCGCGGTTGCCAGATCCGCTTCGAGGTTATTCGAGGTATAGGCTTTTATATTGCGGTTATACATATTTCAATGCTCTCGATATATCACGCTTTCTGATAATTCATCTGCAAGGATGACAGTGCAGAGGCCGAGTTATTCATTTTTACCAATAAGGCATCCAGGCTACCGTATTGAGCACGCAAGGCTGCTTCATATTTAACCAATTGTGCATTAGAGGTCGCTTCTTTCTGATTCAGACTACGCAGATCAGAGTTCAGGGAATCAGTACGCTGCGCCAGCATGCCCCCTGACTTGGTATACTCTTTAAGCCCTTTGCTCAGAGAACCCGCAAGGCCATCTTCATTGCCAAACAATGCAACGACCTGATCGAAGTTTTTATCGACCGCTTCACTAAATTTGTCTTTATCGAGAGAAAGCTTACCCTTGTTGTCCATCTTCATGCCGATCTCGAAGATGGTCGAATAGGTCGAACTGCTGCCAGAGGGACTGACCACCAGATTGCTCATGAAGGTACTGATGGCCCGCGTCGTGGAATCCCCGGCCAAGGCACCGCCGTCATCCTGCTTCACCCCCCCAACAAAGCTGTTGCGTTTGCCGAGCGTCCCTATCTTGTCCTGCAAGGCGTTGTAGCCATCGACGAATTGCTGCACCAATGCCTGGATGGAGGTCTTGTCCGTCGTGATATCCACCTTGTTGGACTTCAGATCGCCATTGCTATCCTTGTCAGATACCCGCAGCACCGTCAGCTTTAGATCCTGAATGGTGTCATCGAAGACATTGGTATCACTCTTGAGGACGTTGCCATCAACCACGATCTCGGCGCTGCCCGCCGCCTGGGTCTGGCTCATGGCACTGCCAGCGGTGCCGGCCGAGAAGATATCCAGCTCGGCGTTATCGCCTGTGATGGTCAGATCCTTGCCATCTCCCGACACACCCGAATCGATGATGAACTTTGCCTTGCCATCCGCGGTATTGACGATGTTGACGCTAAGGCCGAAGTTATCGCCATTAGCGTTGATGCTCTTGCGGATATCTTGCAGGGTGTCGCCCGCTTTCACATCCACCTTGAATTCCTTGTCACCCGCCTTGAACGTCAGCTGGCCATCCTGGGTGATCAGGGATGTGGTGGAGCTGTCAAACACCCCTTCTTGCCGGCTCGTCTGTGCCAACTTATTGACGGTGATGTTGTACTGACCGTTGGAGCCGCCACTCTTGCTCTCCATCTTCAGCACAGGATCATCTTTATTTTGCGTAATATTGATGGCCCGTTTGTTAAACGCACCAGGGGCGCTCAACTTGTCGAGGATATCGGTGAGAGATGAAATTGAGGACTTGAGTTGACCGATGCCAGACAAAGTGATCTGGGTACTGTTTTGCTTGGTGATGATCGGCTGCTGCAACTGGGCCTTTTTGGCGGCGACGCTCGCCGAGATCACACTTTCAAGATCGATACCCGATCCTGCACCGGCGGAGGTTATCGCCATAACATGCTCCTGTCTGTCAGCTAAATAATAGGGTCACACCTGACCATCAAACAACAATCCCGACAGGCCAGACCCATCGTGACTACCTTGTTCCATTGCCTGCAATCTTTTGCTTATCAGCAACATCTCTTCGCTCGGGATTTGGCGGATCACTTGTTTGGTCTCCACGTCTATCACCTTGATCACAGGCTGTTCGAGCTCAGGTACCAGGCTGAAGTTGATCGTCCACCCTTTCACCTTGCTCAAATTGTCCAACCTTTCTTGCAATTCTTGGGCCTTTTTTTCTACCTCAGCCTTATCTACGCCTATTTTTGATGTATTGGTGTGCGCGGGCGGCTCCTGCGACACCTTGCTTTTCGGCTCGACACTTTCCTGATCGGCCACCTTATCCTCAACAGAGGCTGATGAGCGAGAAACAGACATGGCGGCCTGAGGGCCGCCATGTTGGGTTAGCGTCGAAGTAACAGAAGGCATCACTATAGGTTCATTGGCCATCTGTTGCTCCTCATGTCATGGTTGACGGTGGTGCCTTAGCCCAGCAGTTGCAGTGCGGACTGCGGGCGTTGATTCGCCTGAGCCAATATGCTGGACGCCGCCTGTTGCAGGATGTTCTGCTTGGTCATGTTGGCGGTTTCAGTGGCAAAGTCTGCATCACGGATCCGGGAGCGAGCTGCCGATACGTTCTCAGATATATTGGACTGGTTACGAATGGTGGAATCCAGTCGGTTCTGCACCGCACCCAGCTCGGCACGCTTGCCATCGACCACTTCCAGCATGGCATCGGCAGCGGCCAGCACTTGCTGAGCATTGCCCTGAGAACTGATGCTGATACCACCAGCACTGCCACCAGCGAAAATGGCTGAAATGCCGGTAGCAGTAGTTACACTGCCTGCTGGACCGGATATCACATCCACAGTAGTACCTGCCGCTGCCGCAATCCCCGAAATGCTGAAGCCACCCGCCTGACTCAGGCTAAAACCGATAGTCTGGTTAGCATCGGCGCCCACTTGGAACTTACCGCTATAGTTGCCGTCGAGCAACTTGGTCCCGGCGAAGGTGGTGTCTTTGGAAATACGGTTTATTTCCGAACCCAGCTGATCCACTTCCTTTTGCAGGGCGGCACGATCTTTATCCGAGTTGGATCCGTTGGCAGATTGTTGAGCCAAGGTACGCATGCGCTGCAGCATGCCGGTCACTTCATCCATGGCCCCTTCAGCGGTCTGCGCCAAGGAGATGCCGTCGTTGGCGTTACGGTTGCCCTGATCCAGCCCGTTGATCTGGGAGGTCAGACGGTTTGATATCTGCAGACCGGCCGCATCGTCTTTTGCGCTGTTGATACGCAGGCCGGATGCCAAACGGGTGTAAGAGGTATCCAGGGACTTGGAAGTGTTCATCAAGTTACGCTGGGCGTTCAGTGATGAAGTGTTGGTATTGATAAACATGGCCATAAAAAATTCTCCTGATGAACAATAAACTGCGGGCTCTGTTTGCATCAATGCAGTCAGGATCCCACCGTGCAGATGGACAGCTTGAACGGGTCTGTTCCATCTGGCGGGCCCATTGTCTGAACAGGACATGGAACCCGCAGTAGCGCAAATGTCGGTCTTCCGAACACCCCTCTATTTGCTTCACTCTCTGTAACGGCAGGCTCATCAGAAGCTTTAGGAAATTTATTGCCGCCCTGACACTTTCAGCGGCAACCCCTCTCCCCCCGATGAAGGAGAGAAAGCCAGGGCAAGGAGATAGATATGCAGTGCAGAGACAAACAACCCTTGGCCATAGTGCTGGCACTCTGGCAAACCGGGCCACACACCTGGCTTGCTATTATATTGGCATGGTTCATGCTTGGTTTTTAGGGTCGCCGGTTTTCCGGCGCCCATAAAAAAGGCCGACAGTGTCGGCCAAAGAAGAGCTTACGCTCAGGAGAACAACCTCGAATGTGACAGACCGAACAATCTGCGCGACACTCGAGGGGTAGTACTAATAAGATATTTCTCTGCTGATTGAACAAGGCGTATATCCGAACACCCCATTGTTCCATCTTATTTACCAGGGCGGCCTGAACAACCGCCCTTTTTCTTTATTCGTTACTTACCACTTAGTTCTGCAGCAGGGAGAGCGCAGACTGCGGACGCTGGTTGGCCTGAGCCAGAATGCTGGAAGCCGCCTGTTGCAGTATGTTCTGCTTGGTCATGTTAGCAGTCTCGGTGGCAAAGTCCGCATCCCTGATCCGAGAACGAGCAGCACTGACGTTTTCGGAGATGTTGGCCTGGTTGCGAATGGTTGAATCCAATCGGTTCTGCACCGCACCCAACTCTGCACGCTTGCCATCGACCACTTCGAGCATGGCATCTGCCGCCGCGAGCACTTTTTGAGCATTGTCCTGAGAGCTGATGCTGATACCGCCAGCACTGCCACCAGCGAAAATGGCTGAAATACCGGTAGCGGTAGTGATACTGCCTGCTGGACCTGATATCACATCCACAGTAGTACCTGCCGCTTGCGCAATCCCCGAAATACTGAAACCACCCGCCTGGCTCAGACTAAAACCGATAGTCTGGTTGGCATCTGCGCCGACCTGGAAGGTGCCACCGAAAGATCCATCCAGCAATTTGGTGCCAGCAAATGTAGTCGCGCTAGAGATGCGGTTAATCTCGCTACCCAGCTGATCCACCTCTTTCTGGAGAGCCACACGATCTTTGTCGGAGTTGGATCCGTTGGCGGATTGCTGGGCCAGGGTGCGCATCCGCTGCAACATGCCGGTCACTTCGTCCATGGCCCCTTCAGCGGTTTGAGCAAGGGAGATACCATCGTTGGCGTTGCGGTTACCCTGATCCAGACCGTTGATCTGGGAGGTCAGGCGGTTGGAGATCTGCAGACCGGCCGCATCGTCTTTTGCGCTGTTGATGCGCAAGCCGGAGGCCAGACGAGTGTAAGAGGTGTCCAAAGATTTGGTGCTGTTCATCATGTTGCGCTGGGCATTGAGCGATGAAACGTTGGTATTGATGTACATACTCATAACTATTCTCCTAAGCTATTAAATTTTATCTTTAATTCACTCAGGCTTTATTTTTTTCTGTGCCTGATATGTTCTGGTTAACGGCGCTTTTTGAGAGGACTTTAGCGATTTTTTCGCTGTTCGTTCCATTCTCGCCGCTTAACCTATTTATCGGTCCGTTATCGTCAGACTTAAGTAAATAAACGAAAAAAATAACGGCTGAACGCACATCGCCGTCACTGCGGGCATGATCCGGGTCAGTCGCCTCCCCCGTCGCAAGCCTGCTATCAGGCGCTGAGGACGCTCAAAGCGCGGCGGATCTCTCAATTTCACATGGTCGGACTTGGCGCTTGCCCATGCAGCCTCTAGAATCTGCGCCCCTCTTTTGTTCGAGTCGATGTTTCTCCATGCAGAGCCTGGTTGATCAGATTGTCTATGTCAGCGACATGTTCGGTACCGCCGTGTTCGCATTTTCCGGCGTGCTGGTTGCGGGCCGATTGAGGATGGACGCCTTTGGCGTGTTGGTACTGGCGGCAGTGACCGCCATCGGCGGTGGCACTATTCGTGACATGATCCTCGGCGCCACCCCGGTATTCTGGGTGCGCGATACCCTCTATATCTGGGTCATATTGCTGACGGCCCTGCTGGGCATGTGGCTGGTTCGCCTGCCCAAGCGCCTGCCCTGGTATGTTCTACCGGTGGCGGATGCCTTTGGCCTGGCGCTCTTTACGGTGATCGGCGCCCAAAAGGCGCTCCATTTTGGCGCATCCGGCCTGATTGCCGTACTGATGGGCACCATGACAGGGGTTGCCGGCGGCATGATCCGCGATGTATTGGCCCGGGAGATCCCCATGGTGCTGCAAAAGGAGATCTACGCCACCGCCTGCATCCTCGGCGGCATCGTCTATACGGTGGCACTCGAGTGCAGTCTGGATAGGGTGCTGGCCATGTTTATCAGCATGGCGGTGGTATTTGGCCTGCGCGTGGCCGCTATCTACTGGCATCTCTCCCTGCCAACCTTCAGCCTGCAACGGGGCTAGCGGTCGGCGCTGACGCCTGCATGGCCATGCCTGAATGACAAAAGCCCGCCTGATTGAACCAAGCGGGCTTTTCTGTTGTCATAGAGAGCAGTCATTATCAGGCAGGAACCTTCATGCAAAAATTCGGGATCATTACCTCGCTGCTGCTCATAGTGACCACCATGGGTGCCAATGCCCAGCTTCTGTTTGGTCGACTGGCCTCCACGCCGGTGCAGGAATTCAATCAGCAGATCCGCCTGGCGAGCAATAAACAGCAGACCTGGGTGAATGACTACAGGGCCATCGCCTTGCGTTTCGTGGGCCATGCTGACGTACCGAGCCGGATCCAGGCGCAACAACTGGATAATGATCTGGTGCTCTCGGTTGCCCTCGATGGCAGCAAGAATGACATGCTCTACATCCTGACCCTGTTTCGCAGTGACAACCTCTGGCAGATGCGTCAGGCCCAGATGGGCTGGCGTTGCCAGGGTCAATCTACCTTCACTCCCGTCCCCTGCCCCTAGGCCGCTGACGACGAGCAGGAGACCCTCATCGCCATACAGCTCGGCTCCGATCACGATTCAGGCAGCTCGAGTCCAATAAAAAATCCGGCCATAAGCCGGATTTTTTATTTCACGATGACTCCAGCACCGAAATTCGCTGGACTACGCCACAGCCAGATACAGCAGGTTTATCAATAACTTAGGCGAGTTCAACATATGCCGGTGCTTTCCGAAACCTGACCTGACTTCCGACCGCCTGACTCCTATCCGGCTCTTGGAATCCGGGTCTTCCCAAGGAGTCATCATGGCTAAGATCAAACTCACTAAGTCCGCTGTCGACGCAGCGCAACCCCAGGCAGAGGCCGTCGAACTCAGGGATACGCTGGTCCCCGGCTTCCTGTGCAAGATTACCCCGGCGGGTCGCAAGGTGTTCATGCTCCAGTATCGGACGAACGCTGGCGAGCGCCGCAAACCCTCGCTAGGGCTGTACGGGGAGCTGACCGTCGAACAGGCGCGGTCGCTGGCGCAGGAATGGCTCGCCCAGGTTCGCCGAGGCGGCGATCCCGCCGCGGAGAAGGCAGAGGCGCGCCAGGCCCCCACGGTCAAAGAGCTATGCACGAAGTTCATGGAGGACTACTCCAAGAAGCGCAACAAGCTCAGTACCCAGGCCGGCTATCAGGCCGTCATCAATCGCAACATCATCCCGCTGCTAGGCCGCAAGAAAGTTCAGGACGTGAAGCGTCCTGACATCGCAGGGCTGATGGAGAAGCTCTCGTATAAGCAGACCGAGGCGAACAAGGTCTTCAGCGTCTTGCGCAAGATGTTCAACATGGCCGAGGTATGGGGCTATCGGCCCGACGGCACCAACCCATGCCGTCACGTCCCAATGTTCCCTGCCGGCAAATCAACCCACCTCATCAGCGATGAAGAAATGGGCGACTTGTTCCGGCAGCTCGACAAGATCGAGTCGGAGGGACTAGAGAACTACGTCATCCCTTTGGGCATCCGCCTGCAATTCGAGTTCGCTGGCCGTCGCTCGGAAATCATTGCGCTGGAATGGGACTGGGTTGACCTGCAGAACCGGCGGGTCGTCTGGCCTGATAGCAAGACCGGCGGCATGTCCAAGCCCATGAGCGAGGAAGCCTATCGGCTACTCTCGACGGCACCCCGGCAGGAGGGCTGCCGCTACGTGCTGCCTTCTCCGAGCCACGCCGGCAAACATCTGACCACGGGCGAGTATTACGGTGGCTGGAGCCGTGCGCTCAAGGCGGCTGGCGCCACGCACGTGGGCACGCACGGCATCCGCCACCGTTCGGCGACCGACATTGCTAATTCGGGCATCCCGGTCAAGGTCGGCATGGCGCTGACGGCGCACAAGACCGTCGTGATGTTCATGCGCTACGTCCACACCGAGGACAAGCCGGTGCGAGACGCGGCCGAACTGGTGGCGAATCGTCGCAAGACGATCACCGGGATGCAACGAGCCAAAGAGGTGGCGGCATGACCCGGCACAAGGCGTCTGTCACGTCGCCAGCAGCGCCGGTGGCGCTGCTGGGCGACATCCGGGCACTGATCGAGGCGTCGCACCAGCGCGCCGCTTCAGCGGTCAATGCCGAGCTGACCTTGCTGTTCTGGCGCATCGGTCAGCGCATCCATACGGAAGTGCTGGCCGGGCAGCGGGCCGGGTACGGCGAGGAAATCCTGCCAACCCTGGCCGAGCAGCTTGCCCGTGACTACGGGCGGGGTTTCGGGGAGAAGAACCTGCGCCGGATGGTCAAGTTCGCCGCCACGTTCCCTGACGAACCAATTGTCGCGACACTGTCGCGACAATTGAGCTGGTCGCATTTCGTCCTGCTGCTGGCGCTCAAGGAGCCGATGCAGCGGGACTACTACGCGCAGATGGCCGGCGTCGAACGGTGGAGCGTTCGGACACTGCGCGAGCGCATCGACTCGATGCTGTACGAACGCACGGCGCTGTCCAAGAAGCCGGACACGATGATTGCGCAGGAACTGGCGACCATGCGCGACGCGCAGCGCATCTCGCCCAGCCTGGTCATGCGTGACCCGTACATCCTCGACTTCCTGGGCCTGCGCGACACCTGGCAGGAGGGCGACTTAGAGGCGGCGATCATCCGCGAGATGGAATCCTTCCTGCTGGAGCTGGGCGTGGGCTTCACGTTCGTGGCTCGACAAAAACGCATCCAGATCGACAACGACGATTTTCACCTTGACCTGCTGTTCTACAACCGCAAGCTGCGCCGACTGGTGGCGGTGGAATTGAAGGTCGGGGAGTTCAAGGCGGCGTACAAGGGGTAGATGGAGCTTTACCTGCGCTGGCTTGACAAACATGAACGGGAGCCGGAGGAAGCCTTGCCGCTCGGCATCATCCTCTGCACCGGCAAGAAGTCCGAGCAAATCGAACTTTTGGAGTTGGACAAGTCGGGCATCCACGTCGCCGAATACCTGACAACGCTGCCGCCGCGCGAATTGCTGGCCGAGCGACTGCAGCAAGCTACAGCCCGTGCTCGACTGCAGATCGAGCAGCTTGGCGCTGGCAAGGGAAAGCGGTAAGTGTCGTTCTATTAGAGCTTTACAAACGAGTATCGATTTTTGATATTGGCGTGGAAATATTTCCCCTTTGAGTCTGAGCCGATGAACGCGTCATATTCACCTTGAGGTACGTCCGAATAGTCGTATACAGATCCAGTATTGAACTCAATTTCAAGGGTTTGAGTATCTGCGTCATAGCCGATTGCACAGATGTCGGTTGAGGTTACTGGTGTACGTTCCATAGTGCGTCATCTCCATTGGGTGTAATAAAACTTTTGGCTTACGGGGGTTATTTCTCACCAGCATTTGGATCTTGCTTACGCCAGGCCTCCACTAGGGGCTTGTAATTTTCATTCTGTACCGGCTCAGTCCAGCCGCCACTCCGAATACGGTTCCCGTCAGCACCCTTGGGAACAACTACCACAGGATCGTCGCTATCAGGTCGTCGGCCTTCTGGCGGACGGTCGATGATTGCCCGTATCGGCATGTTGACAGCCTCTCCCACAATCAACGCCTCGCCGGTGCGGAGAACAGGTAGCATCGAAAAGAGACCCTTAAGATTATCCGATGCACATGAGGTAACTTGAGCACGATCTGAGTCATTTGTCAGACGTAGGGCGATGACCGTGCCACACTGCGAAAGGATCGTAGTGTCTATTTCGGAAGGACGCTGGCTGACCAGCATTAACCCAACTCCATATTTTCGCCCCTCTTTCGCGATGCGCCGCGCGGCAGTAGCTGCGCGGCTCTTTGACTGAGCACTGAGATACACGTGCGCTTCTTCCATGACGACAAGTAACGGCCTTTCTCGACCTCCCTCTGGTTTCGTCCTTCCCCAAAACACCGCGTCATAAAGAATTCTTAAAACGGCCCCAACCAAATCATCTACAACGGAAGTTGGAATTCCCGACAGATCGAATACTGAAATTGGAGTGTCGGCCCCTATCCACGCTGAGAGCAGAGCATCGAGATCTGACGTTGTAGTGCCGTCTTTCGCGACAGCCCATTCACCAGGGTTGAAGAGGAATTGCATGCGTGGATCGCGAAGCTTGCTTTCCAACACATCCAGGTGCGGTCGCGGCGCATCAATGTAGAGCCCGCCATAAACCTTGTCGGCACCTGCCTCTGTTGTGATCGGACGGAATCGAGGACGCACGAGCTGGTCGCCATCGCCGGTGGCCTTTTGGGGAGGAGCACCGTCTTCGATATAGACTCGCGTGGCCTCAGTCTGGTTTTGGTTCTTGCTAACGCTATGAGTCGCGCAATGCAATGAATACAGGTCGTGCCAGAGCTGGTAGACAGAGAACGGAAGCGGTGTATCGACGGTGACGCTGAGATCAGGCAAGGCATGTGGGATGCCACCCGGCTTCGATGCCCTTTTGCTGGTCAACAACCTTTCTTGCAGTAACGCGAGGGGCGTTCCTGATACCGGACCCATCGCCAACGAAGTAAATTCCTCCGCTGTGAGCGCCCAAAATGGAACATGGAGTTCCCGCTCCCCTGCGGCGGTATCCGCCCCAACCCTAAATACACGGGCCTGATCGCCAAATGCCTTCGCATACTCACCGTGAAGGTCAAACAATACGACGCGAGCAGACTTGAACCGAGTTTGATCGGAAATAGCACCAAGTAGATTCGCCACGGCATTCGACTTCCCAGAGCCAGTGCTTCCCACCACTGCAGAATGACGGCTGATCAAGCGATTCATGTCGATGTATGCGCGGATCGACTCGGCGCTGGCGA
Source organism: Aeromonas rivuli (assembly GCF_000820045.1). Lineage (GTDB taxonomy): Bacteria > Pseudomonadota > Gammaproteobacteria > Enterobacterales > Aeromonadaceae > Aeromonas > Aeromonas rivuli. The sequence goes on along the minus strand of NZ_CDBJ01000071.1, from coordinate 215,674 downwards.
CGCGCCCAACGGCGACATAGCCATCTTCGTCTCCAGGCGCATAGACCGTTTTCAAGTCCGATTCGGTGACGACATGGGCAGAGTCGCCGATGGAGGGGTACTGTGCGATGCCGCGTTCAAACTTTGTTCCCCGGCGTCCTTGGCCGACGAGTTCAATCCTAAGCCATCGATTGCCGAATTGAGGCGCGAGTTCCGGTGGACCAGGGGCGGCGCCAGCTCCAACTTGTGAGATCACACCATAGAGGTCTACATATCCAGATGGAATACGGACAAATCCCCCGACTTGTCCGACGCGATATGCCTCACCATTGACAAATAAGAGTCCGCCCGGTGTGCTCTCCGCAAGTTTCACACTCACGCTTGAGCCGTTCACATCCTCAACAGTACCAAGCCGTGAAGGGTCGAGATTAGACGATGGGCTGCGCATCATGATTGCTCCCACCACAAAGTTGTTCGAGAAAAAGACCAAAATAGTGGAAGTCTCCGAGACGGCTACGTGGCTGAAGTTCTTTGGGATCGCCACCGGCGGCCGCTTCTTCCATCAGCCACGGCGTGTGCTCGTGGCCTCCAATGGTTCCGGGACGGTAAAGCCCCACGCGCGTTCCTACGACTGCTCCGTCCCAAGCCAGAACGGTGAGGTTGCTCTGTTTTACTGCGTAGTCGACAACTCTCGAATGTTGTCCGAGACCTGAATACATCAGCGCAAAGCATTGAGCGTTCCGGTTGCCCCGCAATCCATCTAGCAAAACTTCATTGAGGTGGTCGTCGAGAAAGGAATATCCGCACACAACAAGCCTGGGAGCATCCTTCCCGTGGAAAAATGCCCTTAGTCGATCAAGCATTGCGAGATATGGCATGCGACGGCTTTGGTCGTACTTGAGGTGCGAAGGGAAGATCATTACCTTGCCTGCTGCGGCCTCACGTGTGACGCGAACAACGCGCGTAATCTTCGCCCCACTCACGATTTCCTCGCTCTTCTCCCAATTGATGGAGCCGTGTAGCTTCCACAGCCTCGTCCACCTCGCGGGAATTACGTCGTGCTCGATCGACGCCAAATCGAACCATGGTTCTCGTGAGCCAACAAAACCATCGAAGTGCGGTAGCGGATGCTGTTCAAGCGCCTGTTCAAAAAGCAGGTCATAGTTAGGCGTAAATATTTCCGCTGGAGCATCACGTTGAACGCCACCGATCCACGATGCAAAGCGATTGTATGAACTGCGATAGGCGGGGAGCGGCTTACGCATCTCAGTTGCAATCAGTGCGCAGACTTTGTTATCCAGGTCACTTAAGTTCTCCTTCGACATTCCCAAAATCTCGGCAGTCCCGCGCCGATTGGCCAGAGTGCGCAACTCTGTCAATACGTCTTCAACGGTCGGGTCCTTGTCATCGGATGGTTTGCATTCCACACACAATGCATCCCAATGCGCCTTGAACTTTGATGTGGCTCCGGAAGCGCTGTCGCTTGCCTCCAGCCCGGCAGCGACCCGCTTCGTCAGTTCGACGATGGCCGGGATTAGCACGACGCTGTCTTTGCCGGCCGCATCGTAGATTCCAAGCGGGCAACCCGCACCAAGGAAACAGCCGATACGCTGCTTGTCATCTTGGAGCACCTGCCGCAGATTTCTTGCTTGCTGCGCTGCGTCGTGGAGCGCTGGGAATGGAAGTGCAGACGTCGGTGCGGCGGCGACAACAGGTGCGGCAACTGGGGCAGTGCTTGCGCTTGGGGGTTTTGTCATGATTTTTAGGTCCCTTAATTTTTTTCGTTAGGCCCCGGCAACGCGTTCACACTCAGGCCTTCAATTTTCTAAATACACCTCTATCCAAACCGAATTCCGAACAGCCCACCATCTTCCGTGGCATCGGTCAAACGCGTTGGAAGCACATGGTCATTGAGATCGAAGCCATCGATGGTTTCTTTAAAGGCGTCGTCTTCATTCATCGTCACGATGTACTGAAAACCAAGTTCCTGCGAAATCTCCGAACCCAAGCGCAAGGCGCTGATCACCTGCCGGCCGTCAACACCGTCGAACAGGTGGCTGTCATGGATCAAGAAGCCGGGTCCTATTTGCCGCTTGTGGCACAAGCGCATAAGCATCATGTCGAAGCAGAAGATCTGCATGTTCTTGATGCCCTTGCTGCGTTGACCCTGCATCGGAAACTTGAACATCGGGCCGTTGGAGGTTTCGTCGACGGTCATGCTGCCGGCCGACTCGTAGAGGCGTTGCGACGTTTCCTCGAAAGCGACGATGGCTTCGGCCAGCCGATCCTTCTGCTCGGCAAAATCGCGACGCAGCCGGATCGTGAGCCGGTTGCGCTCGATCTCCAACTCGTTTTTCGTGCCTTCGAGCTGCTCGGCCGCTTCGAAACGCTGCCGTAGGGATTCCACTTCCGATTCCAGGCGACCTAATTCCCCCTGCAACTTGAGGAACTGATCCAGTGCGCCATGACTCCTGAGGATGCCCATGATCTCCGCACGTCGCTGATCGAGTTGCGCTTTCTGGCTGTCGCGCAACTCGATGCGTAGCTGTGCCGCTTCAAGTTCGCTGGACAAATAGTCCTTACGATTGCGCACAACCGATTGATGGAAGCTTTTCACATCCTCGTATCGACGCTTTACGAGGCCTGGAAGTGCAACGCCCGCTTCCTGATAGATCGCTTGCAGGTCTTCCAGATCCGGTGGGATTTCGGAGGCCAGCGCGCCTTCGAGGTCGCGGATGGCTGCGAAGTCTATGGTGTTGGCATTGGCCAGTTCATTGAGCTGACGCGTCAGCTTGGCGCTTTCGACTTCCAGTTCCCGGTACTCAGGTAATACTTGGAAGGTTTCGATTTCCGAATAGAGCTTCTTGAGGCGAGATTCCTGCAGGGTTAACTGCGTTCGCAAATCAGCGGCCTTGCCGATGATTGATCCGAACGCCCCCGTACCCGCCGCCTTCTTCAATTCTTCCAAGGTCTTTTCACGATCACGAACCGCTTGCCAATCGCGCGCGATCTGCCAGTCGAGCCCAAGCAGAAACATCAGCGCCATTTGCATGTCGCCCGTTCCCTGCATGGTGGCCTGCTTCTCTGGCGTAGTGAACGCGCCGCTCATCTGGCGCCGCACAAAGTAGGCAAACAATGACCGAAACGAAGGGGGCTTGCTGCCTGCAGCTTCGAGACTGCTCAGGCCGAACATCTCCTCACCGAGGAACGTGACCCAATCGGTTGCCGATAGCTTGCGCTTGGCCTCCGGGGGCGTTGTAACGTAGATCTTGGCTTTGGCACTACCGCTGCGCTCGACGACGGTACGCGCATCTTTCAAATCGAAGTCCATGCCGAAGGTGTATTCGGCCAACTCCGGCGTGCGGAAGATGGAATCAGGACCGGCTTCCGAGCCGGTCAGAAAATGAACTGTTTCAATGAAACTCGTTTTGCCTGCGCGGTTGCGCGTTTGCTTGGTACTTGCGCCTTCGGTTTTTTGGGCAAGCAGCACGTTCAGACCTGGCTTCAAATCGCCGAGATTCTTGAAGGTGGGCAGCGTGCTGAAAAGATGGTGAATCAAGCTTCCCTCCGTGCCACAAGGCCATTTTCAAGTTCGATAGTTCCAAGGGAATACAGCAGGTCCAGCGCAAGCACGAACCAGTCGTAGGTTATTCGCCGAGGGCGAATGGCAACCATCCCTTGGTCCTGTCGGTTCAATTCCTCCCACAACGCGGAAACCGTTTTTGGACGCGCGAGAAAAGTCAGGACATGACCGCCCACGGTGAGTAGCGCGCGATCTTGCGGAAGATGCTTGGACGGTAGGATCATGTTGACCTCACCGCTTGGGCATCTTCGAATATCTCGCACTTGTCGAACAGATAGGCCATGACCGCCAGCACCGCCGCCTTATGTGTGGGTGTCGTGTTTACGACTCCCCCTGCCCAGGTTTCAAGCTGTCCAAAGATTTCATCGGGATGACGCGAGGGGATCGCATCCCTCAAAGACACGTATTTATTCTTGAATGCCGAGGCAATTTGTTCGCCGTACACGGGGTTCTTCCAGTTATCGAAGAACTGCGTCACCAATGGCGACTTCTGCATCCCAATCTTCAAAAAGTCGGCGACTACCGCGGATAGAAGATTTGCCTCGATTTTCCCCCGCGAGACATCTTTGACTTCACTCGTCTCTGGAGCGGGAGCAACGTTGATGTGCGTAAGTACGGCCATCAAATCGCTATAGCCCAGATTGACGTTTGCTTCCATGGTCAGCGAGGGGCCGAACCAAGATTCGAGATCCTGCAGGCTGAGCTGGCGAAACTTCGAAAGCATTTCATCCCAACCACAGTGGCCAATCTTGATCTTCGGGTTTTCTTGCGCGAGCTTGGCCAGCGCTTCGATGATGTGGGGGCCAAGGCGCCCATCGGGTGCGTTATGGACAAAAGTCCACTCACCAAAATATTTTTCCCAATGCTCTTTTGCGCCCTCGAAATCCTCGTTGATCTTTTTGATGGCTTCGGCAGCACTCAACTCATTGGGGGCATAGCTCTGAAATAGGGTTCGAGCCGATGGCAGGTACCCGTCATTTTTTCTGTCGCCGACATTGCCCCATGGTCGGCAGGCCATGAAGTCGTTCGGGTGGGCCTTCGCCATCAGTTTTTCGAACAGGCGCTGAAATCCGTCCCCCTTGGCTTCAAGGAAGATGATGCGGAAATCTTTTTCGTAGCCGAGCTGTTGTATGCGATCCATGCGGTTCAGGGCCATGACTGGTTAAGTGTTTTCAGGCACAACCTCATGGCGTCTTCCGATCCGAATGGGGAAGGACGCGATTGACGTCAAACGGCAGCGCTTTGTCCGCTGCAATGCGGGTTAGCAGCATACGGATGGCATCCGAAACAGACAGTCCCATCTCGGCCAAGACGCTGCTCGCTTCTTCTTTGATATGCCCGTCTATCCGGGCACGAACGACGTCAGTGCTAGCCATTTCATATGCTCAGAGGTGGTTGTAGCTACATTGTGGCTCATCTGGGCTTTTAAGTCATTTACTTTTTGTCACGAGTGGCATTGCATCCCGGCGTCCCGCCGTCGGGCTCGCGGGCGTTGCCCCGCGCCTCGTACCGAGTCGCGGCCATGCGGCTTTGATCCCTGATGCCTCCGGCCGTCTCTTCGCTCCTGGCCTGCGCGCGACGCTTGCCCTCCAGGGGATCGGCTGGACAGCCCATCCCCGCCGCGCCTTGCTTAGCGCCCCTCGAATGCAGCCGAACAGGTTGCACCTGATCGGCCAATAGCTAACCAGCTAGGCGTGCCGCTGGCACGCAGGGGCGCTCGCCGCGCGGCGTTGGTTTCAGCGCATCTCCCTGGCCCATCGGCCGCTGTTCGTCTTTCCCCAAGTTCATCGCTTTTTCCCGCGACCGTAGCCCGCGGTGCCTGGCCGTCAAGGCGCGCAGGGCCGAGTCCTCGCTGCGCTGCGGGCCGCACCAACCCTGCGCTTCTTCCTTGACGGCCAGTCCCTCGCTGGCCCGGTTTTTCGCGGGCGATGAACTCAGGAAAGACGGCGGCAAACAGGGACCGGCCCAGGTCTCTGCGCCGAACCAACCGAAGCCACAACGGGCTCCGAATCTTGGAATCCGGTCAGCTTTGAAACCACAGCAGCAACTCTTGGAGAAAGACCATGCAACTCGCCTCCCGCTTCGCTTCCCATTCCCCGACGCTGCGCAGCGATTCCCCGCTGTCCGACGATCAAATCCGCCGCGTGGCCCCGTCTATCTTCGCGGACGCCCCGCACGAAAGCCGCTCCGAACGGTACGCCTACATCCCCACCGCCGCCGTGCTGGCGGAACTGCGCAAGGAAGGGTTTGAACCTTTCATGGCAGCACAAACCCGCGTGCGGCACGACGACCGCCGCGAATACACCAAACACATGCTGCGCCTGCGGCACGCGAGCCAGATCAACGGCGCGGAAGCCAATGAAATTGTGCTTCTGAACTCGCATGACGGCACCAGTAGCTATCAGATGCTGGCCGGCATGTTCCGGTTCGTGTGCAGCAATGGCCTTGTATGCGGCGACACCGTAGCCGATGTGCGCGTGCCCCACAAAGGTGACGTGGCCGGTTCCGTCATCGACGGCGCTTATGAAGTCTTGCGCGGCTTCGACCGGGTGAAGGAATCCCGCGATGCCATGCGCGGCATCACCTTGGACGATGGCGAATCCGAAGTGTTCGCCCGCGCCGCGTTGTCCCTCAAGTTCGACACCACCGGCAGCAAGCCCGCGCCCATCACCGAATCGCAAATCCTCATGCCGCGCCGGTTCGATGACCGCCGTCCCGACCTGTGGAGCGTGTTCAACCGCACGCAGGAGAACTTGACCAAAGGCGGCTTGACCGGGCGCAGCGCCAACGGACGCCGCCAGCGCACGCGCCCCGTGCAGGGCATCGATTCCGATGTGCGCCTGAACCGCGCCCTGTGGCTGCTGGCCGATGGCCTGCCCCAGTTGAAAACCTGAATCCCCACGCGGCAGGGGCAGGCAGCAGCCCTTGTCGCTTTCTTCGCTGCTGCATCCCTGAATCGATAGGAGTTATCACCATGAACGCCAATACCCAAGTTTCCCAAACCGAAGCCCGCGCCATCCAAGCCCCCGCGCTGGAAGCCGCCGACCCCACGAAAAACCTGATTCTGGTTCCGCTGTCGCGGCTGGTGTCGCGTCCCACGGGCCGCAATGTGCGCAAGACCCCGCGCATGTCGATTCCCGAACTTGCCGCCAGCGTCCAGCGTGTCGGCCTGCTGCAAAACCTCATCGTCATTGCCGCCGCTGATGGCGAACATTACGAAGTCGTGGCCGGTGGCCGTCGTCTCGCTGCGTTGAAGCTGCTGGCGAAGAAACACCGCATCAGCAAGGAATGGGAAGTGCCTTGCCTGCTGGTGGCCGATGGCACCGCCCGCACGGCCAGCCTCACCGAGAACGTGCAGCGCGAAGCGATGCACCCCGCCGATCAGTTCGAGGCATTCGCCGCACTGGTGATGGAGGGCCGCAGCATCGAGGACATAGCGGCGGATTTCAGCGTCACACCGCTGGTGGTGCAGCGCCGCCTGAAACTCGCCAACGTGTCGCCGCGCCTGCTGACCGACTACCGCGCCGATGCCGTCGCGCTCGATCAGTTGATGGCCTTGTCTATCACCGACGACCACGCCGCACAGGAAAGCGCCTTCTACGATGCGCCGACGTGGCAGCGCCAGCCGTCTGCGCTGCGCGACCGTCTGACCGAGCGCGAAATCGACGCCTACCGGCATCCGCTGGTGCGCTTCGTCGGGCTGGACACCTACGACGCCGCAGGCGGCGGCATCCGCCGCGACCTGTTCGCCGAAGGCGATGCGGGCGTGTATTTGACCGATGCCGCGTTGCTGGAACGACTGGCGCAAGACAGACTGGCAGGCATCGCCGTCGAGGTGAAGGCCGAAGGCTGGGCATGGGTGGATGCCGCGCCCGGCACGACCCATGCCGACCTGCACGCCTTCCAACGCGCCCCGAGGGAACGCCGCGAACCGAGCAAGCGCGAAGCCGCACGCATCGAGAAGCTGCAAACCAAGCTGCACGAACTGGCCGAGGCCGTGGATGCCGCGCTGGACGCCGACGACGAGGAAAAGGCCGATGCCTTGCAGGAGGACGGCGAAGCCCTGGGCGAGCAGCTGCAAGCGCTGGAAGATGGCTTGCTGGACTACGGCGCGAACGTGAAGGCCGCAGCCGGGGCCATCGTCACCATCGACCGCAGCGGCGAAGCCGTAGTGCATCGCGGCCTGATGCGCGAAGCCGAAGCCAAGGCGCTGCGCACGCTGGAACGCTTGCGGCAGGGCTTCGGCAGCGAAGGCGAAGCCGGGAACGACGACGAAGGCGAGGAAGCCGACGATGCGCCCAAGACCGCAGCCATGACCGACCGGCTGGCGCAGCGGTTGAGCGCCCATCGCACGGCGGCGCTGCAAATCGAAGTTGCCCGACATCCGCAAGCCGCGTTGGCTGCCGTGGTGCATGGCATGGTGCAGAGCGTTTTACAGGAACACCGTTACGGCCACGACCTGCCGCTGGGCGTGAGCCTGAAAGTGCAAGACCGGCTGGAAGGCATGGCCCCGGACTGGCCGGAATCGCCCGCTGCTGTGGCGCTGCGCGAACTGCAACAGGTGGCGGGCGAAGCCTTACCGCAGGACAGCGCCGAACTGTTCGCCGTGTTGCTGGCGAAGCCGCAAGATGAACTGGTGCGGCTGCTGGCGGTGTGCGTGGCTTCCACGGTGGACGTGGTGACGCTCCGCGCCACGCAGCGCCAGCCCGGCGCGGAACTGGCGCAGGCCGTTGGGCTGGACATGGCGGCATGGTGGAAGCCGACCGCCGAGGGCTATTTCCGGCATGTGCCGAAGGCCACGATTCTGGACGCCGTGGGCATGTTCGCCCCGGCCCACGCCACCCGGCTGGCGAAGTTGAAGAAGGGCGACATTGCCAGCGAAGCCGAACGGCTTGCCGATGGCACCGGCTGGATGCCCGCCATCTTCCGTACCGAAGGCACGCAGCAGGGCACGCAGGATGCGGCGACGGATGAAGACACCGAAGCGCCGGAGGATGCCGCCGCCGTGGCGGATGAACCTGCCGAAGCATTCGCCGCGTGATCTTGGCCGCAGGCAAGTGCCCCGGTTCCGGCCGGGGCGCTTCGCTGTCTCATCAGCACCGGCCCCAAGCCGTGCCGCCTTGGGGCCGGTGGTCAAAAATCCGGGCGCGGCAGTGGCCGCGTCCGGTTACAAGGCTCAAAACCCAAACGCCCCTTCGCCGCCTTCGGAGAGGCGGCGAAGGGTAACGCACAAGTCCCTTGTGCAGTTTCCCCGAACAACTTCTCTATGAGATGGACGCTGTTCATTATTTCATCACGGGGCGAAAATACAGCTACGGGCGGCACTATGGCCGTAGCAGCAGGAGAATTGGCATGGCGGTGCCGCAGAACAAACAAGAGTTGCTGGACGCAATTCGCACGACTTATCAGAGGTTGGCTGCTGACCTTGCAAGCGTGCCACCTGAGCGTGCTCACGAGGCGACACTGGAGGGGCATGCGCAAGGCACGCAGATGAGCGTGTCCGATCTGGTTGCCTATTTGATCGGCTGGAATCTGTTGGTGCTGAAATGGTGCGATGGCAAAGCCAAGGGGCTGCCGGTGGATTTCCCTGAAACCGGCTACAAGTGGAACGAGTTGGGTAGGTTGGCGCAGAAGTTTTATGCCGACCATGCCGGCGTTGCCTATGCCGATTTGCTGCGGCAGTTCGCTGATGTGCATGGCCGCATCGTGGCCTTGGTGGAGCGGGAAACCGATGCCTCGCTGTATGACCTGCTTTGGTATGAGAAGTACACCCAGGGTCGATGATCCAGTTCAACACATCCTCGCCCTATGCCAATGCACGGGGGCGGCTGCGCAATGGAAAAAGGCCAACGGTATAGCCTGACGGGTCTTCGCTGCATGTTGTCATTGCATGAGTAGCTTGGCGTGTCGGCGCGATGCGCCGCCGGGCTTTCGGGCTGCGCCCCATGCCGCCAATGGCGTCACGGCCATGCGGCGTCAATCCCTCACGTCTTCGCGCCTGCGGCGCTGCGCGCTCCGCTTGCGGTGAACGCAACACCCCGCCGCAATGGGCGGGGCTTGTGGGGTTACGCCTTGGCTTGCTGCGGCAGGTTGTGCGAAAGCGTGCCGTCCTCGACGCTGGCGGTTCAGCGCAATCACGTCACGAAGGACGGTTCACGGACACGCCGCCCGGCCTCGCTATGGAGCTGCCACGCCACGCCTCAAACCCGCCGTCCAAGGCTGCGGCAGGGGCGCTTCCGCCCGGTCATTGGGGCATTGACCGAGCCCGCGTCAGGGCACAAACCGGTGCAGCCGGCATGCGGGGGCCGAGTCGGCCATCTCTCCTTGGCGGGACGGTCGGCCCCTGCGTCCTTGTCTCGTTGTGAATCCTGGCGATGGCACGGCTGCGCCTTGGGCTCATGGCCACAACCTTCCAGCGAAAACAATTTCCCCTGCGCTGCGCGCATTCCTCGCGGGACAAATTCTTTTCGCTTCCAGGCCCTTCACGTTGTTGCGGCCGCTGCGCGGTGCGGCCAGCCCAGCTACCGCCGGACGGATCACAACAAGGACGCAATGGGCGCGACCTTGGTTAACCCGCAGGAGAAATCATCATGGCAAACATCGGCACCTTCACCGCAGACAAAGACGGCTACACCGGCACGCTCCGCACCCTGACGCTCAACGTCAAGGTCAAGCTGGTTCCCAACGACAAGGGCGACAACGAAAGCGCCCCCGACTTCCGCGTGCAGGCGGCGGGCCACGACATCGGCGCGGGGTGGCAGAAAGTCAGCAAGGCCGAACGACCCTACGTGTCCGTAACCCTCGACGATCCTTCGTTCCCGGCCACGGTCTATGCCCGCCTGATCGAAGGCGAGGACGGCACGCACGACCTGATCTGGTCGCGCAGCAAGCCCCAGGCGGCCTGACGGCCGCCCGCAGCGCCCCGCCTTGCGGCGGGGCGTGATGCTGCTGATCGCAACACCGCACGCACGGGGTGTCGGCAATCACTCCGCGCTTGGTACGTCGTAGGCCGGTATTGCATCGCTGACGGCCGGATGGCTCGCAGCCCGTGACAGCCTGCACAGGATGGCGTGTCGGCGCTGAACGCGCCGCCGGGCTTTCGGGCTGCGCCCCATGCCGGCACGCCGTCACGGCCATGCGGCTTTAATCCCTCACGCCTTCGCGCTTGCGGCGCTGCGCGCCGCCGCTTGCAGGGCAATCCGCGCGATACGCCTACGGCGCGTCGCGCTCCTTCAATACAGCCTCCAGTTCCTGCCGCACCTGCGCCAGAAGCTGATCGGTCTTGCGCGTGCTGTCGCCGGCATAGGCCAGCGTCAGCAGCGTGAGCGGATGCACGTCCATGACCTCGCACAACTCCACCAGCTTGTGCATGGTCGGGCTTTTCAGGTCGCGCTCCAGCAAACTCAGGTAGGTGCGGCTGGACACGTCGGAGAACGCTTCCTGGCTCAAGCCGCGCGCTTTCCTGATCGTCCGTATGGCCGTCGCCAATGAGTTTTTCGCCGCCACCTATGGTTTCCCTTAGAAAACCAAGATGACATCCGATTGCGCACTATAGGGCTACAAACTATAGTGCGCATTTTGCGTCGTTGATTTCCGTATTCGTGTCTTTACGGCAATCCGCATGGGCGGATTCCGACAGAACCGGGGAATCGCATCCGTGTCTTTCCGGCTTTCTACAATTCCGCTTGTGCACTTCCGTTCTTCTACGGATGCAATGGATTGCGTATCGGTGCTTGTGTATGGATGCCCGGATACGGTTCGGCGGTTCTGCGCTTCGACACAAAAGCGCATCCGCGCATCCTCGGTTTCGTGGAGATTGCGACCATGACCCTGCCGCTTTTCACCGCCGACGAACGCGCCCGGCTGCTGGCCCACGGCGCGGCACGCGCTGCCGGCCAGCACCTCGACCCGCTGCCCGTGGTACGGCTGTTCACCCCGGACGCGCGCGCGACTTGGCTGCTGGTGTCGCTCGATCCTGCGGATGGCGACACGGCTTACGGTCTGATTGACCTCGGCATCGGGATGCCGGCGCTGGGCACGGTCATGCTGTCCGACCTGGCCGGCATCGTCGGCCCGCGCAAGCTGCCGGTGCGGCGGGATCGGTATTTCCAGGCGGCACGCCCGCTGTCGGAGTATGTCCGGCTGGCCCAGGAGAACGGCTCGATCACGGACTGACCCGAACCCTGCGCGGCCTGCCGCGACAGGCCGGCGCAGTCCGTCCAGCCGGGGCGCATCGTGACTATTTCGGTCTTAGTCGAGACCCGACAGATCTTGATCCGCTTCCTTGCACTAATCGAGTGCATGCCAGACCGAAATCGACATGATCTTTGGCGCGGACTTCGGCACGGTGCCCAATGCTGGCGCCAATTTCCCGGCGTTTCAGCCGTCGCATTCAGACGATTTCAGCAATGCCCCGGAGCGAATCAGTCTTGACACCAGCCGTTACAGCTTACCCCGATTTCGATGACGACTTGATGGCCGTTTGATCGCTCCCGCACGCCGGAATCCTTGGCGACGTTCCTGCTGAACGACAGGGAGAGTGCGTCATGGCTAAACCGAACGCCGAGCATTGGTATCCGACTGCTGCCTACCTCTACGTCCTGCACCTGGACGGCCCCGCGCTGGCCTGGGAATACCTGCGCCGAAACCCCGACTACCGCCGCGACTGGCTGCGCCGTCGCCGACGGCCGGAGGCGGTGCATCGCTGGGGTTTGCGCCTGCTGGAAGATCCCGCCCTGGATGCCCGCGACGCGCATCCATCGTGGTTCCCCGACCACGATGGCGTCATCCAGCTCTACCCGGACGGCGACCCGCCGCCGGATGCCGAGGCCTTCGAGTTCTGGAACGTCCCAGGACGCAAGCACCTGATGCACGATGGCAAACGCCTTGTGCTGACGGCGCAATGGCCCGGCTGCTGCGTGCAGCTCGCACTCGCACCTGGGCTGGAGGACGGCATGGCCTACCTCTACGCCATCCGCGCCTGTGCCACGCCTTGCGCACGCTACCGCGCACTGGCGGCCGGGCTGGATGCGCTGTCCACCGCAACAGGGGCCGCGCCTGCGGCGGCGGCCCGCTCCCGGCCAACGCCTGCCGCGCTGCTAGAACTGCACACGCTCCAGGCGCTCGACGCGACCCTGGCGGGCGCGTCCTTGCGCGAAGTGGCCGAAGGGCTGTTCGGCGCGGATGCCGTCGTGGCTGACTGGCACAAGGACAGCGCCCTGCGTGCCCGCGTGCGGCGGCTGGTGCGCCGTGGCGATGCGCTGATGCGCGCCGGCTATCGCCGCCTGGCACAGCTTCCGTCGTTCCCCCTGCACTAGCAGAGATAAGAGGGGGGACGTTTCGCATCCCCTGCAAGTCGTCCCTTAGCAAGAAGCCTTGCTTTCTTGAAAGTGCCTCTATCCGGCCGCGTGGTGTGGCCGGGCTTGATGGAGGACCATCCCATGCGACCTGCTCCCTTGCGGCCTGCCGCCGCTCCTGTCGCTGCGCCCGCGCAGCCCCAACGCTACCTGACCAACGACGAGGCCGCCGAGTATCTGCGCCTCAGCCCTCGCACGCTGGAGAAGCAACGCGTGATCGGTGGTGGCCCGAAGTTCCGCAAGTTCGGCCGGCGCGTCATGTACGCCGTGAGCGACCTCGACGCCTGGGCTGATGCGCGCAGCTATGAGGCCACGTCCGACCCCGAATACGCCGAGAGCCATTCGGCCGACAGCCGTGCGCGCTGATCGGTGCATCGCCGGTGGCCATCGCCATGTCCAGCCCACCAGGGCAAGCCTTGCCGCAGCGCGAACAGCTCGACCTGTTCCGCGCGCTGCCGGGCGACATGGCGCCGCGCGACAGCCAGGACTTGATGGCCTTTCCGTTCTTCTCGCTCGCCAAGTCGCGGCGCACCGCGCCGATCGACTTTCGAGCGGGCGGCATCACCATCCGTGTGGAGGGTACCGCCGAGCATGGCATCGCCACCATCTGGGATGCCGACGTATTGATTTGGGCCGCCTCTCAGATCGTGGAAGCGCGCGACGCGGGCATTCGTCCGTCGCGCTGGATACGCGCCACGCCTTACGAGATTTTGCGTTTCATCGGTCGCGGCACGTCGCTCAACGACTACCTGCGCCTGAAGGCCGCGCTCGACCGATTGCAATCGACCAGCGTGGCCACGTCTATCCGCGAAACCACGGGAAGGCGCTTGCATCGCTTCTCGTGGATCAACGAGTGGAAGGAACTGGCCGACCCCAGCGGCGTGCCGCTGGGCCTCGAATTGATCCTGCCGGATTGGTTCTATGCCGGCGTGGTGGACGCCGCCCTGGTGCTGACCATCGACCCCGCGTACTTCCGCCTCAAAGGCGGCATCGAACGCTGGCTGTACCGCCTCGTGCGCAAGCACGGCGGCAAGCAGCCGGACGGCTGGCAATTCGACTTCCGGCATCTGCACCGCAAGTCCGGCAGCGCGGCGCGCTTCTCGGACTTCGCCTACGACCTGCGCCTCCTGGTAGCGCGGCAGTCGCTGCCCGGCTACGTCCTCGGCATCGAGGTGATGCCGGACGAAGGATTGGAGCTGCTGACCTTCCGGCCCGTGCTGCATACGGCACGGGGATAACTGCGGTAAAGCCTGTGGACGGCCTCGTGCTATCAGGAGTACCGGGTATCGTGCTATCAGGAGTACGCCTATCGTGCTATCAGGAGTACGAAAACGCCGAAAAGCCAATAACGGCGCGGGTTTGCGTTCCCTCTAACTTACCTAACTATAAATCTCTAACTTTTAGTAGAAGCGCGCCGTTTCGGTGGACAACTGCCGAAAGCCCAAAAGCGCCACCAATCCAAAGACTAGAACAGCCCCAAAACCAACCCCGTCCGGCAAGGCAAAACCACGCTGGCTTTCCAGATCGGAGGGCCGCGCCATGATCGTCGCCTTGCTCAACCAGAAAGGCGGCGTCGGCAAGACCACGCTCGCCACGCACATCGCCGGCGAACTGGCGATGCGCGGGCAGTCGGTCATCCTGCTGGATGCCGACCCGCAAGGTTCATCGCTGGACTGGACGCAACGCAGAAGCCAGCAAGACTTGCCCCGGCTGTTCAGCGCCGTGGGCCTAGCTCGCGAAACGCTGCACCAGGAAGCGCCAGAACTCGCCAGGCGGGCAGATCACGTCATCATCGACGGGCCGCCGCGCATCGCCGCCTTGGCGCGCTCCGCGCTGCTGGCGGCCGAGCGCGTGCTGATCCCGGTACAGCCCAGCCCCTACGACCTGTGGGCCAGCGCCGAGATGGTGGCACTGATCCGCGAGGCCCAGGTGTTCCGGCCTGCGCTGCGCGCGGCCTTCGTCATCAACCGGCGCGTCAGCACCACGGTGATCGGTCGGGAGGCGCGGCAGTCGCTGGCCGAACAACCGCTGCCAGCGCTGCGCGCCGAGGTTCGCCAGCGCATCGTGTTCGCAGACAGCGTAGCCGCTGGCCGGCTCGCACGCGAGACGGCGCCCGACAGTGCAGCCGCACGCGAGATCGCCGCACTGGTGGACGAACTGCTGCGGTGGCCAACATGACCGCGAAGCCACCACGCGGCAAGCGCGTCGGTATCGGTGCGCGCCCGCCCGCGAATCCGCACTCCGAAGCGTGGATTCGCCAGGGCGACGCCGATGCGCTTAACAAGGGTGACCTCTACACCGCGCGCCTGACCCTCGACATTACGCCCGCCATGCGGGCGCGCATCAAGGTGTCGGCCTTCACGCGGGGCGTGACCGTGGCCGAACTGCTGCGCGCTTTGCTGGAGCGGGAGTTTCCCGAAAACCGCACGGAGAACATGCCATGAACCTATCCGCTGCACCCGCCGAGAACGCGGCCACGGCTGCCGCATCGCCTCCGGCTGCGCCGTCGCTCGCGGTACTCGCCGGCCAGGGCGGCAACGTGCCGCTGACCCGCGTATCGCTGGCCTACATCGAACCGCGCTTCAAACTCTACCTGCGCTTCGGCGAACCGGCGCGCACGCTCCAGCTCGACCGCTGGCGGCGCTGCGCGGTGTTCCTGCCGCGTGCGATGTTCTGCCGCGTGCGCTGGCAGGCCAACGACTACGGCACGATCCGCTGGCAGCTCATGGTGATGCAGGCTGGTACGCCGCTGGATGCCTTGCAGCGCATCCCCGGCGTGCGGCCTGGCGCGCGCCTGCTGCTGCACGCTGAAGGCGAGAACTCGGTGCGCGCCGTGCTGGAACGCATCGACGCCATCGAGGCGCTGGGCATCGCCCCGTCTGCCGTCTCGCCCGCGTACTGGCGCACGCTGGGCAACCGGCTCGCGGCGCGCCTGCCGCTGCCCGAATACACCGCCGAGCGGCACGCCGCCTGGCTCGCCGGGAAGGTGCTGCCATGACGACCGTTTCCACTTCGTCCGCCTCGCCGCGTCCTCGCTCGCGCCTGCGCGCTCTCATCGTGCTCGCGGGCCTGACCGCCTGCGGCCTCGCTGCGCTGGCCTGGGCGGCTTTCGTGTCGCCGCTGCCGCGCCTGACGTACAACCCATCCGACAGCGTGGCGGTCGGCTGGTATCGCATCGAACCGTTCGACCCGCGCACCGCCTCGCTGCCACGTCCGTTGTCCGTGGACAGCATCGTGCTGGTGCCGCTGCCGGCCGAGGCCGCCGCACTGGCTGCGCAGCGCGGCTACCTGCCGACGCACATTCCGCTGCTCAAACGTGTGGGCGCAGTCGCACCGCAACACGTTTGCATCGTCGCCGGTCAGGTACGCATCGACGGCGTGCCTTCGGCCGCCGTGCTGCCTGCCGACCGGCTGGGCCGGCCGCTGCCATCCTGGCCGCAATGCCGCCGCCTTGCGCCTGGCGAACTGTTCCTGTTGAGCGTGACGAATCCGGCGTCTTTCGACAGCCGGTATTTCGGCCCCGTCAGCGCATCCACCGTGATCGGTGTTGCGCATCCCGTTTGGCTGGAAGCACGCCCATGATGGCCGCCGATTCGCTGCACGTTGCCGTGCATCTAGTCGTGCCATCGGGCATGTCGGTCCGGCTGCTGCTGCCGTGTCGTCGCGCGTGCAATGCGAGCGCATCCGCGCCGCACTTCGCGCAACATCCGGCGCAGCCATCCAATGTGCAGGCGTCTTGGCTCGAATGCGCCCGGCCTATGGCCGTCGCCGCGTTCGCCGGCGGGCTGGCTGCGGGTGCAACAGCGCCACTGGGCCGCCGACGCCCGGAGCGACAGCGAAGGGCAAAGGCGGAAGGCAAGACAAAAGAACGCGGCACCGGGCCGCGTCGAAAGCCAGTCTGCACGTGGGATTGGCGCAGCACAGCGCGGCTTCGCCGCCGTGCCGCTTGTGGCGCGAGACCCGCGCCAATGCAGGTATCTCCGCGTGCTTCGCACGACCGGACACGCCAGAACTTGCGGAGGGCACCGCCATGACCGGCCGCAGCGACGACGATTTCCGCATCCACCCCAGCGCCCCGAAGAACCGAGGCCAGGGCTTCGTCTCCAAGGTGCTCAAGCAGACAGGCAAGGCCAGCGGCGGCAAGTCCACGGTGCGCCGTCCGGCATCGGCGCGTGGCACCGGCCAGCGGCCCGGCTCGCGCCTGGGACGCGGCCACACGGCGGCGCGCTTCGCGGGGGCGAAGCTCACGCCCATGTCGCGGCGCGTGACCATCAAGACCTTGCTGGTCAATCACCAGCGGGCCAGTCCGCAGTCGCTCTCCAAGCACCTGCGCTACATCGAACGCGATGGCGTGGGGCGTGATGGCGAGCCAGGCCAAGCCTACGGGCCGCAGACTGACACGGCCGACCTCGACGCCTTCAAGGAACGCTGCGCCGACGACCGGCACCATTTCCGATTCATTCTCTCGCCCGAGGATGGCGCCGAGCTGGAAGACCTGCGCGCCTACACGCGGCACCTGATGGGCCGCATGGAGGCCGACCTGGGCACAGGCCTCGATTGGGTGGCCGTCAACCACTGGAACACCGACAACCCGCACACGCACATCGTCGTGCGCGGGCGCGACGACACTGGCAAAGACCTCATCATCGCGGGCGACTACATCGCCGACGGCTTCCGCCATCGCGCCGCCGAACTGGCGACCGAATGGCTGGGACCGCGCACCGAACTGGAGATCCAGCGGACTTTGGGACGCGAGGTGGAGCAGGAGCGGTGGACGAACCTGGATCGCACCTTGCAACGCGAGGCCGGCGACGATGGCCTGGTGCATGTCGAGCGCTTCAACGAACCACACTTGCAGCGCCAGCGCCTGATGCTGATCGGCCGCTTGCAACGCTTGCAGCGCCTGGGCCTGGCCGACGAGACGAAGCCTTACACCTGGGCCGTGCATGATGATGCGGAAAAGACCCTGCGCGCCCTGGGCGAGCGTGGCGACATCATCCGCACCATGCAGCGGGCCATGCGCGGCCAGCCGCGCGAACTGGCGGTGTTCGAGCCGCGCGACGAGGGGCGCACCATCATCGGCCGCGTGGCCGCGAAGGGGCTGGCCGACGAGCTGCGCGACCGGGGCTATCTGGTCATCGACGGGGTGGACGGCAAGGCCCACTATATTGCGCTCAACGCCCGCGACGAACTGGCGAACTATCCGACCGGCGCCGTGGTGGTAGTGAAGGGATCGGCCGACGTGCGCGCAGCCGACAAGAACATCGCCGCGCTGGCGAGCGATGGCTTGTACCGCACCGATCATCACCTGGCGATCGAGCAAGGCCGAGCCAAGCCGGGACGTGACCCGCAGGAGGTTGTCGCCGCCCACATCCGCCGGCTGGAGGCCCTGCGCCGGGCCGGCATCGTGGAGCGTGTGGCCGAGGGGCTATGGAAGGTGCCGGACGACCTGCCGGAACGTGGCCGTCAGTACGACGCGCAGCGGCTGGGCGGTGTGGCCGTGGAACTGAAATCGCACCTGCCTATCGAGCGGCAGGCGCGCGTGATTGGCGCCACCTGGCTCGATCAGCAGTTGATCGGCGGCGGCTCGGGCCTGGGCGACCTGGGCTTTGGTGGCGAGGCAAAGCAGGCGATGCAGCAGCGCGCCGACTTCCTGGCCGAACAGGGGCTGGCAGAGCGACGCGGGCAGCGCGTGATCCTCGCCCGGAACCTGTTGGGCACGCTACGCAATCGGGAACTGGCGCAAGCCGCCAAGGACATTGCCGCCGAAACCAGCCTGGAGCACCGCCCGGTGGGCGACGGTCAGCGCGTCAGCGGTATCTACCGGCGCAGCGTGATGCTGGCCAGCGGGCGTTACGCCATGCTCGATGACGGCAAGGGGTTCAGCCTGGTGCCCTGGAAGCCGGTGATCGAGCAACGGCTGGGGCAGCAGATCGCCGCGACGATGCGGAGTGGTGCAGTCTCGTGGGAGATTGGTCGGCAGCAAAGACTACAAAGATAGGACGCACCGACACATCTGGTCTTCAACTTTCCCGAGTTTTGAGCATGCGCTGAAGCAGCTCCTGAAGGAGCTGCTGATCTGACGCGCTGAGCTGTTCGACGAGCGGTGCCAGTGCCTGTTTCCCCTGGGCATGCAGCCGCTTGACGAGTTTGGACCCATCGCTCGTCAGGAAAACGTCTGTCGCCCTTCCATCTTCTTCGTTCGGCGCTCGCGCCACTAGCCCCCTCTTTTCTGCTCGGGCGATAAGCCCCGACATCGTCTGCTTCTCCAACCCAAGGTAGTCGGCGAGTTCGGTCATTCGCGGGCGTCGATCCGACAGGATTCCTAAGACGCGGATCAGCGAGAGCGACAAGTCATTCTCGGCGCCAATCTTGTTGATTACGGCCATTGTGACAAAGGAGGTCGTCACAAGTGCATCGGCCAGCCCTTTGTCGGGCTCGGAGGCTTGCTTCATGGATCTTTGCTTTTTCATCGTGGCTGCATCTTGACATAGTTCGCATTACGCATCAATAATAGATCGTAATACGAACTTTATTGATCCTGTGTTCACCAAAGGAGAGCCCGATGAAAGCTGCTGTCATATCCTCGTTCGACCAACCGCCGCACTACGGCGACTACGCCGATCCCGCGCCCAAAGGGCCGGAAGAAATGCTCGTCGAAGTGCTCGCGGCCGGCCTGCATCACGTCACTCGCGGCCAGGCTTCAGGCGTTCATTACTCCAGCAGCGGGGGGCTGCCGCTCGTCCCCGGCATCGATGGCGTCGGGCGCGGTACCGACGGCAAGTTGCGCTACTTCGTGCAGGGTCCCGGGCAGATCGGCACGATGGCTGACAGGACGGTGATTGAACTCGACCACAGCATCGAACTTCCGCTCGACAGCGACGCAGTCACCATTGCCGGCGCGATGAATCCCGCGATGGCGTCCTGGCTCGCGCTGCGTTGCCGCGTGCCGTTTCAGAGCGGGCAGAAGGTGCTCATTCTCGGTGCCACCGGAAGCTCAGGAAGCATGGCCGTGCAGATCGCCCGGCACCTGGGCGCATCGCAGGTCATCGCCGCAGGTCGCGACGAACACAAGCTCTCGAGGCTGCCTGCGCTTGGCGCCACGGAGATCGTGCCGCTGGGGGATGCCCGATTGGGTGCCCTCGCTCGCGAGGTGGATGTCGTGCTCGATTTCGTCTGGGGGGAGAGTGCGGTGCGCGTCATGGAGACCGTACTCAAGCAACGTGCGGATCGCAGCTTGCCGATCACCTGGATACACATCGGCTCGATGGCGGGGGAAGCCGCTGCCATTTCGGGCGCTTTCTTGCGCTCTGCAAATCTCCAGATCGTGGGTAGCGGGCTCGGCTCGGTGTCGGGGCGCGACATCCTCATGGCGTTGCCAGCGCTGGTGAAAGAGATCGTGCGCGGCACGTTCCGCATCGACGTGAAGGCCCTGCCGCTGTGCAACGTGGAGCAGGCGTGGACCGAGGCGGCTCACAGCAACGAGCGCATTGTCTTCACGCCATGACGGACGGTCCGCGATCGGTTCAACGGGAGACTGGAATGAGAACAGCCAAACCCTTCAGCCTGCGCACTTGGTCCACGCCACTGACGATCGGCTCGTTCATCCTGATGGCTGTCACTGGTGTCCTGATGTTCTTCGACGTGGTGCCGGGATACCTCAGCTTCGCGCACGAGTGGTTCTCGTGGTTCTTCCTTCTCGGCGCAGGCGGCCACATCGCGGTGAACTTCCGTCCGCTCACGAAGCACCTCCAATCCAATTGGGGGCGAGCCAACGTGGCCATCTTTGCCATCGTTCTGGTTGTCTCGACGCTCTCTTTCGGACGCATCACGGCTCCCCAATTGAAGTGGCCCATCTCCAACGCGCTCATCGAGGCTCCGCTGTCTGCACTCGCTGACGTGACACGCACGGACCAAGCAGAGCTTTTGGCGAAGCTCAAGACGCACGGCATCACGGCGACACCCGAGCAAAACATCAAGGAACTGGCAGAGGCGCACGGCAAGGATGAGTTCCACATCCTGGGCCTCGTCATCCTCCGCGAGTGAATGCCGCACCCGAGCAAGGTTTCCTCGCAACTACGTCTGTCGCGCTTCACCACGCTTGGAGTGCAGTGTCTAACACCGAACCTGGAAGCAATTACATGAACATCCCTCTACTGACCAAGAACCTGGCGACACCTCCGGCGGGAGCCGTTCCGGCCCTCGACATCGTCGCGGACCTGGCACACAAGCGGGGCTACACGCTCAACTCGTGGTTCGTGATCGGCCACTTTGAATCCGAGGGTCACACGCTCAACTACCTGGTCCACCTGTTTGCGCTGAGCATCAGGGGAATCACCGTGGGCGTGGACAGCGCGGCCAGCATCACCGATGAGACCACGGGTTGGTACGGCGTGCAGCACGGCTTCCACCCGATCTTTCGCGCGAACGTCCGCTCGGATCGGCTGCTGGTCAAGACGCCGCACAGTTCGCTCTCGGGAACGCTCGACGAGCTGCGTGTCCATGCGCAGATCAAGGGCGCCAGCATCGACGTGACTCTGAAGGCCGTCGGCCATCCGCTCTACAACAAAGGCACGGGACGGTTCGACATGCTGGGCATGGACGTCTTCCAGTATTCCATCCCGACGCTCGAGACCACGGGCCGCCTAACCATCGACGGTCGTGAGTTCCCGGCATCGGGCGTGAGCTGGTTCGACCGTCAATGGCAGAAGCAGCCGCTTGGCCCTCCGCGAGGCAGGTGGACCTGGATGGACCTCAATCTCAGCAACGGCTGGCGGATCAGCCTCTGGGATGCGAATGGCATGGATGGCAAGTCAAATGCGTGGGTGACTGTGCTGGACGAGAGCGGCAGGCACGTCGTTGCCGACCTGGCGCCGCTCATCGGTGGCGCCTGCGACTACTGGTTGAGCCCGCAATCCGGCGCCCGGTTCCCGACCCGATGGCAGGTGTTGGTGCCTACGCTCGACATGCAATTGGACGTGGTCGCGAGACCGCGCGAGCAGGAAGTCAGGGGCCTGCATGCGCGCTATGAAGGCGCGAGCTCGGTCAGCGGCACCGTGCGTGGCGAGAAGGTCAGCGGCTACTGCTACGTCGAAATGGTCGGCGACTGGCAAGCCTGATGAGACGACCCATGACCCTTCGCCTGTCGTCCCTGATCGCGCCTTTCGGGCTGGCCCTACTGCTGGCAGCTTGCGCCAGCGCGCCGTTGCGCGCGCCGGTGGCCGTTGACCTGCCCGAGGTCTGGCGCGCGCCCTTGCCCCATGACGGATCGATGGCGGCACTCACCGATTGGTGGAAGGCATTTCCCGACCCGATGCTCGTCAAGCTGATCGAACGCGCGCAGGCCGGCAACCCGAACCTGCAGGTGGCCGCCGCCAGACACCGGCAGGCGCGTGCCTTGGTCAAGCAAGCCCGCGCCGGACTGCTCCCACAACTCGGGGTGAGTGCCACATCGAGCCGGGGCAAGAACCTCAATAGCGTTCCAGGCGTTTCCATCCAGTCGGACGCCCAGTTCAATGCCAGTTGGGAGATCGACCTTTTTGGCGGCCAGCGCGGCGCGGCCGACGAACAGGCGGCACAGGCCGTCGCCGCGCAGCACGACTGGCACGCCGCCCGCGTGACACTCGCGGCCGACGTGGCTGCGGCCTTCGTGAACTTGCGATTGGCACAGGCGCGAGAGGAAGTTGCCGAACTCGACGGGCTGCTGGCGGCCCAGCTTGCCGCATGGGGGCGCCAGCAACAGGCGGTTGGGCTCATGAACGCGAGTGACGCGGCCCTGCTGCAGACCGATGCATCGCTCGCCGCCAGCCGTCGCAGCGTCGAGCGGGCCGAGGCGCAAGTGGCGTTGCAGGAACTGGCCTTGCTGCTTGGCGTACCGGCCGGTCCGCTGGCGGCCGAGTTGCAGGCCCCCGCCTTGCCCAGCGTCTGGGCGTCGCCCCGCCGCGTGCTACCCAGCGTGCCGACTTTCACTGTCCACACGCTGCCAGCGCAGTTGCTGGCGCAGCGGCCAGACGTGGCCGCGAGCCACCAGCGTTGGCTAGCCGCGCTGGCCCATCAGCGCAGCGCGGATGCCCAGCGCTACCCCCAGCTCAGCCTGGGCGCCCTGGCCGGCGAAACGCGCCTGCGTGTGGGCGGGCAGAGTTCGGTGAGTTCGCTCTGGTCCTTCGGCCCAAGTTTAACGCTGCCGCTGTTCGATGGCGGGGCACGCCGTGCCCAGAGCCAGACGGCGCTGGCTGAGAGCGATGAAGCGGCGGCGGCTTTGCAAGGGAAGTGGCAAACCGCCGTCGCCGAGGTCGAGGAATCGCTTGAGCGCATGGCCGCCACACGCGACCGTCAGCGAGAAGCCGAATCGGTGGCGCATGAGTGGCAAGGTATCGCACAACGCGCCGCCTTGCAGGCGCAAGTGGGCTTGCACAGCGGCCCGCAACGTGTTGTTTCACAGCGCAATGCCCTGACCGCGCACGACGACCTGCTGACCGCGCAGGCGGATCAGGCGCAGGCCTGGTTCCGTCTGTACCGCAGTCTTGGCGGTGGCTGGAACGCGGAACCCAATCCCACCGATCAACTGGCTGCTCAACCATGAAGCGTCACCTCGTGTATCTGTTCGCTGCGACCGTTGTCCTTTCCATTGCCTGCGCCGCGCTGCTGGCGACCACGCGCAGCGCTGCTCAATCCCCGCCGTCCCCTGCTGCTGCATCGGCACTGACGGTCAAGCGCACTTTCGCCACCGCACAGCAATGGCCGCAGACGCTGAACGCCGTCGGCAGCATTGCTGCCTGGCAGGAAGTCGTGATCGGCGCCGAGATCGGCGGACAGCGCCTGTCGCGGCTGCTGGTCGATGTCGGCGACCGGGTGAAGAAGGGGCAGCTCCTGGCTCAACTTAGCCCCGGCACGCTCGAAGCCGATCTGAATGCGAGCCGCGCTGCCCTTCAGGAGGCCGAGGTCAGTGCCGCAGAGGCTGGCCGCGCAGCCGATCGCGCCCGGGCATTGCAGGGCACCGAGGTCTTGTCAGCCCAGGCCCTCGATCAGGCCCTGACGACCGGCGACGCCGCACAAGCCCGTCTGGCCGCAGCCCGCGCGCGCGTGCAGGCCGACTCGCTGCGACTGGCCTACACCCAAGTGCGCGCGCCGGACGACGGCGTGATCAGCGTCCGGCCTGCGGTTGAAGGCGCGCTCGTGCAAGAAGGGGCAGAAATCATGCGCCTGCAGCGCCAGGGCCGGCTTGAATGGCACGCCGAATTGCCAGGACCGGAGCTTGCGCGCGTAGCGCCCGGCCAAACCGTGCGCATCGCACCAGGCAGCACGCAGGCCGTCGAAGGCCGAGTGCGCAGAATCTCGCCGCAGATCGATCCGCAAAGCCGTACCGGCATCGTGTACGTGGACCTCAAGCCCGCCGCTCAGGTGCGCGCCGGCCAGTTCGCCCGTGGTGAGCTTCTGCTGGACCAACACACGGTGCTGACGCTGCCCGAAACCGCCGTCCTGCTGCGCGACGGTTTCAGCTATGTCTTCCACATCGAAGACAACAAGGTGCGGCAGCAGAAGGTGACGCTGGGCGCGAGGCGCGGTGATCGGGTGGAGATTCGCGAGGGGCTGGCCGCCGACACGGCAGTCGTCGAGTCCGGCGTCGGATTCCTGGCAGATGGCCTGACGGTGCGGCTCGCCGCCGCCAGTCCGAATGCATCCCCCCAGACCACCACGCGCTGAAGGGGACGACCATGAACTTCTCCGCCTGGTCGATCCGCAAACCCGTGCCGGCCATTCTGCTGTTCGCCATGCTCACAGCAGCAGGGCTGATCGCCTTCAGCACCGCCAAGGTCCAGAACTTCCCGGAAGTTGACCTGCCGATGGTCAGTGTCGTGGCTAGCCTGCCAGGTACTGCGCCGGCCCAAATGGAAACCGAGGTGGCGCGCAAGTTGGAAAACGCGATGGCCACCATGAAGGGGCTACGACACCTGCACACGACGGTACAGGACGGTGTGGCCACGGTCTCGGCGGAGTTCCGCCTGGAGAAGCCGCCACAGGAAGCCTTGGACGACACGCGGGCTGCAGTGGCCCGGGTGCGAGCGGACCTGCCGGCAGCCTTGCGTGACCCCATCATCAGCAGGATCGAGTTCAAGAATGACCCGATCCTGACCTATACGGTGGCATCGTCGCGCATAGACGACGAAGCGCTGTCGTGGTTCGTCGATGACCAGGTCACCCGGCGCCTGCTCGCTGTACCCGGCGTCGGTGCCGTCACCCGGGTGGGCGGCGTGGGCCGCGAGGTGCGCGTGGAACTGGACCCGGATCGGCTGCTGGCATTGCGCCTGAGTGCCGCCGATGTATCGCGTCGGCTCGTCCAGATGCAACGCGAGGCTCCAGGAGGGCTTGCCAGGCTGGGCAGCGGCGAACAGACCGTGCGCACGGTCGTCGCCGTACCTTCGGCGGCCGCCCTGGCGGCCATCGAAATCCCATTGCCCGGTGGCCATGTCGTGCGCCTGGATCAGGTGGCCACGGTGTCCGATGCGACAGCTGAGCGCCGAAGTGGTGCCTCCCTCGACGGCAGGCCGGTAATCGGCTTCGAGATCCTGCGTACCACTGGCGC
>NZ_CDBJ01000071.1:152466-190139 GCF_000820045.1 Aeromonas rivuli | reverse complement strand
CGCCGTACTGAAGGCGGAACGGCCGGACATCGAACTCACGGAGGCGTTCAATGCCGTCGATCCGGTCGTGGAAAACTTTGAAGGCAGCATGTTGCTGCTCATCGAAGGCGCTGTGCTCGCGGTGCTGGTGGTGGGGCTATTCCTGCGCGATATCCGCGCGACGTTCGTCAGCGCCGTGGCACTGCCACTGTCGATCATCCCCACCTTCCTGGTTATGCAATGGATGGGGTTCACGCTGAACGTCATCACCTTGCTGTCGTTGTCGCTGGTGGTCGGCATCCTGGTGGACGACGCCATCGTCGAGATCGAGAACATCATGCGCCACTTGGCGCAGGGCAAGGAGCCGCTGGTGGCTGCCCGCGAGGCAGCCGACGAAATCGGGCTGGCGGTCATCGCCACCACCTTCACGCTGATCGCCGTCTTCCTGCCCACAGCTTTCATGAGTGGCTTGGCCGGCAAGTTCTTCGTGCAGTTCGGCTGGACAGCATCCATCGCGGTGTTCTTCTCGCTGGTCGTGGCACGGTTGCTAACGCCCATGATGGCCGCCTACCTGCTGAAGAAGCCCACCCGGCCCCATACCGATCCGTTTTGGATGTCGGCCTATCTGAAGGCCGCGCGCTGGGCATTCACGCACAAGGGCGCGACGCTGGCGATGATGGTGGCTTTCGGCATCGCCAGTTGCATCCCGCTGCTGACCGGTGCGATCAAGGGCGACTTCATGCCGCCGGCCGACCTGGGCCAGACCCGGATCAGCGTCGAGTTGCCGCCCGGTAGCACCTTCGAGCAAACGCGCACCATCGCCGAGCAAGTTCGCGTTGCCGTGGCCGCGCATCCGCATGTGACGATGGTCTATACCGCCGTTGGCGGCGGCAGCGCCGGAGGCAGTCCGATGCCCAGCGCGGCCGAGGTGCGCACGGCGAACCTGACGCTGAACCTGACGCCACGCAAGGAGCGCCCGGGCATGAGCCAGCAGCAGATCGAGCGTGAGCTGCGCCCCCGCCTGCAGGATGTGGCTGGCGCACGCATCAGGGTGGCTGCGAACGAAACTTACACACTAGTGCTCTCCGGCGAGGACAGCGTACTGCTGGCACAGCATGCGGCCACGGTGGAGAAGGAGCTGCGCAGCTTGGCAGGGATCGGCCAAGTGACCAGCACCTCAAGCCTGCAGCGGCCCGAGCTGATCGTCCGCCCGGACACTGCGCGCGCGGCGGATCTGGGTGTGAGCACCGACGCAATCGCAGAGACGGTGCGTGTGGCCACCTTGGGCGACTATGACCAGTTCCTGCCGAAGCTGAATCTGAGCCAGCGCCAGGTGCCGATCGTGGTGCGGCTGCCCGACGACGCGACGCGAGACCTCGAACTGCTGCGTCAGCTCACGGTGCCGGGCGCACGCGGCCCGGTGCCGCTGCGTGACGTGGCGGAGGTGGAGATCGCCAGCGGCCCCGCGCAGATCAATCGCCTTGACCGTTTGCGCAACGTGAACTTCGAGATCGAACTGAACGGGCAGGCATTGGGCGATGTGCAGCAGCGCGCCGCCGCGCTGCCCAGCCTGTCCCACCTGCCGCCTGGTCTGGTCAAGAACGACATCGGCGAAGCGGAAACTTCCAACGAACTCGGCCGGAGTTTCCTGCTGGCTATGGGAACGGGCGTGGCCTGCATCTACATCGTGCTGGTGCTGCTGTTCCATGCTTGGGTGCAGCCGGTGACGATTCTCGGGGCACTGCTGTTGTCGGTCCCGGGGGCGATCCTGGCGCTGTTCATGACCGGCACCAATCTCAGCATGCCCGCCATGATCGGAATGATCATGCTGATGGGCATCGCCACCAAGAACTCCATCTTGCTGGTGGAGTACGCCATCGTGGCTCAGCGCGACCACGGCATGTCCAGGCTCGATGCGCTGCTCGACGCTTGCCACAAGCGCGCACGTCCCATCGTGATGACGACCTTGGCCATGGGTGCCGGGATGCTGCCCATTGCCCTGGGCTTCGGCGCCGACCCGAGCTTTCGCGCGCCGATGGCCATTGTCGTGATCGGCGGCCTCATCACCTCCACGCTTCTGAGCTTGCTGGTGATCCCCGTGCTCTATGAAGTTGTGGACGACCTTGTCCAGCGTTGTACGCCGAAGCGTCGGCAAACACCGACCAAACTTCAATTCCCCACCGCGCCTGAGGGTGACCTCCCATGGCAATGAAGACCGAAAGCATTTGTTCCACCGTCGCTCATTTCGCTCTCGCGAAAGAACCCATTCAATGAAAACCATCCAATCACTTGTGCTCACGGCGATCGCACTAGCCACGAGTGCATGCGCCAGTAACGCCGTCAAGCAGCAGCCCGCCGCAGCATCTAGCGAAGCGCAGCCCACCTATTGGGCACTCGTTGCTTCTTCGACTGAGGCGCGACAGCCAGCGACACCTACCGAACCGCTGCCCCTTCAAACTGAGAGTCCCGCGGCCCATTTGTCAAGTCGGGATGGGGATAGGGATGGCCATGCCCACGTCGCTGTTGCTGGCCACAACTCGCAGGCCGCCCGCAACGGGTCCTCCGCTCAGGCCTCGATCGACAGTGCTCATCCGACCGCGACGATTACGCAGGCAGAGCAGGACGCCGAAGACCTATACGGGACGCCGCCGGTGAGCGATCCCTGGGAAGGGTTCAACCGCAAAATGCACGGCTTCAACAACGTGCTCGACCGGCTCGTACTCCGTCCCGTGGCCGCGGGCTACGAAAAGGCCATCCCCGACTCCGTGCAGTCAGGCGTGTCGCGCTTCTTCACCAACCTGGGCCTCCCGGCCACCGCCCTCAACCAGGCAATGCAGGGCAGGCCTGCCCACGCAGGGCAGTCGCTCGGACGCTTCCTTGTCAACAGCACAGTGGGCATCGCAGGCGTGTTCGACCCGGCCACCCACTTCGGCATCCCGCGGCGCGATGGAGAAGACTTTGGTCAAACACTCGCAACCTGGGGCTGGCGGGACTCTCGCTATCTCGTGATGCCGGGACTGGGACCCCGCACGGTACGAGACGCGGTCGCTTTCGTCGGCGACGAGCAGATGGCACTTATTGCTCGGATCGACAGTTCCAGCGTTACCGACAAGCTGCTGATCATGCAGATGGTGGATGGTCGTGCACGACTGCTTCCGCTGGATCAAGCCCGCAAGGACGCGATGGATGACTACACCTTCGTGCGTGAAGTCTGGGCGCAACGACGGAATCGCCAGATTGAACAGGACTTGCGGAGCAATCGTGACTGATTCGCTAGGCGGCACTCCTTTCCGCTATCTATTTCGGTTCTCGAAGTCCACGTCCAGCAGCCGGAGCAAAGTCAAGAGCGCGAACCGCCCGCTACTTGCCGCATGTGACGCATTTCACCTAGCGCCGCGCTTGGCTCACTGGCGAACGGGTTCGGTGTTGGCTGACCAACAGGATCGTTGATACATGGACCTCCGGCATCTACGTTACTTTCTCGCAGTGGCCGAAGAGCTCCACTTCGCGCGGGCTGCTGAGCGACTGCATATTGAGCAGTCGCCTCTGTCGCGAGCTATCAAGGAACTAGAAGAAGAACTGGGCGCGGCGCTCTTTGCTCGTACCACCCGCAGCACACGGTTGACTCATGCCGGAACATTGTTCCTGGAGCATGTGCGCCGTGTGTTCTCTGCCCTGGAACAGGCGCGAGACAGCGTGAAAGCAGCGGCAAATGGCTTTCATGGGCAATTGCGCGTGGCGTTGTCCGACGGTATCACGTCGTCGCGCCTATCTGCTTTGCTCGTACTTTGCCGCCAGGAAGAACCCGAGGTCGAAACCCGCTTCTTCGAGGTGCCACTATCGCAGCAAATCAAAGGGCTTCACAGCGATCTATACGACGTGGGATTCGCCCAATCCAACGAGGTGGGCGATGGCATTGTCGCCATGCCCGCTTGGAGCGATGCTCTCATGGTGGCCGTGCCCGCCCGGCATCCGCTGTTGGCTCACAAACGCATCCCTTTGGATGAGTTATTGCGCTATCCGCTGGTTTTATGTGATCCGCAGGTGTGTGAAGGCCATGCCAAGCATGTGGAACGAGTATTACGTCGTACCGAGGTGGAGCCTCTGATTGCAGAGCGCGTCGCTTCCTGCGACCTGATGATGGCACTAGTATCAGCCGGCTTCGCGCTCGGGCTGGCGGGTGCCGCACAAATTTCTGCGAGCCGTGAGCCAGGTGTCGTGGCCCGACCGCTGGCCCTGCGCGTGCCGCCGTTGACGACCTATTTGCTTCATCTTGACGGATATCCGTCCGACGAACTGGCACGGTTCATCGAGCGCGTAAAAGCCATCGAATCATTTGAGCCTCCCAGGCCGATACGAGGCCGCAACCCTGATCCTCCAGAGGAGCCAATGCCATGAAGAAAGTCATCCTGTCCTTGCTGGTGGCCGGATTGACCGCGTGCGGCCAATCCGAAAAACCTAAAAAAGCTGCCGACTCGGGGACAGACATCCAGACGGTGGAGCAACTAGTAGCCAATCCAGAGCAGCTCAAGGGTCTGCGCCAGCAATGCAAGACCGACCGCCCCATGCTGGGTGACGTGCTATGCAACCGCGTCGCCGAAGCTACGCGCAAGCGGTTCTATGGCGACGGCGAAACCCCATATATCCCGCCGAAAGAGTCGCCCAAGCTCTGATTGTTGGCGGCTCGCGGCATCGCCTTCTTTTTTGGTTCGACACGCCGCAACGCGCCCGTGTTTGCGGCATTTCTCTTTGGTTTGACACCGCACGAATTCTTTCCTTTTTATTGACCTTTCTGCTGATAACGGTCTTTGACCGGTACTGACCCGGCACCGATCCTGACGCCTGCGGCACGTCCTTGTGCCGCTTCTTCCACGAGGAAGCAGCTCAGTAGAGATCGGAGGCTAGGTCTTGCAGGGAACGAACGTTCTGTTCGGTCAGATCACCGTGGTTTTCGGGATCGTGATCGCCGGAGTGTGGAGCGCCACACAATGGACAGCCGCCGCCCTTGGCTATCAAGTACGCCTTGGCTCGCCGTGGTTCGATCTTCTCGGAACGCCGATCTACCACCCCTGGCGGCTGTTCGAGTGGTGGTTCTTCTTCGACGCCTACGCGCCGCGCGTCTTCGTCACGGGCGGTGCCATCGCTGGAGGCAGCGGTTTGCTGGCGGTGCTGGTCGCCATCTGCATGTCGATCTGGCGCTCGCGGCAGTCGCGGCTAGTCACGACCTACGGCTCGGCACGCTGGGCGAACGGGGAGGACATTCGGAAAGCCGGCCTCACGCACCCTGCCGGGGTGTTCCTTGGCCAGCACGATCGCCAGTATCTGCGGCATGAAGGCCCGGAACACGTCCTGACCTTCGCGCCCACGCGCTCAGGCAAAGGCGTGGGTCTGGTGGTGCCGACCCTGCTTTCTTGGCCTGCGTCGGCCGTCATCCATGACATCAAGGGCGAGAACTGGCAGATCACTGCCGGCTGGCGCTCGCGCTTCTCGCACTGCCTGCTGTTCAACCCTACAGATGGCCAGTCGGCCGCATACAACCCGCTACTGGAGGTTCGGCGCGGTGCGCACGAAGTGCGTGACGTGCAGAACATCGCAGACATTCTGGTCGATCCAGAAGGCGCGCTGGAGAAGCGCAATCATTGGGAAAAGACCAGCCATGCGCTGCTGGTCGGCGCCATCCTGCATGTGCTGTATGCGGGCGAGGACAAGACGCTGCGCGGCGTCGCCAACTTCCTCTCCGACCCGGCGTGCCCGTTTGAGCTGACGCTGCACCGGATGATGACGACGAAGCACCTGGGTGATGCACCGCACCCGGTTGTCGCGTCCGCCGCGCGCGAGGTGCTCAACAAGAGCGACAACGAGCGGTCTGGCGTGCTGTCCACGGCCATGTCGTTCCTCGGCCTGTACCGCGACCCCACGGTGGCCGAAGTCACGTCGCGCTGCGACTGGCGCATCGCCGACCTGATTTCCGCCGAGCATCCGGTATCGCTGTATCTGGTGGTGCCGCCTTCGGACATTAGCCGCACCAAGCCGCTGATCCGGCTCATCTTGAACCAGATCGGGCGACGCCTCACCGAATCGCTCGATGGCAGCGATGGCATCGAACGCCGCCACAAGCTGTTGCTGATGCTCGATGAGTTTCCGGCGCTGGGCCGGCTCGACTTCTTTGAGACGGCGCTTGCCTTCATGGCCGGCTACGGCATCCGCAGCTTCCTCATCGCGCAGTCGCTCAACCAGATCGACAAAGCCTACGGCCAGAACCATTCGATTCTGGACAACTGCCATGTCCGGGTGACGTTCGCTACTAACGACGAGCGCACCGCCAAGCGCATTTCCGAAACGCTGGGCACCGCCACCGAGCTGCGCGCGCAGCGCAACTACGCCGGCCACCGGCTCGCGCCGTGGCTCGGGCATCTCATGGTGTCGCGGCAGGAGACGGCCCGCCCGCTGCTGACGCCGGGCGAAGTGATGCAGCTCCCGCCCGATGAATCCGTGGTGATGGTGTCCAGCGTGGCGCCGATCAAGGCCAAGAAGCTGCGCTACTACGCCGACGCCAATTTCAAGCAGCGCGTGCTGCCACCACCCGCGCTGGCGGCTGGGCAGTACGCCGACGTGCCACCGGCTCGCGCCGACGACTGGAGCGGCCTGGCGATTCCGGCCGTGCCCGCCGCATCAGCCACGGCCTCCGCCGATGACCTGGGCGGCACCGACGACGGCGGCCCGCGCCGCCAACCCGAACTCTCCGAATCCGTCGCCTACGACCCCGAGCTGGATGCGCCCGATGACCTCGCGCTGCTCGATGACGACGACGACCTGCCGCTGCCGCTCCCAGGCCAGCTTGACCCGGCCATGCAGCGCACGGCGCGGCTGGCCTCTCTTGACCCCAACGACGGAATCGACCTATGAGCCAATACCGCCTCAACCTGTTCATCCAGCACGAGCACGCCAAGCGTCTGGAAGAACTCGCCGCCAAGAAAGGCGTGTCCAAGTCGTCCATCGTCGCGGCCGCGCTGGCGTCCTGGCTGTCGCCGGACGCGGGCGACCAGCGCGAGGCCGCCATCGCCAAGCGACTGGATCGCCTGTCGCGGCAGGCCGAACGGCTGGAGCGCGACCAGAACATCCAGATCGAAACGCTTGCGCTGTTCATCCGCTACTTCCTGACCGTCAGCACGCCGGTGCCCGAGGCGCATCAGGACGCAGCCCGCGCGCAGGGCAAGGCGCGTTTCGAGCAGTTCATCGAACAGCTCGGCAGGCACCTGCTGCGCGGCCGCAGTCTGGTGCGCGACGTGGTGGAAGAACTGCATCCCGATCCGATGCGGATGGATGACGCGGCGGCGCTCGCCGAAGCCCATGAACGTGCTACGGAGCGTGCCTCATGAGCGCCGTTCCGCAGATCCCGCCCGAACCACGCTCGTCGGCCAGCACTTCACAGGATCGCCGCATCCAGATGCTGCGCACGGCAATGGGGCCGCTGATCGCCGCCGCGCTCGAAGACCCGGACGTGGTGGAAATCATGCTCAACCCTGATCGCACCCTGTGGGTGGATCGGCTGTCGTCGGGCCGCGCACCGCTGGGCGTCGAGCTGCCCGAAGCCGACGGCGAACGCATCATCCGGCTTGTTGCGGCGCACGTCGGCGCGGAAGTCCATCGCGGCCAACCGCTCTTGACCGCCGAATTGCCCGAGACGGGCGAGCGTTTCGAGGGCATCTTGCCGCCGGCCGCACCGGGGCCAGCCTTCGCACTGCGCAAGCGGGCCGTGAGCATCATCGGCCTGGATCGCTATGTGGCCGACGGCATTCTGACTGCCGGCCAGGCGGACTTCCTGCGCCGCGCCGTGCGCGAGCGGCAGAACATCCTGATCGCCGGCGGTACCAGTACCGGCAAGACCACGCTGGCGAACGCGCTGCTGGCCGAGATCGCCGCCACCGGCGACCGCGTGCTGGTGCTCGAAGACACCATCGAGCTGCAATGCGCGGCCCGCGACCATGTGCCGCTGCGCACGCGGGCCGGCGTCGTGTCGATGCAGGAGCTGGTGCGCGCCACGATGCGCCTGCGCCCCGACCGCGTGATCGTCGGCGAGGTGCGCGGCGGCGAGGCGCTGGATCTCATCAAGGTGTGGGGCACCGGCCACCCCGGTGGCATCGCCACGATTCACGCCGGTTCCGCCTTGGGCGCGCTGCTGCGCCTGGAACAACTGATTCTTGAAGTGGCGGTGAATCCGCCGCGCGCGTTGATCGCCGAGGCCATCAACGTCGTCATCCACATCGCCGGGCGTGGCCGCAAGCGCCACGTCGAAAGCATCGCCCGCGTCGTCGGCTTCGACGGCGTGGGCTATCGCATGGCGGACGCGCTGGAAACGCCGTTTCCCGAGCTGCCGCCAGTTCCTTCCCCGTCCTCTGAACCCTCTGGAGAACTGCCATGACGCAGATGCACATCCATGCTTTCCGCATTTCCGTAAATCCGGCTTCGGCCTTCGCGCGCCTGCGTCGCCTGGCCGCGCCGGCGCAGCACGGCCTGCTGCTGGCCGCCATCATGCTGATGACGGCCGGCACGGCGAAAGCCTCCGGTTCCTCGATGCCCTGGGAAGGGCCGCTGACCTCGATCCTCGAATCCATCCAGGGGCCGGTGGCGCGCATCGTCGCAGTCATCATCATCATTTCCACCGGCCTGGCGCTGGCCTTCGGTGATACCAGCGGCGGCTTCCGCAAGCTGATCCAGATCGTCTTCGGGTTGAGCATCGCGTTCGCGGCGTCCTCGTTCTTCCTGTCGTTCTTCTCGTTCTCCGGCGGGGCGGTCGTATGAGTGCCCCGGATGCCTTCACGGCGGGCTTCGAGGTGCCGCTGCATCGCTCACTCACCGAGCCGATCCTGATGGGCGGTGCGCCGCGCACCGTGGCGATTGCCAACGGCACGCTGGCCGCCGCCGTCGGGCTGGGCCTGCAACTGTGGATTCCCGGTGCGGTGCTCTGGATCGTCGGCCATTCGCTGGCGGTCTGGGGCGCGCGCGTCGATCCGCAGTTCATGCAGGTCTTCGCCCGGCACATCAAGCACAAACCGCTGCTGGACGTGTAGGGGACGCCGCCATGCTGAACCTTGCCGAATACCGCCAGCGCCCCGCGCTGCTGGCCGACTGGTTGCCCTGGGCCGGCCTGATCGCGCCGGGTGTCGTCTTGAACAAGGACGGCAGTTTCCAGCGCACGGCGCGCTTTCGCGGGCCTGATCTGGACAGCGCAACGCAGGGCGAACTGATCGCCACATCAGCGCGGCTCAACAACGCGCTGCGCCGATTGGGTTCGGGCTGGGCCTTGTTCATTGAGGCCGAGCGCCGACCGGCGGCGGACTACCCGCATTCTGACTTTCCCGAACCGCTGTCCTGGCTCGTGGACGAGGAACGCCGCGCCGCCTTCGAGGAATCGGGGCATCACTTCGAGAGCGGCTATCACCTGACGCTCGCGTACCTGCCGCCCGAAGAATCGCGCGCCCGCGCGGCCAAGCTGCTCTACGAGAACGCGCCCGGCGACGGCGTCGACTGGCACGGCCGGCTCGAAGCCTTCGTAGCGGAAACTGATCGTGTCTTCGACTTGCTCGATGGCGTGATGCCGGAAATCGCCTGGCTCGATGACGCCGAGACGCTGACCTACCTGCACGCCACGGTGTCCACGCGGCGCTACCGCGTGGGCGTACCCGAAGTGCCGTTCCATATCGACGCACTGCTGGCCGACTCCGCGCTGGTCGGCGGCCTGGCGCCGACGCTGGGTGACCAGCACCTGCGCGTGGTGTCGGTGCGCGGCTTTCCGACTTCGACCTGGCCGGGCCTGCTGGACGATCTCAACCGCCTGGGCTTCGCCTACCGCTGGAGCACGCGCTTTCTCTGCCTGGACAAAGCCGAAGCGGAAAAAGAGCTGGGCCGCCTGCGCCGCCAGTGGTTCGCCAAGCGCAAGAACGTGGTGGCGCTGCTGCGCGAAACCATCTTCCAGCAGGAAAGCCCGCTGGTCGATACCGACGCGAGCAACAAGGCGGCCGACGCGGATGCCGCGATGCAGGAGCTAGGTGGCGATCAGGTGGCCTTCGGTCACTTCACTGCAACGGTGACGGTGCTCGATGCCGATCCAGCCGCGGCCGACGAAAAACTGCGCATGGTGGAGCGCGTCATCCAGGGCCGGGGTTTCGTGACCATCCCCGAGACTTTGAATGCCGTGGATGCGTGGCTGTCGTCCATCCCCGGCAATGCCTATGCGAATGTCCGCCAGCCCATCGTCTCGACGCTGAACCTGGCGCACATGATGCCGCTGTCCGCCGTATGGGCCGGGCCGGAGAAGAACGACCACCTGGACGGCCCGCCGCTATCGCGGCTCGCGCGTATTCGCCTTTGATATGGGCCGCTCGATGCGCGCCACCATCCTGGGCCTGGGCGGCGAGCACTACGACTTGGGTGCCGATGGCGGCATTGCCTTCCAGCCGCTCGCGCGTATCGACCGGGAAAGCTATCGCTCCTGGGCCGCCGAATGGGTGGAAGGCCGCCTGCTGCATGAGGGCGTGACGGTCGGCCCGGACGAGAAGGCGGTCATCTGGTCGGCGCTGGGCAGCTTGGCCGGTGCTCCTGTTGAGCAGCGCACGTTGACCGGGTTCTCGGTGCTGCTGCAATCGAACGCGCTACGGCAGGCACTCGCGCCCTATGTGCTCGGTGGCGCGCACGGCAAGCTGCTGGACGCGGACACCGATCGTCTCGGCTTCGGTGACGTACAGGGCTTCGAGATGGAAGAACTGATGCACAGCCCCGCCGCCGTGCAAGCGGTGCTGCGCTACCTGTTCGCCCGCTTCGATGAGCGTTTCGACGGTGCGCCGACGCTGCTGATTCTGGATGAGGCGTGGCTGTTCCTCGATGAGCCGTCTTTCGCCGCGCGCATTCGCCAATGGTTGAAGACGCTGCGCAAGAAAAACGTGTCCGTGATCTTCGCCACGCAGAGTCTGGCGGACATCAAGGATTCGAGCATTGCGCCCGCAATCATCGAGAGCTGCCCGAGTCGGATTTTCTTACCCAACCCGCAGGCGACCGAACCGCAGATTCGCACGATCTACGAGGGCTTCGGCCTCAACAGCCGGCAAATCGAGATCGTCGCCACCGCCCAGCCCAAGCGCGACTACTACTACCAATCGCGTCTCGGCAATCGCCTGTTCGACCTCGACCTGGGGCCGGCCGCGCTCGCCTTCGCGGGCGCATCCACACCGCAAGACCAACGCGACATTGACCGCGTGCTGACGCAGGCCGGCGCTCCCGGCTTCGCCGGTGCGTGGCTGCGCCATCGCGGCCTCGACTGGGCCGCCGACCTGCTGCCGTCCTCGCCTGCGGCGGCTTCTTTCCTCGCTTCTCAACCGCTGGAGGTTTCGCCATGAAGACCCGTGCTCTTTCCGTATCCCTGACTGCCGTGCTGTCGGTGACGCTGCTGACCGCGCAGCCCGCATCAGCGCTCACGTTCATCGACCCCGCCAACCTTGTGCAGAACACGCTGACGGCAATTCGCACGATGGAGCAGATCAACAACCAGATCAATCAACTGCAAAACGAGGCGCAGATGTTGATAAACCAGGCCCGCAATCTGACGAGCCTCGATTTCAACATCGTCAACCGCCTGCGCTCCACGCTCGCCACCACCGAACGCCTGATCGCCGAGGCACAGGGACTGGCCTACGACGTGCAGAGCATGGATGCCACGTTTGCCCGTCTGTACCCGGAGCAGTACGCCGCGACCATCAGCGGCGACCGCATGGCGCAGGACGCCCGCGAACGCTGGAAGAACACGCTCGATGGCTTGCATACCGCGATGCGGATGCAGGCGCAGGTGTCGCAGAACCTGGCCCAAGACGAAAGCGCGCTGGCCGACCTCGTGAGCCAGAGCCAGTCGGCCACCGGTGCCTTGCAGGCGCAGCAGGCGACCAACCAGCTTCTTGCCTTGCAGGCCAAGCAGTCCATCCAGTCCCAGCAGCTCCAGATCACGCAAGACCGCTCGGCCTCGCTGGAACTGGCGCGGCAGGCGGCGGCCACCGAGCGCGCCCGCGAAGTGCGGCGGCGCTTCCTGGGCAGCGGCACGCCGTACACGCCGCAGTCCATCAATTTCTACAACAACTGACGGAGGCGGCCATGCGATGCGCTCCCGTCTTGTCGGTTTCGCTGCTGGCCCTGCTGCTGACCGCGTGCGGCCAGCAGCCAGCAGAGAACTTGGCCGACGCATTGGTTGCCGATCCCGTGCGGCTCAAGGCGTTGCGTGCGCAGTGCGCGGCCGACCGGCGGGCCGTGGACGAAGACGACTGCCGCGCCGCCGCCGAAGCGTTCCGGCGGCGCTTCTTCTCCGGCCAAGCCGGGCCGGATGAATACCGGACGCTGGCCGAGCTGCCGCCGATTCCGGCGAGCTTCGATGAACCCATTGGAGAGGACACGCCATGAACGACGTGACCATCATCGACCGCTTCCTCGATACGTTCTCGCGCTACATCGACTCGGGTTTCGGTCTGCTGCAAGGTGAAGTGGCGTTCCTGACCGCCACGCTGATCGTCATCGACATGACCGTCGCCGGCTTGTATTGGGCCATGAGCCACGCCACAGGCCAGGGCGAGGACGTGATCGCCAAGCTGCTGCGCAAGGTGCTCTACGTCGGTGCCTTCGCCTACATCATCGGCAACTTCAACTGGTTGGCCGGCATCGTGTTCCGTTCGTTCGCCGGGCTGGGCCTGACGGCCACCGGCTCGACCATGACGATGGAGAACTTCCTGCAACCGGGGCGGCTGGCCAAGACCGGCATCGACGCCGGCGCGCCGAT
This sequence comes from Aeromonas rivuli, assembly GCF_000820045.1. Classification (GTDB taxonomy): domain Bacteria; phylum Pseudomonadota; class Gammaproteobacteria; order Enterobacterales; family Aeromonadaceae; genus Aeromonas; species Aeromonas rivuli. Next base: position 177,346 of record NZ_CDBJ01000071.1, on the reverse strand, counting down.
CCTCGACCAGATCGGCGACATGGCGGGCTTCCCCGAAGTGTTCGTGAACATCGATCCCATCGTGGTGATGTTCCTCGCCTGGCTCACCGTCATCCTGTGTTTCTTCGTGCTGGCGATCCAGCTTTTCATCACGCTGATCGAGTTCAAGCTGACCACGCTCGCCGGCTTCGTGCTGGTGCCGTTCGCGCTCTGGAACAAGACCTCGTTTCTCGCGGAAAAAGTGCTCGGCAATGTGGTGTCGTCGGGCATCAAGGTCTTGGTGCTGGCCGTCATCGTCGGCATCGGTTCGGGCCTGTTCGCGGAGTTCCAGGTTCACCCCGACGAACCCTCCATCGATCACGCCCTTGTCGTGATGCTGGCCTCGCTCGCGCTGCTGGCGCTGGGCATCTATGGGCCGGGCATCGCAACCGGCCTGGTGTCCGGTGCGCCGCAGCTTGGCGCAGGCGCGATGGCCGGTGCTGCCATTGGCGCCACCGGCACGGCCGTTGCCATTGGTGCTGCCGCGACGGGCGTGGGCGGTGCGGTCGTGGCCGGGGCACGCATGGCGCCGGCAGCCGCGAAGCTGGCCGGCGCCGGTGCGCGTGCCGCCACCTCGGCGGCCGGTAGCGCACGCTCGGCGTTCCAGGCTGGTTCCGCCGCTGCGGGCGGAGGGGCCAAGGGCGCGATGGCCGGGTTGGGCAATGTCGCCAAGACCGGCGCGCAGTCTGCCGGGCGCAGCGCCGCATCTGGCGCGTCCGGCGCAGCGCAGAAGATGGCCGGCTCTTTCCGCGCTGGATGGAACGGCACAGAAGCCGGTGCCGGTGCTGCGCCCGGTGGTGCTGGCTCCGGCCAGGCGGCCGCAGGCGAAGCCACAGACAGCGCCGCCAGCTCGCAGAAGCAAGAGCAGCCCGCATGGGCCAAGCGGATGCACCGCCGCCAGCAGATCACCCATGCCGCGACCACTGCCGCACACACGTTGCGCGGTGGCGATGGCGGCGGCTCCGGGCAAGGCCCGAGCCTGCGCGGCTCCGACGACTAAAGCGATTCACAAGGAGAACTGACCATGCGATTCAAACGACCGCAGGTGCGCTATGCCGATACGCCGCAGCCTGCCACTCCGTATCAAGCCGCCGCCCAGGTGTGGGACGAACGCATCGGCTCGGCCCGAGTGCAGGCGAAGAACTGGCGGCTGATGGCCTTCGGCTGCCTGGTGCTGGCCTTGCTGATGGCCGGCGGCCTGGTGTGGCGCTCGGCGCAGTCCATCGTCACGCCCTACGTCATCGAAGTCGATCAATCCGGCCAGGTGCGTACCGTGGGCGAGGCCGCCACGCCGTACCGGCCTGCCGATGCGCAGATCGCGCATCACCTTGCGCGCTTCGTGACGCTGGTGCGCTCGCTGTCCATCGACCCCATCGTGGTGCGGCAGAACTGGCTCGATGCCTACGACTACACCACCGACCGCGGCGCGGCCGTGCTCAACGACTACGCCAGCAAGAACGATCCGTTCGCCCGCGTCGGCCGCGAGTCGGTGACGGTGCAGATCACCAGCGTTACGCGCGCCAGCGATGCCTCGTTCAACGTCCGCTGGACGGAGCAGCGGTTCGTCAATGGCGCGCCCGCTGGCACCGAACGCTGGAACGCCGTGCTTTCCACTGTCCTGCAAACCCCGCGCACCGAACAGCGCCTGCGCAAGAACCCACTGGGGATCTACGTCAACGGCCTGTCGTGGAGCCGCGAACTGGATTCTTCCGAAGGAGCCAAACCATGAACCTGCCTTTTCGCTTTTACGCTTTCGTGCTGATGTTCGCGGCCACCACGTCGTCATTGCTGGGCTGCGCCTCGCAGGGCAAGCCGCCGCCGTCCATCTCGCTCGATGAGCCGGTGCAGGCGCAGCCGCTGCCCGAGCCGCCCAAGCCGGTCGAAGTCGTCGCCGTGCCCGAGCCGCTGGCGCTGCCGGCGCAGTTGAAGCCGCTGCCGGAGCTGGACGAGGCAGCGACCGTGCCGGAGCCGGCCGACGAGAAGGTGCGCGTCTCGCGCGCCAATGCCGAGGCGCGTATCGCGCCGACCCGCGAGGGCTACGTCAACGCGATTCAGGTGTGGCCGTACAGCGACGGCGCGTTGTATCAAGTCTATGCCGCGCCGGGGCGCGTCACCGTGGTTTCGCTCCAGCCCGGCGAGGAACTGGTGACGGTCGCCGCTGGCGATACCGTGCGCTGGATCGTCGGCGACACGTCCAGCGGCAGCGGCGAGGCGCTGCGCGTCAACGTGCTGGTCAAGCCCACTCGCTCGGGCCTGAAAACCAATCTGGTCATCACCACCAGCCGCCGGACGTACCTGCTGGAACTGACCTCGACGGAAAAGGCATGGATGGCGTCGGTGTCATGGGACTACCCGAAAGATCGGATGCTGGCCTTGCAACGCCAGTCGCAGGCCGCACAGACAGCCGCGCCGGTCGATACCGGCCTGGCGCTGGAGAAGATCCGTTTCCGCTACGCGGTGTCAGGGAGCAATCCGCCGTGGAAGCCATTGCGGGCGTTTGACGACGGCGAGAAGGTCTATATCCAGTTCCCGCCGGGTATCGCCCAAGGCGAACTGCCACCGCTGTTCGTCATCGGCGCGCAGGGTGATGGTCAGCTCGTCAATTACCGTTTCCGCTCGCCTTATTACATCGTGGATCGCCTCTTTGGCGCGGCCGAACTGCGCCTGGGCGGCGATGGTGGTGACGTGGTGCGGATCGAGCGCACTGACGGCGTGGCGCGGAGGAACTGACAATGAGCCAGGACGACACTCCCGACCTCGCCGCGCCGCAGGCGGCGGGCAAGATCGCGCCCGAGGCGGTGGCGCTACGCGCCCAGCCGCGCCCGGTCACGCGCCTGAACCGACGCACGCTGGCCATCCTCACCGGCGGCCTGTCGGTCGCCGTACTCGGCGCGCTGATGTGGTCGCTGCAACCGCAGCGGCGTGGTGCTGGTGAACAGACCGAGCTTTACAACGTCGATCGTGTCTCCAAGTCCGAAGGGCTGGATGCGCTGCCAGCAGACTACTCCAAACTGCCGCCGGCCTTGCCGCCCAAGGTGCCCGAGCTGGGGCCGCCGCTGCCGGGCGATCTTGGCCCGGCCATCGTCAAGTCGCAGCAACCGGTGACGGCCGCCTATGCGGCCCCCGGGCACGACCCGAACGATGCCCTGCGCAAGGAAGCCGAAGCGGCCGCGGGTTCATCGGTGTTCTTTCGCTCTGGCACGCAGAAGGCTGCGCCGGTGGCGCAGTCGCAGGCTACCGCCGCGCCGGGCTTCGCCGCCATTGCGGCGTTCGACCCGATGGCTGCCGGGCCAGCCTCTACGGCAGCGCAGCCCGCCGATCCGACGGCGATACAGAACCGGCAAGACCAGAAAGAGGCGTTCCAGAAAGCCGGAAGTACAGAGACCCGAAATTCCGGCATTCTGACGATGCCGGCCTCGCCGTATCAGGTGATGGCCGGGACGGTCATCGCCGGGGCGCTGGTGACGGGCATCAAGTCGGACTTGCCGGGCGACGTGATCGCCACGGTGACGGAGCCGGTCTATGACACGGCTACCGGGCGCTTTCTGCTCATCCCGCAGGGTTCGCGCATCCTCGGCCGCTACAACAGCCAGGTCAGCTATGGGCAGAGCCGCGTTCAAGTCGTCTGGAACCGGATTATTCTGCCCGACACGTCTTCGCTCACGCTCGACAACCTGGTCGGAGCCGACCCGGCCGGCTATGCCGGGCTGGAAGACGACGTGGACTACCACTGGGGCCGCATCTTCGCCGGAGCGGCGCTGACCACGCTGCTGGGCGTTGGTGCCGAGCTGGCCGCGCCGGAGAACCGCCAGGATGGCGACCGCATCATCATCGCCGGGCGCGACAGCGCGCAGGACAGCATCAATCAGGTCGGGCAGGAGATGACCCGGCGCAACATGAACATCCAGCCGACGCTGACCGAGCGGCCGGGCCTGCCGGTTCGCATCATCGCCAACCGGGATCTGGTGCTGCGGCCCTACCAGCCGTTGTTCTTCAACAAGGGGACTTCACGATGACGACGCGCAAGCTGCGGCTCGGCCCGCTACCGAAAACGGAATCCACGAAGCTGACCTTTGCCTGCCCAACCAGCCTGAAAGCCGACCTCGACCACTACGCCGCGCTGCACGCGCAGGCGTATGGCGAGGCGGTCGATGCCGTGACGCTGATCCCGCACATGCTGGAGGCGTTCATCGCCGGCGACCGGGGATTCAGGAAGGGAGGGGCGAGCAAGGCGCCGCCGCCGAATCCGAGTTGACGATGCTGACGCATCCACCATTCACTCGAAAACGAAAGCGCAGCCTACCGGCTGCGCTGTCGCTTTGAGAGGCTGCTTGCGACAAGCCACGGCTATGATGACAGTGCGACCTTGCCCGCTACGCCGCCCCTGGGCTTGCTACCGCGAAGCGCCTATGCGCCACCTAGCGAGAAAAGCAGCAAGAGCACTCGATGGCCGAAATCTGGCCTAACCTGTTGCCCCGTAAGGCCTTTCGCACCGCTGTATGTCTGCACTATGGACTTGACAGCGGACATTTTTTATTGGCGGCACCGCGAGGTGCCGCACCATGCCCGAGCCTGGTGCTCAGGGGCGATAGACCTTGACGTTGTCAAAGCCCTGCTCTTTCAGATAGAGCGCCTGCAGTTTGCTCATCACGCCGCGATCGCAATAGAGCAGATAGGTCTGCTCTTTCGGCAGGTCACCAAAGGCGGTCGCCAGCTTGAAGAAGGGGATATGCAGCACCTCACGCCCCTCGACCACCAGCGGTTTCTCATCGCGCTCATCATTGGAGCGGATATCCAGGATGATCTCGTCTGCGGCCAGTACCTGGGTGGTCTCCACCTCTTGCACCTGGGCTGACGTCTCTTCACCAATCCGGCGGATATCCAGATGACGAGCCTCGCTCACCACCTTGTCCAGAATAGCGAAGTCGAAGTTGCCCTCCTCCGCCTCGATGTTGGAGAGCACGGCCTTGATGGTCGGCTTCTTGGAGATGACACCGCAATACTCCGGCATGGTCTCGGCAAACTCCAGGGTACCGATGTGGCGCGCCTGGCTGATGATGTCCGGCTTGTCCCAGGTGATGAGCGGGCGCAGTATCACCTTGTCGGTCACCCGGTCGATGACGTTCAAGTTGGTCAGGGTCTGGCTCGACACCTGACCCACGCACTCGCCAGTCACCAGGGCCGGGATCTGGAAGTAATCGGCCACCTGGCCTGCGGCGCGCATCATCATGCGCTTGAGCACCACCCCCATCTGGCCGTTGTCCACTTTCTCGAGGATCTCGGCCACCACGGGTTCGAAGTCGATGGCGGTGAAGCGCACCTTGTGGGAGGCGCCAAACTTGCTCCACAGGTAATAGGCCACCTGCTTGACCCCGATCTCATGGGCGGCACCACCCAGATTGAAGAAGCAGTAATGGACGCGGCAACCGCGCTTGATGAACTGATAGGAGGCCACCCCTGAGTCGAAACCACCGGAGAGCAGGCTCAGTACATCTTCCTGGGTCGCCATGGGGAAACCGCCGAGGCCGTGGTGCACGGCACTGATGATGTAGAGATCGTCATTCTCGACCTCCAGGTTGACCTGGACATCGGGCTTCTTCAGCCGTACACCACCGCTTTCACAGTGCTGATTCAGACCACCACCCACATAACGCTCCAGCTCCAGGGAGCTGAAGTCGTGCTTGCCGACCCGGCGGGCTCGCACACAGAAGGTCTTGCCCTGCAGCTTGTCGCCCCAGACGGCGCGAGTCTGCTCGAAGATGTCATGCAAATCGGTGAAGGTGCTCACCTTTACTTCGAGGAAATACTGGATGCCGGGAATACAGGCCAGGGTCTCCAGATAGCGGGTGTGGAAGTGATCGTTGCGCGAGCTCACCACCAGTTTGTCCCAATCCATTCGCACGCGGGCGTCCTCGTCGAAACGGCGCAACACGTTACGGATATTGCCCTGCAACATCTTGGTGAAGCGCTGACGCACTGACTTGCTCTTGATGGTAATTTCTGGGAACAGCTTGATGATGAACTTCATGTCATTGACTCGAGTGACCTTAACAAAAGGGCGCGAATTATAGCAGAGCTTGCCGCCATCGCCTACCGGCATGGCGTGGGGACGCGGGTCGCCTCTCCGCAAGGGCCTGAGCCTATTGGCAAACATGACCGCAGCCGTTTGCCGCGCTCAGGGGAACTGGGTATATTGCCCCTCCTCTGTTACTGGCGACGCAAGCGGCGATCACTTCGAGATGAAGACCTTTATCTATTACCCCGGCATGGAGGTGCGCGATGAGCTCTGGCTCAAGTTCGCACTGCTCTGGCTGGAGCGGCTCGCCTTCGTATTCACCCTGAGCGAGCAGAGCCGACTGCCGCCCCTGCTCGACCTGCTGACCCAGCAGAGCAATCTGCTGGCACCCTCCCCCAGCGCCGCCGACTTCGATGCCATCACCCCCCGGTTAATAGAACAGTTAGGCACCCTGCTCGCCCCGAGCTTTGTCCGTCACCGGGTTTTTGGCAACAAGGCGCTCATCGACCGCTGGCAGCAAGGCGCCAATCACGACTGCTTCTGCCCGGCCCAGGCCGGGCTGACCCACCTGCATCAATACTGCCTCGGCCATGGCCTGGCCAGCCAGGATGAGGGGGGCATTCGCATGGCGCGGCGCCTGGCCAATCTCCTCTCCATGTACCTGGCCCGGGAGTGGGCACTGACCCACGATGGCATCCTCATCACCGACCATGACTACCTGGATCGCCTGCTCCACCTGGCCGAATCCCGCTACCAACCTCAAGGGGGTCAGGAGTGCTTCCACCTCGAGATTGGCCTGCGCCTGCCGGCACATCTGGGGACACTCCCCTTCGATACCCTGCTCGCCAAACGCCGTCACCCTGACTTTACCCTGGCCCTGACCGGGTTTCATGAGGCGCTCGCCACCCTTATCAAGGGACTGGAGGAAGGAGGAGCGACCCCACCCATGCTGACGGCATTTGCCAGGGCGAGGGACCATCTCGAGGATGAACAGCTAGACACCCGGTTATCCTCCACCCTTCAGGCTGCCGCCATGGCGCCCCTCGTGCTGCCGCTGACCTTGCTGATCAGCACGGCGCCAGGGGCCGCGCACCAGCTCAGCCGCCTGCAGGCCACCAATGCGGCATTGGCTCGGCCCCTCGTCTTCCATCCCATCAAGAAGAGCCACTTCCTGCGGCGCAAGAGCCTGCACGGTTTCACCCGCCTCGGCCAGATCCGCCACGGTTAACCAGAGGGGGAAACAGCAAGCCCCCCGCTCACAATCAGCCTTCGCAAGCTATGAGGGATCGCGCAGGGACGCCACCTGCCAGGTCTTGAAGCCGCCGGAGAGCTTCTTCACCTTGACGTCGTGCTGGCTGAGCAGGCGGCAGCCCCCATGACCACACCACCAACAATCAGGATCCGTTTCATCGGCAAGACGCCAGCCAGCGATAGCTCGCCACAGCATTAGACAACACTAATTTAGGCTTCAACGAAATTTTGTTTGCCCGCAATATGCAGTATTCTTGGCCCTCCGGCAGTCGCTCAACAGGATGTTTCCCCTCATGTCGTCTATCGCACTTCGTCAACCAGTGCCCACCTCGTCCACGCCCCTCTTCTTTCGCCTGGACGCTCGTAGCCAACGACTGGTTGCCCTGACGGATGTGATGCAAACCCCGCTGCACTGGCTCGATGAACCCAGAGCGCCCTGGCCTGCCCAGTTGCCGGAGGCCCTGCGCGGCCCGATAGAGCAGATGCTGGCCAAGGGCCAAAGCGGTCGGCTCCATCTTCGCTTCGACGGCATCCTCTGGCAGATTGCCCTCTCCCACGAGCAGGATGCCTTCTGGCTCATCTGCCTGCAGGCCCAGTCCCAGGAAATCACGGCAGACCTTGCCCTTCACCTGCCCAGACTCAGCCAGATGGCGAGCCAGCAGCAATTTGCCCCCATGCTCGAGAGTCTGAAAGAGACCCTGGGGGCAGACCGGCTCGCCCTCTGGCATTACCAGGCCAGCGGTAGCTTGGGGGGCGAGCAGCTCACCCCTGTCTTCTCCCTCGGCTGGGATGGCACCGATGCCAGCAGGGCGGCCACGCCCCTTGCGGCCATTCGAGGCGACAGCCGCTACATTCGCGCCCTGCGCACCCGCAAGGCATTGAGCTTCTCCGAAACCGCCCACCAGCCCATGCTCAGCCAGCACTACTACCTGAGCGAGGACAATGTCCACTCACGCCTCGATGCCGCCCTGCTCGATCAGGACAGGCTCATCGGCGTGCTCAGTCTGGAGTACCAGACCCCCACGCTGCTCAACGAGGAGATGTTGCAACTGGTGCGCCACTGCGCCCAGCAACTGGGCCACTGGCAGCCTCAGGTTGAGGAGATGGCCAGCGAGGCCGCTCAGGCCCTCTCCCTCCCCGGCGAACTCAGTCTGATGACGGGGATCGACTATTGTGAAGCCCTGGTGAGCTGGGCCTGTCATATCAGTGGCGCCAGCCTGGGCTGGGTGGGTGAATACCAACCGAGGGGCAAGGATCTCTGGGTCATACCGCGCCATGTCAGGCTCAAGGGTGAACCGCAACACTGGCCCGCCATGGGACTGGATCCCGGCCCCAGCGCCGAGCTGTTTCACCACGGTCAGGCGCTCTACATCGAAGATCTGGCGCTGCGCTACCCCAGCGCCACCAAGTTGCTCAGTCACGATGCCAAGGCATTCATCGGCATCCCCCTGAGCCTGCCGACCCAGGGCCCCATAGGCCAGCTCATCTTGCTGCTTGACCAGCCACTGGCTGATCCCATGCCGCTGCTCGACGTACTCACCTCCCAGGCCAAGCGGGCCGCCATCGAGCTACAACGTCTGGCTGCCGACGATGCCCTGCGCCTGGCCGAGGTGGCCTTCAACACCCACGATGGTCTGCTGGTGACCGACAGCCAAGGCACCATCCTCAAGGTCAACCACTCCTTTTGCCGCATCACCGGCTTTGCGCAGAGCGAGATGGTGGGCCAGCACATTGACCGATTGCGCCCCCCCTATTACGGCGATCGCCTCAAAGAGGAGGTGTGGCAGACGGTGCGCAATCAGGAACTATGGATTGGGGAGGAGCAGTGCCTCAATCAGGCCGGCAACCTGTTCCCGGTCAGACTGATGGTGAGCGGCGTCAGAAATGAACATGGGGAGATAGGTCACCTGGTCTGCAGCTTTTATGACGTCAGCAAGGAGAAAGAGGCGGCCCGCAATATCGAACAGCTCGCCTACTACGACGATCTGTGTGGCCTCTATAACCGCCGCAGCCTGACCGATGCCCTCAATCGCACCCTGAGCGAGCCCAATGGCCAGTGGGGTGCCCTGCTGCTGGTCGATCTGGATAACTTCAAGTCGATCAACGACTCCCTGGGTCATGCCTATGGCGACATGTTGCTACAGGCCGTGGTCGCACGCCTCAAGGAGCTGCCCCAGGACAATCTGGTGCTGGCCCGGACCTCGGGGGACGAGTTTGCCCTGCTGTTCACCGCCCTGGGCCAGGGCTATGTGACCGCCAAAATATTGGCAGAGCACTTTGCCCGTGAATTGATGGGTCAATTTCGGGCTCCGTTTGATATCGAATCCCACAAACTGCACTGCAGCGCCTCGATCGGTATCAGCCTGTTCTCGGGAGAGGACAAGGATCACCTGATCCTGATGCAGCAAGCCGATACCGCCGCCCACATGGCCAAACGCGGCGGTCAGGGCAGCTATGTGTTCTTCAGTCAGGCCATGGCCGAGAAGGAGCGCAGCAAACTCGCCCTCAGCAACCAGCTGCGCAATGCCTTGCGCAATCACGAACTGCTGCTGCACTACCAGCCGCAATACCGGGTCGACAACGGTGCCCTCTCCGGCATAGAAGCCCTGCTGCGCTGGCAGAAGAGCGATGGCACCATGGTGCCTCCCGGGGAGTTCATCCCCATCGCCGAGGAGACCAGCCTCATTCAGGACATCGGCTACTGGGTGATGAAGACGGCCTGTGCCCAATACAGCTTCTGGCTCAATCAGGGATTCACGATCCCCCACCTGTCGGTCAACGTCAGCGCTCGCCAGTTCCATACCGCCGGTTTCGTGCAACAGGTGGAGTACATACTCCGTGACACCGGGGTGCCCCCCTCCCGCCTCCTGCTCGAGATCACCGAATCCGTGGTACTGGAGAACAGGCTGGAGAGTATCGCCCGTATGCATCAGCTCAAGGAGCTCGGCATCTTGCTCTCCATCGATGACTTTGGCACCGGCTACTCATCCCTCGCCTATCTGCGGGATCTGCCCGCGGACGAGGTCAAGCTGGATCGCAGCTTCATTCAGACCCTGGTGCACAGCGAACAGGACAGAGCCATCGTCAAGGCCATCCTGGACTTGGCAAGGGTGTTTCGCTTCACCGTCACCGCCGAGGGGGTCGAAGAGCAGGAGCAACTCGACATACTCAAACACCTCGGCTGCCAGCACTATCAAGGCTTCCTCACCAGCCGCCCACTGCCAGTCAAGGCACTGGAGAGTCTGCTGACGCCGTTATCAAGCGGCTAAACAAGTATGCTTTATAGGGCTTTTCGTAATAAAATAACGACCTGCTCGAAACGCTGGAGTTCCCTATGTCTGTTATTGGTCGCATTCATTCCGTAGAAACCTGCGGCACCGTCGATGGCCCCGGAATACGCTTCATCGTCTTCATGCAGGGCTGCCTGATGCGCTGCAAGTACTGCCACAACCGCGATACCTGGGACACCCATGGCGGCCGTGAAGTGACGGTCCCTGAGCTGATGCAGGATCTCACCAGCTACCGCCACTTCATGAATGCCTCTGGCGGTGGCGTGACCGCCTCCGGTGGCGAGGCCATGTTGCAGCAGCCCTTTATTGCCGAACTGTTTGCAGCCTGCAAGGCGCAAGGGATCCACACCTGCCTCGACACTAACGGTTTCGTGCGCCACTACGACGAGATGCTCGATCAGGTGCTCGACAACACGGATCTCGTCTTGCTCGATATCAAACAGATCAACGATGAGAAGCACATCCCCCTGACCCACGTCAGCAACAAGTACACCCTGGAGTTCGCCCGTTATCTCGCCGCCAAGGGCAAGACCATGTGGATCCGCTATGTGGTAGTGCCCGGCTGGACCGATGACGAAGAGAGCGCCCATGGCTTGGGTCAATTCATCAAGGAGCTGGGGGAGTCAGTCGAAAAGGTGGAGTTGCTGCCCTACCACGAGCTCGGCAAGCATAAATGGGACGTGCTGGGAGAGACTTACGAGCTGACCGGTATTCATCCTCCCAAGCGGGAGACCATGGATCAGATCCAGGCCATCCTCGGCCAGTACCATAGTCAGGTAAAATACTGATTAACTGAGACGGCCGCGGTCTGCCACGGCCCCACGGCAAGGATGCCCCATGAGTGAAGGCCAGCTCGCAGCCCTGCTGCTCTGGTTGCTGCTGTTAGGTACCAGCATGAACCGTGCGCTCTGGCACAACCTGCGCACCACCTCCCTCTATCAACACCTGCTGCTCGGCAGCGCCATCGTTCTGATCCCGCTCTGGCTGCTGCGCGCCGGCCTTCATGATGGCCTGACCATCCACTTTCTCGGCATCACCAGCCTGACCCTGCTGCTCGGCTGGCGCCTGGCGCTCTGGGCCCCCTGCCTGACTCTGCTACTGCTCAGCTACACAGGTGTCGAGGAGTGGGCCAACGTTGGCTGGAACGCCCTGCTCGGCATAGCACTGCCGGTGGCCACCAGCTGGTTGCTGTTTCTCGCAAGCTGGGCCTGGCTGCCACGGCATCTGTTCATCTATCTGTTCATCGCCGCCTTCCTCGGCGGCGCCCTCGCCATTTCGGTCAAAGTGCTGGCCACGGCCCTGCTGCTAGGGCTAAGCGGCGACTACCCCTGGCAGACCATCATCGATGACTACCTCAGCATCTGGCCACTGCTGCTCTTTCCCGAGGCCCTGCTCAACGGCATGACCATGACCCTGCTCGCCATCTACCGCCCCCACTGGGTCAACACCTTCTTCGACCGCACCTACCTGGGCCGCTGAGCCTAGCTCCCCGCCATCGCAATATAGAGACAACAAAAAGCCCGCTGCTGCGGGCTTTTTTATGGTGCATCGGCGGGATCAGACGCTGCGGGGACGCAGGTGGGCGTGCCAGCGCGACTCCAGCTTCTTGAACAGCCAGACGATGATGAAGGTCAGCATCATGTAGAGCAGGCCGGCGGTGATGAACGCCTCGAACGGGCTGTAGTAGCGGGAGTTGATGATCCGCGCCGCCCCCGTCAAGTCGACGATGGTGATGATGCCCGCCACCGCCGAGCCTTGCAGCATGAAGATCACCTCGTTGCTGTAGGCCGGCAATGCCCGACGGAACGAGTTGGGCAAGATGATCCGGGTCAGGGTCTGCCAGGGGCTCATGCCAAAGGCCTGGGCTGCCTCTATCTGCCCCTTGGGCATGTTCATCACGGCGCCGCGCACGATTTCGGCCGTATAAGCGCCGGTGTTGAGGGTAAAGGCCAGCAGGGCACAGAACCAGGCTTCGGCGAACAGCGTCCAGGCCGCACTGTTTTTCAGCCACTCCCACTGGGCGGCGCCGTAGTAGATGATGAACAGTTGCACCAGTAGCGGCGTGCCACGGAAGAAGTAGATATAGGCCCAGACAGGCCCCTTGATCAGCCAGTTCTTGTGGTTACGCAAGATGCCCACCGGCACCGCCAGCATGAGGCCGAGCAGCAAGGCGGCGGCCACCAGCAGCACAGTGGTGTAGAGGCCCTGCCAATAAGTGGGCCACTCTTTGAGGATTATCGAGAAGTCCATGGCTTACCTCGTCTTGATAGCATAATGACGCTCGGCCCACTTGAGCGCCGAGGTGGAGACAGCCGTGAACACCAGGAAGATGAGGGCTACCGCCATGTAGAAGGTAAAGGGTTGCTGAGTCGAGCCCGCCGCCAGTGATGCCTTGCGCACCATGTCATCGAGTCCGATGATGGAGACCAGGGCCGTGGTCTTGAGCAGGACCAGCCAGTTGTTGCCAAAACCCGGCAAGGCATGGCGCATCATCTGCGGGAACAGGATGCGCACAAACACCTGGGTTGCCCGCATGCCGAAGGCGCGAGCCGCCTCCAGTTCGCCCTTGTCCACCGCCAGGATGGCGCCACGGAAGGTTTCTGTCATATAAGCGCCGAAGATGAAGCCTATGGTGGCCACCCCGGCGGCAAAGGGGCTGATATCGATGTAATCGGGCACCAGGGAGACCCAATCCTGGTTGGGATTGCTCGACAACAACCAAGCGTTGTATTGCTCGTTGATCCAGGTGCAGATGCCGTTGATGAGCACCTGGCCGCCGAAGAAGAGCAGCATCATCAGCACCAGATCAGGAATACCGCGAATGAGGGTGGTGTAGCCAGTGGCCAGACCCCGCGCCCACTTATAGGGGGAGAGCTTGGCCAGTGCACCGAGCAGGCCGAGCAGGAGCGCCAGCAGCAGGGAGGCCAGTGCCACCTGCAGGGTGATCCAGGCACCTTCCAGCAGGGAGGCTTCGTATCCTTTCAAATCAAACATGTGCAACTCCATCGCAAACTGACTGAATGGGTATGCCTCACCCAAACAGAGGATTAAGATCCTTTCAAATCAAACACATACACATGCATCTCTATTGCAACCAAACGGGCCCGCCGTTTTCGTGGGAAAAGCCGCGGGCCCGATGACGATTGACTGGGATCAGCCTGTCGCCTCGTTATTCACCGTACACATCGAAATCAAAGTACTTGTCATTGATCTCTTTGTATTTGCCGTTGGCACGCAGGGCCAGGATGGCGGCGTTGAATTTCTCTTTCAGATCCTTGTCAGCCTTGCGCACCGCGATACCGGCACCCTCACCAAACCACTTGGGATCGGTCAGTTTCGGGCCGACGAATTCATAGGCGTCACCGCCATCTTTCTTCAGCAGACCGTCGCTGATGGCGGCAGAGTCTGCCATCACGTAGTCGACACGGCCGGACTTCAGATCCAGATAGGCTTCGTCGGCGGTACCGTAACGCTTGATGGTGGCGTTGGGGAAGTTATCGGTGATGTAGGTGTCCATGGAGGTGGCGCGCTGCACGGCAATGGTCTTGCCATCCATGAAGGCCTTGTCGAGCTGCACGTCGGTGCCTTTCTTGGCGGCGAAGCGGGCGGGAATGTGCTGGTACTTCTGGGTGAAGTCCACCTTCTTCTTGCGCTCTTCGGTGATGTCCATGGTGGCGATGATGGCGTCATATTTACGCGACAGCAGCGCCGGAATGATGCCATCCCAATCCTGCTTGACCATGGTGCACTTGACCTTCATCTCCTCGCACAGGGCGTTGGCGATGTCGATGTCAAAACCTTTTACCTCGCCGCTTGGCTCGGTCCAGGAGAAGGGAGGATAGGCGCCTTCTACCCCGATCCGTACCTCTTTCCACTCCTTGGCCATCAGGCTGCCGGATGCCAGGGTGCTCAGAATGGCCGTGGCCAGTATCAGTTTTTTCATTGTCATCTCTCCTTGATAAAACAATTTGGATAATGGGAAGACTCGTCCATCAATAGATGGAAGATATGAATTGTTTGAAACGCTCTGACTTGGGATGGGCGAAGATCTCTTTCGGATTGCCCTGCTCCTCCACCACCCCCTGGTGCAGGAACATCACCTTGTTCGACACGTCACGGGCAAAAGACATTTCGTGGGTCACCACCATCATGGTGCGCCCCTCTTCGGCCAGCTCGCGCATCAGGCTGAGCACCTCCCCCACCAGCTCAGGATCCAGCGCCGAGGTGGGCTCGTCAAACAGCATCACTTCGGGATCAACCGCCAGGGCGCGGGCGATAGCGGCCCGCTGCTGCTGGCCGCCGGAGAGGTGGCCGGGATAGTAATCGCGACGCTCCCAGAGCCCGACCCGGTTGAGCAGATGCTCCGCCTTGGCGATCGCCTCGGCACGGGGCACCTTCAGCACCTGGATAGGCACCTCTATGATGTTCTGCATGATGGTCATGTGTGACCAGAGATTGAAACTCTGGAAGACCATGGCGAGGCGACTGCGAATGCGTTCAACCTGGCGCATGTCTTCCGGGGTACGTTCGCCGGTCCGGCTCGTCTTCATCCGGATCAGCTCACCGTGAAGGGATACGCTACCGGAGGAAGGGGTTTCGAGCAGATTGACACAGCGTAGAAAGGTCGACTTCCCCGATCCCGAGGAGCCGATCAGGGAGATGACATCTCCCTTGTGGGCCGTCATATCGATGCCCTTGAGCACTTCGTGGGTGCCAAAGTACTTATGCAAAGCACGAACTTCCAGTGCGGCAACGTCGCTCATCCACTACAACCTTGTCTGTCCCTAGACGCCGCTGGGGCGTGATACCACCATCACTCCATTAACAAAATGTTAACCGATGGCAACCTTCAGCGAAAATATCATCCACATGGTCAAAAAACAATACAGAGTAGAGGTTCCTGGTGTTTTATCTGTATTTTTATTGGCCTTGATAGTATTTTTCAGCACTTTGTATGCATAAAACTCGACTTAATACCGCCAGGGCGCCAGCCTGTTTCGCGCCTAATACCTCAGTTAATCCGGCACATCATCGCTTTTTCATCATAACAGCACAAAAGCCTGTTTATTCATACCAGCTGGCGATGCAAACTGGCAGTGGATCCATGTGATTTTCTTGGTTTTTTTGGCAGAAAAAGCCCGCAAGGGCAGATGACGCCCTCGCAAAAGGCTTGGGGCTCCATAAGCGCGAGGTTAAAACAAGGGTCGGATGAGTCAACTTATCTCACAGATATGTGACACCCGCTTAATAACTAATGATAAGGTGTCGTTTTTGTCATTCTCTTCTTTGAGGCCCCGATGCTGCTGAATGTCTTGCTGATCCTGCTGCCCCTGGTGATCGGCTACCTGGTTCCCCTCTCCTCCAAGCCCCTGCTCAAGCTCGTCAACGGCACCCTCGGCAAGCTGGTCTATCTGATCCTCTTCCTGATGGGTTTGGGGCTGGCCTTCGTGGAGGATCTGGGGGCTAACCTGCCGCGCATTTTCGTCATTGCGACCCTGATGCTGGCCTCTATCTCTCTGTGTAATCTGGCCGGCCTCTGGTGGCTGGACAGGCGCAATCCTCCGCCCCACGATGGCAACGACTCCCAGATGCCGAGCAAGTGGAAGATGTTATGGGAGTCCGTGCAGCTCTGTTTCGTGGTGCTGGCGGGGACGCTCATTGGCCTGCTGTTCGAGCCACGCTTCCTGCCCATCGACAAGTTGAGTGAGTGGGCGCTGATGCTGCTGCTGTTTCTCATCGGGGTGCAGATGCGCAATTCCGGCATGCACCTGCGCCAGATCCTGCTCAACCCCTGGGGCATGAAGATAGCGGCCACCGTCATCCTCACCAGCTGGGTGGGCAGCCTGGTGGCCTCCCTGCTGCTCGGCCTGCCCTTGGCTCACGGCCTGGCCATGAGTTCGAGTTTTGGCTGGTATTCGCTCTCCGGCATCCTGGTCGCCGACAAGCTGGGGCCGGTGCTGGGCTCGGCGGCATTTCTGAACGACCTTGGCCGCGAGCTCATCGCCATTCTCATCATCCCCATGCTGATGCGCCGTCACCCCTCGGCAGCGGTCGGTTATGGTGGTGCCACCGCCCTGGACTTCACTCTGCCGGTGATCCAGCGCTCGGGGGGCATCACCATGGTGCCGATCGCCATCGTATCCGGCTTCATTCTGAGTCTGCTCGGCCCCATTTTGATACTTGCCTTCCTGGCGATCTGAGCCACAACCGGGTTCAAGGGGGGCCATCACCACGCTCCCCCCTGAACTCGGCTAAGGTTCACTCACTCACCCGGCGAGCACCCCATGAACTATCTTGCACACCTTCATCTGGCGGCCCACACCCACAGCTCCCTCACCGGCAACCTGCTCGGCGACTTCGTCAAGGGCCCCTTGCCAAGCGGGCTGGCGCCATCGCTGGATGCAGGCATCTGGCTGCATCGCAAGATAGATGCCTTCACCGATGCCCACCCCGAACACAGAGCCGCGGTCGCCTGCTTTGCGCCGCCCTGGCGGCGTTTTGGCGCCATCCTGGCCGATATGCTCTACGACCATTGGCTCAGCCTGCACTGGGCCCGCTTTAGCCAGACGCCACTGCCGCTCTTCTTGCAGCAGAGCTATGCCGCCCTGCTGGCCGATGAGGATCGCCTGCCAGGTGGCCTCCCCTCCCCGTTAACAGCCATGGTCCGCCAGAACTGGCTCGCCTCCTATGCCGAGCTGGACGGGCTGACACGGGCCCTCAACGGCATAGGCCAGCGGTTGCGCCGTCCGCAACCTCTCGGCCTGGCGCTGGCAACCCTGACCCCGGCCCAGTGGCGCAGCTGTGAGCAAGGCTTTCTTGCCTTCTACCCCGACCTGATGCGCTTTACCCAGCAAGAGTGGCAGGCGCGCCCCCATTTTCCTGACCCGGATCGACCATAAAAAAACGCCCCAAGGGGCGTTTTTTTATGGCTGACAACCTATGGCTGGGTCTCTTTCTTCTTGCGAATGCTCAGGCCCAATTCCCGCCCGCGCAGGCGGGCATAATAGATGGTACCGACGAAGGCGAGGATGGTGAGCACCAGCTCTACGACCGCCAGCCAGCGCTCCCCTTCATCCGCGGTGATCAGGGTCAGGGAGTGCAGGAAGTAAGGCATCAGCACGAAGTTGCCCCAGGCATGGGTGTAGGGATTGCCCTGGAGTATGCCCTTTAGGGGGAACAGCAGCGGCAGCGTCCAGATCACCGGCAGCAACCAGGGATTGATGTCAGGATGCGGAGAGAGCCAGACGTGCCAGATAATGACCCAGGCCAGCAGACCAAGGAAGCCGACCAGGGTCAGCAGACGGGCGTGAAAAGTGGTCACTTGAGGATCTCCAGCACCTGCTCGGGAGGACGGCCAATCCGGGCCTGGCCATCCTTGATGACGATGGGGCGTTCGATGAGTTTGGGATGTTGATGCATGGCCTGGATCAGGGCCTCGCCACTCAGATTTGCCAACCCCAGCTCCTTGTAGAGGTCTTCTTTGGTGCGCATCAGCTGGCGGGGATCCTCGAAGCCCAGCTGGCTCAGCAGGCGATGGATCTGAGCTTCGCTCGGTGCCTGCTCCAGATAGAGCACCACCTCGGGCTGGATGCCATGCTGCTCGAGCAGGGCCAGGGTCTCACGGCTCTTCGAGCAGCGCGGATTGTGGTAAATTTGGGTCTCGCTCATGATAACTCCCTGATTTATCGCATGAGAGGGGAAGAAACGGCGCTATTGTATGGCAAAGCCTGAGGCACGTCTTCCATTGATGGAATGAAACCAGAGGGTTATCAAATTGTATGAGACGCCCGCCATTCGGGCCTGAAGAGGCCCCAACCTGATGACGCATCTCAAGGAGAGGCAATGAAAGCAATCCATGCCATGGCACTGACCGCTCTGCTGAGCGCCTGTACCCCGCAACCCGAGTTGACCGACACCCAGGGTGAACCGGTCAGCTTGCAGCGGTTCGCGGGCAAGCCACTGCTGGTCAACTACTTTGCCCAGTGGTGTGCGCCCTGCCTGCGGGAGATGCCGCTGCTCAATGCCCTGCAACGGGAGGGCAAGGTGCAGGTCGTGGCGCTGAGCTTCGACAGCATGAGCGCGCCCGAGCTGGCAGAGCTGGCCCGTCGTCACGATATCCAGGTGCCCATCATGCAGGTCAACGGCGAAGCCGGCGCCAGGCTGCCCTTCCCCCGCCCCGCCCAGCTGCCCACCAGCTATCTGCTCGATGCCGATGGCAAGCTGGTGCAGACCCTGGTCGGTGAACTCAATCACGCACGGCTGGCGACCCTGACCCGCCAGTGATCGGCAATCACCTGTGCCTGCCTGGGCAGGCCAGCTGCCCCGTCCGGGCATACCAGGCAATAAAAAGGGCGCAACGGTGACCCGCTACGCCCTTATCCGCCGCAAGAAGCGTCACATCTTGAGGCTCTCCAATGCTTTTTTCTCACGTTCCAACTCGGTGATCCTCGCCTCGATACGGGCCAGATTCAGTTTATTGCTGGTCGTGCCACGGGCGACGATCAGCTCGTCGATGGCGGCCTGGTAGTCGCCGCGCAGGGAGAGGGTCTCGGCCCGCGCCATGTGCAGCTCTTCCATCTTGCCCGCCTTGCGATAGGCATCGGCCAGCAGGCTCCAGGTCAGGCTGTTCTCTTCATGCTCCCGGGCGTAGGGATCCAGAATGGCGATCGCCTTGGCGGTGTTGCCGCCCTCCAGATAGGCGTTGCCCAGGTTGATCACCACCACCTCGTTATCCGGCATCCGCCGTCTGAACTGCTCGAGGCGGGCGATGGCCTGGGCATTGCGCCCCTTGGCAAGATCGATGTCAGTCTGGCCATCCAGGATGAACAGATCCTCCGGATGGCGGCTGGCCAGCTCCTTCATGATGGCATCGGCCTCGTCCGACCGTTTGAGCTGAAGCAGCACCAGGGCCTTGCCATAGAGGGCGGCATCCTTGAGGGGGTAGTCGCCCCGACTCAGCCGTTGCTCGAAGAAGGTGAGCAGGGCCGCCTGTGTCTCCGTACCAAAACGCGCCTGAATACGCACCTTGGCAAACCAGAAATCCAGGCTAGGAGGCAGGCTGCGTTTGCCGTAACTGGCGGCCCTGGCGCGGGCCTCGGCAATCCGGGTCTCTGGCAGGGGGTGAGTGAGCAGCATCTCGGGGGGCTTGCTGGCGTAACGATACTCCGCCGCCAGCTTCTGGAAGAAGGTCGCCATGCCGCTGGGGTCAAAACCCGCGTCATAGAGCGTCTTCATGCCGATCCTGTCCGCCTCGTATTCGTTGTCCCGGGTGTAGTTGATGGCCGACTGCATCGACAGACCGAGGGTGGTCTGCAGGGCGGCAATACCGGCGGTCGGGTTGATCACCGCCAGGGCGATGGAGCCCACCAGACCGGCGAGGGTCATGGCCGAGCTGCTCGCCTGGGCTTCAAGATAACGGGCGATGTGGCGCTGGGTGACGTGGGTGATTTCGTGGGCCAGTACCGAGGCGAGTTCGCTCTCGCTGTCGGCATAGAGAAACAGGCCGGTATGTACCTTGACCCGCCCGCCAAGGAAGGCCGCCGCGTTGATGCTGGGATCGTTGATCAGGAAGAAGGTGAAGGGGAAGCGCACCCCGTCAGCGTTGGTCAGCAGTCGCTGACCCAGATCGTCAATGTACTGGCTGAGCACGGGATCATCGATAACGGGCAGACCGGCACGGGCAAAGCGCATGAAGGCGTTACCGTAGCGCACCTCCTGCTCGATGGGCAGCGCCGCCACCCCGGCTGTGCCTATGTCGGGCAGCTGATTGTTGGCCTGGGCAGTAAAGCTGGCGCTCATCAGGGAGGTCAGCAGGGGAATGCTTGCCATCAGGGGGGAAAAACGTGCCACGTTATCTCTATCTCCTTTAGGAAGGGGCTTCGGCAGGATACCCTTGCCCCTGACGGCCCACAAGCGTTGTTTCAGGCTGCCATCACGGCCATAATAGCGGCGTCTCGCCCGCTGGAGCCGTTATGGAACACCTGGATCTGACCTCCTATCGCTGCCCTGAGCCACTCATCATGGTCAAGCTCTGGCTGCGCCAGGCTAAAACCGGTCAATCCCTCGCCATCAGCCTGTCCGACCCCGGCTCGCGCCGCGATATCCCGGCCTATCTGACGCGC
The DNA here is from genome assembly GCF_000820045.1 of Aeromonas rivuli. GTDB lineage: Bacteria > Pseudomonadota > Gammaproteobacteria > Enterobacterales > Aeromonadaceae > Aeromonas > Aeromonas rivuli. The sequence continues at coordinate 156,650 of NZ_CDBJ01000071.1, read as the reverse complement.
CTTGGCCATTGCATACTGAGCGCTGAGCAAACCCCGTCGCACCTGCACCTGCAATTCACGGTCGGGGAGCCATCCTGTTGTTGAGGAATACTCCATGTTTGAAGTCCTGAAACGCTGGTATCAGACTCGATTCTCCGATCCCAATGCCGTCACCCTGTTCCTGTTATTGCTGTTCTGTTTCGCCATTCTCTGGCTGTTTGGCGACATCTTGGCGCCGCTGCTGGTGGCCCTGGTGATGGCCTATCTGCTGGAGTGGCCGGTGAGCCGGTTGCAACGGTTGGGCCTGGGGCGAACCCCCGCCACCGGTCTGGTATTGCTGCTGTTTCTCACCCTGACCGTGCTGGCGCTGCTTGGTCTGATCCCGACCCTGGTCAGCCAGGGGATCAATCTGGCCAAAGAGTCCCCCGCCATGCTGGGCCACACCCAGGACTATGTGCGTACCCTGCCCGAGAAGTACCCCGAGCTCATCGATGTCAGCCTGGTGGAGACGCTGATCGACAACATACGCCAACGCATCCTGAGCGGCGGCGAGACCCTGGTGAGCGCCTCGCTCAGCTCCCTGGTCAACGTGGTAGCCCTGCTCATTTACCTCATACTGGTGCCCTTGATGGTGTTCTTCATGCTCAAGGACAAGGGGGTGTTGCTGGCGGGCATACGCCGCTTCCTGCCCCGTAACCGAACCTTGGTCAATCGGGTCTGGGTGGAGATGAACGATCAAATCATCAACTATATCCGCGGCAAGGTCATCGAGATCCTCATCGTCGGCATCGCCACCTATATTCCCTTCGCCCTGATGGGACTGCGCTACTCGGTGCTGCTGGCGGTGGCGGTGGGTTTCTCCGTCCTCATTCCCTACATAGGGGCGGCGGCGGTGACAGTGCCGGTGACCATGGTGGCGCTGTTCCAATGGGGGCTGACACCTGAATTTGCCTGGCTGATGGTCGCCTATCTGGTGATCCAGGCCCTCGATGGCAATCTGCTGGTGCCGCTGCTCTTCTCCGAAGCCGTCAATCTGCACCCTGTGGTGATCATCATCGCCGTGCTGGTCTTTGGTGGCTTATGGGGATTTTGGGGGGTCTTCTTCGCCATCCCGCTGGCGACCCTGGTCAAGGCCGTACTCAATGCCTGGCCCAAACGAGACGAGAGCCCGGCCCCTTAAGGGTGATCCATTGGAGACCACGCCATCGTGACCCAGCGAGCAGAGTTCAACCGGGATGAAAATAATCCTGACATAGGGCGCCAATTTATTGATATTAAATGCGTTGCGCCCTGCTAACTTGCATCTGCTTCGAGCATCGGCTTAAATGCTCGCCTTTTTTCATTCGACACCTCTGGCCTATCACACGGGCAGTTAAACAAGGACGACTTACATGACCCCTGTTCGATCGACACCGTCAACCGCCCGGAAGCTGGCTAGCCTCGCAGCCCTGTTGGCCTCTTGCTCCATTGGCACTGCCCACGCCGACATCGATCTGGGTGCCCTGAGCCCCTTCTCCAGTGACAGCCCCACCAGCCCCATTCCCAAAGGGTTGGTGCTGGGAGGCGCCTTTATCGGCGGCCAGGCCCGTTATCAGCATCAGGATGACACCATGCTGCCCATACCTGGTGGACTCTATTTTGGTGAGAACCTGATGTATCTGGGGGACAGGGCCCGCTACTACCTCTCCCGGGATGGCAATCTGTCGACCTATGCCTTCGGGCGGGTGCGCTTTGGCAACCTGGATCCCGATGACGATCGCTTCTTCGATGGCATAAACAAGCGCAAGGGCGAGTTTGAGGCCGGATTTGGTGCCGATCTGGTGACCCCGTATGCCTTGTTGACCCTAAGGGCCACCAGCGATGTCACGGGGACCAGCAACGGTCAGGAAGTGATGGCATGGGCCAACTTCCCCATAGTGCGCGACAGGCTGCTGGTCATGCCGGGCTTTGGTCTGATGCTGCGCAGCCACAACATGGCCAACTACTACTTCGGCGGCGTCTCTGACGATGAGGTGGCACCGGGCCGCCCGCAATGGAACACGGGCACCACCCTCTCCCCCATGGCCTCCATCATTGGCAGCTATCGTTTCAGCCCCCACTGGATTGGTGGATTCGGCGTCAACTACGAGCTCTACGATAACGACATCGCCGACAGCCCTCTGGTGCAACATGATGGCGAACTCTACGCAGGCGTCGGGCTGGGCTATATCTGGTGACGCCTCCTGAGCTGCGCACAAGAACATAAAAAGAGGCCCGCATGATGCGGGCCTCTTTCTGAATCGATGGGCGGCCAGGTCATAGGGTTGCGAGGAACGCCTCCAGCGCCCCGGTGACCGCCGCTGACGCCTCCAGACTGGCCAGATGACCGGCTCCCGGGATCTCTTTGAGCGGACACCCCAGCTCCTCGGCCATCAGATACCCCTCCAGCACAGGATGTATCTTCTCCTCGCAGCCCATGATGACCAGACTCGGCTGGCTGAAGTATTGCAGCCAGTCGATGCGATCCTCTCGCCCGATCCAATGCTGACCGAGCCGTACCAGGGCGTCGATCTTGTCTGCGGGCCACTGGGCAAGCCGGGCCATCATGGCCTGCTGCAACAGCGGATGGGGGTGATTTGCCAGGTAACGTTCAGTAAAACCGGCGGCGATGGCGCTGGGCACGGTTCCCTTGGCGGCTATCTCATCCAGCCAGCCCTGGTAGCGCGCCCGACTGATCTGGGGCTCCCAGCCAGCAAAGCAGCCTTGCAGCACCAGGGCGCGCACCCGAGTGGGCACCAACTTGGCCAACTCTATGCCCCAGATCCCCCCCAGCCCCTGACCGACCAGTACGAATTCCGCTATGCCAAGGCTATCCATCAACTGCAGCATCTGGCTGGCCACGTCGGTCAGATTGCCGTTGGTTGCAGGCAAGCCCCCCGACTGACCATGGCCCCACAACTCGGGAACGATGCAGCGGTAGCGCCCCTTGAGCGCCTCTAATTGCGGACGCCACGCTTCGGCATCCATCAGGTAGGCATGGCCAAACAGAATGGCCGGTCCCTGCCCCTCGTCCAGGTAGGCGAGCGGGCTGGCATCAATTTCCACAAACTGTCTCATGAGTTCCTCGAACAAGTTGGCCTGGGAACCAGAACCTCAGGCGACACCCAGGATGTTCTGGCACAGGGTGCTATGAACGGAAGTTTACCATATGACCCCTGGCACGGGGCGTGCGACTGGTGCAAGCTGGGAAGACTCAAAGAGGGAGATGATCATGAGCAAGGCTACCAAGCTTGGCAAGAAAGAGTATGAGAAGGCATTGGTCAATCTGCAGTCCGAGCTCGTCAAGCTGCAGGAGTGGGTCAAACAGGAGGGGCTCAAGGTCGTGGTCCTGTTCGAAGGGCGCGATGCCGCGGGCAAAGGCGGGGTCATCAAGGCCATCACCGCCCAGCTCAACCCACGGGTGGTCAAGGTCGCGGCCCTGCCCGCCCCCTCCGACCGCGAACGCACCCAGTGGTACTTCCAGCGTTACGCCTCCCACCTGCCCGCCGCCGGTGAGATGGTACTGTTCGACCGCTCCTGGTACAACAGGGCTGGCGTCGAGCGAGTGATGGGCTTTTGCGAGGACGACGAATACCGCGAGTTTCTGCGCGCCTGCCCCGAATTCGAGCGCATGCTGACCCGCGCGGGCATCATTGTCATCAAGTACTGGTTCTCGGTATCGGACGAAGAGCAGGAGAAGCGCTTCCTCGACCGCATCCATACCCCCATCAAACGCTGGAAATTCAGCCCCATGGATCTCCATGCCCGCTCGCGCTGGGTCGAGTATTCCCGCGCCAAGGATGACATGTTCGTCTATACGGACACCGAGGATTGCCCCTGGTTCGTGGTCGAGGCGGATGACAAGCGCAGCGCCCGCATCAATTGCATCTCCCACCTGCTCAGCCGGATCCCCTACAAAGCCATCAAGTACGACAAGATAACCTTGCCTCCCATAGAGACCCAAGGCTACGAGCGCCCCGCCCTCGCCAAGCAGAGCTTTGTACCCGATGTGGCCCATCGACTGCGCAAGGGCAAGGCGCTCAAGGAGCCCAAAGCAGTCAAGCCAGCCAAGAACACGGCCCCGTTGGAAGCCAGATCGGCGGCGACAGTGCCATCGATTACCGCCGCCCCGACCAATGCAGCCCCGGCAAAGAAAACAGCAGCGGTGACACCTGCCGCCAACGCAG
>NZ_CDBJ01000071.1:116083-152406 GCF_000820045.1 Aeromonas rivuli | reverse complement strand
CCTGCCGCCAACGCAGCCCCGGCAAAGAAAACGGCAGCGGTAACACCTGCCACTAAAGCAGCCCCACGTCCTAAAGGGGTGCCTGCCGAGCTACCGGCCAATGCCGCCCAGGCAACCGCAGCAGAGTCACCTCAAGGCAGAGGCAAAGCCGTCGACCCTAAGCAGTGATCCCCCCTGAATCCCTGTGCCAATAAAAAGCCGGTCTCACGACCGGCAAAAGGCATTGCATGAAAAGTCAGGCCAGGAAGCCCCTGGCCCCTCCGGGCTGATGGTCAACCACGAATGTATTTGGCTGTACGGGGGAAAGCCTGCTCCTTGCTATCGAACAGGTAGCAGGCCTCGGCCGGGATGCCGACGCTGTAGGATTGACCGCTGCTCACCTCGATGTCCGCATTGGCCTTGACGGTAAAATCATGGCCTTCCACGTCCATGTAGATGAAGGACTCGGCGCCCAGGTGTTCAGCGACCTGCACCTGCCCGGTGACCTTGCTGTGTGCATGGGGGTGATCCAGGGTCACCAGGTGCTCGGGACGCACCCCCAGTTCCACCTTGTCACCGACCGCGGCGCGACGGGCATCGACGCGAGCACGCACCCTATCCCCCGACACCAGCTTGATCAGACACTCCTGCTCGCCGATCTCGGCCAGCTCGCCGCTGAGGAAGTTCATCTTGGGTGAGCCGATGAAGCCTGCCACGAACTTGTTGTCCGGGTTGTGGTAGAGATCCAGCGGCGTACCGAACTGCTCCAGATTGCTGGTTGCCTCCCCCTTGAGCGGGCTCAACACCACGATGCGATTGGCGAGGGTCATGGCCTCAATCTGATCGTGGGTCACATAGATGATGGTGGAGTTGAGCTCCTTGTGCAGCTTGGCTATCTCGATGCGCATCTTGACCCGCAGGGCGGCATCCAGGTTGGAGAGCGGCTCATCGAACAGGAATACCTGCGGCTGCTGGACGATGGAGCGACCGATGGCGACCCGCTGGCGCTGACCGCCGGAGAGCGCCTTGGGTTTGCGCTCAAGCAGAGGCTCCAGGCCGAGGATCTCGGCGGCACGCATCACCCGCTTGTGAATATCGTCCTTGCCCATCTTCTTGATCTTGAGGCCAAAGGCCATGTTCTCGTAGATGTTCATGTGCGGGTAGAGGGCATAGGACTGGAACACCATGCCGACGTTGCGCTCCACCGGCGGCACGTCGTTCATGTAACGGCCACCTATGGTCAGCTCGCCACTGGTGATGTCCTCAAGGCCCGCGATCATCCGCAGCAGGGTCGATTTGCCGCAGCCTGACGGGCCGACGAAGACGATGAACTCTCCCTCCTTGATGGAGAGGTTGATATTGCGCAGCGTGTCCTTGTGGACAGCCGGGTCGTAATTCTTGCGAACGTTGTTGAGTACTACTTCAGCCATGACGAGCTCCGCTCTTGAATCTGTGCAAATCGTGATAGCGGGGAGATGTCTCTCCCTGCCATAAAACATCAGCCCTTGACGCCACCGGCTGTCAGGCCACCGACCAGCCAACGCTGGGCCAGCAAGAACACCAGGGTGATGGGCAGGCCGGATAGCACGGCAGCTGCGGCGAAGTCACCCCACAGGTAGTTCTGTGGATAGAGGTACTGCTGGGCACCGACCGCCAGGGTCAGGTTGTTCACATCCTGCAGCAGGATGGAGGCCATGGGCACCTCGGTAATGGCACCGATGAAGGAGAGGATGAACACCACCGCCAATATGGGTACCGACAGGGGCAGCAGGATCAACCTGAACGCCTGCCAGGGAGTGGCGCCGTCGATGGCCGCCGCCTCCTCCAAGGAGGAGTCGATGGTCTCGAAGTAACCCTTGATGGTCCACACGTGCAGCGCTATGCCCCCCATGTAGGCCAGGATCAGGCCACCGTGGGTGTTGAGGCCAAGCCAGGGAATGTACTCCCCTATCTTGTTGAACAGCGCATAGATGGCGACCAGCGCCAGCACCGCCGGGAACATCTGGAAGATCAGCATGCCCTTCAAGATGGTCTGCTTGCCGCGAAAACGCAGGCGGGCAAAGGCATAGGCGCAGGTGGTGGAGAGCACCACTATCATCAGCGCCGTGATGCCGGCCACCTTGATGGAGTTCCACAGCCAGGTCAGTACCGGGAAGGGAGGCGGTGTCACACTGCCATCGGCGTTGGTGATGGTCATGCCCAACGCCAGCTTCCAGTGATCAAGCGTGGGGTTGGAGGGGATGATCTCCCCCACCGAGAAGTTGCCGTTTCGAAACGAGATGGCGATGACCATGATCAGCGGGAAGATGATCACTGCCAGGAAGCCCCACATCACCAGGTGAGTGGCCCACACCCGGTACTTGACAGATTTAGGTTGTACGATAGCCATATAGCTCCCCTTACAGTTGTTCAGCTTTGGAAAGCTTGAGGTTGAGCAGTGCCAATGCCCCGACAATCAGGAAGATGGCGGTGGCGATGGCGCTGGCCAGACCGTAGTCCTGGCCACCCGAACCCTGGAACGCGATCCGGTAGGTGTAGCTCACCAGCAAGTCCGTGGTGCCGGCCGGGGTACTGGCGCCTATGATGTCCGGCGCACCATTGGTCAACAACTGGATTAACACGAAGTTATTGAAGTTGAAGGCAAAGGAGGCAATCAGCAGCGGGGTGAGCGGCTTCATCAACAGCGGCACCGTGATCTTGAAGAAGTTCTGCACCGGGCCGGCGCCGTCCATGGCAGACGCCTCATAGAGATCTTCCGGGATGGCTTTGAGCAGCCCCATGCAGAGGATCATCATGTAGGGGTAGCCGAGCCAGGTATTGACGATGAGGATCATCGTCTTGGCCAGGAAGGGGCTGGTGTACCAGTCCGGTTTGATGCCGAATGCCGCTTCCAGGAAGAGGTTGATCTCACCGAAGTTCTGGTTGAACAAGCCCTTGAACACCAGGATGGAGATAAAGGCCGGGATGGCGTAGGGCAGGATCAGCATGACCCGATAAAATCCCCGTCCTTTGAGCTGCTCCCACTGTACCAGGCAGGCGACGACCATGCCGATGGCCAGGGTCAGCACCACAGAGCAGGTGGAGAAGATGACGGTCCAGATGAAGATCTGGAAGAAGGGTCCCTGGATACCCGGATCGGTGAGGATGCGGGTGAAGTTCTTCCAGCCCACTGCGACCACGAAGCCTGGCGCCACGCTCTTGCCGACAAACTGGCCCTGCTCGTCGATGTACTGATAAAAACCCGTCTCTGTATTGGGCATCATCAGCTCGCCACTCTGGTTATCACGCAGCAGATTGCTCTCCTTGAGCATCACCCCGGATTTCAGCACGGCGCCATCAACCAGCTGGGTATAGAGCGGCTTTTGCGCGGCAAACTTGCGCAGGCTGCTCATGGTGAGCTGTATGCCGCCCTCGGGCAGCAGCAGATCCAGCTCGGAGAGATGGGTCTTGTGGGCGATGATCTCGCGGATCGGCGCTGCCGGCAGGCCAGGCTCCCCTTCGAGGGGGCTCAGTGTGACCTGTTGCTCGGCACCGTTCACCGGGCCTTGCCCCGCGGCCAGGCTACGCGCCTTGTTGTCCATCAGCGTCATCTGCGGGCTGACAAAATGGCGACCATCCTGAGTGAGCAGCAGCTGATACTGGTTGTTCTCACCCTTGAGCAGCGTGAAATCAAACTCGCCACCGGCGACCTTGTAGCTCTTCTTGAGATGGTAATTGCGCGCCTGCTCGACCGAGAGCAAGTTCGCGCCTGAATAGTTGGTAAACGCTATCCCTATGGTGTAAGCCAGCGGGAATATGATGAAGACCACCATGCCTGCCACACCCGGGAAGATGTAACGGTGTGCATAGGTCTTCTTGTTCATGAAGACATAGAGGCCAACGGAGACCACCAGCAGATCGAGCAAGGCAAACACCCACTCGCCACTGGCATACATCATCACGGCCGCATAGCCGTTGAGCACGGCAATCAGCGCCGCCATGGTCCACTTAAGCCAGGTGTGCTTGTCATTGGGACCGGCATAGGATTTGAGAGAAGGTACTACTTCCATGCCAATTAACCTTATTACGCCAAGGAAAGAAGAGGTGGGAGGCCCGCGGGCCTCCCTGGTAGATACTTACTGAACGATACGCTTGGCAGCGGTATCCAGGGCTTCGTCAACGCCTTGACGACCGGACGTCACGTTCTTGAGGGCAGTTTCAAAGGAAGACCAGAAACGGCTCATCTCGGGCACGGATGGCATCGGCTCACCATTCTGGGCGTTCATCATGGTGGCTTTGATGTTGGCATCAGACTCCAGGGTCTTCTGGAAAGACTTGAGTGCCACGGCGCCGAGGGGCTTGTCAGCATTCACTGCGGCCAGACCCTTGTCAGTCAGCAGGTAGTTCTCCAGGAACTCGACGGCCAGATCCTTGTTCGGGCTGGCGGCGTTGATGGTGGCACCCAGTACGCCAACGAAGGCCTTGGCCGGTTTGCCGTTCAGGGTCGGCAGCGGCGCAACGCCATACTTGATGCCGCTCTTGTCCAGGTTGCTCCAGGCCCAGGGACCATTGATCATCATGGCCACTTCACCCTTGTTGAATTTCGCATCCATGACGCCGTAGTCGATGCCCTTCTCCAGGTGACCGGACTTGATCATGTCGGCGATGTAGCCCACCCCCGCCTTGGCACCCGCGTTGTTCACGCCGGTATCCTTGACGTCATAACCGGTCGCGGTCTTCTTGAAGGCATAACCCCCATTGGCAGCCACCAGCGGGTAGCTGAAGTAAGGAGTGTCGTAGGCCCACATGATGGCGCGCTTGCCATCCTTCTTGAGGGTCTCGTCGATCTTGGCGATCTCTTCGAAGGTCTTGGGCGGCTCTGGCAGCAGGTCTTTGTTATAGATCAGGCTCACGGCTTCGACAGCGACCGGATAACCGTAGGTCTTGCCATCCACAGACATGGCATCCCAGGCAAACTGTTCGAACTTGGCTTTCTCGTCGGCATTCGGGGTCACGGGCACCAGCAGGCCTGACTTGACCCATTCGCCGTAGCGGTCATGGGCCCACAGGAAGATGTCCGGACCGTTGCCGGTCGCGGCCGCTTGCTGGAATTTCACTTCAACCTGATCCGGGTGAGCCACTGTCACCTTGATGCCGGTTTCGGCTTCAAATTTCTTACCCACTTCGGCCAGACCGTTATATCCCTTGTCACCGTTGATCCAGATCGTCAGCTGACCCTCATCAATGGCGGCGGTGGCAGTGCAAGCCACACCCAGGGTAGCCAAACCAATCAGAGAGGAGAGTAATGTCTTTTTCATGAGCCTTTCCTTGTTGTTGTTCCGCGCTGCAAGAGCATTGTGTGCGGGATGAATATTATCCCAAGCCTCAGATGCCTCACATGACGCAACTCGCATTTTTGAAATGCAATTACGTATTTCCTTCCGGAAAGTTCTGAAAACATTTTCTTGTTTCAGGGGGTTATCGCATTTTATGGCCATTATTTCTGACCGATGGAGAAATTAAGTTACCTTACTGAAACATAATTACATAAATGAAAGGGTTTTCACTCTCATGAAAACCCTTTCATCGTTGATTCATTGTTTAATTTGCTAACTAAAGCACTTGGTCAGTTTCTTGCCTCCCCTGCCCGCCAAATAAAAAGGCACCGCAGCGAACTGCGGTGCCTTTTTACCAGAAACCCGGGTTGGATCACATTATGACGATCGGGTCAGCTGATCCTTCAAATTGGGCGGCACGCCGCGGATAGTCAGGGTGTCGGTTTGGGGATCATAGAAGACCCGGCTGCCCAGCAGCTTCTGTTCAAAACTCAGGGTCAGACCGCCACCGGAGCCGACGAACTTGGTCAGCCCCCGCAGGGTGGATCTGTCTGGCGGGAAGCGATCCTCCAACTCATATTCCTTGCCAATAAAGCTATAGAAATCGAGGTCGTTACCGCCGGGTAATTCCGCCGAGAGTTCACGGATCTCGATCTCTTCACCGGCACTGGCCTGTTCGGTGCAATATTTGAAGACCTGTTTCTTGTAATCGTTGCGCTCTTGCGGCTCAAGCTGCTGAGTGGCGCAATAATCCTCTACCGCCTGCAATAACCCTTTATTTTGCAGCTTGGCATCCATGCCTTCACGGGCACCTAATAAGTCGAGGAAGAAATCCCCCAACTTGCGGCCAACCCGCCCCTTGCTGAAGGTGATATACCGACGCGACTCGGGCTGAGTCTTCCATTCGGTCAGATCGATACGCGCCACCAGATTGAGTTTGCCGATATCCAGATACTGGATATGGCTGAGCTCGAGGGCTTCACTCACCGTCACGCTCTCCTTGCCCTCCAGCAGGGCGACCAACAGATAGTCGACCCCCACATAGTTGTATTTGGCAAACAGCAGTACCCCTTGTTCATCCAGAGCATGGTCGACCAGGGTCTTGACCAGGTGCTGGGTCATGGAGACCGAGAAGGGGACGAAGTCGCTCTGTCCGGCGAGCAGTTGTTCGAGGGCGATGCGAAACAGCGGAGAGGCCGGTTTGGGGGCATCATCCCCCTCGGCCGCCTCTGCCCCCTCCTCGCCCTCGGCGAAGTAACCAAATCCTTTGCCGCCTTTGCCGTTATAGATGCGATGCAGCTCCGCCATCAGCCCCTGAACGGCCTCGTCGGGGGTCAGTGTCTGGCTGCGAGTATCGGCCTGGGGCTGACCGCCGCTGCCACTGCGCAGGGAGTGAAGAATGATCTTGTCGATATCGAGACTCATGTCACAAAGCCATAGTGTTAGCCGAAAGGGTGGAGTATTATAAGTCGCTTTGAACTGAGATGAACTGAAGATTATGCCCATCGTATCAAAGTACAATAACGAGCAGTTTGACGCCCTGATGAACGACCTGATCACCGCCCTGGAAAAACACAAGGCGCCGGTGGATCTCAGTCTGATGGTGCTTGGCAACCTGACCACCAATATCATCAATGGTATGGCCCCGGCCCAGCGTCAGGCGATCACCGAAAAATACATCCAGGCGCTCACTGCCTCGGTGGATCACCGTCGCGATGCTCACTGAGTTTCTCCGCATTCTTTGATGTTTTTCAAGTAGATGGATCACTATGGTCGAAACCGGCAACCCCTATCGTGATAACGTTTCCCGCCTGATCACCTGGGGGCATTGGTTCTCCTTCTTCAACATCATCCTGGCCATGCTGATCGCCACCCGCTATCTGGGTGCCATCAGCTGGCCATCGACGACTCTCGGGATCGTCTATCTCATCATCAGCTGGATAGGCCACTTCTCCTTCCTGAGTTTCGTCACCTATCTGCTGACCATATTCCCCCTGAGTTTCGTGCTTCCCAAAGAGAAGGCACTGAGGTTCGTCTCGGCCATAGTGGCGACCCTGGCGCTAGTGCTCCTGCTCATCGACACCCAGGTGTTCCGGCTGTTCAAGTTCCACCTCAATGGGCAGGTATGGCAGCTGCTATTGGAGCAAGCCCAGACGGAGCAAGGCTCTATCTGGAGCATCATCTTCGTGGCGGTGCCGACCATCTTCCTGCTGCAACTGCTGCTGTCGGCCTATGTGTGGCGCAAGATCAACAAGCGCAAGCGCCGTCAGTATGGCAGCCATGTGGGCCTGGCCCTGCTCGGCTGCTTTATTCTGACCCACGTGGTCAACAGCTGGGCAGATGCGACCCTGTATCAGCCCATCACCATGCAGAAGGCAAACTTCCCGCTCTCCTACCCCATGACCGCCAAGAGCTTCCTGGCCAAGCATGGCTGGCTGGACCTGGATCAGTACGAGAAAGAGGCCCAGTCCCAGGATGGGGATGGCGAGAGCCGGCTGCGCTATCCGCTGCGCCCGCTCAGCGTCAATGCGCCCAGCAATCATCAAAATCTGCTGATCGTGGTGGTGGACTCGCTGCGCTATGACATGCTCAACAGCATCAATATGCCCAATCTGCAACGCTATGCAGACCAGCACCTCAACTTCCGTCAGCACCTGAGCGGTGGCAACGACGATGTGATGGGCATGTTCAGCCTGTTTTATGGCCTGCCCGGTCACTACTACAACGACATCCGCCTCGACAAGACCCCGCCAGTGCTGCTGGATGAGATGCTGCGCCAGGATTACGAATTCGGTCTGTTTGGCTCCCTTGATGATGCCGATAAGTATCGCCGGAGCATACTCGCCGGCCTGCGCAAGCAGGTGTTTGTCTCCCGCCAGCAGGATGATGGCAAGCTGGTTGCAGACTGGCAACAGTGGCTGGGTGAGCGCCCGAACGACAGACCATGGTTCTCGTTTGTCTATCTATCCAGCCCGGGTGCCTATCAGCTACCCGCCGAGATCAAGGGCCCCTTCCAGCCCGAACTGACCAAGTTCAATCCGGCCACCGCCTATCGCGCCGAGAATCGCCAGAAGCTGGAGAACCGTTACAAGAACGCTGTCTTCTACGCCGATCAGCTGCTCGAGCAGATGCTGGCCGAGTTGCAGCAAAAAGGGCTCAGCGATGACACCATAGTGGTGATCACCTCCGACCATGGTCAGGAGTTCAACGACACGGATCGCAACAGCTGGGGATCGGGAACCAATTATTCCCGTTACCAGGTGCAGGTCCCTCTGGTGCTGGCCTGGCCGGGCAAGGCCGCGGCAAACATTGATACGGGTACCAGCCATATGGATTTGGTGCCCACCCTGATGCCCAATATGCTGGGGGTGCGCAATCCTGAACGCGACTACAGCAGTGGCCGCAATCTGTTCGATCCTGGCCAGCGCAACTGGCTGCTGGCTGGCGATCAACAGAACTTTGCCATCTATCAGGACAAGACCATCACTGAGTTCAACAAGCAGGGTGACTTCGAGTTGCGTGACTGGGACAGTTATCGCCAGATCAAGCACGGCACTCCGGACATGGGCGCCATGATCCAGGTGATGAACGAGCTGAACCGTTTCTACCGCGCCCCCTGATTGAGCCAGCCCCCTCGACAGAGCCCGCCTCATGGCGGGCTCTGTCGTATGTGCACGGAATCCAACTCCCCTCCCACCAGTCTCGTCTCTCACCTCCCCGAGTTGCATCGCTATCACACTCTGCCTTCTTCAATCAGACCAAGCAGCACCACCCCTCATTGAATAACTGTCACAAATATCAATAATATCAATTCAGTACGATGACAATGATAATTATTATCAACTGTTGATCTGCCCTAATGAGTCTGCAATAATCCGCGCCCTTCAGGCTCAAATAATAATCATTATCAACAATGAAAACACCACTGCACTACTGGCCCATGCTGCTGTCCGGTACAGCCCTGGCCGCCAGCGATCCGGCCAGGATCGACGCCACTGACATCAATCCCACCCTCAAGGCGCGCGAGACCATAGTGGTCAAGGGCCAGCGGATAGAGCAGAAGCTGTCCGACGTCTCGGGCTCCATCACCGTCATCACCGAGGAGGACCTGGATCGCCAGGTGGCCACCGAACTCACCGACGTGTTCAAGAATGAACCCGGTGTCTCGGTGACCGGCTCCGCCGGGCGGCCGCAAAACATCATCATCCGCGGCATGGGCGGCAACCGGGTATTGATCATCAAGGATGGGGTGCGGGTCAGCGATGGCTTCGGCGCCGATGATCTCAACGACAAGGTGGGCCGTTTCAGCTTCGATCTCGATGACGTCAAGCAGATCGAAGTGGCCAAGGGGGCGGGCTCTTCCCTGCACGGCTCCGACGCCATCGGCGGCACCATCGTCATCAGCACCAAGCAGCCGGAAGACTACCTGCAGGGCCAGGATGCCTATCTGAGCAGCAAGATCCTGCACGATGGCAGCAGCGCCAAGCAAAAACTGAGCGCCACCGGCGCAGCCCGCCTGCTGGATACCGAGCACCTGCTGCGCGTTTCCGGCTGGCAGGGACACGAGACCGCCAACTATGACGAGAGTCGCATCCCGGCGGATCTGGACGGCCTCAGCGCCTCCACCAGCTCCCGTTTCGACTTGAATGAGCACCACCTGCTGCGCCTCGAGCTCGACTACTTCGAGGACAATGCCTACCGGGATCAGGGACCCCGCGAAGTGCCCCAGCCCGACGGCAAGTGGCAGGTACGCGATTACCGCGAGAATGCGTCGCAAAAGACCCAGGGCGGCAAGCTGAGCTGGGAGGCGAGCCGCCTCGACAGCCTGCTGGCGGATCAGTTCAGCTGGAACCTCTATGGCAACCACGCCAAGAACACGGCCAACAAGCGCAGCCTGCTGCAAAACGACGAGCTGAGCGGCTACCCGCGCTATCGCAGCGAGCGGGAACTGGCCACCTTCACCGAAGAGCGGATCGGCAGCGCGCTGGATGTGCGCCGGGATCTGACCACCGGCGACTTCGGCCACAAGTTGAGCTATGGCATGGAGCTGGAGCGCACCAACCATGAGCGACCGGTGGACAAGCTGAGTCTGGAGGCGGGCGTGCCCCAGCCCCAGCAGTCGGCGCCGTTCAGCCGGGCCCGCACCGACCGGGCCGGGATCTGGCTCAGCGACGTGGCGACCCTGGGTCAGTGGCAGTTCACCCCGACCCTGCGCATGGATCATCAGTGGCTGCAACCGCTGGATGGCAGCAATGGCGAGAACCACAGCTGGCATATCTCCCCGAGCCTGGCCACCAGCTACCGCTTCAACGACCAGTGGCGCAGCTGGCTCAGCTACGCCAACGGTTTCCGTGCCCCCTCCTATGACAAGGTGTACGGCAACATCCCCCACTACTTTGCCCTGCCGCCGTTCGAGATCATCGCCAACACCGAGCTGCAGGAAGAGACCAGCCACAGCTTCGAGTGGGGCCTTGGCGGCGAGGGTGAGCACTGGAGCATCAAACCGGCGCTCTTCTACAACCGTTACTACAACTTCATCGACTGGCGTGAAGTCGGGCTGCGGCTGCGCGACGGCGTCATCCTGCGCCAGTACCGCAACGTGGCCAAGGCCGAGACCTGGGGCGCCGAAGTGGCCGCCAGCTACTGGCTGACCCAGCAATGGGAGCTCGCCACCAAGCTCGGCTGGGTCGATGGGGAAGATAGCGAGGGCGAGGCCTTGCGCACCCTCACCCCGCTGGAGGGCAACACTCGCCTGAGCTATCAGGCCAACGACTGGAGCGTCGGGGTGCAGGCCGACTACGCCGCCGCCATGAGCCGGGTGCCCAGCTGCGGCAGCAACCTGACCAGCAGCCAGAGTGACTGCCTCAAGAGCGCGGGCTGGTTCAGCCTCGCCATGACCGCCGACTGGCTGATCACCGATGCCCTCAAGGTCAATCTCAAGCTCGATAACCTGTTCGACACCCGCTACACCCGCTATCAGGATGTGGCCGGGCTGGAGGCGGGCACCAATGCCGATCTGTTCACCCAGACCGGTCGCTCCCTGAGCGCCAGCCTGCGCTACACCTTCGTGGGGATCTGATGCAGCACCTACTGATCCTGGCCGCCCTGCTGGCGGCCCCTGCCTCCCAGGCCTCTGAGGAAGCGCCCCCCATCCCCAAACGTCCCTTGCTGATGCAGGGCGAGATTGCTCGGGTCGATCCCTATGGCGGCTGGCGTGACGACAGCCGCCGCTCCCCCGAATTGCTGACGCTGCTGCGCGAGCAGAATCGCTGGACCGAGCAACAGCTCAGCGGCCAGCAAGCACTGGCACAGCAACTGCTAACCGAGTGGCAGGCCAGAGAACGGGGCGAGCCTCTACCAGAGGAGTGGCTGAGCCTGGCGGGCAGCCAGTGGCGCATGAAAGCGGACGGCAGCCTGTGGCAGCGGACCGATGAGCAGGCCACCCCCCGCCAGCGGCTGGCCCCGCGTCAACCAGGGGAGGGCTACTACGAGCTCGCCAGCTGGTCGCTGCATCCCGATGGGCGCTGGCTGGCGCTGGCCGAAGATAGCCGTGGCGACAGGGATTACCGCATCAGCCTGCTGGATCTGGCGAGCGGCGAGACGCTCGCCTCTTTGCCACACCGCGCCAGCGATCTGCTCTGGAGCCTGGATGGCAAGACCCTCTATACCCTGGCCAACGAGCGCAATACCCTGCGCCCCTGGCAACTGTGGGCCTGGCAAGGGGGCAAGGAGCGGCTGATCCATCAGGAGATGGATGCCGCCTGGCTGCTCAGTCTCTATCGCACCACCGACCAGCGTCACCTCATCTTGCAGAGCAACAACCACAACAGCTCGGAGCAATACCTGCTGGATGATGGTGGCGCCGCCCTGCTCAAGGCCCGCCAACCCGGGGTGGAGTACTACCTCGATACCCTGGGAGAGCGGGTGCTGCTCAAGAGCAACCGGGATGGCGAGCTTGGCCTCTACCAGGCCAGCAGCCTGGCCGCACTGAGGCAAGGCAAGTGGCAGCTGCGTTGGCCCGGTCAGGGCCGCACCCTCGAGAAGTGGCGCCTGTTTGCCAATCACACCGTGCTGCAATACCGCAAGGATGGCGATGACTGGCTCGATGTGCTCGATGCCAACGGCCAACTGCGCCACAGCCTGCCGCTCACCGAAGGGGCGGGTACGGCCTGGATCCAGGGCGCTCAGGATCCGGCCAGCCAGCACCTGTTGATCCGCCGCCAGGGTATGGCCGAGGCCCCGCATCAACGCTGGCTGGATCTGGACTCGGGGCAATGGCTGAGCGATGCCACTCAGGCAGCGGCCTCTGTCTATCAGAGCGAACGGCGCTGGGTCCTGGGCAAGGACGGCGCCCGGGTGCCGGTCTCCCTGGTGTGGCGCAAAGAGATCAAGACCCCCAAGGCGCTGCTGCTCTATGGCTATGGCGCCTATGGCACCCCCATGCGCCCCTACTACCAGCCTCAGGTGTTGAGCCTGCTCGATCGTGGTTTCGTCTACGCCATCGCCCATGTGCGTGGCGGCGGTCTGCTGGGAGATGGCTGGTATCAAGACGGCCGGGGTCAGCGCAAACAGCACAGCGTGGATGACTTCCTGGCCGTCGCCGATGCCCTGGCGCGGGATCCCGCCATCGACGCTGCCCGGCTGTTCGCCATGGGCGGCAGCGCCGGCGGCCTGCTGGTGGCGGCGGCGCTCAATCAGGCCCCTACCCGCTTCGCTGGCGCCCTGTTGCAGGTGCCCTTCGTCGACTTGCTCGGCACCATGAGCGATCCCGAACTGCCGCTCACCCGCCAGGAGTATGCCGAGTGGGGCAACCCGGCCAAGCCGGCGGACTACGCCGCCATGCGCCGCCTGAGCCCCTATGACAACCTGCATGCTGCGCCCTACCCGCCCCTCTATGTGACGGCCGGACTCTATGACAGTCAGGTGCCTTACTGGGAGCCGCTGAAGTGGATGGCCCGTCTGCGGGAGCAGAGCACCGCGGCCGGCCCCTATCTGCTCAGCACCGAGCTCGACGGCGGACATCTGGCCAGCGCGGGCACGGCGCAGCAGCAGGCCGCCCGCGAATATGCCTTCTTGCTCAACCTGGCCGGGGTCACCCCCTGATGCCATGCCTCACTCTTTCAATCCCGTTTTGGAGTCATCCATGAAACCCTCTTCCCTGGCCCTCTGGCTGGCGGCGACCCTGCTCGCCCAACCCCTCTGTGCGGCAGAGCTGCAATTTGTCGATGAGGCGCCGCTGACCGCCACGCCCCGAGCCTGGCTGGAGACTCGCCTCGGCGTGACCCTTGCCCCCGACTACGACAAGGCCAGCCTGCTCGGCCACCACCATAGCTTCCGCATGCTGGTCAACGGCCTGCCGGTGGCCACCACCCAGGCGGCCGTCAGCATAGACAGCGCCGGCAAGCCCTGGCGCCTCTACCACAACCTGCGCCCCCTTCAGACCAGCCTGCCGGGCTGCGATGCCAGTGGCAATCTGGATCCCTTGCTGACCAGCCTGCGCGATGCCGGTGCCCAGATTGACACCCTCGATCTGGTCGAGGCCTGGTACTGGCGCGATGGCGAGACCCTGGTGCCGGCCCTGCGCCAGCGCATTCGTGAGCACAAGGATGGCAACGCCAAGGCCTCCCATGTGCAGCTGTTTGCCAGCTGTGATGGCACAGAGGAGCTCGGCCGCTGGGGAGACAGGGCAACCACCACGGCGCTACAGGCCCCCGATGCGGGAGATGTCTCCGTCTTGGCCCGGGTGTTCGACCCGGATCCTCGTACCCAGTTGCAAGATGCCAGCCTGATCTGGCACGACGCCCTGGTACTTGCCGATGCCGCCTACCAGGACAAGGTGGCGCTGCCGGTCACCCTGCAGGGCAGCGACTATCTGCTCAGCGGCCCCCATGCCCGGGTGGTGGATGCCATGGAGCCCAGCACGGCGCCCTACCGCGCCGACAATGCTCAGGCATTTCGCCTGACCCGAGACGATCCGGGCTTCGCCGACATCAACGCCTACTACCACCTGGACTTGGCCCAGCGCCACCTCAAGACGCTCGGCTTTGCCGACCTCATCCCCGGCGCCCTCGACATCGACACCGATGCCGGCTTTCAGGACAACTCCCTCTACGATCCGTTTGAGCGCAGGCTGGAGCTGGGCCGCAGCGGCGTGCCCGATGCCGAAGACCCCATGGTTGTCTGGCACGAGTTTGGTCACGCGGTGCAGCACCACATAGTGCCGGATCTCGGGGAAGAGGGTGACTGGGGCGCCATAGGTGAAGGCTTCAGCGACTATCTGGCGGCCAGTCATCGTCAGCGCAGCGAGGCGGGTCGCCAGTTCGAACCGGCCATGGTGTTCAACTGGGATGCCCGCTTCACCGACCGGGCCCCGCGCCAGCTGGACGATCTGCGCGCCCGCTATCACCCGGACTACAACTATCCGGCCCACAGAACCATCAACGGCAGCAACGGTGATCAGCTGTGGGGCACCCCCCTGTTCCAGGCTCTGCTGGCGGCCGTCGCCGAACATGGCGAGGTGGCGCGAGACGAGTTTGATCGCCTCGTCATAGAGTCCCACTTCGGCTTAGGACCCGCCATTCGCATGCCACAGCTGGCCCGCCTCACGGTGGACACGGCCGAGCGGCTATATCCGGCGCGCCACTATGGTCGCCTGCTGGAACAGGCATTCCGTCAGCACGGCCTGCTGCAGGCACCGGTCAGCATGGCTCTGGCCGACGGCAGCGCCATCGAGCTCGGTGAGCGCCAGTCGGTGGTACTCAACCTCAGCAACCCCGGCAACACGCCAGTGACCCTGCACAGTCTGACCCTGGCCCTGCCCGGCGGCCTGCAGGCCGAGCCGGTTCAGTGGCAGAGCAGCACCCTGGCACCAGGCGGCCTCATGACCACCACCCTGCGACTGCTGGCCCAGGCTCCGCTCGCCTGTGGCGACGTGGTGGACGTGCCCATCACCCTCGCCCTGACGGGTGCCAGTCCGAGCGAGCGCCAGTGGCAGCAACCGCTGAGCCTGCCGATCGGCACCCCGGTAGTCGCCCGAGCAAGCGGCCAGTCACTGACCCTCAACGATGCCATCAGCAGCGATGAGAAGGGCTTGAGCGAAACCAGTCTGCTGCTGGAAAAGAGCGATGCCAGGGTGAGCGATCAGTTGCAACTGACCCTGGACTTGCAACACGAGGCCCTGGACGAGCTGGAGATCTGGCTCAACTCCCCCTCCGGCACCCGGGTCCAGATCTGGGACAAAGGCTACAGTCCGCTGCCCCGTCTCAAGGGGGTCTTCCCGACCGAACTGCAATCCCTGCAAACCTTGAGCCTGTTCAACGGCGAACCCTTGTCGGGCAAGTGGACCCTGGAAGTCGTGGACAACGCCCCCGGCAAGCAGGGCCGCCTGAATGGCTGGAGCATCAGCCAGCGCGTCGGCGCCCAATGTGGCAAGCCGGTGGCGCCGCCCAAGGACGGCATCATCCACTTCGACACCGCGGACAGCAGCGGGGGCGGTGCCATCAACCTGTTCTGGCTACTGCCGCTCGCCCTCTGGCGCCGTTTCGTGCGTCGTGGTTAACACAGACCCTATCAATAACAGCGAGGGGCCCAGGCCCCTTTGAGGACAAGAGATGAATCTGAAATACAGCCGGCTTGCCTGTTTGCTGGCTCCCCTGCTCGGCGCCTGCGGTGGCGGCGACTCGGACGAGGCGCCACTGGCCGCACCGGCCTATCGCCTGACGGTCAACCTGCCCCAGGCAGGCACCCTGTGCGTCAACCTCAATCAAAACGATCGTTGTGACGCCGGTGAACCCGAGGTCAATGGCGCCGCAGGCGCTCGCCCGCTGGAGGGGCACTCCCCCACCCTGCTGACCAGCCCTCTGCTGTTCATCCCAAGGGATCCCGCCGCGCTGACCCTGACTCACCCGGCGGCGCGCCAGGATGCACAACACCTCACGCCCAGTCCCCTGAGCACCTTGTTGCAGATCCGGGTCGGTGAGGGGATGCCGCCAGCCCAGGCACTGGCCAAGCTGCTGGCCGACCTGGCCCCCCTGCAGCCGGGCCAGGATCTGGCCGCCCTGGCTCGGTTGGAAGAGTTCAACCAGGCCCTCGCCGAGCTGGCGCTGGCCGCACTCGATGACGCCACGACCCTGCCGGGCCAATCCGCCGATGAGCGCCAACGCCAGATCTGGCAGGGGCTGGTCACCCTGCTGCCCGAGCTCAGTCAGCATTTTTCCGACAGTCCGGAGCTCCTCAGCCTGCAACCCCGACTCGGCGCCGTGTTGCAACAGCAGCAGCCAAGAGCCCTGGTCACCGCCAGCGGCGTCACGACGTTCAGCGACGGAGTGGATTATCTGCTGACCAGCGAGCCCGCGGATCATCCGGGCCAGGATGCCAGCCTCAAGCAGGCTCCCCTGCGTTATCGCAAGCTCGACAACAAGGGGCAGCCGCTGCCGGACAGCGCAGCTCAATGGGATTGTGTGGAGGATCTCAACACCGGCCTCGTCTGGGAGAAGAAGCTGGATGACCCGGACAGCCCGCGGGATCTGCATCGGGTCTTCGCCTGGGAGTTTGGCAACTACCATCCCCAACAAGCCGAGCTGGACTACGCCTGCCCGAGTGGTGAGGCCATCTGCTCAACCGAGCAATACCGTCAATGGCTCAACAGCCAGCAACTGTGCGGCATCGCGCACTGGCGCCTGCCCCACGCCCAGGAGCTGATGAGCCTGCAACACTACGGCTCGCTGGCTCAGCAGGATGGGCAGATTGCCACCCTCGATGTGCGCTACTTCCCCGATCTGGGTACCGGTCTCAATGGCTTCGATGGCTATTACTGGAGTCAGACTCTGACCCCCTCCCGTCGCCTCGAGAGTGCGCCGCTCAGTGTCATTGCCCCGCTTTATTGGGGTGAGGACGCTGGCACCGATTACCCGACTCCCGTACAAACCCCTGACGACCCCAATGCCCTGCAACTGCGCCTGGTGGCCGAGGTAACCCGATGAACAAGTTTCTCCTGACCCTGCTGCTTTGTCTGTGTAGCCCGCTGGCACTGGCCATCGCCATCTGCGACGACAGCATGCCCAGAACCAGCCCGAGCTCCCGCTTCCTCGATCACGGCAACGGTACCGTGACGGACCGCGCCTCCGGCCTGACCTGGATGCGCTGCCAGCTGGGGCAAACCTGGCAAAATGAGAGCTGCCGTGGCGAGCCGACTCGCCTCTACTGGCAGCAGGCACTGCTGACCGCCGAGCGGATCCGCACCGAATCCAATCACGCCCTCCATGGTTTCGGCGGTCACACCGACTGGCGCCTGCCCACCATCAAGGAGCTGACCAGCATCCTGGAATCCGCCTGCTACAAGCCGGCATTGAACGAGACCATCTTCCCCCGCGCCATGGCGGGCGAGGGCAAAGAGGTCAATGACGGCTACGTCTATCTCTGGTCCTCGACCCCCTTCCCGGCGGGCAAGACGGTGGCTTATCTGGACATCACCAGCGGCGCCGTCGGTCTGCGGGCCCCCAGCGCCTGGGCAAAACAGCTAATACTGGTGCGTTAAGCCCCTGAACTGGCCGACAGCGGACGCACCGCGCACCGCTGTCGGCCAGCAGATATCGCCAAAACAGTACAGTGATTGCGCGCACTGTCAGAAAATAGCCAAATCACGTCATTGTGTGGCCGAACAGGCAGGATTTGCATGGCAGAGCGCTGGTATGAAGGCGGTGAAGCGGTTAGTCTAGCGACGATAGTTCAATCCCATGAGGTACAGATGAAAACCGTATTGCGTTTTAGCCTGCTGGGCGCCTTCTTGCTGAGCGGGCATGCCTTCGCCGCCGAACCGAAAAAATTTGATATCAGCATGTTCCCGGCCGCCGAGATAAACCAGGAACGTGTCGTTGTCCGCCTGCCGGAAGTCGAGAATGAAGCCGACATGATGGTCGAGCTGCAAGTCGGCAAGAAGATGCTGGTGGATTGCAACGTGCCGCGCTTCGCTGGCAACCTGGAGCAGCACAGCGTCAAGGGGTGGGGTTACAACTACCTGACCCTGGGCAAGGTCTCCGACCCCATCAGCACCCTGATGGCCTGCCCGGAAGGCCAGAAGAAAGAGAGCTTCATCCAGATTTATGGCCAAGGCTTCTTCGTGAACTACAATTCCAAGCTGCCTTTCGTCATCTATATACCCCAGGAGTACGAGGTGCGTTATCGCTTGTGGCGTGCCGATGCCCAGGCGCAACCGGCCATGATTGAATGACATTGGGCGGCCAGTTTGGCTCTCAGAACTGAATGACAAGGGCGCCACTGTGCGCCCTTTTCCTTGCCAAAAATGGGCAAAAAAAATGACAACGGGATGACGCGCTGCGTCATAAGTCCGTTATTTTTCTCACTTTTTGGCCAACTTACCCCAACAATCATCACCACAGACAGGGGTAAATAGTTCAATAAAACATTTTTATCAAAATAGTGAGAAAATTGATTTTGCACTATTTAAAAGCCTGATGATACTTGCCCGCAAAGGTCAAACTAACCAGAACAAGAGCACTATGAGCTTCGAATCAGACAAGCGTTTCAACGACTTCAAACATTTTCCCCGTGGCCTGCGTCGCAGTGGTGAATTCACCGTCGCCGAAGCAGACAGTCTGGAAAAATACGGCACCAGCATGCTGGCCATCTACCAGGGCAACCTGGCGCCGCGCGACGAGGTAGAGACCGCCTTCGCCGAGCAACTCAAGGCGGGTGAACCCGGCAGCAACCCTCACGCCAAGGTGTGGTTCAAGTATCTCAAAGTCATAGGCCCGAAGCGGGTTCATCGCCTCTGCACCGTCGCCGGTGGCGCCAGTGACGAGGCTGCTGGCAGCTTCGGCGGGAGCGGCAGCATGGGCGGTGGCATGGGTGGCGGTGACGAGTCCCTCGACTGATGGATACCGAACTGCTACGCACCTTCATCGAAGTCAGCAAGACCCGTCACTTTGGCCGCGCCGCCGAGAATCTCTATCTGACCCAGTCGGCGGTGAGCTTTCGCATTCGCCAGCTCGAGCAGCAGCTCGGGGTCAGTCTGTTTGCCCGTCATCGCAACAACATCCGTCTGACCGCCTCGGGGGAGCGTCTGCTGCCCTATGCCGACGCCATCTTGCACACCCTGGGCCGTGCCAAGCAGGATGTGGCCCTCTCCCCGGGCTTCAGTCAGCAGCTTGCCATCGGCGCCCCTCCCGTGTTCTGGGAGCTGGATTTCAACGACTGGCTCAATCATGTCTACGCCCTGGCCCCCGGCCTCGCGGTAAGGCTTGAGACCGCCTCTCGCGAGCACCTTTGCCGCCAGTTGCTGGAGCGCTCCCTCGACTTGGCGCTGCTCTCCGAGCCGACCAAGATCGACGAAATAGCCCTGCACCCCATTGGTGAGCTGGTGTTCGAGCTGGTGAGCCGGGACCCGGCCGCCAATGCCGACAACCTGATGCAGATGCCGCACATCCATCTCGATTGGGGCACCAGCTTCGAGCCGCAGCCAAGCCGCCTGCAGAGCCTGCAAAAGACCCCGGTGCTGCACTCAAGCTCCGCCAGCATGGCGTTGCAGTTTGTGCTCGCCAACGGTGGGGCCGCCTATCTGCCGCGGCGCATGGTCACCCCCTTCCTGGAGCAGGGGCGCCTGCATCTGGTGGAAGGAGGCCAGCCCCTGCGCCGTCCGCTCTATCTCGCCTATCTGGAAAAATCCGATCGCCGGGAGTTGATCGATGCCCTGCTCACCCTGCCCCTTGGCTGGGACGATGCAGAGCTCTATGTGCCTGCGGCTGACTAAAGGCCATGGTGGTTTCATCACGCCATAACGAAGGGGCCCGCGGGCCCCTTCTGCTATTCATGCTTGCTGTCCAGACTAACCGTAGTGGCGCCGGTCGTTGGCCTGCGCCAGCAACATGCGGCTCTCCTTGAGGAACTGATCGGCGTGGGGGCCGAAGAAGTCGGACACCTGACGAAATGCCGTGATGAAACCAGCCCTGTCCCCTTGCTCCAGCAGGTGCAACACCTCCCCGAAACGCTCGAAGTAGCGACGCACCATGGCCAGATTCTGGGGTGAAGAGAGGATGATGTCGGCGTAGAGCTCGGGATCCTGGGCAAACAGCCGCCCCACCATGGCCAGTTCCAACCGGTAGATGGGCGAGCTCAAGCCAAGCAGTTGTTCGAGATCCGCCCCCTCCTGGGAGAGATGCCAGCCATAAGCGAAGGTGGCGAAGTGGCGCAGCGCCTGAATGAGGGTCATGGCCTCATCATGGGCCTTGGCCTCTACCTGTTGCAGGCGGGCGCCCCAGATGGTCATCTGCTCGAGCAGCCATTGGCTGGCGGCCGGATCCCGACCCAGGCAGCAGACGATCACCTGCTTGGCAAAGCTGGCCACATCCGGACCGAACATGGGATGCAGACCCAGCACGGGCCCAGTATGGGTGGCCAGCATATGAGCCAGAGGCTGACTCTTGACGCTGGTCACATCCACCAGCAGGCAATCTGCTGGCAGGGTACCCAACCGGTCGATGATCTGGCAGGTGATGTCGATGGGCACCGCCACCATCACCAGTCCCGCATCGGCCAGGATCTCGTCAGCCCGCGACCAGTCGGCCTGTTCCAGCGTCTCGACCCGGTAGCCGGAGAGCGAGAACATATGACCAAACAGCCGGCCCAGCTGCCCCTCGCCCCCGATAATGACAATCTTGCCCAGGGCAGGATTGATGCACTTGAAGCCGGTATCTTTCTCGCTGGCATAGGATTCGCGCATCACCCGGCGCAGCACGTCTTCAATCAGATCGCCGGGCACCCCCAGCCGTTCGGCCTCGACCCGGCGACCGGCCAACATGCTCGCCTCCCTGTCCGGGGCATAGATGGGCAGACCATGACGGCTCTTGACCTCACCCACTTCCCCCACCAGGGCCAGACGCTGGGCCAGCAGATCAAGCAGCTGCCGATCGACTACATCTATCTTGTCCCTGAGGGCATTCAACTCTTCTGCCATGACATCTTCCTGACGGCGTCGCCGGATGCGACGCCCTATTATTCAACATTTTCACACAGTGACTCAATGGCTTAGCCCTGAGCACGCGCCTTGAGCGGGGCCGCCAGCTGCTGGTGACAACGATCCAGCAGCGTGGCAGTGGTCTCCCAGTCGATGCAAGCATCGGTAATGGAGACGCCGTAGCGCATCTGTGCCTTGGGCTGCTCGCTGGACTGGTTGCCCTCGTTGAGGTGCGATTCCAGCATGACGCCAATGATGGAACTGTTCCCCTCCTGGATCTGGTGGATGACGTTGTCGGCCACCTTGGGCTGCAAGCGGTGATCCTTGCTGGAGTTGCCATGGCTGCAATCCACCACCAACCCCGGCAGCAGGCCCGCCTTTTCCAGCGCCTCCTCGGCCAGGGAGACATTGACCGAGTCGTAGTTGGGGTGCTTGCCGCCGCGCAGGATCACGTGGCCATCCGGGTTGCCCTGGGTCTGCAACAGCGCCACCTGGCCCTGCTGATTGATGCCCATGAAGGCATGGGGACTGGATGCCGCCTGCAGGGCATTGATGGCGGTTCCCAGGTTACCGTCGGTACCGTTCTTGAAACCGACCGGCATGGAGAGGCCGGAAGCCATCTCCCTGTGAGTCTGGGATTCGGTGGTGCGGGCACCGATGGCCGACCAGGAGAAGAGCTCGGCCAGGTATTGCGGGCTGATGGGGTCGAGGGCCTCGGTCGCCAGCGGCAACTCCAGCTCGGCCAGCCAGCAGAGCAGTTCCCGGGCCCGGTGCAGTCCCAGCTCGACATCGAAAGTGCCGTCCAGGTCTGGATCATTGATAAACCCCTTCCAGCCGACCGTGGTGCGGGGTTTCTCGAAGTAGACCCGCATCACTATGTAGAGAGAATCTTGATAGGCGTCATGCAGCGCTTTGAGTCGGGTTGCGTACTCTTTGGCGGCGTCCATGTCATGAATGGAGCAGGGTCCACAGATCACCAGCAGCCGATGATCCCGGCGGTGAATGATGTCGGCTATGGTATTGCGCGCCCCTTGCACGAAGGCCAGGGCCTGCTCCGAGATGGGCAGTCGCTCCTTGAGCTGGGCCGGGGTGATCATGACCTGTTCGGACTGGATGTGGATGTTGTTCAGGGGATCTCTGTGCATGATGTCATTCTCGCTACTGTCTAAGCCAAAAGGGGCGGTGTATCTTTATGTTTACACCAGTTCACCCCTTGTTACGCAACCGCCACCACCTTACCAAGGAAAAACAAACAATCAAGTGTAACCAGCGGTAAAAGCTGTCAATAGCTGGATAAACAACCAATATGGAATGATAAAGACCTATAAGATAGGCCGTACCACTTGCCATAAAATCATAAATCGTAAATAAAACATTACACTCGCAGCAGCTCAGCCTGACATCATGATGCCACCGCAGTCATGGAGCGGCCCCTCATCCACCAAGGCGGGTACTGCTCCCCCTTCCCCACAGCGTTGCCAGGTCATGCAAACGATCAGACTGCTCGCTTCCCCGTGGCCTGCCCATAACAAAGCGGGGCACCTGGCCCCGCTCGCTCTTCCCTGTTGCGCCCTGATTTACGCTTTGCCGTGAGCCTCGATGACGGCGACCGCCTTGTCCGGGAAATCGCTGAACACCCCATCCACATCCGCCTGATAGAGGAAGATGTTGAGCAGGTCGGTGAAGTCCTTGGCATAGGCCGGGATCTGGCCCTCGTCCTGGCGGAAGGTATAAGGGTGTACCTTGAGCCCGGCAGCATGGGCGTCCTTGACCATGCTGGTGAACACCGGCTTGCCCGGGGTACCCGGCTCGGTGACTATCATCGGCTTCCAGGGGCCTATGCCGTCGGCGTAAGCGGCTATGGTCTTCATGGCCCCCGGCTTGAACATCCAGTCATAGTCATAGGGGGCCGCCTTGCCCTTGGTGTCGTAGACCATGGTCTCGTTCCAGTCGGTCTCGGCCATCAGCTGCACCAGTTTCACGTCCATGCCGAGGGCGGGCATCAGCTCGCCGTTGATGCGCTTGAGTTCATCGGCATCAAAGCTCTGCAGGTAGACCTTGCTCTGCTTGTCGGTGTAACCGTACTCCTTGAGCACGGAGAGCACCGCCTTGGAGATGTCCTTGCCTTCGTGACGGAAGAACCAGGGCGCCTTGATCTCGGGATAGATACCGACCTGCTTGCCGGTGCTCTTGTTCATACCCTGGATCATCTCTATCTCTTCCTGGAAGGTGTGGATCCGAAAATCCGACTGCCACAGCGGGAAGCGGGCCGGGTAGACGGGCACCTGTTTGCCATCCACCAGCTGGAAGGGCTCGGTCATGCGCAGGGAGCGCACCTCGGCCAGGGTGAAGTCCACCACATAGTAGCGGCCATCGGCGCGGGCCCGGCCGGGGAAACGCGCCGCCACATCGGTGATGCCATCGAGGAAGTGATCGTGCATCACCACCAGCTGGTCATCCTTGGTCATCACCAGATCCTGCTCAAGATAATCCACCCCCATGGCGTAGGCCATGGCCTTGGAGGCCAGGGTGTGCTCGGGCAGATATCCGGAGGCGCCGCGGTGGGCGATGACGACCTTGCCCTCATCGGCAGCCTGTGCAGGCAGAGAGAGAGTGGCGCCGAGGGAGAGGGCAAGAAGGGATAAGGCTACTTGTTTCATCTTGGGTGCTCTTGTTGTTATTGAAGGGTCAGGTAGGTAAGTCAAACGGCCAATCGATGGCACAGGTCAACCTTGGGGTCATATGTCAGACCGCCGTCATGGGACAGGTCATTGTTATAGAGGGAAAATATGACGAGCAGATGATACCGGCCGGGCCGTGGTGGCCATCTGCTCGTGATGACGGGGCATGCTCGGGACATGCCCTCATCCTTTACATGGCCTGTGGCAGGGCGTGGTGGAACTGCTCAAGCCAGGCTTGCAGTGCGGCTTGTTGCTGGGCATCCAGACGCAGCCCCAACTTGCTGCGGCGCCACAGGATGTCTTCCAGGCTGTGCGCCCACTCGTGTTCCAGCAGGTAACGCACCTCGGATTCATACAAGCCGGCACCAAAGTGCTCGCCACGATCATGCTGCAACCAGAGACGGGCCTGAGCGCCATAGGCTTCGCTGATGCGCTGGGCACTGCGCTCATCGAGCCAGTCAAACTCGAGTCGATAGGCGCGGGCCAGCTCCTGGGTGCTGCAATCGAACTCGCCGCCGGGCAGGCGGCTGGACGCGGTCCAGTCATCGCCCATCTGGGCAAACCAGGGCTTGAGTTTGTGACAGGCGGCCTGGGCCAGCTTGCGGTAGGTGGTGAGTTTGCCACCAAATACCGAGAGCAGGGGCGCGCCATCGGCATCGCCACTGAGTTCGAGGGTGTAATCCCGGGTCACCGCCTGGGGGGAGTCGGACTCGTCATCGCACAGCGGTCGCACCCCGGAATAGGTCCAGACCACATCGGACGGCGCTATCTTGCGGGTGAAGTGGGCATTGACCACGTTGCACAGGTAGTTCACTTCGGCGTCGCTGATGTGAGCGTCGCGGGCATCGCCCCTGTGCTCCACATCGGTGGTGCCGATGAGGGAGAAATCCTGCTGGTAGGGAATGACGAAGACGATGCGGTGGTCTTCGTTTTGCAGGATATAGGCCTCTTCGCGCTCGTGGATGCGCGGCACTATGATGTGGCTGCCCTTGATGAGTCGGATGCCGCGCGGGGATGTCTCGTGCAGCCCCTCGTCATAGAAGGTCTTGACCCAGGGACCCGCCGCATTGACCAACCCCTTGCAGGTGACGGTGAAACGCTCACCCCCCTCGCGCTCCAGGGTCAGGGTCCATAACTTGGCATCCCGGGTCGCCTTGACGCAGCGGGTGCGGGTCTGCACCTCGGCCCCCTTGCTGCGCGCCATCATGGCATTGATCACCACCAGTCTGGCGTCATCAACCCAGGCATCCGAATATTCGAAGCCCTTGCTGATCCCCGATCTCAAGCCATCTTGCGGCAAGAAGCGCACACCGCAGCTGCCCTTGAGCTTGTCGCGCTTGGCGAGGTTGTCATACAGAAACAGACCGGCGCGGATCATCCAGGCCGGACGCAGATGGGGACGATGGGGCAAACGAAAGCGCATGGGGCGAGCGATATGGGGAGCCATGCCGAGCAGCACTTCCCGCTCGGCCAGGGCCTCTTTCACCAGGCGAAACTCATAATGCTCGAGATAACGCAGGCCGCCATGGATAAGCTTGCTGGAGTTGGACGAGGTGGCCGAGGCGAGATCATGAGCCTCAAACAAAGCTACCTTCAGGCCACGGCCGGCCGCATCCGCCGCGATGCCAACCCCATTGATGCCGCCACCGACGACGACCAGATCATAATGTTCGCTCATGTTCACCTACTTTCTTATATTTGCGTTCGCCAAGGCGACAATGTTTGATTTCGCTCATATTAGAGCATAAAAAAACTATAAACGAACATTTAGTGATGAAAGTGTGATCGCGATAGAGGCCAAGCCGCAAAAAAAGGGATCCGGCCTCCCCCTCCTTGCAGCAAGGGGGCACCACCTGTCTCGATACCAGCAAAAAGCAGACGATGACGCAGCTTAATAGGCGTCAGTTGCCATCCCATGACAGGGGCAACGCATCAGCGAGGGGGAGGGGAAAGACTGCAAACAATCAGGTGATCGCGCTCCTGTGCCGCAGAGTGCAGAGTGCAGGCTAACAGCGAGCGGATAAAGGCGCCATATCAGGGCAAATGGGGAGCAGGCGGGGTCAGAGGAGCGGCAACGGCAGCGAGGAGATGTGCAGCAAGCCACCGCAAGGGGGTTGACTCACCCTGCAAGCGCACTCCCCCATCAAAACGGCCGCCCGTGGGCGGCCAGACCAAGCACTGCGGGAAAAACGACTCGGCACCGCCGCGGGAGCGGCGCCGGGGTCATCAGCAGATATGACACTCTATCTGATGCTGAGCCATGATGCGCATCAGCTTCTCGGGAGGGGGCTGGTCGGTGAACAGGGCGTGCACCTGATTGAGGTGGCCCAGGTTCACCATGGCGTTACGGCCGAATTTGGTGTGATCCGCGGCCAGAAAAACCTGGCGGGAATGGGCGATGATGGCCTGGGCTATCTTCACCTCGTGATAGTCGAAATCGAGCAATGAGCCGTCACCATCGATGCCGGAGATGCCGATGACACCGTAGTCCATGCGGAACTGGCCGATGAAGTCACGGGTCGCCTCCCCCACTATGCCGCCATCTCTGTTGCGGATCTCGCCCCCGGCGATGATGACGGTGAAATCATCCTTGGCGGTCAGAATGCTGGCCACGTTGAGGTTGTTGGTCACGACGCGCAATTCCCGGTGATCGAGCAGTGCCCGGGCAATGGCCTCTGTGGTGGTGCCGATGTCGATAAAGAGGGAGGAGCCGTCGGGAATGTTGGCCGCCACCTCGCGGGCGATGCGCTCTTTCTCCTTGAGCTGCATCACTTTACGGGCGCTGTATGCGGTATTGACGGTACTCGAATGCAATGAGGCGCCGCCATGGTGACGACGTATCTTGTTCTGTTCGGCGAGATCGTTCAGATCCCGGCGTATGGTCTGCGGGCTGACGTCGAAATGGCTCACCAGGTCTTCCGTCGAGACAAATCCCTGCCGCGTCAGGACGTCCAGTATCTCCAGATGTCGTTGGGTTTGTTTCACGCTTGCACTCCGATGATGAAACGAAAAAAGGCCCCGGCAGATGCGGGGCCTTTCGGAGTTTACCTTATCCCCTTTGGGATCGATAAGGTCAGGATCACGTTTTATGCCTTATTGGCGGCCGCCTTGGCTGCCACAGCGATATTTTCATGCTTGAGGGTCATGGCCAGCAAAACGATGGAGATCACGCAAGACGCGGTCAGCACCATGAAACCGCCATCCCAGCCGAAGTGGTCAACCGTGTAGCCCAACATGGCGTTGGCTGCGACTGCGCCGCCCAGGTAACCGAACAGACCGGTGAAGCCCGCTGCGGTACCCGCCGCTTTCTTGGGCGCCAGCTCCAGCGCATACAGACCAATCAGCATGACGGGGCCATAGATCAGGAAGCCGATGGCAACCAGCGCCAGCATGTCGATGGTCGGGTTGCCCGCCGGGTTGAGCCAGTAGACCAGCACGGCCAGGGTCACCAGCACCATGAACAGGATGCCAGCCGGGGCACGGCGACCCTGGAACAGCTTGTCGGAGATCCAGCCGCACAGCAGGGTGCCGGGGATACCCGCCCACTCGTAGAGGAAATAGGCCCAGGAGGAGTGATCCACGCTGAAGTCCTTGGCCTCTTTGAGGTAGGTCGGCGCCCAGTCCAGCACACCGTAACGAATGAGGTAAACGAAGGCGTTGGCGATGGCGATGTACCACAACAGTTTGTTGTGCAGCACGTACTTCATGAAGATCTCCTTGGCGGAGAACTCCTGCTCGTGACTCTCGTTGTAATCCTTCGGATAGTCGTCCTTGTACTCCTCAATCGGCGGCAGACCGACAGATTGCGGAGTATCACGCATCACGAAGAAGACGATCACCGCGATGGCTGCGGCAGCGGCCGCCGGCACATAGAAGGCACTGCGCCAGTCGTTGAACCAGCCCATGCCGAGGATGAACAGCGGGCCTATCATGCCGCCACCCACGTTGTGGGCCACGTTCCAGACCGAGACGACTTCACCCCGCTCCTTCTGGGACCACCAGTGCACCATGGTGCGGCCACAAGGGGGCCAGCCCATGCCCTGCACCCAACCATTCAGGAACAACAGCACGAACATGATGCCGATGCTGGACGTGGCCCAGTGCATGGTCCCCATCATGAACATGATAGCGGCGGAGAGCAGCAAACCTGCCGACAGGAAATAGCGCGCGTTGGAGCGATCCGACACGTTCCCCATCAGGAATTTGGAGAGACCATAGGCAATGGAGACCCCGGACAGGGCCAGGCCCAGATCGCCGCGGGAGAAACCCTGTTCTACCAGATAGGGCATCGCCAGGCTGAAGTTCTTGCGCACCAGATAGTAACCGGCATATCCGAGGAAGATACCGAAGAACATCTGCCAGCGCATGCGCTTGTAGAAGGGGTCAACCTTGTCAGCCGGCAGACGCTCGATATGAGGCGCTGGCCTGAAAAAACTAAGCATCTTAGTTTCCTTGTCTTGTTGTTATTGAGTGTGGGACTTTGCCCAGTGCACACCGCACGATCAGTACATCTTGATTCGTAAGCGAGCCAATTATGCGCATTTATGAACATTTAATCTGTGATGTAACCGAAAATATTACAGATTTATTACAGAAAGTGCGCACTAATGAGCAAACACTCATCAGACCAGAACCCTGATAGCAAGGGCCTTTCAGATTAACACCTAAGGGATAGACCACTTGCTATGCCTTGCTTTTCGTCACATTTTATTAGCAATGAATGGGATCTTGCCCACATTTCCCAACAGAGGGATGTGGCGAACAGGCCAGAAAGGTTTATTTTCTCATTCGTCCGAGAACGAGCGTAAACGAGCATAACGTTTGCGCAGACTCCAAAAACAACAAACCGATCCTCGGCGCCAATTGGAATGAAAGAAAAAACATGGAACATCAAAACCTGTCTGTGGGTGGATAAGAGGAATAAAGGAATGAGCATACAAAGACCCAATACCCTGCTTGGCGAATGTCTCGCCGAGTTCATCGGCACCGGCCTGCTGATCTTTTTCGGCGTCGGCTGTGTGGCGGCACTGGTGCTGGCTGGTGCCAACTTCGGCCAATGGGAGATCTCCATCACTTGGGGGATCGGCGTTGCCATCGCCATCTATGTGACCGGCGGCATATCAGGTGCCCACCTGAACCCGGCCGTGACCCTGGCACTGATGACCTTTGCCGGTTTTGACAAGCGCAAGGTCGTGCCCTTCATCATCGCCCAGATAGCCGGAGCCTTCAGCGCCGCCGCCCTGGTCTACTTCCTCTACAGCAGCCTGTTCACCCAGTGGGAGCTGACCCATAATGTGGTGCGCGGCAGCCTGGAGAGTCTGGCCACCGCCGGTATCTTCTCTACCTACGCCAACCCGCTGCTCTCCAACCTGCAAGCCTTCGCGGTCGAGCTGGTGATCACCGCCGTGCTGATGCTGGGCATCATGGCACTGGGTGACAACAACAACGGCGCCCCCAAAGGCTTCGCCGCCGCCCTGCTGATTGGTCTGCTCATCGCCGTCATCGGTGCTTCCCTCGGCCCCTTGACCGGTTTCGCCATGAACCCGGCCCGTGACTTTGGTCCCAAGCTGTTCGCCTTCCTGGCGGGCTGGGGCGATGTCGCCATGACGGGTGGCCGTGACAACCCCTACTTCTGGGTACCTATCCTGGGCCCCATCGTCGGCGCCCAGCTCGGCACCGCCCTCTATGTGAAAGTGCTGGCTCCTTGCGTACCGGGCAACCGTGTTGCCGCCACCGAGCAAGCCGCCCAAACTGCTAAAGAAGAGGCCGCCGCTTAAGAGCGGTCCCATCCAAACCTGGAGAACATCATGTCTACTGCACAAAAGTACGTCGTCGCCCTGGACCAAGGCACTACCTCTTCCCGCGCCATCGTCTTCGATCAGGATGCCAACATAGTGGCCGTCTCCCAGCGGGAGTTCACCCAGCACTACCCCAACGCGGGCTGGGTCGAGCACGACCCCATGGAGATCTGGGCGACCCAGTCCTCCGTCTTCACCGAGGTGCTGGCCAAGAGCGGCCTGCACAGCGACCAGATCGCCGCCATCGGCATCACCAACCAGCGCGAAACCACCGTCGTCTGGGAGAAAGCCACCGGCAAGCCCATCTACAACGCCATCGTCTGGCAGTGCCGCCGCACCGCCGCCATCTGTGAAGATCTCAAGGCCCGTGGCCTGGAAGAGTACGTGCGCGACAACACCGGTCTGGTGGTCGATGCCTACTTCTCCGGCACCAAGGTGAAATGGATACTCGACAACGTCGAAGGCGCCCGGGAGCAGGCCATGAACGGCGAGCTGCTGTTTGGCACCATCGACACCTGGCTGCTGTGGAAGATGACCAATGGCGAGGTGCATGTCACCGATCCCACCAACGCGTCGCGCACCATGCTCTACAACATTCGTGATCTGAAATGGGATCAACGCATGCTCGACGAGCTGGGCATCCCGGCCTCCATGCTGCCCGAGGTACGCCCCTCCTCCGAGGTCTATGGCTACACCACCCGTGGCGGCGGCGCGCGCATCCCCATCGCCGGTATCGCCGGTGACCAGCAGGCGGCGCTGTTCGGTCAGCTCTGCTTCGAGAAAGGCATGGCCAAGAACACCTATGGCACCGGCTGCTTCTTGTTGATGAACACTGGCACCGAGCCGGTTCGCTCCAACAACGGCCTGCTGACCACCATCGCCATCGGTCCCAAGGGCGACGTCAACTACGCCCTGGAAGGGGCCGTGTTCATGGGTGGCGCCACCGTCCAGTGGCTGCGTGACGAGATGAAGCTCATTCACGATGCCCGGGACACCGACTACTTCGCCACCAAAGTCGGCGACACCAATGGCGTCTACCTGGTCCCGGCCTTCGTCGGCCTGGGCGCCCCTTACTGGGATCCCTACGCCCGTGGCACCATGGTCGGCCTGACCCGTGGCACCAACCGCAACCACGTGATCCGTGCGGCGCTCGAATCCATCGCCTACCAGAGCCGCGACGTGCTCGATGCCATGCAGCAAGACTCCGGCATCAAGCTGGCTTCTCTGAAGGTGGATGGCGGCGCCGTGGCCAACGACTTCCTGATGCAGTTCCAGTCCGACATGATGCGCACCCCAGTGGTACGCCCGACTCGCATCGAGACCACCGCCATGGGCGCCGCCTTCCTGGCCGGTCTGGCCGTGGGCTTCTGGAAGAGCGCGGACGAGCTCAAAGACAAGTTCAGCGTGGACCGCGAGTTCATCCCGCAGATGGACGACGCCCGCCGCGATCGCCTCTACGGCGGCTGGCAGAAGGCGGTCCAGCGCTCCCTTCGTTGGGCAGAAGAGGATTAACAGTCGGGGCGCGGCGCCCGATCCCGGCTGGCGCAGCCCCCGGGGCCACGCCTGCGGGTATCATCGCCAGGGGATGCCAAGCACCACTTGCATCCCTTGCGAGCCAGCCGCTCATCAATAAAAAGTGCATGCAGCGCGCACAACAGCGAAAGAGAGACGGGTAATAATCAACGGGCCGACAGCAATGTCGGCCCGTTTCTTTGTGGGGCTGTCAGGCGGTGGCCCGGGGGGCGAGCAGCGTCACGCCCTCCATGATGCCTACGGTGCGGCGCCCCTCAGAGCGCGTGGCGGCCAATCTGCTCTTTCAGAAAATCGAGCCAGACCCGCAGCCGGATATCCCGCTGGGCATCGGAGTAGAACACAGCATGAATGGGGCGCGAGGCGCCGCTGTTGCTGCGGGCCAGCACCTCCACCAGGGCGCCGCTCGCCCTGTCTTCCCCCGTCATGAAGTCCGACAGACAGACGATACCCTGCCCCCCCAGCGCCAGCTGGCGCAGGGTCTCGCCGCTACTCGCCCTCAGGGTTGGCGTGATGGCGAACCTGTCTCCCTGCTCCTCGGTGAGCAGGGGCCAGTGATTGAGGTGCTCGGGATTCAAAAAGCCCAGCAGCTCGTGACCCGCCAGCAGATCCGCCGGCTGGCGCGGGGTGCCCCGCTCGCTCAGGTAAGCGGGGGATGCCAGCAGCCGCAACCGCGTGCGCCCGAGCGGCAAGGCGCGCAGGGAGGAGTCGGTCAGCTCGCCGATGCGAATGGCCATGTCCACCCGCCGCTCCATCAAATTGATAAAGCCCTCCGAGCTGTGCAGTTGCAGCTCGATACCGGGATAACGGCGCCGAAACTCGCCGATGAGGGGCACCAGTCGATGCAGGATGAAGGGGGTGGCGGCATCGACCCGCAGTATTCCCTCCGGCTGCTCCTTGCGGCTGAGCAGATGGCTCTCCGCCTCGCTCATCTCGGTCAGCACCCTCACCGCCCGCTGATAGAACCAGCTCCCCTCCTCGGTCAGGCTGACCCGGCGAGTGGTGCGGTTGAGCAACACGGTGGCGAGCTTCTCCTCCAGCCGCTTGATGCCGCGGCTCACCACAGAGTTGTCCAGCCCCAGGTTCTCCGCCGCCTGGCGAAAACTGCCCGCCTCCACCACGGCCACAAACAGGGTCAGTTCATCGGAATGGGTCTTCATTGATGTCATCCAAGCAAGAGTCTTTGCTTTTTATAGGCTCAATGCGGGTTAGTTGGCAAGGCAGCCATCCCGGATACGGCGCCTGCTCCTGCTCTGTTTTCTTCTTGGAGCCCTGGCTCGCGACACCCCATTCAGCGCCAGTCTGTCCATCTGCAGCCCTCGATGGGACATGGCTATACTGATGCGGGCCCTTCATCCGGTCGGGATCCGGGGCCGCAAGGACACAGAGCCGCCTCGGCTCAGGGCCCTGACCATATAACGCAAGGAGTCGGGTGATGAAATACAAGGGAAGCTGCCACTGCGGCAGAGTGGCATTCGAAGCCGATGGTGAACTGACCCAGGCCCTGGCCTGCAACTGCTCCATCTGCCAACGCAAGGGGTCTCTGCTGTGGTTTGTCCCCTGGGAGAAGATGACGTTGCTGACCCCGCCTGAGGCGGCCAGCACCTACACCTTCAACAAACACGTGGTCAAACACAGATTCTGCCCGGTGTGCGGCATGCACCCCTATGGTGAGGGGGTGGATCCCGATGGCAACCATGTTGCCGCCATCAATATCCGTTGCCTGGAAGCCATAGATCCCGAGTCCGTGCCTGTGCATCACTATGATGGCCGGGCCCTGTAGCCAGGGAGACCATCTGACGTTGTCAATCAGGCCGGAGGTGCCTCTCTTCCCTCTGGCCTGCCCCTCTACCCCCAGCCTGATCTCCCCCCTCTACGGCACGGAACGATGTGATCCGGCGCAAACACCCGAGCCAGCAACAAGGCTACAATCGGCACCACCTTATTGAAGATCGGAGCGCTCCATCGCCCGGCCCTGTCATGCCGTCACACAAGAGAAGCACCATGTTATTTGAACATCGCCTGTTCGCCGCCCATAGGGAGCTGGCCGACAAGGGCGTGCAGGCGCTCAATTACGACCCGCCACTGTTCAGATTGCTGCGCAGACTGGGCCTGCGACTCAGACCGCCCCACCATGAGCGCTTTCTGGTCAACGCACTTGCACTGGGGCTACCCATAGGCGCCTTCTGGGGGTTGTTGATGTGGTGCTTCGGTTGGCAGCATGAGGTGAGCCCGGAGTATGCCCTGCGCCAGATCAGCGTCTTTGTCATCGGTGTCGGGCTGATGATGGCGATCATCTTCCGGGTGCGCCGTTGGCAACTCAAGCTGATCCCCTGGGAGACACAGCCCTGCTCCACGCCACGGACCCAGCAGCGCTGGCAGCCCAGACAATCGTGAGCCAGTCATCACACATCGTTTGAAACAAGAGGAAGCTGCCATGACCAAGGCCCATGAAAAACTGAACTATGTGGAGTTTGCCGCCAAGGATCTGGCGGCGACCAAGGCCTTCTTTCAGGCCGTCTTCGGCTGGCAGTTTGTGGACTATGGCCCTGACTACTGCGCCTTTGAGGGTCAAGGGCTCGATGGTGGCTTCTACCGCGCAGATCTCTATGGTCACAGCGCCCAGGGTGGCGCCCTGCTGGTGTTTTACAGCGCCGACATTGCCGCGACCCAGGCCAAGGTGTTTCAGCATGGGGGCACCATCATTCGCCCGCTGTTTGACTTCCCCGGTGGCCGCCGCTTCCACTTTGTCGAACCCAGCGGCAACGAATTTGCGGTCTGGTCCGAACCGGCTAATACCTGATTGTTACAAGCAGCGAATCAAGATATATCTCCGCCAATTATTCTACGGAATAGAAGGCCACGATATTTAGACCCAGAACTTGGTCGACCGTCATGTCGAGTGAAAAAATTGTGGATGAAAGAATTAAAGTGATAATCCACGATTACAACAAGCACTCGATGAAAGAATCAGAAATCAACAAAGGTTTTATACATGGCTGAACTATTAAATTCTAGCATTCTATCCGCTATTATCAGCGCAATAGTCGCTGTAACTATATTCTTTATATCACAGTGGATTTTATCTCGCAGAAGTACCGTCGAACTGCGAACTAAAAAACTCGAAGAATTATATTTGTCATTAAATGAATTATCCAATAGTCACGCGGTAAGATTTGAAATCATCAGAAATATAAGTGGTGGTAAGCGTGACATTCTTGACGACCCAGAGCATACACATAAGATCTATTTGCTAGACATAAATAAAAAGATCCTAATGTACGTCAGGCTGTACTTTCCAGAACTAAAGGACACTCACATTGAATTATTTCATGGAAACAGACTCATTATAGAAAAAATATATGAACTACTTGAAGAAGGAAAAATAGATCAAGAAGAGTTCATTCAGGTTTTCGTTAATTTTGGTAATTACATAAAGAGAATGGAAGAAGAGATAATTACAAATAGAAACACCCTTATAAAAGACAACATATTACCTGCAAAATATAAAAGATACAAAGAGAGTGGTGGTTTATAAAAGTCCTTATTCATCCCTCCTCTATTGGAGATTTTAATACTTACTGATTTAGGCGTAGGTTCTGATTATTGCACTTCTCTCAATTCACTATTGTAATATCCCCCCTGTTTCCCCCAGTCTGCCGGGGGCATACTGACCGTCGTTTTAGCAAGGAGGTTCAGATGCCATCCCCCCTGATTGTGATTGCCGAGCTTGAGGCCAAGCCTGAATTCGCCGCCGAGTGTCGGGCCGCCCTGACGCAGCTCGTCAACGCCAGCCGGCAAGAGCCCGGGTGCCTTGGCTACCGGCTGCATCAGAGCCTGGAGAGCCCCCACGGCTGGATGATCCACGAGGAGTGGGAGAGCGATGCGGCGCTCAAGGCCCACCAGCAGCAGCCCCATTTTCTCGCCTTCGTGGCCAACACCCGGGGCTGGTTTGCCAGCACCAGTGTTCGCCGCTATCAACTAGCCTGAATCCAGCTGCGGCCTGTCCCCTGCCCGCCCTGGATACGGGGATGGGTCGACAAAATATTGAGCGTAGAAACAATAACTTGAGGAATATGATGATGAAGATGCCCAACCTGGGTCTTGGTACCTTTCGCCTGAAAGATCAGCCCCTGCGCGACTCCCTGCTGCAGGGTCTGGATCTCGGCTATCGCCACATAGATACCGCCCAGATCTATGACAACGAGGCCGAAGTGGGCCAACTGATGAACGAAAGCGGCGTGCCCCGCCAGGATATCTACCTGACCACCAAGGTGTGGATCAGCGAGTTTGGCCAGGGCAAGGTGATCCCGAGCATGGAGCTGAGCCTGGAGAAGCTGCGTACCGACTATCTGGATCTGGCGCTCATTCACTGGCCTTCCCCCCAGGATGAGGTGCCGATGGCGGTCTACCTGGAGCAGCTGGCCGAGGCCAAGGCCCGGGGCCTGACCCGGGAGATCGGGGTATCCAACTTCACGGTCGCCCAGCTCAAACAGGCCATCGAGATCCTGGGGCCGGGCGCCATCGCCCACCAGCAGGTGGAAATTCACCCGCTGCTGCAAAACCGTAAGGTAGTGGAGTTCTGCCGCGAGCAAGGCATCGCCGTCACCGCCTATATGCCGCTCGCCTATGGCAAGGTGCTCGCCGAGCCACTGATGCAGCAGATCGCCGCACGCCATGGCGTCTCCGCCGCCCAGGTATCCCTGGCCTGGCTGCTGGCCCAGAACATGGCGGTGATCCCGAGCTCCACCAAGCGCGCCAATCTGACCGCCAACCTGGCCGCCCTCAAGGTGCAACTCAGCCCCGAGGAGATGGCTCAGATTGCCACCCTGGAGCGAGGGGAGCGCTGCGCCAACCCGGACTTCGCCCCAAAGTGGGATTAAACGGGAGAGGACGCATTGTATCTCTCGCTTCAGCGGCGGATACCGGCACCCCTCACTAGCCTATTGCAACCACGAGCGATCCCCTCTCCCTGCGGGAGAGGGTGAGGGTGAGGGGCAAGCTCCCCCCCTCATCCCCAACCCTTCTCCCGCCAGGGGAGAAGGGAGCA
>NZ_CDBJ01000071.1:58229-116031 GCF_000820045.1 Aeromonas rivuli | reverse complement strand
CGCCACCGCCGCCCGCGCAGCAGCCCCCTTCCCTTGCCCCACCCCTCTTTATTCCCTGCCCGGTTTATACACCTTGCTTCTACGCGCTTTGCCTCCGCTGCCTCAACCACTCCCACTACCCCATTCCACGGCTCCATTGATGCTGATTAAACAAAAGTAATTTGACGTTGCCGTCATTTTTGCCAACAAAGCTCTTGGGCATACTGACCTCCTTCTCCCATAGGGAGCCCATATCCAAGGAGTTTCTATGCCACTGGCATTATTTGCCCTCACCCTGAGTGCCTTCGCGATCGGCACCACCGAATTTGTGATAGTGGGGCTCATTCCCACCATCGCCGAACAGCTTCATGTCTCGCTCCCCTCGGCGGGCCTGCTGGTCAGCCTCTATGCCCTCGGCGTCGCCATCGGTGCGCCGCTGCTGACCGCGCTCACCGGCAAGCTGCCGCGCAAGTGGTTGCTGGTGGGGTTGATGGCGCTGTTCACCATTGGCAACCTGCTCGCCTGGCAGGCGCCGGGTTACGAGAGCCTGATCGTCGCCCGCATCCTCACCGGCCTGGCCCACGGGGTCTTCTTCTCGGTGGGCAGCACCATCGCCACCGGTCTGGTGGCCAGGGAGAAGGCGGCGAGCGCCATCGCCATCATGTTCAGCGGCCTGACCGTGGCGCTGGTGACTGGCGTGCCGCTTGGCACCTGGATTGGCCAACAGTTTGGCTGGCGCGAAACCTTCCTGGTGGTGAGCCTCTTGGGCCTCATCGCCATGGTGGGCAGCCTGCTGCTGATCCCGAGTAACCTGCCCAAAGGTGCTGCTTCCAGCATCCGTGAGCAACTCTCGGTGCTGACCAAGAAGCCGCTGCTGCTGGTCTACGCCAAGACGGCACTGGGCTACGGCGGCGCCTTCACCGCCTTTACCTTCCTCGCCCCCATACTGCAACAGGTGAGCGGCTTCGGCGCCAATGCGGTGAGCCTGATCTTGCTGGTGTACGGAGTATCTGTTGCGTTCGGCAACATCTGGGGCGGCAAGCTGGCGGACAAGATGGGCCCACTGCCCGCCCTGAAGCTGATGTTTGCCGGGCTGGCGCTCATCTTGCTGATGCTCACCTTTACCGCGCCCCATCCGGTGCTGGCGGTGCTGACCG
Organism: Aeromonas rivuli; assembly: GCF_000820045.1. Classification (GTDB taxonomy): domain Bacteria; phylum Pseudomonadota; class Gammaproteobacteria; order Enterobacterales; family Aeromonadaceae; genus Aeromonas; species Aeromonas rivuli. The sequence continues at coordinate 114,895 of NZ_CDBJ01000071.1, read as the reverse complement.
TGCTGGTGTGGGGCGCCTTCGCCTTTGGCAACGTGCCGGGACTACAAGTACTGGTGGTGAAACAGGCCGAGATCCATACCCCCAACGCCGTGGACGTGGCCTCCGGCCTCAACATCGCCGCCTTCAACGTCGGCATAGCGCTGGGATCCGTGGTCGGTGGTCTGGTGGTGGAACACCTGGGGTTGATGCACACCCCCTGGATTGGCGCGCTGATCGTGCTGCTGGCCTACGGCCTGACCCACGTCAGCGAGCGGCGCGAGGCCAAATTGGCGCTGGCGGTCTGAGCGCTGACAGATAAAAAAGGCCGACACCTGGTGTCGGCCTTTCTCGTTTTCAGGGGCGGGCTCAAGACTCCTTGAGATCCTCGTCCGCGGCCCAGCGCGCCTCCAGCCAGAGCAGGTTGACCAGGCCGCACAGCAGGGCAAAGCCCAGCCCCAGAATCCAGGTGAAATACCACATGTTGAAACTCCCTTGAGGTGAAGGCGGTTAGTAGAGGCTATGGCCCTGTTGGCGAACCTGCTGCGTGCTGACCTTGCCGCGCACCACCCGGTAGACCCAGAGGGTGTAGCCGATGTTGATGGGCATCAGCACCCCGACTATTCCCAGCATGATGAGCAGGGTGCCCTCGCTGGAGGTGCCGTCCCACAGGGTCAGGCTGCTCGACGGATCCAGCGACGAGGGCAGCACGAAGGGGAACAGCGCAATGGCCACTGTCAGCATCATGGCGGCGCAGGCGCCGCCGCTGGCAAGGATCGCCAGCCGCGATCTGCCGAGGTGGCTTGCCAAGGTACTCATCAACGGCAGCAGCAGGCCCAAGGCAGGCACAGCCCAAAGTACCGGGTGCGCCACGAAGTTGCCAAACCAGCCATCCGGCGCCGTCATCACCTGCTTCATCAGCGGCGTCAGGGCGCTGTTGAGATCCCCTATCTCCGCAATCTGGTATCCCCACATCTGGCTGAGCCAGACGCCGCCAAGGGCGAACAGGCCGCTGGCCAGGGGCCCGAGCCAGAGGCTGTGGCGGGCGCAGCGCTCGGCTATCACCCCCTGGGTCTTGCACTGCAGGAAGCTGGCGCCGTGGAGCATCAGCAGGGCCAGCGCCGTGCCCATGCAGGTCAGCAGCAGCGGCCAGTTAAACTCGAAGGCGCCGTAGTGGATGCGAAGGTGCGAGTCGAAGCGAAACGGCAAGCCTTGCAACAGGAAGCCCAGGGTCGCGCCAAACACCAGGGTCGGCAGCAGGGCGCCGGTCACCAGGGCGCGGTCCCACCAGCGGCGCCACTGGGCCGATTCCAGCTTGCTGCGATAGTCGAAACCCACCGGGCGCAGGAAGAGACCGAACAGCAGGAACATGAAGGGCACATAGAGGGCCGAGAAGGCGGCGGCATAGACCAGCGGCCAGGCGGCGAACAGGGTACCGGCGCCGGCGATGAGCCACACCTGGTTGCCCTCCCACACCGGGCCGACACTGTTGAGCAGCACCCGCCGCTCCTCATCGGTTTTGCCGACGATGGGCAACAGCAGGCCCACCCCCAGATCGAAGCCGTCCATCACCACGAAGCCGATGAGCAGGAACAGCACCAGACCCCACCAGATCACTTTCAGGGTTTCGTAATCCATCAGAGCGCACTCCCGCTTGCCAAGACTTCACCTTGATAACGACCCGTCTGCAGGCTGGCGGGCCCTTTGCGGATCACATGACGCAACAAGAACAGCTCCACCACCAGCAGGCTGGTATAGATGAGGCTGATGGCGATGAGGCTGAACCAGATCTGGCCCGGCTGCAGCAAGGAGACCGAGGCCGACACCGGCAACACCTCGCTGATGGTCCAGGGCTGGCGACCAAACTCGGCCACGAACCAGCCTGCCTCTATGGCAATCCAGGGCAGCGGTATGCACCAGAACAGCGCCTTGAGCAGACGCGGCGACTGCACCAACCGGCCTCTACACAGTTGCAGGAAGGCGGCGGCAAACAGCAGCAGCAACACCACCCCTATGCCCACCATCAGCCGGAAGCTCCAGAACAGCGGCGCCACCTGGGGCACGGAATCCGCCACCGCCCGGGCGATGGCCCCTTCGTCCGCCTTGGCTATGTCTTTGGCATGGGGGGTGAGCAGCAGGCCGTAGCCGAGATCGGCGCGGTGGCGCTCGAAGGTGGCGCGGGCGGCGCCGTTGCCACCATCCTGGCGAAGCGCCTCAAGCGCGCCATAAGCCAGCATGCCGCTGCGGATGCGCACCTCATGCTGCGCCTTGAGATCTTTGATGCCGGTCACCTGCTCATCCAGGGAGCGGGTGGCGATGATGCCCATCAGGTAGGGGATCTTGACAGCCCCGTGGGTGGTCTCGGCGCTCTGATCCGGCCAGCCGAACAGGGTGAAGGCTGCCGGGGCGGGCTCGGTCTCCCACTCCGCCTCGATGGCGGCGAGCTTGACCTTCTGCACCTCCCCGGTGCGATAGCCCGACTCGTCCCCGAGTACGATGACCGAGAGGATGGCGGCCAGACCAAAGCCGGAGGCGATGGCGAAAGAGCGCAGGGCGAAGCGCACCTCCATGGAGCGCAGCAGATACCAGCTGCTCACCCCCATCACGAACAGGGACGCGGCCACGTAACCCGCCGCCACAGTGTGCACGAACTTGACCTGGGCCACCGGGTTGAACAGCACGGCGGTGACGTCGGTCAGCTCCATGCGCATCGTCATGGGGTTGAACTCGGCACCGACCGGGTTCTGCATCCAGCCGTTGGCGATGAGGATCCAGAGGGCGGAGAGGTTGGAGCCGAGCGCCACCAGCGCCGTCACCAGCAGGTGCTGGCCCCGGGAGAGCCTGTCCCAGCCGAAGAAGAAGAGGCCCACCAGGGTGGACTCCAGGAAGAAGGCCATCAGCCCCTCCACCGCCAGGGGGGCGCCGAAGATATCGCCGACATAGTGGGAGTAGTAGGCCCAGTTGGTGCCGAACTGAAACTCCAGGGTGATCCCCGTGGTCACCCCCATCACGAAGTTGATGCCAAACAGCTTGCCCCAGAAGCGGGTGATGTCCTGGTAGATCACCTTGCCGGTCATCACGTAGGCGGATTCGGCGATCACCAGGATCCAGGACAGCCCCAGGGTGAGGGGTACAAACAGGAAGTGAAACATGGCCGTGGCCCCGAACTGCAATCGGGACAGGCTTACCACATCATCCAGGTTAATCATGCAGGACTCTCTATGTTGCATTTAACAGACAGCTTTTCGCCCGTTAAGTACAACACGCCCTATGACACCTATAACAGATGCAGTTATAGTGAAATACACCTATAACAGTTTAAGCCCACCATGTCCCGCTACGGCCAGCTGGCAGCCCTGCTGCAACAACAAATAGAGACCGGCCTCTGGCAGCCGGGGGAGCGCATTCCCTCCATTCGCCAGAGCTGCAAGACCCACACCCTCAGCCCCATGACGGTGCTGCAGGCCTACCAGCTGCTCGAAAGCCGTGGCCTCATCCTGGCGCGGCCCCAGTCCGGCTACTACGTCAAGGCCGCCAGCTCACCGCTGCGAGCCAGCGCCCCGCAACAGGCGCACTACACAGGCTCGGTGGATATCAACGATCTGGTGTTCGAGGTGCTGCAGGCGAGCAAGTCCCGGGAGCTGGTGCCCCTCGGTATGGCGGTGGCGGGTCCCGCCCTCTTCCCCCACCCCCAGCTCGGCCGGGCGCTGGCCAGCTGCATGCGCCGCCTCGACCCCTTCAGCACTGTGGCAGATCTGCCCCCCGGCAACGAGGCGCTGCGCCGCGCCATCGCCCAGCGTTATGCCAGCGACGGCCTGGCGGTGGACCCTCAGGAGATCATCATCACCACAGGGGCCATGGAGGCCCTCTCCCTCAGCCTGCAGGTGTTGACCGAGCCCGGAGACTGGGTGGTGGTGGAGTCTCCCACCTTCTACGGCGCCCTGCAGGCCATAGAGCGGCTCAAGCTCAAGGTGGTGGAGATCCCGGTGATCCCCGGGGTCGGCATCGATCTCGCCCTGCTGGCCGAGGCGCTCGCCCAGCGTCCCATCAAGGCGTGCTGGCTGATGGGCAACGTCCAGCACCCCCTGGGCCACACCATGCCGGATGGCCACAAGCAGGGGCTGATGGCGCTGCTCAACGCCCATGAGGTGCCCCTGGTGGAGGACGACGTCTACGCCGAGCTCTACTTTGGCCGCGAGCGCCCCAGCCCCATCAAACGCTGGGACGCCCGGGGCGACAGCCTGCTGTGCGGCTCCTGGACCAAGTGCCTGGCGCCGGGTTTTCGGGTCGGCTGGGTGGTGGCGGGACCCCATGCAGAGCGCATCCAGCGGCTGCAGCTGATGTCGACCCTGTCGACCAATGTGCCGAGCCAGCTGGCGCTGGCCGACATGCTGCGCCAGGGCGGGGTGGATGCCCACTTTCGCCGCCTGCGCCACACCCTGGCCCAGCGCCAGCAGCAGATGCGGACGGCCCTGCTGCGCCTCTTCCCGGATGAGGTACGCATCTCGATCCCGGATGGCGGCTACTTCCTCTGGCTGGAATTTGATGCTCGGCTCGACAGCCGGGCGCTGCATGCCCAGGCGCTGGCCTGCGGTTTCTCGCTGGCGCCGGGGGCGCTGTTCTCGAGCCAGGGCCAGCACAACCACTGCCTGCGCCTCAACAGCTCCCACCTCTGGCGCCCTGAGCTGGAAGCGGCCCTCACCCGGTTGGCGGCGCTGATCCAGCAGCAGCTCGGCCGCCATGAAAGCCGGACATAACAAGGCCCCATGACGGGGCCTTGTCTCCTGAGGGGAGGAGCGCTTATCGGGCGTAAATTTCGGACTGACGGGTGAAACCCAGGGATTCATAAAACGACCTGGCCCTGTCGTTGAAGGACATCACCTCCAGCCGGATTTGGCTCGCATTCTGGGCCTTGGCCCACTGATCGCAATGGGCGATCAATGCCTTGCCGATGCCGCCGGATCTGTGCTGCTCATCGACTACCACTGTGGTGATACGACAGATGGGGAGCTTGCTGATAAAGGGAATGGCTTCATTGATGTCAATTCTTGCCACCAGAAACCCCAGCACCTGAGCATGCTCCACCGCCACACAAAACAGCCGCTCTTCGCTGCCGATGGCGGCGAGCAGAAAGTCGCGGTCCTCCGCAGAGGGGCCACAAAACACCTCGGGGACATGTTCAAAGTGCATCACGCATATTTGCCGATTCAGTTCCGCGAGGGCGTCGATATCGCGCGCGGTTGCCTTGCGTATTTCCAATGATGGCTCCTTGCCGGTGAGTGACACATTCATCCCCTGCGATCTCTGGAGAAAGGCCAATCATAGGGGGAGTCAGCCACAACAAAAAGGGTCAATCGCATCCCAAATGGGCAGTGCCGCCAGGCAAACACAAAACATAACGCCCCGTGATTGGGGCGTTATCGACTATCCCGCTATTTGCCAACGGTCAGCTCGGGGCTCCCAGCTGGGCCACCTGTCGCTCTATGCTGCCCTTGAGGTTGTCATCGAGCTTGAGGGCCCTCGCCAGCTCGTCCAGGTAGCCGCGCTCCATGAAGTGATCCGCCTCTATGGTGAGCAGGGAGGCGAGGTAGACCTCGGTGGCCTGCTCCATGTCGGTCACTTCCCGTGCCAGCGCTTGCGGGTCGAGGGGGCGCGCCAGTTCGGCGTCAATCCAGCGCGCCGCATCGCTCTGACCCTGCTCGGTCAGATACTGCTGGATCTTCTGGCGCTCGGCGTCGTCGATGTGACCGTCAGCCCTGGCCGCCGCCACCATGGCGCGCACCAGCAAGGTGGCGCGAGCATCCAGCGCCTGGCCCTGCAGGCTGTCCAGTGGCTGGGTCGGTTGCGCAGCCCCGCCCTGCTGGGCCTGCCAATCCTGATAGAGCTTGTAGGCGAGGCCGCCGAGGGCCGCCGCGCCGCCCACCGCCGCCACCTTGCCGCCATATTTGCGGATCTTCTTGTTACCCAGCAACAAGGCCATGGCCCCGGCGGCCAGGCCACCTTGCGCCATGCCCTTCATCTGCGCCTTGCGGCTGTCACCGCCATCGTTCAGCCAGCTCTTGCCGCTGCCCAGCAGTTGATCGAGTATTTGTTTCATAGGCCCTCCTCGTTGCATAGTGACCCATGCTGGGTCGCGTCCACTGAACTCAAGGTGAATAAATGCCACTGCCACGCCTGCTGCTGCTGACCCTGTTGACGCTGATGGCGTTCGCAGCCAATTCGCTGCTCTGCCGCCTTGCCCTGTTCGACGAGCGGATGGATCCGGCGCTGTTCACCCTGCTGCGCCTGACCAGCGGCGCCCTGATGTTGCTGCTGCTCTGTGCGCTCCGTCGTCCCCCACAGCCCCGCCAGGGGGACTGGGGCGGCGCCCTGGCCCTCATCGGCTATGGTGCGGCCTTCTCTTTTGCCTACCTGACCCTGACCACGGGCACCGGCGCCCTGCTACTGTTTGCCGCCGTGCAGCTCAGCATGCTGGCCCCGCCCCTGCTACGCGGTGAACGCCTGCCCCCTCGCCAGTGGGCCGGTTTGCTGCTCGCCATGGCGGGACTGATCCTGCTACTGCTGCCCGGCATCACGGCGCCGGATCCTCTGGGGGCGGCTTTGATGATAGCCGCTGGCATCGCCTGGGCCTGCTACACCCTGCGGGCCTCACGCTTTGCCGATCCCATCGCCGCCAATGCCGGCCACTTCCTGCGCGCCAGTCTGCCGGCGGCCCTGCTCTACCTGTGGCTTGGGCACCTTGAGGCCAGCCCGCTGGCCATCGGCTACGCCCTGACCTCGGGGGCGCTGGCCTCCGGGCTCGGCTATGCACTCTGGTATCGGGTGCTGCCCCAGCTGGGCCGCACCCTGGCCGCCAGCGTCCAGCTGCTGGTGCCTCTGCTCGCCGCCCTCGGCGGGCTCATCTGGTTGGATGAGTCATGGTCAATGCGGCTGTTATTGTCATCCATAGCCATCTTGGGGGGCATCGCCCTGGTCATATGGGGACGGCCCTCTGCTGGAGACAAGTCATGAAGACGCACATTATGAAGCTCGCCATACTGCTGCTGGGTGGCAGCCTCTCAACCGGTCTGCTGGCCGCACTGGAAGATAGGGAAGCCCAGCAGAGTCAGCTGGACAGAGCCTGTCTCAACGCCCAACAGGCGTTGATCGACGAAGGTAAGGCCCAACGCATCAAGGCATGTGAGGAGCAAGGCGGCAAGGCCGCCAACTGTACGCAGACCTTTGCCAGCTTCGGGCAGCGTGAGGGAAACAAACGCCCGAACTTTGGCCAAATACCGGCCTGCCAGCAGGCCGAGCAGTACCGACAAAGCTATCGTCAGTGACATCACTACCCCGGGCAGGATCATCGTTATCTACAGCTCTTGCCCCCATTCGACCCCAGAAGGAAGTGCCATGAGTGCCCGTGAACTGACCCTGCAATTTCTCGCCGAGCCCGCCGATGTCAACTTCGGTGGCAAAGTCCATGGCGGCATGGTGATGAAGTGGATCGATCAGGCCGGCTACGCCTGCGCCGCCGGCTGGTGTGGCGGCTATGCCGTCACCGTCTATGTGGGGGGCATTCGCTTTTTGCGTCCCATCCAGATAGGCCAGCTGGTCGAGGTCCATGCCAAGGTGATCCACACAGGTACCACCAGCATGCACCTGGCCGTGGATGTCTATAGCCGCCACCCCACCGACCCGGCTCGCCACAAGACCACCCACTGCATCATCATCTTCGTGGCCATGGACGAGCACGGCAAGCCGAGCCCCGTGCCCCAGTGGCAGCCGGTGAGCGAGCAGGATCTACGCTTGCAGCAGTACGCCAAGAAGCTGATGGCCCTGCGTGAAGAGCTCGACAAGGAGATGCGTCAGCACATGTGAAGCCCTTCAAGTCCCGGGCAACCGGGGCGTGTCTTCACGGCCCGCGGCGGTATAATGGCGCCCCCTCAGCCCCATGAGAAACCAAGATGTCACTGGAAAATGCCCCCCCCGAGGTCAAACTCGCGGTGGATCTGATAGAACTGCTGGAAACCAACCAGATTGCCCCGGATCTTGTCCTGGCGGCGCTCGCCATCGTCCGTCAGGACTATGAGCGCAAGCTGGCCGCAGGGGCCGAGCACTAATCCCAAGACGGTTTTAGCCCGAGACCGCCCCCATTCCCGTCGAGGAAGCACAGCATGAGCCAACCCCAGCGTTTCGAACAAGGCCGTCCTATGTTGCTCGGCGGCCTGCGCCGTCAGCACGACGCAGCCAGTGCAGACATTGAGCGCCAATGGCGGGATGCCGGTCAGCTCTGGCCCCTGCCCGGCCAACTCGGTGAATATGCCTACGGGGTGATGTGCGGGGGCGATGACAGCCGTTTCGAATATATGTGCGCCCTGGAAGTGGCCAGCCTGGCGGCGCTGCCCACGGGGCTGGGGCGGATGCGGATCGAGGCCCAGACCTACGCGGTATTCGGCCATCAGGGCCATGTCAGCGCCCTGCCTGCCCGCTGGCAAGAGGCGCTGGCCTGGCTGGCAGCGTCTCAATATCAATCAGCCCATAAACCCGATTTCGAGCGCTATCCCCCGCAGTTTGATGGCATCAACGGCATCGGCGAGATGGAGATCTGGCTCGCCGTGGTGCCGCGTCAACAACTCGCCTGAGCCTCAATGCCGGTCATCCACAGTCATCACCTCATCACACAGGGTGATCAGCGCCTCGGCGAGCCGGGCCAGGGGCTCGCCCCGCTCACGGCTCACATGCAGGGCCAGTTCGACCGGGGCGAGGGCGGGCCAGTCACTCAGGCTAACCTGCCCCTCCTGCAACAACCGTTGGGGTAACAAACTGACCCCGATCCCGGCGCTCACCGCCCCCTGCAAGCTGGCCAGGCTGGCACTGACATAGGCGATGCGCCAGCGCAGCCCCATGGCGTCCAGCGCCGCCGTCATCTCGTCGCGATAGAGTCCTGCGCTTGGAAAGGCCACCAACGGCAGGGGATCCCGTCCTGCCGCAGGCCAGTCGCGGCTGTCGACCCAGGCGATCGGTTCGGGCCAGATTGCCCTGGGTTGGCCCTGGCCCCGCCTCTGCTTGACCAGCGCCAGATCCAGCTCCCCTGCGGCAAAGCGTTGCCACAGCTCATGGCTGAGTCCGCTCATCACCTCGAGCCGCACCTGGGGATAGTCCCGAGCGAAGCGGGCCAACACCCGGGTCATGGCGCCTGCGGCAAAATCTTCCGGCACTCCCAGCGTGAGCTGCTGGCTCGCCTCTGCCACCTGTTGCTCCGCCTGGGCGAGCAGATTCAGGATGCGCCGCGCCGTGCCAAGCAGGGTCTCCCCCTGAGCCGTCGCCGTGACCTGACCGCCGCGCCTGTCCAACAAGGCGCAACCGAGTTGAGTCTCGAGTCGCCGCATCTGCTGGCTGATGGTGGATTGGGTCAGATGAACCCGTTCACCGGCGCGGGTGAAACTGCCGGTATCGACGATGGCAACGAAGCTGCGCAGCAATTGGGGATCCAGCATGGGTGACTCCATTTGAAAAATTACTGATTGGCATTGAATCATTTAATTTCCCCATAATAGCGCGAGCGGCTAGCCTGTCACCAGACTCCACAAGCGGCCACCCCATATGACTGACACTTCCATACCCGATGGCTCCCTGGCGACCCATCAAGCCTGGCTGGTACAAACGGTCGAACTTGCCCTTGATCACCGACGCCAGGGGGGGCGCCCCTTCGCGGCCCTGCTAGTACGCGATGGTCAACTGCTGGCCAGCGCCGTCAATTTGATGCACCTGGCCGGGGATCCCACCCGCCATGCCGAACTCGAAGCGCTGCGCACCGCCAGCCAGCACGGCGCCCTCAAGGGCGCCGTGGTCTACGCCAGCGGCCACCCCTGCCCCATGTGCCTCTGTGCGTTGGTGATGAACGGCATCAGCGCCGTCTACTACGCCTTCGACAATCAGGATGCGGCCCCCTTCGGCTTTGACAGCGCCGCCAGCTACGCCCGGCTGAGGATCCCCCTGTCGCCCCCGCCGCTACCGCTCATCAAGCTGCCGAGCCCCATCAGTGCCGCCGCCCTCTACGGCCCTGACGCCGATGAGTAAGCCATCTATTCAGGAAGGCCGCGGTGCCCTGCTGGTGCTGGTGATGCTGATTGGCATCAACCTGCGCCCCTTCCTCACCGCCATCGGGCCGCTGGCGGAGCGGATCGACGGGCGTCTCGCGCTTGGCATGGACAATCTCGCCTGGGTGACCCTGCTGCCGCTGCTGCTGATCGGGGTCGGTGTGCTGTTCACCCCGGCCCTGCTGCGCCTGGCCAGCCCGCGCCAGCTGCTGGCCACGGCGTTGCTGTTGCTGGCACTCGGCAGCGTCCTGCGCTTCGATGTGAGCAGTGGCGCCCTGCTCATCGCCAGCGCCGCCCTCTGTGGCCTCGGCTCGGCCCTGGTGCAGGGGGTGTTGCCCGGTCTCATCAAGGGGGCCTTCGCCCAGCGGGTCCCGCTGGTGATGGGGATTTTTTCTGCCTGCATGATGGGGGGCGGGGCACTGGGCGCCATCCTCAGCCCCCAACTCGCGAGCCAGCTGGACTGGTCGCGGGTGCTCGCCCTGTGGAGCCTGCCGGTGCTGCTGGCGCTGATCTGGCTCGGCTGGCGGGTACGATTACCTGTGGTGGCCAAGGCCCTGCCACCACCGGGGGAGCCGCGATTGATAGGCCTGCCCCGCAGCTGGCTGCTGATCGGCTGCTTTGGCATCATCAACAGCGGCTATGGCATCGTCGTGGCCTGGCTGGCACCGGCCTACATGGCGCAGGGCCTGAGTGCCCAGCAAGGGGGAGAACTGGTCGCCTGGCTGGCACTGGCCCAGACCCTGAGCGGCCTCGGCCTGCCGCTGCTGGCGGCGCGCAAGCTGGACAGGCGCCCCTGGATGGGGCTCGCCATCTTGTTGCAGGTCGCGGGATTTGGCGGCCTCTGGCTCGCCCCGGAAGTAGCCCCCATCCTCTGGTGCCTGCTGTGCGGCGCAGGGCTCGGCGGCAGCTTCTCTCTCATCATGGTGATAGCGCTCGATCACCTGCCAGACCCCAGACGCGCCGGTAGCCTGAGCGCCCTGATGCAGGGATTTGGCTTCATCTTGGCGGCCACCGGCCCCTGGGTGGCGGCGCGCCTGCACCACTTGAGCGGTGACTTCGCCGCCGCCTGGCAGTGGCAGCTCGGCGGATTGGCGCTGATGAGCCTGTTGGTGCTGCGCCTCAACCCCTTGCACTACCCGAGCGCGATGCGACTGCCCGCAGTGCCCGCAGTGCCCGAGAGTGATGCCCCGGCCCCGCTGCCCGCCCATAGCAATACACCGGCCTGAGGCCGGTGTATTGGGAGAGATCACTATGGGATGAGGGGCGAGCTTAGCGCCCCTTCTTCTGCCGTCCAGCCTGGGGGGAACGCGGTTTGCCCGCAGCCGGTTTGCCACCCTTGGCCGGAGCGCCCTTGCCAGCGGCGCCTTTACCGGCCGCGACCTTGCCCGCTGGGCTCTTGTTCTCAAACGCCGAGGGGCCCGGCACGTTGGGACGGCCGCCAATCTCGTGGTCATCGTCCCGGCGCGGCTTCTTGCCCTGGGCCGGTTTGGCGCTTTGCGCCGCCGGGGTCTTGGGCTTCTCCCCCTTGGCCGGTTTCACCTCGGAGGAGGAGTCTTCAATCAGCTTGAACAGCTCGATCAGCTCATCGTCGGTGAGATCGCGCCACTCCCCCACCGGCAGCCCCTTGAGGCTGACGTTCATGATGCGGATGCGTTCTAGCTTGGTGACCTCGAAGCCGAAATGTTCGCACATGCGGCGGATCTGGCGATTGAGCCCCTGCACTAGGGTGATGCGGAACACGAAGGGGGCCTCTCGCTTCACCTTGCACTTCTTGGTGATGGCACCGAGGATCGGCACCCCGGCGCCCATGCCGCGGATGAACTCATCGGTCACCGGCTTGTCGACGGTCACCAGGTACTCTTTCTCGTGATCGTTGCCCGCCCGCAGGATCTTGTTGACCAGATCCCCGTGGTTGGTCAGGAAGATGAGCCCCTGGGAGTCCTTGTCGAGTCGGCCGATGGGGAAGATACGGGTGCTGTGGTTGACGAAGTCGACGATGTTGTCCTTCTCCCCCGCCTCCGTGGTGGAGACGATGCCCACCGGCTTGTTGAGCACGATGAACACCAGGCTGTCGGCTTCTCGCGCCTCGATCACCTGACCGTTGACCAAGACCCGATCCCCGGCAAACACCTGATCGCCGATCCCGGCCCGCTTGCCATTGATGAAGACCTGGCCCTGCTCGATGAAGCGATCGGCCTCACGACGGGAGCAGATGCCGCTCTCGCTGATGTATTTGTTCAGGCGCATGGATTCATCAGCCAGCATGGGTCACCTGCCAGAATATGGGGTTGAGGAGGGTTGTCGGCTGAGTCAGCCAGGTCATGGTCGGGTTAGTCTGCATACATGTCCATTTACAAAAAGAATCTACAAAAAGCATCTGCAAAAAAGCGTCTTCAAAAGGGTCAAAGCCTGCGCATTCTTCAAAAAAGCGCCGCTACAGTAGCATATTGCCCCGATCCATTCGCCGGATACTTCTCCCCCGCCCTCCCCAATAACGCGATCGCAAGGCCCGATATGAGGCCCGCAACGGCACAAGCACCCACTCCCACATTCAGCGGAGCACAGAGTGCGGCCAACAATGGGCACATCAAGACGCGGTGCAGGCCGATGACCTTGCCCACACTCCTCGCACGAGACCCATTCACTGGCTATGCAGCCAGCTTGCCCCTGTGTCACTTGGCACCAACAAAAACTTGCTATTTATTAATCAAAAATGCATAAAAAGATTTTCGTTCACGCGAATTATCTTGCTGTAAGCGCCACGATCGCCGTGGCTTTGGGCCCAAATAAAATATTATTTTTAAAACGGGCCATGGATTCGAATATTTACCCGCACTGACTACCAATTAAAAAATAACCTTTCATGCGGGGCCTGACTCGCTTTCTGACAGACGCCTATTTCATCATCCCATACAGGAGTTACCGATGAGCCATTCCCTTTCCCAGACGGATTTCCTGGCCCAGCTGGCCAACCGCAATCCTCATCAGCCCGAGTTCATCCAGGCCGTGAGTGAGGTGGTTGCCTCCATCTGGCCCTTCATCGAACGTCACCCCCACTATTTGCAGCACGGCCTGTTGGAGCGGCTGGTAGAGCCGGAGCGCCTGATCCAGTTTCGAGTGAGTTGGGTGGATGATCGGGGTCAGGTGCGGGTCAACCGTGGTTATCGTATCCAGCACAACTCGGCCATCGGCCCCTTCAAGGGGGGCATGCGCTTCCACCCCTCGGTGGATCTCTCGGTGCTCAAGTTCCTCGCCTTCGAGCAGACCTTCAAGAATGCCCTCACTACCCTGCCCATGGGCGGCGGCAAGGGCGGCAGTGATTTCGATCCCAAGGGCAAGAGCGAGGGAGAAGTGATGCGTTTTTGCCAGGCGCTGATGCTGGAACTCTATCGCCACCTGGGCGCCAACACCGATGTGCCAGCCGGTGACATCGGGGTGGGCGGGCGCGAGGTGAGTTACATGGCGGGCATGATGAAGAAGCTCACCAACAGCGCCGAGTGCGTCTTCACCGGCAAGGGACTCTCCTTTGGCGGCAGCCTCATTCGCCCGGAAGCCACCGGCTACGGCCTGCTCTACTTCGCCCAAGCCATGCTGGCCAATCGCGGACAATCCCTCGCAGGCATGACGGTCTCGGTATCGGGTTCCGGCAACGTGGCGCAATACGCCATCGAGAAGGCGATGGCGCTCGGCGCCCGGGTCATCACCGCCTCTGACTCCGGCGGCACCGTCTTTGATCCCGACGGCTTCACCCCCGAGAAACTGGCCCGCCTGATGGCGCTCAAGAACGAGCAGCGCAAGCGGGTCGCCGATTACGCCCACGAGCTGGGGTTGGAGTTCTTCACCGGCCGCTCCCCCTGGCACTTGCCGACTCAGATCGCCCTGCCCTGCGCCACCCAGAACGAGTTGGGGGAAGAGGATGCCGCAACCCTCATCACCAACGGCGTGCAGCTGGTGGCGGAGGGCGCCAACATGCCAAGCAGCGCTGCCGCCATTCAGCTCTTCCATGAGGCCAGGGTACTGTTTGCCCCGGGCAAGGCGGCCAACGCGGGGGGCGTGGCCACTTCGGGTCTGGAGATGAGCCAGAACGCCCAGCGCCTCGGCTGGAGCCGGGACGAGGTCGATGCGCGCCTCAAGGAGATCATGACCAGCATTCACGCCACCTGTGTACGTTATGGCCAGGATGACGACCATGTGAACTACGAAAGCGGCGCCAATATCGCCGGCTTCGTCAAGGTCGCCGACGCCATGCTGGCGCAGGGGGTCTGCTAATACTGCGGGAATGGCTTAGGGCCGATGCCTCAAGCACCCAAACACAACGCGGCAGCCCTTGGGCTGCCGCGTTTTTTATGTCAGCCAACGTGGGAGTATCACTAGGGGCTACAGACGTTTTCAGCTGATTTTTCAGAACTGAAAGACGGCGACTCATCCTCATCGTTAGTTCACCATAAGCGTTTGGACTCGGTGCCTGAATCGCCCCAGTTCCCTAGAAACCGGTACCATCACCTCCTCCTTGTCGCTAGCTACCGTCTGTTTGTACCGCTAGCCATCAGATTGATTTTCAAAGGAGTAGTATAAGAGAACAGCTTACTGATTTAGTTACAAAAAATGATATTCTGCTCTCCCTTATGCACAAGACTCAAGGTCAGCAGCGATGCAACAATGTGGTATTTATGAACAACTCATCACTCAACTGCTGACATCTCGACTCGACCGCGAGCGCTTTTACGTAGGGGAACGCCGGCTTGAATCAACCGAAGCGGCCGTCTGGTTATCACGTTTTCTTAGCCGGGTTTTGGAATATGCGGTGGGCTCGGTCACGGGAGAGGATCAGCTACAACGGCAGATTGAACTGGCTAACCAGTTATTACTGTGGCTAAAAGATCGCACGCAAGACCCGGACTTTATTAGCGAGAATCTCATCGATAGCCAGGGGAAAATACTGACAGCGCTCTACCAGTTGGATAACCCCATCTCAGCCAATTTAAAGCAATATGCCGAAGATGTTTTCCCTCTAACGGGCCTGACCCAGAGTGAGCTTTTTTGCGGCAGCAATGCGGGTTTGTCGATGGAATCAGAGATCAAACGGGAGATATTATCGGCAGATAGCATCTGCTGGCTGGTCTCATTTATCAAATGGGCAGGTATCCGTATTTTCCGCCATGAGCTCGAGGAGTTCACCCGCAGCGGCCGCCAATTAAAAGTGATTACCACTTCTTATATGGGGGCAACCGACGCCAAGGCAGTTGAATTTTTAGCCAGCCTGCCCAACACCGAAGTCAAACTCAGCTACAACACCCAGCGCGAGCGGTTGCATGCCAAGAGCTATCTCTTTTGCCGAAATACCGGCTTTCATACCGGCTATATAGGTTCATCCAACCTCTCTCATTCTGCCCTCACCAGTGGCTTGGAGTGGAACCTAAAAATCACCTCGCAAGAGATCCCTCATATTATCGAGAAATCCCTGAGTACCTTTGAAACCTATTGGGAATCCGATGATTTTGAACTGTTTGATGGCAAGCTAGAAAGCCGCACAAAATTACAGCATGCGCTGCAAGAGGCCCGTGGGGATGGGGATAAAAATAGTCCTGCCTATTTCTTTGATATCACGCCGTTTCCCCATCAACAGGAGATTCTTGAGCAATTGGCGATGGAGCGCTCTATACATCAGCGCTTTCGTAACTTGGTTGTGGCGGCCACCGGTACGGGAAAAACCCTGATCTCCGCCTTTGATTTTGCGCGTTTTCTGAAAACAAAACCCGACGCCAAGTTTCTGTTTATCGCCCACAAAGAGGAGATCTTGCGCCAGGCATTGGCCTCCTACCGCGGTGTGCTCAAGCAATCCAATTTTGGTGAACTCTTGGTCGGTGGCGCCGTGCCTACCCACTACCATCAGCTTTTTGCCTCGGTGCAATCCTTGAATAATCAGCTGACTAATTTTCGTCTTAGCCCAAACTATTTCGATTACATCGTCATCGATGAGGTTCACCATATTGCGGCAGACAGTTATCGTGGCTTGCTCGCCGCCTTTTCCCCTCACATTCTCTTGGGATTGACCGCCACGCCTGAGCGCCACGATGGCGGTGATATTCTTGCGGACTTTTGTGGCGTGATCGCAGCCGAAATCCGCCTACCAGAAGCCATCAATCGTCGCCATCTTTGTCCATTCCAATATTTTGGCATCGACGATGATACAGATTTACGCCAAGTCGCTTGGAAAAATGGCCGCTATGACATCACAGAACTCACCAATCTCTATACCCATAATCAGCAACGGGTGCAGAAGATAGTCCAGAGCCTCGATGAGATCGTCACCGATATTACCAAGATCAAAGCACTGGCATTTTGCGTGAGCCGGGACCATGCCGCCTTTATGTGTAAGGCCTTTTTACTCAAGGGCATCAAGGCGGACATTCTCACCAGCGATAACCGCGACGAGCGGCATAGTAAACAACAAGGTTTGCGCATAGGCGTTATCAACATTCTCTGCGTAGTGGATATTTTCAACGAAGGTGTCGATATCCCCGAAGTCGATACCTTGCTGTTTTTACGGCCAACGGAAAGCCTCACCATCTTCTTACAGCAATTAGGGCGTGGCCTGCGACTGGCAAACGATAAAGAGTGCTGCACAGTGTTGGACTTTGTTGGCAATGCCCGTGCGGAGTATGACTTTGCCCAGAAATTCCGAGCATTGGTGGGTAAAACCAATAAGGCAATTAGCCACGAAATCAAACAGGGCTTCCCCCATGCCCCCTTGGGATGCCGCATCGAGCTCTCGAAGCAAACTCAAGAGTTGATCCTGAGCAATATCAAGAAGGCGATCCTCAATACCTCGCGACTCATGGGCCTGATCCGCCGTTTCTCACAGGATTGCGATTTACCGCTGACCCTGGCGAACTTTTTGAACTTTTACCCTCATATCAGCCTTGAGGAGATCTACAAGCGCGGTAACTGGAACGTCTTGGTCAAAGAGGCTCACAACCACACCGTTTCTGAATTCACCGATGAGAAGTTGCACACCCTCTACACCCGTGCCATCAAAACTCGGCTGTTGGGCTGTGATGCGCTCCATTACCTTCAGTTCTTGCAGGCGTTGGTCGCAGGACACTTTGCACTCACTCCTGATCTGGATGAACGCATGGCCCTGATGTGCCATTACGACTTCTGGCAACAGAGCGGTCCCAAGGCGGGTTTTGCCACCCTGGCGCAGAGCCTTAAGCGGCTCGAACACCCGGAGCTCAGGGCTGAACTGGCAGACCTGTTACCCCTGTTGATCAATCGGGTTCAACACGAGCAGTTAGCAATGCCCCACCTTCCCGACAATCCGCTACGGCTACATGCCCGTTATGCCAGAGAGCAGGTGTTAGTTGGTTTTGGTGCCACCAATTTCGAACAGCAACCGTCAGCTCGTGAAGGGGTGTTTGTTATTGCAGAGCAGAATATTGAGCTGCTGTTTGTGACCCTAAACAAAACGGAGCAGCACTTCTCTCCCACCACCCGTTATCACGACTACGCCATTAACGAGTCGCTGTTCCATTGGCAAAGCCAAAATAGCGCTCGTCCAGATCGTGGTAAGGGGTTGAGTTATATCCAGCACAGAGATAGCGGTAAACGCATGTTTTTGTTTGTTCGTGAGCAGAGCAACGATGAGTTTGGCCGCACTCTTGGCTTCGTGAACTTTGGAGAGGTGGAGTTCGTCTCCCACAGCGGCAGCCAGCCAATGAACATTAAATGGCACCTCACCACTCCGATGCCACCCTTTATGTGGAAAGAAGCGGCCAAACTGGCAGTTGGTTAACTCCTGTTAGATAAATACCTCGCTCATCCGCGAGGTGTTTTCATGAGGGCTGGTACCCAATCATGTCGATACTGTCATCGATCAGTTTGCAGAAGATGTTTTGCGGCAACTTTTGTACCTAGGTTGTGACATAGTCGAGGTCAACATCGCCGCTAAGCAGACCAAATAACGATAGATCGGCCCCCATCAACCCCTCTCCTCTATCCTTGCTTGGCGCAGCCGGTGGCCTTGAGCACTCGCCGCCTGGAGGCTGGGTCTTTGAGCAGCCGCGCCGCCGGGCGAATAGGCCGTGCCACCAGGTTGCCGCCACAGTTGGGGCAGATCCCCCCAAGCCGCTGCTCGGCGCAGGAGGCGCAGAAGGTACATTCATAGCTGCAAATCAGCGCCTGATCCGACTCAGGGGGCAAATCCCGATCGCAGCACTCACAGTTGGGTCTCAGTTCCAGCATCTTGACTCCTGAGCCACCCCTTGAGGGCGACTGGTTGCTAAGGGCTATGGCTTCATGTGTATCGATTCAATCCCATCACCGCCGGACAGGATATCAGGCGAACGTCCGATGAAGGAGGCAGGGAGCCTCCTCAGAACAGGCTGTCTGTAAACGCCTCAAGGGGCGCGGGCAAGAGATCCTGGGGATGATCCCCCCCAAAAGTAGCGAGGCCGCTCTGGCCTTCAATCAGGGCCGAACGCAGCGCATTGGCACTGGCCACCTCGAACAGGGTCAGTTTGACGGTCACCTTGTCGGAGCGGGCGGACCACTCGGTAGCCCTGTCTTCCCAGTGCAGGATCTGGGGGTAGCAGAGCAGGTCATATCCCCCCTTTCGGGCACTAGACAGGGCTTCATTCAGGTTCTCTGTATGACGCGCCAACTCGACCCGGGTTAGCCGCTTGAGCAGCGGCGTGGCTATCGCCTGACTCAACATCAGACCGGAGCCCGGGTAATGGTGCTCTCCATAAGCGCCATCTCTGGCGAGGGCCACATAGAGGCTCTGCCCGGCCTGGATCCTGGGAGATGGCAGCTCTGGGGAGAGGTGCACCTGATGGCTGTCGGCACATCCCGTAAGCAGTTGGCCGACCCACACCAAGGCAAGCCAGAATCCAATATTGTTCGCAATCTGCCTCATCACGCCTCCTTGGCCATCATTGATGATGTCTGTTAGCTACTCAATACCGTCACATAACGTGTCGCGTCGAGCCAGCAGTCGCTCATCCGCAGAGTTCGTGGCCACGAGGATTGCCTGATTGCAGGCACGCTCTGCCGCTTGCTCTGACGTGGTACTGGCGCGACCAATCTCGGCGATCATGGGTTTGTCATTCAGGGCGGCGTGGCAATAGATCCGCTTGATGTTGGGACTGACCGCGTCCTGTTTGGCTGTCAGCGTCTGACAAAGCTCGCCAAAGAGCGAGGCCGCCTTGACGGTGCAGTGGCTAAACCGCACCACATCCTGCTCGTAGCGGCGGCACACGCTCTGCTCATTGACCCGCCAACGCACAGGTAGGAGAAGGGCACCTGCTCCCCTTGATATTCCACTACCTGAGTATTGAGTTCGGTTCCCATGCTATCGGTCAGCTGCTGCACCAGATTGAGATACGCCGAAAACAGATAACTGACCGGATCCACCCTCACCTCCTTGTGCATGACGCTCGGGCAACACGCGTCACTGTGCGCCCATTAGTTCCGAGACTCAGGATAGACGCTCACTTCGATCAGGTTGGCATCGGGGTCGAGGAAATAGACTGAACAGATCTCTCCCATGGCACCGGACTTGGTCACCGGCCCCTCAATCAGAGGGATCCCCTGCTCACTCAGATGGCGCATCACCTCGCCAAGGGGCCATTGGCTGATGAGGCAGAGATCCCCCGATCCCACCTGAGCCCGGTTACGCGGCTCCTGCCCCAGCAGCTGTAAATTGATCTTCTGGTTGCCAAAGCGCAGCGCCCGCCGTCCCGCTCCGAAGGTGATGGGCTCCATCTTGAAGACGCGGCTGTAAAACCCCACCGCCCGCTCTATGTCGCTGACCGTCAATACCAGATGGTCGATGTGACTGATCATGATGACTCCTTGTCTGCTCCGGTTACACCCTCTGCCATCATAACGACTCCGCAATCCCGGCGTCAGCTCATAGTCGATGCCGAGACTGAAATAACGGCGCAGCGCGTCGGCCTATCTATTTGTCACCAAACAGTGAGCGCAGCGCAATAACCATTTATTTCCAGTGGGAATATTTGGAACCCAGCAACCAGCAGTGCCACTGCCAAATATAAAAAGCCATGTGAAAGCGGTGATAATGAATATTAAATGTCATTAATATCAACTAGATGTGCAATACCTTCCGAAAGATGCTTTAACGTCACTCTCCGCCTCTATATCTCGCTGATTTATACCCGGCCTGGTGTACAATCGCCGCCCAATTTGCCAGATCACCTTTGCCATGGCTCAGGCCGGCGATTCATCCCAGGGTTATTAGACGTGCTCATGACGCCTCCCATGCTCGACAGTTATTACAGCCAGGAACTGGTTTTTTTCTCCATTCTGGTGGCGGTGCTCGCCTCCTATACGGCGCTGAACATGACGAGCCGGGTCAGCCAGAGTCAGGGGCGCGCAGCCGCTTTCTGGCTCACCGGGGGCGCCTTTGCCATGGGGCTTGGCATCTGGTCCATGCATTTCATCGGCATGCTCGCCTTCAAGCTGCCCATCGCCCTCGGTTACGATCTGGCATTGACCGGTCTCTCCCTCATCACGGCCATCGGCTCGTCCGCCTTCGCGCTCTGGCTGGTGAGCCGCGCCACCCTGCCCTTGAGCCATATTGCAGGCGGCGCCCTCTTGATGGGGCTGGGCATCGCCGCCATGCACTACATCGGCATGGCGGCGATGATGATGACCCCCGCCATTCACTATCTGCCGAGCCTGTTCGCACTCTCTATTGTCATCGCCGTGCTCGCCTCCGGCGCCGCGCTCTGGATAGCCTTTCGCCTGCGAGAGCACACCCAGCGCGCCTTCTTCAGCAAGGCGCTCGCCTCCCTGGTGATGGGATTTGCCATCATCGGCATGCACTACACCGGCATGGCGGCGGCCCAGTTCCCGGCCGATAGCCTGTGCGGCGCCCTCTATACCGGGCTGGATGCCAAGTGGCTGGCCCTGGTGGTCATCATCGTGACCCTGACGGTGTTTGCCATCGCCCTCATTCTCTCCATGCTGGATGTGCAAAATGCCCGCCTCTCCTCCTCCTTGCACCAGGCTCATGACGAGCTGGTCAAGCTGGCGCTCCATGACAGCCTGACCCGCCTGCCAAACCGCTTGTTGTTTGCCGATCGGCTGGCCCAGAGCATCAAGCGCTGCCAGCACAGTCGGCAGCGCTTCGCCCTGCTGTTTCTCGATCTCGACGGCTTCAAGATCATCAACGACGCCCACGGTCATCACACCGGCGATCTGTTGCTGCTCGACGTCACTGAACGCATCAAGGGGCTGCTCGGCAGCGGCGATACCGCCTCGCGCTTTGGGGGGGACGAGTTCGTGCTGGCCCTGGCGCCGGGAGAGATGGCCCAGACCCGCTTGTTCGCCGAGCGACTGCTGGCCGAGATAGCCAGACCCTATCAGCTCGAACACCACCACCTGCACATCACGGTCAGCATCGGCATCGCCATTTATCCGGATAATGGCACCAGCCTGCACGAGCTGACCCTCAATGCCGATGCCGCCATGTATTACGCCAAGGAGCGGGGCCGCAACGACTACTACTTCTTCGACAGCGCCATGAACGCCAATGCCCACCAGCAGTTTTTGCTGCAACAGGATTTGAGCCACGCCCTGGAGCGGGGCGAGCTGGCACTGCACTATCAACCCAAGTACGAGGCCAAGGGGGGCCAGGTGATCGGCGTCGAGGCGCTGCTGCGCTGGCAGCATCCCATCCATGGTGCCATCTCCCCCGCCACTTTCCTGCCGCTGGCGGAGAAGACCCGGCTCATCATTCCCATCGGCAACTGGGTCATCGATGAAGCCTGCCGCCAGATGAGCCGCTGGCTGGCGGCAGGCCATGAGCAGTGGAGCCTGGCGGTGAACCTCTCCACCATACAGCTGGCCAGTCCGGGATTGCTGGGGGTGGTCGAAGAGGCCCTGTGCCGTCACCGGCTGGAGGCCCGCCACCTGACCCTGGAGATCACCGAGTCCACCGCCATGGAGAATGCCGAGGAGAGTCTGCTCATCCTCAACCGGCTGGCCGAGCTGGGCGTCAAAATATCCATCGATGATTTCGGCACCGGCTACTCCAGCCTGCTCTATCTCAAACGCTTCCCCGCCAATGAGCTCAAGATAGACAAGGGGTTCATCACCTCCCTCGGCCAGACGGGAGAGGATACCGCCATCGTCAGCGCCATCATCGCCCTCGGCCACACCCTGGGGATGCAGATAGTGGCGGAAGGTGTGGAGACGACCCAGCAGCAGGCGCTGCTGGTGCGCCTTGGCTGCGACACCCTGCAAGGTTATCTGCTCGGCCGCCCCATGCCCGCAGACCGCTTGCTGGCCCACTGCGCCGCCAACGAAGCCATCCCGGCCTGAGGCTGGGCCCTTGTCCAGACTCGCAACCACTGATCTGCTGCTTGCTTTGCCATGAGCCAAGTGTTCAGGCCATAAAAAACGGCGCCAAGAGGCGCCGTTTTTGATCCCCGTCTTTCTACCGTGACGGGATGAACAAGCCGCTGGCTTATTCGTCTTCCAGATAGGCATAGCCTTGCAGACCCAGATCCAGCTCTTCGAGCAGGGCCTTGCGGGTCTCATCGTCCAGGGCAGGATGGGAGACGATGCGCTGATAGCTCTCGCGGATCACGGAAGGATCGATGTTGACGTAACGCAGCAGCTGCTCGACGGTATCGCCGCGCACCACGTTACGGATGTCCATCTTGCCTTCGTCATCCAGCCACACTTCCGCGCAGTGGGTGTCGCCGAACAGGTTGTGCAGATCCCCCAGGATCTCCTGATAGGCGCCGACCAGGAAGAAGCCGACGTGGCACTCTTCGTGCTCGCCATATTCCGGCATCGGCAGGGTGCTCTCCACCCCCAGGCCATCCACATAGTGCTCGACCTGACCGTCGGAGTCGCAGGTGATATCCATCAGGATACCGCGACGGGTCAGCGGGCGATCCAGGCCAGCCAGGGGCATAACTGGGAACACCTGACCTATGCCCCAGGCATCGGGCAAAGACTGGAACAGGGAGAAGTTGGCGAAACACTTGTCGGCCAGCTTCTCGTTCAAGTCATCGGCCAGGGCGCGGTGGCTGCGGTTGACCGGGTTGAGCTTCTCTTTGAGCTTCAAGCAGGTGTTCTGGTGCAGCGTCTCGGCCCAGGCCCGTTGCTCCAGGTTGAGCAGACCCATGGTGTACTGGGCGTTGACGTCGGTCAGGTCGGCCAGGGAGTCATGGAACAGCTCCAGCAGGGAGGGATCTTCCTCGTGATTGAGCTCAAGCCAGCCTTTCCACATGTTCTGCAGCAGGGTTGGTGCATCCGCATCAGGCGCATGTACCTCGCTCATCTCGGCCCCTTCGGCGCCGATGATGTTGGTGACCAGCACCGCATGGTGGGCGGTCAGTGCCCGGCCAGATTCACTGATGATGGTCGGGTGCGGCAGGTCAAACTCACGGCAGACGTCGCCGATGCCCCACACCACGTTGTTGGCGTATTCGGACAGGCTGTAGTTGGCGGAGCAGTGGCTCTGGGAGCGGGTGCCCTCATAGTCCACACCCAGGCCACCGCCCACATCGACCACGTCGATATCGGCGCCCAGACGACGCAGCTCGGCGTAGAAGCGGCCGCACTCGCGGATGCCACCCTGGATGTCACGGATATTGGCAATCTGTGAGCCCAGATGGAAGTGCAGCAATTGCAGGCAGTCAAGCTGGCCCAGGCCGCGCAGACGCTCGACCAGCGCCAGGATCTGGGAGGCGGAGAGACCGAACTTGGACATGGCGCCGCCGCTCGATTCCCACATGCCGGAACCGGTGGAGGCCAGACGGGCACGCACACCTATGTTCGGCTTGATGTTGAGGCGCTTGGCTTCATCGAGCACCAGCTCCAGCTCGGAGGGCTTCTCGACCACGATGTAGACCTTGTGGCCCATCAGGTTGCCGAGCAGGGCGTGACGCACGTATTCACGGTCTTTGTAACCGTTGCAGACGATGACGGAGCCGCGATCGTGATGATGGGACAAGACGGCCAGCAGTTCGGGCTTGGAGCCCGCTTCCAGACCCAGACGCGGTTTGTCGCTATAAGACTGGCTGATGGTTTCGATGACGCGGCGCTGCTGGTTGACCTTGATCGGGTAAACACAGAGGTAGTCGCCCTCATAGCCTGACTTCTCGATGGCCTGACCGAAGGCGTTGAACAGGGCATCGACCCGGCTCTTGAGAATGTCGGGGAAACGCAGCAACACAGGAGTGGTCAAGCCAGATTGACGCAGCTGCTCGATGGCGTCAGACAATACGATCTGTGCCTCGGGGCGAGTCTTGTCGGGCGAAACGGTCACATGACCGGCGTCGTTGATATTGAAGAAACCCGCACCCCAGTAGGGAACGTTGTACACCTTCAAAGAGTCCTTGCTGGACCAGTTAGTCATGGGCTATGCCTCGCAAATGAGCGGCGTGAAGCCGCCTTCGTTACCCTCAATCACATCCAGACCATCGATTGCAAATAGCGGCAAGCCAAGCTGCCTGCTGGGGCGAATAACGTAACGCGTCTTGCAAGGGCGGTTGGCCGCCATCTTGATCACGACTGTTGACGTCTGTCACATCCAGACTATCTATTTACCCATCGCGGCGAGCCAAGGCTGCCTGGTGGATTTTGGGACCTGGTGGATTTTGGGAAGTAACGAGTCTTGATGTGGGGCTTGTGGCTTTACATCAAGCTCAACGGTATGCGGCGCTGGGTGTCAGCTCCGCGGTACTTTGATGGCGCGCAGCATCAGCCACGCCGCGGCTCATCATGGCCTGGCAGTCACAACACCTTGGGAGCAGGATTTCAAGGAAGAGAGGGACGAGGCGTCATCGCAAACGCGAGCAGATGACGACAAGATACCGCAGCATGCATTTCCATCCACGACCGCCCATGACAAGGGGATGATGATGAGCCCAAGGGCCCACTCGGTCGCCTGAATGGTCAAAATGCCTGCTGTTCTCCCTGATACCGGCACCTAACCGATATAACAGAAATCCAATCCCTGCAGTGTCTGTCGTGTCTGCATGCCTCGCCCTATAGGCGGTCGAACGCAAGGGGGATGGGCGGCCTCGCCTGCCCGGGGTTACCCCTTGGATCGGCGCGGAGTTTACACACTTCTGCGCCGGGCTGACAATAAAAAACCTTGTTAAATTTTCGCTTTTTTGGAGTGAGCCCAATCTCGCTGCCAGCCAAGCCAGCTCTGGGGTTGGCCTCTGTTGCCCTCCCCCCGTGGCCTGGGGCTTTTTCAACCCGCCACCCCAGGCACTTCTCCCCCTTTTTTTGCCGCCCCGATCGCAGGCTGTGTCGCACGACAACCCCTGACCCCATTCTCGAGGGTCAAGGGCCCGTGACGGGGTTAGTCGCCAAAAAACTGCGCTGACGCAAGGCGAGGCGCAAAGGGCCGGCAGACAATGGCGGCTCATCCCTTGTCGAGGCCGTCCGATGGACCAGCTGCTTTCCCGCTTTCTGCACTATCTGAGCTTTCATACCCGATCCAACCCCAACAACCCCCTCTGCCCGAGCAGCCCGGGCCAGCGGCAATTCGCCCAGGCCCTTCAGGGTGAGCTGCACGCCATGGGCCTGAGCCAGGTGATCCTGGATGACAATGGCTATCTCACCGCCTGCCTGCCCGGCAACCAACCCAGTGCCCCCGCCATCGGCCTTATCGCCCACCTGGACACCGCCGATTACGAGGCCGAGCGGGTCAATCCCCAGCTCATCGAACAGTACCAGGGGGGCGATATCTGTCTCGGCAAGGGGGACGAGGTGTTGAGCATTCGCGAGCACCCCTGCCTCAGGCACTATCTGGGCCAGGATCTCATCACCACGGATGGCACTACCCTGCTGGGGGCCGATGACAAGGCCGGCATCGCCGAGATCATCACGGCGGTGGCCCGGTTGCAGGCCGAGCCCGCGTTGCCCAGGGGCGATCTCTGGCTCGGATTCACCCCGGATGAAGAGATAGGCCGCGGTGCCGATCTGTTCCCCCTTGATCGCTTCCCGGCTCGCTGGGCCTATACCGTCGACGGCGGTGAACTGGGGGAGCTGGAGTACGAGAACTTCAATGCCGCCAGCGCCAGGGTGCGTTTCACCGGCAACAACGTCCATCCGGGCACCGCCAAGGGCAGCATGATCAACAGTCAGACCCTGGCCGCGCGCTTTCACGCCGCCATGCCCGCCGAGCAGACCCCGGAGGCCACCGACGGCTATCAGGGCTTCTTCCACCTGGCGCAGATGCAGGGCTCGGTGGAGCAGAGCGAATTGCACTATCTCATTCGCGACTTTGATGATGAGGGCTTTGCCGCTCGCAAGGCCCTGCTCGCCGAGCGGGTCGCCGCCCTGCAAGCCGATGCGGCGGGGGTGCGCATCGAACTCGCTATCCGGGACAGCTATCGCAACATGAAGCGGCAGATAGCCCCGCACATGCACATCATCGCGCTGGCCGAGGCGGCCATGGTGGCCGTGGGCGTCACCCCCAGGATAAAACCCATTCGCGGTGGCACCGACGGCGCCCGCCTCTCCTTCATGGGATTGCCCTGCCCCAATATTTTCACCGGTGGCCACAACTTCCACGGCAAGCATGAGTTCATCCCGCTGCAATCCATGGAGAAAGCGGTGCAGACCCTGGTCGCCCTGGTGCACCTGAGCGCCCAGTACCAGGAGTGACGCCGCCGGGGTGGCCTGGTGCCGGAGTCTACCCAGCCGCCAGGCTCTCCCACCGCCCCTTGCCATCAAACTGTCACGGGGCTGCCATGGGGCGGGAACAGAACGGCGCCATGCTGGGGGAAGAGCCACAGCCGGAGCCGCCCCATGTTCAGCGTCGATGCCATTCTCAGCCAGCACTACCCCCATCTCAATCTGCCGGGCCCGGCCCGCCGCCTCCTCAGATGGTTATTGCGCGAGCGCGACTTCCAGCACTTCGCCGCCCAGTATCCCCATCTCAAGGGGCTGGATTTCGTCGAGCAGGCGCTCTGCCAGCTCGATTTCGACTATCACGTCAGCGATGCCCAGCTCGAGAATATTCCGGCCGAGGGGCGGGTCATACTGGTGGCCAATCACCCCATCGGATCCCTCGATGGTCTGGCGCTGCTGCGCCTGCTCGGTCGCATTCGTCCCGATGTGAAGATTGTCGCCAATCGGCTACTGGCCGGTCTCACCCCCCTGCAATCCCTGCTGCTGCCGGTGGACAACCTGGGAGGCAAGACGGAGCGCAGGGCCATCGTCGCCATGGGAGAGCATCTGGCCAAGGGCGGCGCCATCATCATATTCCCGGCCGGCGAGGTGTCACGCCTCGGTCTTAGGGGCATCAAGGATGGCCCCTGGCAGGGGGGATTTCTGAAATTGGCCAAGCGTACCCAGACCCCGCTGGTGCCAATCCACCTGGGGGCACGCAATGGCCTTGGCTTCTACCTCGGCTCCTGGCTCAACAAGTCCTGGGCAGGCCTGCTGCTGGCCGCCCAGCTGTTTCGCCAGCAAGGGGGGCGCATGACCATTACCATAGGGCAGCGCATCCCGCCCCATGCCTTGGAGGCGCTGCCAGCCAAGCCTGGGGCCAAGCTGGTGCGCGAACATCTCTATCGCATCGGCCAAGGCAAAAAGGGCCGCCTCCCGACCGAATCCCCCATCGCACTGCCGGGCGACAGGGCCCGGCTCAAACAGGCGATCGAGGCTTGCGAGCCCCTCGGCCAGACCCCGGATGGTCAGCGGATCTACCTCTATCGCCGTCATGAGCAGAGCCACTCCGAGATACTGCGCGAGCTGGGCCGATTGCGGGAGATTGCCTTTCGGGCCGTGGGGGAAGGGTCGGGGCGACGCCGGGATCTGGACAGTTTTGATGATGAGTACCATCACCTCATTCTCTGGGATCCGACCCGGCTCGACATCATAGGTGCCTATCGCTTCGCCCCGGTGCGCGAGATCCTGGCCAGCAAGGGGCTGAGCGGCCTCTACAGCCACACGCTGTTTGGCTTCGAACCGGCGTTGCTGCCTCAACTGGATCAGGCCATTGAACTGGGTCGCAGCTTCATTCAGCCCGCCTATTGGGGCAAACGCGGGCTGGATTATCTCTGGTTCGGCATCGGCGCCTACCTGGCCCGCTACCCGGATTACCGCTACCTGTTTGGCCCCGTCTCCCTGTCCGGCAGCCTGCCACCCCAGGCGCGGGATCTGCTGGTGAGTTTCTATCGTCAGCACTTCGCCCCCCAAGGGCCTGCCGGACAAGGATCCCCGGCCCCTTCTCGTCGCCCCTATCCCGCCACGGACACCCACTTCGCGGGTCTGGATTATGGCGATGCCCTGATAGCGCTCAAATCCCGGCTCGGCAACCTGGGCTGCGCCATCCCCACCCTCTACAAGCAGTACTCAGAGCTGTGCGAGCCGGGGGGCGTGCAGTTTATGGATTTCGGCATAGACTCGGACTTCAACCACTGCATCGATGGCCTGGTCTGGGTCGATGTCAGCCGCATCAAACCCCACAAGCGGGCACGCTATATCGACAGCCAGTCCCTTGAAAACCCCTCCATTGAACACTTGCGTGCGGTGCCCGCCACAACCAGCCCCTGATCACCAGTGCCGCATGCGAAGAGGGAGGCCATGGCCTCCCTCTTTCATATGCAGCCCGCTACCCTCATTCGCTGGCAGGTTTGCGATCCGAGTGACCGAGGTCGCGCTCAGGGGCAATGAGGTCCCGCACCCGCTGCTTGATCTCCTTGGCCTCGGGGAAGCCCTCATCCGCCACTCTGTCCCACACCAGCACCCCATCGACCAGGATACGAAACTCCCCCTTGCTGGCGGGCACCAGGGCCACCTCCCCCAAGTCGCTGTCGAAGGTGGAGAGCAGCTCCTGGGCCAGCCAGGCGGCCCGCAACATCCAGCGGCACAGGGTGCAGTAGCGGATCTCAATCCGTGGTTTGGGCAAAGACGACGATAACTCTGTCATTGGGTCACTCCCTGAAAATCGGTTAGCCCGTCGCGGCCATGGATCAGGTCTGGCCGTTGTCCGCGCTTAAAAAGAGGTCTATTGGCTGACCCCATGAAAATCGGCCAGCCAGTGGCGAGCAATATTGCGCATCAGATCCGGCGGCAGATCCCGCAACCCTGCCACCATGGGAAACTCCGCCAACAGCCGTACCCCCTCCATGATCTCCGCCAACACCAGGTAGACATAGCCTCCGATCACGGCGCCATGGACGAAGTTGACCGCCTCACCGCGATTGAGCAAAAAGATGACGCTGCCATCGGGACGGGTCAGCGCCAGCACGTGGGGGCACACCTCCTCGCTCGGCCAGGGCAGTTGTGCCAGGCAGAACGCGAACTCGTCATCGGCCGAGGTGACCGAGGCCAGCATGGCGCCGGGGCGCAGCGCCTCGAGATCGGCCAGATCGAGGGAGCCATTACCGGTGGAGCAGACCACCAGCTCGGCCCGGGACAGGGCTTGCTGCTTGTCTACCAGCCGAAAACCGTGGGAGAGCGCCTCCACCTGGCGCAGTTCATCGGTCTCCACCACCTCCAGATGCAGATTACGGCAGCGCAGCTCCCGGGCTATGCTACGCCCCACCTTGCCATAACCAAACAGGGCGGCCTGGCAGACATTGAAGGTGCGATTGAGGGTGCGAGCCAGGGATTCGGCGGAATAGACCACGCTCAGGCCAATCTGGATATCCTCGGCCTGCTTGAGGGGGCTGCGCGCCACCGAGAGCACGGGGGCCGACAGCGGCTCCAGCTCATAGCGCTGATGACCATTCTCCGTCATCTCCACCACCCCCAGAAAACGGGGGCCGAAAAACGCGGCGATCTGAGCCTGGGTGCGGGCGAAATAGCCACCGATATCCAGGATGATCAATCGCTCATGGGCCGCCACCAGGGGGGCGAGCTGAGTGATCACCTCTTGGGGACAGTTGCTCCACTGGCGGTTGAGATCCCGCACGGGAAAGTGCTGGCGGGCCCATCCCAGGGTGGCTTCATGAACGGATTTGGGTTTGGGCAAGATGGCGCCAATACGGCCAATCTGGGCCAATGCCTGGATGAAGTGGGGTCGATCGGGCAGCAAATGAGTTACCAGCACGATGCAGAGTCCCTCGATGGGGCCCTGCCTGGTAAAATGGCGAAAAAACAGATGCTCAGATCCTTGACTGCGCAACTGTGGCCTCCTTAGCACGCCGCAAACTGCAGGCAAACAGAAACCCGGCCTTGCCGGGTTTCTGAAAGTGTCCAAATTAGATATGCAGCCTTTTTAGCCCAAACGCGATTGAGGCTCAATCTTTATCGGACAAAACTATGCGCCAGATGGCAATAAGGTTGTTAATTGTCTGTTTTACAAACATTAACTGCCATTCTTAATCGCCAGAACTCAGTAGAGGGATGCCTGTGGCCAGACGAACCACAGGCTGAGCCCGGTGCCCATGGCGGCCGATACGATGAGCACGGCCCAGCGCACCGGCAGGGAACGCGTTCTCAGCAACCACTCGAACAGCGGCAACAACCAGACTGGCAACAGGGCCAGCAGGGGCACTTCCACATACTGCCAGGCCAGCATCTGCATGAAGGCCAGTGCCAGTCCCAACGGAGCCACTGCCCCCTTGAAACCGGTCAGCGTGGTCAGCAGGGCCCGCAGTCCGGCAAAGGCGGCCAGAGCACCGGCGAGCTGGGCGATGAGCAGACTGCCATCAATACCGATGACCAGGGCCAGCCAGATGAAAGCCAGGGTAAATCCCAGCCCTTCACGACTATCCCCATGGCGATGAGTCCAGCCAAGCCAGAGTACGGCGGCCAGCACTGCCAGCCAGAGCTCGGGGGTGCCCTGGATCAGGCTGGCAAAGCCCAGCCACCAGATGAGGGCGCCGAGCAGCGCGAACAGGCCCAGACCGAGCCAGCGGTTGGGCAGTTGGCTGACGAGGGCCACCGCCGCCAGGGTCAGCGGCAACCACTGCCAGGCCTTGACGGGCAAGAGATAGGTGCCGCCCAGCAGAGTGCCCACCAGCCAGAGCGCCAGGGCGCCCCACAGGTAGTCGAGTCTGGGCCAGCGCCAGGATAACAAAGCGGCTCCCAGAGGAGCCGCCAGTGTCTGCAGCAGGAGTGCAGCGCCCATTAGCGACGCACGCCTTCGACGAACAGTTTGATCTTCATCTCGTCAGGGATGTTCGGCAGCATGTAGTTCACCCCGAAATCGCTGCGCTTGATGGTGGTCGCTGCGTTGAAACCGCTGCGATAACCGCCCCAGGGATCCTTGCCTTCACCGATCTTGACCAGATCGAAGGCCACTTCCTTGCTGACGCCGTGCAGGGTCAGGGTGCCCTTGAGCACGCCTTTATCCTTGGTGCCTTCATAGGCGGAGCTGACGAAGCTCAGCTTGGGGTACTGTTTGACATCCAGGAAGTCCGGGCTGCGCAGGTGCTTGTCACGGGCCTCGTGGTTGGAGTCCACGCTGGCGGCATCCACCTCGAAGCTCGCCTTGGCGGCAGTCGGGTTGGCATCGTCCATGGCAAAAGTGCCGCTGAAGGTATTGAAACGGCCAACCAGCTCGGAGAAACCGAGGTGTCCCACCTCAAATTGCACCGTAGTGTGCGCCGCATCCACGTCATACTCGGCGGCCATCAGTGGCGTCGCCATCAGCAGGCTGGAGGCCAGCAACATCTTGGTCATCTTCATGTCTCGTTCCTTCATGGGTGGATTCATTAGCATTTGCCAGATACTAACTCACCGTGAGAGAGTGATAATCAGCGATTTATTAAAATAATTATTTACCGAGAGTTAACAATGGACCAGATAGCCGCCATGCGCACCTTCATCAAGGTGGTGGAGTGCCAGAGTTTTACCAAGGCCGCCGCCCAGCTCGGCATCTCGGTCGCCATGACCTCCAAGTTGATGCAGCAGCTCGAGGAGTCCCTCGCCACCCGGCTGCTGTCGCGCACCACCAGACAGGTCAATCCGACCGAGGCGGGCCAGTTCTACTACCAGCGATCCCAGGCGCTGCTTGCCGAGCTGGAAGAGACCCACAGCCAGTTGACCCACAACAACCAGCAGCCCCAGGGCACCCTCAAGCTGTCGGTGCCCATGGATTTTGGTTACCTGCATCTGGCCCCCGCCCTGCCGCGATTTCGTGAACGCTTCCCCGAGCTCAAGCTGGAGATAGAGTACAGCGACAGGCGGGTGGCGCTGGTCGAGGAAGGCTTCGATCTGGCCCTGCGCATCGGCACTCTGCCTGACTCCTCCCTGGTCGCCCGGCCCCTGGCAAACATGCGTCTCGAGGTGTGTGCAAGCCCCGGCTACCTGGCCAGACACGGCACGCCCCGGCACCCGGAGGATCTCAAGGAGCATGACTGCCTCATCTATACCCTGACCCAGCCGGACTGGGTGATGCATCGGGGGGAGGAGCGCCAGAGCGTGCGTCCTCAGGGGCCGCTCAGAGCCAACAATGGGGTGGCCCTGACCCGGGCCGCCTGTGATGATCAGGGCATCATATTGCAGCCGACCTTCATCGTCGGTGAGGCGCTGCGCGAGGGGAAACTGGTGTCACTGCTGCCCGAATGGGACAAGGGAGAGGTGGGATTGTATGCCCTCTATCCGCACCGGCGCTTCGTGTCGGCCAAGGTGCGTTGTTTCATCGAGTTCGTGCAGGAGCGCTATCTGGCCCCCCATTACTGGGATAATGTCACGCCCTGAGTCCCGCGGCACAGAGGGGAGTGGCGACGGTCTTTGTCTGCGCTCAGACAACCTCATCCGCCAACCTGGCCTGCAATTGCTCCCCGTCGCAGTCGATCTGCCAGCGCGGCAGTCGGGTGCGGATCCGGGCCAGCTGATCGGCCTTGAGCACATAGGGCAAGGCCACCGTCAGGGCGCGGCAATCATGGAGTGCCGCGATTTGCAGCAGCAGAATGAGGTTCGCCTCGTCACGGCGATTGCGGTTGATACGCCGCGCGACCTCATCACGAAAGTGCTGCTCGGGATCCCCCGTCATCGCCTGCCAGCCGAATCCGAACATCGGCATCACGGCACTGATGATGCCAAGAGCGGTCAGGGGCCGCTTGGGCGGGTGATAGAGGCCATTGAGATCGAAGGCGACCGGCTCCTGCATGGGCACGCGATCCCGGGATAAAATATTATTACTCATTGGCCTGACCTCTTGGTTCCTCTAGACTCCCTGACATAGTCGAACTCCTATGCCAACGAGGTGCTGATGCTAAGCGATATCGAGATCTCCCGCCAGTCCCCCCGCCTGCCTGTGACCCTCCTCGCCGAACGCCTCGGCATCGATCCCGCCCATCTCTCGCCGCAAGGCCACCACATGGCCAAGCTGGACCCGGCCTTGCTGAGTCAGGGCGAGCCGCGTGCCGGCAAGCTGGTGCTGGTCAGCGCCATCACACCGACCCCCCTTGGCGAGGGCAAGACGGTGACCACGGTCGGGCTCGCCATGGGACTCAACAAACTGGGCGAATCTTGCATCGCCACCCTGCGCCAGCCGAGCCTGGGCCCGGTATTCGGGGTCAAGGGGGGCGCCGCCGGAGGTGGTTTTGCACAAGTGGTGCCGATGGAGGCGATGAACCTGCACCTGACCGGCGACTTTCATGCCATCAGCGCCGCCCATAACCTGGCCGCCGCCGCCCTGGATGCCCGCCTGTTCCATGAGCGCAGACTCGGCGACCAGTTCACTGCCACGACGGGTCTGGCACGGCTCGAGATTGATCCGGCCAGGATCCTGTGGCCCCGCACCCTGGATATCAATGACAGGGCCCTGCGCCACATCACCGTAGGCCTCGGCGGCGAACTAGATGGGGTGCCCCGCTCCGACAGCTTCGTCATTACCGCCGCCTCCGAGCTGATGGCCATCCTGGCCCTGGCTCGGGACTTGCGGGATCTGCGCGCCCGCATCGGCCGCATCCAGCTCGCCCTCAATGACCAGGGCCAGCCCATCACCGCCGAGCAACTCGAGGTGGCCGGCGCCATGACGGTGCTGCTCAAGGAGGCGCTCAAGCCTACCCTGATGCAGACCACTGAGCAGACCCCGGTACTGGTCCATGCCGGCCCCTTTGCCAATATCGCCCACGGCAACTCGTCAGTGATAGCCGACCGCCTCGCCCTGCATCTGGCCGACTATGTGGTGACCGAGGCCGGTTTTGGCTCCGACATGGGGTTGGAGAAGTTCTTCAACATCAAGTGCCGTCAATCCGGACTTGCCGCCGATGCCGTGGTGCTGGTCGCCACCGTCCGTGGCCTCAAGGCCAACAGTGGTGAGGTCAATCTCGTCCCGGGCCAGCCGCTGCCCGCCAGCTTGCAGCAAGAGGATCTGCCCACCTTGCAACTGGGTTGCGCCAACCTGGTCTGGCACATCCACAATGCTCGCCGCTACGGGGTGCCCGTGGTGGTGGCCCTCAACCGCTTCCCCAGCGACAGCGAGGCTGAACTCGAGATGGTGCTCGCCGCCGCCAGAGCCGCGGGGGCAGAGGCTGCCCTCTCCCAGGCTTTCACCCAGGGCGGCGCCGGGGCCACCGAGCTTGCCAGGGCCGTGGTGAACGCCTGCCATCAGACCAGGTTACCCACGAGCGAGTCCCAGCGCCTCTATCCTGACAGCCTGCCGCTGGCCGCCAAGCTCGCCACCCTGGTCGAGTGCGGCTATGGCGGACGCGGCATCCAACTGTCCGAACAGGCCAAGGCCCAGCTCGCGGCCCTGTCGGCGGCAGGCTGGGATCATCTGCCGGTCTGCATCGCCAAGACGCCGCTCTCCCTCAGCCATGACCCGGCCCTCAAGGGGGTACCCACCGACTTCGAACTGCCCATCCGGTCGCTGACCCTGTGCGCGGGCGCCGGTTTCGTCTATGCCCTGGCGGGCCCGGTCATGACGATGCCGGGGCTCGGCACCTTGCCGGCCTATCGACACATCGATATCGATGAGAGGGGTGACATTGTGGGATTGAGTTGATGACGCAAGCCCCGGCTCCACTATCGACACATCGATATCGATGAGAGAGGTGACATTGAGGGATTGAGTTGATGACGCAAGCCCCGGCCCCACTATCGACACATCGACACATCGACAGCGTTGCAAAGAGTGGCATCATCGGATCAAGCGGATTACCCCCCACATGAAAGACCCCGCCACTGGGCGGGGTCTTTCACTGGCGTCAGGGCCATCCATCAGTAGTGGAAGCGCCCCAGCTTGGTCATCACCGCCTCGGTCAGGCCGTGCATCTGCCGACTCTGGGCGTCCTGCTCCCTGGCCACCTGGGCCCCGGCCGTCGCCACCTCATGAATGCTGCTGACATTGAGGCTTATCTCCTCGCTCACCTTGGACTGCTGCTCGGCGGCGCTGGCTATCTGGGCCGCCATGTCCTGGATCCGGTCCGCCGCCACCACTATGGTCGCCAGCTCCTGCACCGCCTGTTCGGCATCTTGCAAGGCCAGCGTGCTCAGATTACGCCCCTCGGCCATGGTGCCAACGGCCGCACTGGTGGTCTCCCGCAGGCTGTTGATCATCTGCTGGATCTCCTGGGTCGAGGCCTGCGTCCTGGATGCCAGACTGCGCACCTCGTCGGCCACCACCGCAAAGCCACGGCCTTGTTCACCGGCCCGGGCCGCTTCGATGGCCGCATTGAGCGCCAGCAGGTTGGTCTGCTCGGAGATGTTGCGGATCACATCCAAAATAGTGCCGATCTGTACCCCCTGTTGCTGTAAGGCGGTGATCTTCTCCGACACCTCCTCCACCTGCCCGCTCAGCTGACGAATGCCGTTGGCCGAGGCACTCACCACCTGCTGACCCTTGTGCACGGCCTGACGGGTCTCATCCACCGCCTGGGCCGTGATCTGGGCGCTGCTGGCGACCGAATCCGCCGTGGAGGACATCTCGTGGATGGCGGCAGCCACCAATTCCACCTGCTCCAGCTGATGATGACTGTTGCTCAGCCCCTGTTGAGCCTGGCGAGCCGAGCCCGCGGTCGCCTGTTGCAGCTCCCTCACGCTGGCGGCGGTATCGGTCACTATGCCTTGCACCGTGGCGACAAACTGGTTGATCCCCTTGGCCAGGGCCCCCGTCTCATCGGGCCGGTTCTGGCTCAGACGCTGGGTCAAGTCGCCCCCGGCGCTGGAGAGACGCGCCACCATGCGCGCCGTCTCCTGCACCGGCCGCGAGATGGAACCCGCCGCGAAGGCGAGGCAGACTAATCCCGCCCCCGCCACCAACATGCCTACCATCAGCTGGGTCCAGATCCCTTTGCCAAACGCCTGGGCCCGCGCCTGCGCCGTCAGCTCATACTCGGCATAAAGCGCGCTATTGGGCACCTCGATGGCAATCCCCCAGGCCTGCTTGACCTTGTTGAGACGGATGGGCGCGAAGACGCTCAACTGATCATCACTCTCCTCGCTGCCTGCCTGGCCTCGTTGCTGCTGGGCCAGCAACAGGGGATCTTGCAGGCGGCGACCGATGCCGCTCTCGTCGCCAGAGTCCGCGGCAAGGATGCCCATGGGACTGATGATGCGCACCCTCCCCTGACCATCGAATACCCGCTGGCTGATGTTGAGGGCGATCTGCTGCAGATAGTTGAGCGAGTAATCGACCCCCACCATGCCGAGGTATTGATCGCCATCGAGCACGGGGACCACGAAGGAGGTGAGCAGCGTCGGTTGACCATTGACCTGATAGACCGAGGGATCGACCGCGCAGGTCGCCTTGCTCTGCTGCGGGCACAGATACCATTCGGAGGCGCGGATCCCGGTCTCGCTCGGTGTCTGGCTATAGAAATCACCGAGAGGCTTCAAGCTGAAACCGGCCGGGCCGCGGCTCCAGTAGGGCGCGAAGTTGCCCGATCCCTGGCTATGCTGACCATTGCCGGTATGAGCCAGATCCTCGCCATCGAAGCTGTTGGCCTCCCAGCCGCTATAGATGCTGAGAAAGTCCGGGTTGCGATCGCCGATGTCCTTGAGCAGGGCAGTGACCTCGTCCCGGTTCAGGGGCTCAGGCTGATGGACATTGCCCGCCAGCAGCGCCGCCAGGGTCTCACCGGCATCGAGCGCCAGCTCGAAGGAGCGCGCCACTTCGCTCGCCTGACCATCCGCCAGGGTCAGTAGCCACTGCCTGGCCTGCTGCCGGGCACTGGCATGACTCTCCTGCTGGATCTTCTCCTGCAAGCTGGCCAGGGAGAGATAACCGTAACCCACGACGCTGAGGAGGGTGGCCAGCAGGATGCAACCCGCAAAAAACATGACCTGGTATTTGATGGAACGAAACATAACGAATGTGGCGCCTCCTGGGCCAAAAATTCAGGGATCATAAGGGGTTGAGGCAGTAACAGGAACTGGGATAGCTGAAATTAATCACTGTTTTGTGAGCGAATTCGAACATTTCCGACAATCCGCTGACAACGCTACCGCCGTGGCACCCCCTTGCCGGGGAAACCCTGGGTATTTGCGCGTCCAACGCCCGATCAGGCTACCAGCCTGGCCAAGGGGAAGCGCCGCTTTCAAGCCCTCAGCAACGACCAGGCCCCGCCGATGGGCGGGGCCTGGTTATCCAGCAGATGCCCGCAATCAGAGGGTGAAGCGCTGGGTCATATGGTGCAAGGAGGTGGCCAGCTTGCTCAGCTCGACACAGGCCTGGGCGGTCTGCTGCGCCCCCAGGGCGTTCTCGTCGGCGGCATTGTGGATGTTGACTATGTTGCGATTGAGCTCCTCGGTCACCGCGTTCTGCTCTTCGGTGGCGGTGGCAATCAGGGTATTCATGTCGGTTATCTCGGTCACGGCACCATTGATGATATCGATGCTGTTGCCCGCATCCCGTGCCAGGCCGACGCTCGACTGCATCTGATGACGGCTCAGTTGCATGGCATTGCCCGCCTCGGCGGCGCGGCTCTGCAGCAGCTCGATCATCTTGCTTATCTCGGCGGTGGAGTCCTGGGTACGCTGGGCCAGGGTGCGCACTTCATCGGCCACCACCGCAAAGCCACGGCCCTGTTCACCGGCCCGGGCCGCCTCGATGGCCGCGTTGAGCGCCAGCAGATTGGTTTGACCGGCGATGTCGCGGATCACGTCCAGCACCATGCTGATGTTGGCGCTGTCCGCCTCCAGCTGCGCCACCACGGCGCCCGCCTGCTCTATCTGCACTGACACCTCTTCGATGCTGCTGATGGCGCTGCGCACCACCTGATGACCCTCGGCCGAGGTGCGTGATGCCCCCTTGGCGGCGCCCATGGCATCCGTGGTGTTGCGGGCCACCTCATTGACGGTGGACTGCATCTCGTTCATGGCGGTCGCGACCTGGGAGACTTCGCTCTGTTGGCGAGCCATGCCGCTGGCGGACTGCTCGGAGATGGCACTCACCTCCTCCACCGCGCTGCTGAGCTGGCTCACCGAACCGGCAATCTCGCTCACCAGGTCGGCCAGGGCGCCCTGCATC
The DNA here is from genome assembly GCF_000820045.1 of Aeromonas rivuli. GTDB lineage: Bacteria > Pseudomonadota > Gammaproteobacteria > Enterobacterales > Aeromonadaceae > Aeromonas > Aeromonas rivuli. The sequence continues at coordinate 76,462 of NZ_CDBJ01000071.1, read as the reverse complement.
TTGTGGATGCCGGCACCAAGCTGACCCAGTTCATCCCGGTTGAAGCGATGCTCCTGGATCCAGCTCTGCAACTCGCCCTTGCCCAGATCGCCGCCCGCGATGCGCTGGGTCTGGCGGGCCAGCATGATGAGGGGATCGCGGATCTGGCGGGTCAGCACCACAGAGAGCGCGATCACCAGCGCCAGACCAACCAGCAGGGCCAGGGTGACGCTCAGCTTGGCGGAGTCATACGCCCCCACTACGACCTTGCGGGAGGCGTCGGCATAGCCATGGTTGATGCGTACCAGATCGCCAACCGACTTGGCCAGGTTGGTGTAGAGGGTGATCCCCTCCCCCATGAAGAGATGCTGGGCCTCGGTCATCTGACCGGCATCCTGCATCTGCCTGATACGCTGGTGCAGGTCGAGGTATTTCTCCCAGTCCGCCTTGACGATGTCGAAGGTGCGGCGCTCCTCCACATCCTCCGCCCAGATGGTGGCATCGTGGGCCGCTATCTGCTGCCCGGCCTCCCTCAGGCTCTTCTCGCTCTCATTGCGGTAATGGGCCTGCTGCTGGGGATCGTCCGCCACCAGAAAGACATCCAGCTCATAGCGGCGCACCGCATTGATGGTCTCCCCCAGGGTGCTGGTGCGCACCACGGCGGGCAGTATGCTGTCGGTGAACCCGGTGGCGGCCCGGTTCATGGTGCTGAATTCAAACAGTGAAAAACCGCCGATAAAGGCCATCATCAGGCCGAGTACGGCAAAGCCGGCGGTGAGTTTCTTGCCTATCGTCATGGTGTTCATGGCATGTCCTGCATATGGGTCATCAAGTGGCATTCGTCGGCGCTGGCCCCAAAAGGCGCGAGCGCGCTAGCTGCCATCCATAGCAGTCATTCAAATCTCATCCGTATCGGCACGGACGAGGGGGCCAAACGGGTGTCAAACAGACCATCTCGCGGCACGGTGAGCTGTATCGGCGCACGCGGGCATCCCTTTAGGATTTTTTCAGAAAATAAACCGGGGTGGGCAGACGGGAGAGAAGAAGAAGAAGAAGAAGAAGAAGAAGAAGAAGAAGAAGAAGAAGTCGGGGCATGTCGGTGGGACATGCCCCAGGGTGACTAGCCTTTCAGGCCACCGAGAAACTCGGCGCGGGTATCGGGCTGGGTCTTGAAGACCCCTCCCAGGGAGGTGGTGGTGGTGTAGGAGGTCGAATCCATCACGCCACGGGCCTTCACGCAGTAGTGGGTAGCGGCGATGCTGATGGCCACATCCTTGGTACCGAGCAGGGTCTGCAACGCCAGCAATATCTGCTGGGTCAGCCGCTCTTGTACCTGAGGGCGGCGGGCGAAGAACTGGACAATACGGTTGATCTTCGACAGGCCGATCACCTTGCCACGGGGGATATAGGCCACGTGGGCCAGTCCGTCGATGGTGACGAAGTGATGCTCGCAGGTGCTGGTCAGGCTGATGTCCTTGACCATGATCATCTCGTCCACCTTCATCTTGTTCTCGATGACGGTCACCTTGGGGAAGCTGGCGTAGTCGAGGCCGGAGAAGATCTCGTTCACATACATCTTGGCGATGCGATGGGGAGTCTCGGCCAGGCTATCGTCGGCCAGATCCAGGCCGAGCGTCTCCATGATGGCACGCATGTGGCCCTCGATATTTTCCTTTTTTTGCTGGTTGTTCAGGGAATTGGAGACCAAGGGGGTCTCCAGTCCTTCGGCCTCGAGGGCCGCTCTGACCAGCAGGGCTTCCTGGCTTAAGCTCATCATCTTGTCTCTCTCCCACACAGAGGGAATATTATGGCCCACAGGGTTTGTGGCGGCATAGTAAACGGCGATTGGCCTCATAATTCAAGTCACCCGCACGCCCATGCCCTGACTTTATGTTAATACGAGGGGTTTTACTGCCCTAATCGCCTGCCCATTCGGGGGGGATTTTGGGATAATCCCCCCATAACCCAGTTTCCCTTACCAAGAGGTCATGACAATGGGATTTGATACCGCAGCCCTACTCCCCTTAAGCGATGCCCTGGCGAGCATGCTGAAACGACTCGATTGCAGCTGCGACGCCGAGTCCGTTGCCCTGCCCCAGGCGCTAGGTCGGATATTGGCCGACGACATTCTCTCTCCCCTGTCTGTGCCTCCCTTCGATAACGCCGCCATGGACGGCTACGCCGTGCGCCTGACCGATCTCGCCGCCGGCACCCCGCTCAAGGTGGCTGGCAAGGCGTTCGCCGGCCAACCCTATCAGGGCGAGTGGCCCGCGGGCCACTGTATCCGCATCATGACGGGGGCACCTGTCCCCCTGGGCACCGAGGCGGTGGTGATGCAGGAAGAGACCACGGCCGAGGGGGACAAAGTCCTCTTCCTGAGTCAGCCGGTTGTGGGCCAGAATGTTCGCCGCCGCGGCGAAGACATCCGCGAGGGCGCAAGCGTACTGGGGGCCGGCACCCGGCTCAGTCCACGGGAGTTGCCGCTGCTGGCCTCGCTGGGCATCGCCACCCTCAGGGTGCGCCGTCCGCTCAAGGTCGCCATCTTCAGCACCGGTGACGAACTCAAGCCGGTGGGCACCCCCCTTGCCCATGGCGACATCTATGACTCCAACCGCTACGGGGTCAGGGCCATGCTGGCGCGCATGGGAGTAGATTGCCTGGATCTGGGTATCATCCCCGATGACCCTGCCGCCTTGCGCGCCGCCTTCCTCAAGGCAGACAGTGAAGCCGATGCCCTGATCACCACCGGCGGCGTCTCGGTCGGCGAGGCGGATTTCACCAAGCAACTGCTGGAAGAGCTCGGCGAGATAGGTTTCTGGAAGCTCGCCATCAAGCCGGGCAAGCCCTTTGCCTTCGGCCGCCTGCCCCATACCTGGTTCTTCGGCCTGCCGGGCAATCCGGTCTCCGCCATGGTCACCTTCGATCAGCTGGTGCAACCGGCACTGGCCAGGCTGGCCGGGCAGCGCTGGGCCCCCCCCCTGCGCATCGAAGCCATTGCCAGCGAGCCCCTGAAAAAATCACCGGGACGCCTGGACTTCCAACGCGGCATACTGAGCCAGGGCCCAGACGGCCTGACAGTGCGCAGCACCGGCTCCCAGGACTCCGGCGTGTTCAGCTCCCTGGCCAGGGCCAACTGCTACATAGTGCTGGAGCAGGCACGGGGCAAGGTTGCCGCCGGGGAAACCGTCACCGTCGAGCCGTTCGGGAGCCTGCTGTCGTGAGCGAGATCCTCAGCGACGCCGAGCTGCTGCGCTATAACCGCCAGATAGTCCTGAAGGCCTTCGACTTCGAGGGACAGGAGGCGCTCAAACAGGCCAAGGTGCTGGTGATAGGCGCCGGGGGTCTGGGCTGCGCCGCCGCCCAGTATCTGGCGGTGGCCGGGGTGGGCCAGCTCACCCTGGTGGATTTTGACAAGGTGGAGCTCTCCAACCTGCAACGCCAGGTGCTGCACAACGACACCCGCATCGGTCAATACAAGGTCGACTCGGCAGCGCTGAGCCTGCGCGCCCTCAACCCCTGGCTCAAGGTCGAGACCCATGCCGCCCTGGCCGACGAGGCACTGCTCGATGCCCTGCTGCCGAGTCACCAGCTGGTGCTCGATTGCACCGACAACGTCACCATCCGCAATCTGCTCAACCAGCGGGCCCGCCAGCATCGGGTGCCCCTGGTCTCCGGCGCCGCCATCCGACTGGAGGGGCAGGTGATCAGCTTCAGCTGGCAAACGGATGAGCCCTGCTACGCCTGCCTCAGCGGCCTGTTTGGCGAACAGTCGCTGACCTGCGTCGAAGCGGGGGTGCTGGCGCCCATGGTCGGCCTGGTGGGCAGCCTGCAGGCCCTCGAAGCCATCAAGCTGCTTGCCGGCATGGGCCAGAGCCTGAGCGGCCGCCTGCTGATGATCGATGGTCTGTCCGGTGGTTTTCGCGAGATGAAGCTGCCCAAGCGCCCCGACTGCCCGGTCTGCTCACTCCTGAGCACGGCATCCTCATCATCTCTGCGGTCACTCTCCCCATAAAAGATCCCGGCCAGGGCCGGGATCTTTTAGTTGCTATCTACAACAGGTTTACTTAGCGGCTCGCACTATGGCTGGCGGCGCCCAGCTGGCGTTCACCAGCTCAGGTTTGGGTCCATAGGCACGCAGCGTCATGGCAAACTCCCCTGCCGGAGCTGGTAACCAGTTGTCCAACTTGTCTGCGCTGGGCTGATCATGCTGAACATAGAGGGTCAGGGAACCATCGGTATTGTACTTGAGCGACTTGTTCTTGGTCCCCGTCGAGTAACGTTTGAGGGCATTGGGGGCAAAGAAGTGGTACTTGTCATACATGGTCAGCGACCAGAAACCGGTCACCGGTGGCGTCTGCCCCTTGGCAAAGGTCAGGCTGTACTGATGGGCCCCGCTCAAGCGCTGACCCGCACCATCATGCTCGGCAAAAATGTAGCTGGTCTCATCGACGCCATTTTCGAAGATATTGGACTTGGCCACCGCCAAACGGGTCAGGTAATCCGTGCCCCACTTGGCGTTGTTGAGGGGGCGGGTCCAACCATGGCCAGCCTGACCCCATTGTTATTGAGCAAGAAGAGTGGATCCACTATCTGCTGCTCGGCCCGCTCAGCCACCTCGGCCAGGACCCTGGCGATGGCAGGATCCTGCTCGCCTGCCGCTATCAATGCCTTGAATTGGCCATACAGTGCCTCTTCCCCCGGCAAAGGCGGCACTTCCGCCAGCACTGCGTTCAAATCGCTGAAGAAACGCTTGGGCGTAACCCAGCTCAGTTCCCCCTTGCTATCCCCTTCTGTTTTGGGCAAGGGCAACGCCGGTAACTTGCTCCAATCGGTGCGCTGCATGGTGCCATCGAAACGTGACAACGGGTACATCATCACCTCAGACAGCACCGGCTGAATGGCCGCCCTGTCCGTCGCAGTATCCGCCATGAAGGCTCTGGGGATCACCACGCCAGTGTGAGTCGGAGAGCGGAATACACCGCTGATCCCCTTGGGGGTCTCTCCTTGCCAGTTCGGCCCCACCAGCAAATAGAAACCGGGTTTGGTGCCATGCACAGTACCTAACCTAGCGAAGCTGTCGGTGCGCTGATCCGCCACCTGATAGAGCCAGAAGCGATCGCCGAAGTCAGGCACCTGGATCACCACCGGCTCCTTGTCCAGCGCCAGGGCTCCAAAGCCATAGACCACATCCTGATTGGGATGGGCCACTATCTTGACGTTGGGGTCGATATAGTCGTTGAGCATGGCAAGCTCATTGAGGGGCGCCACCGGCGTCGGGCCCAGCAACGCTATCTGGGGCACCTGGCTATACATGGCCCTGCGGTTGTGCATGTTGACCAAGGGCCAGCCCCACGCATAGGCGAGCTGCCCTACCGCCTCGGCATAGCCTGGGGTCATCACAGTACCGGCCACAGGGCCTGGCACTGTGGCCGCAGGCTGAATCGCCTCTGCCGACACAGTGACCGAGCAGAGGGACCCGCACACGGCCGCACCCAGCAAGATTCTGGAAATAGTAGCCATCTGGCCTCCTTAGAAGCGGTAGTCGTAGTTCACGGTCATGAAATAGAGCGCCATGTTCTGGTACTCCCCTGAGAGCCCCTCTCCCTGCACCTGGGCATTTCCCAGATTGAGGTACTCAAGCGCAGTGCCCACACTCTGGTTTGCACTGAGCCGATAACGGGCCCCTGCGCCAAGGCGCCAGGCGCGATCGGATGGCAGGGTCAAAGAGGCATCGGACTGGCTCTGGTAAAAACTGGAGTCGTAGGCAATGCCCGTGCTGAGCAGCCACTCGGGCGAGAGTTGATACTGAGTGCCCAACGCCAGATGCCAGGTATCTTGTAATCGGTGCTTGCTCGGCACTTGATTGCCAGCGGCCTCAATACTGCCATCATCAAATTCACTCCAGTTCTGCCAGCCAATATTGCCCAACAAGGCCCAGCGTGCGTCGAGGCGCTGATAACCGCTCAGCATCAACTGACTGGGGGAGGACGTGCTGGCATCGATGGGGATATTGAAGGTGAGCGTCTGGGACGGCAGCGGCCCGGGCGGATCGATGGCCTTGCTGACCTGGGTCTCGATATCGTAATTGAAATGGGTGCGGCTGCTATACGCCAGACCAATGCGGCTGTTCTCGCTCCATTCATAAAGCAGACCCAATCTGGCATTCAAGGCCCAGTCATGGTCCTTGAGATCCTGCTCCCCGGTCTGGCTGTCTCGACTCAGGGAGAACATGCCGTAGTTGATGCCAAGCCCCCCACCGACGGAGAGTCGAGGTGAGAGCCGCACTGCCACCGTAGGTTGCAGTGTCAGTGCCATGAGAGAACTCTCTCGTACCAAGCCACTGCCTGCCCAATCCCCAAAGTCGAGACCCAGACCGAAGTTGCCATAAAAACCCACCCCAATCTTGACGTCCTGATTGATGCTATGGCTATAAAACAGACTCCCCTGAGGGGAGAACCCCACCACATTGCCCGGGCTCTTGCCAGGCCCATCCAGTTCATAGGAGGCATCGCCATAGAGCCCTTGCAGGCCGCCGCTGACCTGATCCCCGTCCAGTCTGGTCATACCCGCCGGGTTACCAAAGATGGTACTCGCATCCTGGGCCCTCGCCGCCATGCCAGCACCGGCCAGCCCAACATCATCGGTGGCTATCTCATAGAGGTAGAGGCCCCCGGCCAGACTCTGACCGGAATAAAATGCGGCCAACATGACCACTCCGAGCGGTGGATAGCGCATAGGATGTCCTCTCATTGTGGTGTCGTGACCTCGACTTGGGGCAGTTCATATTCACCAGACAGCACACTCTCTTGCGGCTGATAGAGGCGCAGCAACAAATAGAAGGGGCCTGCGGGGGTGGGCAGCCAATTGGCCTGCTTGTCACCCTTGGGTGCCTCGCGCTGCAGATAGAGATCGAATGAACCATCTTCAGCCATTTTGAGCCCCTGGGTATCGCTGCCCAGCTTGTAACGTGCTATCTCGTTGTGCACCAACATCTTGTCCACGGCGTTATACACGGTCAACGACCAGAAGGCGTTGGTGGGCGGCGCCTTCTTGAAGTGCAGAACATAGGGTTTATCGCCGCTGAGTTGCTCACCTTTGGCGTCGGTGGAGCGCAGCGGATACATGGCTTCTTTCTCTCCCTGGCCACCCAGATAGGGGCCAGACACCAGGGCCCGCAGCGGATAATCGGTACCGAAATGATCCAGACCACTGGCCCAGGCCCAACCGTTTCGTTGCACGGCAGAGGTTGCCAGCGCCGAGACGGCCACCTTGGGGCCATCAGTCAGGGCCTTGAGCAACCCTTGACGCTGAGGCTCAACAAGTCGGCTGGCATCGAATCCTTGCTCCGTCAGCCCAAAGCGGCCGAACTGAGCGAATAGTGACGTATCACGCGCTGGCACCCCATTATCTTTGAGTACGGCGCCCAGTTGGCGATAGAAGCCCAGGCCATCCTCCCCCATCTCGGGTAGCGCTGGCAGCACCTGGTAAGGGGCTGTGTATTGCTTGTTGTTCATCTGGGAGAGCGGCCGCAGTGTGAAGCCTTTTTGCAGCAGAGCCACAGGAGCCATATCCTCACCCTGTTTCACGCGAAGTCGCCCCCACAACCAGACTTTGCTGGTCGTCACGTCGAGTCGAGTGACCCCTGTAGGCAGAGTGCCCTGCCAGCCCGGCGGTACCAGGGCAAAATCTCCCGCTTTGGTGCCTGTGGTACGACGCCCGACATAGTGTTCAAGCTCCTGCCACATATTGAACACATCCACCACGTAGTAACGATCATGGGTGTCGGGCACGTGCAGTATGTAAGGCTCATCGAGCTTGACGATGGCGCTCAGATAAAGGGTGTCATTGTTGGCGGTGGGCATGTCTTTGGCATCAGGGGTCGCCAGCTCCCTTGCCCAGCCCAACTGATTGAGGGGGGCCCGGTAGCTGGTTGCAGCCTGGGAGGCGGACACCTGAGTGTATTCACGGGCAATACGCTCCATGCGCACCAGAGGATAACCCCAGACATAGGCATTGACGCCGTTGGCATAGGCATCTGCTGCGAGCCCTCCGGCGATGTTCTCTGTACTGGTGGGCATGGTCAGCAAGACATCCGTCTCTGTTTGCTGGGCATGGACGCCAGGCACCAGCAGTAGCGTCGTGCCCATGCCTGCCAGCAACAGGGCTCGCCATATTGACGTCAATTTCATAGGAGAACCTCTAAATTGGATACGGCGGCACCATGGCGCCGCCGTCAGGGCTTCATCAATTGGCATGTTTTTTAGCACTTTCCAACTGATTCAGGGCCGATGCTACCCCGATGCCACTGGAGCCTTTTTGCGCAGGCGGATACTCTTTCATGCTCTGCATAAAAGCTTTCACCGGCGGCATGATCTTGGGCAGCAGCCAACTCTTCTCTTTCATCCACAGTAAATGACCACCGGTCTCGGGGCTGCGCTCGTAAGGGTCCAGCTTGATATCGATCATCAAACCGCCCGGGATCTTGCGCGTGTCGTCCAACCACTTGTCCTTCACCGCCAAGTGGATCTTCCACTGCTCGACACGGATGGCGTTGAGATGAGTCTCACCAAAGTAGAAGAACTCATGGCGTTGGGATTTGCCATCGGACTTGGTCAACATGTCTATCTGGTTGTAACCATCGAGATGGTTCTTGTAGACCTTGTCACCCACTTTCAGTCCCTTGAGCAGATCCTGTTTGACATCAGGTTCACCGACAGCCGCCATCAGAGTGGGGACCCAATCTTCCGAAGTCATGAAACCGCTATTCCAGGTGTTGGCCTTGATGTGACCTGGCCAGCGCACCAACATGGGCACCCGGACCCCCCCTTCCCAAGTCAGCCCTTTCTCTCCCCGGAAAGAGGCGCTACCGGCCATGGGCCAGTGAGCCAGATTGACCCCGTTATCCGAGGTAAACATGACGATGGTGTTCTCGCTCAGCCCCTCTTTGTCCAGGGTATCGAGCAGTTTGCCGACCAGATGGTCGAGCTGCAAAATCGCATCGGCGTACTCGGTATGGCCACTCTTGCCGAGCCACTCCGGACTGACGTGGATCTGCTGATGCATGCGCGACGGGTTGTACCAGAGGAAGAAGGGACTATCTGCCGCTTTCTGCTTCTTGACCCAATCGATGGAAAGATCGGTGAAAGTATCATCCACCGATTCCATCAGCTTGCTGGTCAAGGGCCCCTTGTCTTCAATGGTCTGTTTGCCTACCCGTCCCCAACGTGGGTCCACAGTCGGATCATCCTTGTCGGACGCCAAGGCATGGATCATGTTGCGTGGACGGCCAACAAAATTGGGATCCTTGGGAAAATCCGGCTGCTCCGGCATCTCCATCATGTTCAGGTGGTAGAGAAAACCATAAAACTCATCGAAACCATGCAAGGTTGGCAGATACTCATTGCGATCGCCGACGTGGGATTTGCCAAACTGAGCCGTGGCATAGCCCTTGTCTTTCAGCAGTTGCGCCAGAGTGACGTCACTGTCTTGCAGACCAATTTTATCTCCGGGTTGCCCAACGGCAGTCAACCCCGTGCGAATAGGATACTGGCCGGTGAGAAAGGCGGCGCGCCCCGCCGTCGAGCTTGGCTGGGCATAATAGTCGGAGATCATCATCCCCTCGGTTGCCAGGCGATCGATGTTGGGGGTATCGACGGCCCCAATCCCTCGGTGATAGGCAGAGATATCCATGGGCGCCATGTCATCGACCATGATCATCACTATGTTGGGTTTGCTGGTATCAGCTGCCATGGCAAGTGACAAAGGGGACGTCATCGCCCCCAGTACCAGACTGGCCAATAAGGTTTTTTTCATGGTTTTCATCCTTTTTTACTTGATGACCCCGGGACTTAAAACAAACCGAGACGGCGCAGCAGCGGCACCATGTCGCTATCTATGTGGCGATAGAACCGCATAAAACCGCCGCATAAGTAGTTGAGCCCCCTTTGTCCTTCCTGGGTGCGGAGCAATCTGTCTTTCGGACATCCCCCCCAGCACAGCGCCAGGTAATCACAACGACGGCACTGATCAGGCAGCGTCAGATGCTTGGCCTGTCCAAAGGCAATCTGTTGATTGCCAAAAGCGAGATCGCCCAAATGCTGCTCGGCTATGTTGCCTATCCGATGTTCCGGGTAGACGAAGTGATCGCAGCTATACACCTCCCCGTCGTGCTCAAGGGCAAGCGCCTTGCCACAAAAAGGAGCCTGGGTGCACATCTGGGCAGGCATGCCAGCCGATTGCACCACGGCGGTTTCGAACAGGTTGACATGAACTCGCCCCACCCCTTCAGCCAGCCAGACATCCCAGACATCACAGAGGAATTGGCCGTAGTCGGCGGCGGCTACGCTCCAATCGGTAACGATGGACATGGGGTGGCCGGGCTCGGCCTCTGGACTGCCCTGCCATGGCAAGGCTTCGGTGGCTAGCGTCGTCACCGAGCCCTGGCGAAAGATCCTGGGCTCCACCACTGGGGTGAACTGGATACGGGTGCAACCTAGCTCCTCGGCGAGGAAGCGATAAACTCGCTCCCCTTGCTTGGCGTTATTGCGATTGACGACACAAAGCGCAGCAAACGGCACCTCTGCGCCGCGCAGCAACTCGACCGCCGTCATGACGCCATCGAAGGTCGGTCGGCCAGCCCGGTTCTTGCGGTGAATATCGTGCAGATCACGGGGGCCATCAATGGAGAGGCCAACCAGAAAACCATGTCGTTTGAGAAAAGCGACCCAAGCCTCATTGAGCAAGATGCCATTGGTTTGCAGATCGTTCTCGATCCGCTGCCCGGCCTTGCGATACTTGGCCTGCAGTGCCACCACTTTTTCGAAGAAAGGCAACCCGAGCAGAGTTGGCTCCCCCCCCCTGCCAGGAGAAGACCACCTCATCCCCTGTCTGGGCTTCTATATATTGGCGGATATGCTGTTCGAGCAGTTCGTCCGAAAGCCGAGGGGCGGCATCATGTTGGAACAGATCCCCCTTATGCAGATAGAAGCAATAGTCACAATCGATATTGCAGCGGGATCCACCGGGTTTGACCATGGTATGGAAGCGGTAATGCTGCCCCTTCGGAAGAGGGGGTAAATGGCTGTGGGGTAAATGCAACGATAACACCTCTCAAATCCATTGAATGCAGATGCGACAGGCTCCCAGTCTCGGCGTTATTCTTGCTGATGCATAGGAAGCAGCTAACTATAGCTTTTGGCTGGCGTAGCCGGATATGTATGCCCATATTCAGCAAAATAATTTCTTGCGAAATAAAGTGACCTTGACGGCAGAATCAACAATCTACTGTGGCTTTGCTTCAGACAAGTTAATCACCACCGAAAACACCATCAAAAATAAATGTAATTCAATAATTTAAATGGGAAAAATGAAAAACACACGCCACACTCCTGTTTTATTCGTCACCGAATGTCGCCGGCCAGAAAGTACACCACCCAAATACGCAAGCAATTTCACATTAAATCAATGCAATCTTCTACCCACACAGACTCATAGCGAGAGTTCAATTCATAAAGCCGCCGATATATCACCAGAAATAGACAGATATAAAAAAACCGAACCCAGGGGTTCGGTTTGTTTATTGGCGGATCGCTACATGAGCACCATGGGTCGGCCCTTAGAAAAGGCCCCTGGCTTTCACCTTCTTCATGTTGGCGACCTGGCTCGAGAGATCCTCGACCAATGGCTCGGCCGTCCGCTTATCCAGATCCACGGATCGGCCCGGCTGACTGGCCAGTCGCTGGATCAAGCTGTGCTGCTCGCGAATAAGCCGGGATTGCTCTTCCAGCTGACGGGAGAGCTGCAAGATGCTGCTGGCAAGCGGCGCCAGGTCCGGCTCGGCCGCCGCCGGCAGCCTGCCGGCGATGGCGTCTGCCAGCTGCTCAGGGTCCAGCGAACCCGGCAGCCCTTGCCGGATCTCGTCCCACAACTCGGTGGGTTGCTGCTCCCCGAGACGACTGACGATCTCATCGACTAAATTGCCCTGATCCGGCGTAGCAGCCTGCTGACCGAGACGACTGACGATCTCATCAACTAAATTACCCTGATCCGGCATAGCAGTCTGCTGGCCGAGGCGATTGACTATCTCATCGACTAAATAATCCTGATCCGGCGTAGCAGCCTGCTGGCCGAGACGACTGACTATCTCATCGACTAAATTACCCTGATCCGGCGTAGCGGCTTGCTGGCCGAGGCGACTGACGATCTCATCGACTAAATTGCCCTGATCCGGCGTAGCGGCTTGCTGGCCGAGACGACTGACGATCTCATCGACCAGCGCCCCGCTGTTTCCCTGCCCCAACCGGGGGCCCAGCCGTGCTACTATCTGATCGACCATGGCATCGCCCGCAGAAGGGGACGCCTCGCTCCCCTCCCCCAGGGTGAAGCCACAACTGGCAAAGGCGTGACGCAGGGTCATCAGGCTGACTTGTTCGGGCCCGAGCGCGTTGGCAACGGCCTTGCACAGGTTCGGTGCCAGCACGTACATGAACATCCCCGACAGGTAGATGTCCTTGTGGAAACGGCTCTTGGAGAAGTCGAACTCCTCCGCCCCATCCTGGATCTTGCGAGCCCGCTGGTACCAGTTCTGCAACACTCCGACCGCGTAGCGATCAGACTCCAGCGCACCCGGATCCATGTAAATGGAGAAGGTCATGCGCTTGAGCTGACTACTCATCAGCCACCTCGGCCATCACGGCCGCTTCCCGGTACACTTCCTCTTCTTCCGTGGTGTAGAGGCAGATCTCCCGGGCCAGGGCAGACTGTGCATCGTCCAGCAATTCAACTCTGTCGCCCAAGGTAGGATAAGCCTGTTTGATCGCCTCGTGGATGAGGGGGGCTCCACCGCCGACCAGATAGACCCGGTTCGGGTTCTTGGCGAACTTCTTCGCCTCGTGGGCGACCTGGCTGCCCAGCTCGTCTATCTTGTTCTGCATTTTTTCCAGGATCTTGGGGATCTGGGCCTCGTCGTTGACCACGTCCCGCACGAAGCTCATGTCGTGGCGACGCTTGATGAACTCGTTGGCCACCAGATAGCTGGAGTCGCTGTCGGCGGCGGCCAGGGCCTTGCGTACCGCATCCGTCACCATGGAAACACCTATCTCGTTGTTGCCATAGACGTCGGACACATCGTCGAACTCGCCGACGATGATGCCCATGTCCAGGGTGGTGCCACCGCAGTCGATCACCAAGGTCTTGGTGAACTCGTTGCAGCCCGAGCCAATCAGGCGGGAGAGGGCGGCAGGCAGGCTCTCCGGCATCACTTCCACACTGACGATATTGAACAGCTCCCCCTTGTTGAGGGAGATGGCACGAAGCAAGTTGCGCCGCTTCTTCTCGATTTTCTCTTCGTTGCGCTGGCAGTCATCCGGCTGGTAGAACTCCGTAATGGGCAGCGTCACTGTGATCGCCACATCGCACGGCGCCATGCCGGTCTGCAACAGGGCGTGGTGCACGGAGAGCAGGTTCAGGTCGTCGTACTGGTACTCCACATGGGTGGTGGCCAGTGACTTGTCCGAGGTGGCGTCATAGGTGTACTTGGTGTTGCCTATCTCGTAGTTGTAGATCTTCTTGTCTTTGCGCAATGCGGCGCTCTTCCAATCCTTGCGAAATGAGTTGGGGGAGATGATGGTCTTGAGCGCCTTGTTATCGATCCAGCTGACCTTGACGTTGGTCGAGCCATCATCGATGGCCATCTTCATTACTTCAGACATATGGGGAATACCTATGGGGGAGCAGACAACATGGTCCGATTGCCTTGCACTCTGGCAAGCCAAGGCGATCGAACCACTACATACACGGTTTATGAAGGCGACAAGTCTAATGTCTTTCTAAAATCCGTTGAAGCAAATGATTGAATCCGGAGGGATCTTCCGCAGGCCAGGCGTGGTGGCCACGGGGATTATGCACCGTTGCGTTGGGCAGGGCGGCAAACTGCTCCACCCGTTTGGCAAGCGGCAGGTAATCATGTGTCGTGGAGATGATGGCGACCGGCTGCCAGATGGCGCCGAGCCGGGCACGGGCCGACCAGCCGGGCAAGGCATCCAGCAGGGCCTTGTAGACCTTCTTGCGATTACGGCAGAAACGTTGCCGGAAGGTACGACGCATCTGGGCAAGTTCAGAGCCGGGAAAGAGCTCCCGACCCAGCCACCAGGCCAGCGGCCGCATGCCAAACCAGCGCAGCCACTTGAGGCGCTGGGCGTAACGCTCCTGCTCCCTGGGGTTCTCCAGCAGAAACTCGCTGAAGCCGTTGACCAGCACCAGACCGCGGATCTTGCCTGGCAGTTGCAAGGCCAGCTCCAGCGCAACCATGGCCCCCAGTGAGAGTCCCACCACCCAGGCAGGCTCTGGCTGTTCATCGAGCCAGCGTACCACGTCCGCCGCCAGGGTCCCGACATCGAAGGGCCCCTCTTGCAGGCTCTGGCCATGGCCACGCAAGTCGATGGCCACCACCCGATAGTCGTCGGAAAAATGTTCGAGCTGGGCCTGCCAGTCCAGGCTGGATGACCCCAGGCCATGGAGCAGCAGCAACAAGGGGCCCTCCCCGGCACTGCGCCAGGCCAGTCCCTGAGACTTCATGATTTGATTGCGACGCATCCATTTTCCTCAAACACGCTGTTCCAAGCCCTCGAGCCCTCTGCCGATGGCAGAAGGCGTCGAGCAGCCCAAGGCCGCCATAGCGCAGCTCATTGCCGCGAACGGCAGTCGAGGATCTGCCGCTCACCCTGCCACGCTCTAGCAAAACAGTGGAGGATAAGGGGTGACGGCAACGCCAGTGAGCGCTCCCGGGCGGTGACCAGCACCATGGCGGCCCAAGCGCCCTTATCCCTCCCCGACCAGACTCACCGCCTTGACATAGGCATGAATCTGCTGACCCTCGGCCAGACCCAAGCGCAGGGCTGAACGGCTGGTGATCCGGGCCAGCAGTATCTGCTCACCCAGCGCCAACTGCAACAGCGTCTGACCCGGGCGTACCTCACGCATCGCCAGCAGGCGGGTACTGAGGCAGTTGGAGAGACTGGAGTGCGCGATGGGGGCGGTCGCTATCACCAGATCCCGCCCCGCCACCTTGATCTGCAATGGGCCACTCTCGTCGGGGGCATGCTCCATGGTAACCATCAGGCTTTGCTCCCCGAGTTGCAGGGTAGCCATCTGTTCGGTGGCCTCGTAATGGGTCAGGATCGCCGTCAGCATGACCCCCACATCATCCCGACTGGCGAGGGAGAGGTCGGTGCGGGCGAAGATCTCACTCGGCCTGCCTTGCGCCTCGACCTGCCCCTCGGCAAGCAATACCAGCTGATCGCACAGCAAACTCACCTCCTCCATGGCGTGGCTGACGAAGACCATGGGAATGCCGCTCTCTTGCTGCAACCCCTTGAGCACATGGGCCTGATGGATGCGGCTGCGGCTGTCCAGCGCCGAGAAGGGTTCATCGAGCAGCAGCAGGTCGGGCTCCGCCAGCAGGGCCCGCCCCAGCGCCACCCGCTGGCGCTGGCCGCCGGAGAGCCCGTGGGCAGGTTGGCCGAGCAGATCGGCAAAGCCGAGCCGCATCGCCAGCGCCTCGGGCTGCCAGCGCCCTCGCCCCTTGCCCGCCGCCAGTTGCAAATTGCCAAGCACCGTCATATGGGGGAAGAGGCGGGAGTCCTGGAACACCAGCCCGATGCGGCGCGCCTCCGGCAGCAGGGCGGCCAGATCCCGCCCCTGCCAGCGCAGGACGTCCGAGGGGGCGCGGTCCAGCCCGGCGATGATGCGCAGCAGGGTGCTTTTGCCACAGCCTGAGGGGCCAAAGAGGCCGAGAATGCCGCCGAGGGGCAGCGCCAGATCGCACGCCAGGGTGAAGGAGCCGAACGCACGGTTGGCCTTGAGGTGCAGGCTCATCCGAACAGCCTCCGTTGCCGGCGTTGTAGCACGCCATAGACCAGCACCAGCATGATGAGAGAGAAGCCCATCAGGCCGCCAGCCAGATAGTGGGCATGTTGATAATCCATGGCCTCCACGTGATCGAACAGGGCGATGGAGAGCACCTGGGTCTCCCCCGGAATGTTGCCGCCAATCATCAGCACCACCCCAAACTCCCCCAAGGTATGGGCAAAGCCCAGCGCCGCCGCCATCACGAAGCTCGGCAGCGTCATCGGCAGAATGATGTGAAAGAAGCGCTCCAGGGGCCCCAGCCCCAGGGTGGCGGCCGCTTCAAGTTCTTTGCTGCCCATGTTGACGAAGGCGGAGGTGAGGGGCTGCACCACGAAGGGGAGCGAATAGAGGATGGAGGCAAACAGCAGGCCGAGGAAGCTGAAGGCGAGGGTTGTCCCGAAGGTCTCCCGCCACCAGGCGCCGAGGCCATACTCCGGGGAGAAGGCGAGCAGCAGATAGAAGCCAAGCACGGTCGGCGGCAGCACCAGCGGCAGCGCCACCAGCGCCTCCACCAGCGGCCGCAGCCGGTGCTGGCTGCGGGAGAGCCACCAGGCGAGTGGGGGTGACAGCAGCAGCAGGATACCGGTGGTACAGGCGGCCAGCTTCAGGGTCAACCAGACCGCGAGCAGATCCCCTTCACTCATGGCGCATCCTCGCGAGTGTGAATGACAAACACGGAACCCGAGGTAGCATGCCGCAACTCAGGTGCAAGCGAGATACCGCAAGCAGCTCCCCTTCATGGCAGGAGCCCCGGCTGGATTCAGACAGCAGCATGTTTTGCATCCTTATCTTGAAGACTGGCCAGCCCAGGGGCCGGCCAGTCACCATGCGGGGTCAGCACTCATGCCGTCACTGCGGCAGGGCATAACCCGCAGCCTTGATGGCGTCCTGACCCGGGCCCTTCAGCCAGGCCACCAGGGCTTCGACCGCCTCGCCCTTCTGCAGGACCAGGCCCTGCTGCTCGATGGCAGGATAGAAGGTGTTCGGCACGGCCCAGGCTTCCCCTGTCTTGCCCGCTTCCACCAGATTGGCCCAGGCGACAAAGCCCAGCTCGGCGTTGCCGGTGTCCACGAACTGCCAGGTCTGGCTGATGTTGGTACCGGTCAGCAGACGGTACTGCTTGGGATCGATGTTGAGCTGCTCAAGGGTTGCCATGGCCGCAGTGCCATAGGGCGCGGTCTTGGGGTTGGCGATGGCGAGGTTGCCCTTCCAACTGCGCAGGCTTGCCTCATCGGGGGCAGGTCCCCCCTTCTTCCACAGGCCGAGCTGGCCGATGGCGTAGGTGAAGCGACCGCTCCCCTTGCCCTCCGCCTCCAGTTTTTGAGGGGTGGCCACGTCGGCGGAGAGGAAGAGATCGAAGGGGGCGCCGTGGGTGATCTGGGTGTAGAGCACACCAGTGGCCGCCGAGCTGATGACGACGCTGTGGCCGGTCTTGGCGGTGAACGCCTTGCCGATGCGCTCCAGGGTGCCCTTGAAGTTGGCGGCCACGGCGACCTTGACCTCATCGGCCTGCACGGCGGTGGTGTGCAGCGCCGCGGCGCAGACGCCTGCAATGACAACAGATAACAGCGGTTTCATTCCCTTACTCCTGGTTGCGGATCCTTCGTGACCAGATCCTGTGACGGGGTCTATTCCCCTGATTGCCAGCGGGAAGCGGCGTCATTGTCGCTCTGCTTGGCCTCGACCCAGCGCTGTACCCCTTCGGCGGTCAGTTCTTTCTTCCAGAACGGTGCCCGGGTCTTGAGAAAATCCATGATGAAGTGGCAGGCATCGAAGGCCGCATCCCTATGGGCACTGCTCACCGCCACCAGCACAATCTGATCGCCGAGCAGCAGCTCGCCGATACGGTGGATCAGGGTACACTCCTGCAGCGGCCAGCGGGTACGCGCCTCGGTGACTATGTCCGTCAGCGCCTTCTCGGTCATGCCGGGGTAGTGCTCGAGCGCCAGTCCCAAGACCTGCTCCCCCTGATTGAAGTCGCGCACCTTGCCGACGAAGGTGACGATGGCCCCTGTGTCGTGGCGGGCGGCGAGGCGCTCGTATTCCTCCCCCAGGGAGAAGTCGGCCCGCTGCACCAGGATGCGATCCACTGTCATTATCTCGCTCATCCTCAACCTCCGGTCGTTACTGGAAAGAGAGGGAAGAAGGCCACTTCATCGCCACCGCACAGCTCAGTGGTGCGATCCACGGTCGTTATCTCGCTCATGGTCAGCCTCCGGTCGTTACTGGGAGGAGAGGGAAGAAGGCGGCCTCATCCCCGTCCCACAGCTCAGTGGTGCGATCCACGGTCGTTATCTCGCTCATGGCATCAGCCTCCGGTCGTTACTAGGAGGAGAGGGAAGAAGGCG
>NZ_CDBJ01000071.1:0-58154 GCF_000820045.1 Aeromonas rivuli | reverse complement strand
CATGGCATCAGCCTCCGGTCACAGGGGGGAAGAAGGCCACTTCATCGCCATCGGCAAGCGCCGTGGTGAGCGGCACCAGGGTCTGGTTGATCGCCACCAGCAACTTGCCGGACTCGAGCGCCAGAGCCCACTTGTCACCGCGCACGCACAGCGCGCTGCGCAGATCTTCGGCGCTGGCATAGTCGCAGGGCAGACTGAGCTCGTCGCAGCCAACCAGCTCACGCACTTGGGCAAAAAACAGTACCTTGATCATGACGGCTCTCTCGCATTCTGTTGTGCACCGCCATCGGCAGCCGGGGCCAGGAAGTGGCCGGACTTGCCGCCTTTCTTCTCCACCAGCCTGACTTGCTCGATCACCATGTCCTTTTGCACCGCCTTGCACATGTCGTAGATGGTGAGCGCCGCCACGGACGCCGCGGTGAGCGCTTCCATCTCCACCCCGGTCTTGCCGGAGAGCTTGCAGAGGGTGCGAATATGGACCCTATTGTGCTCGGACTGGGGTTCTATCTCTACCTCCACCTTGGTGAGAGCCAGAGGATGGCAGAGGGGAATGAGGTCGGCAGTCTTCTTGGCCGCCATGATGCCGGCGATGCGGGCGGTGGCGAACACGTCGCCCTTGTGGTGCTGACCGCCGAGGATCAGGGCCAGGGTCGCGGGGGCCATGGTCACGAAGGCTTCGGCGCGGGCTTCACGTTCTGTGACCTGCTTGTCGGTGACGTCCACCATGTGGGCCTCGCCGCTCTGGTTGAGATGGGTCAAACTCATTGGCTGTTACTCATCACTGATGGCGCGGTATGCCGCCCCGAAAAGGAAAGGATGGCGCGGATCATCTGATCAGCTGGGTCGCGAAGTTGCATGGCCGGGTGCGGACATCGAGCTGATCCCGGATCAGCTTCTCCCACCCCAGTTGGCAGGCCCCCGTGGATCCGGGCAAACAGCAGATAAGGGTGCGGTTGGCGAGCCCGGCCAGGGCGCGGCTCTGCATGGCCGAGCCCTTGATCTCGGCAAACGAGAGCTGACGGAACATCTCGCCAAAGCCCTGCACGGTGCGTTCGAACAGCACACCCACCGCCTCCGGAACCCGGTTTTGCTCATTGAAGCCGGTGCCGCCATTGATCAACACCACCTGCACACTCTCATCAACGATCCACTGGCTGACCTGAGCCCGTACCCGGAACAAGTTGTCGGCGCACAACGCTCTATCCGTCAGCTGATGTCCCGCCTCGGTCAGGGCCGATGCCAGGTAATCCCCCGAGCTGTCGTCGGCGGCGCCTCGGCTGTCAGAGACCGTCAGAACGGCAATGTTGAGGGGGGTGAATTCGCTGATGTCTGCTGCCATTGAACAATTCCTGTAAATCATCGAGCACGAGGCGAAGAGGGGGTAGGATGCTTGCGGTACGCCAGCCAGGGGCGAGGCCAGCCAATTGGATCTGATTGGCAATATCCTTGCTGGGGATGGATTCTACCAAAAGTTGTCGGGGAGTGGGGTGAATAGGCTCATTAATCTGCTCGCAGCGCCCATTCAGGCTCATAGCAACAGGCCGGGCTAACCCGGCCTGTCTTGCGAAGGTACTCCGATCAGAATCCCTTGACCCCTGTCATGTCAGGCAGCTGGTGCGCAATCCCCTTGTGGCAATCGACGCAGGTATTCTCGCCACTGGCCAGGTTGGTGGCGTGCATCTGAGCGGCGCGCCGTCCTTGCAAGGAGAAGTCCATGTACTCGAAGTTGTGACAGTTGCGGCACTCCCTCGAATCCGTGTCTTTCATCCGCTGCCACTCTCGCTCCGCCATCTCACGGCGGTGAGACTCGAATTTCTCGCGGGTATCCACCTTGCCGGTCAACATGCCCCACAGCTCCTTGGAGGCCTGCACCTTGCGAATGATCTTGTAAGTCCACTCGTGGGGGACGTGGCAATCGGGGCAGCTGGCCCGCACCCCGGAACGGTTGGCATAGTGGATGGTGTCGCGATACTCGACGAAGACGTTGTCTTTCATCTCGTGACAGCCGGTGCAGAACTTCTCGGTGTTGGAGGCTTCCATGGCGGTGTTGAAACCGCCCCAGAAGATGACACCGCCGAAGAAGCCCATCATCAGCAGCACCCAGAGCGCCGCCTTGGAGGGCGACTTGAAGGTGGTCCAGATCCGCTGCACAAAACCGGGTAATTTCATCTAATGACTCCTTAGTTCAGCGCATCGACCGGTTTGAAAGTATTGTCCACCAGCGGCTTGGCATCGGTCTGCGGTACATGACACTGCAAGCAGAAGTAGCGGCGCGGCGAGACTTCGCCCAGGGTCAGGCCATCTCGCGACTCGAAATGGGTCGGGCTTATCTTGGGCGCCTTCATGGCGGTGGCATTCTTGAAGCTATGACAGGCCAGGCACTTGTTGACCTTCTTGTCTATCTCATAGTTGCGAATGTCATGGGGGATCAGCGGTGGCTGATGCATGTATTGGCGGGTATAAAGATCGCCATCCTTGCGAAAGTTCTTCATCTGGGCCGCGGGTGCCTCGACGGCAAGATCCGCACTGTTGCGCAGGGACTTGACGCCGCCGCTCTCGGTGGTGGCCTGTGGTGCCTCGGCAGCCATCAGACTCCCCGCCATCAGGCAGGCCAACATTGCTCCAATCAGCTTCTTCATTATTTTTTCTCCGAACATGTTATCCGCAAGGGCCCGCGCCGGGCAGGCCCCTGGGTAGCAAACGAGCGTCGCCCGGCGGCCGGGCGCTCATCAATGCCTGTTGCCTCAGGCCTTGGCGACCTTGACCGCACACTTCTTGTAATCCGTCTCTTTGGAGAGCGGATCCGTGGCATCCAGGGTCAACTTGTTGACCAGCTGGCTCGCATCGAAGAAGGGCATGAACACCAGGCCTCTGGGCGGCTTGTTGCGGCCACGGGTCTCGACCCGGGTCTTCACCTCGCCCCGGCGGGAGGAGACGATCACCTCCTCACCACGGCGCACGCCGCGAGCCTTGGCATCTTCCGGGTGCATGAACAGCACCGCATCCGGGAAGGCGCGGTAGAGCTCGGGCACCCGACGGGTCATGGTGCCGGTGTGCCAGTGCTCCAGCACGCGGCCGGTAGAGAGCCAGAGATCGAACTCCTGGTCCGGGGACTCGGCGGCCGCCTCATAAGGCAGCGCGAAAATGACCGCACGGCCATCGGGTTTGCCGTAGAAGTTCACCCCCTCCCCCGCCTTCACATAAGGGTCGAACCCTTCGCGATAGCGCCACAGGGTCTCCTTGCCATCGACCACGGGCCAGCGCAGGCCGCGCTCTTCGTGGTAACGATCGAAGGGTGCCAGGTCATGACCATGACCGCGACCGAAGGAGGCGTACTCCTCAAACAGGCCTTTTTGCACATAGAAGCCAAAGTGCTCGGCCTCGTCGTTGAGCTCGCCTTTGCTCTGCGCTTTGGGGAACTGATCGATCTGACCGTTGCGATAGAGCACCTCATAGAGGGTCTTGCCTTTCACTTCCGGCATCTTGGCGATAAGTTCCGCCGGCCACACCTCTTCCACGGTGAAGCGCTTGGCAAACTCCATCAGCTGCCACAAGTCGGACTTGGCCCCTTCCGGCGCCTTGACCTGCTGGTGCCAGAACTGGGTGCGGCGCTCGGCGTTACCATAGGCGCCCTCTTTCTCCACCCACATGGCGGTGGGCAAGATGAGATCGGCCGCCTGGGCGGTCACGGTCGGGTACGGGTCGGAGACCACGATGAAGTTGGCCGGGTTGCGATAACCGGGCAGCCCCTCCTCGTTCATGTTCGGGCCGGCCTGCATGTTGTTGTTGCACATCACCCAGTAGGCATTGAGCTTGCCATCCTTGAGCATGCGGCTCTGCAGCACGGCGTGATAACCCACCTTGTCCGGGATGGTGCCTTCCGGCAGTTTCCAGATCTTCTCGGCGATGGCGCGGTGCTTGGGGTCAGTGACCACCATGTCGGCGGGCAGGCGATGGGCGAAGGTGCCCACTTCCCGGGCGGTGCCACAGGCGGAAGGCTGGCCGGTCAGGGAGAAGGGACCGCTGCCCGGGGTGGAGATCTTGCCGGTCAGCAGGTGGATGTTGTAGCAGAGGTTGTTGGCCCAGACGCCGCGGGTGTGCTGGTTGAAGCCCATGGTCCAGTAGGAGACCACTTTCTTGCTTGGGTCGGCATAGATCTGCGCCAATTTTTCCAGCTTCTCTTTGGGCACACCGGAGAGCTTGGCCACCGAGTCCACATCGTAATCGGCCACGAACTTGGCGAAGTCGTCGAAACTCATCGGGGTGGAGTCGCCGCTGTCCGGGTTCTTGGCTTTCTGCTGGGTCGGGTGAGTCGGACGCAGGCCGTAGCCGATGTCGGTGACCCCCTTGCGGAACTGGGTGTGCTTGTTGACGAACTCCCAGTTCACCTTGTCGTTCTGGATGATGTAGTTGGCGATGTAGTTGAGGATCGCCAGGTCGGTCTGGGGCGTGAACACCATGCCGTTGTCGGCCAGCTCGAAGCTGCGATGCTCGAAGGTGGAGAGCACATGCACCTGCACCTCTTGATGGGAGAGGCGGCGATCCGAGATCCGTGACCAGAGGATGGGGTGCATCTCGGCCATGTTGGAGCCCCACAACACGAAGGCGTCCGCCTGTTCGATGTCATCGTAACAGCCCATGGGTTCGTCCATGCCGAAGGTACGCATGAAGCCGACTACGGCCGAGGCCATGCAGTGACGGGCGTTGGGATCCAGGTTATTGGAGCGGAAACCCGCCTTCATCAGCTTGGAGGCGGCGTAGCCTTCCCAGACGGTCCACTGGCCGGAGCCGAACATGCCAACCGCGGTCGGGCCCTTCTCTTTGAGGGTGGCCTTGAACTTCTCGGCCATGATGTCGAACGCCTGATCCCAGCTGATGGGGGCGAAGTCGCCATTCTTGTCGAACTTGCCATTGGTCATGCGCAGCAGAGGCTGGGTCAGGCGATCCTCGCCATACATGATTTTCGACAGGAAATAGCCCTTGATGCAGTTCAGACCGCGGTTGACCGGGGCCTCCGGATCGCCCTGGGTCGCCACCACGCGCCCGGCCTGGGAACCCACCAGTACGGAGCAGCCGGTACCGCAGAAGCGGCAGGGTGCCTTGTCCCATTTGATGGCAGTCTTGTCAGTACTGGTGATCAGGTTGGCCGCCAGGGCGGGAGCACTGACACCGGCCACGGCCGCCGCGGCTGCGACCGCGTTGGCCTTCATAAAGTCGCGTCGACTCAGCTTCATGACATTTCCTCACATTGCTTATCGTTATTATCGAACTGATGGTAGATGA
Organism: Aeromonas rivuli; assembly: GCF_000820045.1. Lineage (GTDB taxonomy): Bacteria > Pseudomonadota > Gammaproteobacteria > Enterobacterales > Aeromonadaceae > Aeromonas > Aeromonas rivuli. The sequence goes on along the minus strand of NZ_CDBJ01000071.1, from coordinate 52,871 downwards.
GACCGGCGCAGAGCACCCCCGGCATCCCGTTGATAGCCTCTATGGCCATCATGATGAGCCACGCTGACTCAGCGCCATGGCGTGTTATTCCTTGCATTGGACATCGCGCTCATCGAACTGGTGGTAGATGAGACCGGCAGACAGCACCCCCGGCATCCCGTTGATGGCATCGATGGCCGCCATGATGGGGCGCTGACTCGGCCCCTCCAGGGTGACAACCAACTTGCCCTCCTCACTGACCACATGCACTTCGGCCCCTTCGAGGGCACCAATCTGCTCGGCAAGCCGATGGCGCAAGGGGGGCTGTGTCAATACCACCAGGCTGGATACGTGGTATTCCTGCTCAAGCTGGACATCGGCTGGCTGCGGTTTCATTCATGCTCCTTCGCGGCCGGGCTGGCCACCTTGATACTGTCAACCGGGCAATCTGCGACACAGGCGCCACACCCGGTGCACAGGGCGGCATCCACGCTTGGGGTTGGCACCCGACCGAGTATGGGGATAAAGCGGATTGCCCTCGTCTCGCAGCTATCCTGGCAGCGCTGGCAATAGACCTGGCCGTTGGCCAGGCAGCTTTCGGCTATGTGGGCGATATAGTCCCAGGGGGATTGTTCAGTCGGGCGAAACAGCGGCTCGCTGCAAGCGCTCGCACAGTCGCCACAGAAGCTGCACTCACCCCGGCTGAAGTCGAGTTCAGGAAAGCCGCCATCCCCTTTGATGATGATCTGTTCGGGGCAGGCGGTGAGGCAATCACCACAGCGGCTGCAATCGGCGACAAACGCGGGCCAGGGCAGTGACCAGGGCAACTGGGCAGCAGGTGTCACAGCCTTGAAACGGCCGCGCAGCAGGTGCCGGCGTGACAGCTTGACCCCATCGGACATATCCACTCCTTGTGAACCCCGAAAAACCTGGCCTGAACAGGCGAAATAAGAATGGCATCTGTAATACCTATTCTAATAGTGGGCCTATTTTGCGGACTCAACAAGTTAAGGGATATACCACCAGGGGGATAAACAGGGGGGATTATTGCGCTGGATCAATCCCTTGGCGCAAAAAATCGTAGGGGATATCCGTCAAGATACCCCCTAATAGGCAAACCGGCAGGAAGGAGAGGCTTGTTTGAGGCTTACCCGCCTATCGAAGCGAGATTAGGGGTCATGCCCGCATTCCCTTCGTGAAGGTGATGGGTCGCGGCCTTGCCGAGCAGGGCGACCCGAATGCGCTGGATCAGCTCATCCTGTTGCTGGTCGGCACTCAGCAGATCCCTGAGCTCGACGCCACTCTCTCCAAACAGGCACAGATGCAGCTTGCCGACGGAAGAGACCCGCAGCCGGTTGCAACCGGCGCAGAAATCCTTGCTGTAAGGCATGATGAGGCCAATGCTGCCGCGCGAGCCCGAGTGCTGGAACACTTGCGCCGGGCCATCATCCACCCCTCGCAACTGCTGCAGCCAGCCCTGCTCAAGCAAGTGCGCCTTGATGGTCTCGCCGCTGACGTGACGATCGCGAAACAGCGTGTCCATCTCCCCCGTCTGCATCAACTCGATGAAGCGCAGCTCGATGGGCTTGTCCCGGATCCAGGCCAAGAACTCGGCAAGCTGGCCATCATTGAGCCCCCTGAGCAGCACGGCATTGACTTTGACCGAGGGAAAACCGGCATTGAGTGCCGCCTCTATCCCATCCATGATCTCGGCCAGCTTGTTTTCACCGGTGATCTGGTGGAACTGGCGCGGGTCCAGGCTGTCGACACTGACATTGAGCGCGGTCAGCCCGGCGGCTCGCCACTCGGCGGCCCGCTCCTTGAGTCGATAACCATTGGTGGTCATGGCTATCTTGTCGATGCCAGGAGTCGCCGCCACCGTCTCGATGATCTCGGTGAAATCACGGCGCAGGGAGGGTTCACCACCGGTCAGGCGCACCTTGCGGGTGCCCATGGCAGCAAAACCGGACACTACCCGGCGGATCTCATCGACAGAGAGGAAGGACTTGCGCCCCTCGGGGCGATAACCGTCCGGCAGGCAATAGGTACAACGAAAATTGCACACATCGGTGACCGACAGGCGCAAATAGTAAAAACGACGGGAAAAACCATCTTCAAGTGGCAACATAAACACCTTTCCAAATACGGGAGGCCAGGGCATTTCTTTCCTGACCCTTACAGCGCGCATGTCGGCTGTCGGCAATCTTCCCCTTATCCAAAGACTTAGGCGAAAATGCTCGGAGTTCATCTAGTTTTTCGATGCTAGCACAAGTTGGAGTACACTCCCACGCAACTTATGGGGTATTTCAGCGGCGCAGAGGCTACATGGGGCAATGGTTCAGGGTTCATTCGGTCAGTAGCGCCATCGGCCGCTCCATGATGCTGATCCTGTTTATGGCGAGCCTGATCGCCCTGGTGGCCATGGTCACCCTCTTCTACTCGGTGCCCGATGCCAAGGCCATCAATCTGTCCGGATCCTTGCGGATGCAGGCCTATCGCATGGCCTATGAGATTGGTCAGGGGCAGCCTGCCCTCAAGCGGCTGGATCAATTCGAGCAGACGCTCAATGCCAAGGAGCTGCAAGAGACCCAGCGCTGGATAACCCCGGCGGCCCTGCGCCTTACCTATGGCGAAGTGCTGCGCCAATGGCAGTTGATGCGCAGCCACATAGAGCAGGCGACCCCCCAGCGCTACATAGACAACACGGAGCAGTTCGTCGCCGCCATCGATGACTTCGTCAACCAGATGCAGTACCACGTCGAATTCAAGGTGCGCATGCTGGCGCTGGCCGAGGGGCTGGGGCTCATCTCCATCATCACCATCGCCTGGTTCACGGTGCGCTTCACTCGCCAGCAGGTGGTGGCCCCCCTCAACCAGCTGGTCTATTGCGCCCGCCAGGTCCAGCGGCGTGAATTTGACCTCACCCTGCCCCCCCACTGCGACAACGAGCTGGGGGAGCTGTCCGACGCCTTTGGCACCATGGCCACCGAACTGGGCAAGCTCTATCGGGACTTGGAGAGCAAGGTCGAAGAGAAGACCGCCAAGCTGCAGCAGGCCAATGATACCCTCTCCTTCCTCTACACCACGGCCCAGAAGCTGCACGCCGCCCCCTTAAGCGGCCACACCCTGCAAAAGCTGCTCGACCGGGCCGCCGCTCATCAGCAGATAGCGCACATACGGCTGACCCGTTTCGAACACAATGCCATGCCGGTCTACCTCACCGGGCGCAGTGGCTGGCCTGGGGAACTCGAGGCGGTGGTGAGCTTCTATTTGCAGATGGATGACAGGGAGTTTGGCCGCCTCGACATCATCAGCCCCCACCCCATCGACGAGCGGCTGATGAAGAACTTTTCCATGCTGCTGGCCCAGGTCCTGCACAAGGATCAGACGCTCTTGCAGCAACAGCGCTTGTTGTTGATGGAGGAGCGGGCCGTCATCGCCCGCGAGTTGCACGACTCCCTGGCCCAGGCCCTCTCTTACTTGAAAATCCAATCCACCCTGCTCAAACGCGCCTTCAACAAGGGGGACAGCAGCAAGACCCAGGCGGCCATGGAGCAGATAGACGAGGGGCTCAGTAATGCTTACACCCAGCTGCGCGAGCTGCTGGGCACCTTCAGACTCAGCATCGGAGATGCCAATCTGGGGGAGGCAATCCACATCATGATAGAGCAGCTCAAGCCCCAGACTCAGGCCCAGATCCGGCTCCATTACGGTCTGTCCGATACGGATCTGGAAGCGGGCCAGCACATTCACATACTGCAACTCATCCGTGAGGCCGTCCTCAACGCCATCAAACATGCCAGTGCGCAACTGATTGATGTTAGCTGTGAGACCCTTGCCGATGGTAACATTCAGGTGCAAATCACCGATGACGGTGTCGGTATCGGCCATGCCCGTTCAGCCATCAACCACTATGGCCTCAGCATCATGGACGAGCGGGCCAGCAAGCTGCATGGGGTCCTGGCGATCAGCGAGATCCACCCCAAGGGCACCCGAGTGCACCTGACCTTTCCCACCAGCCTAACAAGAGATGCCTGATGGACGAGATAAAATACACAGTTCTGGTGGTCGATGATCACCCCCTGATGCGCAAGGGGATAGTGCAACTCCTGGCGTTGGAAGAGAACCTAGAAGTATGCGGCGAAGCATCCAACGGCAGTGACGCCATCGCCATGGCCAAGGCGGCCGAACCCGATCTGATCCTGCTCGACCTGAATATGAAAGGTCTCTCCGGTCTGGATACCCTCAAGGCACTGCGCGCCGAGGAGATCACCTCCCGGGTGGTGATCCTGACCGTGTCCGATGCCCGCCAGGACGTGGTCGCCCTGCTCAAGGCAGGCGCCGACGGCTACCTGCTCAAGGACACTGAGCCCGACACCCTCTTGGCCCAGCTCGGCGACGTGATGACGGGACAGCAGATCCTGAGCGAGCCGCTGCGCCCTTATCTGGAGAACATCTACGAGCTGGATCATCTGCAGCAGAAACTCGAGAGCCTGACGCGTCGCGAAATGCAAATCCTGCGCGAAATTGCAAAGGGTCTCTCCAACAAGCAGGTAGCCTCGGTGCTCCATATCTCGGAGGGGACCGTCAAGGTACACGTCAAGAGCCTGCTCAAGAAGCTCGAGGCCCAGAGCCGGGTCGAGGCCGCTGTCATGTATCTGGAACAGCGCCACTGAGTACAATGAAGCCACCCCAGGGTGGCTTTTTTCATGGTCTGGCACGGTCGCTGCATTACTCCCTCCAAGCATGAATCAACGGAGGAAGGAACATGAATAACACCACGCTGGCACTGTTCCCCTTACCGTCCCACATACTGCCGGGCGGCAAGCTGCCACTGCGACTGTTTGAGCCGCGCCACCTGCAGATGCTCAAGGAGTCTTTCGAACAGGACAAGGGCTTTGGCATCGTCATGGAGGAGTCCACCCCCTCGGGCTCCGCCGGGCGCATCCTGCCGGTAGGTACCCGGGTCAGAGTCACCGACTTCTATACCCTCAATGACGGTCTGCTCGGCGTCACCGTGCTCGGTCTGGATCGCTTCTGCATTCACAGCATGACGACGGATGAGCTGGGAGTGCGCCGTGCCGAGGTAGAGTCGCTGCCCAACTGGCCCAGCATCCACTCCGACTTCAGCGACGATCTGCTGGCCAACCGGCTGCGGGAAGTGTTCGATCAGTACCCCGAACTCGATGAGCTCTATCCCGACAAACAGTTCGAGGATGCCACCTGGCTGTGTCAGCGCTGGTTGGAAATACTGCCCATGCCCATCTACGAGAAGCAAATGCTGATTGCCAAGCAGAACAGTGAAGCGGCCCGCCAATTCCTGCGTCGGCTGATTGCCCGCTAACCTAGAGGGTTCCGAGCCCAGGCGCCGCCAAGGTGGAAATAGAAGAGCCTCGCGAGGCTCCCCCCTTGGCATCAGGCTGACCAGATAGTACAAGCAGATAGACCGCAGAGGAGCAGGGCAAGGGCTCCTGCTTGAGTGCACAGCCCCTTGCCAGAAATTTGCAAAATGCGAAAAATCTCAATATGAGATGTCAATATTCGCAATTTGCAAAAAAATGTATTCATTAGACACCAGATTTGCACCACATCGGCCTGAATTAGCGGGTCGGTGAAGATTTAAAAAGTTGGCACGTATCTTTCATATAGCTCTATACAACCCGATTTATCCCGTGCTCTCTTCAGTATTTGCTGAAGAACTGGTCAACTACCTAGTTGACCATTTTTTTTGCCTGCACTTTTTTGCCTGCACTTTCGCACGAAAAAGCTCGAATGGATCTCAGTGTGCCGTCACAGCCTGTCCCACGCTCCCATGGCAGTCTGCCCCCTCCCTGTGACAGGGCCATGACACTCAGCAGTGACGCGTCAGGCACTCGCGCAGCCGCGCCAGACTGATGGGTTTGGCCAGGAAGTCCGTCATGCCAGCGGCCAGGCAGCGCGCCCGGTCTTCGGCCATGGCATTGGCGGTCAGCGCCACTATCGGCATCTGATAACCCAGCTCGCGCAGCAACCTGGTCGCCTCCAACCCGTCCATCTGCGGCATGCGCATATCCATCAAGATGAGATCCGGCGCCTGCTCCGTCACCTGGGCAATAGCCTCAAGACCATTGCCCGCGAGACGGACCCGGCTCACCAGTTTCTGCAGCATGAGCGAGACCACGAGCTGATTGACCGGGCTGTCTTCCACCACCAGCACCTCCAGAGGCCGCAGCATCATTGTCTGCTGACTGGGGCGCGTCTCACTCTCGCAGGGCACGCTGAGCCCGGGCAGACTGAACCAGAAGCGACTCCCCTCCCCCAGCCGGCTCTCCAGGCAGAGCTCGCCCCCCATCAGGGCGACCAGTCGCTTGCTGATGCTCAAACCCAGCCCTGTCCCCGCGCAGTGGCGAGTGGCCGAGCTGTCGACCTGGGTAAAGGGTTCAAACAGGCGTCCCTGATCCCCTTCGCTGATGCCGATACCACTGTCTTGCACCTCGATGCGCAGCCGCACGCCGTCCCAGCCCATCCTGAGCACCACCCAGCCCCGCTCGGTGAACTTGACCGCATTGCCAAGCAGGTTGTTGACTATCTGGGACACCCGGACCGGATCCCCGAACAGAACCTCGGGCACGGCCTCCTCCAGCTCGCATCGCAAGCTGAGCCCCTTGCTCCTCACCATGGCCTGCAGCGGCTCCATGATCGACTGGCAGAGGTGCCGGGGGGAGAAACGCTCGCAGTACAGCTCCAGGCTGTGGGCCTCAATCTTGGAAAAATCGAGCACGTCATCGATGATGGTCTGCAGCAGCCGCGCCGAGTGCGCCGCATGACCCAACAGCGATTGCTGGGCTGGCGCCAGGGCCTCGTGCTGCAATAGATCCAGCATGCCCATCACGGCATTCATGGGGGAGCGGATCTCGTGGGTCATCATGGCCAGGAACTGGGACTTGGCACGATTGGCGGCCTCGGCCTGATCCCGGGCCTGGGCCAGTTGCTGCTCTCGACGGATCTGGGGGCCAATATCGCGGGCCGTGCCGCTATAGCCGCTGAATCCCCCTTGCGGATCGAAACCGGGCTCGGCGCTCACCTCCATCCAGCGCACGACTTCGCCGGTGTTGATGCGCACCCGCTCCGCCCGAATGGCCTGACGCCCCTCCACCAGATGCCGAAACTTGTCCCAAGGCTCTCCCTCCCGCTCGTGGGCAACCTCATAGAGGCTGCGCCCCGTCTCCATGGTCATGACCCCGCCCTGATAGCCGGGAGCCGAGACATAGCGGAGCCTGTGGTCGGCATCCGTCTCCCAGAACCAGTCCGAGGCCATGGCGGCGAAGCGACGAAAACGGCGCTCGCTCACCTGCAGCTCCCGGGTTTTGAGCGCCACCTGCTGCTGCAACCGGGCCCGGTAAGCAATGTTGACCAGCGCTTGGGAAATGAGTGGGCGACAGCGCGCCAGCGCCGCCTTGCTTTGCAGATCCAGCCCCCCTCGAACCGAGTGCCGACACAGCAAGATACCGACAAAGCCCGGGGCGTGCAGGCCGGTCAGCATCAGGCTGGCCCAGCCAGCCTTGCCAGCCATGGCCGCAAACTCGGGCAGTTGGCCCGGGTCATAGATGACCAGGGTCTCCCCCGCCAGGGCGCGAGCGAACAAGGTAGAATGGCGCCAGGTGTGACCACACTCCCCGGGCTCGGTGCTCAGATGGGTGACGCCCGATCCTTGCTCCCAGGCCAGTACGTCCGCCTGCTCGAAACCGATAAAGGGCTGCAGGCTGCGGATCAGGCTGTCGAGCACCTGATCCAGCGTGCGGGCCTCGGCCAGGGTACCCAGGCCGGCCAGCAGGGTCTGCGACTCCTGACGATACTGCTCCTCCCGCGCCCGACAGTGCACCAGCTCCAGCAAGGTCGCCTGCAGCTTGTCGTTCAGGGCTTCCAACTCCTTGCTGTCGGGGTTCGGAACAGGGGTCATGCGGGTTCTCCCAGCAGTATCACGGCGGAGACCATCAGGTTGCCGTGCGCCAGCTCGCCATAAGGCAAGCGCCCCTGCTCGCCGAAGGTAAAGGGGGTAATAAAGGGGATGGCGCCGAGTTGGGTCTCGAACAGGCTGCCAAATTCGTGGATCCGCTCCCCGAGCGCCAGCCGGCAACCGGCGCAGAAGATGAGCAGGGCGCCGAAGGGGCGCATCTCGCGGCAGCGGCCATAGGCGGGCTCGATGCGACCCGCCGCCAGACTGCGGGCGAGGAGCCCCTCTTCACTGCCATACATGAGCGTCAATCGCTCCCCTAGCTCGATATCGGTAAAGAGCCGCAGCCCACCACGGGCCGTCACCGCCTCCGGGTGGGAGAGCTTGTAGTAGGGCACCCCATCCAGGGTGCCCCGCTGACGCGCCAGCGGCGCCAAGGTGCTCTCCTTGAGGATGGGGCCGACCGGCAGGGTATTCACTCCTCGCCACCGGGCATAGACCTGGGCCGCTGGCTCACCATCCAAGGTCAATACCTCACGCCCCTCCCTGGCCGTCACCACCCCATGATGGGCGGTGGCGAGGTAGCCGGAGTGAAACTGGAACGCCAGCTCGCAGTCCGGATAGAGCAGTGCCAGCACGACCCCCTGCTTGCCCTCCCCTGCTTGCCAGCAGACTTGCCAGTCGCCACTCACCCTGTCGTCGGCGGCAGATCCCCCCACCACTGGCACCTGGCTGCCAAATTCGGCCTCAATGGCCCCCAATACGGCCTCCTCCTGACCTGGACTGGCATGGAGCAATATCATGGCCGGCAGTTCGCCCGGACGTGCCGCCTGGGCCATGGCGCCATGCAGCAGGCTTTTCATGTCAATCTGGTCACCGAGCGCCCCGGCCACCCCATAGCTGCACCCGATGAGGCGCGTGTTGGGATAACGGCTAGTCAGCTGAGCACGCAAGATGGCGGCATCATGGGCCTGGGTGAAATAGACAAGCAGCAAGGCCGGCTCCCCCTGCAGGGTCGCCAGGCGTTCGCACACCTCGCGACAAGCAAGCATCGAGCTGGTTGCAAGGGAGTGAGCCGTCAGAAAGTCCACCTGCTATCTCCTGTTAAATCTCATTGAACGATGACGCCTGGGAGCATCCGGGAAACAGGCCCGCTTTTGCATCGCCCCTGTCATCGCAATCGGGGCCAAGAAAATCAGGTGCAGCGATCAAGCAAAAGTCATACCCTTTGCGAAAAATTCCGCTGTTGCCGAAAAATCGGATCAGGGGCAAACAACAACATGGGGCCCATGACTACACTGGGCCATCATGAGTCAGCACGGGGATCTCTATGTGGCAGAAAAATATCAATGACTTCCAGCATGTCGTTGCCATTGGCGGTGGCCACGGCCTGGGTCGGGTGCTCTCCTCCCTCTCTTTCCTCGGCGAGCGCCTGACGGGCATAGTGACCACCACGGATGATGGCGGCTCCACCGGGCGGCTCCGTCAGGGTCAGGAGTGCATCGCCTGGGGCGATCTGCGCAACTGCCTCAACCAACTGGTCACCGAGCCCAGTATCGGCAGCATGCTCTTCGAGTATCGCTTTGCCGGCCGGGGCGAGCTGGCCGGTCACAACCTTGGCAACCTGATGTTGCTGGCGCTGGACAATTTGTCGGTGCGCCCTCTCGATGCCATTCGTCTCATCAGCAACATGCTGAAAATTGAGAGCAAACTGTTGCCCATGTCGGAGTTTCCCACCGATCTCAGCGCCCGCTCCGCCTGTGGCAACCAGATCCTCGGTGAGGTATCCATCGACAAACTGGACAGCCCGCCCCTTTCACTCACTCTGAGCCCCAAGGTGGCGGCGACCCGGGAGGCGGTATGCGCCATCGCCGAGGCTGACATGATAGTGCTGGGACCAGGCAGCTTTCTCACCTCCATCATGCCCCCCCTGCTGCTGGAAGAGATTGCCCAGGCCATAGGTCAGAGCCGCGCAAAATTGGTCTTTATCACCAATCTGGTGGCGGAGAAGGGGCCGGCTGGCCAGATGGATCTGCTGACCCAGTGGCGCTGGCTCGAACAGCACATTGGCACGGGGCGGGTCGATGCCATCATAGGTCCGCAGGGCCAATACCCGGCCGAGCTGGATGGCTTGCTGATGACGGCCTCTCTGGGTGAGGAGGGCCTGCCCCATCGTCACGACAGGGCCAGGCTCAAGGCGGCGCTGGACAGGGCAATTCACTGGCGCAAGCGTCACTGACCCCGGCGCCTGGGATTCAGGATGATGGCTGGCAGTAATGGTTCAACTGGGTGAATACCTGGGGCAAAGACTGCTGCAACTGGCCGATGAGCAGGCCGCTCTCGGCACTATCCTGACGCTGACAGGCCAGCTCCAGGGCCACCACCTGCTGCTGGCTGAGCCGGGCACCATAACTGGCGCAGGACGATTTGAGGCTGTGGGCCAGTCGCCCCAGCGCCCGCCACTCTTCCTGCTCATAAAGGGGCGGCAATTGGGCAAGCTGCTCGCCCACCTCCTCGATAAAGACCCCGATCACCACGGGCATCATCTCTTCGCCAATGTCTTCGGCCAACTGGGCCAAAACCGCCTGATCCAACAGTGTCATCTTGCCTCCTGCAATATGGTATCCAAATAGAACATAGATCAATGGCGGCGAACAGGGGGAGTCAAATCATCCCCAAGCATCCTGGCCTGGGGATGGAAAAACTGTGATCTGGCTCCATTATCGTGAAGTGGCCCGCCCCATGTCATCGCAATGGCTTGCAACAAAATTAACATTAAGACAACAATGTGGACCATGAGAATGAGCAGGGCTCAATATCACCTCATCCCTTTTTGCCTGTATGGCTGCTGCGAAGAACCAGGGTAGATTTCTACCCTGGTATTTTTTTAGACCGGGTTGTCGATATCGACAAAGATCACCTCAACGCCATGCTCGGTGGCCAACCACTCCCCCAGTGCCTTGACGCCATATCGCTCGGTCGCATGATGGCCTGCGGCGAAAAAGTGCATGCCCATCTCCCGAGCCGTGTGTATGGTCTGCTCCGACGCCTCCCCCGAGATGAACGCATCTATGCCCTGCTCCGCGGCGAGGTTGATATAACTCTGTCCCCCGCCGGTACACCAGGCCACGGTTTCGATGAGGGCAGGTCCGCTCTCGCCGCAGTGCAGCACAGCGCGGCCCAGCCGTTCGCCAATCCGTGCGGCCAACGCCTCACCGCTCAGGGGGTCGTCAAACTTGCCGACCATGGCCACGCTTTTCTTGTCCCAGGGCTCCAGACCACGACGCACCCGGATGCCGAGCAGCTTGGCCAGCTGGGCATTGTTGCCAAGCTCCGGATGGACATCCAGTGGCAGGTGATAGGCGAACAGATTGATGTCATGGGTGAGCAGCGTCTTGAGGCGACGCTGCTTCATGCCGGTGACAACCTCGGCCTCCCCCTTCCAGAAGTAGCCATGGTGTACCAGTATGGCGTCGGCTCCCTCGGCCACGGCGGCGTCGAGCAACCCCTGGCTGGCGGTGACCCCTGTGACTATCTTGCGGATCTCGTCGCGCCCCTCGACTTGCAGACCATTGGGACAGTAATCCTTGATGGCATGGGGTTCGAGCAGCTGATTGAGTATGTTGGTGAGTTTCTGGCGGCGGATCATAGGCCCCTCTGTGCCCGGATGGGCGAGCTGACAAAGGGCCATGATAATCGAGCCCGCCGACCAAGGCCATGGTGGCGGGCTCACACTGGTGTCCTTGGCCCGTCAGCGGGACGGCAAGGGCGCCAGGGTCAGGCGCGACTGGGGCGCCTCCGGTTGCAGGATAGGGCTCAGGCGGGCAGGAGAATACCCGCCTCTCGCATCTGCGCCAGCTTGTAGCGCAAGGTGCGCGAGCTGATGCCGAGCCGCTCGGCAACGGCTTTACGGCTCCCCTTGCAGTCGTGCAAGGTCTCCAGAATGATCTGGTGTTCCTGCTGCTTGAGCTCGCTGCCGAGCCGCTCGCCGCTGAAGGGGCGCTCGACATTGCCCGCAGTGTCCGCCGGGATGAGTCCGGCCTCGCCGACCCCCAGCGCGAATGCCCCCACGTCTCCCGGCTCCAGGATCAACTGGGCGACCCCTATCTCGCCATCGGTGGAGAGGATCAGGGCCCGCTGCACCACGTTGTCCAGTTCGCGCACGTTGCCAGGCCAGGGATGGGCGAGCAGCAGCGCCGCCGCCTGAGAGTCCAGCCTTGGGGTCGGCAACCCTTGTTGAGCCGCATGGAGCGCAAGCAGGTGCTCGGCCAGGGGCAGTATGTCCCCGGTCCGCTCCCCCAGGGCGCGCCAGTGCAGGGGGAACACATTGAGCCGGTAGTAGAGATCCTCCCGAAACAGCCCCTCTTGCACCGCTCTCTTGAGGTCGCGATTGCTGGTGGCAATGACCCGCACGTCCAGGGGGATCATCTTGCGACTGCCGAGCCGCTCCACCTCTTTCTCCTGCAATACCCGCAGCAGCTTGGCTTGCAAGGAGAGATCCATCTCGGTTATCTCATCGAGCAGCAGGGTGCCGCCCTGAGCTTGTTCGAACTTGCCAGGACAGCCCTGCACGGCGCCGGTGAAGGCCCCCTTGTCATAGCCAAACAGGGTCGCCTCCAGCATGTTCTCCGGAATGGCGGCGCAGTTGATGGCCACAAAGGCTTGTTCACTGCGCGGGGAGTTGTCGTGTATGTAGCGGGCCAGCACCTCCTTGCCCGTGCCACTGGGCCCGGTCACCATGACGGTGGCCTCGCTTCTCGCGACCCTTGCTGCCAGCTGGAACAGCTCGGCACTGCGCGGATCCCCATGCACCACAGTACGCCGCTCCACTTTCTGAGCCGGCACATAGCGACTCACCTGGTTGAGCAGCACCTCGGGGGAGAAGGGCTTGGCGAGATAATCGATGGCCCCCTCGCGCATGGCGCGCACGGCACCGTCTATGTTGGCATGGGCCGTCATCAGCAGCACCGGGATCTGGGGGTAGGCCTGGCGGATGTTGCCCAGCAAGGTGAGGCCATCCATGCCCCCCATCTGAATGTCGGAGATCACCATGTCGAAGGGCTGGCGCGACAGGGCAAGCAGCGCCCGCTCACCGCTCTCGGCCTCACGACACTCGTAACCGCCGAGCAGCAGGGTATCGATCAGCGCCTCGCGCAGACCGGCATCATCTTCAACGACCAGGATCCGGGCCTGACTCATACGCTTGCTCCCAGGGACTGAGCGGTCTCATTGGAATGGAAAATCAGGGTGACGACATGGCCATCACCCCATCGGAGGTCTGCGACACTCATGCGACGACTCCCAGGGCTAGAGCGCCCTCATGCAAAGGGAAAGAGAGGGTAAAGCAGCTGCCCTCCCCCGGTACCGAGGTCACCTTGACCTCCCCCTGATGGGCCCGCACCACGGATTGCACCACGGCCAGTCCCAGGCCCGTGCCCTGGCTGCGGGTCGTAAAGAAGGGTTCAAAGATCTGGGCGAGTTGTTGATGGGTCATGCCTTTGCCGTTATCGATCACCCTCAGCTCGACCCTGTTGTCGCTGCGCACCGCACTCACCATGAGGGAGTTGGCCCCCGCCTGGGCGCCATTGGCAATCAGGTTATTGATGGCACCCGCCAGGGCATTGCTGTTGGCAAGCAGGCAGAGATCGGGCTCAGGAGCCTCGATATGCAGGCTGCACTGCTGCTGATGGCAGAACGCCTCGGCGCCCAGTTGCACCTCGCCCAGCAATCCTTGGACCGAGATGGGGGCCACCACCTGGCTCTCGCCACTGCGGGCGAACAGCAAGATGTCGCTGATCTGTTTTTCCAGATCCTGCAACCTGGCCATCAGTTTTTGCTGAAACAGCACCCGTGATTCCGGCTTGAGGGTGCGGTTGGCCAGGTTGGCGCCATAGAGCATGGCCGCCGACAGGGGGGTGCGGATCTGGTGAGCCAGGGAGGCCGCCATGTTGCCAAGTGCAGAGAGGCGCTTCATGTGGTTGACCCTGTCCTGGAGGCGGCGGGTCTCGGTGAGATCGGTGAGGAACACCAGCTGGCCAGGTTGATCCGGCAACGGCTGGGTAGAAAGCTGCACCCGGCGACCATCTTTCAGGGAGATCTCGTGGCCGTCATCGGCCCTGGGCTCGAAGCAGCGGCCGATGATGGCGCGCCAGCTCAACCCTTCCAGCGGCTCGCCGAGCAGCGCATGGGCTGCGGGGTTGGCGCGGGTGATGGCCCCCTGGCCGTCGAGCAGCAGCACCCCGGTCGGCAGCGCCGTGAAAATGGCATAGAGCTGACTGACTTCGTGGGACTGGACCGGGTTGTCTTGCTGTTGGCTCGTCATAAACCTGACCTCAAACGGGGAGTACGTTCAGGTTATTCAAGTTCTATGCCAGATAAATTTACTGTTTTAAATCATTAGGTTAAATAGATGCGTCAAGGGGTTGACCCTAGGCTTCCTTGCTCATGCCATATTTCTTCATCTTCTCGACCAGGGTAGTGCGGCGCATGCCGAGCAGATCGGCGGCCCGTGCCACCACCCCTTCCTGGGATTCCAGGGCCTGGCGGATCAGCTCCACTTCCAGGTCGGCCAGCATCTCCTTGAGGTTGACCCCCTCCTGGGGCAGCTGCATCAGGTTGCCGTTGCCAGGGCTCGCCAGCAGTTCGGGAGGATCCTGGAACACGGCAGCCAGGGCATCGCGCTCATCCATCTCGGTCAAGCGGGCGTCTCTGGGTTCGCAAGGCAGCAGTCGATAGCGGCTCGGCAGATCCGAGACATCCACTATCTGCTGGGGATAGAGGATCAGCAGACGCTCAAGCAGGTTGGAGAGCTCGCGCACATTGCCGGGCCAGGGGTATTGCAGCAGGGATTCCATGGCACGCTGGGTCAGGCGAATGAAGCCCTGATGCTGCTCCGAATGGCGATTGAGCAACTCCTGCAGCAGCAGCGGAATATCATCGATACGATCGCGCAGGGGGGGGGTATCGATAGGGAACACATTGAGGCGGTAGTAGAGATCTTCCCGAAATTCCTGGGTGCGGATCATCGCCTCAAGATCCCTGTGGGTCGCCGCTATGATGCGCACGTCCGCCTGGATAGGCTTGCCGCCGCCGACCCGGTCGAACAGCCGCTCCTGCAACACCCGCAGCAGTTTGACCTGCATCGGCATCGGCATGTCGCCAATCTCGTCGAGGAAGAGAGTGCCGCCCTGGGCCAGCTCGAAGCGGCCACGCCGCGCCGCGATGGCGCCGGTGAAGGCCCCCTTCTCATGACCAAACAGCTCGCTCTCAAGCAACTCTGCCGGAATGGCGCCGCAGTTGATGGGCACGAAGGGACCGCCAGCACGAGTGGAGAGTTCATGGATGGCGCGCGCCACCACCTCCTTGCCGGTCCCGGATTCTCCCAGGATCAGCACATTGGCATCGGTCTGCGCGACCTGGCCGATGAGACGGCGCACCTCTTGAATGCCCTTGCCCTTGCCCACCAGCAGCCGCAACAGGGTTTGACCCTTGTCATGGGTCTGCTGTTTCGGGTGCAAGGAGACAAACGCCTGGCAAAAGTGCAGATGGCGGGTCAGGGATTCATAAGAAAACGGCGCCTGGGCCACCCCGATGAAGTTGCTATTGGGCAGCGCTATCTCGGTCAGGGAGACGAAGGGGGTGCGGGGGTATTGTTCGAGCAGCGCGCTCAGGGGACGATCCGCCAGCTCGCCGATCAGGACCCCTTGCAGGGGGCCCGAGGCTTCGATGGCCATGTCGAGATCCCCCTGTGCGACCTCTTGCCAAGGAATTCCCATGAAGGAGAGCACTGTACCCAACTGCTGGCGTCTAGCGACATCCGTATCCACTATCAGCACGCCCATTGCCATCATATTCATCCCTCTTCCACCGCCGATTCTTATTGCTATCGCCAGCCACCCCGCAAGGGGGGGGAGGCACAAGGCGCACAAAGTGCCAAAATTCCGGCACCTTGTCAAAAACTGTCGCGCCAGAATGTGTCCTGGCCGACATAGTGGCAACAGATGTTTCCAATCAGGGACGTTGCGCCCCATCAACCTTAATCACTCGAGTCCGAAAATCCCATTCCGATCGCCAGTTTCAGTGCTGCGGGTTCGGCTTGAGGGTCGCATAGCGGCACTCGGGGAAGCGGGTACAGGTGAGAAACTGCTTGCCGGCATAGGGCCCCTTGCGGGCCTCGCGATCCAGCAGAGGCGCGCTGCAGCGTGGGCAAGCGTGGGATTTGGCCGGCGCCGCATCATCCTGGTCATGGATCTTGTGTTCCTGCTCCATACCCTCCTCGTCCTCATCCAGCGAGGTGGCGGTGAATACCCCCTGGGGCATCGCCTCTGGCTCGCCACTCGCAAACGTCCGGGAGAGGGATCTCATCATGGGCAGATCAAGGGGGGCCTTGTCCGCGTCTTGCTCCCTGTCATGACGACGGCCAGCCCCTTTGCTGGTGCGCCCACTCGCTGCATCGGCCTGGGGCCGAGTCAGCGGCCTGGGGGTATCGCCCAGATCCACGGCACCGAGGGATTGCGGGTTGAAGGTCGGTTCACGCCTTGCTCCCCCGCTGAGCGCGGGTTCCATCAGGGGATCCAGCGCATCCTCGGCGAGCAACAAGGCCTGTACCTGTTCCCTGAGCTCGTCGAGATCCGCCGCCTCCTGCCCCACCAGGAGCAAGAGCGGCAAGTCGGCGCGCTCACACAGCTGCTGCAACCAGCGATCCCGGCTCGGTCGACGCTTGCCCTGCCCCGGCGCCAATCGCTCGACCGCGCAGACCAGCGACAGATCCTCGGGGTCACAGAGCAGATAGTCGAACTGACGATCCCCCATGCTGGCCAGCTGCTTTTGCCATTTTCCCTTGCCAACCCCCTTGCCCGGCAGCAGCACGTCTTTGAGACGCACATGGGTAAAGAGTTGCACCTCCCCTTGCAGCAGTGCCTGCAAGGCCGCGAACTCGCGATGGCGCTCCGAGGTCATCAGCGTCTCTTGCAAGGAGCAGGAGACAACCCTGGCACGGCGAGCACGCCAGACAAACAGGACAGCAACGAGGGCCAGTACTAACAGACCGGGTAACAGCAAGCCATTCATGGAGGGGGCAATCCGACTAACGAAAGAGGGGCATAATATTACCACAACCCCCGGCCACAACCGCTATCTGTCAAGGCGCAAAGGCCGGATGCGGCCATCGGCAGAATAATTTCGGTTTTGGCCGGGTCAGGGGGTTCATCTGGCCTGCAACGGCAGGCACAATGAAGTGGACTCACACACAAGGAGAGCAGGATGCAAAAGCAATTGGTTGTCACAGTCATAGGCGCAGACAGACCCGGCATAGTGGAAGAGTTGGCCGCCCTCATCAATCTGCAAGGGGGCAACTGGCTCGCCAGTTCCATGAGCGAATTGGCCGGTCAGTTTGCCGGCATCCTCCAGATCAGCGTGGACGATGCCCACTACCGTACCCTGTGCGAGGCGCTCTCCCTGCTGGCCGGACTCAAGGTGAGCTTCGCCGAAGGGGTGCTCAGTGCCGAGCCCGAGCGCCAGCTGATGCTGACGGTCACCGGCAACGACAGACCCGGCATTGTCCATGAAGTGGCGAGCATCTTGCGCCAGCTCGGCGCCAACGTCATCGACCTGACCACGGGCTGCGAGGCCGCCCCCCACTCCGGTGCGCCGCTCTTCTATGCCCATGCTCTGGTCGCCCTGCCCCAGGGACTGGCCCTGCCGACCCTGATCGATGCCCTGGAGTCCCTCTCGGACGATCTGGTGGTCGACATCGATCAAGACGTGGAAGATTGATGCCGCTGTCATTAAAGCGTCACAAAACCGTCATCTAATGATGCCCATTCGTTCCACGGGATTGGATAAACAGAGGCACTGATGAGCACCGACAAGCTGTATGAAGAGAAGGAACTGAGCTGGCTCTCTTTTAACGAGAGGGTGCTGCAGGAGGCGATGGACAAGACGGTGCCGCTCATCGAGCGGATCCGCTTCCTCGGCATTTTCTCCTCCAACCAGGACGAGTTTTTCAAGGTGCGGGTCTCCGAGGTGAAGCGCCGCATCCTGATCAACGAGGTCCATGGCGGTGATGACGAGGCCAAGGGGCTGCTGCGTGCCATCCAGCAGAAAGTGATGGCGCTCGGCGAAGCCTTCGACAACACCTACAAGGAGCTGCTGATAGCCCTCGCCCGCCACAATATCTTCCTGGTCAACGAGAATCAGCTCTCCGACAACATACAGCTGTGGATGCGGGTCTTCTTCAAGGAGAAGGTGCTGCGCCACCTGATCCCTATCTTGCTCAACAAGGAGGTGAACCCGGTCAAGTTTCTGAAAGACGAGTACACCTACCTGGCGGTGGAGATGAAGAAGCAGGGCCAGGTGATCCAGTACGCCCTGGTCGAGGTACCGACCGACGATCTGCCCCGCTTCGTGCAACTGCCCTCCGAGGGCACCCGCCGCAAGAAACAGATCATCATTCTCGACAACATCATCCGCTTCTGTCTGGATGACCTGTTCAAGGGCTTCTTCGATTACGACGAAATCGCCGCCTATGCGGTCAAGCTGACCCGGGATGCGGAGTACGATCTCTCCGACCAGCTCGATCTCAGCCTGGTCGACAAGATGAGTGATGGCTTGAAGCAGCGCCTCACCGCCATGCCGGTACGCTTCGTCTATGAGCGGGAGATGCCCGCTGCCATGATAAGCTTCCTCAAGCTCAAGCTGCAGATCAGCTCCTACGACGCCATCATGTCCGGCGGCCGCTATCACAATTTCAAGGATTTCATCGGCTTCCCCAATGTCGGCCGGGATTATCTGGAAAACCCCAAGCTGCCGGCCCTCGATTGCCGCGACTTTGATGGCTTCGTCAACGCCTTCGATGCCATCACCAAGCAAGACATCTTGCTCTACTACCCCTATCATAAGTTCCACCACTTCACCGAGCTGGTGCGCCAGGCGGCCTTCGATCCGGCAGTGAGCGCCATTCGCATCAATATCTATCGGGTCGCCAAGAAGTCGCGCATCATCCACTCCCTGGTCGATGCCGCCAACAACGGCAAGAAGGTGACTGTGGTGGTCGAGTTGCGGGCCCGCTTCGACGAGGCGGCCAACATCGACTGGGCCAATGTCTTGACCGACGCCGGGGTCAAGGTGGTGTTCGGGGTACCCAGCCTCAAGATCCACTCCAAGCTCTGCCTCATCACCCGTCTCGAGCAGGGTGAGGCGGTGCGCTATGCCCATATCGGCACCGGCAACTTCAACGAGAAGACCGCCAAGATCTATACCGACTTCTCTCTGCTGACCCGCAACCCCGACATCACCGCCGAGGTAGAGGGAGTATTCGAGTACATCGAGTACCCCTACCGCCGCTACAAGTTCAATCACCTGCTGGTCTCCCCCATCAACTGCCGCCGCCAGCTCTACCGGTTGATTGACAACGAGTTGACCAACGCCAAGGCGGGGCTGCCCAGCGGCATCACCCTCAAGATCAACAATCTGGTGGACAGAGACCTCATCAACCGTCTCTATGCGGCGGGCCAGGCCGGGGTGCCCATCCAGATGATCATCCGTGGCATGTGCGCCCTGCGCCCCGGGGTGCCGGGTCTCAGCGAAAACATCAGAGTGATCAGCATCATAGATCGCTTCCTCGAGCATCCACGGGTCATGGTGTTTCACAACAAGGGCAATGTGCAGCTCTATATCTCCAGCGCCGACTGGATGAGCCGCAACATCGATGGTCGCATCGAGGTGGGCACCCCCATCTATGACGATCGGCTCAAGCAGCGCATCCTGGATATACTGGAGTTGCAACTGAGTGACACCACCAAGGCGCGGGTCATCGATGCAGAACAGCAGAACCTGTATGTAAACCGGGGCAACAGGCGCAAGATCCGCTCCCAGGTTGCCACCTACGACTATCTCAAACGCATCGAGTCAACTCCCCATGGACAATAGCCTTTATGCCGCCGTCGATCTGGGCTCCAACAGCTTCCACATGGTCATCGCCCGTCTCACCGACGGGCGCATGCAGATCATCGACAGGATCAAGGAGCGGGTCCGGCTGGCGGAGGGGATGGATGATCAGCATAGAATGTCGGTCGAGGCCATGGCCCGCGGTCTCGCCTGCCTGACCCTCTTTGCCGAACGGCTCACCAACATCAAGCCGGATCAGATCCGCATCGCCGGCACCTATACCCTGCGCCGGGCCAGCAATGCCCGCGAGTTCGTCGCCAAGGCAGCCAGCTTGCTCCAACACCCCATCGAGGTGATCAGCGGTCAGGAGGAGGCCCGTCTCGTCTATCAGGGCGTGGCTCACACCCAGCATATCGAGGGGCCTGTGCTGGTGGTGGATATCGGCGGCGGCAGCACCGAACTCATCATTGGCGAAGGATTCGAACACAAGGCGCTCACCAGCCGCAAGATGGGGTGCGTCAGCTTCACCCAGAGCTTCTTTGCCAACGGCAAATTGAGTGAAAAGGCCTTCAACAGTGCCGTGCTGGAGGCGCAGCATCAGCTCGCCCCCATCATCAACCAATACCATAAGCTCGGCTGGCAGAGCTGCCTGGGCAGCTCCGGCTCGATCCGTACCGTGCGCGACGTGTTGCAAGGAGAAGGCTGGACCGATGGCAGCATCACCCTGGCGGGGCTCGAGCGCCTCAAACGGGAGCTGCTCGAGCACAAGAAGGTCGAACAGCTGAAGTTCTCTGGCCTGACCGAGGATCGCCAAGGGGTGTTTGCCGCGGCGGTCGCCATCCTGCTTGGGCTCTTTACCTCCTTGCCCATCGAGCGGATGGAGTATTCGGACGGCGCCTTGCGCGAGGGGCTACTCTATGAGTTCGAGGAGCGTCTGCAGCACCACGACATTCGCGAGCGCACCGCGCTGGCCCTCAGCTCCCACTATCGCATCGACAAGCGCCAGGCGACCCGGGTGGAGCAGAGCGTGCTAACCCTGTTTGATGCCCTGAGCGACCCCTGGCAGATGCCCATCGAGCCTTATCGCGCCATCCTCGGCTGGGCGGCGCGACTGCACGAGATTGGCCTTGCCATCAACTACAGCGGCATCCATCGCCACTCCGCCTATATCTTGCAACATACCGACTTGCCCGGTTTCAACCAGGACGATCAGGCCCTGCTGGCCGCCCTGGTGCGCTTCCAGCGCAAGGGGCTCAAGCTCTCGGAGCTGCCCACCCTGCCCAACCACGATGAACACACTGTGCTGCGCTGCATCCGCATCCTGCGCCTCGCGGTGGCCGCCCACCACAGACGCCAGGACAAGCTGTTGCCTGAATGGCGAGTGCAGGCCGCCGGGGATCAGCTGGTGGTCACCCTGCCAACCGACTGGTGCGAGGAGAACCGGCTGCTGATGCAGAATCTGGAAAAAGAGCAACGCTACTGCCAGGAGCATGGCTGGCCCTTGCTGTTTCAACTGAGCTGAACCATACCCCCCTGAAAACAACAAAGGCAGCCTGAGCTGCCTTTGTGCATTTGATCTCTGCGCGCTCAGCTCAGCTCAGGCAGGATCAACTTGGCTATCTCGAAGTAGATGATGAGGCCGGTGCCATCGACCAGGGTCGAGATAAAGGGGGCCGACACCACGGCCGGATCCATCCGCAAGCGGCGCAGCAGCAAGGGGATGATGGAGGCGACGATGGCGCTCCACAGCACGATGGCAATGATGGTCAGGGTGACCACCACCCCTACTTCCACGCCCACCCCCAGACTCCAGGCCCGTACCCAGGCAGCCACGGCGATGGCCACCGAGACCAGCATGGCGGTGGAGATCTCTTTGCGCAGCACTGTGCCAAGGTTGCGCAGGCTGACCTCCCCCACCGCCATGGCCCGCACCAGGGTGGTGGTGATCTGGGTGCCGCTGTTGCCGCCCGTGCCGATGAGCAGCGGAATAAAGAAGGCCAGGGCGATGGCCGCCTCCAACTGCTCCTCGAAGGCCCGCAGCACAGTGCCCGTATAGGCCTCGGCCACGAACAGGATCAACAGCCAGCCGATACGCTTGCGCCACAGCTGCCAGGGGGTGGCATGGAGATAAGGGGTTTCGAGGGGGGATGAGCCACCTTGCAACTCGGCATCCTCGGTGGATTCGAGCTCGAGTATGTCGGCGGCATCATCCAGGTGGAAGATGCCGAGCAGGCGACCATCGGATTCCACCGGCAGGGAGAGCAGATCCCGCTCCACCAGCATCCGCGCCGCCAGCTCCTGATCCATGCGGGCGTCGAGGCGGATCAGATCCCGCTCCATCAGCTCGCACACCGCCCTGTCCGGCTCGGCCACCAGCATGGTCTTGAGCGAGAGATAGCCGAGCAACTGGCCACTCTCATCGACCACATAGATATCCTGGAACACCTCGGCGTTGTCCCAGGCATCGTGGATCCGCTGTTTGGCGCTGGCGATGGACTCCTCCCCCTTGAGGGTGAAGAAGTCGTGACGCATGTGGGCGCCCACCGACTCGCTTGGCCAGCGGAGCAGCCCCTTGAGCTCGGCACTCACCCCGGATGGCAGACTCGCCAACAGGGAGGCGCGCTCCCGTTTCCCCAGGCTGCGCAACATGGCAAGCAGCTCACGGCGCGGGATCTTGCCTTGCACCAGGGTCAGCACACTCGGGTGCAGGCGCAGCAACAGCCGGGCACCGCAGGTGCGGGCCAGCATGCCGAGCAGTCGGGCGCCATCGGCCCCCAGGGTATCAAACAGACAGTTGAGCTCTTCCTGGCGCAGGGCGAGCAGCTGGTCGGCCCGCGCATCCGGGGCCAGTTCATTGTCGAGCCAGGCCTGCAGGGTGGGCAGGTCGAGCAGTTGATGACGGTTCAGTAACAGATGTGTTTTCTTCATCGAAGATAAGCCTTTGTGATCCCGGCGAGCCGGGCTATCCCGCGAGGGATGGGCTGATAAGAAAACAGCAATTGATGGACGAGAAATCGGCAGGAAATGACGCCGTTCGGCGTGTCATCATCCCCACGTGCCAGCTTTAGCACTGCATAACGTATCCGGTGAACCGGAAGCCACTTGGGTTAACACCTTAATCCGATGATAACTGTCCTGAGCTTGGGCGTCTCTCGACGTCGTGAGATCAGTGGCCTGTGTTTATGCAGGAGCCTCGCCTAACGAGATGCTGCGAAAAAGCAGGCAGATGCGACGCACCTTGCCTGCCCTGCTATGGTCGGTCAGACCCGCCAGGGAGTCAAACGCTATGAGCCTTTATTAACAATCCCTTACAACTCTCAAGCCGGTTAGCGAATGTAGTCGAACAGGGTCAGCTTGCTGATATTGCTAAACGCCTGCTGAGAGGCGCTCATGGCCGCATTCTCCTTGGAGAGGGTCGAGATCACCTCATAGAGATCGATCTCGGACACCTTGGCCCTGGCCTGCTGGTTGAGGGTATCGAGCCCGGTATTGGAACTCATCACCTGCTCCAGGCTGTTCATCCGCCCCCCCAGCGCACCGAGCCCGGTGTCCATCCGTTGGCGGGCATTGCCCAGATGGGCCTGGGCATCCTGCGATCTCAGCTGGAAGTCATCATTGGAGAGATTCGGGTCGCGCAGGGCACCGAGAAAGTCGGAGATACCGTTGAGAATGTTGTCGTTCTTTGGCTGATCCAGGGAGAACTCCTGCACTGTGCCGGCGCCTTGACTCAGATTGAGGGTGAGGCCGTTGAAATTGATATCCTCCCCGGCCACATAGTCGCCATTTTGCAGCACATTGCCGCCCACGTCGGTGATCTGGTAGCTATCCGGCACCCCCGCCACCGTGGTAACTGTGTATTTGTTGCTGGCCAGGGCGCTGTCATAGTTGGTGCGATAGAAGTTGTCGAACTGGCCTTGAGCCCCCACCTTGACCTGGATATCGGCGGTATCGGCACTGGCAGTGCGCCGGGTCGGCACCGTCTCGAACAGATCCAGACCCGAATCATTGGCGGGGATGCGCACCGTGGAGGAGACCTGGATCTCCCGCTGACCGGTATCCCCCTGGAACACATAGTTGCCGCTGGGATCCTTCACGAAGGGTTGAGTCTTGCTCTGGTTGCCGCCGAAGATGTACTCCCCTTGCGAATTCTTGCTGTTCATCAGGTCGAACATCTGTTGCTGCAAGCCTTCCAGCTCCTTGGCCACGGACTCGCGATCCGTCTGACTCAGGGCCGAGTCGTTCGCTTTTTGCATCAGGGTCTGGGCACTGAGCATGGCATCATTGAGGGAGCTGAGGATGGTCTCCTCGTGCCCCAGGCTGTTCTCCAGCAGGCTGCCATTGACGCCATATTGCTGGAACAGGTCTATCTCCTTGGTCAGCGCCATCTTCTGGCTCATGCCGGACGGATCCTGACCCGCCGTCTTGAACTTGTCCCCGGAGTAGAGCTGCTCATAGGCGGTATTCTGCCGTTCGGCCGCCGCACTCAGGGAGGAGAGCCCGCGGTTGTACATCATGTTGGTGGTGATGCGCATGACTTACCTCACTGATGACAACAGGGTGTCGAAGATAGTTTTGGCGGTGGTGACCACCTGGGCCGAGGCGGCATAAGCCTGCTGGAAGCGAATGAGATTCCCCGCCTCCTCATCCAGGCTGACCCCGGAGACACTCTCGAAGATGGCGCTGCTCTGCGCCAATTTGCCCTTGTTGGCCAGCATCTCGGTGTTGGCCTGACTGGTCTTGTTGCCCACCCCGACCACCAGCCCGGTATAGGCCTCGTTGAAGGTCATCTTGTCATTGCCGCTGGCGGAGCTGCTGCTCTTGCGCACCAGATCCTTGTTCTGCAATTCAGCCAGGGCCAGGCCGTTGGCATTGTCGGAGAAACCGTTCTTGTTGTAACTCAGGGTGAAGCTGTCATTGGCCTGGACCTGACCCGTGATGCTGAATTCATAGCCTGGGCTCTGACCCGGATCGGCGTACACCTTGGGGCCACCGAGCGGGCTCTCGAGGGCGGCCATCAGGTTCTGGCCCTTGCTGCTGGCGGGCGCGACCCCTATGAGCGTGGTGCCATCTTTCTCATAGACCTCATAGTTGCCACTGCCGTCTATCTTGACCACTTGCGGCGCTGCGGGATCCAGGTCATTACCGGTAAAACCTGAGCCTGCCCCCGTGTTGCCTACGGTGCCGAGGGAGATGATGCCCGAGCCCAGATTCTGACTGCTCTTGTCGGCCTTGAGGGGAGAGGCCAGCGCCAGATCCTCGGCGCGGTTGATCAGCTTTTCAATCCCGGCTGCCGCCTGCTTGGTCGGTTGCAGCAACAGCTTGTCCCCTGCCGCCGGCGTGCCGGACAAGTCGATGGAGATGCCATGACCCGGCACCTCGAAACTGGCGGGCGGCGTGCTGCCGGTGGCGACGGAGGTACGCTTGCCATCACTGCCGATGGAGAAGACCTCAAAGCCGGTGGCACTGCTGAAACTCACCTCATAATCGAGGGCGGTCACCTCGCTCCCCTTGCCGGGCACGAAGTGGACCATGGCCTCCCCCGAGCCGGTGTTCTTGGCAAAGGGCAGTCCTTCACTGCTGGGCAAGGAGAAGAGGTCCCCCCCCAGCTCGTTGTCGAGATCCAGGCCCAGGCGGTTCTGCTGATTCATGGCGTCGGACAAGGAGATGGCGAGTTGCCCCAGTTCACGCTTGGTCGGTTCGAGATCGCGACGGGCAGAGAAGAGGCCCCCAAGGCCGCCCCCCAGCACCTTGTTGTCTATCTTGGCCTGATTCTTACCGAGATTGAGCTGCAGCTCCTTGTCCCTGGAGTCGGGATCCCCCGGGATCACCGTGAACTGGGCCACAGAGCCATCCAGCACCAGTGAGTGGCCCGAGCTCATGTTGACCAGCACGCTGCCATTGGGCTGGGTGACGGTACGGATATCCATCTTCTGGGAGAGCTGGGCAATGGCATCATCGCGCTGATCGTAGAGCATCAGGTTCTCTTCCCCCGTGCCCTGGGTGCGCACTATCGCCTTGTTGATCTCATTGATGTTATTGAGCAGGCTGTTGACATGCTGGGTCTCGTCATCGATGCGATCGTTGATGACGTCACTCTGTTTGTCGAACTGGGAGGAGAGGGTGTGGAAGCGATTCACCATGCTGCCGAGCCCGGTGAGGGTGGTATTGCGCGCCCCCAGATCCGCCGGCGATTCGTTGGCGGTATGGAACCCCTTGAAGTAGGCGGTGATGGCCGTGCCGACGCTGTTGCTGGTATCCCCCAGCAGGCTGTCCACGGTAGAGAGCTGTTCGAAACGCATGGAGGATGCGTTGAAGGCGGAGGTGTCGCGACGCAGCTCACCCTGGGCATACTGGTTGATCACCCGCTCGCTCATGCTCTCACCCGTGCCAAACCCGATGGCATTGGTGTAGATCAGGGTGCGTTCCCGGGTATAGCCCTGGCTATTGACGTTGACGATATTGTTACTGGTGGTCTGCAGCAGTTTCTGATGCGCCAGTACCCCAGAGGTTCCTATCCCAAGCAGATCGCTTGCCATGCTTTACAGCTCCGTGTCTGTGTATTGGGCAATGTGTTCACTGCGCAATACCTGTTTCAATTTATTGGCGTACTGGGGGTCGGTGGCATATCCGGCCTGCTGCAGTGCCTCAAAATAGCGATCCGGGCTGTCGGCCTTGGCCAAGGCGCCCTTGTAACGGCTCCCGGATGTCAGGAAATCAACATAGTCATTGAAACTCTCTTCGAACGAGTCGTAGGAGCGAAACGCCGCCTTCTGACGGGAGGCGACACCCTGCTCATACTCCAGGGTGCTGACCACGGCCTTGTCCCCTTGCCAGCGCGGATCGGCCTTGATGCCAAACAGGTTATGGCTCATCTGGCCGTCCCCATCCTTGATGACCCGCTTGCCCCAACCACTCTCCAGGGCCGCCTGGGCGACCAGCACCGCCGGGTTCAATCCCAGCTTGTCGGCGGCCTTTTTGGCCATCGGCATCAACTTGCTGACAAAATCGCTGGGGGAATCAAAACCACTGCCCGCCGAGGGGTCACGCAGCCCCTGGGGGGGCTGCTGTCCCATGGCCGGTATGCTGCGATGGCGCCTGCCAAGGGCGGCACTCCCGGTCAGCTCTCCTGGCTCCATGGTCTTTTCAGCAAAATCCTTGCCAACTTTGGAGGCTTCGATCAGACCATGCTCACTGCCGGTCGGGGCCACATAGGGTTTGTGCGCCCGTTCGGTGCGCTGGGGCAGCTTGAGGACGCGGCCATCCTCATGCTTGAAGCTGTCAGGGGAGAACTGCTTGACCACCATGTCGGCCAGCCCCAGCCCGCCTTTCCCTGACATGTCGGAGACCCGCTGCTGGTCGAGCATGCCTTCGTAGAACTGGGTGTAGCTGCTGCTAAAGGGGTTGTCCGCGGTCAATGCCTGGCTCGCCTCTCGCATACCCTTGAACAACATCTGGCTGAAGATGGATTCGAACTGGCGGGCTGCCGACTGGAGCGCCTGCTGCTTGCCCTCCTTGGTAAGGCTCATTTGACGCAACTTATCCAGGTTCTGGATATCCTGCACCATGCCTAAATCCACGCCTTTATTGTCGATATTCGCCATCTTGCTTACCTTCTTTGCCGCCTGTGGCAAGCCCTTGCCGGTTGGCTGCCACGGGGCAGCCAAGGTTGGAGACTGTTACAAAATAACCAGCTGGCCTTCGATGGCACCCGCCTGCTGCAGGGCTTCGAGGATGGCCATGAGATCGCCCGGCGCGATGCCGACCTGGTTCACCGCCCGGACCAGATCATCCAGGGTGGCGCCAGTATCGAGCTTGAACATGCGCCCCGGCTCTTGCTGCACATTGATGGTGGAGTTGTTGGTGACCACCGTATCCCCCCCCGCGAGCGGGTTGGGTTGAGAGACCTGCTGGTTCTCGGCAATGGTCACCGTCAGGCCGCCATGGCTGATGGCCGCAGGCTTGAGCCTGACCTGGCTGCCGATGACGATGGTGCCGGTGCGCGAGTTGACGATGATCTTGGCCGCCTCGGCACCCGGATCCACCTCCAGGTTCTCTATGGTGGCAAGATAGGCGACTCGCTGACCCGGATCCCGGGGGGCAAACACCTTGACCGAGGTGGCATCCAGTGCCTGGGCGGTATTGGGCCCCACCAGATTATTGATGGATTCCGCCAGGCGGCGCGCCGTGGTGAAGTCGGAGCGATTGAGGTTGAAGGTGATGGTATCGCCCTGGCTGAAGGAGTTGGGCACCTCACGCTCGACGGTGGCGCCATTGGCAATGCGGCCCACGGTCGGGGTATTGACCACCACCTTGGAACCATCGGCCCCCTCGGCGCCGAGACCACCGACCACCAGACTGCCCTGGGCCACCGCATAGACGCGGCCATCCAACCCCTTGAGGAAGGTCTGCAGCAAGGTGCCGCCCCGCAGGCTCTTGGCCTCGCCGATGGCGGAGACGGTCACGTCTATGGTCTGGCCCGGCTTGGAGAAGGGGGGCAGGTCGGCGTGAATGGCCACCGGCGCCACGTCTTTTATCTTCGGCTTGATGTTGTCGGGCACCTTGATGCCGAAGTTGTTGAGCATGGTGCGAAATGTCTGTTCGGTGAAGGCGTTGTTCTTCTCGCCGGTGCCGGGCAGACCCACCACCAGGCCATAGCCCAGCAGCTGGTTGTTACGCACCCCTTCGACCGAACTGATGTCCTTGATACGGGCAGCCTGGGCCGCCAGGGGTAACAGGCAGCAGCACAGACAGAGTAGACGGAGTCGTTTCATGGGTTGTCCTAGCACTAGAGTGGCCACCAGGGACCATTGAAGAAACTGGTCAGCCAGCCCTGTTCCTGGGTATTGGCCAGGTCACCGGTACCACCGTAGTGGATACGGGCATTGGCCACCTTCTGGGAGGAGACGCTGTTGTCCGAGGTCACGTCTTCGGGGCGGATGAGGCCGGTGATACGGATATACTCGTTGCCGTTGTTGAGCATGATCCACTTCTCGCCACGCACCACCAGGTTGCCGTTGCTGAGCACCTTGGCCACGCTGACCGAGATACTGCCCTGCAAACTGTTGCTCTGATCCGCCTTGGCCTGCCCCTTGAAGGCGGAATCTTGCCCGATGGAGGCCGACATATTGTACGCGCCGGCCGTGATGGGCACGCCCCCCAGGCTGACCGGATCCAGATTGAAATCATTCTCCTTGCCGGTCTGGGTGTTGGCCTTCTTGGAGGCGGAGGTCGACTCGGCCAACTCGATGGTGATGATGTCACCGACCTTGTGGGCCTTGATGTCCGAGTAGATGCCATTGACCTGATCGGGCTGAAAGATGGCACCGGTCGGGCGCACCGACACCGGTTCGGATTCACCATAGACCGGGGAAAACTCGGGGTCGTCCGGTTTGGCGGTATTGAGGGTGCTGGTACAACCCCCCAGCGCCAACAGGCCCAACATCCAGATGTGTTTCATTGCAAGACTCCCATTACTGCCGCTGGGTAAGAGAAGAGGTTATGTCCGTTGGGTCAGGTAGGACATCATGGAGTCCACCGCCGAGATCACCTTGGAGTTCATCTCGTAGACCCGCTGGGCCTGAATGAGGTTGACCAGCTCCTCGGTGACGTTGACGTTGGAGACCTCCAGCATGCCCTGCTTGATGACACCGAGTCCGTCCGCACCGGCCGTGCCTTCGATGGGCGCTCCGCTCGACTGGGTCTCGAGGAACATGTTCTCACCCATGGGCTGCAGGCCGGAGGCGTTGACGAAGTCGCTGATGTTGATCTGGCCAATCACCTGGGATTGACCGTCCCCCTTGAGCTGGATGGAGACCTGACCATCCTCGCCTATGGTGACGCTCTGGGCGTTTTCCGGGATCTGGATCTCGGGCTGCAACGGATAGCCGTTGCCCGGGGTGACGATAGTCCCCTCGTCATTGAGGGTGAACTGGCCGTTGCGGCTATAGGCGCTGCTGCCATCGGGCAGTTGCACCTCGAAGAAGCCACGCCCATTGATCATCAGATCCAGGGAGTTGTCCGTGGTCTGCACGTTGCCCTGACTGAAGCTCTTCTGGGTGGCGACCACCTTGGCCCCCGCCCCCAGCATCAGGCCGGACGGCAGCTCGGTATCGGCCGAGGAGCGCCCCCCCGGCTGATTGATGTTCTGATAGAGCAAATCTTCGAAGATGGCTCGGGATTTCTTGTAGCCAACGGTACTGGCGTTGGCGAGGTTGTTTGAGGTAACGGCGATGTTGGTCTGCTGGGCATCCAGTCCCGTCTTGCCTATCCAAAGTGCAGGATTCATGTCTGGCTCCTAATTAGCTGATACGCAGCAGCTGGGTTTGGGCTTCGTCGTTTTCCTCGGCCGTCTTCATCATCTTGACCTGGGTTTCAAACTGACGTTGCAAACGAATAAGGTTGGTCATCTCGTCGACCACATTGACGTTGCTGTTCTCCAGCGCACCGGCGATCAGCCCCACATCGGCAGAGGCCGGTTCAGGCTGGCCATCCTTGCGGCGAAACAGCCCATCTTGCCCCTTCTCCACCGCATCCGCCGCCGGCCTGACCAGCTTGATGCGCTGAAAATCTTCCGGCAAATTGGGGGCGGCCCCTTCCGGGCGACCGGTGATGGTGCCATCCCGGTTGATCTCCACCTTCTCGAGGGGCAGCGGCAATACGATGGGCCTGCCTGCGTCATCCACCACATTGAGCCCGGTACTGGTCTGCAGATTGCCGGTGGCACTGAGTTCCAGATTGCCCATGCGGGTGAAGGCTTCTCCCCCCTTGTCATCCTGTACCGCGATCCAGCCCTGACCATCGAGGGCCACGTCCAGATCCCGCCCCGTGGTCATCAGGGAGCCGTGCTGCAGGTTCTGGCCCGGCCGCTCGGTCATGGCAAATACCCGGGTCGGCAGCCCTTCGCCAAACGCCTGCATGGCGCGAGCCTGCTCGAAGTCAGACTTGAAGCCCGTGGTGTTGGCGTTGGCCAGGTTGTTGCCACGCACAGCCAGGCTGTTCATGTTCTCTTTGGCACCGGACATCGCGATATAAAGAAGGTGGTCCATGGGTTCTCCGTCAAACAGATGACTCTGCCTGGAATAAAGCAATTAAGATGCCAAGAAGATTAGATGGATTTTAAGGTGTTGATATATAAAGAAAGGGCGCCGAAGCGCCCTTGTGTGCTGGCCACAAACTTATCAGCGGATCTGCAATATGGTCTGCTGCAGCGAGCTGTTGATTTCCAGAGAACGGGAGTTCGCCTGGAAGTTGCGCTGGGCCGTGATGAGATCCACCAGCTCCGAGGTCAAATCCACGTTGGACTGCTCCAGGGCCGACGACTTGATGGAACCGAAGGTGCCCGAGTTCGGGGTGCCAGGCAGACCATCGCCGGAGAGCAGGGATTCACGCCAGGAGGTATCACCCACCTGAGTCAGCCCCTGGGCGTTGGCAAACTTGGCCATGGCCACCATGGCCACCTTGACCGTGGTCGCGTTGCTGTAAGTCGCGGAGACGATGCCGTCATTGGTGATCTCGACCTTGGTCAACCGTCCTACCGTGGAGCCATCCTGGGTCAATTTATTGACTTCGAAGGGGGACGAGTACTGGGTCACGGTGCCGAACTTGATTTCGATCTCCTGGGTGGGATCGGCGCCATTGTCGATGACGCCCGCCCCCGGCGTACCCAGGGCTTCGGTCTTGATGATGGCCGGGGTAATGGTGTTCACCTTGCCATCGGCATTGAACGTGATACTGGCGCTGAGCGGGGGGGTGGCCACCCCGGTTGCTGGCGTAGTGATGGCACCACCGGTGATATCGATGGGTTTGTCGCCCTCATACAGATACATGCGCCAGGAGGTCGGGTTGGCCGACTTGGTGGGGTCGGTCGCATCCGCATCCTTGACGAAGTACTGGGTGATGGTATGAGGCTCACCAAGGGAGTCGTAGGAAACCACAGAGGTGGACGACGAATAGGTGGATGAATCCTTGGGATCGAAGGTAGAGGGGTTGACGACCTGAGGGGTCGCAGTCGCAGGCAGGTTGAAGCTGGCCTCGACCGTGGTGGTCTGTTTGGGCTCACCCGCCTTGTCCGGGATCTGGATGGGCTTGGTGGCATTGAGGCTCACCGCCTTGGGGGTGCCGTCGGCATTGATCTCGTACCCCTGCAGGAAACCGCCGGAGTTATTGACCATGTAGCTGTTTTCATTGAGCTTGAAGGCACCGGCCCGGGTGTAGCTGCGATCCAGGGCATTGACCCCGTCCGAGGTGACGAAGAAGCCATTGCCCTGAATGGCGAGATCCAGGGAGTTGTTGGTAAATTGCAAGGCCCCTTGCTGGAACTGTTGCGCCACGGCACCGGTCGCCACACCATTGCCCACCTGGGTCTTGGAGTTGACGAAGATGGAGTTGGCATAGACATCGGCAAACTCGGCGCGGGACTCCTTGAAGCCGATGGTGTTGACGTTGGCAATGTTGTTCGCGGTGACGTTCAGGTCTTTTTGAGCCGCATTGACGCCACTGAGGGCATTGTTAAATGACATGTCTTTCTCCTTAGATCACTGCGTTATTGGTTGGGGTGGGCGTCGGGGTCGACTTGCTGCCAGAACCGGAAATTTCCAGCACATCAGTGAGGTAGATACCGCCCAGCCCTTTGAGTTTCAGGGTGCTGGGTGAGCTGGCCGAGCCCAGGGTGACACTCTCCACCTGGGCATAGGTCAGGGCCGGCAGACTCTCGGACTTGCCCGCGACCGTTGCGCTGGCTTCAATCTGGTACTTGCCTGTCTTGGCAGGATTGCCATCCTTGTCCAGGCCATCCCAACTGAAGGCCACGTTGCCCTGGTGATCGCCCTCGAGGGCGAACTCCTTGACCACCTGGCCACTCTCATCTTTCACCGTCACCTTGACGTTGCTGCCGCCATCACCGGTTGCAATGACCCCCGAGATGTCGCCGCCTTTTTCCAGATAACCGGTATTGGACGGGATCAACACATCCTGGCCGACCAGTGCCGAGGCCTGCAGCGCCTGGCTCGAGGTCATCAGGCTGTTGAGGCTCTCCATCTGGGAGGAGAGATTGTTGATCCCCTCTGAGGTAGACATGGACGTCATCTGGGACAACATCTGGGCGTTATCTACCGGCTTGAAGGGATCCTGATAGGAGAGCTGCATGGTGAGCAGCTTGAGGAAAGACTCCTGATCCAACTCCTTTTTCTGGACGGTGTTTGCGGTCTGGTTCGATGCAACGCGATTGACGCCCAGTACGCTGTCATAGGTATCTGCCATTTACTTGCCGCCCCCTATCAGGACTTACCGAGATTGAGGGTCTGCTGCAGCATGCGCTTGGCAGAATCGGCAATCTGGACGTTGGTTTGGTAACTGCGCGAGGCGCTGATCATGTCAGCCATCTCCTCGACCATGTTGACATTGGGTTTGAAGATGAAGCCATCCTTGTCGGCCATGGGGTGATTGGGATTGAATTCCTTGAGCAGCGGTGCCTTGCTCTCAACGATGCCCTTCACCTCGACGCCGACCGACCCCTGGCCATCGGACATGGCCTGCTCCAGCTGGGCGGCAAAAACTGGCCGCCTGGCATGGTAAGTTCCTTCCACACTGGAGCTGACGCTGTCGGCGTTGGCCATGTTGCTGGCCACGGTATTGAGTCGCACCGACTGGGCACTCATGGCAGAACCTGCGATGTCAAAGACCTTGAACAAACTCATTGCTGTGCTCCTTGGTTTTGTTGCAAGGCCTGGTCCAGGCCGCGGCGTATCGGATCATTGCTGAAGCGGTAAGCGATCAGGCATAACAAAGCGTCAGGCTTCATCATCCCTGCTCTCCCTTGAGGGCCTTGAGCAGGCCGCTTATCTTGCCGTTCATGAACTCGACCGAGGTCTGGTATTCGAGACTGTTGCGCAAAAACTCGCTGCGTTCCTGCTGCAGATCGACGGTGTTGCCGTCCCCGGTGTCGGGCTGGAGCGGGTTGCGGTACTGGGATGTGCCCGGCTTGTCCATGTTCAAGGCAAAGTGGCGCTCGCTGGTCGTGGCCAGACTGAACCCCTGTTGATGCTGCTGCGCCTGGGCCATGGCATCGCCGAAGTTGATGTCCCTGGCCTTGAAGCCTGGGGTATCCGCGTTCGCGATATTGCTAGATAGCACCTCGGCACGTTTGGCGCGCACGCTCAACGTGTATTGATGAACACCAAAAGCCTTGTCGAATGAAATTGCCATAACACACCTCCTGCTTGCTGGATTCTTAGCAAGAGGTGTGCCAAAGGAAGAGATGGGAGGGGTTATTTGACTTTGTAAACAATACCGGGGTTGCAGCGGATCATCTCGAACCTGTCGGTGAGGCCCGCCAGGGACTCCGAGGCACCCAGCATCAGGTAGCCGCCCGGATTCAGGCTGGCCGCGAACTGGTTGAGGATCTTCGACTTCACTTCAGGGGCAAAGTAGATGAGCACATTGCGGCAGAAGATGATGTCGAACTTGCCGAGCAGGCTGTAGCTTTCCAGCAGATTCAGGGGGCGGAAGGTTGTCAATTTTCTGACACGATCCACGACCCGCATCTTGTTGTCACCATGGGGCTCGAAGAATAACTTCTTGCGCTCTGGGGAGAGGCCGCGGGCCAACGCCAGGCTGTCGTATACCCCCTCCTTGCACTGATTGAGCATGGTGGTGGAGATGTCTGTGCCGATGATCTGTACCCCGCCCGGCAAGGTACCAGGGCGTTTGACCTGCTGCTCCAGCGCCGACATGGCGATGGAGTAAGGCTCCTGACCCGAGGAGGAGGCCGCCGACCAGATCTTGATGGGGCGGCCACTCTTGCCCAGCTCCGGGAAGATCTTGTCGGTGAGCAGCTGGAAGGGATAAGCATCCCGAAACCAGAGGGTCTCATTGGTGGTCATGGCATCGACCACCGCCATCTTCAACTCCCGCTCACGCAGGCTCATGGAACGGGTCACCAATTCAGACAGACTCTCGATGCCAAACTGAGCCATCAAGGGGGACAGGCGGCTCTTCACCAGGTATTGCTTGTTGTCACCCAGCACAATTCCGCACTGCAGCGCCAGAAAGCTGCTGAATTGCTTATATAAGTCGTCTGACAGTGTCTTCATGTATGCGTTCTTCTTGTTTTAGAGTGCGCCTTGAACGGCCTTGGCCAACTCATCGGGCTGAAACTTGGCGATAAAATTGTTCGCCCCGACCTTCTGCACCATGGCCTGGTTGAACACCCCACTGAGGGAGGTGTGCAGGATAACATGTAAATCCTTCAGGCTGGGATTGTTGCGGATCTCGGCGGTGAAGGTGTAACCATCCATCTCGGGCATCTCTATGTCCGAGATGACCAGGGCGATTTGATCCTTGATGGGGCCATTTTTGGCCATCTCCAGCAGCATGTTGAGGGCCTCGCGGCCATCTTTTGCCAGCACGCATTGCACACCGATGGCATCGAGCGCCCGCTGCACCTGTTTGCGCGCCACCGAGGAGTCATCGGCCACCAGCACCGGTCGTCCCTGGGTATTGTGCTCTGCGCTCACCGCCACCAGCTCCTGGCTCACCTCGGTCGAGACCGGGGAGATCTCGTTGAGGATCCGCTCAACATCGAGGATCTCCACCAATTCGCCATCCACCTCGGTGACCGCCGTCATGTAGTTAATGCGTCCTGCCCCCTTGGGGGGTGGCAAGATAGATTCCCAGTTCATGTTGATGATGCGTTCGACCGACTGCACCAGGAAGCCCTGGATGGATCTGTTGTATTCCGAGATGATAATGAAGCACTTGGAGAGATCGGCGATGGGCCTGTTACCCATGGCCATGCTGATATCGATCACCGAGATAGTCTGGCCACGAATGTGCGCCACACCGCGAATGCAGGGATTGAGCTTGGGCATGACAGTCAAGGGCGGGCACTGCAACACCTCGCGCACCTTGAAGACGTTGATGCCAAATCGTTGACGCCCATTGAGTCGAAACAGCAGCAACTCCAGGCGATTTTGCCCGACCAGTTGAGTCCGTTGGTTTACCGAGTCCAGAATACCGGCCATACACACTCCCTAAAAACGCCTGGCATTATTCATGCATGTTGTGCATGCGCCATGTTGACTCGCGCCAGATTCCCAGCGGTTCCAGGAACCCATCTTGGCGCGAGCATAGTGAACAGTTGTCTTATACGTTATCCACTTATCGACCAGCGGACGAAAATGATTAACAGACTTTTCCTCATCCTGTTGCTGCTCAGCGGGGCCAACAAGGCCCTGGCGTCCGATATCAATGCCGGGTTGCAAACCCGGGCGGAGGAGTTCGTGCGCGATCAGCTCTCCTTGCCCCTGGATGCCCGTGCCGAGCTCAGTGCCGCCAGCATAGATACCCGCTTGCAGCTCACGGCCTGCGAGCATGATCTCGACATCAGCCTGCCTGCCAAGATGGAGATCAGACGCAACACCACTGTCTACCTCAAGTGCAACGAGACGCCGGGCTGGGATCTCTATCTGCCGGTGCGAGTCAGCATCCAGAAGCCCTATATCACCGTCTCGGAAGCCATCGCCAAGGGGGATATTCTCGGTCGCAACCAGCTTATCCAGGCCTACGAGGATCAGACCCTGATCCGTGGTGACTATATACAGGACATAGAGGCGCTGGTCGGTACTCGCAGCAAACGCGAACTCAGACCCGGCCAACCGGTGCGCCTGAATCAGATCTGTGTGATCTGCAAGGGCGATCAGGTTACCCTCATCGCCGAAAACAGCAGCATGCAGATCAAAACCATGGCGCGCGCCTTGCAAGATGGTAGCTTCGGCGACATGATCAAGCTGGTTAATATCAGGTCCGGCAGGACGGTACAGGGCAAGGTGAATTCAGTCGGCTCCGTTATTGTCAGCTTCTGAATGAATTTTTTGGTAATTTTCCCTAAAGTTCCGGTAGCTTAGACCGATAAACGGGTAAGCAGGCAGCAAAGCGAATAAAGGTAACCAAGATGGCTATTAACAATATCAACAACTTGGCAGGTAATCGGGTACAAAATACCGGTAACAGCCAGAGCAGCGTGGCCAAGTCGACCAACGGCGGACAAGATGCCCGCACCACTCAGGTCAAGGTCGATTCAGTCTCCCTGACCAGTGAGGCGCAACAGTTGCAACAAGTACAAAAAAACCTCAACTCGGTATCGACCGGGAATGAGAGCCGGGTGGAAAGCCTGAAGAAAGCCGTGGCCAGTGGCCAGTACCAGGTCAATGGCGAAGCCGTTGCCAAGAAGATGTTCAGCTTCGAAGCCAAGCTGGAAAAAACCCTGGGATGATGAGTCTGGCTGCACTGCTGCAACAACAGCATGATCAGCTGACCCAGATGCAGGGTTTGCTGAGCGAAGAGTTTGAACTGCTCAAGCAGCGCAGAGCCTTGGAGTTGCCGACCCTGGCAGAACGTAAACAGCAGTTGCTAAGTGCCATAGAGGCGCTTGATACCACTCTGGCCCAGCAGCCCGATCTTCAGGATAGGCTCGCACACCAGCCGGATATCATGGCCAGGATCGCCGATGCGCTGGTCGCCTGCCAGCAACAAAACGATACCAATGGTCGCCTGCTGGAGCTGAGTATTGTCTCCAATCGCCGCCTGGCCGGTTTCCTGAACCAGCTGCGAGACAGAAACTCGCTCACCTATGATGCCAAGGGCAACACCCGCTCCGGCACCCGCTCCCCGGGGATCAAGGCCTAGCCTCTCCCGTCTGCCTTCCCGGCCCCTCAGGGCACCCTTTTCGCTTTACTCATCATCGATCTTCACTCGTGAGCCGCCCAACCATCGGGCTGGGCACTCAGGTTCACCACTGTCATCTCCCCTCCCCCCCCTGCTCAGGCAGACCCCTCTGCCAGAGAGAGCCGCTGCAGCACCCGTCCATCCTGCGCCGCCCGCAGACTCAGCTCCCCCGCTTCATAGCAGACCAGGCTGGCAGGTAGCTCGCCCCGGGGAAAACAGAGAGAGCCCGGATTGACCATGACCCGCCGTTGCTCGCCCTGCCCTGTGCGCCTCAGCTCGGGCAGGTGGGTATGACCGCTCAGATAGAGGCTGCCCGGCGGCAGAGGCACGGCATCGGCGTGATAGAGATGACCATGACTCATGAACCAGCGCCGCCCATCGACCAGCAGTTGGTTGTAGGGCGCCATCATGGGGAAATCGAGCAGCATCTGATCCACTTCCGAATCACAGTTCCCTCGCACCGCCAGAATGCGACTGGCCAGGCCATTGAGTCGTGCGGCCAGCGCCGCCGGCTGGTAGCCCTCGGGGACGGGATTGCGCGGACCATGGCTCAGCAGGTCCCCGAGCAGCAGCAAGTGATCCGGCTGCCAGGGCCCAAGCCAGGCCATGACACCGTCAAACGCGCTCAGGCTGCCATGCAGATCCGAGAGAATGGCGAGTCTCATCACTTGGCCCCTGAAGGAGTTACGAAATAGAGATCCTTGGTGGCGATCGCCCCCTTGAGATTGCTGCTGGGCAAGCCACGCAATTGGGGATCGACCAGCCGCATCTGGTTGTAGTGATAGAGGGGGATGACGGGCACATCCTGCTCTATCAGACGCTCGGCCTGCTGATAGAGGTGGCTGCGGCGCTGCTCATCCAGGGTCGCCGCAGCCTGCTCTAGCAGTTGATCATAGTGAGGGTTGCAGTAGCCACTCTCGTTTTGCGGATCCAGGCAGCGCAGGGCATTGAGCATGGCAGAGGGTTCCACATAGTCACCAAACAGGAA
Source organism: Aeromonas rivuli (assembly GCF_000820045.1). Taxonomy (GTDB): domain Bacteria; phylum Pseudomonadota; class Gammaproteobacteria; order Enterobacterales; family Aeromonadaceae; genus Aeromonas; species Aeromonas rivuli. The sequence goes on along the minus strand of NZ_CDBJ01000071.1, from coordinate 14,364 downwards.
GGATCGCGCCACCATGAAGTCGCCGCTGTTCTTGGCAAGCTGATAGGCATTCCACTCCATGTTGCGCAGTTCGACCTCGACCCCGAGGGGCTTCCACATGCTGGCCACCGCCAACGCCATGCGTTTGTGGTTCTCCGAACTGTTGTAGGTGAGGGTCAGGCGCAGGGGATGAGTCTCGTCGATGCCCGCTTCCTTGAGGAGCTTAACGGCCATGGCGCTGCGGATATCCTGGGAGGCGTTCGCCAGCTCAGGGGTGGTGGCCGTATAACCCGGTATATCTGGCAGCAGGCGCCAGCTGGGCAGCTCCCCCTGAGCACTCACCTTGTCGGTCAGCAGCTGGCGGTCGATCACCATGCTCAGGGCCTGGCGTACCCGCACGTCCTGCAACTCGGGTTTGTTCATGTTGAAGCTATAGAGGTAGGTGCCGAGCAGCGGCAGGCCCCAGAGCCGTTCAGGGGCAGTGGCCTTGATGCGGGCATAGTAATCCTGGGCGACCCGGTTGGTGAGCTGGATCTCTCCCGCCTCGTAGCGCAGTCGTTCGGCATGCTGGGAAGCGAGCGGCAGATAGGTGACCCTATCGATGCGAGTGTGGCCGTTGTCCCAATAAGCGGGGTTGCGCTCGGCCTCCAGCCGCTCGTTCATCACCCAGCTAGTGAGCCGATAGGCACCATTGCTGACGAGATGAGCGGGCTGGGTCCACCCCTTGCCAAATTCGGCAATCACTTGCCGTGGCACCGGCACGAAGGGGCGCTGACTGATGAGCTGCAGAAAATAGGGGACGGGCCGCTCCAGGGTCACCTTGAGGATCTGATCCCCCTCTGCAACCACCCCCAGCGAGTCAAGATCCAGGGCACCCGCATAGATGGAAGCAGCATTGTTGATGCCCGTGGCCAGCATCAGCCCCGCCGAGGGAGAGGCCAGGGCGGGATCGAGCAAACGGCGCCAGGCATAGACAAAATCCTCCGCCTTGAGGGGGGTGCCATTCGACCAGTGCAGGTTGGGGCGCAGGAAGAAACGCCACTCCAACCCATCCGGGCTCTGCTCCCACCGCATGGCCTGGGCCGGTACTATCTTGCCCTCGCCATTTTCGCTCACCAATCCCTCGAACAAGTCGACCAGGATCACTTCACCGGGAAAGCCGCTGCGCACCAGGGCCGGATCCAGGGATTCGGGCTCGGCACCATTGCCCTTGACCAGAGTCTGACGGGGGGCGAGATCCGGGGCGGCATCCACGGGCGTGGCGAGGGCCACCTGGCTCAAGGTGCCGCCACATAGCAAGGCGCACAACAGGGGAGAGATCCGGCGCAGGGCGGGATGGACAAGACGGTGATACATACAACTGACCTCTTTTCGCAATGCTTTACCAAACATGAGGGGAAGGCCGACGGCGCGCCTGATGACGAATGCATGATGCCGTCCTTGTTATCCCCGAAAACGCCCCGTATTGTATCCGGCTCGCCCCTGAGATGGAGTCTTTCGGGCATTTTTTTTCGTCGTTGGCATGAAATCCGGATGACTGGCGCAGGCAACGGTTTGCCGCGCCTTTCCCCCTTGAGACGCCGCAGTCTTTATGCAGTATGAGTCACGGGTGCAGGGCGTGGCCTGCTACGGCTTTGCAGCTACTTTTTCGTTGTTGTCATGAAGGTCGGGGAGTGGCACAGGTCGCCGCCTGACTCGGCTTTCGGACTGGATGTTCAGAGGTCTTTATGGGGTACGAGTGGCTGGCGCTGGCTGCCGCCAGTTTATGGGCGGTTGCCGCCCTGATATCGGTCAAACCGGCTCGCCATCTGGGGGCCTTCGCCTACAGTCGCTGGCGCATGTTCCTGGTCAGCCTGATGCTGGGGGGGGCCAGTCTGGCAACGGGTGGCTGGCAGAGCCTGAGCGCCGGGGCCGTGCCTCTGCTGATCCTCTCGGGTCTCATCGGCATCTTCATTGGCGATACCGCCCTGTTCGCCTGCATGAACCGACTCGGCCCCCGCCGCAGCGGCCTGCTCTTCTCCTGCCATGCGCTCTTCTCCGCCCTGCTCGGCCTCTGGCTGTTTGACGAGACGCTCACCGGCTGGCGGCTGCTTGGCGCCCTGCTGGTGCTCACCGGGGTCATGCTGGCCATACTCTTCGGTCGGCGCGGCCAGTCCCATGACTGGGAGCAGGTTCGCGGCCACATCGCCATCGGCATAGGACTGGGTCTGACTGCCGCCCTGTGTCAGAGCCTGGGGGCCATCATTGCCAAGCCGGTCATGGCCGGCAGCGACATAGATCCGGTCAGCGCCTCCGGGGTGCGCATGGCCAGCGCCCTGTTTGCCCATTGCGTGCTGCGCCTGCTGCGGGTGCCCCTCGCCATGCCCCTCAACCCCATCAATCGCCCCATTCTCGCCATGATTGGAGTCAATGGTTTCCTGGCCATGGCTTTGGGGATGACACTGATCCTGGTTGCCCTGCGCCAGGGGGATGTGGGCATGGTGGCCATTCTCTCCGCCACCACCCCTGTGGTGTTGCTCCCCCTGCTCTGGTGGCATTCGGGTCAGCGCCCCAGCCTACCCGCCTGGGCGGGTGCCCTGCTCGCCACCCTGGGTACCATTCTGGTGCTGGGCATGAGTGGCAGCCATTGAGTCATGCCCTCCCCCATGGGACCTGCTGAACAGGCGCCGCCCCTGTGGGCAACGCCGCTCCCTGACCCTCAGGGAGGGGATGAGAAGCCATAAAAAAACGGCGGGAGCCTGTCAGCCCCCGCCGTTTTCCCATCCCATATCCCCACTCCTGCCCAGGCAATGTGGCTGGGCACCAGGTGACTCAGAACAGGGCAATCTCTTCGTCAGTCAGCTCACGATACTCGCCAAGTTCCAAGGTCTCATCCAGCATCAGCGGGCCTATCTGCTCACGGTGCAGGCCGACCACCTTGTTGCCGATGGAGGCGAACATCCGCTTGACCTGATGGTACTTGCCCTCTTGGATGGTCAGCCGCGCCTCGCACTCCCCCAACAGCTCGAGCTTGGCCGGGCGCGTTTTATCGGTCTCATTGCGCAGGAAAACCCCATCGGCAAACAGCGAGACCGCATCCTGATGAACAGGGTCCGCCAGCCAGACGCGGTAGGTCTTGGCACACTCGTGGCGAGGCGAGGTGATGCGATGGGACCACTGGCCATCGTCGCTGATCAGCACCAGGCCTGTGGTATCGAGATCGAGGCGCCCCACCACATGCAGCTTGCCGATGGCCGGCTCATCCAGCAGCGCGAACACCGTCGTGTGATCCGGATCCTCATTGGAGCAGACATAGCCTTCCGGTTTATGCAGCATGAAGTAGCGGTTGCGCCTGTCGAGGCTCAGCATGACGCCGTCAAACTCGATCTGGCTCTGTTCGTTGATATGGAAAGCGGGTTGTTTGACCACGATGCCATCCACTATGACCTCTCCTCGCCTGATCACTCGGCCCGCCAGGGAGCGGGTCAGATCGGAACAGTCGCAAAGAAATTTATCGAGCCGCATTCACTACCTCAACATTGCCATCGGGAAAAGGGCGACATTATATCGGCCAACCGTGACAACTCCAGCATTAACGCCCGCCAGGCCTGTGACGGCCTCCGAAACCAGTGGTAGACTCGCCCCATAATCAGCCTAAGTGACCAGGCACCATCATAAAGGCAGAACCCTATGATCTCAGCCTCCCCCCATCCCGTCATTGCCATCAGTAGCCTCAAACCCGGCATGTTCGTGGTAGCCATCATCAGCCAACGGGGCGACATGGAGATTGCCCAGACAGGCCGGGTCAACGATGAGCGCCAGATTGCGGCCCTGGTGACCCGCGGCGTGCTGAGGGTGCGGGTCGATCTCAGTCGTAGCAAGCTGGCCAAGGCTTCCCCCCCTTGTACCGCCGAGCAACCAGACAGCTCCTCTCTCTCGATGACTGCCCCCCAGGGGCTTCGTGTCCCGGGTGAGGGGCGCGAGCTCAAGATCCGCCGCCTCTATCAAGAAGCCCGTGAGCTGCAAGGCAAGTTCATTCGCCAGCTCAAGGCGGGCGAACCCATCGATATCACCTCGCTCGCCACCGTGGCCGAGGAGATGGTCGACACCATGTTCAGTCACGGGGATGCCATGCTCTGTCTGGCCCGCATCCGGGCCAAGGATGCCTACCTGATGGAACACTCCATGAACGTGGCCATACTGCTCGCCAACTTCGGCCGCTATCTGGGGCTCGAACGCAGCGTGCTCAAGGAGTTGACCCTGGGAGGGCTGCTCCACGATGTGGGCAAGATAATGACCCCGGATGCCGTGCTCAACAAACCGGGCAAGCTGACCGACGAAGAGTTTGCCATCATGCGCGAGCATGTGGTGCACAGCCACGACATCCTCAAGGCGACGACGGGAATCACCCCCACCATGTTGGAGGTGGCCGCCAACCACCATGAGCGGCTGGATGGCTCAGGTTACCCCCGCCACCTCAAGGGAGAGCAGCTCTCGCTCTACACGCGCATGAGCGCCATTGTCGATGTCTATGATGCGGTGACGGCAGACAGGGTCTACAAGCAGGGGATGCAGCCGACCCAGGCGTTCAGGATCCTGCTCAAGGGGGCTGTCACTCACTTCGATGAGGGACTGGTGACGCGTTTTATCAAGTGCATGGGGGTCTATCCGGTTGGCACCCTGGTACTGCTCTCCAATCAGCGCCTGGCCTTGGTGATGCAACGCAACGAGCTGGCGCCACTCAAGCCCCTGGTCAAGGTGATCTATCACGCCACCCAACGGCACTATCTGGAGGTGCACCTGCTCGACCTTGCCAAAGCCAGCGTCAATGAGACCATAGAGAGCACCGTGGATCCCAAGGATTATGGCATCACCCTCGCTCATTTCATCTGACGACACCACGGCGCTATAAGGGAGTCCGGCGCCGGCCGCGCTCAGGCTGGCCGATCGGTACCGTTGCCAGGCGCGGTCCAGTGGGTGATGAGAAACTCTCCATCGAGGGGAGAGAGATCGAAGCGCAGGCAGGCCTCCTCGATAGCATGGGGATCACTGGCGTGTCCCTCAGCCAACCAGCGTACCGCCCGGCGCAGATCCTCGCCATGGGGAAGCAGGGAGTGATCGCTCATGGGGTACCTCCGTATTTACCATTTATCAGGACCCGCACCGCGGGTGCTCTCCCTTAGAGTTTAGTCTGCGCAACCCCTCCCCGAGCACTTCCCTGGCTCTTGGGCAATCAAGGCAGCTCGCCAGGGCGATGACCCCATCACAGGCGGCTTTGAGCATTGGCACCTTGTATCGAGTGCCGGCGCCCCCTCAACGGACACCTAAATCAGCCTGAAACTGGCGTTCCGGTTGACGCCGGGCACCCTGTCGAGGTTATGCTCGACACCTTGCCTGCCTGTCCTGGCGGGATCATTACCTTCGTTATCAAACAAGGATGTGTCATGCAAGCCAAGGACAAGTGTCTGGCAGCCCTGGTTATCCTCTGCTGGGGCCTCAATTTCGTGGTGATCAAGTGGGGGCTGGACGGCATACCGCCCCTGCTGCTGGGCGCATTGCGTTTTGTCGGCGTGGTCTTTCCCGCCATCTTGCTGGTTCCAAAACCCACCATCCCCTGGCGCTGGCTGCTGGCCTACGGCGGAACCATCAGCCTGGCCCAGTTTGCCTTCCTGTTTAGCGCCATGAAGTTTGGCATGCCCGCAGGCATGGCCTCCCTGGTGCTGCAATCTCAAGTGGTATTTACCCTGCTGTTCGCCATGATCTGGCTGGGAGAGCGCTGGCAGCCCCACCACTGGGTTGCCCTGCCGTTGGCAGGAGCCGGTCTCTACCTCATCGCCACTCATGGGGAAGGCAACCTGACCCTGCTCGGCTTCGTGCTGACCCTGTGCGCCTCCGCTTGCTGGGGACTGGGTAACGTCATCAACCGCCAGATTGGGCTGCGCTATCAGGTGGCCTTGCCGAGCCTGATCGCCTGGGGTGGTCTGGTGCCCATAGTGCCGTTTCTCGCCCTCTCCTGGCTGTTCGAGGGGCCGGCGCTGATCGTCCATAGCCTGCAACAGTTCAGCTGGAAAGGGTTGCTCTGCGTGCTTTATCTCTCGCTGGTTGCCACCTGGCTCGGCTACGGGCTGTGGGGCCGGCTGCTGATGCGCTACCCCGTAGCCCAAGTGGCGCCGCTCTCCCTGCTGGTCCCCTGCGTCGGCATGGTGACTGCCGCCATCTTGCTCGATGAGCATCCAACCCCCTTGCAGTGGCTGGGCTCTGCGCTGGTGCTGCTCGGCTTCCTGGTACACCTGCTGGGGGGGCGGTTGGCCCTGTCCAAACCATTGACCCGGGCCTGATGCCCTCTCATGATGGGCCATGCCAATGGCTTGGCCCGCTATTGTAAAATAAACGCCTCAACACGCAGCCACGACAAGGAAGCAAAGGATATGCGACTGAATCACCTGGGGGCCGCCGCCCTCGCCCTGTGCTGGACTCAGCTCGGCTGGAGTGCCACCCTGCCAACGGATCTCAAGTGGGAAAGCAACGATACGGATCCCGTCTATGCCGATCCGGCTGCCCAGCGGGGCGGTACCTTTCGGACCTTCATGACCAGTTTTCCGCTGACCCTGCGCAACTATGGCCCCGATGCCAATGGCGCCTTCGCCGGTTATATGCGGGAAAACCGGCTGCCCCTGCTGGCCAGCCACCCCGACACCGGCAATCCGATCCCCATGCTGGCCAACCAGTGGGCGTTCGGGGCCGATCACAAGACCATGTATTTTCGCATCAACCCCAAGGCCCGCTGGTCCGATGGCGTACCGGTCAGCGCAGACGACTTCCTGTTCACCCTCAAGATGCTGCGCAGCAAGCAGATCAATGCCCCCTGGTACAACAACTACTACAGCACTCAAATTGTCGATGTGATCAAGTTCGATGACCACACTCTGGCCATCACCAGCGGCAGCGAGAAGAGCCGGGAAGACTTGCTCGATTCCCTCCCCTTCTCCCCCGAGCCCAGTCACGCCATCACACTCGATGACAACTGGGTGCGGGAGTACAACTGGAAGGTATTGCCGGTGACGGGCCCCTATCAGCTCAGCGAGGTCAAGAAGGGCAAATCCGTTACCTTCAGCCGCATTCCCGACTGGTGGGGTAACGACGAGCGCTACTTCCAGCACAGGTTCAATCCCGACCGCATCCAGATCAAGGTGTTGCGCGATCTCAACATTGCCTGGCAGCACTTCCTGCGCGGCGAGCTGGATACCTTCGGACTGGTGATCCCGAACTGGTGGCACGACAAGACCAAGACCCCCGAATTTGACAAGGGCTACATAGACCGTATCTGGTTCTATACCCAGACCCCGCAATCCCCGAGCGGTCTCTATCTCAACATCGATGACCCTTTGCTGAGCGACCTCAATGTCCGGCTCGGCATCCAGTACGCCCTCAACATCGACAAGATGCTGAGTACCTTGCTGCGTGGCGACTACCAGCGTCTCAACAACTATGGATCCGGTCAGGGAGACTTCACCAATAACGCCCTCAAGGCGCGGCCCTTCGACCCTGCGCTCGCGCGCAACTATTTCGCCAAGGCGGGTTTCACCAAAGCCGGGCCAGAGGGCATATTGCAAGATGCCAAGGGCAGGTCACTGTCACTGAACGTGATCTACACCACCTCGGAGCACTCCCAGCGCCTCACCCTGCTGCGTGAAGAGGCCAAAAAAGCGGGTCTTAATCTGGATCTCAACCTGATGGATGCCTCAGCGGGCTTCAAGGCCATGCTGGAGAAGAAACACCAGAGCGCCTGGATGGCCTGGAGTACGGGACGTTATCCCGCCTACTGGGAATATTTCCACAAGGTCAACGCCCACAAGCCACAGACCAACAACATCATGAACATCGATGATGACGCCATCACGGCCCTGGTGGAGCAGTACGACAAGGAGTTCGATTTTGCCAAGAAGGCCGAACTGTCGCGGCAGATCCAGGCCCGGCTCTATGAGCTGGCCAGCTTCGTGCCCACCTATCAGGTTCCCTATACCCGGGAAGGGGCCTGGCGCTGGATAAAACTGCCCAAGGAGATTGCCACCGCCAAGAGCGAAGTGCTCTATTGGCCCCTCGATGGCTTCAACTCCGGCTACAGCTACGGCGGTCTGTTCTGGATAGATGAGACGGTGAAGAAGGAGACCCTGAACGCCATCAAGCAAGGCACCCGCTACCCTCAGGTCAATATCCGCGACACCCGCTACCTGCAGCCCTGAGTCCGTCATCGGATGCCCAATACGACACAACCCCGCCAATGGCGGGGTTGTGTTTAGCACAAGCGGAGGGGAATTAACCGCGCTTGGCCTGCTTCTGGGCAACCGCATCGGCCACGTCGGCAGGCTCGAGTACGATGCCTTCCTGATCCGGGGTCGGGAACACGGCCACGCAGAGCTCATCCTGCTCCATGCCTTCCACCCAGCGCTCCAGCCACACCTTGAGGGTGATGGACTGCGGCTTGCATTCAGCCCACTCGCCTTCGGCCCAAGCCTGGGCGTATTCGGGGTGCGGCCATACCGGGATGCAGTCTTCGTCTTCGGTGGTCAGCATCATGACGCCGTGTTCGTCGGTCAGCACGAACAGCTCTTCGTGCTCGACCAACTTGCTGATGAAGTGATCAAAGCGGTAGTCGGCGTTCAGTTGCAGCGCGGCATTGCGCTCGGTCTCGGTCAGTTCATAGCTCATGGTCAAGTCTCTTATGCAGTGCCAAGGATCGCGATGGGCCTGGGCTGCCGAGTCGATGATGACCCGAACCGGGCTGGCTCGCGCAATAAAGGGCGACATGTTCACATCTTGCCGCAGCCTTGTCCAGTGAATGGACGCCCCGCGCAGTCAGGACACGGCTGGTTAACGCCACAGTTAAGGATGCCACCCGGTCAACCAGGGCGGCTCAAACAGGGTGACCCCGTAAACTCAACGGCTTCATCATCTCTACAGTGCGGGAATATGCAGCACTATCTCGGCCTGCTCACTCAGACGCTGACGCAGCCAATAGGCCGATTCAACCTCGACGAAACAGAGCAGATCCTGCCCCTTGGCCGCCGTCATCAGCTGCGCAAATCGCAGCTCCTGCTGGCGTTCCCAAGCCTGGGCCAACTTGCTGCCATGAGCCTCATCCACCACTCCCCTGCGCAGTTCAAACAGGTTATCGGTGATCGGGTGATTGATCTTGGCCGCACTGCCCCAGTAAAGGCGCAGGTTATCCAGCATCTCTTCGTCATAGTTGGCCAAGGCGTCCAGCTCGGGGGTATCACCGCTGTCGCTCACGGCAAAATCGCACCAGCCAGCGGAGAGGGAGGCAAGCTCACGCAGTGCTTGCGGGGCTACCTTGGCACGCAAGGCCGCCACATCCGGACTGCTCAGAGGGGGTAACCAGACCTCCCCCTCATGCTCACTCAACGGGGACAAGAGCTGCGCCACCGGATAGATGGGAAACTGGGGAGAGAGACGGTGAAGCAGAGAAATCAATGTGATGCGGGTCATGCGGGTTGCCTTGGAGAAGGGAATACGAGGGACTGGGCCGATGAAGCCCTATCCTATCACGGTGAGCGGCAATGCTCATCGCACCGCCTGCCTGAAAAATCGCCATACGGCCTGTCCACCCACCATAATCGCCAATACTTTGACCCAGCGCCCACTAAACTCCCTCGGGGAGTGCTAATTTGCATACATCATTAGCGTAAGGAGCCTGTCCATGATTGGGATCGACCAGATTTCTGAAGACTTTATCCATGAACTGAAAGTACTGGCCTGCTTTGATCCGGCGAATTTGAGTGTGGGGATCAAGTTACGCAGTGATATGAGTGATACGCTCTGCCAGGCGGCAGGACGCCTGCATCAGCAGGGTCTGATCAGCGCCGAGGATGGCGGCTATCTGACCCCCTTTGGCATGACAATGGTTGAACACCTGCAACACCTGCTCGTGGCCCTCAGGCCGGTGGCATAGGCGCCGCCCAGAGCGAAAAGTTCAACAGTTCCCAGCGTGCGCCTTGTTGCAGGTGACACGCAAACAGCAAAGGACCTTCGGGTCCTTTTACATTGCCGTCCACCAGCCACTGCTGGTCCCTGTGGGGCACGGGGCGGGTCTCAATACTGATGGGTGCGGCCTCGCCCCCGAGTCGAACCTGCAAAAATTGCAGGCAAGTGAGGCGGGCCTGCTCGGCGGCAACCAGATCAGGCTGTGTCCCGGCTACCGGAGACGCTTGAGTGGCTGATGGTGGCAAGGGGAGCGCCACAACGACCGCCAGGCAAGCGGCGAACCAGATCCTTCTCTTCATCGACGAACCTGCCGAACAGTCCTGTTCCTGTTGATACCTTATTTCTAACACACTCAGACGAGCACGCTCAACCCGCCATGACACCGTGATGTCAGGCGCAGCCACACAAGGCCATATCCAGAGCAGGAGTGGTCATATCACGAAGGAAATCGCCGCCATCCCTGCCGCTAAGATCAGCTTGGCAAAGCCCAGATAGACAAAAAGCCGTGGTACCAGAGGCACCACGGCTTTCTTAAATTCTGTAACAATTACAGAGCGGTTACGTTCTCAGCCTGCGGGCCTTTCTGACCTTGGGTCACGGTGAACTGTACGCGCTGACCTTCAGCCAGGGTACGGAAACCGTTGCCTTGAATGGCGCTGAAGTGTACGAACACATCCGGGCCATTTTCTTGCTGGATGAAGCCGAAGCCTTTGGTTTCGTTGAAGAATTTAACGGTACCGGTGATCATGTTAGACATATCTATTAAACCTGTATTCAAAAATTACTCGTGCCTTGAAAGGCGGATAAAGCTTCGAAAAGAGGGAATGACTTATGGACACTAGAAGGGGATGTGAAACATCGTATTCAGTAACATAAATATTGCCTTTTTCAAGCTCGACTGATTATACGTAGCTTTGTTCATTACGCAAACATATTTGTGCCCTGCCAATGGCAGGGCACAAGGCCTAGCAGGCAGGGGCCTCCAACGCCTTGACCAGCGCCTTGAGGAAGCGCGCCGCCTCGCCGCCGGTGCAGGCTCTGTGGTCAAAGGTCATCGACAATGGCAGGGCCCTGACCGGCCTGGCCTCCCCTTGCACGAAGACCACCTTATCGAACAGTGTCCCCGCCCCTATGATGGCCACCTGGGGCGGTGTCACTATCGGACTGGCGTAGCGACCGGCGATGGCACCGAAGTTGGTGAGGGTGATGGTCGCCCCCTGGAGCATCTCCCGCGGCACAGCCCGTGCCTTGACGTCGGCTATCATGCGATCCAGCCCCTGGCGAATGTCGCCAGGCTCCCGCTCGGCCACATTCTCCATCACAGGAACATAGAGCCCATGGCGTGAGTCCACGGCGATGGCCACATTGACCTCCGTAAACAATCGCCGCGACAAGGTCTCGCCATCGAACCAGGCGTTCATCGATGGCTCGGCCCGACAAGCGACGCCGATCGCCTTGATGAGACGTACCGTCACATCTTCCTCGGCCCGCCAGGCTCGCAGATCGACCTCATCGGTGATGCTGACCGGTACCACGGTGCGATGCGAGTGTTCCATTGCCTTGGCCATGGCCCGGCGAGCCCCCTTGAGGAACTCGTTGCCGCTGCCTTGCTGCGCCTCGAACGCCTGCTGGACATCCAGCTCCAGCACCAGGCCGCCAGCGCCGCTGCCCCTGAGACTATTGATGTCGATGCCCAGCTGCTGGGCGAGTTGACGTACCGCCGGCATGGCCTGCACCAGACGACCGCCAGCAGCCAGCACACCGGCCACGAAGTGATCCTCTATATGTTGCTGGCTGCTGCTCACCTTGCCCACGACGGTGCCATCATCTTCTCCGCCCTCAAACTCCACCAGGGGGGCGCCTATGTGCAATATGTCTCCCTCCTGACCACAGAGCCGAGCGATGACCCCATTGACTGGCGAGGGCACATCCACCAGTGCCTTGGCCGTCTCGACCGAGAGCAGCACCTGATCGACCTTGACCGCATCGCCGGCAGTAACCTTCCACTCCACGATCTCCGCCTCGGCCAGTCCCTCGCCCAAATCCGGCAACTTGAAATATTTCATGATCCGTTCTCCATCCGCGGGGACATCACCAAAGGTTGAAAAATCTCATGGCTATTTTTTGCTCGACGGCCAGTTCGCCACAATGTGAAGTAGTTCATAGCCACTTGTTCTCCATCAGCTGGTGCGCCGCCAGGGCGATATCCTGCTCGGTGATGAGGTAGTGCTCCTCATTGCGGTAATAAGGCACGGCGGCATCGACACCGGTGAGCCGCTTTGGGGGGGCCTTGAGGCTGGTAAACGCCTCTTCCGTCACCCTGGCCACTATCTCGGCCCCCACCCCGAAGCTGCCACACGCTTCATGTACCACCAGCAGGCGGCCTGTCTTGCGTACCGAGGCGAGTATGCTAGCCATGTCGAGGGGCTTGATGGTGGCGAGATCCAGCACCTCGCACTGGATGCCCTCATCGCTCAGCGCCTGGCTGGCACGCATCACCTCCAAGATACAGGCTCCCCAGGCCACAATGGTCAGATCATGACCGCTGCGCAGGGTAAAACAGACATCCAGCGGCAAGCCGATGCCGTCATCCACCACATCGGATTTCATGGCGCGATAGATGCGATCCGGCTCGAAAAACATCACGGGATCCGGGCTGCGGATGGCCGATAAGAGCAAGCCATAGGCCCGCCTGGGACTGGATGGGATCACCACCCGCAAGCCGGGAATATGGGCAAACAGCGCCTCCACGCTCTCGCTGTGGTGCTCAGGGGAGTGGATACCGGCGCCATAAGGAGAGCGATAAACGATGGGGCAACTGAGCCGGCCCCGGGTGCGGTTGCGCATCCGTGCCGCCTGGCAGATGATCTGCTCCATGCCGGGGAAGATGAAGCCCTGGAACTGGAATTCGGCCACCGGCTTGAGTCCCTGGGTGGCCATGCCGACCGCCACCCCGGCGATCAGCCCCTCCGCCAGCGGGGTGTCTATCACCCGTTTGAAGCCGAACTTGTCACGCAGGCCGACGGTGGCGCGAAACACCCCGCCATTGACCCCCACATCCTCACCCAGCACCACCACGTCGGGGTCGTGTTCCATCTCGTGATGCAGCGCCAGATTGATCGCCTCGAGCAGTGTCATGTCACTCATGGTGTCGCCCTCCTTGCCCGGCCATGGCCTTGTCGATGATGCGCTGGCGCTGACCGAGATAATCCCGGGGCAGCTCGGCAAACTGGTAATCGATGAGGGACTCCGGCGGTTGCGCCGTCAGTGACTCATAGGCGGCAACAGCGAGATCCACTGCCTTTGCGGCATCGGCCAGCAGAGCCTGCTCCTGCGCTTCGTCCCACCAGCCTCGCTCGGCCATGAACTGGCGCAGCCGCTTGACCGGCTCCTTGGCCCAGGCGGCTTCAACCTCGGCGGCATCGCGGTAGCGGGTCGCATCATCGGCGGTGGTATGGTCGCCGAGCCGGTAGCTGATGGCCTCGATCAGGGTGGGTCCCTTACCGGCGCGGGCCCGCTCCACCGCGCTCAAGGTGGCATCGTAGACGGCGAGCACATCATTGCCATCGACCTGGATGCTGGGTACCCCGGCACCAAGGCCCTTCTGGGCCAGAGTCGGCGCACTGGATTGCAGCTTGCGTGGTACCGAAATCGCCCACTGGTTGTTGTTGATCACCATCACCATCGGCAGGTGCCAGACACCGGCACAGTTGAGCCCCTCCAGGAAATCCCCCTTGGAGGTGCCGCCATCCCCTATGGTGACCACGGCGACCCTGGGCTGGTTGCGCAGCTTGAACGCCGCCGCGACGCCGCAGGCATGGGTCACTTGCGTGGCGATGGGCACGCAGATGGGCAAGTCCTCAGAGGGCGTGCCGTCTGGCTTGTTGAAGACGCTCCCCCGCTCATCACCGCCCCAATACTGAAGATTCTTCTCCATTGGCACGCCACGCACGAACAGGGTGGGCATGTCGCGGTAGTAAGGCACATAGACATCCTGGGCCTGCATGGCGAGACCGACGCCAATGCCGACCGCCTCGGCCCCCAGATGGGAGGGGAAGGTCCCCAGCTTGCCGGTGCGTTGCAGGGCGATTGCTTTCTTGTCATAGCTGCGCACCATCACCATGTTGCGGTAGAAAGTGTGCAGCAGCTCCTTGTCCAGCCAGGTCGGAAGTGTGGCGACCGGGCGCCCCTCCTCATCGAGGTAACGAAGGAAGGGGATGTCGACATGGGTCATAACTGGCTCCTTGCCGTGATTGCGTCACCACCAGCGGCGACCCTTAAAATGTAAACAAGTTGTTAAGCAAAGCGCAATGCGGCAAAAGCAAATAACCCCAGTGATATCCTCTTTATTTAGCTCAATAAGCAGCCAATCGGTCTGACGCGCAGTGTCTAGTCCTGAAATAG
>NZ_CDBJ01000070.1 GCF_000820045.1 Aeromonas rivuli | reverse complement strand
ACTTGAGGGGGATGGTGGTGCTCAGATCACTGGGTTTTCAATTAGTTCCATTCAAGCTGCATCGATTTAGGAAACAACGCCCTTTTTGCATCTGAAGCAATGGCGAGGAATAGCGACAAGATACGCCAAAAATACGAGCTCGTTCGTGGCTGCGGTGCAGATCCGCTGCATGTACTTGTGGGCCGCCGTCTCATGACGACAGCCCCTAGATGGAACCTCTCATACCGCAGCCTGCTTGCCTTGTGTATCTCTATGCGATACACTTCGCCCATAATGAACAGAGGCGACAAGAAAGGACCCCTTTGCAATGATCGTGAGCTTCAAACACAAAGGGCTAGAGGACTTCTACACCACCGGTACCACAAGGGGGATCCAACCTGCACACGGCGCCAAACTGAAACGGATATTGGCGCTGCTTGATGTGGCGGCGATCCCTGTTGACATGGACTTACCTGGTTACAGGTTGCACGAATTAAAAGGTAAACTGAAAGGGTACTGGTCGGTCACGGTTAACGGCAACTGGCGGGTCACGTTCCGTTTCCTGAATAACCGAGACGTCGAGCTCGTCAATTACTTGGACTACCACTAGGAGCATGGCCATGATGCACAATCCTCCCCACCCCGGCGAACTGCTGGGAGAAGACGTGATAAAGGCGCTGGGCCTGAAAATTGCCGAGGTCGCCCGCCGCTTGGGTGTGTCGCGAGTCTCGCTGTCGCGGGTCGTGAACGGCCATGCCGCGCTGAGCCCGGAGCTGGCGCATCGCTTAGAACTGGCCGGTGTCGGTACGGCGCGAGCTTGGTTGGCGATGCAGGTCAATTACGATTTGGCCTCAGTACAGCAACAACCCCACCCCACAGTCCGAGCGTTGAGTTCGCAACCAGACCATCAAAAGAGCGCAGTATAGTGGGCTTGATATCGATGGTAACTCCGGTTGCAACGGAGCTGGCTTGTGTAGCGCCAGGTCTATTTGGTTGATGGACGTTATGACCGCCGTCGCTGGCTCTATTTTGGCTTGGCCCCTGGTGGCTATTTTGAGGTGGTGTTGAAAGGCGGGACATTGCAGCTAAAACCCGATCTACTGCTCACCCGTGGTATTGCCGAAGAGGTGACCGATGATTGGCGAGATAAGGCTATTCCGCTACCAAAGCAGTATGAAAAGCGTTGGTCTGGATTCGACAAGGAATATGGCGAGCTATTCAAGCAACACCCTGTTCCTCTCGGTATGGATTGGGCCCCGATCATGAACGCTTACCGCGCCGCACAGCCCAAGACGGATACTCAGCCGATTAAGTAAGATCGGCCCTCCCAGAGGGTGATTGAAGAGGTCTCAATGAAGCAGTACCAAAACTGGCTGGCCCAGTATCTGATCTGCCGTCGCGATGGTGACCATGCCATGGCCGCACAGAATTGGCCGAGAGTATCTGTGGTTTCTGGCAGGCCAGAGGCGATAAGGCTGAGCATACCAAGTGGCAGAAGGTCTATCAGGATCACCGACAGAAAACCACCTGACAGGCAAGGCTCATGGCCAGGGAAGGCGCCGCATCAGCTTTATGCCCGTCAGGTGGCTGCATAGCATAATAGACCGGCTGACAAGATGGCAGCGGTTTATCTGTAACACCCCCTCAATCGGTCAACGCTTTGTAGACTGTCGAACGGCCGATGTTCAACTGTTTGGCAATCTCTGTCGCTCCCACTCCCTGCTCACGAAGAAGCCGAACCTTGGCTTTGTCTACGGTGGGCTTGCGCCCGAACTTGACCCCCTTGGCCTTGGCTTCCTGGCGGCCTTCGTTGGTTCGTTCCAGGATCCGCAGGCGTTCAGCCTGAGCTACAGCAGAAAGGATGGTGACCACCATTTTGCCCATGGTGCCTTCGGTGCTGATCGGCGTTGTTGCCCAAATCAGCCAGCAAATCATGATTTCCCCAGCCCCAAGTGACCGTTACACTCGGGGCTTTCTGACAGGCAGACCAAGGGTGTTCAGTTTGTTTATCGCGCTCACATACGCCAT
>NZ_CDBJ01000069.1 GCF_000820045.1 Aeromonas rivuli | reverse complement strand
TTCAAACTGCTGATCGGGGCGGCCAAACGAGCAGGCAGTTGGCGCGGGATGGAGCCGGACGATGTGCTGTTCTACGCCAACACCGGCGGCGATGAAATCAAGGTAGAAGCCTTCGGCGTCAAGCTCAATGCGGCCGACCTGCTCGACATCGACCCCAAAGGGGGCAGTAAAAGCGTGCACAAGATCAAAGGCTTCGTGACCTCCCCTGATTTCATTCACATCGATGGCGTGCCGTACCTCTCCAAGGACGACACCCGCCACCTGATGGATTAGGGGGAGTCATGGACGATATCGACCGAGCCACCCGCCACGCCGCGCGCATGCTGGCCATTCAACTGGCCAACCAGGTGGGTAAGAGCCGCGCCCTGGGCCCGAGCCTGCTTGAATGCGAGGAGTGCGACGACCCTATCCCCGCCGCGCGCCGCCAAACTGTACCGGGGGTGCGCCTGTGCGTCCCCTGCAAAACCCGGCTCGAACGCTTGAGCCGCTAACCAGAGCCTGATGGATATGAACTCTATGCCAACCAAAGACCCCATTATCGGTGCCGCCCTGCTGGCCTGGCTGATGGACAATTGGCCCTCTGTCTATGGGGCCTTGCTTGCGCTCATCATCGCCTTCTTGCGCATCACCTACGCCGGGGGCAGTGGTCGACGCCGCCTGATTGAATCCAGCTTGTGCGGATTTATCACCCTGGCCGCAGCTACCGGCACCCAACTGCTTGGTATTCCCGCCGAAGCCACCCCGTTCCTGGGCGGCATGGTCGGCCTGCTTGGCATGGACATCATCCGGGGCAAAGCCGAGCGCCTGTTTGGCAAAGGAGGCGACGATGCCGCGCATTGAGTGCAGCCGCAATCTGGCGGCCTTTCTCGACCTGCTGGCCTTCTCCGAGGGCACCAAGGGGCGGGGCGATGATGGTTATAACAAGCTGGTCAATCCGGCGGGTTTCTTCGGTGACTATCGCGAGCACCCCGACGTACTGGTGCAGGTCAATCCGAGCCTCAGAAGTACCGCCGCCGGGCGCTATCAGTTCCTGTCCCGTCACTGGCGCCACTACCAGGCGGCGCTTGGCCTGCCGGACTTTGGCCCTCTCTCCCAGGACAAGTGGGCCATCCAGCTTATCCGCGAGCGCCGGGCCTTGGCCGACATCGAGGCGGGCCGCATCGATGAGGCCATGCGTAAGTGCAACAACATCTGGGCCAGTCTGCCTGGCGCAGGCTACGGCCAGCCGGAACACCCACTGGAAACCCTGTTGGCCAAGTTCACCGAGTTTGGTGGGGTGCTGGCATGAGCACCTTCCTCCGGCTGCTGCCGACCCTCCTCGGCTTAATGATTGGCACCACCCTGTTTGTCCAGGGCCAGCGGCTCAGCGTTCGCACTCAAGAGCTGGCCACCGCCAACAACACCATCAACGCCCTGCAAGCCATCAGCGAACAGCAAGCCAAGGCATTGGCGGCCATCCCGCTGCGCGAGAAGGAGATTCGCCAACTGCTCGACCAGCAAAACGACGCGCTGGCCAAGCTCGACCAGCAACGAAGGAGCATTGCCGATGAACTGCAACATGCCCTGGCCACGCCGCCAGTTGGTCGTCCGGACTGCAGCCGTGAGCCTCTGCCTGCTGGCGCTCTGCGCCTGCTCAAGCCAGCCGCCCCTGGTGAAAACCGAGCTGGTCAGGCTGCTGCCGCCACCGGGGCTGGTGCCCCGCTGCCCGGAGCCTGAATTTAATGGCACAACCTGGGGCGAGGCCGTGGCCTTTATCCCCACGCTGCAGGGCGCGCTGCGCCACTGCCAACAACAGATAACCACCCTGAATCACTGGATTACTCAAGAGGAAAACCAACCATGAGCAAGCAAACCATCACCCTGACCATCAATGGGTCTGACATCAGCTTTGAGCCCACCCTGGTGGCCTACAACAGTTACATCAACGGATTGTCGATGACCGACAAAGTGGCCCCCACCCATCAATACCTCAAGCGCATCGTCTGTGCTGACTGCAAGCAATCACTCGATACCCTGCTGGCCCGCCCGGGCGCAGCCTTGCAAGTCGCCGCCAAGGTCAATGAGCAGTACGTCCCGGAACTGGATATCGAAGTAAAAAACTAACCGCGCGCGCCGAGGCCATCGAGCACAACCAGCTAGAGCAGGTGCTGGCACTGCGCCGCCACTACCTGCCCCATGA
>NZ_CDBJ01000068.1:383-155151 GCF_000820045.1 Aeromonas rivuli | reverse complement strand
CAAAGGATTTTTGGGAGCTGGCTCAAGGTTTTGCCCCCCTGCCCTTGCCGATCTCAATACCAGATATCAAGCGGCTGCCGCCTCAGGGTCGGGGCACAGAGCGAGCAGCCAGCCTGAAGGGGCCATGACACAGACCCCGCCGAGGCGGGGTCTGTGGTTGGGAGAACGCGCTGTTCAAGGGATGAAGCCGGCGCGTCGCCCCAGGCTCACAGCTTGGCGGTCAGCTCGGGCAACAGGGTGAACAAGTCCCCCACCAGGCCGTAGTCGGCGATCTGGAAGATGGGCGCCTCGCCATCCTTGTTGATGGCCACAATCACCTTTGACTCCTTCATGCCCGCCAGATGCTGGATGGCACCCGAGATGCCGACGGCGATGTAGAGCTCGGGGGCCACCACCTTGCCGGTCTGGCCCACCTGCAGATCATTGCCGACAAAACCCGCATCCACGGCGGCGCGCGAGGCCCCCACCGCCCCGCCCAGCTTGTCCGCCAGGGCCTCTATCAGGGCAAACTGCTCTTTCGAGCCGAGCGCCCTGCCCCCGGAGACCACCACCCGGGCGCTGCCGAGTTCGGGACGGCCAGACACCACGGCCTGGCGGGAGATCAAGCGGGTGCGCGTGGCAATGGCAAGGGGCGGCAGGGTCTCAACCGGCGCACTCGCCTCTCCCGGCGCCGCCATGGGGAAACTGCTGGCGCGCAGGGTCATCAGCTTGATGGGTGCATGGCTCTGCACCCTGGCGATGGCGTTGCCCGCATAGATGGGCCGCAAGAAGCTGTCATCTCCCTCGATGGCGATGACTTCGGAGAGCATCTCGACACCGAGCCGCGCCGCCATGCGGGGCAACAGATCCTTGGCCGCCGTGCCCGATGCCATCAACACATGGTGGTAATCCCGGGCCAGGGTCGCGAGGGGGCTGTCCAGGCCATCGCACCAGTCACAGCCAAGCTCGGCCAGCAATACCCGGGTCACCCCTTGCAGGCGGGCAGCCTCCGTGGCCGCCTGGGTGAGTTTATCCCCAAGCAGCAACAGATGGATGTCGCCCGGCAGGGCCTGCGCGCCCCCCACCAGCTGGATCGTGCTGGCAGCCAGGGGGCTCTCTGCTTGCTGCGCAATGATCAATATGCTCATGGCAGTACCTTCGCCTCATGTTTGAGTTTGTCGATAAGCTCATCCACAGAGCCAACCCGTACCCCGCCGCTGCGCACCGGGGGCGCCATGACCCCCAACTGCCGGTTATGATCGAGCGGATGGATGCCCAGGGTGGCAAAGGGTTCCGTCTCAAGGGGCTTGCGTTTCGCCTTCATGATGTTGGGCAAGGAGGCAAAGCGCGGTTCGTTGAGGCGCAAGTCCACGGTCACCACCGCCGGCAGCGCCATCCCCCATGTCTCCAAGCCGCCATCCACCTCCCGGGTCACCCAGATCTCGTCTCCCTTGCATTCGATGGCCGAAGCAAACGTGGCCAGGGGCCAGTCGCACAGCGCCGCCAGCATCTGGCCGACCTGGTTGTTGTCAGAGTCGATGGACTGCTTGCCGAGCAGCACCAGATCCGGCTGCTCACGCTCGCAGATGACTTGCAGGGCCCGGGCCACGGTCAGGGGATCCAGCCGTTCATCGCCACCATCGGGGGTGACGAAATGCAGGGCGCGATCCGCCCCCAGTGCCAGGGCATGGCGCAACTGTTCACTTGCCGCAGCAGGTCCCAGGGTCACCACCACCAATTCGCTGGCAAGGCCCGCTTCGCGCAACCTGACCCCCTGCTCGACCGCTATCTCGCAAAACGGGTTGATGCCCATCTTGACGTTGGCCAACTCCACGTCGGAGCCATCACCCTTGACCCGGATCTTGACGTTGTAGTCAACGACCCGTTTGACTGCGACCAGCAGCTTCATTCGGCCACTCCTCATCCTGTTGCTCGGTAGGCTCGCGCCGCTACCATCCATGAATAATTCCATAACGAGAGTTTACAGCTAGGTTTACGTTTACGTAAACTAACACTACCCTAGGCCAAGTCGAGCACGGAGGCAAGATGGAACGAGAAGCAATGGAATACGATGTGGTCATCGTTGGGGGCGGTCCTGCGGGGCTCAGTGCCGCCATCGCCCTCAAGCAGCGGGCGCCCGATTGCAGCGTCTGTCTGCTGGAGAAAGGGGCCGAGATTGGGGCTCATCTGCTCTCTGGCGCCCTGCTCGATCCCCGCGCCCTGCAAGAGCTGCTGCCAGCGCGCTGGCAGGAGGCACCGCTCGGCACCCAGGTCAGCGACGATCAGCTCTGGCTGCTGCAAAGTGACAGCCGTGCCAGTCGCTTGCCCCATTGGGCCCTCCCCCCCAGCATGAGCAATCAGGGTTGTCACATCATCAGTCTGGGCACTCTCTGCCGTTGGCTCGCCAGGGAGGCCGAGTCTCTTGGGGTCGAGATCTATCCGGGGTTTGCCGCCAGCGAACTCATCATCGAAGAGGGGGTGGTCAAGGGGGTGCTGACCGGCGATCTGGGTCTGGACAAGGCAGGTCGGCCCAAGGGGGATCATGTGCCGGGCATGGCACTGCTGGGGCGCTATACCCTGTTTGCCGAGGGGGCCCGTGGCCACCTTGGCAAGCAGCTGATCAACGCATTCGGGCTGGAAAATCATACCCAGCCGCAACACTATGCCATCGGCTTCAAGGAGCTGTGGCAGGTGCCCCCGGCTCAATCCCGGCCCGGACAGGTGCTGCATGGCAGCGGCTGGCCACTCGGTGGTCAAGGGAGCGAGAGCCGCAGCCATGGCGGCTTCTACCTCTATCATCTGGCGGACAATCAGGTCTCGGTCGGGCTGATTGTCGATCTCAACTACCAGAATCCCTGGCTCAGTCCCTTCGACGAGTTTCAGCGTCTGAAACATCACCCTCTGCTCAAACAGACCCTCCAGGGAGGAGAGCGCATCAGCTATGGTGCCCGCGCCATCACCAAGGGTGGCTGGCACTCCCTGCCGCGCATGCACTTTCCCGGTGGTCTGCTGCTCGGCTGCGACGCCGGCACCCTGGATTTTTCCCGCATCAAGGGGATTCACACCGCCATGAAGAGTGGTCTGCTGGCCGCCNNGCGCGGCCCTGGCGGCCAGCTGGCTTGGCGCGGATCTGAAGGGGGCCCGCAACTTCGGCGCCGCCTTGCACGGCGCGGGTCCCTGGCTAGGTGGCGCCTTCAATTGGCTGGAGCAGCGGTTATTCAAGGGGCAATCCCCGTTGCAATGGCTGGACAAGGGTGACGATTACCGCGCCCTCAAGGCGGCCAATCGCTGCCAACCCATCTCATACCCAAAACCGGACGGGGTGCTCAGCTTTGACAAGCTCTCATCCGTCTATCTGGCCAACACCAGCCACGATGAAGATCAGCCTTGTCACCTGCGATTGCAGGATGCGCGCATCCCGGTCGAGGTCAATCTGCCCACCTGGGCCGAGCCCGCGCTGCGATACTGCCCGGCCGGAGTGTTCGAGCTGGTGACGGTGGATGAACAACCCCATCTGCAGATAAACAGCGCCAACTGCATCCACTGCAAGACCTGTGATATCAAGGATCCTAGCCAAAACATCATCTGGACTCCCCCTCAGGGGGGCTCTGGCCCCAACTACCCCAATATGTGATCCGACCAGGGGCGTTTTCTGGACAAACGGGATGAATATCAGCTGAATAAGCCCTGACAATGGCGGCGAGCGCCTGTATAGTTCGCCGCAGTCAGGTTGCCCATCGGCCCCGCTATGCTTCATACGATCCCCTTCTTGGGATCGAAGCCGCATGAACCTGTTCAACCATCCCTGATAACCCAAGACTTTAAGGGGGACAGATGATCACCGCCTACATCCTCAATAACAAGGTGCTCGACATCGTCACGCTCGGCCCTGACGATATCCTGCCCGACAACACCGTCTGGCTCGATGCCTACAAGCCTGACGCGGCGGAGCGAGAATGGTTGACGGGACTCTTTCTGGAAGAGGTCCCCGACAAAGAGGAGCTCGATGACATCGAGGCTTCTGCTCGTTTCTACTGGGATACGGATGGTTTGCATATCCACTCCCTGTTTCCCCAGCGGATCGGCCGTGACACCAAGGGTGTCCATGTCTCCTTTACCCTGCGCAACAACCTGCTGATCAGCATCCGCGAGGACGATATCGGCTTGGTACGGCTGATGCGCCACTATATGCGCCAGGACAGACTGGAGGTGGAAGATGCCCTGGATGTCCTGCTTGAGGTGCAAAACCTCAAGGTCGAATACCTCTCCGATCTCATCGAAGATGGCTACAAGACCCTGGAAAATACCGCCGATCAGATCTTCGAGCCCGATCAGATCAACGCCATGCTCAAGGAGCTGATGGCCCAGGAAGAGGCCAACGGCCAGATCCGCCTCTCCCTGCACGATACCCGGCGTGCCCTGCGCTTCTTGAAGCGCAGTCTGCGCCAGAAGATGACCAATGAGCAGAACAAGTGGATCGACGAGATGTTGCACGACGTAGAGTCTCTGCTGCCCCACACCCAGTTCCTGTTCGACAAGATCAACTTCCAGCTCGAGGCCGCCATGGGGGTGACCAATCTGGAGCAGAACAAGGTGATCAAGATCTTCTCGGTTGCCGCGGTCATCTTCCTGCCGCCGACCCTGATCGCCAGTATTTACGGCATGAACTTCGGCCGCATGCCGGAACTGCAGTGGGAATATGGCTATCAGATGTCCCTGGTGCTGATGGTGATGTCGTCCCTCGGCACCGGGCTCTTCTTCAAACGCAAAGGCTGGCTGTAGCGCGCGCCGAACAGGGCGCTATGGTACGAGGGGGCCCAGGGCCCCCTTGGTGTTGATGGACGCCCCTGGCCGCTATCCCCCGGGCTTTTTCACTTTCTCCTCTTGCAAGGCGGGTCTCAGCCCCCATATCTGTTGCATCATTTATCCATTGCGGCCTTCTCCTCCTCCATGACTCTCTATCCCGAACACCGTTACGATGATCACGGTCAGTTGCGCCCGCCGCTCTGGTTCTGGCCCATCAGCCTGCTGCTGACCCGCTCCGTCTGGTTGTTCGTGATGGCCGGCGCCAGCCGTCAGGGGGGAAGCGACATCCTGGCCCTGCTCTACCCGGAGCGCTGGAGTCTCTATGTGAGCCTGCTCACCGACCTGCCCGCGCTGCTGGCCCTGCTGGCCTGTGGTGGCACCTTTGCCAACCCCCAGGGGTGGCGCGCTCGCCTGCGGCGCTTGAGTCCCAGCCTGCTGCTCAGTTCGGCCCTGACCGGGCTCATCATCCAATGTCATGCCCTGGTGAGCCTGGGTTGGCAATTTAGCTGGGCCAACGCCCTGGTGCTGATCGCCAGCCTCTGGTGCCTCTGGTATCTGCTCAAGAGTCGTCAACTGCGCGAGTACGCGGCGGACAAGCCCCATATAGCCAATGACTGAGAGCGCGCCATCGAGTCAGGACAGCGCCCTGATCAGCCCCGACAGGACAGATCAGCATAGGGTTGCCCGGGCGGGTGAGACTAGTTGACCGGCGTCACCCGGATGGCGAGGGTCTGCTGCTGGTGCTCCTGGCGGATCCCGGCCCCCGAGGTCGTCCCTATCTCCGTCCCCTGACGCTGCTGGCTGTTGGCCAACCCTCCCACCTCCACCCACTGCCCAGGGGCGACATTCAGCTCCGTATCGCTCTGTCCCCGCTCCGGTAATCCCTGGCGCAAACTGGTCTGCTCGCTGGAGAGCCGGATCAGCACGTTGTCACCGACCAGGGTCGCGCTGGCATAGAGGCCATTGACGATGGGCAGCAGCGCCGTGACCTTGCCCCCGCGCCAGCGATAGAGGCTGACCGGCTGATAACTGCCCATCTGCAACAGCACGGGTCGCCCCGACAGGCCGCGAACCTGCCAGGCTTGCTGGCCCTGTTCACTGCCTTGCTCCAAGGCGCCTCCCCCCTGCCAATCACCACTGCGACCCTGTCTGGCCCCCAGGGCCGCCCCCTGACTATCGCGCTGCTGGGAGACCCGCCACTCGATGAGCAGCATCTGCGGTGGCTGGTTGAGGCGCGCCACCAGCTGCTCCGCCTCCGCGAGCTGCTCTGGGGTGCCGCTGAGCACCAGCTGGTTACCCATGGCACTCACCCCGAGACTCGGATTGAGTTCACGCAAGGTGTGTATCAACCCCTCCGGTTCAAAGACGGTGATCACCTTCACCTCCCCCCGTACCGGGGCGACTACCAGCACCGCCAGTGACATGGTCAACCAGAGGCTCACTCGCACGTGGCAACGTCTCTGCATAGGGCTCTCCTGCCGTGATGGGCTTGATCATAGGCTCACCCCTGAGGGGCGCTGTTGCCAATGATGGGATGAAAAAAACCGCCGAGATGCGGCGGTTTCAGCATGACTCAACTCAGCATCTGGCGACAAGCCAGGATGCCCGCGCGATCAGAGCCAGGGAGCGGCAGTGGGCCCCTGTCTGAGGCCCAGCTTCCAGACCCGGCCAAAATGTTTGTAGTGACCGGCGGCCACCCCGGCCTTCTCCCCCATGCCATGGTAGAGATCCAGGTGCCCCTTCTTGACCGCCCCCCCCACGTCCAGCGCAATCAGCAGGCGCAGCTGATGCTTGCCGGTCCAGTTGCCCTCAAGATCCAGCAGCGGCACTTCCGCCAGTATGGGCGTGCCCATCGGCAGCAGGGTCTTGTCGGCCGCCACCGCCGCCATGGGCAACAGCGGAATGCCTGCCGCCCCGACCACATCATTGGTGGGGCGCCGTTCGAAGAAGACATAGGAGGGGTTCTGCTCCACCAGCTCCATGACCCCGGCCTCCGGCTGGGCATTGGCCCAATCTTTGATGGCCTTGAGGGACATCTGCGCCTTGGGCACTTCGCCCCGATCGATCAACACCCGACCGATGCTGACGTAGCCGTGACCATTCTTGCCGCTGTAGCCCAGATATTGCAGGCGATCATCGTCCCCGTAGTGCACGAAGCCAGACCCCTGCACATCCATCAGGAAGTTGTCGATGAGGGATTTGCTGTAGCCCAGCTCCAGCCCACGGTTGGCCAGCGCCCCCTGATGGATCTGGGCCCGGCTCGGGCAGCGTCCGGCGCAGTTGGGCATGGCGTAGATGGGGTATTTGAACTCACTGTCCGGCCGGTGGCGCACTTCCAGTACCGGAGAATAGTAGCCGGTGAACAGCACATTCCCCTGTCGATCGGCGCCGCCAAGCTGGGCCAGGCTGATGCCGTACTGGGTGATCAGGGCCGGGTTGCCACCCTGCGCGACCCAGCGGGAGAGCTGGCGATAGAGCTCGCCGTAACGGCGGGTCATCTTGCCGGAGCGCTCCAGCACCAACCGGCTCTGGGGGCCGAACTTGCTGAAATCCGACCCCTGCTGGCTGTTGACGCGCTCCACCCGCACCAGATCATCTGGCAGGGTACCATCCAGATACTGCTTGCCCAGATTTTCTGGCACCTCGCAGTTCAGAAAGCATCTGGCTTCGGACTTCTTCTGGGGCACCTTGGCAGGTTCAGGGTTGCCCGCACAACCGGCCAACCCAACCACAGCGGCAGTCAGCCAGTACGCGTGTTTTTTCATATATCCTCATCTAACCGAAAAACGCTAACACCATGAAAATGGTGATGAATGCAACCAAAGGCCGCGACGGATACCAGCTTGGCTCCGCCTCTCGCCCACAGCCGCCGCGCTGCCATGTCCGCAGCGCATCAGCAGGCGGCGCTATCATACAAAAACAAAGGCCCTGTTGGCCCCTTAAATTAAACAATACCGCTGATTGATCCAACTGCCAGGGTGCGATGAGGGCGACCGGCAATCGGATGACCTGATGACCCGGTGACAGCAAGATGGAGTGATCGGGTGTACGCAAGTGCCTGGCCATATGGTGGTGACGACAGCCGCCCCCTTGATCTCCCCCTCGATTGGCCCTCAGCAAATGAGCAAACACCGCCTCTGCCGGCGCACAGGGATTTTTCCAAAGGCCCATCATTTGGGTTATAACAGAGGGACAAGGTGTGCGAGGTCATGGATGGAACAGCTCGAGATCTTCCCCCTGCAGAGCCCCTGTATCGGGGTCTGTCAGGCAAACAACAAGGGCTATTGCAAGGGATGCTTTCGCAGCAGGGAAGAGCGTTTCAACTGGCTGACCATGAGTCCGGATCAACAGCAGGATGTGATGCGGCTGTGCCGGGCACGCAAGGCCCGGGTCCTGGCTGCCCTGCGCAAAGCTCAGGAGCCAGAGCAAGCGCCGCAGCAACAAGGCTGGGACTTCTGACCCGAGGCTGCTGCGCAGTGGCGACATCCGTCGCTCTCCATGAGGGCTTCTCTCCCCTCAAATAGACAAGGCGGCCCCAGGGCCGCCTTGTTTATCACGCATCGTTACCGCGGGTGCGGCCGAGCTCTGGGGATCATGCCGTGGCCAAGCTGGCCGGTGCCTCGGTACGCTTGAGCATGGCGTAACTCACCCCGGTCAGCAGGGAACCCGCAGTGATGGCCACAATGTAGAGCCACACATGGCTGATGGCATTGGGGATGAAGAGCACGAACAGGCCACCGTGGGGCGCCACCAGCTCACAGGCAAACAGCATGGAGAGGGCACCGGTCAGGGCACCGCCCACCATGCAGGCCGGGATGACCCGCATCGGATCCTTGGCCGCAAAGGGAATGGCCCCCTCGGAGATGAAGCACAACCCCAGTACGAAGGAGGCCTTGCCCGCTTCCTGTTCGGTCTTGATGAACTTCTTGCTGGCCAGGAAGGTGGCAATCCCCATCCCCAGCGCAGGCACCATGCCCGCCGCCATCACCGCCGCCATGGGGGCATAGGTCTTGGAGGCCAGCAAGCCGACCCCGAAGGCGTAGGCCGCCTTGTTGACCGGGCCGCCCATGTCGAAGCACATCATGGCACCTATGATGACCCCCAGCAGCACGGCATTGGCCGAGCCCATGTTATTGAGGAAGGTGGTCATGGCATTCATGATGTCGGCCACCGGGCCACCAACCACATAGATCATCACCAGACCGGTAAACAGGCTCGCCACCAGGGGAATGATGAGGATGGGTTTGAGCGCCTCCAGAGTCACGGGCAGACGCACCTTGTCACTCAGGAACTTGGCGCAGTAACCGGCCAGGAAACCGGCGACGATACCGCCGAGGAAGCCGGCGCCCAGGGAGCTGGCCAGCATACCGCCTATCATGCCAGGTGCCAGACCGGGGCGATCGGCGATGGAGTAAGCGATATAGCCCGCCAGCACCGGGATCATCAGGGCAAAGGCCGAGGCGCCGCCTATCTTCATCAGCGCCGCCGCCAGGGTGCCCTCCTCCTTGAACGCTTCAATCCCGAAGATGAAGGAGATGGCGATAATAAGCCCCCCTGCCACCACCATGGGCAACATGAAGGAGACCCCGGTCAGCAGATGCTTGTAGGGACCGGCCTTATCCTCTTTCTTGACCACTGCACCGCCGCTGTGGCGATACGGCTTGGCCTGCGTCCACGCCTTGTCCAGCTCAGCTTTGGTCTTCTTGAGGGCAGCCCCTGTGCTGGTGTGGTAGAGCGGCTTGCCATCGAAGCGGGCCATGTCCACCTCGATGTCGGTGGCGAGGAACACCAGATCGGCGGCGGCTATCTCATCGGCAGTCAGGGCATTTTGCGCACCGACCGAGCCTTGGGTCTCGACCCGGATCTCATAACCGAGTTGTTTGGCGGTATTCTCCAGGGCCTCGGCGGACATAAAGGTATGGGCCACCCCGGTCGGGCAGGCGGTGACGGCAACGATGCGTTTGCCCGCGCTGGCTGACGCAGGCGCAACCGCAGCCACTGCACTCGCCACATGGTGATAGGGCTCGGCACGCTCGCGGGCAGCCTCCAGCACGGCGGCGGGATCTTGCAATGCGGCATCCATCTCGGCCCGATAGAGTCGCTTGCCCTCATAGGCGGACAAGTCCACCGGTGCGCTGGCCGCGACGATGACCAGATCGGCCTCGGCAATCTGGGTCGCCGTCGGCGCGCTGTGCGCCGCTATGGTGGAGTGGATGTCACCGATCAGCGTCCAACCGGCCTGTTCTGCCTGTTGGGTGAGTCGTTTGGCGACGAGGAAGCTGGTGGCGATGCCCGCCGGGCAGGCCGTTACCAAGATAGCTTTCATTGGGCATCTCCTGTGGGTGTGTGGTGTGTCGCGTCCTGGGAAGCTGCCTGCCGATTATCCATGGCGGTGTCGTCATCCAGTCGCGTGATGGTTATTTGTTCAAGAAGTGGGGTCAGTTGCTGTTGATCCGCAAAACCGACCGCAACCTGGCTCACCGCCAGGGCCGAGACGGCGGTGGCTAGACCCAGGGTCTGCGCCATGGGCCAGCCCAGGCTCAGACCATGGGCAAGGCCTGCTACGAGGGAGTCCCCGGCACCGACTGTGCTGACCACCGGCATCCGTGGCGGCTTGGCCTGCCAGGTTTCAGCTTCGCCAAACCAGATCACCCCTTCGGCGCCATTGGAGATCACCACCTGGCCCACCCCTTGCGCCTGCAAGGCGCGGGCGCACTCGGCCTGCTCAGTGAGGGTGCGGATGGGCCGGCCCGCCCACTGACTGAGCTCCTCCAGATTGGGTTTGATCAGGGTGGGGCCTGCGCTGATCCCGGCGCTCAGGGCCGCGCCGCTGCAGTCAAAGATGACCCGCTTGCCGCGCAGCTTGAGGGCGGTGATGAGGTGGGCGACGTGCGCTGTCTCGACGCCCTTGGGCAAACTGCCCGCCAGTACAAACCAGTCAGCCTTTTCGGCCAGCTCATCCAGCAAGAGATCGAGGGTCGCGATGGCCTCGGGGGCGATATCGAGCCCCGGCAAGTTGAGATCCGTGACCCGACCCGAGCGCTCGGAGACCTTGACGTTGATGCGGGTGCTGCCCGGGACCCGCACGAAATGATCTTCCAGCCCCTTCTGGGCAAACAGGTCGACGAAGGCTTGCTGATTATCGGCGCCGAGCCAGCCGGTGAGGGCCACCTCGCGGCCCAGATCCTTGAGCACCATGGCGACGTTGATGCCCTTGCCTGCCGCACGCAGGGAGGCGTCACGCACCAGATTCACTTCGCCAGCCTGCAGCTGGTCGAGGGAGGCGGTGAGATCCAGCGCCGGATTGAGGGTGATGGTGACGATGTTCATCAGTGCGCCCCCTCTCCCAGCCCGGCCTTGATCGCCTCGCCGATGCCACGCAGGGCCGCTTCGGCGTCAGCCCCTTCGGCGCGAAATTCGAGTCGGTGGCCGCACTTCACCCCCAGACCGATCACTTTCATCAGGCTCTTGGCGGACACGGCCTCACCGCTGCCATCCAGGTTGGCGACCCGGATATCGGCACCATACTCCTTGGCGACCTTGACCAGCATGGCGCCGGGACGAGCATGGAGGCCATGGGGGTTGATGATGGTGAAGGTGTCTGCCAATCCCTTGGCTGGTCCGTTTTGCAGCAGCGCCAGCCCTTCGCTTCCCGCCAGGGCGTCGAGTTGACCGGCCGCGGCCAGGGCCGCCAGGTTGTCGAGCTGGGTCAGGTGAGACTCATCCTTGCCGCACAGCAGCAGCAGGGCTTTCACTTGTGCATCCTGATGGCGGATGGCATGACTCGGCGTGGCCAGCACCCAGCCAGACAGCTGCGCCCTTGCACTCGCCAGCCAGATCCCTTGCCCCAGGGCCCTTGGCTGGCTCGCCATCAGAGCCGTCACCATCTCGGCGCCACCCCAACCGGCGGACTTGGCGCGGGCGGCGGCGCCCAGCAGCAGCTGGTCGGCATCATCGGCAGGGAAATCAGCGAGGGTCAGGAATTGCACCTCGGCCGGTGCGCTCGCCCCCGTCAGTATGTCGATGATGGTGGCGGCATCCTTGGCATCTTTGAGGGCCAGGGCGGCCTGCTCGTCCCCCAGTACATGGGTAAGCTGGCGCAAGATGCCGAGGTGCTCATCGGACTTGGCGGCGATGCCAATGGCCACATAGGCGACCTGGCCCTGATCCCATTCAATGCCTGCCGGGAACTGGGCCACCATGACCCCGGTCTGCTTCACCAAATGTCGCGTCTCTGTGGTGCCGTGGGGAATGGCGATACCGCTGCCAAGGTATGTGGCGTGCTGGGCTTCACGGGCCAGCATGCCGGCCACATAGCCCGCCTCGACCAGACCGGCCTGGGTCAATCGCTCGGCCAGCAGCGCGATGGCCTCCTCCTTGCTAGCGGCGGTCTGATTCAACAGGATCTGCTCTTGCGCCAACTTCAACATACTCTCTCTCCATCCGCTGAGGCGGCCGAGGCGGCCACCTGGATTGCGCTCAATGATAAGGCTCTGTGATAAGGGTCGGTTGACCCCGCTTGCCCTGCTCACAATAGACCGGATCGCATCCCACTGGGGGGTTTGTCCTCTGTTTGCCTTTGCTTACTGACAAGCTGAATCGTTTCACTTACACTCAGACTGAATCGTTTCAGCTATTTGATCAAGTCCCCGCACTTCACCTTGTTCAATGATATGATCCGGCGCACACTTTTCGGGTCGGAACAGGGTAAGGAGGGCGGGATATTGTTGCCAGAGAGAGCCAAACAAGACAGGGCCAACAAGATGAAACTGGATGAAGTGGCCGCCCTCGCCGGTGTCTCGCGCACCACGGCCAGCTATGTGATCAACGGCAAGGCCGATCAACACCGTATCAGTCAGGCGACCCGTGACAAGGTGATGGCCGTGGTCGAGGCCCATAACTATCGACCCGACAGCCGCGCCGCCTCCTTGCGCGGCGGCCAGACCCG
Source organism: Aeromonas rivuli (assembly GCF_000820045.1). Taxonomy (GTDB): domain Bacteria; phylum Pseudomonadota; class Gammaproteobacteria; order Enterobacterales; family Aeromonadaceae; genus Aeromonas; species Aeromonas rivuli. Next base: position 142,418 of record NZ_CDBJ01000068.1, on the reverse strand, counting down.
CACCCTGGGTTTCATCCTGCCGGATCTGGAGAACGCCAGTTATGCCAAGCTGGCCAAGCGGCTCGAGCAGGGCGCCCGCGCCCGGGGTTACCAGTTGCTTATCGTCTGTTCGGAAGATGAGCCCGACACCGAAAAGGCGTTGTGCGACATGCTGATCAGCCGTCATGTGGATGCCTTGCTGGTGGCGAGCTGCCTGTCACCGGACGATCCCTGGTATCAGACCAAGCAGGCGAGCGGCACCCAGATCATCGCCATCGACCGGACCATGGCGCCGGGGCGCTTCATCAGCGTCGCCAGCGAGAACCGCAAGGCATGCGAGGAGCTGACCGCCTCCCTGCTGCACCCGGGGCTCGCCCATATCGCCTTGATCACTGCACTGCCAGGGTTGACGATCAGCCAGGAGCGGCGGCTCGGCTTCTTGCAAGCCCTGGAGGGGTGCAACGCCGAGCGTCATCTGTGCGAGGGGCAGCATTTCTCCCGCGCCGAAGGCTATCGGCTGATCAGCGCCCTGCATCATAAGCTGGGCGCCCTGCCCCCGGCCCTGGTGACCACCTCCTACATCTTGATGGAAGGGGTGCTCGATTACCTGATAGAGCAAGAGGCGGACATGAGCCAACTGGCCATGGCTACTTTCGGTGATGATCGCCTGCTCGATTTTCTCCCCTTCGGCATCAATTCGCTGCCCCAGCGCCATGATGAGCTGGCGGGCCTGGCCCTGGATCTCGCCTTCCAGGCCATCACAGGGGAGTACCGCTGCGGTCTGCACCATATCGCCCGCAGCCTGAAACGGCGGCGCTGATCCCTCCCTCTTGAGCAAACCCCAGCGCCAGCCGGGTTTGCTCTCTCGTGATCAGGGCCACGCTCTGTCCCGGGCGGCAGGGCCCCATGGCGGTGCCAACTGATCAGTGCACCTCATACCCTCCCCGTGCTGACAACGGCCCCATTGCCGCCGACTAATTCACCACCCGACTCATCACTGTCAGCATTTATTGCCAGATCCAGCGCAAGAAAATCACTTATCCAGCTATGGCGGGCTTGTTTCCCCCATTTTGATCCGTTAGCTTGGCAATCTCTTTTTACAAACGACAGGTTTTGAGTACAGATGCGTCTGCTGCGATATTGCTAGCCTTCGGATCGGACCCGAAGGCGCACTGCCCCGTTATGCCCTAGCCGCCCGCGCGGCCTTGTTATCCTCAATATCGGATTGGACTCATGAATACCAAGACTCTCGGATGTACCCTGCTCATCGCCGGTACCACCATAGGCGCCGGCATGCTGGCGCTGCCCCTGGCCTCTTCTTCCCTGGGCGGCCCCGCCACCCTGGCACTGATGCTGGGGCTCTGGGCGCTGATGGCCTTCACCGCCATGCTGCAAGTCGAAGCCAGCCTCAGCACCGGCAAGTGGTACCTTCATCAGCTGGCGGATCAGCTGCTCGGCCCCTGGGGCAAGCGCATCGCCTCCTTCTGCATCCTGATGCTGTTCTACTCCCTGGCCTCCGCCTATATCAGCGGTGGCAGCAGTCTGCTGGTGCAGGCACTGGCCGATGCCGGACTCTCCCTCAGTCAGGGTCAGGCCGCCTGGGCCTTCACCCTGCTGTTTGGCGGCATGGTCTGCGTCGGCACCAAGCAGGTGGATTACCTCAATCGACTGATGTTCACCGTGAAACTGGTGATCATGGTGGCCGTGCTGGCCCTGCTGCTGCCCCGCGCCGAAGGGCAACACCTGCTCTCCATGCCGCTGGGTCAGGGGCTGCTGCTGGCGGGCTTGCCGGTCATCTTCACCTCATTTGGCTTCCACGGCTCCATCCCGAGCGTCATGCTCTACCTGGGGGATTGCCCCAAGCGGCTGCGCCGGGTGTTCGTGTGGGGCTCTGCCTTGCCGCTGATCCTCTATGTCTTGTGGCAAGTTGCCATCCTGGGGCTGCTCGGCCAGCAGAGCCTGCTCGACAGTGGCGGCGCCCTGGACAGCCTGCTGGCCAGCGTCGGCAAGCTGGTCAACTGGCCCCTGTTCAACCAGGCCATGCACCTGTTTGCGGACCTGGCCCTGGCCACCTCTTTCCTCGGGGTGACCCTGGGGCTGTTTGACTTCATGGCCAAGGTGAGCAAACGCGACGATAACGCCAGCGGCCGTCTGCAGACCGGGCTCATCACCTTCGTGCCGCCCCTGTTGTTTGCCCTCTACTTCCCGCAAGGCTTCATCATGGCCCTGGGTTACGCCGCCATCGCCCTGGCCATACTGGCGGTACTGCTGCCGGTAGCCCTGGTGTGGCAGAGCCGCAAGCAAGCTGAGCCGCACCACTACCGCGCGCCGGGCGGCGTGCTGGCCCTCGGTGTTGCCGGTGCCATGGGGATATTGATCGTCGGGGTGCAGCTGAGCGTCAGTTTTGGGCTGTTACCCGCCCTCTAAGTCCTCCCCGTGATGAACTGCCGAAAGCCCCGCCAACCCCGTTGGCGGGGCTTTTTCATCAACGAATTTCATCAACGGAGATAGCCGACAGACAACCCCTGCTCGCCCCGCGACGGGTCTGCCACCAAGCCACACTGACAACATAAGTGTTTTAATCTGGTATATATGTACATATGTGTACATTACCGCACAACCCTCCTACACTGAGAACAGTGCGCACCAGACCCTTTGAAAGGGGGTGCAGCAAGGAGGAGATATGACTCAAGCCGCCCAACAAACCCTGAACGATAGTGCCATTGACCCTAGCAAGGCGCTGCCCGTGGTCTTTCGCATCCTGGATAAATGGCAGTGCACGACCGATGAGCAGCTGAAACTGCTGGGCATCTCATCCCGTTCAACATTGAACAAATACAAAGAGTCGAGCGGCGGTATCCGCCTGAGTGTGGATATGCAGGAGCGGATGAGCTACATCCTCAACATCCACAAGAGCCTGCGGGTGCTGTTCAGCGTCGATGACAGTATTTACGGCTGGGTGCGCAAGCCCAGCAGCCACCCCTTCTTTGCCGGGCGCAGCGCCATGGACATAATGAAAGGGGGTCGCGTGGCAGACTTGTATGAAGTCGCCACCCGCTTGCACGCCTGGCGTGGGGGCATGGGCTGATGGAAGCGCCATTGATTGCGTTCAAGGGGCAGCAGGCATACCGGATCATTCCGAGTCGCTATCCCACCATCTGCATTTATGAAGATGTGGCCAACGCCGACGAGCTAGAGGCCGTCTGGGCCATTGAGGCGCTCACCAACGATCGCCTGCGGGAAGAGGCGGGCGACCTGACTCGGGTTGCGAAGGAGGATTGGCTGGTCGGCCTGCATGGGGGCAGCTATGTGATGGCCGCCTTTACCCATCTCAATCCGGAAGGGGCCCGCTTCACCACCGGTGATTTCGGGGGCTACTACTGCGCCCCCCTGCTCGACACCGCCGTCAAGGAGACCGTTTATCACCAGGAGCGGATCTTCGGTTACACCAAGGAGCCCGCCCAGAAGGTACAGATGCGGGTGCTCCATACCGAATTTTGCGCCAATCTTGCCGACATCAGCGGGGAGGATTTTCTCTCCACCCCCCTCTATCACGCCACCGACTACAGCCACTCCCAGGCCTTTGCCAAGATGCAAAAGGGCAAGGCCATGGACGGCATTCACTATCGCTCGGTGCGTCACAGCGGCCACCACTGCCATGTGCTCTATCGCCCCTGCCTGGTCACCAGGATCCACCAGGCCCAGCATCTGGAGTACCACTGGAACGGCAACGCCATCGCCAACGTGCTGGAGATCAAGCTCTATGGGGAGTGACTAAACGCCCTCACAAGTCGGGCTGGCTCTATCAAAAGGTGTTTGTGTCACCCTGCTAACGAACTTCTCCCGCCCCAACAAATAGGTGCAGATACCGATGGCAAAGAGCCGCGACAGCTGACCCAGCCGGTCGACCACCCACTGACGGCGATGCTCGTAACTCTGGCCCGAGTGGGCATCTTCCCCACACAGAAAGGCCCGCCGCACGCAGCGGCTGACCACGTGGTAGTAAGGCGTATCCTGCAGACTGATTTGACGTGAACGGGCGATGGTCATGGCGAGCGCCTCGGCAGTGATGCCTCAAGTCAAGCAGTCCGCTACCCCCCAGTCATAATGGTGGGTGTCCCAGAATCTTTCGGCGGGAAGTTTTGCCGCCTTTATCAAGCTGGCTTTCTGCCTTCGTTACTTACGGGAACTATTGGTGGACAGAAAACCAGCATTTTGAGAACGCAGCCTAGTCAGCAGCTGTAAAAAAGTGCTTATCTAGATCAACAGGAGGAAATTGACTAGGTAGAATTTTTGACGAAATATCTCTGCTAAGCAGCTTTAAAAGAAACTCAACACAGCCGAAGTTGTAGACCTCCTCTTCCCCCTGATCCGAGCTATGAATAGCAACTTTCCATGAGTCTGGTTCTCCATCAACCAACCACACAATAGTTTCACCATTATCCGTTACCGCCCAAGGAAGAAAAGAACCTTCCGCTGGGTAATCTGGTCTTGGATAGTCCGATAAAAACTCCTGCCTCATTACGGCGTAAGCATCTATAAAATATTTGCTTTTTTCAAAATTCAAATTTTGATTTTTTGAAAGCGGGTTTAACACCCATAGAAAATCGTCTACTGCTCCACATCCGTAAATTGATATGAACTGTCTAAAATCGTTCGGTAATCGCAGACTTCCCTCAGATTCAAAGTTCGTCCAATCCGCATTATCAAAGATTCGCTGAGAGGGTGGCGAAAGAAGACTAACCAGCTTATTTATCATTCTCACTTAACTCCACTTACGTTCGGAATTGATACATCAAGAGTAAAACCGCCTGACCAACGAGCAGACAACGTTACTCCGGTTGGCATTGGGTTTGTACCTGTATAAATAGGCACCGCCCTATAGCTTACTGTTTCACCACTCTGCACTGCCCCCCTGACTTGACGCTCAAATGAACTCATATTTGGATGATTTGCGTTACGCTGGAAAAGTGTTACCAAATTTCTTGCATCATCACCAGCCCCTCCTAGTGAATTTGCAAGCAAATGTCCTCGCGCATGGTTAGCAGGCTGCCCCTCAAAACCTGGAGGTCGAATCGCTGGGTTAGCGCTTGAACCGCCTCCCAATGAATCCTCCCTAAGGACTGCTGTAACCCCAGTAGGTCGACCAAGTGAGTCAAGCTCACCAAGAATTACATTGCTTGGGGCATTTGGACTTGGCTTGGCAAGCGACGGGTAACTGCTTTCTGGAATTGCTTTTGGCCCTGCAGTTACAGCCTTACCAACACCCTCCTTCACTAACTTGGCCGTGATCTTCTCGGTCAGCAGCGCACCGCCTTTGACTACGCCAACACCCCCAGCGACCAGCGAAGCCCCCTCGGCCAGTAGTTTGCCATACTCCACACCGGCATTGAACGAGCCACTGGCTCCTGCCTGCTGGTATTGGGCCTCCGCCGCCTCAACTCGGGCCAGGTAATTCTGCTTTATCGCATCGGTCACGTTACCAAGCAGATCGCTGCTGGTTATCAGGCTCTTTAGCGCCTCCAACGTTTGAGCAGGGTTCAGCCCCAACTGCACCAAGCCTTGTACGCTATCCAGCATGCCTGCTGGCACACCTGCCAATAATCCCGCACCGTAGCTGGTCTCTTGTAACGCACTGATGGCATCCCACTTGGCACCATGCTGGGCGACACACAGCAATTCCCCCTGACACGAGGCGAAATCCTGTTCACGAATCTCTTTCTGTTGGTGGCTCAAATAGTTGTAGCGATGCACCGTCTCAGCCCGGTCTGCGCCGGTATTGAAGTCGTTTTGATCGCCAGTCACTGCCACTGCGGCCAAGCCTCCCAAGATCTGGCTTAATCCAGCCTGCGCATTTGGGTTGGTAAAGGTCTGGCTGACCCAGCCGCTACTCCATTCCGATATGGCGCCCCCTGCCGCCCCTGCCGCAAACTTGCCACCGGTGATCTCGACAATGGCGCCGCTAGTGACGCCGTGGGCGATGGTTTTGCCAGCCTCACCCAACGCATCGGCTTTATCACCGATAACGCCAGAGACCGATTTACCCACTTGTCCCTGAATATTGGCCAGCAGGCCATCACCAAAGCCTATGCGCTCGATAATTCTTCACTAATAGGGACTATACTGGCCCCCAATAACCATGAAATGGAGCCTGAGGCGAAACTAATCTCCAAATATCAGATGAGCTGAGACATTTAAACCATTTTTCATCAAAAGCAGATCCTGCATAATATTCCTGAACTGACACTTGAATTGCCAGTCCAGCTGTAACCTGACTGTTTATCCAGATTGTGAACCGCTCATACTCCCAAGGAGATGAAAATCCATCTATGACTTCCCAATTACAGTTTTTCATTCTTTTATCCAAGAAGGGTCTATTTTAAAATCTTTTGGGAAAAGTACTTGGTTACCACCACCGACCAATCCCCCTTGAGGAGCAGCAATGCCCTCAAAGTATTTTATTCCTTTCGGTACTTCAATTTTTACAACATTCGTAGCTGTATTTCCCCATTTAGGGTTCAGAGCGCTGTCAATGATTGATTGAACAGGTCCGGATGGGGGCGTTGTTGTCCAATACCCTCCTAACTCCTGAGCTGTGCCACCATAGACCCTGTACAGCGTGGTCGGTTGTTGTGTGACAATCTCAGAATACGTACCACTACGAAATGTATCTGCAATGCCTTTAGGCAAAGAACCTTGATTGATTGGTCCATACTGCGCAACTATTTGCCCTACGCCTTTTGATCCTGCAGTTACAGTCTGACCAACTCCCTCCCTCACCAACTTAGCTGTGATTTTCTCGGTCAGCAGCGCTGCGCCTTTGATTGCACCAACACCCCCAGCGACCAGCGAAGCCCCCTCGGCCAGTAGTTTGCCATACTCCACACTGGCATTGAACGAGCCACTGGCTCCGGCCTTCTGGTATTGGGCCTCCGCAGCCTCAACTCGGGCCAGGTAATTCTGCTTTACCGCATCGGTCACGTTACCAAGCAGATCGCCACTGGTGATCAGACTTTTTATGGCATCCAACGTTTGCGCAGGGTTCAGCCCCAGTTGCACCAACCCTTGTACACTATCCACCATGCCTGCTGGTACGCCTACCAATAAGCCCGCACCGTAGCTGGTCTCTTGTAACGCACTGATGGCATCCCACTTGGCACCATGCTGGGCGACACACAGCAATTCCCCCTGACACGAGGCGAAATCCTGTTCACGAATATCTTTCTGTTGGTGGCTCAAATAGTTGTAGCGATGAACCGTCTCCGCCCTGCCTGCGCCGGTATTGAACTCGTGTTGATCGCCAGTCACTGCCACTGCGGCCAAGCCGCCCAGGATCTGACTCAACCCAATCTGCGCCTCCGGGTTGGTAAAGGTCTGGCTGACCCAGCCGCTACTCCATTCCGATATGGCGCCCCCCGCCGCCACCGCCGCAAACTTGCCACCGGTGATCTCTGCAATGGCGCCGCTGGTGACCCCGTGGGCAACCATCTTGCCCGCCTGGCCAAGCACCTCGCTATTGTCGCCGATGACATTCGCCGTGGATTGCCCGACTTCCCCCTGAATATTGGCCAGCAAAAAGGTAGGTTCTAATTTTTAAAGAGCAGTATTAATGCCTTGTGGTTGACGCTGATTGAAAAGTGGCGTTCTAAGCCAATATTGCCAACGTTGCGCCTTTACTGGCCGAAAATAAAATCATCTTCGCGGTAAGCGTTGGGCTTCACTGCATTCAACACTAACCAACAAGATTTAGCCCAACAGTATGAGATGTACATGAATCGAGTCTACGACCTCATGCCAAACTGATAATGATATAAAATTTTCTTGTAAGCCTTTTATTTTTCATCAGTGTATTACACTTCAACCTCCCTTGTTTTTATATAAAACTAACAATGAAGCTGATAAGACCGCCACCACTCCAACAACAGCACCTTTTTTACAGAAAAATAAAAACACATCTATCGCATCGAAATCCGAGCCGTAAATGAGGTATACAAAGGACTTCATGGCAATGCCTCCAGCACCAAAAGCGACAGCAGTTAGCAATGAGCATGCGAACAATATAAATATAAAGAAAACCAGTTGTGAAAATTTATTTTTAATCATGAGGCGCTTCCTTAACTATTTTTTTAGTCTCGTCAGAAAATGCCTCTGAAAAGCCAGAGTTAATGACGTTACCAACTGTACTTGGTACTGAGCTAGCTTCAAGCGGCTTACTTATCCCAAAACCTAAATCAACCCATTCATAATTCTTCCAATTGGGATTAAATACGCCATTCAAGGGCACCTCAATCACTTTACCCACACCGTACCCAATACTGGCACCAACACCACTTGCAATACCACCAGTAAGCGGGTCCTCTCCTTTCAGGTAGCTCATGTATGCCCCCCCAGCACCGTTTGCCCCCACTGTTGGCCAAAATCCCCAGCCCGCTGTAGCTGCACTCAAATAAGCCGCAAATACCGCATCACTGGCATCTACCTTACTGATATCGCCACCGCTTGCCCACAACTGAAAGCCCGTACTTGCACTGCCTCCAATCCCCGCAACCAGTAGCAGTTCGGATGACAGTAATGGAAGACCCAGTACACCAAAACTGGCTATCGCAACATTCTTGCACTCTGTAGATTCACCACAGACACGGAACTGATCTTGCTTTGCCTTCATTAACTTGGAAAATTGCTCAGGATCGCGTGCTTTCAATCCGGCCAACGTATGAGCCATCGCATTGTACCGATACACCGTCTCCGCCCGGTCTGCGCCGGTATTGAACTCGTGTTGATCGCCGGTCACTGCCACTGCGGCCAAGCCGCCCAGGATCTGACTCAACCCAACCTGGGCTTCCGGGTTGGTAAAGGTCTGGCTGACCCAGCCGCTGCTCCACTCCGACATGGCGCCCCCTGCCGCCCCCGCCGCAAACTTGCCACCGGTGATCTCGGCAATGGCGCCGCTGGTGACCCCGTGGGCAACCGTCTTGCCCGCCTTACCCAGAACGTCCCCATTATCCCCTATCCAGTTGGCGGTGGACTGGCCCACTTCCCCCTGAATATTGGCCAGCAGGCTGGCTTTGAAGCTGTCTGCAAAGTGGGAGCCATTGATGGTGCTATCTATTCCGGCCGTGATCCCGGCGTTGCTGGTAACTCGGTTGAAAGTATCCCAGGAGAACATCTCTGCCGCTCCCGGCTGGGCATAGGGCGCCGGAGCGTTGGGGGCACCGCTTGACAAGCCAGCCCATTCGTTAAAGCCACTCAAGGCCCCCGCCGTCGCCACCGAGGTGGCCAGCTGACGGATATTGGCGCTGCTGCCCATCTCTTTCAGAACCGCCCCCAGATCCCCGCCGTTGTTGATGGTAGACAAGGCCGCTTGACTGATCAGCGTACTCATGGCGGCATTGGCCATGGCCGCCGTCGCCCCTGTCACGGCAGTAGTTGCGACCCCTTGTGCCGCGGCCAGGGCCGCGGCCCCCGCCCCAGCCGTCACGACGGCAAGCGCGATGGCGATGATGGCCGCCGCCGCAGGCCCCAGGCTCTGCTGGCTGTAGTGCCACTCATCAAACGCTTCTTGTACCGCCTGGCGCTGCACATCCGGCAGCTGTTCCAGCTGCTTGACCCATTCCATGCCGGGTTGCGTCGCCAATGTATCCAGCCGCGCCTGCAGGCTTTCACCCTCCCGCTGCCCCACCTGCAACAAGACACCTTCCCCTGCATGAACCTTGATGGCGGCGGCACTGAGTTGGTTCTGACGCTCGTTAGTGCTGGTCTCCCCCTCCCCGGACATCTTCACCATGACACCGCTCTTCTTCTCATCCTTGCGATAGAAGTGCTCATCGGTGGCGGTGAGCAAGTTAAGCATGCCCTCCGTGTTAAGGTGCAAGGTTTCCTCTGCCTTGATGTTGCTGCCTTTAAGGGTCATGTCTCCCTGGCTGGTCAGGGTGACATCGCCCCCCGCCATGATGGTCGTTCCCTGAGCTCTGCTATCACGTTGCTCTACCTCTTTGCTTTTGGAGCCAAAGGTACTGCTGCTCTTGCTCTTTTCGAAGTGGTAGACCTCGTTGTCTGCGGTGAGCAGTTGCAGCTCGCCACCGGCTTGCAGGCTGGCATTGCCTTGCGCCTCGATGATGCTGGCCTGGGCCAGCAGGTTGTTGCCTGCGCTCAGGCTCACGTTATCGCCAGAGATAGTCGCACCCACCTGGGTAGTGGTGCGGTCGATGGTGTGTTTGTTGCCCTTGCGTATATCGTCACTGGTCTGGTTCGCTTCGCTGGCCAGTACCAGATTATTGCCTGCACTCAGGTTTACATCGCCCTTGGCCTCGGCCGTTGAGGCCACCAGGCTCAGGTCATTACCGGCACTGAGAGAGAGGTTGCCACCGGCGTTGAGCTCGCTCATCAGCTGGTCGATGCGTGAGAAGCGGTTTTGTCCCGCCTCCCAGATGTGGCGATTCTCAAGGCTGCCGATGGTGATATCGTTACCCGCCTGCAGGGCCATATTATCGCCCGCCAGCAGCTCGGCGGCACTGAGCTGAATGTTCTGCCCCGCCTGCAGCCACAGATTGCCCATTGACGTGATACTGGCGGTGTCACCGACATCGGTGCGGCTAAAGCGGGTCTGATTGCTCAAGACATCGGAGAGGATGCCGTTGACATCCACATGGCGCTGGGCGGTCTGGGACTGGTTGATGATGCTGCCGTTGGCGCTGGCAAGCGTCACGTTCTGGCCGGATATCTGCCCCTGGTTGAGAATGTCATCCAGCGCCAGCAAGCTGAGGTCGCTTCCGGCTTGCAGCGCGCCCTGGTTGGTCAGGGTACTGCCGCTCTTGAGAGAGAGGGTGCCATCGGCCAAGAGGGTGCCGCTGTTGTTGATACCCCCTGCACTGAGATCGATATTGCCCGCCGTGATGACGCTACCGGAGAGGTGGCGCTGGTCGGCCTCGGTCAGATAGAGCTTGGGTGCCAAGACTATCTTGCCCTGATACCAGACAGGCTCCCACCACACCATGCTGCGGCCAAGCTGCGCCACCTGGGCGGCAGTCAAGGCGACCCCAGGAGAGAGCCCGAGCTCACGTTGGTTCCTTGCTGCGTTGTCGATAAGCGCCCGCATCTGGGCCAGATCCGACCCCATCTCATTGTTGATGAAGCGCCGACCTGTCTGAGCCAATACTGCATCACGGATGACACGGGTATCAAAAGCCGCATCCCCGAGCAGCTTGATGTCTTTCTCCGGGGCGAAGTTCACCTGTTCGAAAAAATAGTTGGAGCCGAGAAACTGGTCGACCTGGGTCAAAACCGGGCTGGTTTCAACCACTGGAGCCGTTACCAGGGCTGGCATGGGCTGGTTGTTTATCTGCACGGCGCCGGGCGCCGTCACCGACACGCCGCTGACGATCTGGCCCTGCCAGCCATGCTGCAGGCTCTGTTGCCATTGGCCTGAGACACCGGTCGCTCCAGACCCAATCTGAGGACCCTGTGCATTGGGGTCAAAGTCTGGTTGCAGGCTCTGCTGCCATTGCTGAGAGACGGTAGCATGGCCATTGTTGACTGGCCTGACGCTATTCAAGTCTTGGAGGTTGGGGGATGCAGTTTCGCCAATCACACGCCCAGGCAACGACCAGCTCGCGTTCTGACCATTAGCCGGGGTTATTCCGCCATTGCCAGAAATGCTATCGAAGGAGAGCTGCCCAGTACCCTGTAACTGCTGCTGGAGAGCGGCATCGATACGCTCCATCATGCCGTTGCCGGCTTGCCCCAGGTTGGCAAGCAGCGGATTGACCTCAATCAGATAAGGGCTGTCACCGCTGTGATTGATGGTAAAGAGTCCCTTGTCTCCCGAGGGCAACTGGAAGTCCGGCATCGGCACCCCGTTGTCGGGGCCGACCGGCTTGAGCACCTGTGACAGATATTGGGCATCCCCCTGCAATCCAGGTACCGCACCGGCTCCCTGGGCTTGAGGCAGTGACATTCCAGGGCGTTGAGTGCTGCTGCTGACCGGCCCGGCATGAGCCTTGATGGTGACGTTATCAATCATGCCAGCAACTGTGCCGGTTAGATTGCCGCCGGCGGAGATGAAACTATTGAATACTCTTCCCTCACCGATTAGAACTTCATTTACAGAGTACAGCTTGTAAGTTGCGGACCTAGCACTATGGGGAACATTTGGCCTCGAACCTTGGTTTCCCCCTACATATTTTTGAGAAGTTTTGAAGCCTTCATCAGGCCTATATTCCAAATTTATTTCCGTCCTTCCCTCCACTAAAGAGCTATTTGTCAGCGCACCTATGTCAAGGCTCATATTTTGACCTGAGTATACATCAGAGTATGAATTGACAAGTTCGCCAGAAGATATTGATAAATGTCGAGCGGCATTTATTTTACCCGCTGAAGAGTAGTCTGACACTTTAATATTTTGACCTGCGATAGCATCAGTTACGAACTTTGGATAAGACAACCTAACATAGTATCTGTCGGCATGGTCACCCCCTCGACCTTCCGTACCTTCGGACCATTCTGGTGTAACCACCTTGCCTTGAGGTGGTTGACTGCCCGCCCCTCCTTCATGAGTAGAAACAAACTTAGCTCGTTGATTGACAACCCTACCTGCCAATAACGTCAAATCCCCATTAGATTCTATTGTTCCTGACGAGTTGAGAATGCTGCCATTATGAACTTTTAAATAAGAGCTCTTTTCTGCCAGCAATGTACCGTATTCATTAGTCAGATTACTGTTTGCCGTCAGATTCTGAGTTCCACCACTATAGATAGTCCCTCGGTTATAAAGGGAATTACCTTGCCACCCAATATCCCCGTTGCTGGCCATCAGTCCGGTGTTACGCAGCTCACCCTGGCTATTCAGAGTCAGACCTTGGCCGGATTGGATACTGCCATTGTTCTCCAGTCGCTGAGCACTCAGCTGCATCACGCCGTTACTCACCAGAGCCCCGCTATTGGTGAGCTGACCGGTGACGCCTGCATTGAAACGCTGACCCGCTCCCCACTGTCCCTGATGCTGCCAGTTGCCCTGCACCTGCAAGTCCAGTATGCCCTTGGCACTCAGGGTGCCCTGACTATTGAGGGAGGATCCAACCTTGAGGGAGAGATCGCCACCGGATAGCCATTCACCTATGCCGGTTACCTGGCCTGCCTCCAGCGTGGCCTTCTGCCCCGCCAGGATCTTGCCGGGTGCGTAAAAGTTGGCACTGCGCAGGGTCAGCTGTTGCCCGAACAGAGTGCCTGTATTGACCAGGCGGGCCAATGGAGAGGCCTCCAGCCAATTGGCGCTGACGAGCCCCGAGTTGCTGAACTGATTCCCCTTGAGGATCAAATGGTTGCGGGATGATATCTCACCAGCATTACTCAGTATGGCCGCCGAAATGTCTCCCTGGTTCTGTGCTCGCAGCACGGCGCCCTGCTGATTGTCGAGGGACTGTGTCTCAAGGCGCACAGAGCCCCCCTGCACACGCCCACGGTTCTGAACCCCGGTATTGATGATGGCCAGATTATTGGCAAGTAAGGCTCCCCGGTTATCGAGTTGAGCGCTCGTGATGGTGAGCCCATCCCCTTGCAAGGTTCCCCTGTTATCCAGCCGGGCACCACTCAGGCCCCCTTGACCGGCAACCAGCATGATGCCGTCGTTTTGCAGCTCACCACGACTCTGCAGACTGCCAGCCTCGATACGTCCTTGCTGGTCGATGCGGGCCGCCCCCAGAGCCAGTTCACCACCACTGAGCAGATTACCCAACTGAGTTAGCTGGGAGGCAGTGGTGAGATTGACATTGCCCTTGGAGGCCAGCGTTCCCTTGAGAGTCAGTGAAGGCGCAGAGAGAAGGATGCCCCCATCGGCCTGTACCGTGCCCGCAAGCACCGAATTCTCGGTGAATGTGGCATTCAAGGTACCGCTGGCGCGGGTCTTGCCACTCTGTTGCCAGCTGCCACTGCGCAGTCCGAGATCGGTCCCTGCCAGCATATCCCCCTGCTGTTCAAAGCTGCTGCCCTTGACCTGCATCGCTCGCTCGGACTGCCAGAGCCCCTGCTGAGTCAGCAGCTTGCCTTCGACCGACAGATTCCCGCCCGATACCAGCTGGCTGCCACTCTTGCTGTCCAGATCGCCGCGGCTCAGCAGCGTTAGATCGCCGCCGCTTATCAATGAACCGTTTATCGTGACTGTATCCGCCTGGATATCGGTCACGCCGAGGATACGCCATGGACCCTGCTGTTGCAGTTGGCCGGTGCGCAGCGTCAGAGTGCCGTTGCTACCCAGAGTACCCGCCCCTTGCCAGCTCGCACTGTTCAGAACAAGATTACCGCCTTGCAACTGCCCGCCATGCTGAATCGCACCTCGGGCGTTTACCACCAGATCACCCTGGCTGTTGAGGCTGCCTCCTGTCGTCAGGCTGTTGGTATCCAGAGCGACAGTCTCCCCCTGCAAGGCGCCATCCAACGTCAAGGTCTCGCCTTCTAGTCGCAGCGCCCCATCCGTGACGGTCGTGCCCCTGTGGTTGAAGCGTTGACCCTGCCAACTCAGGTCATCAGCAGCGGAGAGCATGCCGGCGCTGCTGACATCCGCAGCATTGAGCGTCAACCGGCCGTTGCTGGCTGTGGTACTGCCGCTCTCAAGAATTATCTCGTCGGCAGTCAGGGACATATCCCGGTTGGCCAACAACTTGCCACGGCTATCAAGGTGCTGCGCCGTCAGGGTCATGATGCTGCCAGATTGCAGCGTACCGCTATTGTCCAGCTCACCCAGTGTCAGGCTTTGCGCAAGGCCGCTGATCCAGGATCCGCTATTGAGCAATCGGGATGCAGTCAATGTGATGCCTTGATCGGATTGCCAATGACCACGGTTGATCAGATCACCAGTCTGCAAGACCAGAGCCCTTTTGCTGACCAGAGCACCACCGTTGTCGATATGACCGGCTTCCAGCGCAAGCGTCTCACTCGAGATCTTGCCTTCGTTATGCAGGGTATTTGCCACCTGCAGAGCCAGGCTTCCCCCACTGGCCAAGACACCCTGCTGGGTCAAGGCTGTCGCCAGAATATTCTGCTGCAAGCCAGCCACTATACTGCCTTGCAATGTCATCTGGTCAGCTTTTAATTGCTGATTGTCCCTGGCCAGCAGGCTACTTGCCTTGCCTGTAGTGAGAGTGCTGGCTTCCAGTGTCTGGCGATCCCCCTTGAGGGTCCCCTCCAGGGAGATCTGGCTACCGGTGAGTTCGGCCTCGCGGGCGACGGTTGTCCCCCCCATGATCAGATGCTGACCACCCCATTGCAGGCGATCGGCCACGACATTGCCTGCCAAACTTGCCTGCCCTGCAGTCAGTGCGAGTTGGTTTTTGGCCTGGGTGAGGCCACCCAGGGTCAAGGAGTCGGCTCCCAGGGCCAGATCGCCGCTACTGAGCATGTCT
Source organism: Aeromonas rivuli (assembly GCF_000820045.1). Lineage (GTDB taxonomy): Bacteria > Pseudomonadota > Gammaproteobacteria > Enterobacterales > Aeromonadaceae > Aeromonas > Aeromonas rivuli. The sequence continues at coordinate 127,047 of NZ_CDBJ01000068.1, read as the reverse complement.
CCTTGGGAGTCGAGAGTCGCAGCGGTCAAGTTGAACTGGTCCTTGCCAACAAGGACCCCATTGTTCACGAGACGATCGCTGGCCTTCATGGTCAGCCGATGAACACCCACATCACCACTGTTGATGAGATGTTGGCCCGACAGGGTCGCCCCTCCGGCAATCAAGGTCCCCAGGTTGTGCCATTGTTTCCCCTCCCAGCCAAATTCCCCCAGGCTCTCCATCCGCCCACGGTTTGTCAGTTGGTCGAATGCCAGCCCCATACTGGCCGCACGCAAGGCGCCGCTGTTGTTGAATTGAGAGCCTTCCATTTGCAGCGCACCATCACTGACCCACTGGCCATGCTGTTGCACATCATCAACCTTGATGGACTGATCGCCTGCGCCGAGCCAGGAGCCTTCTTGCAACAGGCTCGTGCCGACCAGAGTGAGCGGCCCACCGGCCACCAGAGTTGCCCCCTGCTGGTTATGTACTTCTCCGACGGTAAAGTTCGCTGCCTGTTCACTCGCCAAACGCCCCTTGTTGACCAGGGAGTCGGCCAACAGCTGCCATTGGCTGGCTTGCCAGTCCCCATCGAGCGTCAGTTTCTTGCCCGTGCTGTGCAGCAGGCCGCCAACACGCCAATTACCGGACAACTGCTGCTCATCTCCCTTCAAGGTCAAAGAGCCACCGATATCGGTATTCCCTCCCAGAGTCAGCAGGCTGGCGCCAAGCTGGACAGCCCCCTGACTGGTGAGACGCCCGGTCAGGGTGGCGCGCTCCGCCGAAAGCTCAACTCCCTGTTTGCCTTGCAACAAGCCACTATTTTGCAGCTCTTTACTGGTCAGGGAGAGTTGGTTACCCGCGAGGCTCCCCAGATTGGTCAGATGCTCCTGGGCCTCGATGCTGTGTTTACCACCGGCGATGAGAGTTCCATCGTTATCGAGGGTGCGAGTGGTCAGCGTCAGATCCTTGCCCGCCTGCAACCACCCCTTATTGGTCAGCAGATCGCTCTGCCAGGTAAAGCCATCGCTGATAAGGTGCTGGCCACTGCTCAGACCCTCACGACTTTGCAACGCCGCCATCCTGGCTTGTGTCGAGCCGCCCAGTTGCAGCTTGTCGGCCTTAATACTGAGGTCCTGGGTTGTGTTCAGCGTACCGAGCTGGACATAGTTGCCCGCCGTGATACCCACGTTCCCCTTGGCTGCCAAGGTACCCGCCAGGTTCACCGCATCTCCGGCCAATGACAGCTTGCCACCTGCCTGCAACACACCTTTGTCTTGCTGGGTCAGCCGTGTTCCACGCCAGACCAGCGCATCGTCCGCTGTCAGCGATCCCAGTAGATCCCACTGATCAGCTTCGATATCAGCCTGCTTGGCCAGCACCTTGCCGGCGCTGCGCAGGGTCTGGGCCTTCACGTTGAGCCCCTCGCCCACTTCCAGTTCACCGCCGAGGTTGGCCTCTTTCGCCCTCAGCTGCAGCGTGCCACCGACTTGCAGTGTGCCAGACAGGCTTAACAGGGTGGCACCCAGGGTCAGATCCGTGCCGATGCGGGACTCCCCGCCGAGTTGCAGCGTATTCCCCTGCAAGTGAGCGCCCTGAGTCGTCTCCAGGGCTCCATCCAGGATCAATCGAGATCCCGTCAAGGTCATATCCCGGGCGAGCAATCCCCCCTGGCTGCTTAACTCCGCAAAATCGAGCGCCATATGTCCCTGCGCCAGTGCCGTGCCCTTGTGGATCAAGGTATCTCCTGACAGGGTCAGATCGGCCCCCGCCTGCATCCAGCCATTACCTTCCAGCTGCGTGCTTTGCCATACCAAGTTGTCCGATGCCAACAGTCGACCACTCTGATGACCACGGTCGCTGGTCAGTTGAACAGACTGCCCCTGTACCTGCCCCGCCAATGACAAGTCATCGGCCTTGATGGTCATGGCCTGGCCACTGACCAGGATGCCGCTCTGGCTGACCTCTTTACCCTGGATGTTCAGTGCATTACCCGCACCCACCGTGCCGCCCAGGGTCAGCATTTGCCCCGTCAGCGTCACGCTCTGGTTGGCTATCAGCTCGCTGTCAGGGCCGGTCGTGAGTTCTTGTCCCAGCCACGCTATCCCCTCCCGGCTGTGCAGCTTGCCGTCACTCTTGGCCTGGTTTACGGCCAGCACCAGTGACTGCGCCTTGAGCAATCCATCGAACTCGCCTTTCTCGGCCGTGACCTGGGCTTTGCCCCCCACCAGAGTCTGACCACTCAGTTGCAACAGCCGGCTGCCCAGCTGCAGTTCACCGTCGGTCAACTGCTGACCCGCCAGCACCAACTCATCCCCGTCGAGCACAAGCCGCGATACCCCCAGCAAGGTGCCATCACTGGTGAGTTGATGGGCGTCAATCGCCACATCCTGGCTGGCGATGCGCCCCCCGTTGGTCAGCTTCCCAGCCTCGACTGCCAGGGTGTCACCGCCAGCCAGGGAACCCCGGTTGCTCAGGGAGTCCCCCTTGAGCACCAGATGCTTGTCCCCCTGCAGGCTGCCGCTGTTCTCCAGCTCACGCCCTTGCCAGCTCAAGGTCTGACCAGCCTGTACCTCACCCTGGTTGCTGAGTTTGCCCGCCGCCAGCTGGACTTCCTTACCCCGGACCTTGCCGCCGACGGTCAGGTCTTCGGCATTCACCTCAAGCCGCTGAGCGGTAACCTCACCCTCCAAGGCCGCTCGCCCTGCCTGCAGAGTGGTCTTGGTTCCCGATTCACTTTTGCCCTGTGAGCCTTGCTGCCACTCATCGCCAGCCCTGATTTCCAACGAGCCCGCCGAACTCAGCAAGCCATCGTTACTACCGCTGTCATTAAGCGTGACGGTCAACGCCTGTCCGCTCTTTAGGAGGCCTTTGTTATCAAGATGCTGACTCTGCACATTCAGAGTTTGCCCTGCTTTCACCTTTCCATGGTTGCGCACACTTTTTCCGGTGAGACTGACGCTATCCCCTTGAAGCTCCCCCGCCTGAACGAGATCATCTGCCGCTAGGACAACCCGTTTGGCCGTCATCTCGGTATGCGTATTCATATTCCGGGCGTTGGCATCGATAACATTCGCTTGCGACTTGCCCCCCGCGAGTGTCAACCCCTCATCGGCTTGCAGTGCCAAGGTGCCACCACTGGTGAGGTTACTCTGATCGAGCCGCAGCGACTTGCCCGCAAGACGAGCGTCTTGTGCGGCCTGAATGTCTGCATTCTGTACACTCAGCGTCCCCGCTGCGCCAATCTGGGCAGAGCCACCGGCCTGTACCTTGCCAGTCAGGGCAACGTCATCACGCCCCGCTACCCGCAGGGCGCCAGCGGAAGATGAGTTTCGCAACCGGATCTTGCCGCTGGCATCCAGGGTCAGATCCCCTTGACTTGCCACCGCATTGGCCAAGTTGACTCCCACCCCCTGCTCAGTCGAGACCAGCCGAATTGTGCCCGCGTACATACCGCCCAACGCCGCGGTGTCGATGGCTACCTCCGGTGCCGGACCTTCACCAGCTTGGGCCCGGATTTCCCCGGTCTGGCGGTTGACCTGATTCGCCCCGGCTATCACGTTGACCTCTTTGCCATGCAGGGCACCATTGAGGTGCACTGCTCGCGCGATCAGATCGACCGAGGCCTGATGGCTGGCATCCAGCCCCTTGCCTCCCACCGTCAGCGTGCCGCGTTTGACATCGAGTGCTTGCAGCTGTCCATGGGCATCCAGCACCGGCTTGCCGGTCGACAGCGTCACATTCGGGGTATTGATGAAGCCACAACCATCGCACGTCAGCCCATTGGGGTTGGCCACCACCACACCAGCCTGTTGGCCTGCGATTTCCAGATAGCCTCGTAACTGCGATGGATTGGCGCCCACCACTTCATTGATGATGAGGCTGGCCGCTTGGCCATTGAGATGGGGGTTGTTTTGGATCAGCCCCCCCAGTTGGGTCTGGGTCAGCTGACCCGTGGCATTGTTGAGAATGGCGCCAACCTGACCGACGTTGAAATCTGTGTAGCGGTTGTGGGACACCCCAGCGCCGTTGGGGGTGGCTATATCCACTATGGGCACCCCGTTACCAGCCTGATTGAGGCTGGTATTACCTGTTGCTACGGCTATCCCTGCGGCAAAGGCCGGGTGAGCAGGCTGCAGGACCATCATCAGACAGGTCTGGTACACCAGAGCGCGGCACACCAGAGAGAGTTGAGGTTGACGGATGGTCTTGGTGGTCATCGGTTTTTTCCTTAAAACGCGACGCTGGCGCGGTAGTACAATACCCAGGGGTCGGGGTTGAGCCAGCCAGGTGCGCTGACGGGAAATCCTATGCTGATGTGGGTAGTCACATGGCGGTAGCGCTGCTCCCAGCCCATGGCGGTCCCCACCAGGCTGCGCCAGCCATCTTGCTGGTTGCCCAGATCGACCCGTCCCATGTCGAGGGCCAACCAGGTGCGCCACTGACCTAACCAGCTGGGGGCTTGCCCCTGCCAGCTCAGCTCGTTGCGCAGATAGCCACCACTCTCGCCACTGATGCTCTGCTCCTTGAAACCGCGCACCGAGCCATCCCCTCCCAAGGAGAGACGCTCCACGCTGTAGAGCACATCAGGTGACCACTGCAACGAACCAGTCGACAACCAGCCCAGATGCTCACCAGCCGTACTGTAGCTGCCAAACAACCCCCACTTTTCAAACTGTGCCTGAGGCCACAGATCCGAGCGGCCACTGTCATTGTCGGCACCAAACCAGTCGGTGCCGAGCGTCAAGGCAGGATTCAGGGTGAAGAAGTGGCGATCCAGCCGGGTTGCAAAATTGAGGCCCAGCCGCAGGGAAGAGAGTTCATAGCTGCTGCTATCTAGCAACTGCTCCATGATGAGATTGCGGCTCTGGCGATGGGTAACACCAGCCACCGCCGACATCTTGCTGTGACCATCTCGATAGAGGGTACGAGTCAGGTTCGCGATGGTGGTACGCGTGTCGCCACGGCTCTCGAACAGGTGCCCTCGCGACAGCAGATCGTTGCGATATTCACTGTACTGATAACCGGCATCCAGTAACCAATAGCCATAAGGCAGGCTGATCCCTGCCTGCCAACTGGCGGCGTTGTGGGCGGTACGTCCATCGGTACTGCTGACAACCCCCAGGGTCCACAGCTCGGCGAGCGACAGCAGATCATCGGCACTCAGAGAGAACCGGCCCTGCTCTTCGCCGGTGCTCTGCTGGCCGCCATTATCAAATTCGAGGCTGCCCTGCAGGGGAGAGGCACGCCCCCCCTTGAGATTGACGATGGAGAGCCCAGCCTGATGGCCGGGTTGAATGTCGAGTTGATAGGAGAGTGAGCGCAATCGGGAGAGTTGATCCACCCCCTGCTCCAGATCTCGCAGATTGAGGATCTTCCCCTCCAGTCCCGGGAACAGCGTCAGGGCTATAGGGTCGGGCTTGCCCTCAACAAGGATGGCCTCGATACGCCCTTCCAGTACCCCCAGCGTCAGGATACCGCCAGCCAGATCCTGCTCCGGCAGGAAAGCCCGACTGGTGATATAGCCCTTGGCCAGATACCACTGACTGACGTCACGCATCAGGGTGTTGATCTGGGAAAGGCCCATACAGGTATTCAGATAGGAAGCGTTGAGCCTGGATCTGGCCTTGGCATCTAGGACAGTGCTCCCCTCCAGACGGATCTCGGTCACCAGGAAGCAGGGGCCACCCTCATCGGCGTTAGCCGGAGCCACCTGGGTGGGTAAAGATTGTTGCCGTGCGACCTCATCACGCTGGCGTGCAGCCTCTTCCAACTGAGTACGCTGGCGAAGTTCAATATCGCTTTGATCAAGCGGAGACGACAGAGGCCCAGCAGCATCGGCGCTCTGAGCCAATAACAGAAGCAACGCAATTGCGCCCGTGCACATGCGTGAGGTATGACAACTCATTGTAATAATTCTTTTATTGTTTTTTAGTGCCACCTTGCCATGGGCCAGAAACTCGACTCGGCTTCTTTAAGTTGGATGACAAGACCTGAACGAGCCGGATTATATAGAAAGTGTTCTTAACGCGACACCTTTTGTCTTATTCGTGTGACATCCGTCTCGCCAAAGACGTATGCATGATGTCACCTGATAGGTTGATGTATCACGGCCTCATGGCTCGACAGACGAGCCATCACTCCTAATGCTGTACCTGTCGAGGAGCAATGACAGGCAGGCATGTATCGAGGAAAGCACCAACCACTTTGCTCCAATACCCTGGCCCCAGACATGAAAAAGCCCCGCCAGATTGGCGGGGCTTTTTTATATTACGCGACAGCGCAGTGAGCGGTGAGGGAGTCCCCTCGCCTGCTTACTGGTTATGGCTGGAGCGACGGGGGCGACGAGCCTGGGCTGGCTTGCCAGCACCCGCGCCTTCGGGGCGAGGACCGTTACCGGAACGCTGACCACCATTGCTGGCACCGCCGGAGCGGCCACCGCCATTGCCGGAACGGCCAGCGCCTTGGCGCTGCTGCGGGCGCGGCGCACGGCGCTCTTCGCTCGGATCCCGCGGCTCTTTGCGCAGGGGCGCACCGATGCCACGGGCGATGTTATCGAGAGTCTCGCGGGACGCTTCGAAACCGGCAACCTGCTCGCAGGGAATGTTCTGCTTGGTCAGGCGCTCGATGGCCTTGATCAGCTTGCCTTCATCGGCGGCAACCAGGGAGATGGCGTGACCGGTGGCACCGGCACGGCCAGTACGGCCGATACGGTGCACATAGTCTTCCGCGACGTTGGGCAGCTCGAAGTTGACCACTTGCGGCAACTTGTCGATGTCCAGACCACGGGCGGCGATGTCGGTGGCGACCAGCACCTTGACGTTGCCATCCTTGAAACCGGCCAGGGCACGGGTACGGGCGCCCTGGCTCTTGTTACCGTGGATGGCGGCAGCGCTGACGCCGTTCTTGTCCAGGGTCTCGGCGACACGGTTGGCCATGTGCTTGGTACGGGTGAACACCAGTACCTGCTGCCAATCGTTGCTGGTCACCAGGTGGCTCAGCAGACCAATCTTGTTGGCCTTGTCGCAGGGGTGAACCAGCTGCTCGATGCGCTCGGCGGTGCTGTTGCGCGGGGCCACTTCGATCACGGCCGGGTTGTTGAGCAGGCCGGTGGCCAGCTCGCGGATCTCTTCGGCGAAAGTCGCGGAGAACAGCAGGTTCTGACGCTGCTTGGGCATCAGGGCCAGGATCTTGCGAATGTCGCGGATGAAGCCCATGTCGAGCATGCGATCCGCTTCGTCCAGCACCAGGATCTCGACTTCGTCGAACTTCACGGCGCCCTGGTTGTAGAGATCCATCAGGCGACCCGGGCAGGCCACCAGTACGTCCAGACCACGGCGAGTCGCCATCATCTGCGGGTTGATGCTGACGCCACCGAATACCACGTGACTGCGGATCGGCAGGTGTTTGCCGTAGTTGCGCACGCTCTCGCCCACCTGGGCGGCCAGCTCGCGAGTCGGGGTCAGCACCAGGGCGCGGATCCGGTTCGGCGACACTTTGCGCTTGCTCTCGGTCAGACGTTGCAGCATCGGCAGGGTAAAGCCTGCGGTCTTGCCGGTCCCGGTTTGGGCCGCCGCCATCAGGTCACGGCCAGCCAGTACGGCCGGGATCGCTTGCAGCTGAATGGGGGACGGAGTGTCGTAGCCTTGTTCGGCGACGGCACGGAGCAAAGGCTCGGCCAGACCGAGGGAAGTAAAACTCATAGTTACCTGCTAGGGATTTGGGGCGCCGGGGATTTGTGGTGGGGCTCCTCTGCCGAGCCGATGCCATCTCACAAGAACTGGGCCTATTGAGAAAACAACGATTTTCCCCGGGGAGCAGAGCAAAGGGGAAAGAATAGAGGCCGCAGTCTAGCGGAGTTGGCGTCCCGAGACGAGAGAAATGTGACAACTATCGCAACATGATTAAAAAACGAGGCAAATAGCATCGACTGCCCTGCCCTCCTTATCTCTGTCCAGCAGCCCGTGGCACGCCCCTGGGGGAGGCACATCAGCAATATCCCGGCCAACCTGAGTCAACCCCCAACAAAACAGGCAGCCAAGGCTGCCTGTTTCAGATCATGGGGCAACCACCGTCAGCGCAGTTGCGGGGTCGCGGTATGGACACCGGCATTCTGGGCACGGTGGCGCAGCAGGTGATCCATCAACACCAGGGCCAGCATGGCCTCGGCGATGGGCACGGCGCGGATGCCGACACAGGGATCGTGGCGACCCTTGGTGATCATCTCGGTCGCTTCACCCCGGGTATTGATGGTCTTGCCCGGCACCGTGATGCTGGAGGTGGGTTTGAGCGCCATGCTCACCACAATATCCTGACCGGACGAGATACCGCCGAGGATGCCACCGGCATGGTTGCTGGCAAAGCCGGCCGGGGTCATCTCGTCGCGATGCTCGGAGCCTTTTTGCTCCACCACCGCGAAACCGTCACCGATCTCCACACCTTTCACCGCATTGATGCCCATCATGGCATGGGCGATGTCGGCGTCGAGCCGGTCGAACACCGGCTCGCCGAGGCCCACCGGCACATTGATCGCCATCACCTGCACCTTGGCGCCTATGCTGTTGCCCTCTTTTTTCAGGGCTCGCATGTACTCATCGAGGGCCTCAAGCTTGCCCGCATCCGGGAAGAAGAAGGGGTTCTGCTCTATCTGCTCCCGATCGAAGGCCTCGGCCTTGATGGGGCCAAGCTGGGAGAGAAAGCCGACGATCTCGATGCCATGGATCTGCTTGAGGTACTTCTTGGCAATGGCCCCCGCCGCGACCCGCATCGCGGTCTCCCGGGCCGAGGAGCGGCCGCCGCCACGGTAGTCGCGCTGGCCGAACTTCTGGTGATAGGTGTAGTCGGCATGACCCGGGCGGAACAGGTCCTGGATATCCGAGTAATCCTTGGAGCGCTGATCGGTGTTCTCGATCAGCAGTCCAATGGAGGTCCCCGTGGTCTTGCCCTCGAACACCCCGGCGAGGATCTTCACCTCGTCCGCTTCGCGGCGCTGAGTGGTGTAGCGGGAGGTGCCAGGCTTGCGCCTGTCCAGATCGACTTGCAGATCCGCTTCGCTTATCTCAAGCCCGGGCGGGCAGCCATCAACCACGGCGCCCAGCGCCGGGCCATGGCTCTCACCGAAGGTGGAGACCCGAAAGAGTTGGCCAAAACTGTTCCCTGCCATCTGTGCTCCTTAGTTCTTGTAAATCGCGAAATGAGGCTGATATTGCTCAAGTTCAGCCTTGGTCATCACGAAGACACCATGGCCGCCATTCTCGAACTCGACCCAGGTAAAGGGCACCTCGGGGAACTGGGTCTCCAGGTGGATCATGCTATTGCCTACCTCGACCACCAACACGCCATTGTCTTTGAGGAAATCGGCGGCATGGGCCAGCAGACGCTTGGTGAGCTTGAGGCCATCGGAGCCGGAGGCCAGCGCCAGCTCGGGCTCATGACGGAACTCGTCAGGCAAGTCCGACATGTCTTCGGAGTCCACATAAGGCGGGTTGGAGACGATGAGATCGTACTTGTCACCGGCCGGCAAGTCCCGGAACAGGTCGGAGCGGATCGGGATGACCTGCTGCTCGAGGCCATGATCGGCGATGTTGCGCTCGGCCACGTTGAGGGCGTCGACGCTGATGTCGATGGCGTCCACTTCCGCATGGGGAAACTCGTGGGCCATGATGATGGCGATGCAACCCGAGCCGGTGCACAAGTCCATGATCCGGGTCGGCTCTTCTTTCAAGAAGGGCTCGAAGCGATTGGCCACCAGCTCGGAGATGGGGGAGCGCGGGATCAGCACCCGCTCGTCCACGTAGAACTCCCAACCCGCATACCAGGCCTTGTTGGTCAGGTAGGCCGCAGGGACCCGCTCCTGCACCCGGCGGATGATGAGCTCGGCAATACGATGGCGCTCGGTCGGGGTCAGACGGGAGTGGCGCATGCCCGAGTCCACATCCGGCGGCAGATGCAACGCAGGCAGTACCAGCTGCACGGCCTCATCCCAGGCGTTGTCCGTGCCGTGGCCGTAAAAGATACCGGCGTCGTTGAAACGACTCATGGCCCAGCGCAACATGTCCTGGATGGTGTGCATTTCGGCAACCACCTCGTCGATAAATATCTTGTCCAAATCCACCTCCAAGTCGAGTAATATCCGGCCCGAGCATTCTTATATAGCGAGCAAGACGAGTACCTGATGAAAAAAACGCCTTCACTGACAAGCGATGAAAGCCAGCTGTTCCGCGATGCGATAAAAGGTACCCGGAAAATCAAGCAAGATACCTTAAGGGCCGAGTTGCGCCCGGTCAAGCAGAAACGCGAAATGCGTGAGAGCCGCGAAATGCTTGGGGTTGGCCACTTTTTCAGCGATGAATATCAGCCCCATCTGGACGAAGAGGGGCCGACCCGATATGTACGTGAAGATGTGTCAAAATTTGAGCTGAAAAAGCTCAAGCGCGGCCTCTATCCGCCGGAGATCTACCTGGATCTGCATGGCATGAATCAGAATCAGGCCAAGCAGGAGCTCGCCGCCCTGCTCAGCCTCTGCCAAAAAGAGAATATTCATGTCGCCTCCGTCATGCACGGCATCGGCAAACACATTCTCAAACAGCGGATCCCGAACTGGCTGGCCCAGCACCCCAATGTGCGCGCCTTCCATCAGGCTCCCCGCGAATGGGGCGGCGACAGCGCCATCCTGGTGCTGCTGGACATCGAAGAGTAACTCAAAAGCCCGCCGCCCTTTGCAAGCCACTCGACGGCTCGGGGCGCTTGCCCATCCCAAACCCGGCCTGTTTCCCCTGCTCTGCCCTCGTTGAACAACAGACGTCCAGCTGCGGCCTGCGGCTTTGGATAAAAAACGCCCCCGATGCCTGATGACGTCGGGGGGCGCAGGATAGTGATGAGACGGGGACCCCCGCCCTACCCTGAGTGACGGCACCTAACAGAGACAGGGGCGCTCTACCCCTGTGCCAGATAGTGGGCCACCAGGGCGTTGGCATGGCCATGGCCCATGCCGTGCTCTGCCTTGAGCCAGGCCACCAGCGCCATGTGTTTCTTGTGCTCCTGACCTGCCAACAGGGCCAGCCAGTGCGCAACGGGCTGGCCATACTTCTGCTCGATGGCCGGGAAATAGGAGGCAGGCCCCTTTACCTTCTGCTGTTCAGCCATGTCATGCTCCTTGATGGCCTGCCAGTCCGGGCAGGCACGGCCGATGGTGGACTCAGGGTTTCGGGGCAAACTGCTCGAACACCTCTTGCCCGGTCAGGGTTGGCGTCTCGTTCTTCAATTCGTAGAAGTCCGGCTTCTCGTCGATGAAGATCTGGCTGGCAAGCTCGAACCCTTCCTCCTGGAACAGGCCAGCGGGGAGAATGTACTCATCCGTTGGCAACAGGTGATAGAAAAGATGGGTGCCACAGGTCGGGCAGAAGCCGCGCTCCGCCCACTCGGAGGAGCGGTAAGCGACGGGAGTCAACCCCTTGAATATGACGCCAGTGCCGCCATGTACCGCGAACATGGGCCCCCCTGACCAGCGCCGACACATGGCGCAGTGGCACAGGCTGACCTCTTTATGCTGCTCGCTCGACACGACGATCCCGCCACACAGACAGCTGCCTTGCATATCATCCTCCTCATATTCAGCGTGGGCGCCGACAGGGTGCCGCCGCCATTTACGGTCAGATGAGTATCATGCAAATCCCGAACTCGGCAACTGACCATGTTGCGCATCGCCATCCTCGGCACGCCACTCTTTCCGGCAAAGAGCCCACCCACCCCGATGACTATAAACACGGCGAATGAACTCCATCCACGCATGCATCCGGTGAATAAAGGTTATCGCGACTGTTGCAAGGCGATGCGGTTTCCTTCGCAATCCTGGCATTCGGCCACCCTGATGCCATCACTCACCTGGGTGATGGGATAGAGTATCTTCCCCTCGCACTGCAGCACCCTGGTCATGGTCTGTTCGATATCAGCCACGCTCAGATAGATGCGGGCGCCGTCGAGACTGGGTACATAGCTCTCCCCCTTGGCCAGGGCGCCGGAGCAACCCGCCATGCCCTCGCACAGCGGAAATAGCGCCATCTCGTTGTCATCTATGTCTGCTCGCTCGAATGGGATGCCAAATACTCGGGAGTAGAAGCCGATGGCTCGTGCCATATCCGTCACCGGTATTTCAAAATTCATGGCGATATTCATGTTTGGCTCCCTCCTTGATATATCCCGCGCCGTCATCACTATGTGTCTTATTTATCAACATAACGCCTATGCACCAGAGTCAGTACCCTTGTGACAACCTCGCCAACAATCAATCGAGGGAGGCTAATGCCTCCCTCTTAGGACTCAATCTGTGAAGCTAACGCTGCCCTTAACTGGTGGGAAGCAGCGCCCAGGGCCCGCCTTTGTTTGGCTCATCACCCTGGGTCCACCACTTCGCCTGATAGGTGGCGCCCTGATAGCTCACCTTGTCTCCGGCAACATAGACCTTGCTTGCCCCCCAGGCGGGCACACCGCCAACCGGTGGCGTGCTGGGGTCTGTCGGCGTGGGGGCCAGCTCACTCACGATACGCACCTTGGGCCAACCGGCATGGGATCCATAGAAGTTGGTCACGCATTTTTGGTAATCCCCCGGCACCAGTGCCGAATAAGCGGTCTGGAAACCGACCAGCTCGCACTCGAACGAGTAGCCACCCGGCCTGTCCGCGTAATATTTCCAGTTACCGTCCCAGTTGGTATAGAGCACATCGGTGGCGCCATTGAGGTTCAGGCTGCCGTAGGGGGTCTGCTGCCAGCAGGTATTCTTCTCATCGCTCGCGACCGGGATCTGGTAATGGGCCGCCAGCCCTTCCCAGTAACGGATGCGGTTGACTGGCTGACCTTTCGTCTTGTTCTGCTCGCCGCACTCTATGCCGCCATTGATGACGTTGATGGTGGTGCCAAAGCCATAGCCGATGCCTGCCGCAACCTCGCGCTGGGAGGGTACCCAGGTTCTGTCGATCACGTGCAGCATGGCCGGTTTGGGGGCTTGCGGGGTCAGGAAGAACCAGATGGCGGAGGCGAGGTTCAACCAGGAGTCGGCCACCAGGCCGGGGTTGTTGAGCAACACCGAGGCATCGCCATCAAACATCACCTCGGAGAAGGCGCCGTAGTTGAAGTGATAGGAGAGTTGTTTTGCGCCGCGGCCGAAATAGCCCTGGCCGGTGGCGCAGGGCCACTTCTTGTTCTGCCAGTCATTCTGGCCACAGCCCGTGGTGTAGCCGAGTTGTCCCTCGGACCAACCCATTTCACGGACATGGACCAGGGCCTGTTGCCACTCCTCCAGCGCCTGCGGGTTGTCGGAGATATTCTCCTTGGCGATATGGCCCCCCGTCTCCTGGGAGAAGTGGGCGAAGGCGGTGACGATGGATTTCTTGCAGATGGCATCAGCGTTGCGACCATCCGTGTATTCACCGCAAAAAGCCGGGAACTTGCCAACCGCCCGCAGGAAGCGCAGATAGGTATATTCCGGTGCCGCCATCTGGGTCAGAAAGTCCCATTCGGACTCGGGGAAGACACGTTCAACCCGTTTGACGTTATCGGGGTTGCTCGCATCTCGCGGGAAAATCGCATCCACCACAGTGTTGGAGCGGGTGGCCAACGCCTTGGACCAGAGCGCATACATGGGATTGGCCGTCTTGGCCTGCGCCACCGCCGCCACGTCGGCGGCAGCGATCACATAGCCCCCCGCGTTGTCAGGATCCGGCTGGATATTCATGGCGGCATGGCCTGGCAAGGCACAGGCCGCGGCGACGAGCCCCGCGCAATATGTGAGCTTCAACATGGGCAACAATCCTTGTCTCTGGGTGAAATTTCATCCCGAGCATAGGCTGCCTGATAACTAAATTTACAGAGAAAATTAAGAAATGTTACCAATATGTGAGCCATTTCACTCTGTGCTATGCCCCATGGGATCGGCCACTCCCACCGTGCGAGCGCCCTTGTGTCCCCTCCCTCATCCCTTCTGACAGCAGACCATTGTTTTGATCAACAGAGCGTTGCAGCTGCAGATCACTGTGATGGGGGCGATCAAAAGTAGCCCCTGTTTCAGGATGAAATACCAGGAGCGTTGGGGGGTGGCAGTCAGCTCAGGAACTGCCCTATACGATCAAGCACGTACCGCGCGGATCAAGATGTTGCGCGGCGTCATGGGTTTGGCGCAGAACTCCCCCACTTCCACCCTGTAGCCCCGCTCTTGCAGGAAGAGGGCGCGATCCAGGGCGAGCCAGATCTCGAGCGGGCGGCGGAACAGGTGGCGAACCAGCTCCATCCGGGCAACATCCCCATAACGTGCCTCCCCCTGACCGAGGAGATCATCGTAATGGATGGCCTCGGGCAGCACTATGCCCTTGCGCTCGGCGGCCCAGCGGCAGAAAGCCTCGAAGCTGTCGCTCAGCAGGCTCTTTTGAATATTGGGCACCGGCAGATACTCATCCACCCCCCGTACCTGGCGTTGCAGGCAGTCAAAACCCAGCCGCCACACCACTTCCAGCTCGCGCAGTCGGGCGATGCGGGCGCCACTGGTGACCGTCTCTTGCAGGGGCAGGCGCAGGTCGGCCTTGGTCAGTTGGAGGGCACTCTGTTTGGCGGCCCGGGAGAGAGGACGATAGTCGTTGCCCCGGATCAGGTGATAGCAGCAAGGGGAGAGGGAGACGCCGCTGGCGCCGCGCTCAACCACCCCTTCGAGCAGATGAGTGTGCAGCTCGCCACAGGCATGCAGCGCCATGGCATGGTGTTCGGGGGCGATCAGCGCGGCCGACTCGGCGGCGAAGGCATCGGCCTCGATGAAGTGCATCCGGGCCCCATCGCGCAGTGCCAGGATGCGTCCCGCCTCACACAGCGGCCCCTGCAGCTCCAGGCTGGTTATCGCGGCACTGCGATGGACAGAGACCAGCCGCCCAAGGTGTCCCTTGCCGGCGCACCACTCCAGATAGGGCCCCTGATGGGGTGGCAGGCAACCGGTAAAGGCCTCTATCTGGGCCTGTTTTCGCCCCGGCATGTGCAGCGCCATCCCTTTGCCGCAATCGATGGGCTCGGGTTCGAATCTCACCAGCTCGCTCAAGCGGTGCAACTCGGCCCCCCCCGGGATCCAGGGAGCCAGCAGCGTGGCCAGTGCCCCCATGTCACCATCGAGCCCATTGATCTCCTCGAGACTCAACCCATTGAGCAAGGCGGCCAGATCGGGTGCCTGCCCGGCAAACGCCAGGGTCAGGTGATGATAGGGCTGATATTGCCACCAGGCACGGGAAGCGGTCAGCAGGTGATCGAGGCGTTCGAAACGTTGGGCCAGCACAGGAGTCTCGGGAGTCGGGAGGCGAAAAGAGGGCGCCATTGTAACGGCCTTGCCAGAAATTGCACCCGCCATCATAGGGGCGCGTTCACAACGAAAGAGGGGCCCAGGGCCCCTCTTCTTACTCGCTTAGTGGTTCGCTTAGAACGGCAGCTTCATACCAGGGGGCAACTGCATGCCACCGGTGATCTCGCCCATCTTGCTCTTGTTCTGCTCTTCGACCCGGCGCACGGCGTCGTTGCAGGCGGCCGCGACCAGATCTTCGAGCAGCTCCTTGTCATCTTCCATCAAGGAAGGGTCGATCTCGATGCGACGCACGCTGTGGCTGCCGGTCATGGTGACCTTGACCATGCCAGCGCCCGCTTCCCCTGTCACTTCCAGCAGGGCCAGCTGCTCTTGCATCTTCTGCATGCGCTCTTGCATCTGTTGGGCCTGTTTCATCAGGTTACCCATTCCACCTTTACCAAACATATGTCGTCTCTCGCGTTGAAATCCGGCGACCTGGCCGGGCGTTAGGCTCGTCTGTCCTAGATGGGGACGGCCGAGCGGCATTTCAAGCGGGGAGCCGGGCTCCCCGCACCAGATTCAGCGATTGAGGGGCTCAATACTGTCCATATGGAGCTCCGCACCAAACCGCTGACGTAAAAGCTGTATGTTGGGATCCTGCTCAAGATCCCGTTTCACCTGCTCGCGCACCCCAAGATAGAGGCGCTGCTCTATCTCAAGGGGCGTCTCACGATCGGGCACTGTCCCAAGCGTCACCTCGACCTGCACCTCGCCACCGAGTGCTGGCCCTATGATGGCGGCAAGCTCCATCAGGGCACGATCGCTGACCAGGTGGCGCTGCTCGGGCTTGAGGGTCAACAGCACCCGGGATCCCTCTTGCACCATCACCCCATTGATGGCGAGCTGCCGCAGACGGCCCCCCACCCGAGTGCGCGCAATCAGCTCGCCCCAGGGATCGCCACAATTGTCGAGCAGGCTGGCAGGGAGCAGCTTACTGGGTTCGTCCCCCGGCTCCTCTTGCGCTTGATCGCTATCAATGGAGTCCCAGTCGATGGTCTCCAGCACCGGGGCCGTAGCCTCCATCTGTGCCGGTACCGCCCGGCTTGGCTCAAGCACGGTTTGCGCTGCGGCGGGGCGAGCGGGCTGCCCTGCGGCAGGGGGGGAAGCCGCCGCCGCGTCACGGACAATGGGCTGCTGGATACCGGTCGAGGGTCCTTGGGGATCCCAGGGGGGCGTCCGTTGGCTCAGCGCCGGGGCTGGTGCCCTGCCGCGCTCGGCCTGGCTCGGAGGTGTAACAACCCCCTGTTCCCCCTGGGCCAGGTACTCCTGATAATCCTGCTGATTGTCCTCTTCGTCGTCATGGCTCGGCAACTCGTCGTAGGACCAATCGTCCGGAACAGAAGAGGCAGGCGCCACCATGGCCGTCTGGACGAAGCCAGGCCCGGCCTGCACCGCAGGTGGGCTGACCGGGGATGGCGGGGCAGCCGTCTGCCCCGCCCCGGCCTTGGGAGCACTCGGTGTTCTTGCGGTGCGCGGCGCAGCATCGGTATCAGAGGCGCGCAAGCGGCTGCGCAGCATGTTGCGCGTACCGAGCAGGCTCAGGATGCCGCCACTGCCGTCACTGCCCGTCGCTGCCTCCGGGGGCTGTGCCATGGGTTGCGGTATGGGTTGCGCCATGGACACAGGTTCCGCGTCCTGAGTGGCCGCGGGATGAAGCATCGCAGGCTCCCCATGGGCCGGAACAGGGATGTCCGGGCTGGCCATCGTCCCCGAGGCGCTGATCTCATCCAAACCGGGATCCGGGGCCGGATCCTCTGCCACAGGGGCAGGAGATGGCTGATAGCCCATCTGATCCGCCGCCTGCAGCAACGCCTCCTGCTCGGCAAAGAGCGGAGAGAGGGCGGGCTCAAACGATTCATCATCGCCATCCTGCTTGACCAGTGCCGCCGAAGAGGGGCTCAGGTCAGCCTGCTGCGCTGTGTCGTTCTCGGCAGTGATGCCAGCCTGGCGGAGATCCGCCACAGACTCGGCGGCAGCCTCTGCCTGGTCAGCCAAGGGGGCCGATGTTGATTCAGTGCCCTGGGGGGCTAGCGTCGGCGAAGCGGTCACCCCCTGGGACTTTCCCAACCCCAGAGGAGCGGCCCCCTGCCCCGCCTGGCTTGGCAAGGGGGCCAGGCTCGCCGGGTGGAGCTGGGCTCTGCGCGGCGAGAAGGCGAGCATCCGCAGGCAGGTCATCTCGAGGGCGGTGCGACCATCCGGAGCCCATGGCAAGTCCTTGCGCCCCCCCAGCACGATCTGGTAGCAGAGCTGTACCTCTTCCGGGCTCATGGCCCCGGCCAGTTGCAGCAAGGCATCGGCATCCGCCCCCTGCTCCTGCACGCTGGCTGGCAGCAGCTGGGCCATGGCAACGCGATGAAGCAGGGCTTCCAGCTCGGCGTGGAGCTGATCGAAATCGGGCCCCAGGGTGGCGATCTCGGTGATCTTGGCCATGGTGGCCGGGGCATCCTGACGCAGGATGGCCTCCAGCAGCTGGTGCAGATGATGATGGTCTAGGGTACCCAGCATGGTCAGCACGCTCGCGAGCCCCACGCTGCCGTTGCCATGGGCCAGCGCCTGATCGGTCAGGCTCAGGGCATCGCGCATGCTACCATCGGCCGCCTTGGCCAATGCCAGCAAGGCGCGGGGTTCGAACGGCTGCCCCTCCTCCCCCAATACCCACTCCAGCTGCTTGGCGATCTGGCTCTGATCCAGACTCTTCAAGTGGAACTGCAAGCAGCGGGAGAGGATGGTGATCGGCAGCTTCTGCGGATCCGTGGTGGCCAGCAGGAACTTCACATAGGGGGGCGGCTCTTCCAGGGTTTTGAGCAGGGCGTTGAAGCTGTGACGCGACAACATGTGCACCTCATCGATGAGGTAGACCTTGAAGCGGCCGCGGGCCGGACGATATTGCACGTTGTCGAGCAGCTCGCGGGTGTCTTCCACCTTGGTGCGCGACGCCGCATCTATCTCCAGCAGATCGACGAAGTTGCCCTGATCGATCTCTTTGCAGGTGCCGCAGACCCCGCAAGGGGTGCTGCTGATCCCTTGTTCGCAGTTGAGACTCTTGGCCAGGATGCGGGCGATGGTGGTCTTGCCGACGCCACGGGTACCGCTGAGCAGATAGGCATGGTGCAGGCGGCCCTGATCCAGGGCATTGGTCAGGGCGGTCAGCACATGTTGCTGGCCCACCACTTGCTCGAATGTATGGGGGCGCCATTTACGCGCCAGAACCTGATAGCTCATAGAACCTTTGGATGCGGGGAAGACAAGGCATTGAGGCAGAATGCTAACACAAATGGCGGGGGTGCTGTCACGGCGATGGCCCAAGTTGCGGCAAAGCCTGGGATAACTGACTGAAATTCAACCCGATAGACGAGGGAGCAGGCTATCTTGCAGGGTTCAACCTGCCCGCGTCCATGGCGATCGGCGTTATCCCACAAGCCCTCATAAAAACAGGGAGCCCGACTCGGCGCGGCTCCCTGTTTCATGCAAACGGTTAACGCCGCTTATTCGCCAGCCAGTTCGACCAGCGAGACGACCTTGATACCGGCCGCCGTCAGGCGGGCATCGCCCCCCAGGGAGGGCAGCGAGATGATGAAGGCCGCATCGGCGACTTCACCACCGGCACGGCGGATCAGTTTGACGGTGGCATCGACGGTGCCGCCGGTGGCCAGCAGATCGTCCACGACCAGCACCTTGTCACCGGGCACGATGGCATCGGTATGCAGTTGCAAAGTATCGGTACCGTACTCCAGCGAGTAGGACTCCTCGATCACGGCGCGGGGCAACTTGCCCGGTTTACGAACAGGGACAAACCCCAGCCCCATGGCGAAGGCGACCGGTGCACCGAAGATGAAGCCGCGGGCCTCGGTGCCGACAATCTTGGTGATCCCCTGATCGCGGTAATGTTCAGCCAGCAGATCGATGGTGGCCTTGAAGGCCTCAGCGTTCTCTATCAGGCTGGTGATGTCGCGAAACAGGATGCCCGGCTTCGGATAGTCGGGGATGGTCTTGATGCTAGCTTCGATAAATTTCAGAATATCCGGATTCATTATTTGACCGCTTATTTTTGACCCGGGTCCGGTACGTGAGACCTGGCCCTCGGGAAAACAAAAAGGCCCATCGTGCAGTTCAAGGTGAGACACCCAAAGTGCAAAAACGACAGGCCAACTCCATAGCATGATTGCCGCAGTAGCTTAGGCACTTCACTTCTCCATTGCAACTGGCTCCAGCACGGGCAGGCGCATTAACCAGCCAAGCAGTATCGCCAGGATGGCGAGCAATAATCCGCGCACCCACATCATGGGGGTGAGGGCCAGGGAGATGGCGAAGCTTATCAGGATGAAGATAATGGCGCGCCGCCTCGCATCCCGGCGGATCCCCCTGTGTTCCTGCCAGTCCCGGATGGGCGGGCCAAACCAGGGATGATAGAGCAGCCAGTGGTGAAAACGCGGGGACGAGCGGGCAAACAGGGCCGCCGCCAGCAGCATAAAGGGGGTGCAGGGCAACAGGGGCAATACCAGACCAAGCAGGCCAGTGACAAAACTGAGCCACCCCAGGCAAAACAACAACCAGGATTTCATGCGCGCTCGCCTCGCTACCATGGGATCTTGACTCGAGGGTCCATCCTAGCAGACACGCCCCCCAGACAGATAGGCCATCCCGCGCGAGGTGGCCCTCTGCTGACAAGCGGCGCCCTGGCAAGCCCCCTTCACCAGAGCCATCCGCTGACTCGCCGCCCCTGGCTGCTGCTTTTGTGCGCCAGCGAGGTGCCTGCGACCATGTCGAAGCTGACAGCCGCAGGCGTTCCCACTACAATCTGGCGTCCTTTTCAGCCCTTGCCTTCGGAAAACCGGTTATGCGCGTAATTTTGGCCCCCATGCAGGGGGTGCTCGATCACCTGATGCGGGAGGTGCTCACCTCGGTCAACGACTATGACCTCTGCGTCAGCGAATTTGTGCGCGTGGTCGATCAGCTGCTGCCGGCCAAGGTGTTCCATCGGCTCGCCCCCGAGCTCAAGCAGGGGGGCAAGACCCGCGCCGGCACGCCGGTTCGGGTACAGCTGCTGGGTCAGCACCCCGAATGGTTGGCCGAAAACGCACTGCGCGCCGTCAGCCTCGGCTCCCCCGGGGTGGATCTCAACTTCGGCTGCCCCGCGCCCACGGTCAACAAGAGCAAGGGCGGCGCCGTGCTGCTCAAGGAGCCAGAAGCCGTCTATCGCATCGTCAAGGCGGTGCGTGAGGCGGTGCCCGCCCATCTGCCGGTCAGCGCCAAGATAAGACTCGGTTACGATGACAAGGCGCTCTATCTCGAGAATGCCCAGGCGGTCTACCAGGCTGGGGCCAATGAGCTGGCGGCCCACGCCCGCACCAAGCGCGAAGGCTATCGTCCCCCCGCCCACTGGGAGTATGTGGATGCCATCCGCCGCGCCCTGCCCATTCCGGTGACCGCCAACGGCGAGATCTGGGACAGGCAGGATGCCCTCACCTGCGCCCGGGTCTCCGGCTGTGACAGCCTGATGGTCGGACGCGGCGCCATCTCCCTGCCCAATCTGGCCAACGTCATGAAGACAGGCTGCGCCCACATGAGCTGGGCCGAGGCACTGCGACTCATGGTGAGCTACACGGAGCAGGATCTGGCCGGCGAGAAGGCGGACTACTACCCGAGCCGCATCAAGCAGTGGTTCTCCTACCTCAAACGCGAATATCCCCAGGCCGACCTGCTGTTCACCGATATCCGGGTACTCAAGAGCGCAGAGGAGATCCGCGCTCGTCTGCTGCAAGAGAGCGACCGCCACCCCTGAGCCCTCCCTCTGGAGGTCATTCCCCTCTCCTGCCTGCCCCCACAGGCGGGAATAGGGGCCAGAACCCGTCATTTACTTGACGCATGTCATCTTGACTCTCCTATCGACTCCCTATACTGCCCTGACTCTATAACCGTCTGTTGGGGGCATCCGTGTGTGAAATGACGCAAGATCAGCTGGCGGGCTGGCGAGATCGCCTGCTTGCCGACTGGGCACGAATTCGAGAGGAGCTGATAGGTCAGCTCAAGGCAAGTCGCCAGGAAGACTGGGCCGAACGGGCCAGCCATTGTGAACGGGATCAGCTGGTGGATCTGACGAGTCGGCTGGATCTGCCGCAAGTAGAACAAAACGTGACGGCGCTCAAGCGGATCGACGCGACCCTCTGCCAGATAGAGTTGGGACTGTTTGGCCTCTGCTCCGATTGCGAGGAGCCGCTAAACCTGACCAAGCTGGAGCAAGATCCCACCCAACAACGTTGTCCGCGCTGCGAACTGCGCTATCGCAAGGGCTTTCACGGCCACGAGTTGTAGGGGCATCACTGCCCGCTGCGGGTCCCAACCCCGCCTGTCGTATCGACCAAAGTGTTCGAACGACACACCCCACCAGCGTCAAACAAAACGGGCCCCTGCCAAGACAGGGGCCCGTTTTCTATTCATGCCGATCGCGACCAACCCGGCAGAGGGCGCGAGCAGGCTCGGCCATCCCTGCACCCATCACTGGGCCAGCAGGTGACCGACCAGCTCATGACGCCAGCCTTGCAGCAACATGGGCTTGGGCCCGCGTGCCCGCTCCTCTGCGCTCATCCGCCAGCTCCAGGTAAAGTACTGGTGAATGGTCTTCTTGCTGGCCACCAGCTCAGGGGGAATATTGCTGGCCTTGGCCTTCTCTTCCACCAGCGCCTTGATGCGCTTGAGCTCCGCCTTGTACTGGGGGTAATCCACCAGACGACGGATGGGTTCGGGCCACCCTTCAGGGTCGCTCTGCTGAGCCGATGCGACGATGTCGAGCAGCCGCTTGCCGTGGATCTTGATCTCGATGGGGGAGAGATCCAGCTCGTTGAGCTCGCGCAGTGAGGTCGGACGACGCTCGGCGACCTTGAACAGGTGCAACTCCTTGACCACGAAATTGAGGGCCAAGTCCCGGCGCACCGCTTCTTTTTGCCGCCAGGCGGCCAGCTCGCGCAAGATGGCCAGCTCGCGCCGACCCAGCTGCCAGCCGTTGATGATGTCGAGGTAGGCCTGATAGGGATCGCTCCCCTGGCTCCGGCGGGCGCAGTGGTTCTGACACTCCTCCTCGAACCAGGCAAACTTGCCGCTCTCGTGCAGCTTGGCCATGACAGTGTCGTAGAGCGGCATCAGATAGAGCACATCCGCCGCCGCGTACTCGAGCTGACGATCGGTCAGGGGACGGGCCAGCCAGTCGGTACGGGCCTGATCCTTGACCAGTTCCACCCCGAGAAAATCCTTGGCCATGGCGCCAAACCCAACGGAGACCCCATAACCCAGGAAAGCGGTGGCAAGCTGGGTGTCATGGACGCGGTTGGGCAGATGACCGGCCTGGTGCTGAATGAGTTCGAGATCTTCCCCGGCGGCATGGAGGATGGAGATCTGGCCATCCTGGCCCAGACGCTCCCACAGGGGCGCGAGATCCAGGGTCAGGGGATCGAGCAGGGCCAGCTGATGGCCATCAAAGATTTGAAAGAGACCAAGTTGGGGATAGTAGGTGCGGGTGCGCACGAATTCGGTATCGATGGCCAGTGGCACCTGGGCCAGAGTGGCGAGGTAGGCTTCCAGCTCGGCTTGCTGTGAAATGAGTTGATATTGCATCTTTGCCTGCATCTTGTCGGTTGGCCCAAAAGAAAAAACCGTGGCGTGACCCACGGTTTCGCATCGCCCTGGATAGGTTACTGCTTGGCGATCTCCTCGTCGCGCAGCACGCGGCGCAGGATCTTGCCCACATTGGTCTTGGGCAGTTCGTCGCGAAATTCTACCAGCTTAGGCACCTTATAGGCAGTAAGATGTTGACGGCAATGGGCAATAACTTCTTCTTCGGTCAAGCCTGGATCCTTTCTGACCACAAATACCTTCACCAGCTCGCCGGACACCTTGTGAGGCACCCCGACCGCCGCCACTTCCAGCACCTTGGGATGGAGCGCCACCACGTCTTCAATCTCGTTGGGATAGACGTTGAAGCCCGACACCAGGATCATGTCCTTCTTGCGATCGACGATCTTGAAAAAACCCTGCTCGTCGCACACGGCAATGTCCCCGGTGCAGAGCCAGCCATCTTGCATCACCTCGGCGGTGGCCTCGGGACGCTGCCAGTAGCCAGTCATCACCTGGGGACCACGGACCTGCATCTCCCCGGGTGTATTCAGGGTATGAATGGGCTCACCGGCATCATTCACCAGACGAATATCGGTGGAGCAGACCGGCAGGCCGATGGAGCCGTTGTAATCGGTCAAGTCGTAGGGACAGACGCTGACCAGCGGGGAGCATTCGGTCAGGCCGTACCCCTCCAGCAGCGGCGTCTCCGTCATGGTCTTCCACTGCTCGGCCACCGCCCGCTGCACCGCCATGCCGCCGCCGATGGTCAGGGTCAGCTTGCTGAAATCCATGCTCTGGAACTCGTCATTGTTGACCAGGGCATTGAACAGGGTGTTGACCCCGGTGATGCAGGTGAAGGGGTACTTCTTGATCTCTTTGACGAACCCCGGGATGTCGCGCGGGTTGCTGATCAGCAGGTTGTAACCCCCGAGACGCATGAACAGCAGGCAGTTTACCGTGAGCGCGAAGACGTGATAGAGCGGCAGAGCCGTGACCACGAACTCCTTGCCCCGCTGCAGCACGGGGCCATAGACCCCGAGGCACTGTTCGACGTTGGCAATCATGTTGCGGTGGGTCAGCATGGCCCCCTTGGAGAGGCCGGTCGTCCCTCCCGTGTACTGCAGGAA
Source organism: Aeromonas rivuli (assembly GCF_000820045.1). Lineage (GTDB taxonomy): Bacteria > Pseudomonadota > Gammaproteobacteria > Enterobacterales > Aeromonadaceae > Aeromonas > Aeromonas rivuli. Next base: position 102,966 of record NZ_CDBJ01000068.1, on the reverse strand, counting down.
GGCGATCTCCTCCCCATGGATCTCGGGCTTGATGTACTGCAGGAAGCGGCCCTTGGCCAGGGCATGGCGCATGGTGCTGGCGTGGGGCAGATTGTATTTCGGCACCAGCTTCTTGACGTATTTCACCACGAAGTTGACCAGGGTCCCCTTGGCCAGCCCCAGGTTGTCCCCCATCCGGGTCAAGATCACATGCTTGATGGGGGTGTCGTAGACCACCTTCTCCAGGGTATGGGCGAAGTTGGAGACGATGACGATGGCCTTGGCACCCGAATCCTTGAGCTGGTGTTCCAGCTCGCGCGGGGTATAGAGGGGGTTGACGTTGACCACTATCATGCCGGCGCGCAGTATGCCAAACACCGCAATGGGGTACTGCAACAGGTTCGGCATCATGACCGCGACCCTGTCACCCTTCTCCAGCTTCAGTTCGTTTTGCAGGTAGGCGGCGAAGGCGCGGGACTGCTCCTCGAGCCGGCGATAGGTGATGGTCTGGCCCATGTTGACGAAGGCGGGCTGGTCGGCGAACTCGCTCACCGAGGCTTCGAACATCTCGACCAGAGAGCCGTAGATATCGGGATTGATCTCGGCAGGCACGCCGTCCGGGTAGCGTGTTAGCCAGATTTTCTCGGTCGGTGTGACGGTCGGCTCGACCGGCGGCTGCAACATGGCTTGCTCATGCTCATCCATATCGACTGACCCTGTGGTCAAGTCGGACTGCTGCGGCATGATGTTCTCATGCTCATCTTTATGCTCATGCATAACTCGCACCTGTGCGCTCACTGTGTTGCCTCCATCCCTGTCCACGTTCATTTTTAATCATTTGTTTTGAGCTCGAGCTCTAATGCCGGACATCTTTACATACGACAATAGAAATTAACAGCCACTTAACAAGCGTGAAATGTGAGGGACGAGGCAAACCTGAAAGATTGAAAGCGGGGGATTCTAGCGAATTTGACAGAATTTTTCGATAGCAACAGCGGTTTGCACGGGATTATCCATATGAAAGTGGTGATTTCCCGCCACCCAGCGTCGCTGGATGTCAGCGAAGCATCCCTGGCGGGCTTGCCATTGCGCCGTCAGCTGGGCAAAGCCTTGCTCACCCTGAATGAACAATACAGGACAGGCAATCGCCGCCATCAGCGCCCTCGCCTGCCCCTCACTCATGCGCAGCGGCGAGAGATCCCGCAATCTGGGATCGCTGCGCCAATGCAGCCTGGTGGCTCGCGCAACGAGTTGTCGCGCACAGATGAGCCGCGCCGCCTCGGGGGAGATATCGGCCACCTTGCAACGGGCCGCCACCGCCTCCTCCAGGCTGGTAAAGCCCTGACTGGCTCGCTCCCGGGTACGAGAGCGGTTGAGAATGGCACGCCGGATCTGCTCGGGAACCACGTCATCGGACTGGCTAAGGGGCCCCAGCCCCTCCAGCATGATCAGCCGCGCGACCCGATCCGGGAAGACCCCGGCATAGGCCGAGGCGATCAAGGCCCCCAGGGAGTGACCGAGCAGGTTGATCTGTTGCCAGCCTCCCGCATCGATGATCTGGTGCAGATCGTCGAGCCAGTCGATAAAGACATAGGGAGAAGACTTGTGATCCGACTGGCCATGGCCCGGCAGATCGACGCAGATGAGATGAAAACCAGCCAGATGGGGGGCAAGAGGCAAAAAACTGGCGGCATTGTCGAGCCAGCCATGCAGTGCCAGCAGCAGAGGCTGTCCCGGCTGGCCGGACTCCAGATAGGCGATCAGGCGCCCATCGGCCAGCCGCAACTGCCCCTCTCTCATCAGATTTCCCAGTGCGGCTCTCTCATCCATGGCGCGGTATCACCAGTGGCGCATCGACCGGCGCGGCCAGAAGGGATCGTAGAAAGGGTCATTGAAGTAGGGATCCATGTAGCGAACCTCCACCTCTTTGATGGGGGGCCACAGCTTGCTGCCGGTTACCCTGATCACCGAAAACTCATACTTGTGATCGCCAATCTTGCTCTCAACCGGCTTGTCCAGAGTGCCAAGCACCGTCAGGCTGCGCCCCTTGGCATAGAGGGTCGGATCGACAAAACCCTGCATCACCGCCAGGAAGCGGCCAGGGCTCTGCTCCGTCTGCTCGGGCACGCCATTGCTCTTGAGGGGCAGATAGACCACCTCGATGAGGCTGCGCGTCTGCTCGTTATGGACAGCGGCAATGACTCCACTCCAGCGGGCCGGCTTGCCCTCCTGGCCCGTCAGGGCAGGTTGATAGGCAACCAAGTCCGCCTGCGGCTCATAGGCCAGCTCCTTGGGCACTGAACTGCAACCGGCCAGCAGCAGACCGGCCAGGCCCAGCAGCAGGCTCTTTGTAAACAGATGGCATGTGTTCATATCCCTCTCCTTTGCTCTGGTTCGACTGCAAAACCGGCTCACTCCCGTCCGGGCAGCTTCTTCCAGGTGACCTTGTCTCTCAGATATACGGGGGTCGCCTGCTCCGGGGCCACCGCACTGCCAGCCAGCCAGGCGGCCTTGGCCAGTGGCAACATGTCCTGGGCAGCCGGCAGACGAGCCGCCGGGCAGGGTCTCTGGTCATCGGCCAGACCATTCAGGAGATCAGCATAGGTCTCGCATCCTGTACCCGTGCTAAACCAGAGACCGGAAAGGGTCTCTTCTTGCGCCACGGCCTCGGGGGCCGTGACCCGCTCTTCGCCGTCCAATACCATGAGACCATCTTGCAACAGATAGCGGCCGATATAGATCTCCCCCATGCGGGCATCGATGGCGCTGACTACCCGCTCGGCCCCCTCCAGGCGGTGGGCCCCCTGGGCCATGGCCGCCAGGGTCGAGATGCCAATCAGCGGCACCCCGGCCCCAAACGCCAGGCCTTGAGCCACGCCAACCCCGATCCGCACCCCGGTGAAAGAGCCTGGACCACGGCCAAAGGCAATGGCGTCGAGCTCGCTCAGGGTGATCCCGGCCTCATCGAGCAAGGCCTGTACCATGGGCAATATCTTCTTGGTGTGATCGCGCGGCGCCTCTTCCCAGCGCGCATAGATGGACTCTCCGACCTGCAAGGCGGCGGAGCAGGCTTCGGTGGCTGTATCGAGGGCCAGGATCTTCAACTCGTTCATTCGCAACTCTTCTCTAAAAGGCATCATTGAAACAGATCGGTCTGGGCCGAGTCCGGGCGCGCCGCCTCGGCCAAACCGCTAAAGAATTCGCCAAGGCAATCCAGGTCCCGGGTGCGCGGTATGGCTGGCAGGCTCTTGATAAAGGTGGCGCCATAGGGCTTGTTGACCATGCGGGGATCACAGATGACCAGGACGCCATGATCACGGCGATCACGTATCAGCCGCCCCACCCCCTGCTTGAGGGCGATCACGGCCTTGGGTAGCTGGATATCGGCGAAGGGATCCCCCCCCTTGAGCTTGCAGTCGTCGACCCGCGCCTTGAGGAGGGGGTCGTCGGGGCTCGCAAACGGCAGCTTGTCGATGATAACACAGGAGAGTGCCGCCCCCCTGACGTCTATCCCCTCCCAGAAGCTGCTGGTCGCCACCAGCACGGCGCGACCATTCTCGACAAAGGTCGACAGCAGTCGCTGTTTGTTGTCTTCCCCTTGCAGCAAGACGGTGCGCCCTATCTCCCGGCGCAGCACTTCGGCCACCTGACGCATCACCTGATGGCTGGTGCAGAGGAAGAAGCAGCCCCCGGGCGTCTTGTTGATGAGGGGGATGAGCCGCAGCGCCAGCATCTCGCCCCGACCAAAGGCATTGGGCTCGGGCAGCTGGCGCGGCACGCACAAGCGCGCCTGCTCGCTGTAATCGAAGGGGCTGTCGAGCATAAGCTCACGGCTGCCCGCCAGTCCCAGCTCCGCCTTGAAGTGATCGAACCCCATGTCCACCGTCAGGGTGGCCGAGGTAAAAATCCAGGCCACCTCGGGGCGCATCACCTCGGCGCCAAACCGCTCGGCCACCGACAAGGGGGTCAGATTGAGGGAGAAATGGAGCCGGGTACACTCGTACCAGTAGGAGTAACCGGTCTGGTTGATGGCCAGCACCTCCCCGAGTCGCGTCCTGAGCTCACAGAGTCGCTCGAAGCAGTGATCGAGCTGCTCGCCGCGCCCCAAGGCGAGTTTGAGCACCTCATAGCAGAACTCGATGGCATCATTGAGCCGGGCCAGGGCCTGGCCCCATTGGGGCTGGCGCAGCAGATCCCGGCTGTTGCCCCGCCCGCCATCGACCCCGAAGGCGAGGCGCAGATCCTGACTGGCAATACTGAGCCGATCCGCCGCCTTGCCAAGCTGCCCCATGTCATGGGCCTCGGCCCGGTAGGCAAGCTGGATATCCTGAGCCAGGTCCTGGATGGTGCGGCTCGATACCGACTTGCCAAAATAGTTGGTGGCTATCTCGCCGAGCTGGTGCGCCTCGTCGAATACATAGACCTGAGCTTCCGGCACCAACTCACCAAATCCCGTGTCTTTCACCGCCATATCGGCGAAGAAGAGATGGTGATTGATCACCACCACTTGCGCATCCATGGCGCGGCGCCGGGCGATCACCAGGTGACAATCGTCGTAATAGGGGCAATCCCGACCGAGGCAGTTGTCATTGGTGCTGGTGATCTGGGGCAAGATTTCGGCGTTCTCCTGCAGGCCGGGAATGTCCCCCACATCGCCGGTATTGGTGGTGCTCGACCAGGATTTGACCCTGACCAGGTCGCTCATCACCTCCGGCTTTTGCAGATGGGATTCGCTCATCAAGCGGTTCATGCGCTCGACACAGAGGTAGTTGCTGCGCCCCTTGAGCAGGGCCACGGGCTGGTGATAATCGAGCGCCCCCGTGATGGTGGGCAAGTCCCGGTAAAAGAGCTGCTCCTGCAGGTTTTTGGAGCCGGTGCTGATCACCACCCGCTTGCCCGATGCCAGGGCAGGTACCAGGTAGGCGTAGGTCTTGCCGGTGCCCGTTCCCGCTTCGACCAGCAGACGGTCGTGGTCCTTGATGGTGTTTGCCACCGCCTCAGCCATCTCCAACTGAGGGGCACGGGCCAGGAAACCGTCGATATGACGGGCAAGAGGGCCGCCTTCTGAGAACAGGGTCTGGATGGTCAAGGAGGTTTCCCGCAAGCAAAGGGGGCGATTATAGCCAAAAGCGGGGGCAAGCCAAACGCTCAGACGAACAAGTCGATCTTGTGGTCCGGATCCGGCTTGTGTCCCCCTGGCTCATCGGCATCGCCCTGACTGACTGGCGGTGGCGTCCTGGGATGCGGCGGCTCCTGAGGGGTACCCTGGCCCCCATCCCGCTCAGTGCCTATCTCGTGGGCACTGTGCTTGTGATCGATGGGGTTCACCTCACGGCGAATGGCATCACTGCCCGGGGTGGCCGGGGCCCTCGGCAAGATAGGGAAGAGCAGATCCTGATTGGGCATGGGATATCCTCCGTAGTGACATTGTCTTATTATCGACCAGCGGCGACCTTTCCTTACTTTCTTCTTGAAATTTACAATCCCGGGTTGCAATTTTCGTCAAGGTCGGTAATGTAAACCGGGCGTCAGTTACGACATCTTATTTGTAAAGGATTGTTTACATGAAGTTCACCTCACTGAAGACTCATCACCACCATCATCATCCCGAATAGTCTTTCAGGAGGTTGGCTGCTGGAAGACACTTAACAGGTGACTTCCAAAAGGACCGCAAGATTCATAAACCCTCGGAAGCACACACTTCCGAGGGTTTTTTCGTTTTTGACTAGAAGGAAATCGAGCAATGGAAACACAACGTCTGCGCATCGCCATGCAAAAATCCGGTCGCCTGAGCCAGGACTCCCAGGCCCTGTTCAAGAGCTGCGGCCTCAAGATCAATCTGCGTGAACAGCGCCTCATCGCCCACGTCGAAAACATGCCCATCGACATTCTGCGGGTGCGTGATGATGACATCCCGGGTCTGGTGATGGAGGGGGTGGTCGACCTTGGCATCATAGGTGAGAACGTGCTGGAAGAGGTGCAGCTCATTCGCCAATCCCAGGGCCTGCCCTTCGAGGTCAAGACCCTCAAACAGCTCGATTTCGGCGGTTGCCGTCTCTCCCTGGCCGTGCCGGAAGATGCCAGCTACACAGGCCCCCAAAGCTTGGCTGGCAAGCGTATCGCCACCTCCTATCCCGGCCTGCTCAAGCGCTTCTTCGACGAGCAAGGTCTCGGGTTCAAGAGCGTCATGCTGGGGGGATCGGTGGAAGTCGCCCCCCGCGCAGGGCTCGCCGATGCCATCTGCGATCTCGTCTCCACCGGCGCCACCCTCGAGGCCAATGGCCTGAAAGAGGTGGAGGTCATCTACCGCTCCAAGGCGGCACTGGTGCAGGCTCCCAATCCCTTGAACGCCGCCAAGCAAGCCATCATCGACAAGCTGTTGCCCCGCATCCAGGGCATGCAGCAGGCGCGCGAGAGCAAGTACATCATGCTGCACGCCCCCAAAGACAAGCTCAATGCCATCACCGACCTGCTGCCCGGCGCCGAGCGCCCCACCATCATGCAGCTAGCCGGTGACACCAATCAGGTCGCCCTGCACGTCGTCTCCAGCGAAACCCTGTTCTGGGAGACCATGGAGCAGCTCAAGGCCCTCGGCGCCAGCTCCATTCTGGTGCTGCCCATCGAAAAGATGATGGAATAAAGGCGGGCACCATGCAGACCCTCATCTGGAACCAGCTCACCCCCGCCCAGCAAGCCGAGGCCTTGACCCGCCCGGCCCTGGACGATGAAGCCAATGTCGGCGCCGTGGTGACGGAGATCATCTCCGCGGTCAAAACCCGGGGCGATGACGCCCTGCGCGAACTGAGCCAGCGTTTCGAGCGCGCCCCCCGTGAACAGTTGCGGGTGAGCGAAGCGGAAATCGATGCCGCCTGCGCCCGGCTCGATGACGACATCCAGGCCGCCATCCTGGCCGCCGCCACGAACATTCGCACCTTCCACCGCGCGCAGGTGCAGCCTGTGCTGCGGGTAGAGACCCAGCCCGGCGTCCTGTGCGAGCTGCGCACTCAACCCATCAACCGGGTCGGTCTCTATGTGCCGGGGGGCAGCGCGCCCCTCCCCTCCACCGTGATGATGCTGGCCATTCCCGCCGCCATTGCCGGTTGCCGCGAGGTGGTGCTCTGCACGCCGTCGCCAGCCAGCGACGAGATCCTGTTCGCCGCCCGCGCCTGCGGGGTCGAGAAGGTGTTCGCCATCGGCGGCGCCCAGGCCATCGCCGCCATGGCCTACGGCACTGAGTCCATCCCCAAGGTGGACAAGATCTTCGGCCCGGGCAACAGCTATGTGACCGAGGCCAAGGGCCAGGTCTCCCGGGACTGGCGCGGCGCTGCCATCGACATGCCGGCTGGCCCCTCCGAGGTGCTGGTGATTGCCGACGAGAGTGCCAATGCCGCCTTCGTCGCCTCGGATCTTCTCTCCCAGGCCGAACACGGCCCGGACAGCCAGGTGGTACTGGTCACCACCAGCGCCGCCCTGGCCGAGGCCGTCAACATCGAGCTGGCAAGCCAGCTGGCGCAGCTCAGCCGCCGGGACATCGCCGTTCAGGCCCTGGCAAGCAGTCTCACCCTCCTGTGTGACAGCCTGGAGGAGGCCTGTGCCATCTCCAATGCCTACGCCCCTGAGCACCTGATAGTGCAGACCCGCAGCCCCCGGGAGCTGCTCGACCGGCTCGAAAACGCAGGCTCCATCTTCCTGGGACAATGGACCCCCGAATCGGTGGGGGATTATGCCAGCGGCACCAATCACACCCTGCCCACCTACGGCTATGCCCGCACCTGCTCCAGCCTGGGATTGGCCGATTATCAGCGCCGCTTCACGGTGCAGGAGCTGAGCGAGCAAGGCATGCGCGATCTGGGCCCCATCGTCCAGCGCATTGCCCAGGCGGAAGGGCTCGATGCCCACAAGCAGGCCGTCACCCTCCGGCTGAACGCCCTCGCCACCAAGCTGCAACAAAAGGATCTGTCATGAGCATCGCCAAGCTGGCTCGCCGTGTGGTGCGCGCCCTCACCCCGTATCAGTCCGCCCGCCGCATCGGCGGCAGCGGCCACGTCTGGCTCAATGCCAACGAGGCTCCGCTCTCCCCCGCCTTCACGGTGCAGAGCAACAAGTTCAACCGTTATCCCGAATGCCAGCCAGCCCAGGTGGTCGATGGCTACGCGGCCTATGCCGGGGTCAACGCCGATCAGGTGCTGGTGAGCCGCGGTGCCGATGAGGCCATCGAGCTGCTCATTCGCACCTTCTGCGAGGCGGGTCAGGATCAGATCCTCATCTGCCCGCCCACCTATGGCATGTACGCCATCAGCGCCGAGACCTGCGGCGTGGGCATCGTCGAACAGCCGCTGACCACGGATCGTCAGCCGGACTGGCCCGCCATTCGCGATGCCCTCTCCGAGGTCAAGCTGGTGTTCCTCTGCTCCCCCAACAATCCGACCGGGGATCTGGTGGGGCGCGATGGCCTCATCGCGTTGCTGGAAGCCGCCCGGGATAGCGCCATTGTCGTGGTGGACGAGGCCTATATCGAGTTCTGCCCGGACGCCTCTGTGGTGGATCTGTTGGCCCGCTTCCCCAATCTGGTGGTGACCCGCACCCTCTCCAAGGCGTTCGCCCTAGCCGGGATCCGCTGCGGCTTTACCCTCGCATCGCCGCAAGTGATCGCCCTGCTCGCCAAGGTGATCGCCCCCTACCCCATCCCCGATCCGGTGGCGCAGATTGCCGCCCAGGCCCTGACCCCGGCCGGTCTTGCGCTGATGCAGGCCCGCGTCATGGACCTCAATGAGCAGAAGGCTGCGCTCAAGCTCGCCCTGACCACCCTGCCCTGCGTGCGCGAGATCTTCGAAGACAAGGGCAACTTCATCCTGGTGCGCTTCCATGATGGCGCGCGCGTCTTCGCCGCCATGAAGGCCGCCGGCATCATCTTGCGGGACTTTTCCAACAAACCGGGCCTGGGAGAGAGCATTCGCATCACGGTCGGCTATCAGGATGAGATGGATGCCGTGCTCAAGGTATTGCGGGACCTCACTGCCAACACGATGTCTGCCAGCAACAGCGCGGACGACACTGCCCCCGTCAGCCGCTTATAAGGATGTAGAGAGATGAAGACCCCATTTTTATTTATCGACCGTGACGGCACCCTGATTGAAGAGCCGGTCACCGACAAGCAGGTGGACAGCCTCGCCAAGCTGCGCTTCGAGCCCATGGTGATCCCGGTGCTGCGCGAGCTGCAGGCCGCAGGCTATGTGCTGGTGATGGTCACCAATCAAGATGGGCTGGGCACTGCCAGCCTGCCCCTTGAAAACTTCCAGCCGCCCCAGGATCTGATGATGCACATCTTCGAGTCCCAGGGCGTGCACTGGGAGAAGGTGCTCATCTGCCCCCACTTCCCCACCGATGGCTGCAGCTGCCGCAAACCCCATCTGGGGCTGGTGAAGGAGTATCTCGCCTCGGGTCGCATCGATTTTGCCAACTCCTTTGTGATTGGCGACCGGCAGACCGATATCCAGCTGGCCGAGAACATGGGCATTGGCGGCATTCGCTATCAGCCAGGCGATCACAACTGGCTCGCCATCCGCGATCAGCTGCTCAGCAAGGGGCGCACCGCCCTGGTGGAGCGCAACACCAAGGAGACCCGCATCCGGGTTGCACTGGACCTGGACAAGAGCGGCGGCAACCAGATCAGCACCGGCATCGGCTTCTTCGATCACATGCTCGATCAGATAGCGACCCACGCCGGTTTCACTCTGCAACTGGCGGTAAGCGGCGATCTGCACATTGACGATCACCACACGGTGGAAGATGTCGGCTTGGCCCTGGGTCAGGCCCTGCGCGAGGCCCTTGGCAACAAACGCGGCATTGGCCGTTTTGGTTTCGTGCTGGCGATGGACGAGGTCGAGGCGCTGATCGATGCCCAGCCTCGCCTGCCAGCCCAGAGTTCCCTGCTCGACGCCAAGGTGAGCGCCGCCCTGGACCTGAGTGGTCGCCCCTACTTCGTGTTCCGCTGCGAATCCGGTTTTGGCCGCGACAGCGTGGGCGAGATGGCCACCGAGATGGTGCCCCACTTCTTCCGCTCCCTGTCGGACGCCATGGCCATCACCCTGCACCTCTCGGTGGATGCAGGTAACAGTCACCACCAGGTGGAGGCGCTGTTCAAGGGCTTCGGCCGCGCCCTGCGCCAGGCCATCCGGGTGGAAGGCACGGATCTCCCCTCCAGCAAGGGGGTGCTGTGATGGGCGCGTGCAACCTGACCGTTATCGATAGCGCCGCGACAGTGCCAAACAGGGGCCTGCCCACAAGAAGGAGCTGCTGATGAGCACACAAAATCTGGTCATTATCGATACTGGCTGCGCCAATCTGGCCTCGGTGCGCATGGCCTTCGAACGACTCGGGGTCAGCCCCAAGGTGAGTTGCGACGCCCGCGATATCCGCGCCGCCGACAAGTTGATCCTGCCCGGGGTGGGCACGGCGGTAGCGGCCATGAGCAACTTGAACGAGCGCGAGCTGGTGCCGCTCATCCGCGAAGCCCGCCAGCCCCTGCTCGGCTTTTGTCTGGGCATGCAGATGCTGGCACAAGCCTCGGAAGAGACCATGAATGAGAGCGCCGAGCTCCCCTGTCTCGGCATCATTCCCGGCAAGATCAAACTGATGGAGGTGGGCACCCTGCGTCTGCCCCACATGGGCTGGAACCAGATAGAGCACGATGAGACACACCCTCTGCTCAAGGGGATCCCCAGCGGCAGCTATTTCTACTTTGTCCACTCCTACGCCCTGGAAGTGACCGAGGCGACCCTGGCCCGCTGCGACTATGGGGTACCCTTCACCGCTATCGCCCATCAGGACAATGTGTTTGGTGCCCAGTTCCACCCGGAGCGCTCCGGCGCCGCCGGTGCCCGTTTACTGCAAAACTTCCTGGAGCTATGACAAGGATGATTATTCCGGCAATTGATTTGATTAACGGCCAGGTGGTGCGCCTCTATCAGGGCGATTACGACCAGAAGACCGAATACGCCAGTGCCCCCCAGGCGCGCTTCGATGAATATGTCTCCCAAGGCGCGGTGCAGCTGCACCTGGTCGATCTCGATGGCGCCAAAGACGCCAAGGCCCGTCAGCTCGCCCTCACCGCGCAGCTGCTCTCGGCCACCGAGGCACCGGTGCAGGTCGGTGGCGGCGTGCGCTGCGAACAGGATGTGGCCGACTTGCTGGCCGCCGGTGCCAATCGGGTGGTGATTGGCTCCACCGCGGTCAAGTCCCCCGAGCTGGTGGCGAGCTGGATGGAAAAATACGGCCCCGAGCAGATAGTGCTCGCCCTGGACGTCAACATAGACCCGCAAGGCAATCGCAAGATAGCGGTGGCAGGCTGGCAGGAAGACAGCGGCATCACCATAGAGGCCCTGATCGAGCGCTTCCTCCCCGCCGGGCTCAAGCATGTGCTCTGCACCGACATCAGCCGGGACGGCACGCTCAAGGGGTGCAACGTCGAGCTTTATCGCGATCTCTGCGCCCGCTACCCGAACGTGGCGTTTCAAGCCTCGGGCGGCATCGGCGGCATTGAGGACATAGAGGCGCTCAAGGGCTCGGGGGTCAAGGGCATCATCCTCGGCCGCGCTCTGCTGGAGGGCAAGTTCAGCGTGAGCGACGCCATCAATTGCTGGGCAAGTCAGGGCGAGTCCGCTTCGTCACTACAAGGAGGCAACTGATGCTGGCAAGACGTATTATCCCCTGTCTCGACGTCAAAGATGGCGTCGTGGTCAAGGGGGTGCAGTTTCGCAATCACGAGGTGATGGGCGGTATCGTTGATCTTGCCCGTCGCTATGCCCAGCAGGGCGCCGACGAGCTGGTGTTCTATGACATCACCGCCTCGAGCGATGATCGGGTGGTCGACAAGAGCTGGGTGAGCCGGGTAGCGGAAGTGATCGACATCCCCTTCTGCGTCGCCGGTGGCATCAAGAGTGTCGACGATGCCAAGCGCATCCTGGAGTTCGGCGCCGATAAGGTCTCCATCAACTCCCCTGCCCTGGCCGATCCGACCCTGATCACCCGCCTGGCCGAACGCTTTGGGGTCCAGTGTGTCGTGGTTGGCATCGACTCCTATTTTGATGAACAGAGCCGCCAGTATCAGGTCAAGCAGTTCACCGGCGACGAGAGCCGCACCCGCACCACCGCCTGGAATACCCTCGACTGGGTCAAAGAGGTGCAACAGCGCGGCGCAGGTGAGATAGTGCTTAACGTCATGAATCAGGACGGCATGCGCCAGGGTTATGATCTCGATCAGCTCAAGCTGGTGCGCGCCCAGTGCAAGGTGCCCCTCATCGCCTCGGGTGGCGCCGGTACCATGGCGCATTTTCGCGATGCCTTTATCGATGCCGATGTGGACGGGGCCCTGGCCGCCTCGGTGTTCCACAAAGGTCTCATTCCCATACCCGAATTGAAGCGTTGGCTTAGCACCCAAGGAGTCGCTATCCGTGAATAATCCATTGATTGATCCCACCCTCATCGACCGGCTCGACTGGGCCAAGTGCGATGGCATGATCCCCGCCATGGTGCAGCACGCCGCCAGCGGTCAGCTGCTGATGCAAGGCTTCATGACCCGCGAGGCGCTGGCAAAGACCCTGGCCAGCGGCCAGGTCACCTTCTTTAGCCGCAGCAAGCAGCGCCTCTGGACCAAGGGCGAGAGCTCGGGCCATGTGCTCAATCTCGCCGCCATCAGCACCGACTGCGACAGCGACGCCCTGCTCATCGCCGCCAACCCGATCGGCCCGACTTGCCACCTGGGTACCCCCTCCTGCTTCGATGCCCACCCGCTGCCGCCGCTCGGTTTTCTCGTCGAGCTTGAGCAGATCCTGGCCGCGCGCAAGGGGGCGGATCCGACCACCAGCTACACCGCCAGCCTCTATGCCAAGGGCACCAAGCGCATCGCCCAGAAGGTCGGGGAAGAGGGGGTCGAAGTGGCGCTGGCCGCCATGGCGAAAGACAGAGAAGAGCTCATCAACGAATCCGCTGACCTGCTCTATCACCTGACAGTGCTGCTGCAAAACGAGGGGCTGGGCCTGAAAGATGTGGTGCAGCGCCTCCATGAGCGCCACACCAAATAGGCGATAGTTCATCACATTATCGACATAACAACGGGCCCTCGGGCCCGTTTTTGTGCGCCTGCGCCCGCTTCGCGGGAGTTACCATTGTCAAGCCGCCTCAGGGGACTCTGCGCCCCCGATCGGGCCGGAATACCAAGGCTGGCGCCCCCCTAGACAGGGAGTCGCCTCTCAATGAGCTCGCGACGATAATGGCCACTGTCCCTTGCCACCTAACCCCAGGCTCCATGAACAAATACCAGGTTTTTGCCACCCAGGAAGCACCCGAAGCCTTCACCTTGCTCGACATGGCCGCCGCCGACTTTTTCAGGGAGAAGCAGGCACTGCTGGCCCAGGGCTTCGAGGTCATCGGCGAGCCCATACTGGCCCCCGATACCCGCGCGGCGGCCGGATCCCACCAGCTCAACATGGCAGATCCCAGCCGCCCCTATGGTGCCCCCGCCGCCCACGGCGCCTTCATTTATTTGTTGCTCCATGCCCCCCGGCTATTTGGCAAGAAAAAACCGCGCCAAGGCTGAGTGCGCGCGCCTTGGCGCAGGGCAACACAACCCCGCAACCATTCACCCGCAGCCTGAAGTCAACCTGAACAGCTGACTCCGTTTGACGCCACAGATGGGGCCTGCCAAGGCTGGCTCCCAGCGGGGATAATATCGCCTGGCTATCCATATCCAGAGGTTGTATGAGCAAATACCAGTTCTTCCGTCAGGGTCAGGATCCCGCCAGTGTCACCTTCTTGCTGATGTCATCGCCGTCCTTTTTGCCGGAGAAGGAACAGCTGCTGGCCCAGGGGTTCGAGGTGGTGGGGGATTACATACAGGCAGACAGTGACCAGGAGGCCCTCGAAAAATTCCGAAGCGGCATGCTGGAACCTCTGGAGGAGTACACCAAGGCGACCGAAGCGGGAGGACTCTACTACTTCATCACCGGCCTGTGGGAGGCGCTGAACAAGCGGGTCAAGGGCACCAAGTCGCCCCGCTGAACCAGCTTGCCGGGGCCATGGCGACAGGGCCCCGTTCATCGCTCTCTTGATACTATCCGCAGGCACTCTCCCCCCGCGTTGGCCGCCTCATCCTTGCCTCTGCACATAGATAAACCATCTGGCGTCTCAACCCTGGCCGGTCGAGGTAGCGATACCGGCTCGTCACCTCTCCCTCTTTCATCACCCGCCACCGGTCTACTCCGCCGGATGATGCAGCTATCCGGGCCTGGCTTGTCGCGATTTACAGACACCCTTTGCAGGCGGCGGTTTTTGGCGCAGTCAATCCTTGTCGCAATCGGGGGGGCTTTGCCTTGAGACTATTGCGTAAACTGCCAAGATAGCGGCAAGCCTCACCATAGGCAGCAACGGATAGTAAGGAGAGAGAGATGAACAAGTCCCTGTTAGCCGGTCTCGGCATCGGTATAGCCTCGGCAGTGACCCTCTCGGCGGTGGCAAGCGGCTCACTGTTTGAGTCCAAGCCCCAGTTCGCCGAAGTACTGGCCAGCAAGCCGGTCACCGAGACCATCAAGACCCCACGTCAGGAGTGTCGCAACGTCACAGTGACCCACCGCAAAGCGGTACAGGATCAGCACAAGATCCTCGGCACCGTGGTCGGTGGCGCCCTCGGCGGCGTACTGGGTCATCAGTTTGGCGGTGGCAGCGGCAAGACGGTGGCCACGGTCGCCGGGGCGGCGGCGGGCGGCTACGCCGGTAATCAGGTGCAAGGCAACATGCAAAACAATGATACCTACACCACCACCGAGCAGCGCTGCAAGACGGTGCAAGATAGCAGCACCCGCACCCTGGGCTATGACGTCAGCTACAAGCTGGCCGGTCAGGAAGGGGTGATCCGCATGGATCGCGAGCCGGGCAAAACCATTCCGGTCAAGGATGGCAAGCTGGTCATCGACAGCCAGAGCTAAGCGCAACGCCAGCTCAGGCCCAACAGAAAGCCCATAAAAAACGGGAGCCACTATGGCTCCCGTTGTCACACCCTCATCCACTTACTTGCGGCCGAAGGGCCACCAGGGTTTGTCGTTGTCTGCTATCTGTACTCGGGTCTGGCGTTGCTCTCCCGCCACGGCGCCGCGCACCTGACGCAGGGTGGCGGTGAACTGTTCAGTCCCCTCGACAAACCAGTCATCAAGGATCAGCACCTTGACCGATTTGCTGCCGCCCTCGCCCGCCGCCCAGCTCACGGAAGGACTGAGCCAGGGCAGGAAGTCCAGACCCCAATAAGCACTCTGGCCCTGGAAGGCAAGCTGGGCCCGGGCAGGCTGGCTCAGGTCGCCGCTGCGTACCAGCGGGATCTCGGCAAACCACTGCCCCTCGCTGACTCGCATCTCCCCTTGTGCCATGGCGATGGTGGCCGCCATTGCCTTGTCCTTGATGGTGACCAGGGTCTGGCTCTGCTCACCCAGGGTGGCGCCGCTGGCATCTTGCAACATCAGGGTGAACTGCTCGTCCCCTTCGTGCAGGCCATCGCTAAAGACCGGAATGCTGATGCTCTTGCTCTGTGCGTCACCCGCTAACCAGTTGAGGGTGCCGGAAACCGGGGCCACATCGGCGGCCCCTGCGCTGCCAAACACCAGACGGTAGTCGACGCTGGCCGCCCCATGGCTGCCATCCTTGCGGCTCACGGTCAGGGTCAGGGTCTGACCCTCCTCCACCTGGGCCACGGCGCTGTCGAGGGCAATGACCCCGGCAGGCGGCTCGGGATAGTCGATGGCAATCAGCACAGGATCGTGATCCGAGGCACTGAAGGGACCTTCCGACTTGGCCAACTGGCCGCTGTACTTGACCCCGTACTCGAAGAAGTTGCTCTCCGCCGAGTTGATGTGCCAATCCTCTATGCCCACCACCTTGCTGGCCAGGGAGGGATTGGCCAGGGCGTGATCCAGATTGCCCAGCTCCCCTTCGTAGCTGTAGGAGTAAGTGTCGGTGCCGTGGAACTGGGTATTGAGGTTGACAAGCCCCGCCCCCTTGCCAAGGGCGCCGCCCTGCTCTTCATAAGGCTGCCCCGCCAGGGTGGTGAAGGAGGCGCTCAGGATCTGGCGCGCTTGTGCAGCCGGATCATAATCGGTCAGCACCCGGATGGGATCTTCCAGCCCATAGGCGTTCAGGTCGCCGAGCAGCAACAGATCCCCCGTCTCAGTGGCCAGCTGCTCGCCGAGCACCTTGGCGGCGGAGACCCGCAGGGCATTGCAGTGGCCCTGACCATCGAGGGGATCGGCGCTGGCGTAATCCGGATAATCCTCAAAGCAGGCCGACCCCTTGGACTTGAGGTGGTTGACCACCAGGGTCAGCGGCACATCCCCCTTGGGGGAGGTGAAGCGTTGCAGCAGGGATTCACGCATGCCCTGGCGAATGCTCACCGGCTTGCCCGCCGCGTCCTGGGTCTCGGCGACTTGTACCGGCAGCGGGATAAGTTCGGCGCCACCGGCAAGTTGCACCTTGGCCGGTTTGTAGATGAGACCGACGGTGATGGCATCGGTGCCGATAGGCTGGCCATCCGGAGAGGCTACCCAGGCATAGTGATCCGCCTCGTCGGGCAGGGCCCCATTGAGCGCCGCCACCAGATTGGCGATGGCCGAGTGTTCGCCATAACCGTTGTTCTCTATCTCCATCAACCCCACCACATCGGCGTTGAGGCGGGTGATGGCGCTGACTATCTTGGTGCGCTGCAACTCGAACTCAGGGACCGTCAGGGCGCCGCGGTTGCTGCCGGTCGGGTTGGCATCGCCCCCCACCACACTGGTGAAGAAGTTGAGCACGTTGAAGCTGGCAATGCGCAGATCGCCGGTCATGGCAAGTTCTGGGGTGTCACTCCTGTCCCAGCCGCCATGGTCCACGTCGGCACTGCCAATCTGGTTATCGGCCACCAGACGGTACTGGCTGTAGGAGTAACCGATGGCCCCTTCGAGGTTGTTGAGCTTGTCGCCGATGCGCAGATAACCCTGCTCAGGATGGAAGCCCGGGTACCAGGGCAGCACGCCATCCGGCGCCTTGGCATCGGTCTCGACCACCAGCTGGTTGGCAAGGTTGCGCGCGGCCCAGTCGCTCGCCTGCTGACTCATGGCCGGGAACTTCTGGGTCGACTTGATGAGTGGCGCCCCATAGGCCAGCACCAGGTTGTTGCGTTTGCCGTCGTAATCGAAGCTGAAGTTACGGGTCACCACCAGGCTGGAGGCTGGCACCAGCCGCACCCGCATCCCTTCGTGGCGCTCGAGCAGTGCCTGCAGGGATTCGCCCCCATCGGGCAGCAGATCCACCGCCCCTGGCGGCTGGACATTGGCATCGGTCACCACCAGATCGGTTGCACCTATCTGGGTCTGGTTATAGTACTCGGCCACCTTGCCCTGCACACAGACCTCGACCCCGGGCTTGATGGCGGGGTTGCTCTGGGTGCTATGGACGAAGAGGCCATCCGAGGTGCGCTCATCGCCATCCCCTTGCATTTCCTGGATGAAGAAGCCTTTGTAGAGGCCATTGACCACCTGGGTCACCCGGCCACGGGTGGCATAGCTGATATCGGATTCGAAGCGACCGGCGGGCACCAGCGGACTGGTGGCGCCACTGCCCTGAATGGCCGGAATGGGGGTCAACCCATCGACCGGGCAGATAAAGGCATTGGGGGGTGTGCTGTCGTCGCAGGCCGACTCGCCGTTGCAACCCAGGCCGCTGGCGTCATCCTTGGCAAAGGCGCTGAACTCCAGGGCGGGGTCGAAGGGGGATCCGGCATCCACACGGCCCTGGTTCACCGTGGCCTTGCGGCGCAGGGTCATGTCCAGGGTGCTGACCGAACCCGACTGCCAGGCGCTGCCGGGATCGACCCCAATCTGTCCCAGGCTGTCGGCCAGTTCATCACCACGATAGAGCACCAGGCCGTCGTCACCGTTGAAGGTGAGGTTGCCACTGGTCTGGTTGGCCTTGGTGAGGATATCGGCACTGGCGCTCGGGTGGGCCAGTACCAGACTCGCCCCCGGGGCAAGCTGCCCTTGCAGGGTGAGGCTGTTGGTCGGGCCCTGGGCCAGGGTGCGACCATTGGCATAGAGGGCGAGGCGGTAGTCGGCGAGGTTCAGCGCCGTGCTACCCAGGTTGCTCAGCTCGATGGCCTTGTTGTTACCGGTTCCTTCCAGGTACTCGGTGATGAGCAATTGGGCATGGGTTTGCCCTGACAGGGCCAAGCCAACGGCCGCCGCTATCAGTGAATGTCGTCCAGACATAAGCCAGTATTCCTTTTTATTGGTAAATTTGTTAATGACCCGCCAGGCGGGCAGCACCTTATTTCAGCTGTATTGGCTGAGCCAAATACCGCGCTAATGTGCCAGTTTGGCTCCCTTCATGCCGCGAGCTGGTTAACAATTACAGGATTTTGTTGCGCATCAGTGACAGCGCAGGCGCTGACCGATTGAAATAACGTTGAATAAATCGACAACCTAAGGAATAAGCGTGATGGATAGCATGGGAGCACAGGCCGGTATCCATGGATACGCTGGGCAATGGCCGTCTGTCCATGGATAGAAAGTGGAACTTAAATTTAAATAAAAACAGATAGATACATATTTTCTTTGTGCTTAGAAAGATACCTGCTGGCTATTTTTATGGCCAGCACAAGCGGGCCGATGTGTATTCCACACCTCCGTTTGATGCGGGAAAATAACCGTCAAACCATGACGCACCATGACCCGGTAAAGGGGACTCCATTTTCACTGGATATATTGTCGACAGCACGCAGGGACAAACCAGCAGGTCATCCTCCTGCATGGGGGATAAATAATGATTCATATCGCGCCTTATCCAGCTTGAATGATAATTGCAATCCCCTCCCCCCATATAGGGCCCCGGCGGCTGCATGGCCCTGACGCTTTCCCCTGACAAATAGAGGGGATTTATGCTATATTACGGCCCCTGTTATGGCGCTCGTCCAAGACGCGCCTCGAATCACTTATCAGGCCCAGCGGGCCTCTCATCATCCGGGACTCCTTGATATGACCATCAATGCCATCTTGCAGGGGCGCGCTGGCGCCAAATGTGAACTGTGCAGTGCCGAACAGGCCCTGACTGCCTATCAGGTTCCTCACTCTCCTACCCAAGATGATGATCACAGTGCCGCCCTGTGTACAACCTGCCTTGGCCAGCTGGCAGAGCCTGACACCACAGTCGTCAACCATTGGCGCTGCTTGGGGGACAGCATGTGGAGCCAGGTCCCGGCGGTGCAGGTACTGGCATGGCGCCAACTCAAGTATCTGGCTGGCCAGGGCGAAGTTTGGGCCCAGGACCTGCTCGACATGATGTACATGGAAGAGGAGACCAGGAGCTGGGCCGAAGCCGGTATCAGCGCGGAAGATGACGATAGCGTCGCGACCGTCGACTCCAACGGTGCCGTGCTGGTCGAGGGTGACGCCGTCACCCTGATCAAGGATCTGGAGGTCAAGGGGGGTGGCTTTACCGCCAAACGCGGCACCCTGGTCAAGGGCATACGCCTGACCAACAATCCCCTGCATATCGAAGGCAAGGTCAATGGCGTGCAGATAGTACTGGTCGCCGCCTACCTGAAGAAAGCCTGATAAACCATACTGTTACACTGAAAATAAGCAGCGCCCTCCGGGCGCTTTTTTATTGTCCTCCTCAGCGAGGATGAGTGGCCAGCGCCATAGCGGTTCGCGACACAGCATCCACATCTTCGGAAAGCCAGCGTCACTTGGCACATAGTTCAAGCTTGACGTGGCGGATATTTGCACTACAGTGTATATACATTGGCGATACGCGAGAAACCAGATGGAACAGGTGCCACGCAAGCGGGCCAGCAAGCCCAAGAAGGACGCCCAATTAATCATCCGCCTCTCGGGCGAGGAGCGGGATCAATTTATCGACCTTTGTGAGCAGCAAGACAGCTCGGCCTCCCGAGAGATCCGCCGCTTCATTCGGCAATATATTCGCTCACAGCAAGACGATAATTAACCCTCATCATCAGTCAAGCCGTCGATGGAGAGACAACCCAGGGCACCCTGTGCCGACATTAAGGAAGAATGAAATATGGCTAAGGCATCCAAGAAAGACATCAAGAAGAAAATTGAAGCTCGTCAGGCCAAGATCGCCAAGCACGAAGGCAAGATCAAGAAGCTGAAGAAAGCCCTGAAATAAGGGCTGCCATGATGAAAAACCGCCTGAGGGCGGTTTTTTCTATTCGGCGTTTCATCGCCAGGACCTCAGCTCGCATCACCCCGCCCCAAGGCCAGGTGCCAGACCATATTTGTGTGGCAGACGAGAGTTGGAAGTGCCCAGGTGCGGCCCGGGTCGAGCCGCCACCTATCTTGCTGGACTATCCCCTTGGCACAGAGGCATGATGCGTTTTTTACAAGGGATAAATATGAACCTGGACATATGGATGTTGTTCCTGCTTGCCTATCTGCTGGCAACGCTGACCCCGGGCCCCAATGTCTTGCTGGTCGTCAAAAATGGCCTGCAACTCGGTTGGCGCGCGGCGCTGCTCACCATCAGCGCGAATCTGCTCTGTCAGGCCATCCTTATCTTGCTGGTCGCCATGGGCGTTGGCGCCCTGTTGCAGACCCTGCCTCCTCTGTTCCTCGCCCTCAAGCTGGCGGGTGGCGGCTACCTCATCTATCTCGGTTACAAGGCGCTGCGGGCCGCCGGCTCGACTCAACAGGGTGTGGTGCTGACCGGCTCGGCGAGCAGACCCAGACAGCACTTTTCCCTGTGGCGTGAGGCCTTTCTGGTCTCTGCCAGCAACCCCAAGACCATTATTTTCCTCTGTGCTCTGCTGCCCCAGTTCCTCGACCATCAGAGCCCGCTGCCGCTGCAGTTTTCTGTCATGTATCTGACCATCTGCCTCATCGTCAGCCTGGTGCATCTGAGCTATGTCGCCCTGGCCAGACGGGCCGGTCGCTATTTCAACCCGGCCCGCAGTCAACGACTCTTTACCCGCCTTACCGGTGGGATCTTTATCACACTCGGTGGCGCCATCTTGCTGAGCGGGCGGCCTTGAGGTTGTGTCCATCCTCTCTGGTCCTTACCTAGTCCCAGCCTGAACCCGGCAACCACCACAGAACATGTCTCTGGGTATTTCCCAAGACGTCGATCACTGGAGCCATTTCCGTGGCGACGCCTTTGAAAAGTCGCGGTAATGGATGCCCCGGAAGAAGTCAGTTTTTACCGTGTAATGACATCGGGGTTTCACGAAGAGACCATGACGTCCAACGTCTGGCCGACACCAGGACTTCCTGTTCCAGCCATGCTTTATGGGTTATCAGATGAGTCAAGGCTTCTATCAACATCCCACTCGACTGAACGCTAGCGAGTCGCCAGGGGATCTTCCCTCTGCTGCTTTTCTGCCCTTCCAACTGGCGGATCAAGGGGCGAGCGTAGCGGCATGCATATTCCATGAGATCCTCTGGCAACCAGAGTGCTAGAGGCCTGTTCATGGCGACGGCCAGCCCGCTGGCAATATCCACGCCACGCTGATCCAGATCGCCAAAGTGAGCCCAGGCAATAGCAGCAGGCAGTAAAGGGATCACTTGTTTGGCCAACACCGTATTGCGACCCGGCACATAGAGCAGCAACTCCCCCTGTTGCAGGGGGTAATCCACAAAGGCACCTTTGTTCTCCACCGTGATAATCTGCTTACCTTGCCACTCGACGCCTTGCAACCTGGCCAAGGCGCGCTCTGGTAAGGCAATCTCACCCAACATATTCAGGCTTTCATCTGCGCAATAACGGCTGCCATCTTTCCATAACAGAGATAGCGATGAAGCACTGCGAAGCCGGATCACTTCATCATTGAATACCCTCACCCCCAGCGCCTCAGCCCGCGCCAAGTGGGCAGGAGACAAGATGGCTTTACAATCTTGCAACCAGAGCCCACTCAGGGTCGCACTGTTAATACTCGCGGGTAACTGCCCCCCTAACGCCGCCAATACCGCCTCACCCGACCAGGGCGACTCGTCTGCTGTTTGCGCGAGCTTTTCTATCAAGAATTCACGCCCCCGCTCGGTCAACTGACGCCGCGCACCCCGCCCTATCGGCTGTACCCCACAAACACTTCTCAACATCTCCTCCAGCTCGCGACCCGCACGGCTGGTGAGCAAAACCCCCTGCCCCGCCGCCAACGCCAGCAGACGTTCACTCAATGCCCGGATCTCGACGCGCTCGAAAAATGTCATCGGCTTTCCCCTCGTTGCTTGGATATAGGGCGGTGGGCTCACATCAGCCGGGCCTTGCCGGATACCCGGATCGAACTGCCTGGCTCGGCCGGGATCTCGGCATGCAGGCGCGATCTCATGCCCATGTCTTCCCCCTGGATCAGATCAATCATGCCACCGTGGGGCCACCGGAGATCACGCAGGTACCCGGCAAAAGCCGCGGTGGCCGCCCCGGTTGCCGCGTCTTCATAGACACCACCATAGGCAAAGGGGTTACGGGTATGAAACAGCTGATGACTCTCTGCGTGGCTCAACAATATGGTCACCCAACCTTCACGGCGCATCAGGATCTGGCCCTGGGCAAATTCATAGTCCATGGCCCTGAGCGCCTCACGGCTGTTCAAGGCCAGCACCAGATGATCGGCACCGCCATGGATAAGTGCAGGGGGAATGCGCGGATCGAGATCTGCCGCGTGATAACCAAACAGCGCCAGGGCCTCGCGCACCACATCGGCAGGTGCCGGCTGGCTGCGAGTCAAAGGGGATTGCAAGGCCGCGAGCCATTGTCCCGCCTCATCCTGCCAGCCCGACACCCGGATTGCGGCCTGGCTGAGGCTCAGTCCAACATCCCCGGCCCCGAAGCGCCGAGCCAGGGCAACCCCCAGGGCTATGGTGGCATGACCACAGAAGGGTACCTCTGCCTCGGGGGAGAAGTAGCGCACCCGCCACTCCCGCGGTGCGGGGTGTGCTCCCCCTGACGACGGGGGTGCGGAGAGGGGCGCCGCGAATGCGGTTTCCGAGAATCCCACCTCGGCGGCGATACGCTGCATCTCGCTCGCCGCAGGCAAGCTTGCGCCAATCCAGACTCCTGCTGGATTGCCACCTTGCTCGCCATCGGCAAAGGCCGCGATGCGGGTCAACTCAGTGGTGATAACCCCGTCCGCCTGGGTCGGGTGATCGGGTTGCGTCATGACAACTCCTTGTGTCCATTGATACGGGGGAGCGAGCAAGCTGGGATAGCTGCAAAACGGTTCCCAATGGGTAAAAACCAGGCAGGGCACCTGCTTGCGCGGTAAATAACCCTGCCATTGGCGCCGAACGGGCGCCGCGAAGGGCTACTCCAGGGTCTAGAGTTGGGGAGCCGTGTCTGTATATGTGCGAGTTGGAGAGCCATATGTTTTCTTACACCCTGGATTTCAAGGAGCAGGCCGATCAATTGGCAGCCCCCGAACACGAGATGGCGTTCAGCTGCCCGGTCTGTGCTGGCGACATCATAATACTGTCGGATCAGAGCCGTCATCAGGTGATGTTCGTCAGCCACAGCGTCCACCATAGCAGCCTCTATCTCGACACCGGAATGCGGCGAACCCAGAGTTGATCCCGCAGTTCAGGGGCTCCCCGTGGATCGCATCTGTTTGTCAACTACCTGTTCGAGCCCTGTTTCAGGTGCTAACGTGAGAGAGGCCTGCCACCTCGCACCCAGGATATTACCGCGAACCCAGGCTGTTGCTCATGGCAGTCAAGGCTGCGATGAACCGGCAAGACTCACATTTGAGGGATCCACTATGTCCAGGAATGCTGCTCTGATCGTCACCCTGTCCCTGCTTGGCATGGCCCCGGCTCACGCCATCAACGCAAAATATGCCCAGCAGCTGGAGCGCTCCGGCTGCACCCAGGTGAGCGAGGCCCAGGGCTGCGACATTCACAAGACCAAGGCCCAGAACGCGGCCGCCGGGTTCGGTGATGCTCCGGCGGCGGCCACCAGCGCCAGCCCCTACGCCGGCAACTGGGTCGCCACCTTCCCCGAGACGGGCGCCACCGTGGCCACCATCCGCATCGATGACAAGGATCAGGTGTGGGTCAACGACAAGCAGGTCAGTGCCAAGAAATCTGACGGGGCCCTGGTGTTCAAGGAGGGCATGGTCATCTACACCATACAGGGGGATCGTCGCATCCAGGGAGAAGATGGCTGGGTCGATAACGATGCGGGCACCAAGGGGCCGATCGCTGCCAAATAGGCGACATGACGGGAATGTGAAGGGGAGCCTGGGCTCCCCTTCTTGTTTGATCTCTTGCCGGCTTCTTCACCAACCCCGGTGAGCAACTACCCTGCGCTTCCTCTTGCCATTCACTTACCCCTTTTTCGGATAGTCGAGCACGGCCGTCAGCAGCGTTTGCGACGCGGCGGCCGACCAGGAGGGGGCGTCAAAGGTGAAGCGGGCGACGGCGCAGGTCGGCATCCGGGTGATCTTGCCGGAAAAGCGGTGGGCAAGGTCGGTGAACTCGGGATCGTGACCAAAGAGCATGACGCATCTGAACTCGTCACCCAGCTCCCCCATCACCTCAAGCAGGGTCCTCACATCTGCGCCATAGAGCCGCTCGTCCGTGACTATCTCCTCTGGCCGGTAACCGAGCGTCTCGGCGATGATATGGGCCGTCGACAAGGCCCGGCAGGCGGGGCTCGAGAGGATGAGATCGGGCCGCACCTTATCGTGCGCCAGCCGTCTGCCCATCAGGGGGGCGTCGCGCAGGCCACGCTCGGCGAGCGGCCGTGCCCTGTCAGGCAGCCCCTGCTCTTCCCAGCTCGACTTGCCGTGACGCACCAGGATCAGGGTTCTCTTCATGACGCCTCCCATGACGGCCAACTATCGGCCCCGTGTCACTTGTGGCTAGTGACTGCCAGGGTCTGCATGCCCTGCCCTCAGGCTCTGTCACTGCGCCGTCTCAATCATAGCGAAGCCGCACCGTTCGGGAACATGGGGCAAGCGAACGGGCAGGCTCTCAGCCCTGCCCCATGGCCGATGGCGGGCTCACCTCGTCCATGAAGATGAGGCGAAGGGGCTCTGCCAGCAGTTCGTCCGCCTGGCGGGCGAAGCCTTGGAAATAGTCCGTCTCGCAGTGGGCATCCAGGGCGGCCTGACTGACGAAGGCCTCGCGCATATAGAAGGTGCCGGGTTCGTCTTTGAGCTCGAACAGCACATAATCGAGGTTGCCGGGCTCCCGGCGGGTGGGGCCGATCAACGCGAGCAGCGCTTGGCGCAGGCGCTCGCCCATCCCTGGCTTCGCCGTCAGCACGGCGATGGATACCAATTTGTCTGTTGTCATCTTCATTACACTCCGTTATCAAGGGGCTATTCGAAACACCCCTCACTGCGGCTTGTCACCGCGCGAGGAGCACATGTTTCACCATGAGAGCCAGTGTAATCACGGGGGATTGATTCGAATAGACAGACAATCTGGACAGACTATCCATCCTGCTGAACAACGCCCTTGAACAACAGAGCAGATCGGCAACTGCCCATGAGGGCGCCTATGCCTCCCTGAGATTGGCCAGCGGCACCCAGCCGGAGGCGCCATCTTGACCCCTCACACACCAGAGCCAGCCGTTGATAAACCGATCGCCATTGAGCCAGTCACCCGCTTGCACGCTCAACTCCCTGGCCGTGTAATCTTCCCGAGCGAAAGCCGTGCCATCGTCCATCGACCCTATGATCTGGGCCGGTACCCAGCCTCCTTGTTGCCCGTCGCAATGGCAGAAGAACCAGTCGTGCCACTCCTCTTCCCCTTCATAGCGGTCGCCCACGACGAGCGGGGTCCCCTTGCGAAAGGTGATGGGGTCTGGATACTCGCAGCGGTGGGCACTTATCACCAGAAAGGCCTTGCTCTCACTGTTCATATTGCTCCTTGGACATAGTGGTGTGGTTAACCCATGATTCACCGTCACGGGCCCTCCTTGAAGGGCTGCTTCACCTGGCCCCTTGATCACAGGGCGAGCGACGTCGCCATGACAGGGGGGCAGATGATCACGGCGAGCGATCACGGCCTGCAAACCAGGGTTCAACGTCAAGGCAATAGGTGGTGAAGGAATGCTCGCCCAGGCGCCCTGGCAAGGGGCAGCAAGAGACAAGCCGAGTGCCTTGAGCGGCAGTCACGCAATAACACAGATACGACTGGAGGCTGGAGGCTGTCAATGCTGAGAGGCAATGTCCGGGGCCTTGCCGTTTCCCACTGTGCAATAGGCCAGGCTTATAGCTCCTGCCGCCCCCTACAACACCTCGACCTTGACCTTGAGAAGGCCGGATCGGGTGTTGCCTATGCTGCTAAATGCCGCTCTTGAGAGATCGATGATCCGGCCTCTGGGGAAATTGCCCCTGTCATTGACCTTGACCACCACACTCTTGCCATTGGCAAGGTTGGTCACCCGCACCATGGCGCCGAAGGGCAGCGCCATATGGGCCGCCGTGTTGGCATTGCTCTTGTAGAGTTCACCACTGGCGGTTTTCTTGTTGTGATAACGATCGGCATAGTAGGAGGCCAGCCCCGTCTGGGTATAACCCCGCCAGTTGCCGCTCTTGCCCGCCTCTGGCTGACTGCTGCAGGCCGCGAGCAGCAGGCAGCACGACAACAGCAACCCTCTTTGCACATTCCACTTCATTCTTGACTCCTCGATCCGATGTCCGGCAGACCTGCCACAGCGACCAACCCTTCATAGCCGGTCAGGCTCCCATCACAGGCCGCCACTGTCGCATACTTCCCATATAAAACGGGAGGCCAGGCCTCCCGTTTTGCGTATTGCTCCGTCAGCCCCTGTCAGGGGAAGGACTCAGGCGATCAGCTTGTCATCGGTGAAACCGAAGCCCCGCAGCCCCACCACGTGCACGTGCTCGTGCTTGCCCTGCACCTTGCGGATGAGCTTGTAGGTAGTGCCCTTCTCGGGACTGATGTTCTCCGGCGCCGCGATAAGCAGCTGCATGTCCTGGCGCTCGCACAGCTCGAACAGGGTGGCGATGGACTTGCCATCCAGCCGCGCCGCTTCGTCGAGGAACAACAGGCGGCAGGGGGCGATGTCCTTGCCGCGCAGACGGCGGGACTCCTCCTCCCAGCTGATCAGCACCATCAAGAGGATGGCCTGACCTGTACCTATCGCCTCGCCGGTGGAGAGGGCCCCGCTCTCGGCCCGCAGCCAGCCATCGGCACCACGCTGCACCTCGATTTCGAGCTCCAGGTAGTTGCGATAGTCCAGCAGCACGTCCCCCATCACCTGATAGTTGCGCTCCCCCTGCTCTATCTGCGGGTTCAGGCGCTGGAACAGCTTGGCCATGGCCTCGGAGAAGCTGAGCTCCTTGTCGGCGAACAGATCGTTGTGCATGGCGCTCTGATCGGCCAGTGCGGTCAGCAGGCGGGTGTGGGCCTCGCGGATGTTGACGTTGAGGCGCACCCCGCGCACCAGGCCGAAGGCGATGTTCTGCAGGCCCTGGTTGAGCACCCGGATGCGGTTCTGCTCCCGGCGTATGATGTTGGTTATCTTGGCCGCCACCTCGTGGGAGGAGAGCGACAGATGGTTCTCCCGCTGCTTGAGCTCGTCGGCGAGCCGCGCCAGCTCGATCTCCATCTCCTCGATGGCCTCCACAGGATCGTCCGAGCGGATGATGTCGTTGCGAATGCGATCTTTGAGGTAACGATAGACCTGCACGTAGAAGGCGACCTTCTGCTCCGTGCTGCGGTTGCCCTCGGAGAGACGCAGCGCATCGCGCAGGGCCTCGTCGTGGGCCACCGCCACCCGCAGGGCGCCGAGGGCCTTGTCCGACATGGAGCGCAGCTCGTCGCTGTCAAGATAAGCCAGCTCGCGCTTGTTGAGGCGCTTCTCGACATCTGTCTCCCGCGCCAGCCGCACCACCCGCGACCAGCTCGCCTTGTGACCCACCAGAGATTTACGGGCGCCGAAGTAGTCCTTGCCTTCCAGCTTGAGACGACCGCCGAGGGATTCAATCTCGCGCTTGGTCACCTGCAACTGGGCCTCGGCGCTGGTGCGACGGGAGCGGGTGCGAATGAGCAGCTCTTCGATCTCTTTCTTGTGGGCGCGGGATTTCTCCTCCATGTCGTCCGACAGGGTGAGCCCCATGGCCCCCAGCTCCTGCTCAAACTCCGCCAGGGTCTGGCCCTTGGCCTCCACACTCGAGTTCAGCGCGGTGCGCAGCTGCAACGCCTCGGTGTGACGCAGGGCAATCTGCTTGTGCTGCTCACCGGCGGTGCGGGCCGCCAGCTCGGCGGCTTTGAGCTTCTCTTTGAGCCGCTCGCTCATCTCCGAGGCCTTGCCGAGCAAGTCTTGGGCGTCCTGATAGGCAAAGTGCGGCAGACGGGCCACCAACTGATCAAGCGCGTAGCAACGGCGCTTCTGTTCGGCCAGCAGTTCGCTCGCCTCGTCGAACGCGGCCTGCAGGGCGGCGAGATCCTGGGGATCCTGGCGCAGCACCTGCACCAGGGTTTCCAGTTTTTCCAGCCCCTTGCCGTGTTGGGCGATAAAGGCTTCGGCTGTTTTAAGGGCCTCCACATCGGCGCGGGCCGCCTCGAGACGGGCTGCCAGATCTGTCTCGGCAAAGAGGTGGGCGAAGGGCAGCATCCCCTGCACCAGCTGGATATATCGGGTCAGCTGGGCGGTGGCCGCCTTGGCCTCGGCCAGCTGCTTGTCGCACTCGGCGATGGCCCCTTGCAGGGTGCGCAGCTCGGCCTGTTTGGCCTGCACTTCGGCTTCCGGATCGGGGCGGAAGGCGATATCCAGATGCTGGCCGATAAAGTCGCGAAAATGCCCGTAGAGGCGGTGGTACTTCTGCTGCTCAAAGGCGGCCTTGGCGTAGCCCTCGATAAGATTTTCCCGCTCAAGGTCGAGCTGCTCTATGCGTTTTTCCCGGGCGGCGCGGCCAAACAGCGGCAGCTCGGGGTAGCGGGAGAAGCGCACCTGACGCTTGCTGGTGCGCACCAGCACGGCGTCACCGAGCTCGTCGGCTTCCACCAGATCCTCGTCAAAGGAGTCGGGGTTGCCCTGAATGAGGTAGATATCTTCCGGGCAATCTTCCAGCTTCTTCAGCCGCTCTATGGCGCCCTCAAGGTCGAGCACCACCAGGGCGCTACGAGCCGGGCCGTAGAGCGCGGAGTAGTAAGGAGCATCGTCGATGGAGATGTCGTCATAGACGTCGGAGAGCAGCACGCCCCCCACCTGCTCGGCGACGCGGGCCAGACGCGGATCCGCCTCGCCGGCCCCCAGCTGCAAGTTACGAATTTGCAGCTCCAGGGCCTGCTTCTGGCCCTGGATGCGGTTGCTCTGCTGCTCGAACTCCCGCTCCTTGTCGAGCACTGTCTGCATGCCGGCCGAGAGTTCCTCGGCGGTAGCGAGGGGCAATCCGCTCTGCTCGCGCAGTTGTTCGAGCTTCTCGAAGGATTTCAGCCAGCGCGGCGCCAGCTTGGTGAGATCGCTGATATCGCGGCCGAGCTGGACGCCCTGATGCTCCAGGCTGGCGCGGCGCTGGTTCGCCTCCGCCTGCTGATCGGCGAGCTCCTCCTGACGGTTGCGCTGGGCTTCAAGAAACAGCTCCAGCTCGTCCTGGCTCGCGATCTGCTGGCCGCAAATCTGGGCCAGCTCGTCACGCAAGCGCAGCAGTGCCTGCTGGCTGTCGCGCTCTTTCTCGAGGCGAGCCAGGGCGGCGCGCAGCCCCTGCCCCTGCGCAATGCGGGCCTTGTCTTCGATATGACGCTTGAGCAGCGCCTGGGCCGTGGGCCAGGCGGCCTCGCGGGCGGTCTCGGGGGCAATGCTCAAAAGCAGCGTCAGCGCGGCCTGATGCTCGGCCACCGCCGCCTTGGCCAGCGCCAGCTGCTGCTCGGCCCCCAGCACTCGGCGGGTTAAGCTCTGCTCGGCGGCGCGGAACTGATGCAGGCTTTCATTCGCCTGCTCCATGGTCAACTCGGGCAGTTCGCACTGCGTGCGGGCATTGTCCAGCGCCTGCACCGCCTGACGGTACTGGATGGCGCGGGTCTGCTGGATATCCAGCGCCTGCTGATAGTCGGCGAGCTGGGTCTTGAGGCTGTCAACCTCCCCCTGGGCCAGCTCCTTGCGCTCTTCCACTTCCAGCAGTTGGCCGTGGATCTCCTCCACAATCGCTTGCTGTTGCTCAAGCTTGTCGACCAGCTCCGCCAGATCGGCGCGATACACATCGATTTTCTTTTGCAAACTGACCGCAGCCATCACCTTGGCCAGGTGCTCGGCGGCGGACTCCAGCTCGTCGGTCAGCAATTTTTCGCGGTGGGTGAGCTGCTCCGCCTCGTCCGCCAGATAGATGGCGCGCTGCTTCTCTTCGGCCAAGAGGCGACGCTTGCCGGCCAGCTCGGCGCGCGCCTTGAGGGCCAGCTCGGAGAGACGGCTCTTCTCGGCGGCGCCCCGCACATACTCGGCCGCCACATAGTGGGTGGTCTCGGTAATGAGGTTCTTGAACAGATCCCGCTGCCCCTGGGTCTCCTTAATAGCTTCCAGGGTGCGGCGGTTCTCGTAGATGGCCGCCTCCATGTCCTGGAACGCCTTGCGCACCCCTGAGTTCTCCGGCAGCAGGTATTCCCGCAGGGATCGGCTGATGGACGAAGAGATGCCGCCATACAACGAGGCCTCGATCAGCCGATAGAACTTGCCGCGATCCTTCTGGTCGCGCAGTTTTTTCGGGGTGATGCCGAACTCGAACATGAAGTTGTGATAGTCGGTCACCGTATTGAACTTGGCGACCTTCATGGCCCCAAGTTCGGCGGCGGCCCCCTTCAGATCGGCAAAGGCGCGCACCCGTCCCTTGCCATCCTCGAGTTTCTCCAGCAGCAGATCGGTGGGTTGCAGCTGCTCCGGCACATCCACCAGCGCGAAGGGGGTGATGTTGACCTTGTTGTCGCGATTCGCCACCTGCTCCAGGTGGACGCCGACCCAGATCCGCTGCTCGCGGCTGTTCATCACTTCCAGCAGCGAATAACAGTGACCGCGCTGCAGCTTGCCGTAGAGCCCCTTGTCACGGGAGGCGCTGCTGGAGCCCGCTTCCGTGGTGTTGCGGAAATGGAGCAGGGATTGATCCGGAATGAGGGCCGCGATAAAGGCCGCCATGGTGGTGGACTTGCCCGCCCCGTTGCCGCCGGAGAGGGTGGTCACCAGCTGGTCGAGATCGAAGGTGCGGGCGAAGAAGCCGTTCCAGTTGACCATGGTCAGGGATTTGAATTTGCCTCTCACGCCACACGCTCCATCACACCAATAAGCACCATCACACCGGCAGGCTCCGTCAGAGCCCGGAATTTAGGATTGCAGATCATCTTCCACCTCCAGCTCAAGCTGCTCTTCGTCGAGATCCCCCTCGACATCCTCGAACAACGAATCGCTGCTTGGCATCTCGTCGTCGTGGAAGATGGCCTCTCCCTCCTGGATCATGCGCAGCTGCACGGCCCGGGGATCCTCGTCGGAGCGCACATCGGCGGCGAAGCGAAACACGGTCTCGTTGACCCGGAATTTGTCGCTGTTACCCAGGGAGCTCACCATCCCCAAACGCTTGAGACGGCGCATGGCGGTACGAATTTTTTCCAGCAGCTTCTTCTTGTCCAGATCGGTGCCACCGGAGCGGCTGTTGACCATGCGCAGCAGCTGCTTCTCGTCCGCCAGACTCAGCACCTCCTCCTGCAGTTCGCTCATGGTGAACACCCCCTCCGAGGCGAGGCGGTCCGGGCTCAGGAACAGATAACAGAGCACCTTGCCCACCAGCATATCGAGCTCGGAGAGCACTGTGGTGCCGATGTCGGCACTGGGCCGTGGCCGCAGGTAGAAGAAGCCTTCCGGCGCCTTGATGAGCTCGACCTGATAGCGGCCGTAGAAATTCTCCAGCTCGCCGTGAAACTCCACCAGCATGGCGTGCTGTTCGAACTCATCGGCACTGAGGTGACGACCCGATCGCAAGGCGGTATCGATGCGCGGAAACAAGGGGTTGGCGATGGCCTCTGCGAGCCGCAGCGGCAAAGGAAACTCAGAATTGATCAATGACATAGGCCTGAACCTTGGATCCAGCTTGGTTAATGGGTTTCCATGCGGGTTGACGGTGCAGCATGTGCTCACCGCTGGCATGGCCCAGGCGCACGGCCTGGTCGATCAGAAGACGCGCCACGTCGAAGTGGGCGTGGGCCGGGAAATCGAGCAGATATTCCCGCAGCACATCGGCCAAGTCCAGCTGATGGCCCTGTTCGGGATAACGGGCAAGATAGCGCTCGATGCGCTCGGCCAGCGCCTGGTTGATGTCCACCATCTCCATGTACTCCATCTCGAGCGGCACTTCACCGGTCACATCATCGTCATGGATGGTGATGGTTTCGTCGCGCAGCTCCAGCAGACGGGGCTCCTCGGCGACTCTGAGCAAGAAGTTGTGCTGCTCGAAGTTGCGGATGGATTCGCGCAGTCGCTGACTGAAGGCACGGTTCTTGTCCATGTCGATGGCGTTGCGGATGAACTTGTGAACATGTCTGTCGTAGCGGGACCAGAGCTCGATGCACTGCTGACCCCAGCTGGTAATGACATCGAGCCGCCCCTGCAGGGCGTGGGTCAGCTCCTCGACGTGGAACAAGTCGTCCCTCCCCTGAGCGGCCTCTTGAATATTGAGCAGCCCCGCCTGCAGGCGGTGGCCGGCGGCGTCCAGGGTGTCTTGCAGCTCGCGCAGGGTCTGGCCCGTCTCGCGCAGCAGCTTTTCACAGTTGTGAATGGCATCGATCCAGTTCTGGGTCAGCAGCGCGGCTATCTCGCTCTTGACCTGATTCTGCTGCTCATCCATGGCGCGCTGGGTCAGGTCGATGCGCCCCAGGGTCTCTTCCAAAGAGAAACTCAGCCTGGGCAGCACCTCGGCATCCCACTGTTCACGGGTATCGAGTTCGAGGGCCGCCTTGCGGGCAGTGTCGAGCTCGGATGCCAGGTGTTCGAGCAGGATGGAGAGCTTGATGCTATCGACCTGACGCTGGTCGAGGAAGAAGTCGACGATGCTCATGCCAAGGCGCGACAGGCGATAGAGGCTCTCGCCGGCCACCATGTCGGTGTTGAAACGCGACAGCAGTTGCTGGCGAATGAGATCGTTGATGGCATTGTTGGCGCGACCGGTCAGGGTCTCATCCATCTGACCGAAGGCGTTGCTCACATAGCCAAAGGCATCGTGCAGCGCCGCTTCCGACAAGTCCGACTCATCTTCGGACAAGGTTTTTATCGCAATCAGAAAGGCCAACCTGTCGGTGGGCAGGCTCAAGGCCAATCCCTCCTGCCTGACCCATGCCACCGTTTCCGGCAGGGTACGGGATGTACTCATCATGACGTTATCATCTCGTTGTTATATCCGAGGGAGCGACCTGCACCTGGTGCATGGCGCACTCCCTCGCTGTGGTATGGGCCACGGGGCACTGTGGATGACCCCGGGCGGCTAGATCCCGCTAGCATAAAAACTGACATCAACTGGCTGGCTTTTGCGCCATCACATGGATGTAACGGCCGAGGGCGACGAAGGGCTCCTGGCGGCAATAGTGCTGCTCCATGGCCAGCAGATCGTCAAACTTCTCGACCTGATCCTGCTTGTGGCGCATGTAGTCATGAATGACTCGCACCCCGGTCTTGCCGATGATCTTGAGCCCCCCTCGCCCAATCCAGTCATAGACCTGCTCAGGCAACTGTGGATTGGTGGGGGTCAAGGCGGTCTGACGCTTCTTGTTCAGCCCCTGGCGCACATAGTCGAAATTGCCGACCACCAGACTCTGGAACAGCAAGCCATGACGGTTGTAAAAAAGCAGCGACAGTATGCCCCCTGCATGGACGAAAGGAAACAGACCTAACAGGGTCTGACGTGGCTCGGCCAGCCACTCTAACACGGCGTGACAGAGCACCAGATCGAAGCTGCCGCTCACATGGGCCTTGAGATCCTGAATGGGGCACTGGATGAGACGAATTCTGTCTTCCAGCCCCTTCTCGGCGATCTGAACCCGGGCCAGGGCCAGCATCTCCTCGGAGAGATCGCACAATTCCACCTGATGGCCCATGGCCGCCAGCTTCTGGGCGAAATAACCGAAGCCGCCACCGGCATCCAGAATGCGCAAGGGCCGATTGCCGAGTCGGGCCAGGCAGGCTTCGATGTCGCTCCACACCACAGTGGTGCGAATGCGCCCCTTGCTGGAGTCATAAATGTTGCGGGCAAACTTGTCGGCGCGGCCGTCAAAACTCTGATCTTGCTTCAAGACAAACTCAGCCTTGTCGATACAGGCATGGGCCACTCTGGGATGGGCCATACGAAAAAAAGAGGGGTATTCTGTCACATCCCGGATTGCCTGAAAACTCAAGGAAGAGTGTCGTGGCAGCCTGGATCGGGTCACCACACCTTGTTGCAACTCCGGTTTGCTCGACCTGTCGCAGACAAGAGCCCGACCCCTGCACCTCTTGGATGGGGATGCCAGAACTACTCGCGCGAGCAAACCACTCTGAGAAGCGCGGTGGGGAGCCATTTAACGGGAGGGATGATGGATGGCGTCAAGCAGAAGACCCCGGTTGCCCGGGGTCTTATTCAGGTTGCTGGTTCAGGTTACTTGCTGCTCTGGACTGTGGTGTAGCTGTTGATCAGATTGCGATAGTCGGGGATGTGGTTGGCGAACAGGGTACCCAGGCCCTCCACATCATTGCGCCAGTCGCGGTGCAGCTCACAGGCGGCCCCAAACCAGGTCATCAGCTGCGCCCCGGCGGATGACATCCGATCCCAGGCCGAGTGACGGGTGATCTCATTGAAGGTCCCCGAGGCATCGGTGATGACAAACACCTCGTACCCCTCCTCGAGGGCGGACAGGGTCGGGAAGGCCACGCACACCTCGGTGACGATGCCGGCGATGATCAGCTGCTTCTTGCCGGTAGCCTTGACCGCCTTGACGAACTCCTCGTTATCCCAGGCGTTGATCTGTCCTGGGCGGGCAATGTAAGGGGCGTCCGGGAAGGTCTCCTTGAGCTCTGTCATCAGCGGGCCGTTGGGCCCGTTTTCGAAACTGGTGGTCAGTATGGTCGGCAGCTCGAAGTACTTGGCCAGCGCGGCCAGCGCCAGCACGTTGTTGCGAAACTTGTCCGGCTCTATGTCACGCACCAGCGAAGAGAGCCCTGCCTGGTGATCCACCAGCAGTACTGCCGCGTTGTGCTTGTCGAGTTTGACGTAGGGTTTAGCCATGATGGTTCTCCTTGGTTGTTGCGGGTATCAGCGCTGGGAATCCAGCACTTCGTTGTTTTTCGCCACGGCTTGTGCCTTGCCGTAGCTCTCGATCAGCAACTGGTAGGCGGGGAAGATCTTGGTGTAGATAGCCGCCCACTCCATCGCATCTGCCCGGTTCCAGCTGCCTTGCAGCTCGGAAGCCACTGCCGCAGTGTCCATGGGAACCACGCCCGCCTGAACCACGCGAGCCAGGGTGATCTCCTGGGCCATCTTGGAGTAGGTGCCCGAGGCATCGACAACCGCAAACACCTGATAGCCCGCGTTGACCGCGCTGATGGCAGGGAAGGCCATGCAGACGCTGGTGATGGTGCCTGCGATGATCAGTTGCTTCTTGCCGGTGGCGTTGACCGCCGCGACGAAATCGGGGTTGTCCCAGGCGTTGATCTCGCCCTTGCGCGCCACATACTGTGCGTGCGGCGCATTCTCGTGGATCTCCGGTATCAGCGGGCCATTCGGTCCTTGCGGGACAGATGCCGTGGTGATCACCGGAATATTGGCCAGCGTCGCCATGCTGGCGAGGGCGGCCGCGCGCAGGCGCAGTTCCGGCATCGGCATGTCGCCCACTGTCTGGAACAGGCCGCTCTGGTGGTCGATCAGCAGCATAGCTACGTCATCTGGGTTGAGGACGGGTCTGGCGCCGTCGAAATTGGCTGGGTTGCTCATGATTTTCTCCATTTGTTGGGGCTGAGGTTCAGCGTCCTATCTGGCCGAAAC
This sequence comes from Aeromonas rivuli, assembly GCF_000820045.1. Lineage (GTDB taxonomy): Bacteria > Pseudomonadota > Gammaproteobacteria > Enterobacterales > Aeromonadaceae > Aeromonas > Aeromonas rivuli. Next base: position 66,998 of record NZ_CDBJ01000068.1, on the reverse strand, counting down.
GGCCACTGTTGTAGTCATTGATAGCCTGCACTATCTCTTCCTGGGTGTTCATCACGAAGGGGCCGTGACCGACGATGGGTTCATCGAGGGGGGCGCCATTGAGCAGCAGCAGCTTCGTATCTTCCTCGACATCGATCACCAGCTGGCTGCCGCGGCGCTCCATGACTGCCAGTTCGGCGGTGCGGACAGGGTGGCGGTTGCCGAGGCGAATGGCGCCTTTGAGCACAAACAGCGCCGTGGTGTGTCCTTCCGGCAGTTCGAGCGTCACCCGGTGATGGGCCTTCAGACGCATGTCCCAGACGTTCATCGGGGTGAAGGTGCGGGCAGGGCCGCGGGTATCGCCGAGCTGCCCGGCGATGATGCGAGCCTCCCCTGCGCCCTCTGGCAGTGCCACCCGAGGGATCTCGTCGGCGGTGATGCCCTGGTAGCCAGGGGCCGTCATCTTCTCTTTGGCGGGCAAGTTCACCCACAGCTGCACCATCTCGAAGGCGCCGCCCGTCCTGGCAAATGCCGGGCTGTGGTACTCCTCGTGGATAAGGCCGGATGCGGCCGTCATCCACTGCACGTCACCCGGACCTATGGTGCCGCCGCCCCCCGAGGAGTCTCTGTGGGAGACGCCGCCCTCATAGACGATGGTCACGGTTTCGAACCCGCGGTGAGGGTGCTGGCCGACGCCGAGTTGATGGGAGGTGGCCGGGAAATTGGCCGGGCCCGCATGATCCATCAGCAGGAAGGGGGACATCTCCTCCGCGATATCCTGATAGGAGAAGATGCTCCTGACCGGGAAGCCATCGCCGACCCAGTGCCTCTCGTTGCTGCGCTTGATAAATGCCAGTTCTTTCATCTCAATGCCTCCGTTGAATCAATGGAGACAGTGTAGAAAGTAGTCATTTACCGGACTAGATGGTTAAATAAGAAAACACTTTCTAATGAGTTGGAAGATGGACTTCAATCAGGTCGTGGTATTCGTCAAGGTCGTGCAAGCGGGCAGTTTCAGCGCGGCGGCGCGTCTGCTGGGCTTGCCGACCTCCACCGTCAGCCATCGGGTGGCCATGCTGGAGAAGCGTCTGGGCGTCACCCTCTTGCAGCGGACCACCCGCAGGTTGCACCTGACCGATGCCGGACAGATCTATTACGACCACGCCTCGGCCGGCCTGGTGCATGTGCTTGACGCCGAGGCGGCGGTGACCGAGGCGCGGGAAGAGCCCTGCGGGCTGCTGCGCATCACGGCTCCGGTGGATGTCGGCAACCAGATCCTGTCGTCCATCCTGGGGCAGATGCGCAGCCAGTGGCCCAAGGTCGATGTGGAGCTGGTGCTGATGAACCGCTATGTGGATCTGGTCGCCGAGGGGGTCGATGTCGCCATTCGTACCGGCCCTCTCAAGGACTCGACCCTGATCGCCAAGCAGGTGGGCATCGCGCGCTGGGCCCTGTTTGCCAGCCCGGATTACCTCGCCAGCGCCGGGGTGCCAGAAGCACCTCATACGCTGCGGCAGCATGCCTGCCTGCAGTTTACGCCCCTGGGCAAGGAGGCCTGGGTACTCCACGACGGGGCCGCCAACAGTGTGACTGTCTCTCTGGGCCGGCAGACACTGATCAACGATGTCGGCCTGATCATGACCATGGTGCAGGCGGGCGGCGGAGTGGCACTGTTGCCCTCCTACCTGTGTCGCCAGGCCTGCGAAGAGGGGAAACTGGTGCCTGTCCTGCCCGAATGGCATGGCAAGGCGGATCCCATCCACATCGTCTACCCACGGCAACGTTTTATGCCTCCCAGATTGCGAGCTTTCATTGATCTGGCGTCGCTGGCGCTACGCAAGTGGCTCGAATAACCGCTCTCTCCAGCATGCTGTGGCCTGTGCGAGTTCGGCATCATTTGGCAATTTGCCCCGCCCCCCTTACTCTCAGCGTCACTTGCCTCTGTGTCAGGAAAAATTGGAGAACTCCATGTTTGAACTCAAAAAGTGGCTGGGCCAGTTGCTGATGCCGCTCCCCTTCTCTCTCTCCCTCTTGCTGCTGGCTCTCTTGCTGCTCTGGTTCACCCGTTTTCAAAAAAGCGGCAAGCTGCTGGCGACCTGCTCGCTGCTGCTCATCGCCCTGATGGGGATGCGGCCGGTGAGCTATGAGCTGGCCAGAGGCTTGGAGCAGACTTATCCGCCCTTCGACGTGAGCCAACATCCGGGCATCAAGGCCATAGTGGTGCTCGGCAACGGCCATGTCAGCGATCCGGCGGTGCCCGAGCGTTCCTGGCAGAACAACATAGCCCTCGCCCGCACCCTGGAAGGGGTGCGGCTGGCCCAGGCCTACCCAGAAGCGGAGCTCATCTTCTCCGGTTATGTGTCCGGGGATCCCCTGTCCAATGCCGAGGTCAACGCCCGCATGGCGGCGAGCCTGGGGATAGCGAGATCCCGAATGACGTTGTTTGAAAACAACAAAGACACCCATGACGAGGCGGTCAGCATCAGTGCCCACCTTAAGGGCAAGCGGGTGGCGCTGGTGAGCTCGGCCACCCATTTGCCCCGGGCCCTGGCACTCTATCGCCAGCAGGGCCTGAATGCGCTGCCCGCCCCCACCGACTACACCGCCAAGCAGAGCCAGCAGCCTCAGCCGCTCTATAGCTACCTGCCCAAGGGGCGCTACCTGATGTACTCGGAAGCGGCCATCCACGAGTGGATAGGTCAGCTCTGGGCCCGGCTGCGTGGTCAGGTCAACGAGTGAACAGTCGGGAGGAGCTTTCCTGATTTGGATCAGGAAAGGGAAAAAAAATTACGTCATTTGCCGCCGGGTCAGCTATCTTGGGCTCGGTTCAATTCATATAATGACGCGCAATCAAACGCCTAGGAGTATTAAAAGATGAGACAGCACCTGGTAATGGGTAACTGGAAACTGAACGGCACCAAAGCTTCTGTCGAAGCGCTGATCAAGGGTCTGATCCCGGCTGCCGCCGCGCACCCTTCCGTTCAAGTCGCCGTCTGCCCACCGGTTATCTTTTTGGGTCAAGTTGAGCAGCTGACTGCCGGCAGCAAGATTGCTTACGGTGCCCAGAACGCCGATCTGCACGAGTCTGGCGCCTTCACCGGCGAGAACGCCCCCTCCATGCTCAAAGCCTTCGGTTGCACCTACTCCCTGGTCGGCCACAGCGAGCGCCGTACCCTGCACGCCGAGACCGACGACCTGGTGGCTGCCAAGTACGAAGTCATCCAGAAAGCGGGCCTCATCCCCGTACTCTGCATCGGTGAGACCCTGGCGCAGTTCGAAGCTGGCGTGACCAAGAACGTGGTCGAGACTCAGCTCAAAGCGGTCATCGACCGTTGTGGCATCGCCTCCTTCGAAAACGCCGTCGTTGCCTATGAGCCGGTATGGGCCATCGGCACCGGCAAGACTGCTACCCCGGAAATCGCCCAGGCCGTTCACGCCCACATCCGCCAGTACCTGGCCGGATTTGATGGCGCTGTGGCTGCCAAGGTACAGATCCTGTACGGTGGTTCCGTCACTGGCGCGACCGCCAGCGATCTGTTCGGTCAGCCGGACATCGACGGTGGCCTGGTGGGTGGCGCGTCCCTGAAAGTGGACGACTTCTCCCAGATCATTGCTGGCGCTGCCAAGTAATGAGCCCAGAGGGGGCCCCAGGCCCCCTCCTTTGCCGGTTTTCGTATGGCGAACCCTTGGCGGTACCAACAAGCCGATACGAAAGCCGATATAGTCAAACAGGCTTATCCATTCGATAACTTGAGATCCAGAGGCACTCATGACCAAGCAAATCAAACGTATTGGTGTTTTGACCAGTGGTGGCGATGCACCGGGTATGAACGCAGCCATTCGCGCCGTGGTGCGCGCCGGTCTGCACCATGGCCTGGAAGTCTATGGCATCTATGATGGCTACCTCGGTCTGCACCAGAATCGTATCGTCAAACTCGAGCGTCACAGCGTCTCCGACGTGGTGAACCGCGGCGGCACCTTCCTGGGCTCCGCCCGTTTCCCGGCCTTCAAAGATCCCAAGGTACGCGCCGAGGCGATTGAGAATCTCAAGTCCCACGGCATCGACGCCCTGGTGGTGATCGGCGGTGACGGCTCCTACATGGGCGCCAAGAAGCTGACCGAAGAGGGTTTCCCCTGCATAGGTCTGCCGGGCACCATCGACAACGACATCGCCGGCACCGATTTTACCATCGGCTTTGATACCGCCCTGAACGTGGTGGTGGATGCCATTGACCGTCTGCGCGACACCTGCAGCTCCCACCACCGTATCTCTGTGGTCGAGATCATGGGTCGCCACTGTGGCGATCTGGCCATGTCGGCCGCCGTGGCCGGTGGCGCCGAGTACGTGATAGTGCCGGAAGTGGCGTTTGACAAAGAGAAGCTGCTGACCCAGATCCGGGAAGGCGAAGCCAAGGGCAAGAAGCACGCCATCATCACCATCTGTGAGCACGTCACCGACGTCAACGCCCTGGCCAAGGACATTGAAGCCATGACGGGCCGCGAGACCCGCGCCACCATCCTGGGTCACATCCAGCGCGGCGGCTCGCCGACCGCCCGTGATCGCATCATGTCCAGCCGCATGGGCGCCTTCGCCGTTGAGCAGTTGCTGGCCGGTCAAGGTGGCCGCTGCGTCGGTATCCAGGGCAACGAGATGGTGCACCACGACATCATCGACTGCATCGAGAATCTGAAGCGCCCCTTCAATCAGGAGCTGTACGACCTCTCCACCACCCTGTTCTGATGACAGCCGTTATCTGAAAAAAACCCTCCAGCCGGAGGGTTTTTTATGTGTGCTGCGCAGACAATGGCGGTTCATGCAAACCGGCAATCCGGCCCACTCGCCTGCCTCCAGACTCCAAGGTTCACTGGGCCCGTCTCAGGGTGAGATTGAAACGCAGCTCACCTTCGGCGCCCGCTTTGACGGGGGCCACCCCATGAAAACGCAGTCGCGCCTCGCCGCCCAATACCAGCAGATCGCCGCTGCGCAACCTCTGCCGCTGCACCGTATCCCCTCGCGTCAGCCCCCCCAGCTGAAATTCGGCGGCCAATCCCAGAGAGACAGAGACGATCGGATGGGCAAAACTGGCCTCATCCCTGTCCTGATGCAGGGACATGCGCGCCCCGGGGAGGTAACGGTTGATGAGGCAGGCATCGGGTTCAAAATCCGCGAAACCTGCCGCCTGTGCCGCGTCGCTGGCCAGGGTGAGCAGCTCCCTCGGCAAGGGGGGCCAGGGCTGCTGACTGAGGGGGTCGAGGGGACTATAGCGGTAGCCACGCCGATCCGACACCCAGCCACAGGGACCGGCATTGGTCATGGCCACCGACATGCTCTGCCCTCCCGGCGTCCTGAGGTGGCGAAAGGGTGCCTGGCTGCTTACCGCCCCAATCCAGGCCAATAACCAGGCTGACCCAGGCCCCAGGCTATCGAGGCCCCCTGGCAGATGCAGGGCGCCGGGGGCCAGCCAGCGAGACTGCGTCTCCTGCTCGAACAGATCGCCCATGGCGTTATCCAGCGTCCTCTGTCTGGCCATGTTTCCTCGTTGGTTTGTGCCGCTGATTGGGAACCAGGCGCTCAGTGCTGCGCTGGCCTCTTATTCCACCGCCTTGATATCGCCGCAGTCGTCGCTCAACCACTGGCTCTGACTGGTGCCGGTGAGTTTTTCCATCTTGCCCTCATGTTCGATGTCGAGGCTAAAGCGGCTGTGATAGGCGGTGGGGCTGATAAAGTTCACCTCACCTTCCCCCTGGGCCTTGGGGTCGCTGCAACTGAAGGTGAACTGCATCAAGGTCTCGCTGCGCTTGCGTAACTGACGCTGGCAGCCCTCGCCTTTCTCGAAAGGCAGCCTATCCTGGGCCACCATCTGCGCACTGAGGCAGTGACGCACTCGCACCCCGGCGGCGTCCAGGCCCTGAATGCCAACACCCTGCTTTGCCAACATCTCCTCCATCATCTTGCGCTGTCCCTCGGGCAGGGCCGCCAACTGTTGTTGCATGGCGGCCATGGCCTGGCCCAACTCGCCGGATCCGGCCTCCATCTTGGTCTGCATTTCCCATAAACCGGGTTTCAGGGTATGGGCCAGGGCCCCACTACTCAGTACCATGGCGGCCACCAGGGTCACCTCTCGAAGCGTCAAAGCCATAAGGCCTCCAGCGTAGGAAGGGCGGCACATTGAGCGCCGCACCGGTTTCAAGGACCTTAAGGATGGCACAGGGCCCGGCGGCAGAGCGGTTAGAAGAGATCCAGTTGCTGGCCGCAGATCCGCTCGAAAGATTCACCGATGAAGGGCAAGATGGCATCGGCAATGGGTTTGAGCTGCTTGTCGATGTAGTGCTCATAGTCGATGGCACTGCGCCTGTATTCGAGGGGTTCCGGGCCTGCGAGCGTCATTAGATAAGCAATGCTGCCGCGATGCTGGTAACGCTGAGGCAAGCCGCGGCGCAGGTTCTCCTCATCGGCGAGGCGCGCCGCCCGCACATGGGGTGGCACATTCTTCTGGTACTCCTCCAGCTTCTGGCGCAGGCGCTTGCGATAGATGAGCAGCTCGTCGTGGCGCCCGCTGCGGGTCTCATCCACCATGGTGCGCACATAGTCGCAAGGATCCTCATCGTGGAACACCAGCTCGTAGAGCCGGGTCTGGAACTGCTTGGCCAGCATGGTCCAGTCGGTGCGAACCGTCTCCAGCCCCTTGAACACCAGATGCTCCGACTCCCCCTGCCCCACCAGCCCGGCGTAACGCTTCTTGCTGCCCTTCTCCAGGCCGCGGATGGTGGGCATCAGGAAACGGCGGTAGTGGGTCTCGTATTCGATCTCGAGGTGACAGGGCAAATCAAACTCCGCCCTGATCAACTGGGTCCAGTTGTGGTTGATCTCCTGGGCCAGTGAGCGGCCTATCTCGTCCGCCTGGGCCGGACTCATCTCTTCGGGCAGATGCACGAAGGTAGAGTCGGTATCCCCGTAGATGACGCTGTAGCCCCGCGCCTCTATCCACTCCCGGGTCTGCTGCATGATGCTGTGACCGCGCAGTGTGATGGAGGAGGCCAGCCTGGGATCGTAGAAGCGGCAGCCCCCCGAGCCCAGCACCCCATAAAAGGAGTTCATGATGATCTTGATGGCCTGGGAGAGCGCCTTGTTATTGGCCGCCTTGGCCCTGTCCCGCGCCGCCCACAGGGTGGCGATAAGATCTGGCAGGAAGTGCTTGTCCCGGGAGAAGAAGGCACCGCGATAACCGGGAATGGCGTCATCGGGGGCCTTGAGCCCTTCGATCAGTCCCATGGGATCGATGCAGAAGGTGCGAATGATGCTGGGATAGAGGCTCTTGAAGTCCAGTACCAGCACCTGGCGATAGAGGCCGGGCTTGGAGTCCATCACATAGCCGCCGGGGCTCGCCAGCCCCCCATCGGCGGGCAGGTTGGGAGCCACATAGCCGCCGCGGTGCAAGCGCGGCAGATAGAGATTGGTGAAGGCCGCCACCGAGCCGCCGACCCGGTCAAGCTCCAGCCCGGTGAGATTGGCTCGCTCGATGGCAAAGGGGATCAGGGCGCAGTGTTCGACTATCTCCCACACCAGCTTGCAATCTTCGAGGTTGTAGCGGGCCAGCGCCTCTTTGTCGGAGTGAAACAGCTCGGTGATCTTCTCACCCCGGTTCGCCACGTCTTCAATGTCTTTGCCACGGCCAAGCAGCTCGCTCGCCACCGCATCCAGGCTGTAACTGGCAAACTGCCAGGTCGCACTCTTGAGGGTGTCGATGCCGTCGAGCACCATGCGCCCCGGCAAGATGACGCTGCCGGTCTGGGGATCGCCCCGGGAGGCGCGCCAGAATGCCAGTTCACGGCCACGGCCGAGCCGCAATCGCCGCTTGTGCAGCTCGGCCCGACGCAGCAGCAGGCGAAAGTCGAAGTTGACCACGTTCCAGCCGAGCACCAGATCCGGGTCATGGCGCACAAACCAGCTCTCGAGGGCGCCAAGCAGCGCGGGCTCATCCGCCACCCACTCGACCTGGGTCTCCCAGGACGCGGCGTCATCGGGGGCCGTCCCTATCATGATGACCCGGGCATCTTGCTCGCTATAGAGCCCTATGGAGAAGAGGGCGCCGTCCATGGCGCACTCCACATCGAGGGAGACCCAGGAGAGGGTCGGTGTCACGGCCTGGGGCGCGCAGCGTGCCTCGCTGACTGACCAGTGATCACCGCGTTTGACCGTCTTGCCGCCAAAGCGCATGCCCGCCGTGATGAAGCGCTCCATCAAGTAACGCTCGGGCAGGCGAATATCCGATTCGAAGTGCGCCAGGCCACGGATGAGCAGCAGCTCGATGGCCCTGTGATAGGCGCTCAGGGTGGAAAAATAACAGCCAACCACCGCCTCCCCATCGAAGGTGTGCATGGGCAGACGACGAAAGCGGCCACGCACCCCGGCTCCCTTGAACAGGGTCACTGCCTCCTCCATCTTCGCCTGGGGCAGGAAGAAGAGTGGCTCCTGATCTGCCACCACCAGCCGCACCGGCCCCTGCTCACTCCATAGCCAGAACACGATCTCGGTGCCATCGCGCCCGTTGCCGCGCCCGCGCACGTCCCGGCTGTGGCGAGTCAGGATAAAACCGTCGGTGGGAGCGAGCGCTGGAGTCATGGTCGAGGCAAGGGACAAAGGGAAGATAAGCTATTGTACGTTCATACAGTAGTGGCTCGCAATGCTGCTGCATGCAGGGCCAGCCGGGGCTGCCCCCCGCCCGGGATTTGGCTTATAGTGGCTCATTGAGTGGGCTGCGGCGCAGCATGCATGGCTCCCATCCCACTGTGCACCCGGATCTGTGCCCGGCTGACGATTCGCCCTCGCCTGTCCATGACAAGGAGCTCTCATGCGCGTTTCCCCTTCCCTCATGCTCATCCTGGCCGCCCTCGGCCTGGGTGGTTGCAGCAATACCAGCCCCGGCGCCAGTGTCGGCATGGGGTATGGCAGCTACTATGGCGCGGCCCCCTACCCCTGGTGGTATGACGACTACTTCTACTATTGGGACCGCTACTACCCCTGGTGCTGCAATAACGATGGCGAGTTCGACGACTTGATCCAGCACTGGTGGCAGGATCTGGATGAGGGCAAGCGTGACGACATCAAGAACAAGTTCCAGGATTGGCAGGGTGAACGTGGCAAACCGGATGTGGAGGCGCTGCGCACCGATTTTTCCAATCGCTGGAATGCCCTGAGCCCGGAGCAGAAGAACACCCTGCGCGAGCGCCAGCAGGTGCTGCGCAAGATACACCCGGCCGATGCGGGCAGACTCTCGTTGCCAGACGCCACCGAGGCCGCCCGCAGACTCAATCTGGACGGTGGGGGGCTGGACAAGCCACTGCCTGTCAACCGGCCGGCGACGCTGCCTGCGACCAGACCCGCTACCCTGCCGGCGACGCGCCCCATGCAGCCGATGGCCAGGCCCATGGCTCGCCCCGCCACCATGATGAACATGCCGGTGATCCGGCGCCGCTGATCAGATGACCCACCGTTCAAGGAGAGACCCATGACAGACAAGCTGCAACTGATCGATTCGCGCACCACGGACGTGGGTGGCATACCGGTCGCTCGCGCCATCCCGGTCAAGGAGCGGCGCACCATAGGTCCCTGGTGCTTTCTCGATCACATAGGCCCGGCCCGCTTTGCCCCGGGTGAGCCGGGACTGAACGTCGGCCCCCATCCCCACATTGGGTTGCAGACCTTCACCTGGATGCTGGAGGGGGAGATATTGCACCGCGACAGCCTGGGCAGCGAGCAGGTGATCCGCCCGGGCCAGGTCAATCTGATGACCGCAGGCCAGGGGATAGCCCACACCGAGGAGTCGGTGGCCGGCCACCCCAGCGTGCATGCCGCCCAGCTCTGGATAGCCTTGCCAGAGACCCATCAGGCGACCCGGCCCCGCTTCGATCACTACCCGGACTTGCCACGCTGGCAGAAGCATGGGGCTTGGTTCACCCTGCTAATTGGCACCTATCAGGACAGGCAGGCCCCCACCCTCAGCTTCGCCCCCATACTGGGTCTGGATCTGCAGGCCGACGCCCCATGCACCCTGACCCTGCCCCTGGCCCCCGAGTTCGAGCATGGCCTGCTCGCCCTGGCCGGTGAGGTGACGGTGGCAGGCCAGACGCTGGCCGCCGAGCAGCTTGCCTATCTGGCGCCAGGTGCCAGTGAGGTGATCATCTCCCTGAGTGCTGGCGCCCGCTTGCTGCTCATCGGTGGCGAACCCCTGGCAAAACCGCTGCAGATCTGGTGGAACTTCGTCAGCTTCGACAAGGAGGCTATTCGCATCGCGGCCCAGGATTGGCAGTCAGGGGATCCACGCTTTGGCGAGGTGGCAGGCTATGTCGGGGCCCGACTGACCGCCCCCTCTCTGGCCGGGCTCTGAGCCAGTGCCCATGACACTCCTCCTCTCCCTTCAGCCCAGCGCCCCTGGTTCGGTGAGCGGGGCCCAGCCCCCCTTGCTGATGGAGCTGGTCGCCGAGATCGATCTCTCGCCCCATCAGCATGAGGGGATCACGGCCCTGCGCAATACCTGCTTTCCCACCTATGCCCTGCCGCGATCCTACTTCAAGCAGCGACCTCATTTGAGGGGGCTGGTGTGGCAAGGAGATCAGTTGGTCGGCCATGTCGGACTGGATCAGCGCATGATTGCGGTGGGCGATCAGCCCGTGGCGATACTGGGGCTGATCGATCTCTGTGTGGCCCCCCAGCTGCGCGGTCAGGGGCTGGCCAGTGCCATGCTGGCCGAGTTGCAGGTATTCGCGCGCAGCAAGGCGCTCGACTACCTGTTTCTCATCGCCGAGGATCCCAGCCTCTATCTGGCCAACGGTTTCGTGCAGATAACCCAGTACTGCAGCTGGCTCAGGATCAACGACTTCAAGAATTACGGTGTCGCGGTGGAGCTGCTGGACGATATATTGATCAAGGCGGTCGGTGACGCGCCCTGGCCGGACAGACCCATCGACCTGTTGGGTTATATGTTCTGACGCCCCCGGCAACCCCATCACCGCATATCAACAAACAGGGCGCCCCGAGGCGCCCTGTTTGACATAGCCAGCCACTGGCTAGTACTCATCTTCCTGCTCGGCCTTGGCTCTGGCCTGGCGGGCCATGGCCTCCTCCTCGGCACTCTCTATCTCGTGCAGAACGGCATCGATGTCGATGATGGCGGTGCTCTCGGCAAACTGACCCGTGAGACGACTCTCCGGCGTCAACTCCCCCTCTTCATAGAGGGCCCACATCTCCTGGGCATAACGGGTCTTGAGCAGCTCCGGGGCGTACATGCCGTAGTAGTTGCGCATGTTCTCCACATCGCGCACCAGCATGGCCTTGGCCTGGTTGTTGGCGGCGGCATCGATCACCTGGGGCAAGTCGATGATGACGGGCCCCTGATCATCGACCAGGACGTTGAACTCGGAGAGATCCCCATGGATCAGACCCGTGCATAGCATGCGCACCACGTAGCCTATCACCTTGTCATGGTCCGCCAGCGCCTGCTCGGGGCTCAGGGCCACGTCGTTGAGACGGGGGGCAACATTGCCCTCATCATCGGTGATGAGCTCCATCAGCAGCACACCATCCAGGCAGACATAGGGCGTCGGCACGCGCACACCGGCGGCGGCCAGCTTGAACAGGGCGTCGACCTCGGTGTTCTGCCACACCTCTTCATGCTGGCGGCGCCCGTAGCGCGAGCCTTTCTCCATCGCACGCTGGCTACGGCTGTTGCGCACCTTGCGCCCTTCCTGATAGACCACGGCCTGTTTGAAGCTGCGTTTGGCCGCTTCTTTATAGACTTTCGCGCAGCGAACGTGTTCGCCGCAACGCACCACATAGACGTCGGCTTCTTTGCCGCTCATCAGCCGACTGATGACCTCGTCGACGAGGCCGTCGTCCACCAGAGGCTGGATTCGATTTGGTATTTTCATGGCCGAACTTTTACCCTATTTGCGCACCCGGCGCCAGTGGTGCCGTGCATTCCTGTCAGTTTTGGGGGGCTTGACTGCATGGCTGCTCACGTCATCGCCGACGCGCGTTCAGATTGCAGCCAAGGCTGGCCCCGTATAACCCCTTTCGCCAGCGCACCCGGTTCAAGGCTCGGGCGGCAATCCCTGGCGAATGCGGCGGATCCCGTTCTCATACAGGCCCTGATGACGGCCGCCATCGGGCTGGGTCTCAAAAATCTTGAGAAACCACATGTACTGTTCGGGGCGCCGGTCTATCTGCTGTTCCACCATATTGTTCATACGCAACACATCGGCCTCCAGATCCGGGGTGGGATAAGGGTCGAAGGGAGGCTCTATCTCGAGGCGATAGCAGCCTTGATCCTCGTCATAACTGCCCAGGATGGGCACAGCTTTGGCACCGGTCAGCTTCACCAACTTGGGCAGGGCTGGCAGGGTTGCCTTGGGGTGGCCGAAGAAGGGTACAAAAATGCTGGCCTCACGGCCATGGTCCTGATCCGGTAAATAGAAAAAACTGTCGCCGCTGCGGATCGCCTTGATGGCGGGCTTGATGCCGACACTGCGTTCGTATACCCGGCCGCCCTTGGCTCGCTCGCGATTGATATACCAGTCAAACAGCGGATCCTTCGGGCTCTTCATCATGGTGCACAGCGGCAAACCACGCAGCGTGAGCAGGCGGCCTATCACATCCACCGCCCAGGTGTGCGGCACCACCAGGATCAAGGGGCGCCCCTGTGCCTGCTGCTCGGCAATGTGTTCCCAACCGCTCACCTGGACCCGGGATGCCAGGTAGCGGTTGCTGCGCCAGGTCAGCTCGCCAAAGCCCATGAAGGTCTTGAGACCGACTCGCACTGATTTGAGCAACAGCGCCTGATGCTGCGCCTCATCAAGGCGCGGAAAGCAGATGTCGAGGTTGGTATTGGCGATATAGGCTTGCTTTTCGGAGGCCCGCAAGATGAGCGGGGCCAAGCCGTTGGCCAGGCCATCGCGCAGCCGGACGGGCAAGAAGGCCAACAGGCTCAGCAAGGCAAGGGCGAGCCAGCTGAGCCAGTGCCTTGGGTGAAGCAGAGCGAGGCGAAATGAGGTGTCGAACACCGGATCTTGAGGGGCCATGTTTCGGCTCTTGTCATCTAAACAAGGAGGTTATTTTAGTTATCTCAACGTATTTTTCTAGCCTGACCAGCGAGAGGATCAGATCCTGTTCAGGTTCCGGACAAGCCTTGCTCTCGACTCACGCCATGAAAAATGGCCCCTAGGGGCCATTGGCTAGCAGAAATACAGCGCCTCTTCCTCAAGAATGAGGGGAGAGACCACGGCGAATGCGTTTGATCCCCGCCTCGTAGAGGCCGTGCTTGTCCACCGGGTGCTCCAGGGTCTCGAAGATCTTGAGGAACCACATGTATTGGCCGGGATGACGCCTGAGCTGCTGCTCCACCGCCTGGTTCATATGCAGGGTGTCAGCTTGCAGATCACCGCTCGGGTAGTCAACGAAGGGGGCCTCTATCTCGAGGCGATAGCAGTGCTGTGCCTCGTCATAGCAGGCAAGCAGCGGCACGGCCTTGGCGCCGGTCAGCTTCACCAGTCTGGGCAAGGCGGGCAGTGTGGCCTTGGCACGACCGAAGAAGGGGACGAAGATACTGGCCTCGCGACCATGATCCTGATCCGGCAGATAGAAGAAGCTGCGCCCCGCTTTGACCGCCTTGATGACCGGCTTGATGCCAGCCTGGCGCTCATAGACCCGACAACCGCTCTTGGCGCGTTCACGATTGATGTGCCAGTCAAACACCGGGTTGCGGGCGCTCTTCATCATGGTGCACATCTCGATGCCACGCTGGGCAAAGTAGTAACCGGCCGCATCCACCGGCCAGCTGTGAGGCACCACCAGGATGACGGGACGCCCCTCGGCCTGCTCCGCCTCGATATGATGCCAACCACTGACCTGGATGCGTTTCATCAGGTAGGCGGGGCTGCGCACCGTGAACTCACCGAAGCCGAGCAGGCTCTTGAGCCCGATACGTACCGATGTTCGCAAGATGACCTGGCGCTCGGCCTCGCTCAACTCGGGAAAACAGATATCGAGGTTGGTATTGGCGATATAGACCTGCTTTTTGGAAACACGCAGCACCAGGGGAGTCAGCCAATCTGCCAGTTTGTCACGCAGGCGCACTGGGACGAAGGCCAGAACGAAGAGCAGGCCAAGTGCCAACCAGCTGAACCAGTAGCGGGGACTGAGCAGGCGAGCTTGAAATGAAGTATCGAAAACAGGATCTGACACAGACATGAAACGGATCAAAGAGTGGGGGGACACTTATTGTAAAGCGACTGACAGGTTATACCAGTTAATTCATCACGATCCCCGATGGTGACGACACTTCCCTGCTATTTGCTGGCCTCAAGAGGCCCTTTTAACCTGCCTCATCGGTCCCCCGATGGCCTTCAGGCGTCCCTGCCCCACCCTCTGACGGGCCAGCCTGCCATCCCGCGTCTCCCCTGCACAGCGTTGGCCTCCCGGGTTGGCGAGATCGGTGTTTAACCGTAAGATGGCAGCCTCTAACGACCATCTCTGGATACCCCATGTCAATCAGCCTGTTCCGCACCCTGTTATTACTGCCATTGACCCTGCTGCTTGGCGCCTGCTCACTGACGCAATACAGCGTCAGTGAGGGCGAGATCAATGACTATCTGAAGAACCAGATGGCCTTCGAGAAGCAACTCGGCATACCGGGCATCATGTCGAGCAAGATCCGCCTGGACGAGATGCACAGCCGCATCGGCCGCAGCAAGGCCGACAGAGTGGAGCTCGATGCCGCAGGGGATCTGCAGGTCTCCAGCCCGCTGGGTAGCCAGCAGATGAAGATCCGCCTCACCCTGAGCGCACGCCCCGACTACGTGGCCGAGCAGGGTGCCATCTATCTGCGTGACCTTGAGCTGCTCTCGGTCAAGACCGAGCCAGCCGATATTGGCGCGGCCCTGAGCCCGGTGCTGCCGACCTTCAATCAATCCCTCAGCCTCTTCCTGAACCAGACCCCCATCTATCGCCTGGATGGCAATCGCCAGAACGAGGCGCGCATCAAGGACAAGGTGGAAGCACTCAAGGTCGAGCCGGGACGCCTGGTCATCCCCTTCAAATTGTTGTGATTAATTCGGCCGCTCCTTAGAGCGGCTTTTTTCTTCTCATGGCTGAGACCATGTCGCATAATGCACACCATTCTCATTTAGATTGATGAGAAGCGTCACCGCAACATCACAGATAAGAAGAAGGGACACATGAAAAAAACCGCACTGGTACAGGGGATCACCCTGGCGCTGCTGGGCAGTGCTGCCCATGCCGCCGTCAAGGTTGAAGATGCTAGCTTCAATACCGCCGCCAGCATGCTGGCCTACACCGAATTCGAACTCTCCGGCGAGCCCCTGGCCGAAGCCCTGGGACTGGATCTGGATGTGCTGGATCCCAATCGTGCCGATGAGCCGACCCCCTTCGACTTCGCCGCAGGTATCGAATCCTACGAGTATTCCGAAGAGGCGATGTACGCCCTCAACTACCAGTCCGGCATGGGTCCCCACCTGGTCAATGGCCCGCAGAACCAGGCCCGGGGTGGCACTCTGGCCGACCTTGGCAAACGGGTACTGGCCATGGCCGATGCCGTGGGCTTCCCGGCAGATGAAGTGCCACAAGGCATGTATCCCCTCTCCCTGCCCTACTCGTCTGCCAAGCCGCAGTTTGCTGGCGCCGTCAATGCCAGCCCGGTCAATGGCGACGAGCTGACCATCAAGACCGCCAAGGGCGTCGAGAAGAGCGTCAAGACGCAAATACCGGCCTACTTCCGTGATTACACCAGCCTGCGCTGGAGCGGCTCGGACAATCTGCTCAATCCGGCCGCCGTCGGCGGCATCCTGCTCAAGGAAGTGATGTGGTCCCAGGACTTCCTCGGCGGCATGCACGTCGCCGCCACCGATGAAGAGGTCGAGGCCAGCTCCGCCACCCTGGATCAGGATGGCAAACACAAGCTCGGCGTCTCTGCCGCCGATGGCTTCAATGGCATGATGCTGACCGAGCAATCCATCGACAAGCTCGCCATCTTGCAAGGCCAGCTTGGCTATGACGGCAAGCAGTTGGGCGCCGCCATCACCCCGCAATACGATCCTGCCAAGGGCGTTGTCTACTTCCCTCATCAGGTGAAAGTCACCGAGACCGCCAAGCATGACGTCGGCGCCATCGGCAAGCTTGACGTGGTCGATGCGTCGGCCCAGTTGCGCGACAGCTGGATGCTGCTGTGGCCACTGTCTGAATTCTTCGCCTACAGCGATCAGCGCAGCGCCAACAGCAATCAGAATCCGGCCTTCCACGCCGTGTTCGATGGTCAACCCTTCGCCGCGGCCCCGGTTGCCAATCAGAGCGGGGATCTGAGCAAGGCCAGCGCCGGTCAGGATGCCTTCTCCCTGGCCCTGAACCTCTCCAACATGGTGTTCAAGAACCTCGATACCCTGCATTTCAATAGCAAGGCAGGCACCCTGGTCGACAGCTGGCAGGGTGGTAAACAGGGTCAGCATGTCACCACCTTCGATGCCGCCTACGCCCTGGTCGCCCTGCAAATCTTCCAGCGCGCCCAGGACGCCCTGCCGGTCGGTTATGCCGCCGGTGACAATGGTGAGTTGAACCTCAAGACCCCCCAAGGCAAAGCAGCCCTGGTACTTGTCCGCAAGCAGGCCGACTTCATCCTGAACCAGCTGATGGGCAAGAACGGCCTGGTCTATGACGGTCTGACCCTCGGTGGCAAGCCTGATGCAGGGCAATCCGTGGATGCCCAGTTTGCCGCAGTGCGTGGCCTCAGTGCCGCCTTCCTGGCGACCCAGGACACCAAGTACCGCACTGCCGCCCGTGAGCTGTTTATCGCCACCGACAAGGCTTACTTCAATGCCAAGGCGGGTACCTGGCTGGTGGGCAAGCAGGGGGAATATACTCCCTGGACCCAGGCTGCCATCTCGGGTGGCTTGCGCTCGGCCATGCTGAACCTGCGCAATACCGGCGCCGAGAAAGCCCCGGCCCTGGAGCTGGCGCAGCTGACCCAGCGTTATGTGAGCTGGTTCCGTGGCACCGTCAACGGCGGCATGCAGATGGCCGAATGGGTGGGTGACTCTGGCGAGAACATCATCCAGGGCGCTGGCAGCGACACCGATGAAGATGGTGTGCCCCAGGTGACTGCCGCCGGTGGTCAGCACGGCACTGCCATGGTGATGGCGGCCAAGGCGCGCATCAGCGAATAGCAGATCCCCTTAGCCGAGTAACGAGAAGGGAGCGCATTGCGCTCCCTTCTCTATTGGGGGTTGTTAACCTCGACCTACTTCTTGGCAAGGGCCTGCAACATCGGCTTGGTCACCAGCACGATACCGTTTTCAGAACGATAAAAACGACGGGCATCTTCATCGGCATTCTCCCCTATCACCATGCCATCAGGCAGCTGACAGCCCTTATCGACCACCACACGGCGCAGACGACAGCCACTGCCTATTTCGACCCCAGGGAAGATGATCGACTGATCCAGGGTACAGAAGGAGTGGACCCGCACGTTGGTAAAGAGCACCGAGTTCAGCACGAAGGAGCCGCTGACGATGGAGCCCCCGGCAAAGATCGAATTGATGGTCATGCCATGCTGACCATTTCTGTCCTGCACGAACTTGGCCGGTGGCGTCATGATCTGGCTGGTCCAGATAGGCCAATTCTGATCATAGATATCGAGATCAGGCACCACTGAGGCCAAGTCCATGTTCGCCTCCCAGAAAGAGTCCAGGGTACCCACGTCACGCCAATAGGGTTTTTGCCCCTCACGCGCCCCGACGCACGACATGCTGAAGGGGTGGGCATAAGCCATCCCCTCGCCGACGATGCGCGGGATCACATCCATGCCGAAGTCGTGCTTGGAGTCCAGGTTGTTGATGTCCTCCTCCAGCAGTTGATAGAGGTACTCGGCATCGAAGATATAGATCCCCATGGAGGCAAGGGAGGTGTCATCGCAACCGGGCATGGCGGGGGGATTGGCCGGTTTTTCCACAAAGTCGAGGATCTTGCGCTGCTCGTCTATGTCCATGACCCCGAAGGCGGATGCCTCGCTGCGCGGTACTTCGATGCAGGCCACGGTCACCTTGGCCTCCAGCCGCACGTGATCGAGCAGCATGGCGGCGTAATCCATCTTGTAGATGTGATCCCCCGCCAGCACCACTATGTATTTGGGGCCGTAATCCCGGATGATGTCGACGTTTTGATAGATGGCATCGGCGGTGCCTCTGTACCAGTGCACCTCATCCACCCGTTGTTGGGCAGGCAGCAGATCGATGAATTCATTCATCTGATAGCGCAGGAAAGACCAACCCGATTGCAGGTGACGCAACAAGCTGTGGGACTTGTACTGGGTGACCACCCCCACTCGCTTTATTCCCGAGTTGATGCAGTTGGACAATACAAAATCGATGATCCTGAACCGGCCACCGAAATGGACTGCCGGCTTGGCGCGATTATCGGTCAATTGCTTGAGACGACTTCCTCGCCCCCCTGCCAAGACCAAGGCCATACTCTGGTTTAACAGCTGCCGTGCCTTGGCAGTATTCATGGGCTCTAACGACATATTCACCTCGACGTCTCTGTCTCTGTTTCCATCCCATACTCCCTCTTTTCGGGGATCGTGAAAGTGGTTTCACTCACATTTACGGGATCCCAATTCCCCTTATGAGAAGGCATATGCTCGAACTTAATACAGCATCCATACTGACTGCATACTTTACTCTAAGCGAACCAAGCGCGGGATCATAGGATGCATTTAAAGCCGTCCAAGAGCATTACACCCTATCCCCTGATGACGGGGCTGATCCTGCTGGCGCAGTGGAGCCTGCTCCCTGCCGATCACCCCTTCTTGTCGACCCTGGCGCTGCTCGCTTGTACCTTGCTTGCCCTTGCCTATGGCCGCTATCGCCGCCATAAGGCCGATGAGGCGAGACGGGTGGCCCTCATCCAGGCGCTCGAGCAAGGCTCGGCGGAGCCACTTCCCCTCTCACCGGAGCGTCAGGCCCTGCAACAGCTCTTCAATCGCCAGCACCTTGAGCAAGAGCAACTGCGTCTACAACTCAGCGATCTCAAGCACCGCACCGAGAAAGACCCCCTCACCCAGCTCGCCAATCGCCAGCGCTTTCGTCACGATATCACCCATCTGTTGCAGGAAGACCAAGGCACCCGCACCGCCATCCTGGTGCTGATCCGGGCTACGGCACTGGAGAGCCTCAATCGCCAGCGCGGATTTGTGTCCGGCGATACCTACCTCAAAGACGTGGCGACCCTCATTCAACAGGCAGCCCAGCGCTGGCCGGAGCACAGAATTTATCGCATCTCAGGTGCCGACTTCGCCGTGCAGATCCATGCCATCAACAACACCCCCCTGCCCCTGCTCGGCCGGGATCTCAAGCTGGCATTCGATCTCTACCAAAACAGCCAGAAGATAGAGAGCGTGGCGTGCTGCGGTATCACCACCATCTGCAGTGGCCAGCGTATCGAGGCCATATTGGCCAGAGCCGATCTGGCTCTGGCTCGTGCCCAGACCCAGGAGATCAATGGCTGGTCCATTCAGTTGGAGGACGAGTATGAGGAGGGGCTGGGACAGCAGCAGTGGCGCCAGGTGCTCGAGCAGATCTTGCAACAGGAGCGCATTTCGCTCTCCTACCAGCCCATCGAGTTGCTCAATGGCAATCATCCGGCCTATTACAGCCTCTACCCCCAGTTTTATGGGGAAGATGGGGCTGTGCTGGCCTCGGATAGCCTCTTTGCCATGGCCCAGCGTCTGGATCTGCTGATGCGCATGAGCCAGCTGATGATCCTGCACCTGATCCGCGAGCACAGAACCCTGGGGGCACAGCAGAGTCGCTGGGGCATCAAACTGTCCCCCCATCTGCTCCATAACAGCGCGTTTCTCATCTGGCTGGAGCGTCAACTCAGCATGGAACCCGATATCAGTGCCCATCTGGTCTTCGAGCTTGATGAGGAGCACCTGTCTCGGCAACTGACCGGGGCTCGCCGGCTGTTTGAGCTGCTACGCCGCTGTGGCAGCCGCTCGGCCATCTGCAACTTCGGCCAGGGAATACGCTCTTTCTCTCTTTTCCAGGAGATCAAACCTGACTATCTGAAGCTGGATCCGGCGCTGCTGCTCGATCTGGAGCAGGACAGTACCAATCAGAAATTTGTGCGCATGATAGTGGAAGTGGCGCACCGCATGGGGAGCCAGGTCATCGCCGAAGGGGTCGAACAGTCGAGTCAGAAACAACTGCTGGCAAGCATGTACGTGGATGGGTTGCAGGGTTACCTCATTGCCCACCCGATGCCCGCGCCAGTCGGCACGGCTCACTGAGTGTGTTTCAAACGCAACAAGGTGAGAATGACATCGTTGAGCTGACGATAGCGCTCCAGCTCTTTCTGATCGTAACGCGTCGCCAGCAGAGTGGGATTGTGGCGATGCTTGAGGTAGCGGTTGATCTGCAATCGGTTGAACCCGGCGACCCGGTAGATCTGACCGAGCAAGGCATTGAGCTCCTCGTTGCTCAACCCGGCGCTGGCAAGATAATCTGCCTCGGCGGGGCTGCGCTGCTGACACACGACCTTGGCAAGACGGCCACTCTCCTGCAAATAGCCGAGCCACTGCTCAACATAGAGCGGCTTGCAGCCAGCCAGCAGATTGAAGAAGCCCACGGCATCGCAGCGGCACTCAGTCAGTAGCAGAATGGCCAGATTGTTGTCGGTACACGTGAAGCTGACAGGGCCACACTGGCTCCAATCCAGCGCCTGCACCCGGATCTCGCCGCACTCCCCCTCCACTCCCGTCACCTCGAATACAAACATGGCGCTTCCCTTGGCAAAACGTTCATGATGAACCATAGGAGGCAGCGCTGCAAAGGCAAAACGTCCATAAAAAAACCTGCGACGGATCGCAGGTTCAATGCAGGTAAGGTGAGGGGGTCGCTAACCTTCAGGCGTCCAGTTCAACCAGTACCTTGGCCAGCTCGATAGGCTCAAGTTCCTGGCCTTCCAGCTCCGCATTCCAGTTCGGTCCGACCAGCACATCATCTTCGTCCAGATCGCCAATCCAGATATCGAGAAACTCTTCCAGATCGATCAGCTCAGGCTCATAGTCGGCCCACTCATCGACACAATGCAGACGGGCATCCCCTTCTGCAGACCAGAGTGGCATCACATCGGCATCTTCAAATTCGGCTGAGCGGCATACCACCCAATCCTCACCGTAGCGCAAGCCCCACAGCTGACCCGACTCACGGACCTCTTCGATAAACAGTTGGAAATTGGCGTCAAGGTTGTCAGTTAGCTTGCTCATGGTGCTCTCTCTTTCGGGCTGCCGGGGCCAATACTGGCCAGGTTGGGCAAATGGTGTCCCAAAAGCGCAGCGGACTCAAGTCAAATCCCTAAAAAGGGGGGATCCGGGCCCGATCCCCGCCACTGAGGCCAGGTAACGCGCAGATCCCCCCCCTGATGACGCACGACCGGCCAAGGTCCCGACCCATTGGAGATCAAGTGCGGTACTGACTGACCAGCGCACTCAACTCATCGCTCGACTGTGCCAGCGCACGTGTCGCCTGCTCCGTCTGGCGGTTCTGGGCCTGGGCTTCCCCCGCCTGTTGGGAGATGGAGACCAGGCGGTGATTTATCTCATCGGCCGCCTTGCTCTGCTCGTTGGCGGCATTGGCTATCTGGGCATTCATCTCGGTGATGGTGTCGACCACCCTGGTGATGGCATGGATGGCGCCCCCCGCATCGGTGGCCTGATCGGCGGTCGCCCGCGACAACTGTTGCAACTGATCAATCCCCCCCGTCACCGTACTCACTCCTGCCTGCAACCGCGATATCATCTGGCGGATCTCGTCGGTCGAGCTGTGAGTGCGATTAGCCAAAGTTCGCACCTCATCGGCCACCACCGCAAAGCCTCGGCCCTGCTCACCGGCCCGGGCGGCCTCAATGGCTGCGTTGAGCGCCAACAGATTGGTCTGTTCGGCGATGCCACGGATCACATCCAGCACTGAACCTATCTTCAGGGTCTCCTGCTCCAGGTGAGTGACGGCCCGCACCGTCTCCTGCATCTCATCGGCCAATCGGGCTATGGTGCCTATGGTCTGCTCCACCACCTGGCAGCCATCACCGGCCAGGCGTTTGGCCTCATCGGCGGCGACCGCCGCCTGGGCCGCATGATCTCCCACCTCGCGACTGCTCACCGTCATCTGCTCCATGGCGCTCGCCACCCGCAGGGTATCCTGCTCCTGGCTGGTCACTATCTGGCTGGTGCGTTCCACCACCTGACCAAGCTGGCTCGCCCCTTGCCGGTTCTGGCTGGCGATCTGCTGGGTGCGTCCGACCAGCAGGGCCATCTGATTGGCAAAGTCATTGAAATTGGTCGAGAGCTGGGCCAACTCGTCACGGCCCTCGGCCGGGAGACGAAATCGCAGATCCCCCTCTCCCCGCGCTATGTTGCCAAGGGCCGTGACCGACTGGGTCAGCGGCGCCACTATGCTGCGCACTATCAGGCTCACCAGGGCGATGAGCAGCAGGGCCAGCACCAGGCCGATGGCGAGCTGGGTCTTCAGCACCCCCTGATATTGGGCCTCGACGTCGTCCACATAGACGCCGGTGCCGATGATCCAGTCCCAGGGGGCGAAACGCTTGACGTAAGAGATCTTGCGCACCGGCGCATCGACCCCGGGTTTGGGCCAGTAGTAAGCCTGCTCGCCCCCCTCCGGCTGCTGCTTGACCACGTCGACAAAGGCGACGAAGAGCTTGAGTCCCTGCTGATCCTCCACTCCGGAGAGATCCTTGCCGTCCAGCTCGGGCTTCATGGGGTGCATCACCATGGTCGGGTGACTGTCATTGACCCAGAAGTAGTCGTTGTCGCCGTATCGCAGCCCCTTGAGGGCAGCCAGGGCCTGAGCTTTCGCCTGGGCCTCATCGAGCTTACCGCTGCGCACCTGCGCCTCGAAGCTCGCCACCAGGGTGTAAGCGGTTTCAACCTGAGCCCGGGTCTGGCGACTCTTCTCCGCCATCAGGCCATCAAAATAGAGGTGCAGGCTGCTGGCGAGCAGCAACGCCAGGATCAACAATACGCTCAGGGTCACCAGCAACAAGCGCCGGCCTATGGTCCATCGTCTCAACATTCCTTCATCCTTGCCCTGAAAACACATGATGACCAAGGTATGACGGCTCCGTTGACGCTGTCTATTCATGAGCCAAATGGGGCACCAAAAACATGATCCAGACCAGAGAATGCAAAAAGGCGCCCGCAGGCGCCTAAAGTTTTCAACAACGCAGGATCAACGCTCCCAGTACACCTCTTCCAGACTGTCTTCTTTCTCGGGCAAGCCCCGGGACAGGCGCGGGCTGCTCTGGGCCAGCACCTCGTAGCTCACCCGGTTGGCGTACTTGCACACCTGGGCCAGGGAGGAATAGGTCAGAAACTCGGAGGCATGCTTGGCGGAGTTGGGCACATTCATGCGGTGGTAGGCGTTGGCCACCATGTCGTGCAACACGGCAGACAGGGCACCGTCACCGGCACCATTGGTGTTCTTGATCTTCTCCGGACCGCCCATGTAGGGGGAGATATGGGAGTAGATCCGTGCCGGATTGCGGCAACTGTTCCGAGCCATGGGACGACTGAACTCATACATGTTGAACTCGGGGATCTGGCCCGGCAGCAGGGTATGGGTGGTCTCGCGCTTATGGTCCTCGTCGGTGTAGCTCGCCATGTAGAGGCCGATAGGGCCCGCGGTGCAGAGCACCATGTCGGCCCAATCCAGCGCCTTGTCGGCAGCCATCAGCGGATCGGAGAAACCGGTCAGCGCCTCCCCCTCATCTTCGTTCATGGCGAGCACGGTCACGTTCTCGGCAATAAAGTCACGCCACCACTGGGGGTTTTCATCGATGACGAAGCGGGTGCCCAGGGTCAGCACCACAGGCACATTGGACTCTCGGGCATAACGCACGGCGGCCATGGCGGCCTCTTTCATCGGCGTGCCATCTTCGCCACGCACCAGATAGGCGGTGATCACCAGGGCTGAAGCCCCCTTGATCACCTCCTCCGGGATATGGGCCACGTCCAGGTGATCCATCTTGCCGGCATTGATGCCAAAGCTGCGCTCGCCGCATTCGGTAATGAAGGTGAAGCAGCGCCCGACCGGGCCACTGACCGGCTGCAGGTAATCAAGATTGACCCGCGACGAGGTGTTGCACAGATAACGGTAGGCGTAGCTGCCGATGCGGATGTCCTGGCTCATGACGCCAAGCAGGATAGAGTGGGAATCGGCCAGCACCGAGTAGTTGTGCATGGTATTGCCTATGGTGCCGCCGGCGAATTCGCTCACCACCATGTTGTTGGTCTTGAGTTCCTCATAGACGCGCTCGGCCACATCGTCGCTGATCACCACTGAGTGACCCTTGCTCAGGCCGTAGCGGGTCAGAAAGGCCTCATCAACATGGGCTTCAATGTCCACCAGGGTCTGATCTATCCCCACCACATAAGCCTGACCCAGCTCGGTCATCTGCGGATTCTGGGTGATGAGGGGATCGCGCCTGTCGACCGGAAAATAGTGTTTTGACTTGCGCTGACCGGGAAATTTCATGGCTGTGGCCTTGACTCTGGGATGAACGAGGGGCGGGATTTTAACACAATCCGAAGCGGCGAATAGACGCACATTTAAAATATGAAGTCAGTATAGACAAGGCCTGCAGTGCGAAAACGTTTGCCATGCAGACCTGAAAAACCACCCGGCCATGGGGTGGTCATTAACAATCCGGCCCGGGCGCTGGGCTAACCGACAGTCTCTGTCGGCCGCCAGGAGAAAATGGCTGGCGTCACGACTAGCGCGCCGAAATCCCCGCCTGCAAGGCCAGCAGACTCAGCAGCGCCAGCGACCCCCAGAACAGCAGCGTGCCGAAGAGTCGTGCCGGATTGGGCGCTTTGGGCTGCTGAATGCCGATGGCATGCAGTATCCGTCCGAGCAGCAGCATGCCCCCGCCCAGATGCAGCCAGAGCGGCGCCGAGCCCGCCAATTCACACAGCGCCAGCAGCAACAGGGTCAAGGGCACATACTCGGCAAAGTTGCCGTGGGCACGAATGGCCGCCAGCATTTGCGGGGCCTCCCCTTCTCCTATCATCACTTTGAACTGGGCACGGCGCTTGACGACCCAGATGGAGAGCAGCAGAAACAGCAAGCCGAGCAGGCCGGCGTAGGTCAGGGTGATGGGTAACAGCATGGGCGTGTCCCTCTGGCGTGGATCGGGTATCAGGATGTGAAAACAGCCAGGCTCTGCCCCTGAATATCAGGGCAGAACCTGGCCCACTCAGGCCAGCTCGCGGCAGATCAGCGACACCATCATGCGGATGTGGGCCTGATCGCTGTTGAGGGCCGGAATATAGTGGAACTGCTCCCCCCCCGCCTCAAGGAAGACGGCGCGGTTCTCGACCTGGATCTCTTCCAGGGTCTCGAGGCAATCGGCCGAGAAGGCCGGACAGATCACATCGAGCCGCTTGGCCCCCTGCTCGGCAAGCTGGGCTATGGTGACGTCGGTGTAAGGCTTGAGCCACTCCTGCTTGCCAAAGCGCGACTGGAAGCTGGCGCTCCACTGCTCAGGCGCAAGACCCAGCGCCTCGGCCAGCAGAGTCGCGGTGCGGCGGCACTGGTGACCATAAGGGTCTCCCTCATCTTCACAGCGCTGGGGGATGCCGTGGAAAGAGATCAACAGGTGCTCACCCTGGCCCTGCTGCTCCCACTGGCGGCGCACGCTCATGGCCAGCGCCTGAATGTACTCCGGGTGGTTGTGATAGTCGCGGATGAGGCGCATCACCGGCAAGTGACGCTCGCCCCTCATCACCTTGGCCCAGCCATCAAACACGGCCGCCGTGGTGCTGGCACTATATTGGGGGTAAAGCGGCAGCAATATCACCCGGTTGACCCCTTGCGCCTTGAGCGCCTGCCAGCCGTCGCTCAGGGAAGGCTTGCCATAGGTCATCGCCAATACCACGGGCACATCGACGCCTTCGCGCTTGAGCTCTTGTTCAAGGGCCGCGCGCTGACGCTGACTGATGGCCATCAAGGGCGAGCCCTGCTCGGTCCAGATCTGCTGGTAGAGCTTGGCCACCCTGGGGGCGCGAATGGGTAAAATGGCGAGATTGAGCAGGGGCGACCACAGCAGGCGCGGCAGTTCTACCACCCGAGGGTCTTGTAAAAATTGGCGGAGAAAAGCCCTGACGCCTGCGGGGGTCGGAGCGGCTGGGGTGCCCAGATTGACAAGCAGGATCCCGGTTTTGGTGGTCACGTTTGCTTCCTGTCACATGCAAAGAGGGCCCAGTATGGGCCCTATTTATATGGCAATGATCCCGATGGCGGGATCAGGCCAGAATGGCGG
The DNA here is from genome assembly GCF_000820045.1 of Aeromonas rivuli. GTDB lineage: Bacteria > Pseudomonadota > Gammaproteobacteria > Enterobacterales > Aeromonadaceae > Aeromonas > Aeromonas rivuli. The sequence continues at coordinate 40,618 of NZ_CDBJ01000068.1, read as the reverse complement.
CCAGCTGCTGGCTCACCTGATCAACGGGCTGAGTGCCATCGATCTTGACGTAACGGGTGTGGCCGGCTTCGGCCTCTTTGCCGTAGAAACCGATCAGCGGTGCAGTCTGCTGATGGTACACATCCAGACGCTTGCGCACCGTGGTCTCTTCGTCATCGGCACGGATCACCAGATCCTCGCCGGTCACGTCATCCTTGCCTTCCACTTTCGGCGGGTTGAACACCACGTGGTAGGTACGGCCGGAGCCGGAGTGCACACGACGGCCGCTCATGCGCTTGACGATCTCTTCGTCCGGCACGGCGAATTCGAGCACGAAATCAACAACGACGCCGGCATCCTTCATGGCTTGTGCCTGAGGTATGGTGCGGGGGAAGCCGTCCAGCAGGAAACCGTTGGCGCAATCAGCCTGAGCAATACGCTCCTTGACCAGACCGATGATGATGTCGTCGGAGACGAGCTGACCTGCATCCATCACAGCCTTGGCCTTGAGGCCCAACTCGGTGCCCGCCTTGATCGCGGCACGCAGCATGTCGCCGGTGGAGATCTGGGGAATACCGTGTTTTTCCATGATGAACTGAGCCTGGGTGCCTTTACCGGCACCCGGAGCCCCCAACAGAACAATGCGCATACACGCTCCTATTGATTGGTTATTCAAATCTTGAGAAGGCAAAAAACTACACGGTTTCCCGCTTTTTAACAAGCAAACCGCGAGCGAGTGCCGATTTTACCACCAGTATCCCCACACTCCCCTTAGGGTGAGGAGAGGCAGATGGAAACCGGAAGTGAGTGAAAATGCAGCAGCTGTCGTACCTGTCCGGCACGACAGCTGCCAAGGGAACGGCAAAAAAGAGGCCCACTCGCCAGAGTGGGCCAACTCATCAGGACTGAAGCAACAGCCGGTTGATACGGGAGACGAAGCTGGCCGGATCATTGAGGCCGCCCTGCTCCGCCAGCTGGGCCTGTTCGTGCAGCAGGCTGACCCACTCGCCGAACAGGTTGTCGTCGGTGATGGCGCCCAACTTCTTCACCAGCGCATGGTCGGGGTTGAGCTCCAGGATGTACTTCTGCTCCGGTACTGGCTGGCCGGCGGCGCGCATCAGCTTGATCATCTGGGTGCTCATGCCGCTGTCATCGGTGACGATGCAAGAGGGTGAGTCGGTCAGCCGGTGAGTGACCCGTACCTCTTTCACCGCCTCGCCGAGGCTGCTCTTGACGCGCTCAACCAGACCGGCGTTGGCCTTTTCGGCCTCCTCTTGCGCCTGCTTGGATGCCTCATCTTCCAGATCCCCCAAGTCCAGCTCGCCACGGGTGACGGAGACCAGCTGTTTGCCATCGAACTCGTCGAGGTGGCTCATCAGCCACTCGTCGACCCGCTCCCACATCAGCAGCACTTCGACACCCTTCTTGCGGAAGATCTCGAGGTGCGGGCTGTTCTTGGCAGCGGCGAAGCTGTCGGCGGTGATGTAGTAAATCTTCTGCTGGCCTTCCTTCATGCGGCCAACATACTCTTCCAGGGAGACGGTCTGGGCTTCACCCTCGCCCGCCGTGCTGGCAAAGCGCAGCAGCTTGGCGATCTCTTCCCGGTTGGCATAATCCTCGGCAGGCCCCTCTTTGAGCACGTTGCCGAACTCGCTCCAGAACTTGGCGTACTTCTCGCTATCGTCCTTGGCCAATTTGTTCAGCATGGTCAGGACGCGCTTGGAGCAAGCCTTGCGCAAGGAGGCAGTGACCTTGTTGTCCTGCAAAATTTCACGGCTGACGTTGAGCGGCAGATCGTTGGAATCCAGCACCCCTTTGACGAAGCGCAGGTAGGTCGGCATAAACTGCTCGGCGTCATCCATGATGAAGACGCGCTGCACGTAGAGCTTCAGGCCATGCTTCTGCTCGCGGTTGTAAAGATCGAAGGGGGCGCGGGCCGGGATGTAGAGCAGGCTGGTGTACTCCTGGCTGCCTTCCACCCGGTTGTGACCCCACAGCAGCGGATCTTCGAAGTCATGGGCGACGTGCTTGTAGAACTCCTGATACTCCTCGTCCTTGATCTCTTTCGGATTGCGAGTCCAGAGTGCGGTGGCGCGGTTGACCTGCTCCCACTCGCCAGTAGTACCCGCATCGGAGCCGACGATGGTCTCGCCATCCTCTTCGCTGTCCGGGGTGCCCTCCTTGTACATCTCCACCGGCACGCTGATATGGTCGGAATACTTGGCGACCACGGCGCGCAGGCGCCAGTCGTCGAGGAACTCCTCTTCCTCGGCGCGCAGGTGCAAGATGACGTCGGTACCGCGACCGGCTTTGGTCACGTCGGCGACGGTGAAGGAGCCTTCACCTTCCGATTCCCACTGCACGCCCTGGCTCGGCTCGGTGCCGGCGGCGCGGGAGATCACGGTCACCTTGTCGGCGACGATGAAGGCGGAGTAGAAGCCCACCCCGAACTGGCCGATCAGCTGGGAGTCTTTGCCCTGATCGCCGGAGAGGTGCTTGAAGAAGTCGGCGGTGCCGGACTTGGCAATGGTGCCCAGGTGTTCAATCACCTGGTCACGGGTCATGCCGATGCCGTTATCCGAGATGGTCAGGGTCTTGTTCTCTTTGTCCACCACCAGGCGCACGCGCAGCTGGCCGTCGTTTTCGAACAAAGAGGCATCGGAAAGCGCCTTGAAGCGCAGCTTGTCCGCCGCATCGGAGGCGTTGGAGATAAGCTCGCGCAGGAACACTTCTTTGTTGGAGTAGAGGCTGTGAGCCATCAGGCTCAGCAGTTGTTTGACTTCGGTTTGAAAGCCGTGGGTTTCGGCATGAACACTTTGGGTCATCGACCAGTCCTCAAAACATCGGTTGAACGGTTACCCAACCTAGATGGGGCTGGCCTTGCAAATATCAAGGGGCGAGTGTGCAATCTTGCTCACTCGCCCCTGGTCGTGGCGGTCACATTGTCGGGTGTCGGCGCGGGTGAGCGCCAAGACCCGGGTCACGCCGAAGCGCTACTTCAGACGCTGGCGCCCCATCAGGGAGTGGGAAAGCGTGGTGCCATCCACCAATTCGAGCTCGCCGCCCACCGGCACGCCGTGGGCGATGCGGCTCACCTCGACCCCGGCGCTGCGCGCCATGTCGGCGATGTACCAGGCGGTGGCATCCCCCTCTATGGTGGGGTTGGTGGCGAGGATCAGCTCGCTGATGGACTCATCCTTCAGGCGGCGCTCCAGGATCTCCAGCCCCAGCTCTTCGGGTCCTATGCCATCGAGGGGGGAGAGATGCCCCATCAAGACAAAGTAGCGACCGGAGAACTGGCCGGTGTGTTCGATGGCGGCCACGTCCGCCGGACTCTCCACCACGCACAGCAGACCACTCTCGGCCCGTTTGGGGCTCTGACAAATCTCGCAGCGCTCCTGCTCGGTAAAGGTGCGGCACTGGCTGCAATGACCAATCTCGGTCAGGGCGCGGGTCAACAACTGGGCCAGACGCAGGCCACCGCTGCGCTCGCGTTCGAGCAAGGTAAAAGCCATGCGCTGAGCAGACTTGGGGCCGACCCCGGGCAGAACCTGCAAGGCCTTCATCATGTCGTCCAGCAGGGGACTGAATTTCATCTCGCACTCCTCAAGGCGTTTCCTGGCGCAGGACTATACCCGAGGCGGGGACGGGCGTCAGCCCATGAGTGAGACAGCGTGCGGTTGATGGGCAAGGTAGCGTTGGCAGAAGGCACGAAAATCGGCAGCGGGCATCGGCTTGGCGTAGAAGAACCCCTGGATCTCATCGACGCCGAGATCGTAGACCACCGCCAGCTCAGCCGCCGTCTCCACCCCTTCGGCCACCACGGGCACCGCCAGCTTGTGGGCCAGATCCGTGATGCTGCTGACGAACAGCTGTTGGCGGGCGTGGCTGTCGATATCGCATATGAAGGACTTGTCTATCTTGATCTTGTTGAAGTTGAGCTCTTTGAGGTAGGCAAAGGAGGACCAGCCGGTGCCAAAATCATCGAGGGCAATGCGCACCGTCAGCTGCTGCAAAGCGGTCAGAATACGCTGGCTGAGCTCGAGATCGTCCAGGGCTATGGTTTCGGTCAACTCCAAAATCAACTGATCGGCACACAGTGGACTCGTCAGCAGCATGCGCGCCACCCGCGAGGGCAACTCCTCATTGAACATGGAGCTGGAAAGGTTGATGGAGATCTCCAGCTTCATCATCTTGCTGGGCGGCAGGGGTGCCAAGTCCTGGCTGACCTGATTGAAGATCCAGTCGCCGAGGCGCTCTCCCAGGCCATTGTCTTCGGCCAGGCTGATGATATCCGGCGGGCTGATGAAGCCGTATTGAGGATGTTGCCAGCGAAGCAGGGCCTCGGCGCCGAGCAGGTGACGCCCCTCCCGCTTGATGATGGGTTGATAGTAGAGACTGAGTTGATCACTCCCCTCTCCATCCAGATGATCACGTAACTCGGCCGCGAGTTGACGGCTGCGCTCATAACGGCTCAGCATGGCCTGATTGAACAGCTGGCTGCGGACCCCTTGCTGGCGGGCATTGTCCAGCGCAATGTCGGCAAACAGCATGATCTCTTCAACCTGGTGGCTGGCAGTCAGGCCCTGGCTGATCCCCATGCTCACCTTGACTCTGTGGGCCGGATCGGCCTGAAACACCAGTTGCTGCAGGTGAGCCAGCAGGCGATCCGGGTAATCCGGCTCCTGTTCACCGAAGTACGACAGGGCAAACTCATCACCGCCAATGCGCGCCACGAAGGCCCTGCCTGCGACGAACTCCTCGATGGCCCGGGCCACCGTCATCAGCAGGGCATCCCCCGCCGCATAACCCAGGCTGTCATTGACCTCCTTGAAGTGATTGAGTTCGAGCAGGCAGAGCGTCAGCGGGCGCTCCTGATTGACATCGCGCCGCGCCGCCTGCTCCAGCTCCCGGATAAAGGCGGCGCGATTGGGCAATCGAGTAAGAGGATCGTTCCAGGCCAGGAATTGATGGCGGCGGGTTTCCCGGAAAAGCATGTAGAGCATCACCAGGCCCACCAGCAACAGGCCGCTCAGCAACCAGAAATTGCTCTGCTTGGATTGCAATAATGAGACTCGCTGACGAATGGCGCTCGGGCCGGTGAAGTTCTCCACCATGAGGCCGCGAATGTCCGGCATCATCTCCTTGAGTCCCAATGCCAGCTTATCAAGGCCCGCAGACCCCGGATGGGGATCCAGCACATCCTGCTCATGGGCCTTGATCAGCGTGAAGATGCGTCCCACCTTGCTTTGTGCGTCAAAGTGCTGGCGGATGGTACTCGATTCGTCCCCATTGAGAAAAATCTCCAGCCGATTCCAGGCCAGATCGTAACGCTTGTTCAGCTCGCGCTCATCCAGATTGCCGCTCTGGTAGAGGGTGACCCCCTCCTGGAAGCTCTGCATTTCAAACTCCAGCTGGGCCAACGACCAGGCAGAGAGCTGGGTGTAGCGCACCAGCAGGGTGAAGGCGCGATCATTGCTCCAGGCCGACCAGATAGTGACCCCGAGAAAGGCCACCAGGATCAGGGCCAGGGAGGCAAACTTGCCGCGCACCATGCTATTGGGTCTCGCGCTGAGTCATTTGCCGCCCTCTCTGACGATGGCAGGGGTGCTTGCCAGGCACTGGGCAAGCGATGCGGGCCTTGAGCAAGAGGTGCCCATCGTCCTCCTTGCCCCGCGTCGCGAGGGGCCCGCCCCCCGTGTTCATCTGAGGCAGTCTTGCCAAGGCCCTGGCCAAACACTGCACCGCGCGCGCGCGGCCGCTCTCGTCACTGAGCATGATGTCCCTCTCCTGATCCAGGTGCTCCTGGCTCGCTCCTTGCCTGCGGCCGTGTCCCGCCAACAGCATGCCTAGTGGGCCCCAGCGTGCGACTCTGCTCATCATGCGGTTTCCTCCGAGCCTGAACACACCCTATCGATTTGATATTTCAACTTATAGTAAACCATAGTCGAATGGCAATCAGCGTCTCGAATGAGAGAGAACGGCGACCAATAATGCAGCAGACGCCCTCCCCTTGCCCCGCCAGCGTTGCAGTGGGTTCCCCATCTGTGCCAGCATTGGCGGCCCAAGGCCTCAGGGGCCATGTTTCACCGCGCAGCACCAGTAGAGACCCATGACACAGCCAACATTTTACTTCCACGATTACGAGACATTCGGGATAAGCCCGGCCCGGGATCGACCGGCGCAATTTGCCGGAGTGCGCACCGATGCGGATTTCAATCTGATTGGCGATCCCCTGGTCATCTACTGCAAGCCGCCAGCCGATTACCTGCCAAGCCCGGAAGCCTGCCTCATCACGGGGATCACGCCGCAAAAGGCGATGAAAGATGGCCTGTGCGAGGCGGACTTCATCGCCCAAATTCATGCAGAGTTCGCCAAGCCGGACACCTGCATTCTCGGCTACAACAGCATCCGTTTCGATGACGAGGTGACGCGCTACACCCTGTATCGCAACTTCTATGACCCTTACGCCTATGCCTGGCAAAACGGCAATTCTCGCTGGGACATCCTCGACATGCTGCGCGCCTGCTATGCGCTGCGGCCAGAAGGGATTGAGTGGGCCTTCGATGAGGAGGGCAAACCGAGTTTTCGCCTGGAGAAGCTGACCGAAGCCAATGGCATCAGCCATGCCAATGCTCACGATGCCCTTTCGGATGTGCTGGCCACCATCGCCATGACCAAGAAGGTGAAGGAGGCGCAGCCCAAGCTGTTCGATTACCTGTTTGCCCTGCGCAACAAGAACAAGGTGAAGGCGCTCCTCGATCTGGTCACCATGAAACCCCTGGTGCACGTCTCTGGCATGTTTTCCCCCTGGCAGGGCTGCGTGAGCTGGGTATCCCCCCTGGCGTGGCATCCCCATAACCAGAACGCCGTCATCATGGTCGATTTGACCCGGGATCCCACCCCCCTCATCACACTCAGCAGCGAGGAGATCCGCGAACGGCTCTATACCCGCAAGGATGAGCTGGGAGAGTTGGCAGGCATTCCGGTCAAGCTGGTGCACATCAACAAGTGCCCTGTGCTGGCCCCCGCGGCCACCCTGACCCCGGAGCGGGCCGACGCACTGGGGATTGACAGGGAACAGTGCCGCAAGAGCCTTGACCTGCTGCGTGCTCACCCACAAGTGCGCGAGAAGCTGGTCGAGGTCTTCAATCAGGAGTTTGAGGGGAGCCGCGACCTCGACCCCGACACCCAGCTCTACGCCGGTTTCTTCGGCCAGGGTGACAAAGCGGCCATGGACATGGTGCGCGCCACGGCCCCGGAGCTGCTTGGGGAACGGGAGTTTGCCTTCAGCGACAAGCGCCTGCCCGAGCTGCTGTTCCGCTATCGTGCCCGTAACTGGCCACAGACCCTGAGCGAGCCTGAACTCAAACGCTGGCGCCAGCATTGTAGCGACTATTTTGAATCCCAACTGCCGGACTATCTGCCCAGGCTAGAGGCGCTGGCGGAGCAGAATCAGGGTAACGAACGGAACTTTATCATCCTGAAGTCCCTCTACCATTACCTTGAAAATCTGTAACTTGTGACTAGTTTCACAGTTAAAGCCCTGTCGCCCAGCCCTGCTCACGCCATAATGGCAACAGGCCTTGATGACAGGGCAACCAGATCCAGCCAGAGGGATACCCCATAACAAGATGCGCGCTAACCTGCTTACTGCCAGCCTGTTTGGCCTGACACTGCTGACGCCCACCGTCTTCGCTGCCCCTCGCTTCGAGGTGCCAGAGTACCTGTTGCAGTTGCCACGCCAGAGCTATCAGTTGATACAGCAGAGTTTCAGCTCCCTCTACCAGCAGACCAACTTCACGCCCTCCATCACCAACAGTTACTTCAACTATTCGGATCTCTACAAGTTTGTCGGGGTGCCCCTGGCCATCACCCCCCAGGCCGGTTTTCAGCTGGAAGTGTTTGGCCAGCTCTATAACCTCGCCTCTCAAAGTTATGTGCACATGAGCCAGGACATGTCTCTCTATCGCATGCTGCGGGCAGATATGATAGGCAACCCGAACGATCAGATGGCCGTTGGCATGGGTCTGGGTGTCCCGCTCAGCCCCATGCTCACCGTCAAGGCCCTCGCCTCCACCAATCAGATCCCAGGTTACGGTCAAGCCAACTACGCCCTCGGCATCGAGTGGCGCTACTGAGTCGAATACCGCTCAACAATCAGGCTCCCACGGGAGCCTGATGTCATCCTGGCGCGGGTTCAGGCGTAGCGGATCACTCTCCCCTGACCGGCCTCCAGAATAAGCCACTCATCCACCCCGCTCGCTTGCCAGAAATCCACGCCCCCTGCCGGCACAGTCACCCTCTCTGGTTTATCGCGCCAGTTGAACAGACAGAGCAATCTGCCTCCCCCGGGCAAGGCGACCCAGCCGCGGCGAAATGCCATGGTGTCGAAGCAAGCGCCGGGGGCGCGCATCGCGCTCAGCGCCAACAGTTTTTGCAGGGCTGCCGCTTGTTGCTGGTCAAGATCCTGTAACCGGTCGCCAGCCAACACCAGGCCACCGCTGGCCACCAGGGCCGCCAGGTGGAATTCATAGTCATGGGGCTTTGCCTGCTGGCTCGGCAGATCCCGCAGACAGACGCAGTCGGGATCCAGTGCCCACAACCTGTCATTTTGCCAGCCACGGCAGAAGCTCTCCCTGGCTATCTGGCGAAAACGGTGACCACTGCGCTCCACGTCATCGCCCACCCGCATGCCATGCACCAGCCCCAGGCTCGGCCACAGCGGCGCATTACAGCCAAGCAGGAAGGCTCCCTCCCCGGCACCCGCCAGTATGGCCGTCATGCCACGGCGATAGGCCTGGATGCGGGTCGCGGCCTGATCAAAGAAACGGCCGCCATGAATGGCCCCCCAGAAGTTGGCATCCAGCTTGAAGTACTGGATCCCCCACTGCTCGCGCAGGGTGCGAAAGAGGTGCTGGAGATGAGCCTGTACCTCGGGGTGAGTCCCATCGAGTACATACCAGGGGGGACAACGCCAGCCGCCATAGGTCACCCGCTCGGCAGGGAGCGGTCGCCCATCTTCTCCTTGCACGAACCACTCAGGGTGCTCTTGAAACACCCGGGAGCCTGGCTCGGCGATAAAAGGGGCGACCCAGAGCGCCGGCTCACAGCCGCTGGCGCGGATCTCTGCCGCCAAGGTGGCAACCCCTTGTTCGAACTTGGCAGAAGGTATCAGCCAGTCTCCCATCCGGGCCTGATAGCCGTCGTCGATCTGCACGTATTTCAACGCAGGGAAGCGCGCGCCCCGCACCGCCAGGTTCTCGCGGATGTCCTCGGCACCCACCTCGCTGTAGTAGTGATACCAGGAGCACCAACCCGTTGGCCGCGCCTGCATCGGCGAAACCAGGGTGCCATGCTCGGTGCAGATCCTGTCGGCCAGCTCCGCCAGCAGCCGTTCGCGATCCGGCCCCGTCAGGCAGAGCAGCCCCTCACTCTGCCAATGCTGGCCGGGCCCCAACGCCCGCCCCTCGGTCCGCATCAAGATCTGCAGGCGACCGTCGGGGTAGAGGCGAAATTCGCCACCAAATTGCATGCAGCTGGTAAAGGCCAGCAGCAGCCACCCCTCGGGATGGGCAACCAGCAAGAGATTGTGAATGGTGTGAAAGCCGTCATCCTGGGTGATGCGATAGACATCGGCATCCGGGCAGCGCCCCACCGGCTCGGGCGACTGCCAGCGACCCATCGTCTGGGCCAGCATCTGGAACCCCTCACCATAGATGGCCGCATCCAGCGAGATGCCGAGCGAGCCATCAAACAACAGCCACTCATCGACTGCCGCAGGCTCAGGCCCCAGGTTGTCCAGCCGTACCCGACACAGGGGCCCCTCCCACTGCCGGGTCTGCAGCATGCTGTCGGATTGGGCCAGATCCGCGGGCAGCGCCCGTAACCGGGCGAGGAGTGATGATGACATGGCGGTTTCCTTGGATAAGTGCAGGGAGTGGCACTCATGGTGCTGCGCGAATGGTCGTTCAACATGCGCGGCGTGAGAGCCCAACCCTGCTTGTACCATAAGTGAGTCAGTTGGCCCTGTCCTGCGGCCCCTGCACTCTGCTAAACTGCGACCTCGCTCACAGCTATCCAATGAGGCTCAAGTGCTAGCCCAACGCGCCTTGATCTACCTTCGCGACTTCATGGTCATCATCGCCTGCCTGCTGACAGGCAAAGCCCTGGCGGCCCTGCTGCCCTTCGCCTTCCCCGGCAGCATACTGGGGCTGCTGATCCTCTTTGTGCTGCTCTCCCTGCAAATCGTCAAGCTAGGCTGGGTCGAGCAGGGGGCCGGCCTGCTGCTGCGTCACATGGGCGTCCTGTTCGTGCCCGTGGCCGTCGGCCTGGTCGCCTGGCTAGCGCCACTGAGTCAGTCCATCGAACTTATCTTGCTGTGCGTCGTGGTTGGCATCGTGCTGATCCTGGCCGTGGTGGGACGCCTCTATCAGCACATGAATCGACAGATGAATCAAAAAATCAAACAGGGGGTGGACTCATGATCTGGCTGGCCCTGCCCCTGACCCTCGCACTCTACTTTCTGACCCGGGTCCTCTATCGCCGTCTGCCCTGGCCCATCATCAACCCTGTGCTGATCCCGACCCTGGTGATCATGGGGATCATCCTCGGATTCGACCTCCCCTTCAGCGACTATCAGCAGGGCACCCGCCCCATCACGGCCCTGCTCGAGCCCGCCGTGGTGGCCCTTGCCCTGCCGCTCTATCAACAGGCACGCCAGATCCAGGCCAGGCTCAAGCCCATTCTGATCTGCACCCTGGCCTCGGTCTTGATCTCGGTGTGTACCACCTTAGGGATCGGTTACTGCATGGGGGCAGAGCCGGCCCTGCTGGCGTCGCTGGCCACCAAATCGATCACCACCCCCCTGGCCATGAGCGTCAGCCAATCCTTGGGGGGCATACCGGCCATCGCCGCCGCCGTGGTGGTGGTGGTCGGCATCATAGGTGCCCTCATCGGCTATCCCCTGCTCAAACTGCTGCGCGTCACGGATCCCGAGGCTCAGGGACTCGCCATGGGGGCCTGCGCCCATGCCATTGGCACCGCCGCATCCGCCGAGCAGGGCATTAGCCAGGGTGCCTTCGCCTCCCTCGCCATGGTGATGTGCGGCATACTGACTGCCGCCGTGGCGCCGCTGCTGTTCGCCCTCTATCACTGGCTGGTTCCTTGAAATCCGATGGCGGCTGTCCAGGCCGCCATCGCTGTTCCACAAGCCCCAATGAGTCGCGGCGGCTCTCCCCCGTCATTCTGTCCAGACTTGTCTGCCCCACTCTTAGCGCGCTTAGAGGTACGTTAACCCTGGCCGCCGACAATCCACTGGCAAAGCAAACGTTTCCCCTTCCCCGTAACCCTGGCAGCACGAGCAAGCTGTGAGTTAGTTCACACAAATGACCTCAACCACTCCCTACAATGTCCTCCCAATTGGCCCATGAGGACAGATAGATGCATCCCCGCTTTGCCAAGATACTCGACCAGCTGCCGACCTCTCTGAGAGACGCCGTGACCCCCATGCTTGGGGATGACTTTACCGCCAGCTTCAGCCCGGCGCAGATCCAGCAGTTATTAGCAGCCAGCCAGCTGGCCGAGCGCGAGCTGCGCCTGGCCCTGTTACCGCTGGCCGCCGCCTGTTCGGTGGCTCCCATCTCCCGCTTCTTCGTCGGCGCCATCGCCTGTGGCCTCAGCGGTCGCTGGTATCTGGGTGCCAACATGGAGTTTGCAGGGCAAGGGCTGTTCCACTCGGTCCACGCCGAACAGTCTGCCATCTCCAATGCCTGGTTAGGTGGCGAGACCGGGATCAGCGAGATCACGGTCAACTACACCCCCTGCGGCCACTGCCGCCAGTTCATGAACGAGCTGAGCACCGCCAAGGAGATGAAAGTTTCTCTGCCCGATGCCATCAGCACCCTGCAGGCCTTCCTGCCCCACTCCTTCGGCCCGGCAGATCTCGAGATCAGCGATGCCCTGATGAGCCCCCAGCATCATGATCTGTCCCTCTGCAGTGACGATGCCCTGGTGCTCGCCGCCCTGACCGCCGCCCGCCAGAGTTATGCTCCCTACAGCCAGGGCTACGCCGCCGTCGCACTGGAGTTCAATGACGGACGCATCTTCTGCGGTCGCTATGCCGAGAACGCCGCCTTCAATCCCAGCCTGCCCCCCATGCAGATGGCCTGCGCCCATGCGGTGCTCAATGGCGCCGATCTTTCTGAGGTGCGCCGGGCCGTCCTGGTGGAGAACAGCAAGGGCCAGATCAGCCAGCAAGATGCGGCCAGATCGGTGCTCAAGGCCCTGGGCAAGGTCGAGCTGGAATACCAGGCAGTCTAACCCCGTCACAACTTGTCAAAAGGGAGCCTGATCCGCTATCAGGCTCCCTTTTTTGGTTCTGCCCCACAGTATCTGTCAGCATAAAAAAGGGCCCGCTGTTGCGGGCCCTTGTCATGTTGTCCGAGGCGGATGATTACTCTACCGCAGACTCCACATCGGTGAAGTACTCAATCTTGGCGGACTTGCGCAGCCCCTCGACCAGAGACTTGTAGCTCGCCTGTGCCTTGCCCTGACCGAGCTGCCCTTGCAGCATGGTCAGCATCTGGGACGCCTCGGCAGGTACGTTGACCTGGTCCAGAGCAACGATGACACGGTCACCATTGGCCTCGGTCACCAGATCCACACTCGGCTTGCCGTCGATCGGATGGGGCAGACGGAAGGCATCGGCCAGCAGGTTCTGATCCAGATCCTGAGCGAAACGGGCGACCCCCTTGTGGGTTTCAGACTTCAACCCCAGCGCCGTCAGTTTGGCACTGATCTCTTCCCCGGCCTTGATCTGCTCGAGCAGACCCTGGGCCTTGCCACGGGCAATCTCGCTCGCCTTGTCGTGCGTGATGGCAGCAACGACCAGATCCTTCACCTCGGCCAGCGGCTTGGCAGCCTTGGGCTGATGACCGGTCACATGCAGCACCAGCGCTTTGCCATCGGCCAGCTCGATCACGTCCGAGTTGGTGTTCTCCTCGCGCAGCTGCTCGGAGAAGGCGGCATTGAGCGCCTTGCCATCATTGAGCGGCGCCGGGGCATCGGCCTGGCTGAAGTAGTCAACCGACTGCACCTTGAGACCCAGGGCATCGGCTGTCATGTCCAGCGAGTCCGGGTTCTCGAAGCTGGTATCGGCCATCTTCTGCTGCAGATTGAAGAACTGCTCCTTCGACTTGTCTGCCTGCAGACGAGCGATGGTGTCGTTCATCACATCGTCAAACGGCTTGGTCTGTGCGGCTTGCACGCCCAGCAGCTTGATGATGTGGAAGCCAAACGGGCTCTTGACCACGGCGGAGAGATCTCCCTCTTTGCCAAGGGCGAAGGCGGCTTGCTCGAAGGCCGGATCCATGACGCCCTTCTCGAACCAATCCAGTTCGCCGCCCTGTTTGGCGGAGAAGGTGTCAGAGGAGTTGGCCTTGGCCAGGGCTGCAAAATCGGCCCCGCCCTTGAGCTCGGTCAGCAAGCCCGCGGCTTTCTGCTCGGCGGCTTTCTCATCCTTGCCAAGGGGGATCAGGATATGAGCCACATGGCGACGCTCGGCACGCTGGAACAAGTCCTGATGCTGATCGTAGTAATCCTTGGCTTCCTGCTCGGTCACCTTGATCTCTTTACTCAAGCTGGCGGCATCGAGCAGCAGATAATCGACCTTGACCTTCTCATCGCTCATGAAGCGGGTGCTGTTGCTCTTGTAGAACTGTGCCACCTCTTCATCGCTCACCTTGACCTCGCCCAGATACTTGTCGGCGGCCAGGCGCACCAGACGCAGATCCCGGGTCTGGTTATAGAGTTTGTCGAGCTGCTCGGCTTCACTCTTGAGGGCGAATTCAGTGCCCAACAGGGCGCCGACCAGTTGCTGGCGTACCATGTCCTGGCGCAGGGAGTCGCGGAACATCTCGGGCGTCATGTTGGCGCGGCGGATGAGTTGCAGATAGAGGTCGTTATCGAACTTGCCCTCTTTGGCAAATTCCGGCATGGCGACGATGGCCTGCTTGATCTGTTCGTCACTGACTCGCAAACCCAGCTCATGGGCCTTGGTATCGACCAGCGCCTGATCGATCAGGCGATCGAGCACGCTGCGGCGGAACTGTTTCATGTAGTCAGGGTTGGCGGCCAGCTGGTTGAAGGCTTCTCCCATCTGGGATTCCATGCGGGCGCGCTCATTACGATAGGCATTTTCCAGCGCCTGCTGGCTGATTTCAGTCCCGTTGACGATAGCGGGTGCGGTACGAGCAGGGCCATTGAGGTAGCTGCCTACCCCGGCCAAGGCGAAGGAGAGGATGATCAGGCCCAGGATTACCTTGGCGACCGTGCCCTGCGCGCCTTCGCGTAGTTTGTCCAACATCATGTGTGTACTTATGCTCCCGAACTCGATGGGCATGAATAATGAAAAGGCGCACCGATTGCGATGCGCCTTGGTCAATCAGTATGAGGGAGAGCCCTCTAACTTTGTCTGGTCTGCGACCAAGGACGGAGCCGACAGGATCAGCAACCGACTCAGTTTACAGCGTCTTTCAGAGCCTTACCGGCCTTGAAAGCAGGCACTTTGCCTGCAGCGATCTCGATGGTCGCACCAGTTTGCGGGTTGCGGCCAGAACGGGCAGCACGCTCACGAACAGCGAAAGTACCGAAACCAACCAGAGCAACCTGGTCACCCTCTTTCAGGGCTTCGCCTACGGCATCAATGAAAGCATCCAGCGCACGGCCAGCGGCGGCTTTGGAGATATCAGCGCCGTCTGCAATTTTGTCAATCAGTTGAGATTTATTCACTCTTATATTCCCCTTTTATCGAACATCGCTGCGGCAGTGATTTCCCTGGCCACAACAAGTGGAGGTTTTATAGCAAGCCTCCTGGCCAGTTGCAAGTGACAATATGGCGCAAACCCGCGCCACATCACGCATTGCGACTGATCATGAGTACCGGATCGGGGGTCAAGGCTACTGCCGTTATCCGGCGCTTGCAAGCCTTAACCCCCGAGCACGTGCGCCAAGTTTGCGGCGCATCAACTTTTATACGACAGAAACGCGTTCGAAACCCTGTGGATTGTCCTGCAACGCCAGCTCCAACACCTCATCAATCCAGCGAACCGGATAGATTTCAAGATCTTGTTTGACGTTGGCCGGGATCTCTTCCAGGTCTCGTTCGTTATCTTTCGGGATCAGCACCCGCTTGATGCCACCGCGATGGGCTGCCAGCAGCTTCTCTTTGAGGCCACCGATGGGCAACACTTCGCCGCGCAGGGTGATCTCCCCGGTCATGGCCACGTCGGCGCGGACCGGGTTGCCGGTCAGGCTGGAAACCAGCGCCGTGCACATGGCGATACCGGCGCTCGGACCATCTTTCGGGGTTGCCCCCTCCGGCACGTGCACATGGATATCGCGCTTCTCGTGGAAGTCGGCGTTGATACGCAACTTCTCGGCGCGAGCCCGCACCACCGTCATGGCGGCCTGGATGGACTCTTGCATCACATCACCCAGGGAACCTGTGTAAGTGAGCTTGCCCTTGCCTGGCACATTGGTGGTTTCGATGGTGAGCAGATCGCCCCCCACTTCGGTCCATGCCAGACCACATACCTGACCAATCTGGTTCTGATCGGCGGCCTTGCCGTAATCGAAACGCTGCACCCCCAGGTACTCCTTGAGGTTGTCCTGATTGACCAGAATATGCTTGATGCTCTTGTCCAGCAGGATGCGTTTGACCGCCTTGCGGCAGATCTTGGAGATCTCGCGCTCCAGGCTACGTACCCCGGCTTCGCGGGTATAGTAGCGAATGACACCGACCAGCGCGGAATCCTCTATGGTGATCTCCGCCGGTTTCAGGCCATTGCGCTGGATCTGCTTGGCCACCAGATGCTGCTTGGCAATGTTGAGCTTCTCGTCCTCGGTGTAACCGGACAGACGGATCACTTCCATCCGATCCAGCAAGGGACCCGGGATGTTCATGGAGTTGGAGGTGGCCACGAACATGACGTCCGACAGGTCATAATCCACTTCCAGATAGTGATCGTTGAAGCTGTTGTTCTGCTCGGGATCCAGCACTTCCAGCAAGGCGGAAGCGGGATCACCGCGCATGTCCGAGCTCATCTTGTCGATTTCATCGAGCAGGAACAGCGGGTTCTTCACGCCGACTTTCGCCATCTTCTGGATGAGCTTGCCGGGCATGGAGCCGATATAGGTGCGACGGTGACCGCGGATCTCGGCCTCGTCTCGCACGCCGCCCAGCGCCATGCGCACATATTTGCGGCCGGTCGCCCTGGCAATGGATTGACCGAGCGAGGTCTTGCCCACACCGGGAGGCCCAACCAGGCAAAGGATGGGACCCTTGAGCTTGTTGACTCTCGCCTGTACCGCCAGATATTCGAGGATGCGATCCTTGACCTTCTCCAGGCCATAATGATCCGCATCCAGCACCTCTTGCGCCTTGCCAAGGTCTTTCTTGACCTTGGAACGGGTACGCCAGGGCACCTGCACCATCCAGTCCACATAACTGCGCACTACGGTGGCTTCGGCCGACATCGGCGACATCATTCTCAGCTTGGCAAGTTCTGCCTGAGCCTTGTCATGGGCATCGGCAGGCATGCCCGCCTCTTCAATCTTGCGACTGAGCGCCTCGAACTCATCCGGCGAGTCTTCCAGCTCACCCAGCTCTTTCTGGATGGCCTTCATCTGCTCGTTCAGATAGTACTCGCGCTGGCTCTTCTCCATCTGCTTCTTGACCCGGGAGCGGATGCGTTTCTCGACCTGCAACAGGTCAATCTCCGACTCCATCATGGCCATCAGAAACTCGATGCGCTCGGACACAGAGGCGATTTCCAGCACCTTCTGCTTGTCTTCCAGCTTGAGCGGCATGTGGGCCGCCATGGTATCGGCCAGGCGCGCCGCATCGTCGATCGCCGAGATCGAGGTGAGCACCTCGGGCGGGATCTTCTTGTTGAGCTTGATGTAGCCTTCGAACTGACCGATGGCGGAGCGCACCAGCACTTCCTGATCCTGCTCTTCGATAGGCGTGGAAGCGATGTATTCGGCCTCCCCCACGAAGAAGTCCTGATCATCGATCATCTGTTCGAGACGCGCACGCTGGCCGCCTTCGACCAGTACCTTGACGGTACCGTCCGGCAGCTTGAGCATCTGCAATATGTTGGCCACAGTCCCGACCGAGAAGATCTCCTCGACGGTTGGCTCATCGGTTGACGCATCTTTCTGGGCTATGAGCAGGACTTTCTTGTCTTGCTCCATGGCCGCTTCAAGACAGCGAATGGATTTTTCCCGCCCCACGAAGAGTGGAATGACCATGTGGGGGTAAACCACCACGTCACGAAGAGGCAGGACGGGAATCTTGATGCGTTCTGAACGCTCTAGGTTCATATATGTCCTCTCGGCTTGTTATACCGTTGGCAAAGCGCTTGGCTGAGTATATGGGGGCGTAAAGATGAGATTCAATCGCCTTGGCCGTAAAAAGCAAGAAAGGGGCTAAATGCCCCTTTCATCTGATTAAAAATCAGTCTGTTACTCTGACGCAGCCGCCTGGGTATCGTTATTTTCGTAGATCATCAGGGGCGCAGAATCCCCCTTGATCACCGTCTCGTCGATCACCACCTTGCTGATCCCGTCCAGGGACGGCAAGTCATACATGGTATCGAGCAACACGGCTTCGACGATAGACCGCAGACCCCGGGCACCGGTTTTACGCTCCATTGCCTTGCGCGCAATGGCGTTCAAGGCATCGTCACGAAACTCCAGTTCCACTCCTTCCAGATCGAACAGGGCCGCGTACTGTTTGGTCAGCGCGTTCTTCGGCTCTTTGAGGATCTGGATCAGGGCCGCTTCATCCAGTTCGGTCAGGGTCGCCACCACCGGCAGACGGCCGATGAACTCGGGGATGAGACCGTACTTGATCAGATCTTCCGGCTCCACCTTGGCAAAGGTCTCGCTCAAGGAAGCCTTGGCATCCTTGGATTTGACCTCGGCGCCAAAGCCGATACCCGCACCCTTATGGGAACGCTGCTCGATCACCTTGTCCAGGCCGGCAAAGGCGCCGCCACAGATGAAGAGGATCTTAGAGGTATCAACCTGCAGGAACTCCTGCTGCGGATGCTTGCGACCCCCTTGCGGCGGAACAGAGGCAACGGTGCCTTCGATCAGCTTGAGCAGGGCCTGCTGTACCCCTTCCCCGGACACGTCGCGGGTGATGGAGGGGTTGTCCGACTTGCGGGAGATCTTGTCGATCTCGTCGATGTAGACGATGCCACGCTGGGCCTTCTCCACGTCATAGTCGCACTTTTGCAGCAGCTTCTGGATGATGTTCTCCACGTCCTCCCCCACATAACCGGCTTCGGTCAGTGTGGTGGCATCGGCCATGGTGAAGGGCACATCCAGCAGACGGGCGAGCGTCTCGGCCAGCAGGGTCTTGCCGCTACCGGTCGGGCCAATCAGCAGGATGTTGGACTTGCCGAGCTCGACACCACTGCCATCGCCGCTGTTACGCAGACGCTTGTAGTGGTTGTAGACGGCGACCGCCAATACCTTCTTGGCATACTCCTGACCGATGACATAGTCATCCAGGTGCGCACGAATTTCGTGAGGGGTCGGCAGGGCATCGCCATCACGCTTGGGAGAGATCTCGCGGATCTCTTCACGGATGATGTCATTGCACAGCTCGACGCACTCATCGCAAACGTAGACGGAAGGGCCAGCGATCAGCTTGCGCACTTCATGCTGGCTTTTGCCGCAAAAAGAGCAGTAGAGCAGCTTGTCACCTTCACCCTTGCGTTTCTCTGTCATTCAGCAACCTCGTTGTATCAATAGAGGATGATCAGTCTGCTGAGTTTACAACAGACCGGTGTACCCTGCTTTAGGCGCGCTGGTTAAACACGCCATCCACCAGGCCATAGGCCATTGCCTGCTCTGCCGACATGAAATTGTCACGGTCGGTATCACGCTCTATGGTCGCCATGTCCTGGCCGGTGTGGAAAGCCAACCGCTCGTTCAGGGTATTCTTGATCTTGAGGATCTCCTGGGCATGGATCTGGATGTCCGATGCCTGGCCCTGGAAACCACCCAGCGGTTGATGGATCATCACCCGGGCATTGGGCAGGCAGAAACGCTTGCCCTTGGCACCACCCGCCAGCAGGAAGGCGCCCATGGAGCAGGCTTGCCCCATACAGACGGTGCTCACATCCGGCTTGATGAACTGCATGGTGTCATAGATAGACATGCCTGCCGTCACCGCGCCGCCTGGAGAGTTGATATAGATGGAGATGTCTTTATCCGGGCTCTCGGACTCGAGGAACAAGAGCTGGGCTACGACCAGATTGGCCATGTGATCTTCAACCGGACCGGTCAGGAAGATGACCCGCTCCTTGAGCAGACGGGAGTAGATATCATACGAACGCTCGCCCTTGGCAGTCTGCTCGACCACCATGGGGATCAGGGCATTGCGGGGAGAATCTGTCACGTCGTTATAGTTTTTGTACATAAGGCATTGTCCCTAAAATAAAATGGCCCGAGTGGACATCACACGAGCCATTATACTTAACAGTGTTGACCTTAAGTCAAATCTTCTTAGGCAGCGGCGCCAGACTTGTTGATCACGTCGTCAAAGGCCACTTCTTTTTCGGTCACTTGCGCCTTGGAGAGGATCAGGTCGATGGCTTGATCTTCTACTGCCAGGTTGCGAACGCCATTCAGCATCTGCTCATTCTTCTGGTAGTACTCGATCACTTCCTTCGGATCTTCGTAGGCGGTGGCCATGGACTCGATCAGTGCGGTAACGCGTGCGTCATCAGCCTTGATCTCGTTGGTGCGGATGACATCACCCAGCAGCAGACCGACGCGCACGCGGCGCTCAGCCTGAGCCTGGAACAGCTCAGCCGGCAGCTCGGGCGCTTGACCACCCTGGAAACCACCGAAACGCTTCAGTGCCTGCTCACGCAGGGCATCGATCTCTTGCTCGACAGCTGCTTTAGGCAGATCGATCTGGTTGGCTTCAACCAGGCCGTTCAGCACTTGCTCTTTCACGCTGTTTTTCAGGGCTTGAGTCAGTTCGCGTTCCATGTTTTTACGCACTTCAGCTTTCAGGTCGTCTACGGAACCGCTTTCGATACCGAAACGCTTGACGAACTCTTCAGTCAGCTCAGGCAGCACCTGCTCTTCAACCTTGTTAAGCTTGGAGGCAAACTTGGCCGCCTTGCCTTTGAGGTTTTCAGCGTGGTAGTCAGCCGGGAAAGTCACCTCGATGGTGAACTCGTCGCCCGCTTTCTTGCCAAGGATGGCGTCTTCGAAGCCCGGGATCATGCGGCCAGCGCCCAGCTCCAGGGTGAAGCCTTCAGCCTTGCCACCGTCGAACTCTTCACCGTCGATGGAACCGACGAAGTCCATGGTGACACGCATGCCGCTGGCGGCCGCTGCGTCAACATCAGCCCAGGTGGCGTGCTGCTTGCGCAGGGTCTCGATCATGTTGGCCAGGTCGGCGTCCTTGACGGAGGCAACCGGCTTCTCAACCTTGATGGCTTCCAGACCGGCAACTTCGAATTCCGGGTAGACTTCGAAGGTGGCGGTGAATTCGAAATCTTCGCCTTCCTTGATCTCTTTCGGATCCATGGTCGGGGCACCGGCCGGGCTCAATTTGCTCTCGATGATGGCTTTGATGAAGTTGTTCTGCATCATCTCATCGGCAACGCGGGCATGAGCCATGGCACCGAACATCTTCTTGATGATGGCTACCGGAGCCTTGCCAGGACGGAAACCGTCGATGCGACGAGTCTTGGCCAGGCCATTCAATTCTTTACGCACGGCGGCATCAACAGCGGCAGCCGGTACAGTGATGGTAAGACGGCGTTCCAGACCTTGGGTTGTCTCTACAGAAACTTGCATTCTTTTACCTCGTTCAACTCAGCACTGTGTGCTGACCCTTTATTGCCCCTGGGTCGAGACCCGGAGTCTTCCTGTTTATAAAGACAACGACTGTCTTTGTGATGAGAAAATATGACGCGACATTATAGCGGCGCACTTTGGTCACGTCGAGCCGCAGAGCCCCACATCCCTGCCCCTGATACGGCAATGAGTGCAATTCTGTGGTGGATATGGGGCAAGCTGGGGCCAACTTCAAGGGTAAAGGGTGCAAGAATTTGCACTGGCTCACTTTTTCTTCGATAAATCGAACGAAAATACCCCCGCTGCGCCACAGGCTGCGACTCTAATTGACCGTTCACTATGGCAAGGCGCCTATTCACATATTGCGTCCCCCGCCCCGCGCGGCTATGGTGGCAACCAATCTGGATTTGGAGTCAAACTGATGGGCTTTTTTCGCGTTGTGTTCAACCTGCTGTGGTTCTTGCTCGGTGGTGTCATCATGGGACTGGCCTGGTGGCTGGCGGGATTGATCTGCTTTATCTCGCTCATCGGCATTCCTTGGGGCCGCTCCTGCTTCGTGATCGGCACCTTTACCTTCTTCCCCTTCGGCAAGCAGGCCGTGAGCCGCAAGAGCATGATGGGCCAGGGAGACATAGGTACCGGGACGCTAGGCCTCATTGGCAACATCATCTGGTTCCTGGTGATCGGCATCTGGCTCGCCATCGGCCACATCGCCTCGGCGCTGGCGTGCTTCGTGACCATCATCGGCATTCCCTTTGGCATACAGCATCTGAAGCTGGCACTGATTGCCCTGGCCCCCATAGGCCAGATGGTGGTCACCAACCAGGAAGCGGAATCTGGTCGTTATATTCGCTGATGAAGAATCACCATGCAGGCGATGCCTGCGGGGTAAAAAAAGGGCAGACTAAGGTCTGCCCTTTTTTATTGCCATAGCTCGAGGTCATCCATGCTGCCCAGCCACTTCTTTGCCAATCTCTCCCGCATGAAACTCATCTATCGCTGGCCCTTGATGCGCAACATACAGCCGGAGAACATCGCCGAGCACAGCTTGCAGGTCGCCATGGTGGCCCATGCGCTGGGGCTCATCCATAACCGCCTGTTCGACGGTCAGTTCGATGCCAACAGCGCCGCCGTCATGGCGCTCTATCACGACAGCAGCGAGGTGTTGACCGGGGACCTGCCCACGCCAGTCAAGTACTTCAACCCGCAGATAGCCAAGGAATACAAGAAGATAGAGCTGGCCGCCGAGCAGAGACTGCTGGCTCTTTTACCCCCCGAACTGGTCGAGGATTTTCGTCCCCTGCTCGATTCCGCCGCCCAGGACAGCGCGCTCGGTCGGCTGGTCAAGGATGCCGATACCCTCTGTGCCTATACCAAGTGCCTGGAGGAGATCAACGCCGGCAACCGGGAATTTGAGCCCGCCAGAAAACGCCTGGAACAGATGCTTGAGCAGCGCATGAGCCCGGCCATGCGCTACTTTATCGATGTGTTCGTGCCCAGCTTCTCCCTTCCTCTCGATGAACTCAGCGGTCACTGACCCGCCTGCGCTGCAAATAGAAGAAGGGCCCTGCCGGGCCCTTCTTCATTTCCGCCATTGCTATTCGTGAGCAACGCGGTTCATCACGTATCGTTCGATCAGTGCCCCAGCTCCCGGGACGGCACCAGAGCGCTCGCCCGCCAGGCCGGATAGAGGGTCGCCAACAGGCTCATCAAGATGGCCGCCCCGGTGACGATGGCCATGTCCTGCCAATGCAGCTCGGTGGGCAGAAAATCGATGAAATAGATATCGGGGTTGAGGAAGCGATGGCCGATCACCCCCTCGATGGCACTCAGGATCTGGGTCAGCTTGCTCGACAGCAGGCCACCCAGCAGCGCCCCCAACAGCGCCCCCAGCACCCCGTTCACCATGCCCTGGATGACGAAGGTGAGCCGGATCTGGCCGGGGCTCGCCCCCATGGTCTTGAGGATGGCAATCTCGCTGCGCTTCTCGTTCACCGCCATCACCAGGGTGGAGACGATATTGAAGCAGGCCACCCCCACCACCATCAACATCACCACATACATGACGGTGCGCACCATCTGGATGTCCTGATAGAGATAGCCCTGGCTGTTCATCCAGCTGCGGATATAGACGTGATGGGGGAAACGCTGGGCCGCCGCCACCGTGATGGACTGCGCCTTGAGCACATCATCCACCTTGAGGCTGAAACCCTCTACGTCCGTGCCCATGCCGGAGATGGCCTGGGCATCATTGAGGTGCATGAAGCCGAGCAGGCCGTCGAGCTGACCGCCGAGTTCGAGTAAGCCGACCACGTGCAACGCTTCGCGCCTCGGGTTCTTGATGCCGGCGGCGTCGCCGCCCTGAGGCAGCAAGATGGCCACCTGATCGCCGATGCCGACCCCCAGCTTGTCCGCGATGGTCTTGCCGAGGATGACCCCACGCTCACCGGCCTTGAGTTCGCGAAAACCCCGCCCTGTCATGAAGTTGCCCGCATCGGAGAGATTGGCTTCGAGCTCGGGCAGCACGGCGCGCAGCTGCACCCCCTTGAGGGCGCTGCCATGTTCGAGCAGGCCGTTGAGGCGAATGACCGGGGCTGCGGCCTCGATGCCGGGCTGAGCCAGCAGATAATCGCGCAGCCTGGGCCAGTCGGGCAGCGGTGTCTCCACCGCATCCAGCTCCCCATGGGGAATGACGGCCAGTACCCGGTCTTTGAGCTCACGCTCGAAGCCGTTCATGGCCGAGAGCCCCAGGATGAGCGCCATCACCCCCAGGGCGATGCCGATGAGCGACGAGGCGGAGATAAAGGCAATAAAACCGTTACGACGGCGGGAGCGACTGTAGCGCAGGCCCAGAAACAGGGGCAGCGGCTTGAACATCAGGCGACCTCCGCCATGACACCGTTCACCAGATCCACCCGGCGGTGCAACTTTGCCGCCAGGCTGAGATCATGGGTCACCACCACAAAGGCGGTGCCGAGTTCGCGGTTCAACTCGCACAAGAGCTCATAGACGGCGGTGGCACTGGCGTGATCCAGGTTGCCGGTCGGCTCATCCGCCAACACCAGGCTGGGCTCATTGACCAGGGCACGGGCGATGGCCACCCGTTGGCGCTCACCACCCGACAGCTCGGAGGGTCTGTGATGCAGACGATGGGAGAGCCCCACCCGGGCCAGCATCTTGCTCGCCTTGTCACTGGCCGTGGCAACGGATTCACCGGCGATGAGCAGCGGCATGGCGGCGTTCTCCAGGGCCGTGAACTCGGCAAGCAGGTGGTGGAACTGGTAGACGAAGCCCAGCTCCTGATTGCGGAATTTCGCCTGGGTACGGCTGTCCCAGTGATGAATATCCTGCCCCTTGAACTGCACTGAGCCGCTCGACGGGTTGTCAAGGGCGCCCATCAGGTGCAGCAAGGTGGTCTTGCCCGAGCCCGAGCTGCCCACCACGGCCAGCATCTCGCCGGGGGCGACGCAGAGATCGATCCCCTTGAGCACCTGGGTCTCCAGCTCCCCCTCTTGATAGACGTGATTGAGCCCCTGGCAACGCAGCAGGGGTTCTTGCAACAAGGGCTCATTCATAACAGGGACTCCACTCACATCGGGGGTAGATACAGAAGATGAATTATTCATAACGCAGTGCCTCGGCCGGACGCACCCGTGCCGCGCGGGCAGCAGGATACAGGGTGGCAGCGAAGCTCAGCAAGACGGCGCCACCGAGGATGGTGACCACCTGCATCGGCTCGACGATGACGGGCAGGCCACTGCCCCCCGCCGCCATATAGAGGTTGAGTCCCAGCCCGTTGAGCAACGGATTGAGGCCCAGGCAGAGGCCAAGGCCCGCCAGGGCACCGAACAGGGCACCGATCACCCCGCTGGAGGCCCCCAGCACCATGAAGATCTTGATGATCCCAGACTCGTTCATGCCCATGGTACGCAAGATGGCCACCTCCCCTTCCTTGTCGGTGACCACCATGACCAGGGCAGAGAGGATATTGAAGGTCGCCACCGCGATGATGAGCACCAGCATCAGTCCCATCATCCGTTTTTCCATGGCCACCGCCTGGAACAGCTCGCCACGCTCCCGTCGCCAATCTTGCCACTGGTAACCGTCCGGCAGCGGCGTCTTGATCACGGCATCGGCCGCGAAGGGATCATCGAGCCAGAGCCGCAGACCGCCGACTTGATTGCTCGGCAGACGCAGCAGGCGCTGGGCATCCTGAATGGCGATCAGGGCTATCTGGTCATCCACATCGGCGCCGACGCCAAAGATGCCCGACACGGTAAAGAGCCGCTGCGCGGGTACCCGGCCAAAGGGCGTGAAGCGGGTGCCTTCGGTCAGGATGAGTCGCACCTCATCCCCCAGACCGACGCCGAGGCGACGCGCTACCCCCTGACCCAAGACAATCTGGTACTCACCGCCCTTGAGGGAGGCGAGGCGCCCCCCCAGCATCTGGGAGTGCAGAATGTCATCTTTGGGCCAGTGGGCGGGATCGATGCCTTGCACGCTCACCCCGGTCAGCTGACCCGGGCTCTGCAGCATGCCCTCGCTATCGAGCATGGGGGCCACCGCCACCACATGGGGCAATTTGGCAAGATCAGGCAGCCCCTCGGGGGCGGCATCGATGCGCCCGGCCTCGCTGGTCAGCACCACATGGGGGATCACCCCCAGGATGCGGCCCTTGAGCTGCCCCTCGAAGCCATTCATGACGGAGATCACCACCATCAGGGCCGCGACCCCGATGGCGATGCCAAAGGTGGAAAACAGAGAGATGAAAGAGACGAAGCGATTACTGCGCCGTGACCCTGCATATCGCAGGCCAATGGCCAGCGAAAGGGGCTGAAAAAGTCCGGTCTTCAAGGATATGCACGTTGCCAACAAAATAAGATACCGGATAATAAAGGGAAACCGTCCATGACAACAAGGGATAGCCTCCATGCAGGAACAGTTCTTCAGCGTCACCCATGCCACGCCGGTCAATGTTATCCTCCTGCCGGATGATTACCTTTTGCCGAGCGAACAGGCGCTGGAGGCCGAGCTGCCCGAGCCCTTTCGCATCGCCGCCGCCATCAGCTCCATCGACATGGCGACCACCCGGCTCATTCGCAGCCAGAATGACGCCATGCAGGATCTGGTCGAGATCATCAACCAGCAGTCCCACAAGATCGACATGATCATGAGCTATGTGCTGGCCGCCCAGGATCACCCCGAGCAGCGCTTCCACACCCTCACCTTTGGCGCGGGTCAGCTCACCTACCTGCACCCGGCCCAGGGGCATGGCCAGGCGCCCGCCAAGGCGCAGCTGGTGCGCCTCAAGATTTTTTTGCGTGACGAGGCCTCCGCCGTCTACTGCTACGCCAGAGTACGCGAAGTCACGACCGGCGAGCATGGCCAGCATGTCGCCCTCGACTACGCCCGTATACGTGAGGAAGATCGCGAACTGCTGGTACGAGCCAGCCTCCATGTCCAGTCCCGCCAGCTCAAGGCACGCGCCCAGGAGCGACTTCGTTAACCTACGCGCCAGTATGTGGCCCGAACGATGTGACATCTTTCGAGTCGACCAGACACCGAGCCCGCACGGGCCAAGGCTAAAGACAGAGTGATGAGATCCCTAACCCTACCCGTACTGCCCGCCAAAGCGGGCCAGAAGAGCACCTTGGGCCAACTGCATGGCAGCGCCCTGGCCCTGGTGGCCGCCGAACTCACCCGCTCAAACGATGGCCCCACCCTGCTGGTGACCGCCGATACCCCGAGCGCCCTGCGCCTGGAGCAGGAGCTGCGCTATCTGCTCAGCCAGGTCGAATCCGACGAACAAGTTTGCCCGGTGCTGCTGTTCCCGGACTGGGAGACCCTGCCCTACGACACCTTCTCTCCCCATCAGGACATCATCTCCCAGCGGCTCGAGACCCTCTACAAGCTACCGCAGATGCAACGCGGCGCCCTGATAGTCCCTATCTCGACCCTGATGCTGCGCTGTGCTCCCCGGGTCTATCTCGACAAGTACAGCCTGATGGTCAAGGCGGGTCAGCGCCTCAATTTGCAACAACTGCGCGGCCGTTTGGCCGAGGCCGGTTATGTGGCGGTGGAGCAGGTACTGGAGCATGGGGAATTTGCCGCCCGCGGCTCCCTGCTCGATCTCTTCCCCATGGGCAGCACAGCGCCCTATCGCATCGATTTCTTCGATGATGAAGTGGACTCCATCCGTCCCTTCGACCCCGAGACCCAGCGCTCCAGCGAACCGGTCAAGAGCGTCAGCCTGTTGCCCGCCCGGGAGTTCCCCACCGACGAAGGAGCCATCGAGCTGTTTCGCGGCCAATTCCGCGAGCTGTTCGAGCTGTCGCGAGCCGACGGATCCATCTATCAGGAGGTGAGCAAGGGTCGCTGGCCGGCTGGCATCGAATATTATCTGCCGCTCTTCTTCGAGCAGACCGCCAGCCTGTTTGACTACCTGCCCGCCCAGACCCAGCTCATCACGGTCGGCGACATCTACCCCGCCGCCCAGGGGTTTTGGAACGACATAGGTCAACGCTTTGAAGAGCGGCGCTGGGACACCAGCCGCCCCCTGCTCGAGCCCGCCCGTCTCTATCTGCCGGTGGAGCAGCTGTTCCAGGCCCTCGGCCAATATGGCGCCGTGCGCCTGCAAGAAGAGCCGACTCCCCAGGGCGCCGGCCAGATCAATCTGCCGGTCGAGCCCCTGCCCGAGCTGCAACTCGACAACAGCAAGGAGCGCCCCCTGCTCGCCCTGGAGCAGTTCCTGCAAGACTTTGCGGGACGAACCCTCTTTGCGGTCGAAACCGAGGGGCGCCGCGAGGTATTGCGCGACTTGCTGGCCCGTATCGGTCTCAATCCGCCGGAATTTGCCAGCCTGGCCGCGTTTCTCGCAAGCCACAGCGAGCAGGGTATTCTGGTCGGGCCCCTCGAGCGTGGCTTCTTGCTGCGCGAGCCGAAGCTGGCCCCCCTTGCCTTCATCACCGAAGGCGAGCTGCTCGGCGGCAAGATCAGAAGCAAACGCCAGCGAGACAAGAGCAAAAACCTCAGCTCCGATGCGGTGATCCGCAACCTCGGCGAGCTGACCCAGGGTCAGCCGGTGGTGCATCTGGATCACGGGGTCGGCCGCTACCTGGGCCTGGAGACCCTGGACGCCGGTGGCCTGCCCACCGAGTTCCTCACCCTGGAATACGCGGGGGGCGACAAGCTGTTCGTCCCCGTCACCAACTTGCACCTGATCAGCCGTTACACCGGATCCGACAATCCCCCCAGCCACAAGCTCGGCGGCGAGGCCTGGGTCAAGGCCAGGCGCAAGGCGGCCGAGAAGGTGCGCGACGTGGCGGCCGAGCTGCTCGATGTCTATGCCCTGCGCGCGGCACGCAGCGGCTTTGCCTTCAAGCACGACAAGGAGAACTACCGCCAGTTCGCCGCCGGTTTCCCGTTCGAGGAGACCGACGATCAGCTCAATGCCATCAATGCGGTACTCGGCGACATGTGCCAGGCCAAGAGCATGGACCGGCTGGTGTGCGGCGACGTCGGCTTTGGCAAGACGGAAGTGGCGATGCGCGCGGCCTTCGTGGCGGTCCATGGCGGCAAGCAGGTGGCCGTGCTGGTGCCCACCACCCTGCTGGCCCAGCAGCACTACGACAACTTCCGGGATCGCTTCGCCAACTGGCCTGTGCGGGTCGAGGTGCTGAGCCGCTTCCGCTCCGCCAAGGAGCAGACCAGCGTCTTGAAGGAGCTGGCCGATGGCAAGGTGGACATCATCATCGGCACCCACAAGCTGCTCGGCTCCGATCTCACTTTCAAGGATCTGGGGCTGCTGATCGTCGATGAGGAGCACAGATTCGGGGTGCGTCAAAAAGAGAAGATCAAGGCACTGCGCGCCGACGTGGATATCCTCACCCTCACCGCCACGCCTATCCCGCGCACCCTCAACATGGCCATGGCCGGGATGCGGGATCTGTCGATCATCGCTACCCCCCCTGCCAAGCGGCTCGCCATCAAGACCTTCGTGCGCCAGCAAGAGCCCGCGGTCACCCGCGAGGCGGTGTTGCGTGAGCTCAAACGGGGCGGCCAGATCTACTACCTGCACAACGACGTGGCCAGCATCGACAAGTGTGCCAACGATCTTGCCGAGCTCATCCCGGAGGCGCGCATCGGCATCGCCCATGGCCAGATGCCGGAGCGCAATCTCGAACGGATCATGTCGGACTTTTATCACCAGCGTTTCAACCTGCTGGTCTGCACCACCATCATCGAGACCGGCATAGACGTGCCGAGCGCCAACACCATCATCATGGACAGGGCCGATCACCTTGGCCTGGCCCAGTTGCACCAGCTGCGGGGCCGGGTCGGGCGCTCCCACCATCAGGCCTATGCCTATCTGCTCACCCCGCCCCCCAAGCTGATGACCAAGGATGCCGCCAAGCGGCTCGATGCCATTGCATCCCTGGAAGATCTCGGCGCCGGTTTCGCCCTGGCCACCCATGATCTAGAGATCCGTGGCGCGGGCGAGCTCTTGGGAGACGATCAGAGCGGCCAGATAGAGTCGGTCGGCTTCACCCTCTATATGGAGATGCTGGAGCAGGCGGTCGAGGCACTCAAGAGTGGCAAGGAGCCCTCCCTCGAGCAGCTGATGAGCGACCATACCGAGGTGGAGTTGCGCCTGCCCGCCCTCCTGCCAGAAGGCTATATCCCGGACGTCAACATGCGGCTCTCCATGTACAAGCGCATCGCCAGTGCCAGTGATGAGGCTGAGCTGCGCGAGCTGAAGGTGGAGCTTATCGACCGATTCGGCCTGCTGCCCGATGCCGCCAAGACGCTGTTCGACATTGCCAGCTTCCGCCAGCAGGCGGCGGCGCTTGGCATCAAGCGTCTGGAGATGAGCGAGCGCGGCGGCTACCTGGACTTCAATCAGGATACCCGGGTCAACCCCGGCTACCTGGTCAAGCTGCTCTCCGAGCAGCCCCGAGTGTTCAAGATGGACGGGCCGACCCGCTTGCGCTTCCAGGTACCGACCCAGGACAGAGTCACCCGCTTGCAGCGGGTGGAAGGCCTGTTAAAGGATCTGGCCGCGCACTCAGGCTGAGCAGGCCTTCTCGCTCGCGGTTGTCCGCCAGTCATCAAGATTGCACCATAACAAGAGGCCCCGGATTGGGGCCTCTGTTTCGGATGCGTCGCCGACGTTTTTGAGCATTCGCCAGAGGCCGCTGGCCTCGGGATCAGGCGGCCAGGCTGCGCAGCCAGCGGATCTCGTCAGCCCAGATGGACTCGTCGATGGTCTCCAGGATCAAGGGGATACCGTCGAAGTGGGCGTCTTTCATGATGTGATGGAACACCGCCTCCCCCAGATTGCCCTGCTGCAGGCTATGGTGCCTGTCGACCCGGCTGCCGAAGCTGCTCTTGGCGCCGTTGATGTGCATCCCCTTGAGATATTGAAAACCCACCTGACGGTCAAAGTCCCCGAATACCTGGGCACAGCCCTCGGGGGTGCGCAGATCGTAACCGGCGGCAAAGGCGTGGCAGGTGTCGAAGCAGATGCCGACCCGGCTCTTGTCTTCCACCCCGTCGATGATGGTGGCCAGATGCTCGAAGGACCAGCCGAGGTTGGTACCCTGCCCCGCCGTGTTCTCGATCACCGCCGTTACCCCCTGGCTGCGTTCCAGCGCCCAGTTGATGGACTCGCTCACCAGCTTCAGGCTGACCGCTTCGGGTATCTGCTTCAAGTGGCTGCCGGGGTGGAAGTTCAGATAACAGAGCCCGAGCTGCTCGCAGCGTTTGAGCTCATCCAGAAATGCATCACGGGATTTGGCCAGCGCATCGGGATCCGGGTGGCCCAGGTTGATGAGGTAGCTGTCATGGGGCAGGATCTGCGTTGGGCCAAAGCCCTCCCGCTCGCAGGCGAGCTTGAACGCATCGATGGATTTGGCGGTCAGGGGGGCGGCCTGCCACTGACGCTGATTCTTGGTGAACAGGGCGAAGGCGTTGGCCCCGATGGCCTTGGCGCGGGCTATGGTGTTCTCTACGCCGCCAGCGGCACTGACATGGGCTCCGATATACTTCATTGCATCTCCTCTGTTCTGTGGATTCTCATCATGCAACAGCAGTGCGCCCCGGCACAGCAGGGCCTAGTTGGTTGATGTCATGGCATCTCCGAGATAGGGGGACATTATGCCCAAGAGGCCCAGCCGCGCCAAACCGGCTTTGTCGATAGCGGCCATAGAAAAGGCGCCCGCAGGCGCCTTGAAGGTCTCTGTTGCTGGACTTAATAGGCCAGACCCGCCCCATAGGGATAGAGCGGATTGACCGAGTCGCTCGCCACATCCGGGTGCTGGTTCAATACCGCCTGCCAGTTGGAAGGAAGCTCGAAGGGCAACTTGCCCCGCGCCTTGACCTTGCCGCTGATGACGTCAAACAGGGCCTGATCCAGGGCGCCGAAGTTGGCCAACAGCACCTGGGCGGCCGGAGCCACCTCGGTCAGGATGGCGGGCCTGTCCAGATAGACGGAGAGTACCAGGGGCACGCCGGCCTGCTGTATGGCCTGGATGGCGGCCAGATCCTCGCTACCATGGTAGACCCCCTCATGGGCCGTCTCCTGCTCCGCCTGGCCCGCACTGGCAAAGCCAAGCTGACCGAAGTGGATGTTGCCAAAGGGGAAGCGCGGATCTTGCTCATTCGGGGTGTTGACCCGGGCGATGGCGAGATCGGCCTGGGCCAGATCGGTCACGACGGTGAAGCCGTTGGCCGTCGCCACCGCCTCATTGACCTGATAGAGATAGACCCGCTTGCCCTGTGCCTGGAGTGGCAGCATCTTGCCCTCATTTTTCAGCAGCACGTGGGCCGCCGCCTGAGCCGCCTGAGCCGCGTCCTGGAACTCGGCCTTGCCCACCAGCGCCACCGCGGCCTGGGCATCAACATAGGGGTTTTCAAACAGTCCCAACTCGAACTTTTGCACCAGAATGCGCAGGGCAGAGGTCGAGAGCGCCGCTTCCGTCACCAGCCCCGCCTGCACCGCCGCCAACAAGGGCGCGGGATCCTCGACGCCACCAAACTGATCCACCCCGGCGTCAATCGCCTTGGCGTAACGCTCGGCCTTGGTCAGGCTCTCGACCCCCCAGGACATGCCAAAGGGCACCGTCCAGGGACTCACCCCTGCGGTGAGCTGCTCCGCGGTCAGGCCATCCTCGCAGGCGGTGTCGCAGTCATTGACTATGCCCCAGTCGCTGAGCACCACGCCGTCAAACCCGAAGTGGCCGCGCAGCAGGTCGGTGAGGATCTGGCGGTTGAAGCCAAAGCCCACCTCTTCGATGGGCTGCCCTGCATAGGTCAATCCCTCCGGCTTGGCATAGTAAGGCATGACAGCGCCGACCTTGGCCTCGAAGGCCCCTTCAAACGGCACCAGGTGATAGGCAAACTGATCCCCCGGATAGACCTGCTCCTTGCCCCAGGGGTTGTGGGCATCCAGTCCATCCTTCTGGGGGCCTGCGCCAGCGAAGTGCTTGACGACGGTGATCACGCTATCTTTGCCTATTCCCTCGCTGCCGTGCTGGAAGCCCTCGATGTAGGCGCGCACCAGTGACTTGGCCAGCAGGTTGTTTTCGCCAAAGGTGCCATTGATGCGGCCCCAACGTGGCTCGGTCGCCAAGTCGGCCTGAGGGGAGAGGGCTTCGTGGATGCCGACCGCCCTGTACTCCTGGCGGGCGATGTCACCAAAGTGCTGCACCAGTGCCGCATCCCCGATGGCGGCGAGCCCCAGGGTCTCCGGCCACTGGGAGAAGGCGCCAGCACCGATGCTGGTCGCGTTGGGATCGTGGGTGAAGTGGTTGCGGGGATCCGTACTGATGGTCAGGGGAATGCCCAACCCCACCCCTTCCAGCACCGCCTGCAGCTTGTTGTTGTCTTCGGCGATGGCCGCCGGATCCCCGGCCATCCGGGTGATGTAGGTGTTGACCCCATCGATGCGCAGCATCTTGTCCATGGCACTGAGATTGACCCGCCCCTTGTCGTCGAGCACCAGGGTGCCATGCATCATCAGGCCGGCCTTCTGAGCCAGGCTCAGTCGGCTCAGTAGATCCTGGGCGCGCTCGGCGGCGCCCAGACGCCAATCCTCGTAAGGGGTCAAGGTGCCGCTGCCATCCAGATCCTTGAATTGCAAGCCATCTTGTTCAATCAGACTCGCGGTACGGCGGCCCAATTCGGGTTGGCTGGGCTTGGGGGAGGAGTCATTGTCGTTACAGCCCGTCAGCAGCAGGGCGCTGATTGTCAGGGCGAGACCAGGGTATTTCATTATTGTGACCTTCCTTGTGTGTATGAGTCTGGCCACTCTATGCAAAGGCCGCCGCCCACACTTGCCCGCCGGGTGCAGGAACTTGACGGTTGGGAGCAGGTTGCAAAAGTGTGAAAAGCCTTGCAGGGTTACCTTTGGTTACACAAGCAGGACGAGAAATTGCGCCGGGATCACGGCAATGGATCCCCAACCGGGGATGATGGCGGGCCATGATGAACAGGCACCGCCGACAAGGAGTTCAGCCGTGAAAAGTGTTTCCAACCGGATTGCCCTGCACTGCCTCGCCCGCTGGCAGGCCCAGGGCCGGGATCCCGCCTCGCTCCTCCTTGCTGCCGGGATAGCCCGGGAAGAGTTGCATATTCCCCAGGGACGCATCGATGCCCAGCGCCACTTCCGGCTGCTGGCCCACTGCGCGCCCCATGCCGATCTTTCCAATCACTGGTCGCCCCCCTCCTTGACGGGGCTGTTTTCCGATTATCTGCCCCTGGCCAGCCTCTGCTGCAACGCCGCCACCTTGCGTCAGGCCCTGCAATTTTTCCTGCGCTATCGCCCCCTGATCGGCGAGTGCGACCGGATCACGCTGCAGGAGCAAGATGGCGTGGCGCGGCTTAGCTACTATTCGGACTCCGATCACCCGGATGTGATCGCCATGAGCAGCCTGGTCAACCTCTGCTATCTCTATGCCCTGGTGCAGTTCTATCAACCGGGCCAGGGTCAGCTGGTGCTGCCCACCCCGGTACGCCCAAAACTGTGGCGGGAGCTGGCGGCCTGGCTGGCAGGGCAGGTGCGCCTGGGGGATGGCTATCAGCTGACGTTCCCCGCCGCCCTGCTCGATCAACCCTATGGCGGCCACAATGCCGCCTTGCAGCCGCTGTTGCTGGGGGAGCTGACCCAGCAGATGGCGCAGTTGCAACCGCCCTCCCATTATCGCGAGCAGGTATTGACCCTGATCCGGCGCCAGCTCTGGTTGGGAGATGCAGATCCCCGCACCCTGCTGGCCGGGATCTGCACGACCCTGAACGTGACTCGCTGGACCCTGAACCGCCATCTGCGCGAGGAGCAGTGCCACTTCTCGGCCCTGCTGGAGCAGGTACGGCGAGAGGAAGCCTGCCGCTTGCTGCTCGACTCCTCTTTGCAGCTGCAAGAGGTGGGGGGACGGCTCGGCTTTGCCAGCCAGAGCAGCTTCACCCGCTTCTTCAAGGAGGCCTTTGCGCAATCCCCCAGCCAGTATCGTGCCCGCCGCTACCGGGAGTGAGCGTGCTGGCTGAGAGTGCTGGCTGAGAGTGCTCCCATGCCCCCTCACCGGGCCCTGTCTTGCCCATCGTCAGTGGCCGGCAAGCCTGAACAGGGACCCTCTGATGAGCGCGAGGCCGCGATCTGGCTCACAGGGGGTAAACCATCTGAATTTATTAAATTTAGTTACAGCATGACATTGGCTATAGTAGCGCCACTGGCATCATAAGAACCGATCAACGGATTGAACATACGCTTAGCTCCCCTCTCCCCGTCCTGGCGGACTCGGTTCGCCCTGGCACTGGCCTGTCTTTGCTATTACCTCACGGGCTGGCTGGGGCAGACGCTGTTTAGCCTGCAACCC
Organism: Aeromonas rivuli; assembly: GCF_000820045.1. Classification (GTDB taxonomy): domain Bacteria; phylum Pseudomonadota; class Gammaproteobacteria; order Enterobacterales; family Aeromonadaceae; genus Aeromonas; species Aeromonas rivuli. The sequence goes on along the minus strand of NZ_CDBJ01000068.1, from coordinate 5,879 downwards.
GCCAACATCACCCTGATCTGGCTCCCCTCCGGGATTGCCCTGATCATGCTGCTGAACTGGGGGATGAGGGCGCTGCCCTGGATATGTTTGGGCAGCTTCATGTTGAACGTAAAAGGCATGATGATGGAGGGCGCCCTGCTCCCCTCCCTGTCCCATACCGCTATCGCCGCCCTGATCGATGCCCTGGCCCCGGCACTTGCCCTGCGTCTGCTACAAGGTTTCCTGCCCCTTGGGGTGCACAATGCCAACGATCTCATCAAGTTTGTGGTGCTGGCTGGCGTGCTTCCCATCTCGCTCTCCAGCCTGCTGCTCGCATGGAATCTGGTGCTGGGTCACTATATTCCCGGATCCGCGCTGCCCGGCATGGTCAAGATGCTCTTCCTTGCCGATATCCTCGGCATCCTGTTGATGTACCAGATCTATGTCGGCTGGCAGGAACCGCATGCCCTGCGCATTGCCCAACTGCGCCACATCATACTGCCCGGGGTGGGCCTGTCGCTGTTCGCCCTGCTGGGACTGGGTCTGCAGGCCGGCTGGTTGTTCTACCTGCTCCCGCCTCTGCTGATCGTGCTGGCCTTCGAAGTCAGCCGGTTTTATCTGGGGATATTTAGCAGCCTCGCCATGCTGTTCATGATCCTGGCCACGGCGCACGGACTCGGCCCTTTCATCCATCTGACCCAGGAGGAGACCAACACCGAGATGATGGCCTTCGTGCTCTCCTCGGCGCTGACCATCTTCGGGGTCTCATTGCAGCGGGCCCAGTTGCGCCGCACCGAGCAAGACAAGCAGACCGCCGAGAAGGAGGCCAGTTACGATCCCTTGTCGGGACTGCTTAACCGCCGCGCCTTCATGCCGCAGCTGGCGCGGCTTGCTGGCCAGGCGCGCCCCTATTGCGTGGCCATGCTGGACATAGATAACTTCAAGTCAATCAATGACACCCATGGTCACAGGGTGGGCGATCGGGTGATCCAGACTCTGGCCCAGATCATCCATAACCATTGCCGCAGCCAGGACATCACGGCGCGGATCGGGGGAGAGGAGTTTGCCCTGGTACTGATCGATATATCGCCAGCGGATGCCTTGCCGGTGCTGGAGCGGATCCGCAGCACCCTCGCCAACATGTCCATCGTCGCCGAGCAGCAGACCCTCTATTGCACCCTCAGCATTGGCTGGGCCGAGAGCGCGCCCACCCTTGATGGGGATACCCTGCTGCACCACGCCGATCTCGCCCTCTATCAGGCCAAGGCGGCAGGCAAGAATTGCATCGTGAAATTCGCCGGCTGATTTTCCTGCCGCGTCAGTTTGCCTCCCTGCCGCGCAACCCCTTGTCACTCAGCGCCATCCGTCCCTGGCGCCGGGGCATTCCCCAGCACGCCTTCGAGCCACTGGATGAAGGCCTGCACCCTGGGCGCCAGTTGGCGGCGATGCCCATAGAGCACATGAATGGGCAGCGGTGGCGCCTGCCACTCGGGCAAGAGGGCGACCAGCTCTCCCCTGGCCAGCAGCTCAGCGACGCCCTGCTCCGGCAACTGTATGATGCCAAGCCCGGCTAGGGCCGCGGCCAGGTAGCTCTCGCTGTCATTGACGGTCAGGGCGCCCGCCATGGGATGGCATTCGACCCGGCCATCCGACCCCAGCACCTCGAATCCCGTCTGCTCACCGCCAAGATCGCTGCCGTAGTGGATCAACTGGTGTTGAGTCAGATCCGCCAGTGTCCCCGGTAGCCCGTGCCGAGCGAGGTAGGCGGGACTGGCGCAGTTGATCTGCCGATATTGACCCAGCCTGCGCGCCACCAGGCTGGAGGATCCCAGCGTCCCGACCCGTACCACGCAATCGAACCCTTCCCGCACCAGATCGACCCGCCTGTCCGTGGTGCTCAGCATCAGGGTCAAGTCCGGGTGCTGAGCCAGAAACGCCGATAAGCGAGGGATCACCTGTAGCCGAGCCAAGCGACTCGGCATGTCGACCCGCAATCGCCCGCTCAGGCGCTGCGCGGGCTGAAACAGGCTCCGTAACTCATCCACATCCGCCAACAGATCCAGGCAACGCTCGTAACAGAGCCGCCCATCCGCGGTGAGTTGCACCCTGCGCGTGGTGCGTTGCAGCAATCGGGTGCCCAGTTGCTCCTCGAGACGACGAATGGTGAGCGAGAGGGTCGCCTTGGGCACCGCCAGCTGTTCGGCGGCGCGGGTAAAGCTTTCCAGCTCGGCTACCCTCACAAACATACCCATGGCATCCAGTTGATCCATATCGGCTATTGTTTATATAAATGGAACATTGCATTCAGTATGACCATCTTTATCCAGTTTCAAAGATTAAATACAGTCGTGACACCGCATCTCCCTACCGCCAACCAACCCAGGAGTTCATCATGTACCAACCCATTGCCCTCATCACGGGCGCTAGCCGAGGCCTTGGCCGCAACACGGCCCTGACCCTGGCAGCCCGGGGGATCTCTCTCATCATCACCTATCGCAGCCAGGCCGAAGAGGCCGATCTGGTGGTTGAAGCCGCTCGCACCCTGGGAGTCCAGGCCCATGCGCTGGCGCTGGATGTGGCCGACAGCGCCAGCTTCCCGGCCTTTGCCGAGCAGGTGCAGCAGCTGCTGCAAAGCCAGTGGCAACGGACCCAGTTCGATTTCCTGGTCAACAATGCGGGCATAGGTATCAACGCGCCCTTCGAGCAGACCACTGAGCAACAATTCGATACCCTGATGAACATCCACCTCAAGGGCACGTTTTTCCTGACCCAGCAACTATTGCCCCTGCTGCGCGATGGAGGCCGCATCGTCAACCTCTCCACCGGTCTGACTCGGTTCGCCCTGCCGGGTTATGCCGCCTATGCGGCCATGAAAGGAGGCATTGAGGTATTGAGCCACTATCTGGCCAAGGAGCTGGGGCCGAGGGGCATCGCCGTCAACGTGGTCGCCCCCGGCGCCATAGAGACTGACTTTGGTGGGGGGGTCGTGCGCGACAATCGGGATGTGAACGATTTTATTGCCAGCCAGACGGCGCTCGGCCGGGTGGGTCGTCCTGACGATATCGGTGGTGTCATCGCCGCCCTGCTCGCGGACGATTGCCGCTGGATCAATGCCCAGCGCATCGAAGCCTCCGGGGGCATGTTTATCTGAGTCGATCGCCACGACGCGCTAAATAACATCACGGCACAAGGGACTCAACACATGGCCTGTCTGCCACGGGGACGCCACTCCCCCGCTGACGCCGGGGGATAACGCAGACCGTGCAGGCCACAACATCCACTGGCCGCGAGAGTGGATTACCAGCGCAGCCGGTAAACCCCATGCAACGCAGAGGCGCCCAAGCCAATGACTTGGGCGCCTCTGTAATAGCGATGCTTATTTCGTGGCGGGTGCAGGCTCAGCTGTAATGATTTTCGGGGTCGTTAGCGTACTTGCGGCCCCACTGGCCATGCCCGCATCTTGCTCCAACGCGGCGGCAGCCTGGTTTTTTTGTTCGATCTGCTCCATCACCAGCTTGTAGGCGATATAGTACTTATAAATGTTGCCCACATAGGTCACCGTCTCAGGGCCTATCTTATCTGCCGCCACATATTCGACATTCTGGAACCAGATATTGGGATCCAAGCCCCGCTTCTTGGCTTCTGCTCGCAAGCGCGCCACCCGGGCCGGCCCCGCATTATAAGAGGCGAAGGAGAAGAGCGCCTTGTCCAGATCGGTCATGGGCTCATCGGCGTAGTAGCGATCTATCATCCAGCGCATGTATTTGACCCCACCGTGAACGTTGGGCTCAGTCTGGCGAATATCCCCCACCTTCATCTGCTTGCCAGTGGCGGGCATCAGCTGCATCACACCGATGGCGCCCACATGACTACGGGCCTTCTGGTTGAGGCCCGACTCTTGATAGCCCTGGGCCGCAATGAGCAACCAGTCCACCTCATAGCGTGCTCCGTATTGGCGAAACAGGTCGACCAATTGCAGAAACTTCTTGCGGTCCGCCTCGGCGGCTGCGCTCTTTACATACTTATTCTGCTTGAGATAGAGGGCCAGCCGCTGAGATCCAGTCTGCTTGCCCCGCAGCGCCGCGATCTGCTTGTTGAGCATCGCCAACAACTGGGTGCTCTCCTTGCGTACCGCCCAGGCGATGACACCCCCTTCACGAAATACCGGCTGCTCATGAACGTTGATATCGGGAAAAATCTGCTTCCAGAAGCGCGCCTTGTGCTCATCCACGATGATGAACGGCAGCAGACCGGCATTGACCATTTCGATCAAGTCTTCATCTTCCAGGGTCTCAGGTACGGCACGAATGTCAATCAACGGCTGCCCGGCGGCCTTGCGCGCCTGGTTATCACTAAGCAGGCTCTCGAAATAACTCGATGAGGGGCGCACATAGATGGCCTGTCCACCGAGATCCCCCGCCCCTTCCACCTTGGGGGAAGCCGGGCCCGAGACCAGCAGTTCACGCACATCCTCAAGCAAGGGGTCGGTGAAATTAACCCCCTGCTTACGCTGATCCGTGATGGTGAGATTGGCGGCGGCGATATCGCCTTTACCGGCGATCAGATCGCTGAATAACTTGTCCCGCGCGACCGGAATAAAGACGATATGTAATTTAAGGTGACGCTTGATGGCTTTCTCTTTTCGCAACTGGCCGTTGTAGCGCTGCTCAAGCTGCATAAAGCCATCATAGGTGACACCCCGTTGCACGCCCTTGTTGATGAAATAGCCAGTCTTGTTGTAAGTGGTCAGCACCCGAATGCGGCCCCGTTCCAGCATGGCATCGAGATCCCCCAAGGCGGGCTTTGATAGCTCAGCACTGTTAAAGTCCAGCTGAGCACGCTCCTCTTCCTCCTCCTTGGGGTCAGCCCCCCAAACCTGCGACCAAGGCCCCATAAAGAGCCCCCACATCATCACTATCCATAACCCTTTCATAGTGGCTACCTCACCCATTTTATTGAGTGTAGTGCCGCCCGGATCGCCACTTAGCTTATTGCGTTTGATCTTATGGAGGGGTAGTAACCAGATGGTATTGAATAAAAAGGCCCATCGGCTCGCCATCAATGATAGACGTATCCGAGTGAGCCCTATTTATAGTGAATGGCAACCCTGTCCGTTAAGATGGGCAAGTACAGGAGTGGTCATTGCCGGGCGGCCAGCGTCCATTCAGCTCTGGGCCGGGTGCGTACCACCGTCAGGCTGGCGCCCGGCTTATTGACCAGCAACTCGAAGCGAGCCAGTTCGTCTTCCGCCGACCAATTGGCAGGCTGCTTGCCCCAAGTGGATTGCAGCAACCATTTCTCCAGATCTGAGTGTTTTAATGATATTGAGCAACATAGCCAATACAAACATTGAAATGATGAAAAATGACACTGTAATCGTACAGCGCTACCTGAGTCATTAGGTGTTAAGTTCATCAAGTTTTCTTGGCACACCAACATCCAGAGAGCTATGGGGAGCCATATTTAATGAGAAAACAGTTTTAAACTCTCTATACTCACAGCAAATCAGCAAATCAG